>CAYXMQ010000001.1:0-314566 GCA_964466195.1 uncultured Thiobacillus sp.
TTCCCGACACCTGGGAATCCGGGGTTCATAGGAGGTTTCTCACCAGCCTGCTAAGAAGGTTGGGGCTTGGCATGGGCGGCAATGCCCGTCGCGATGGACGAAACGGGGATCGACTCGCCGACCTCGGAACGCGCATGCCGACCCAATAGCCGCCTGCCGAACCGGCTTGAAACAATCGAGCCGGTCTTTATGGCTTTGGAGTGCGCCGAACTATTCGCCGTGCTTTCTTATCAGCGCCTTGCGTACCTTAACACCGCCCGCAAAGACGCTGCACCGATTGCCGTAACCGGCGGGCGCGCAACGTCGTGAGGCCATGGACGGGGGAAAAGACTGGTAAAGCATGGCAGCCGCAAGGCATGCAGTCGGCTACGGTTTTTCGCTGGCTCCGACCAACGCCTTGACGCCGCTGGCAGCCACATCGACGGTCGTCGAGGCGACCGTCGCCGTTACTTTCAGCGTGGTAGCCGCCACGCTCACCGCCGCATCGGCAACCGCCACGACGGCGCAGCCGCTGGTCGAAAAGGCCAGGAACAGGACGATCGGGTAATAACGCATGGAGGAAAGCTCGGATTTGCCAGGCACGCAGCGTACCGGGAATACATCGGCACGCGAAGTGAAAACGCCGAGCCGGCCAGAGCGCGGTAAATTTCAGAACGAAATACCGCTACTAGGTTTCTGTTTAGACATGTGGAATTCTTGGTGGCCAGAGGCGGAATCGAACCGTCGACACGCGGATTTTCAAACCCATTTCCACGTCCTTAACCAAGATGCATATAGCGCAATATATCTATACATAACAACATGTTAGAGTTATATTGACCTTAACGGGGTTACACGAAAAACACCTTAATTTCACCTATTCTGTAACCCCGGCGTAACCCCAGAACGGAGTCCGGAGGTCAATAGTGGGTAAACAATTCAACTTCACAAAAGCAGCGCTGGATGCCTTGCCGTTACCTGCAGAAGGCACGCGTCTGGTCTGCCACGATACGAAAACAACAGGTCTGCAGATCCGTGTCAGCGCAAGCGGGGTGAAAACCTTCTCAGTTTATCGGCGGATCAAGGGCGGTAGTCCAGAACGAGTCACGCTGGGCCGGTATCCTGAGATGAGTATTGAGCAGGCACGGCGTAAGTCAGCCGAGATCAATGCCGCCATCGAGTTCGGAGCCAACCCTGCGGAGGTGAAACGGGCTCACAAGGGGGAACAAACCTTTGGTGATCTCTTCAAGGAATATCTCGGACGGCACGCCAAGACGCACAAGCGCACCTGGGAAGATGACGAGCAGCGCTATCAGCAATATCTGCAAAAATCGCTAGGCTCAAAAAAACTGTCCAGCATCACCCGGCAAAGCATTGCCCTGATTCATTCAGATATCACCAAGGCAGGCCACCCCGTTGTCGCCAACCGAGTCTTGGCCCTGATTTCAACCGTATTCGGCCGCACCCTGGAATGGGGGCTGGTGGAGAACAACCCGGCACGCGGCATCCGGCGCAACCCGGAAAAAAGCCGGGATCGTTTCCTGCAGTCCAATGAACTGCCCCGCTTTTTCGCATCACTGGCGGAAGAACCCAATTCCATCGTGCGTGACTATTTTCTTCTGTCCCTGCTGACCGGCGCACGGCGCAGCAATGTGCTGGCCATGCGTTGGGCTGATATCAACCTCGATGAGGGTATCTGGCGCATTCCGGAGACCAAGAACGGTACACCGCAAAATGTCACGCTCTCACCGGAAGCGCTCGCCATATTGGGTAACCGTCGGGATACCGCCGAAAAAAACGCGACCTACGTTTTCCCAAGTCATGGCAAGACCGGGCATCTCATGGAGCCCCATAAGGGCTGGCTGCGAATATTCGATCGGGACGAACTCACCCAGTTGATCGAAAGGATTGAAGCGGAAGGAGGTCACTTTGCTGAAACCACCTACTCGGGGACAGGTGACCCAATACCCGAGTCCATCGAAACGAAGCTCACACGGGCACGGATGGTGGCAAAGCAAGCTGGCATCAACATCGATGATGTGCGCATCCAAAACCTGCGCATTCACGACCTGCGCCGCACCCTTGGAAGCTGGCAGGCCAAGACCGGCGCTTCCATGGCGATCATCGGTAAGAGCCTGAACCACAAGAGTCAGCAAACGACAGCCATCTACGCCCGGCTCGACCTGGACCCGGTACGCCAGTCTGTGAACACAGCGACGACCGCTATGCTCGATGCGGCCAGGATCAAGAGGCATCCGCCAAGTCCGTCAGCCGAATAAAGCAAGCTTGCTGTTTCCCGCCGCCATTTCTTGCCCTCATCTGGGCCTTCATCTTTTCATTCGACAAATGCTCATGGCACCCAGTCCCGGGCTGTGCTACGTTCAGCAAAACAATGCTTTTTTCCTGAAAATAATTGCCCAATAGATTGATGCAACCAATTGATCAAAAGATACTTTCAAGGATATATGGACGCGGCAGGGGGTGGGCGTTCACCAAGATTGACTTCGTTGCCGAGTTTGGCGAGGTCAACATCCATCAGGCGCTTTCCAGCCTGGCCAAAATCGGCACCATTCGTCGGGTCTGCCATGGCGTCTATGATTACCCTCGCTATAGCGAGTTGCTGGGCCAGACCCTGAGTCCGGATGTCGATCAGGTGGCTCAGGCACTGGCGCGCAAGTTCAACTGGCGCATCCTGCCTTCCGGCGACACGGCCCTGAACCAGTTGGGACTTTCCACGCAGGTGCCCGGCAAGTGGGTCTATCTCTCCGATGGTCCAAGCCGTGAATACGCGACTGGGGAAAACGGCGAGCAGACTTTGGCCTTCAGGAAATCCGCCTTGAAAGACACGGGGTTCAAATATCGGGAAAGCGGCCTGCTGGTGCAGGCCCTGAAAGCACTGGGCAAGGAGCATGTCGATCAGTCCGTCATCGAGACATTGCGTCAACAGCTGGCCCCGCTTCTCCGCGAACGCATCCTCAAGGACACCCGCGCGGTGACCGGCTGGGTTTACCAGATCATCAAGCAGGTATGCCGGGAGGCTGACTGATGGACAGGGTAGCCCGACTTGCGGCGGCGGAGCGCAGTGCGCTGTTTTCCGAGACGGCGGCGCGGATGCGCACGACCCCGGCGGTGGTGGAAAAGGATTTCTGGGTGACCTGGGTGCTCGACCGCTTGTTTCAACAGCCGGGGCTTGCACGCCTGTTGATGTTCAAGGGCGGCACCAGCCTCTCGAAGGTGTATCGCTTGATCGAGCGGTTTTCGGAAGATATTGACCTGATTCTCGATTGGCGCGTGCTGGGAGGCGAAGATCCGCTGGCCGAGCGTTCCAAGGCGCAGCAGGAGAAGCTGAACGAGGCGATCAATGTGCAGGCGCTGGCGTATATCGGCGGCGAGTTACTGACCCGGGTGGCGGCGGCATTGGGCGATGTTTGTCGTTGCGAGATCGAGAAAACCGATCCGCACGTCATCAACATTCGCTATCCCGGCGCGTTTCCCGATCGCTATTTACGCCCCGAGGTGCGCCTGGAAATCGGTCCGCTGGCTTCCTGGCTGCCGCATGAAGAGCAGTTGATCAGTTGCTATGCCGCCGAAGCATTTCCCCAGGTATTTGCAAGACGGGAATGTCCGGTCAGGGTGATCAGGGCGGAACGGACATTCTGGGAGAAGGCGACGATTCTGCATCACGAGGCACACCGTCCCGAGGGCAGCCCGCAGCCACCGCGCTATTCTCGCCACTACTACGACCTGGCCAAGATGGTCGAGTCTCCGGTCAAGGCTGCCGCGTTGGCGGACACGGCGTTGTTGGCCGACGTGGTGTTGTTCAAACAGCGCTTTTATCCGCGAGGTTGGGCGCACTATGACCAGGCGCAGCCGGGAACCTTCCGCCTGGTGCCAACAGGGACAGTGTTGGCGACGGTCGAAGCCGACTACCGGGCTATGGAAAATATGATTTTCGGCGAAGTGCCCACGTTGGACAGGATCATGACCATCCTTCGCGAACTTGAGAACG
The DNA here is from genome assembly GCA_964466195.1 of uncultured Thiobacillus sp. GTDB lineage: Bacteria > Pseudomonadota > Gammaproteobacteria > Burkholderiales > Thiobacillaceae > PFJX01. Next base: position 3,989 of record CAYXMQ010000001.1, read on the forward strand.
AGATAAACGGAAAGAACTTACCTGACCCAAACGGAGAGACTGATGAAAGCCCGATCTCATGATGACGCCACGGTTGAGAGCTTTCGCCACGCCCCGAAATTGGCAGCCGCCTATCTGAATGACGTACTGGTGGATGGCGACCTGGAAGAGTTGATGATCGCACTGCACCGGGTTTCCAGCGCCTTTGGCGGGGTGGGTGAGATCGCCCAGCAAGCCGAGCTGAACGCCAAAACGCTGTATCGAACCCTTTCCCCCAAGGGCAACCCGGAACTGCGAAGCTTGATCGCCATCTTGAAGGCGATGGGTTTTCGTTTGGCCATTGAACCTTTGGTTCATGACGACGACCCGCATATGCCTGCCTGAAGGTTTACGCGCGGAATGTTGAAATGACCGAAGTCAGATCAGTCAGCAGACATTGGGTGGTGAACTTGGAATGAGTGCTGCTCGGCCACTGCGGTCATTGAAGGTATGAAACTTGAACGGCAGCAGCACTTCGTATTGCCGCCATTCGTTCACTTCCAGCAGGAAATTTTTGCCGACGAATCCATTCGGCCACTTAGCGAAAACTGCTACTCACCCCCGAGGGCTCCCAATTAGGGAAGCAGCTCGTTAAGTAGAGCCCAGTTTACGAAGAATGATTCCATTGTGTCGTCAACAAGCGATACAACAACAATACAACCCAGTTCCCCTGCGCCTATCACAAACTCAACAGCCTTAATCCCCTTTACAAGTTGACGCTTCTGTAATTGGTGAAGTGGCAATTGATGCAACGATAGTAGGCTTGCAACGACACCCTGGCGGTTTCCATGGTATTCACGTTTTGTTGAATTCTTGTCAACAATACGCTCCGGGTGTGCGATGACCAAACCATTTTTCCCGCAAGCAACAACCAAATATTCTGCACATGCTGCCAATGCTTTTGAACTGTGAGTGAAAGATAATAGTGCGTTACTCACTTCATTACTCACTAAACCAATATCATTTGGCCGGCAATGATAACCATAAATGTTAAGTGCCCCGGATTGTTTGAAAGAGCTTGTGTTTATGAAGAACAAATGAACCCCTTTCCCTGCCGCACATTCAGTTATGGATATTATTGCAATGTAATTCTTGCATAACGAGGCGCTGTAGATGTGTTCGTAAGTCCCGTGGCTATCAAGTTCAACAATTTCGGCAAGCGTACAGTCTTTGTCTGCATCATTGATATAAAAAAGATATTTCGGATGAACCTCGTTATCGACAGCGATTAACTGCTGGCCCTGAATCAATAGCGCGTCAATATGCTTGCGCCAATGGAATGAATTAGGATAGCAATCTGACCAATTCGTCATTTCATCTGTCAGTGAACGAGTAAATATGGTGGGTTTCTTATTTTTGACATAAAAGCCTGATATAAAAATTCTGTTCCCTATGGTAGCCATATGAGTTTGACTAGCATCGCAATCCAAATTTGCGGGAAGGGTCCAGCAATGCACAGAGACGCTTCCATCCGCTCTTGCAAGATGAAGCACCCTTTTTTCTTGATCAAGAAACAGTAACCCTTCATCCCATTTAGTCCACACGGTTGCGTGATAGTCAGAAAGGCTGCGCAGATAAACCAATTCACCATCCAATACAGTGGCGAGATGGGGGGAATTGTTATGAGGTGTGATCAGAAGCAAGATTATCTCCGCTTTCTTGGCTCTCGTTGTTGGTAAGATTTATGGGTTATGCGGCAGCAAATCGTCGAATTACATTACAACTTTCGCCCCAATATTCAACCGATTCTAAAAATTAAATTCAACCCAAAAGATATTGATGCCGGATATTTCATAGCAACTTGAGTTGTTTGCTTGTTATTGGAACGCCAATTTGTGCCAATACCTCTCTGATTGATGTTTGAGAACGCATGGCGAACTCTGTAAAATTTGCTCGAATATATGTTTCCATTGAACGGGCGTCAGATTCAGCCCCAAAACAATAGATCGCAAATGGGAACCAAGGGCCATTCCCTCGTGTTGCTACAGCACCAAGATTCCGGTTGTGTTGTGCAACTCGATGCCAAACATCAGAAGAGTAACCGACGTAAACTTGACCATGAGGGTTGACTAAGCCGTAAACAAATCTAAAACGTCTGAATGCTTGTTGAACATCGATTGAAAATTCATTACTGTGTGCTTGATGTATTTTTGTTTTTGCAATTGCGTCAGTTTCTTCAAGATATTTCGATTCGTTTAATACACCCGTATTGGCATGGATTCTAACTTGCTCTTCTGAAAGCGGGCGAAGCAGTGATAATTTTCCAAGACGAGAACGTATTGCAAGCTCTGACCGCCCAAGTAGTTTGGCCAATTTGCTAATGTCACATTCAGAATGGAACGCATTATTAAGTACGGCATTATCCGCCTCAGTCCAAGGTTCATGGGATCTGCTACTCATACTGTTAGTAACATTTCCAATGTGGCAAGCATGTATATCAACGATTAAACCCTGCGAGTTTAAAGGCCGCGGCCATGACTCCATCCCTCTTATCTGAGTTCTTTCGGATATACCGTTGGTTATTCGGTTCATGATATGGACTGACAATGACGCCTTTGCGTAGAATATCCGGGATAGCCAATGAGTCCTCATGGGTATTCGGATGATTTGAACGTTGCATAAAGCGGCAGGCATTTTTGTACATTAACTTCTCCGTTACTATCCATTGGACTCTTGACCATGCATCTAATTCTGAACCACAAATTTGGATATTGAGCCGGAGAACTACCGGAGAGCTTGCCGTCTCAGCGGGCCATACTCCTCTGATTGCCTGCGTATACTGACATTCGTGACCAAATCTGACGCCATGGACGCTCTCTCCCTATCCGCTCTTCCCAGGGCGCTACCAATCCATGCTGAGGAAGGGTCGTTTCGTGAGGCCATCTCAGAGACAGAATTGCTTGGATGTGTTGTGGATTCTGCACATGAAGAGTTGGGCAAAGGTGCGCTTCAACTGGTGCGGCGTCTGTTCGAGACCCTCTCACTGCTTGACACCCGCGAACTGGAGCTGGGGAATTGGGCCTTTGTTTCGTTCCCCGCGTATCTGTTTGGAAAATCTCTCCTGGAGTCCCTTGCAACAACCGGCCAAACCCTATTTGATGCCGGGTACTGGCAACAGACTGGTCTTGCCCAAGCTCGCATCATCGAAGAACAACGCGACCTCCTGGCAATACTTGAAGAGCGACGAATTCGATTCCACCCCAGCAGGGATGCGGCCCCCATACGATTTGTATATGTTGCTTGGGGCCTCATCCGTCTTGGTCGAGATTTCTTGCTTGTACATCGGGAGGACAAAACCAGACGCGATGCGAAGAACTATGTTTTTCCTGGCGGACGCCTCAACCTTCATGACTTGCCGCAGGGGAAACGAAATACCCAAAGCCTTCGTGCTCTGAATGAAAGCGATCTCGGTCTGGCCGAACAGGGGCTAAGGAATACTCTCGAACGAGAACTTTTCGAAGAACTAGCCCTTCGTTGGGGGACGGACTACCACGCTATTTTTAGGCAAAGTCTGAAGCCTTATCGCAAGCTTGAAGGCGCGTTAAACAATCACGCTTTTACACAGTACCAGATTGATCTTTACACCATTAAGTTGACTTCCCAAGGAGAAGCCCGTCTCCTGGATGAGGTCACACGCACCGAAAGACTTGAATGGTTCAGTCTGGGCGACATAGCGTCACTTCATGGTCGACCAGATGGCAAAGTCGCTTTTATCGATGCACTGCACAATGAGTTTTCTGACGCCCTTCCTGGTTTTCTTGAGGATATTCCCGACTCTAGCGGCACCCCCTATCGGATCTTTGGTGAGGCTAACGCTGTCGATATACCAGTAAATCCTGATATGCCTTTCCGGGTGGGAAAAACCGGCAAAGAGAAAGACCGTCCCATATCGCTCGACTCAGATCAACTGGCCTTGCTATGCACGCTCGTGGCACATACACGTGGAATCAAACTTGTGCCAGATGAGCACCGACTTAAACTGCTTGGTGGTGGCTGGGTTCGCTTGGCCTCGGAGAGGTCAATGCAGGTTGCTCAGAATCTGACGAATAAACTGGCCTCAAGTGGCTTGCCGTTGATTCAATTAGTTGCAGATACGTACGCACGTATTGCCATTGACCCTAGCATCGTCTACTTCAACGAGTCCGCGTTCCTCTGCCGGCTTGACGGTTATCGGTTCCATCTTTCGCTCAGGCTTCCCACTGCACCTTGGGCTGACAACGTTCGTGTAGAAAAGTCACTGACGTTGGACACTACATTGAAGCTGGCTATAAGCACGATTCAAAGCGAAGGGCGCTTGTGGAATAGCGACAAGATGCTGGAAGGCAAAGATTTCGAACGTGAGTTGCGTGAAAAACTAGACAAAAATCTGCGTCTTGTAGGCCTTCGCAAGCTTGTCCGTACGAACCTTGACGACTATGTGATTGCAGTTCCGTCAGCAGATAGAGCCGCCTGACTTCTCCGGTATGTTTCCTCTAGCTTGCTGGAAGGGCGGTTCATCATTTGGCCTTCGATCACCATGAAGCCAGTGCTTTGATCATTTGACCGATCAATCCAACGACACCAAGCGGGCCAGAATGACCAAGACCACCTACACCCAGAAAGAAATCGAAACCGTCCTCGCAAGCATCGCAGAGGAATCCGGCGAATCCGCATACACGGTACTTGGGCGATTACATGAGGTTGGTTTGCTTGGTTTTTCGTCCGATCCAGACAAGGCGGCAAGGTGGTACCTAGAAGCTACGAAACAGTGTGCCAGGGAGGCTATGTGGCGGCTATCAGAACTGAAAGGGAGCACCTACGGGACATTAGTGGAGGGCATGAAGACTAGCCACCTTATGTTGGAGGAATACTGGCTTCCTACAGACGAGGAACGAGCCAAACTTTTGAAAGAGTCTGCCGAGTTGGGTTTTCAACCAGCGATTAAATTTCTCGCAGAACAAAAACAGAAAAAGAGAGCGCAACAGGAGAATCAAGCATTTTATTTCCGCCAGATGGACCTTGAGTTAGAGCAAGAAGAAAAAACACTTCGAGATGCTTTGCTCAGAGGAGTCCCTGGTGCTGCAGTGAAGCTGGCAGATCATTTGCTTTGCCACGCTAATCGCCTGGATAAAACGAATCCGGGGCGGGATGTGCAAGAAGAAGCCCGCGGCCTGCTTGAACCGGTACTTGGTCATAGCGTCACGGCGAACGAAATGTATGCAGAGCATTTCGCCAAGAATGACAGACAAGCTCTGGAGTTGTATTCACAAGCTCTTGCTCTGTGCCCTGACGATGCTTTTCAAAAGGCCAGTATTGAACTGGCCATGGCTGATCGGTACATGAATGAAGGAAGTGATTGTCTCGATGAACAACAAGGGGTGCAGATTCTTGAACGATTGATTGACACTGGCGAGTGCTTGCCCGCTAGTGCGCACGCCAAGCTGGCAAAGCTATATGACTTGGGGCCACAAACGGCGAGAAACCCTGTGAAGGCCTATGAGCACTATTTTGCAAGTCTTGATGATGAGAGTGGTTTTGGCGGAGAAGACCCGTCTATTCAGTTTCGGCTTGCCATCATGACCTTACATGGCAACGGCTGCACGGCAGACCGGGAGGCTGCAAAGACATGGTTTCGTAAGATTGGGCATATACGAGCAGATCGGTCGTCCAATCTCTATAAGTGGGCCAGACTGGCATTGCAATTAGGGTGGGAGGACGAAGGCGAGTGGCAGGAATGCTCGATGGAGTTGTATGCGTTGCTGGTGAGTGCAAACGGCAGCACGCAAAAAGAGTACGAACCGCGTCTGTCTCGACCAGACGTGGAAAGGCTTTTGTCAGAGAACAATAATTGTCGTATCCCCTATCAGATGTTTCTGGATGATTGGGATGCACAGAGGGGTGCCAGACGACAAAAAGGCTCGCTTAAAGCAGCCGGGGAAAAATGGCATGGATTATTACGGGATCTCGAAGGTGTTTCAGGCCCTGACCATATAGCTGAAATCTATCGCATGCTCGATGCTGACCGCATCGCGCTGAACGATGCTGCCTTCAGCCATCTTCAGGGGAATATCGACCAGACAGCTCTCTCCTCGCTTCTCGTCGCACGTTTTCTACTCGACGGACGCGCTGCTCAATCCGTTCCCGAGCGAGCCTTGGCGTTGCTTAAGCAAATTAATGAATACCTCCGCGCTATGGAGGAACCGAAACCGAGCAGCGCTAAGGTCTACCCCGCCACATTTCGCCGACGACTCAAAGATGATGTCCACGCACTAATCCCTATCGGCGAATACCTCAAAGCAGAGCGCGAGAAACAGGAGGTTAAGGCGCAGGCCGAACGAGAAAAACGTGAGGCCGTCGAAAACCTGATGGCCATGTTTGCCCACAAATTCCGGGGGCCGGTTGCCAGTATCTTATTCAACACCGCACATCAGCGGGACGAGCGAGCATATGTCGACGCAGCACGCACCATGAACGGATTGCTCGATATCTTTAGCGTGGTCTCCTCTACTCCGGAACGCTTGACCACGCATCTTAGAGAAGACAGAACCGGTGCTGGTTCGCCGGCCATTGTCCTTCTGAATTCGCTCATGCAGTCCCTGCAGCAATTGCTCGCTTCGCGTAATCGCAGCCGTATGTCGCCACATTATCTTGCCTATGCCCAACGGCAAGGAGCTGCACCGGCCAATCTACGTTTATCCGCATGGTGCGGCGAGATCAGCTGGCAGGCAGTTGAAAAAGGCCTGCAGTTGCAATGGGAACAGGAGATCGGCGCCATGATCACGCATGGCGATCTTGATGGGCTTGCCGACTGGATGGCCGCGCATTTGCTCCCATTCCAGAATGAGGGGTTCACGGAGAGCACGATCCGTTTCGCCGAGTTCGGTCCCAAGTCTTCAATGCTCACTGTGGTGTTCACCGAGATGCTGGTCAACGCCATCAAACATGCCACACCCTCGGCTTCTGCACCGTTGCGGCTCATCTGGAGTGAATCTCAGGAGGAGGTGGCTGTTACCTGCATGAACCCGAGTACCCGAGATTCTCGAAACCGCGAGAAAAGCAAAGGCAGCGGCCGGGGTCACAAATTCCTGCGGCTGATCGCGGACCACCTGCATGGAAGTCTGGAAACCGAAATTGGCAAGGAGCCATCGCTAGTCAGGATGAGAATACCTGCCGGCGTTATAAAAGGGGGAGCCGCATGAGCACGTTTCTTTGGGTGGAGGATTTCGATGGCGGTCAGTTCCAGGAATTTTCCTCCGCCATCTTCTACCAGGCATTGGGGATAGAAAAAATGGGCTTCCCTAACGAGGAGAGCCTCTTACGACCGTGGCTAAGGGAGCATCACATTACGCTGGCCACCAATTATGCCGAGGCAGCCCGCATGATCGAGGACTGCTTGGATGAATTCGATAGCGTTGTGCTCGATATCGATCTCAACCTAATCGGCGAGAGCGCCGAAGAAGACGTGCCGGTGGTGCAACCGATTCTGGAGCGCTGGTATGGCTACAACCACAAAGCCGATGATGAGGAAGCATCGGATGCATCGTATGACGGGGCCCGCGACAAAATGAAGGGGATAGCTGGCTACCACCTCTTTCTCGATCTGGTGCTGAAACGTGGATTTCCCCGAGACCGCATCCTATTCTGCTCGAACCACGGCGATCAACTGAAGACGTCCATAGACGAAAGTTTCGAGAAGGCACGGATCGAAGCGCCAGATATCTGGAGGAAGGATGATTCTCGTGTCAGCGACTGGGTCAGCCACCAGCAAAAAGACCCCTATCTACGACTACGTCGTTGGATCATTCTGGCCTGTAGGGAGGTATTAGAGCAAATGAGCCACGACCAATGCTGCTACAAAATGGCCAATCTGCCGGGAGATGCGACATCCAAATTATCTGTAGAAAATGCCAAGGTATTACTGGAAACGCTGCCCAGGCTGCTGCCAGTCATTGAGCCTGCTGAGCGGGAAAAGCAACAGATTTTTCGGCTATTCGTGAGGTCGTTGACCCAGGACTGGGACAAGGTGGTTTTCAAGTCAAAGGAGCTAAAGTCACCTGACAAGGCCTTTGCTGCGGTGCTGAAAAACGCCCGCAACTGGACCAGCCATGATATGCACGCATTATCGATGCTGGATGAGGCTGATGTTGCATTCCTGTTCTTGATCATGTTGCGAGCGAGTTTCAGCCGACAAGACAAAGGCGACCGGCTTGAGAAATTTGAAGAGCAGATGCTCCCCTTGCTCGGTGCAGAGGTGGAATTGGACATGAGCAAACTCAAAACCACTCTTAAGACTTCCTACGAGGAAATCCAGGGCATGCACGCAGAACTGGCTGAACGGGTTGATGAACCCAGAGGCTATTTTTCGAATATGGTCAACAATTTGCAGCAGAAAAAAGCTATCCCCGCTGATAATCTGATGCAACGACTGATGCAGATTCTTTGGCATCAGTTGAGTTGGCAGAATGATGAGGGTGAGTTCTCCCCGCAGTTGAAGCACTTTAATAAGCCAAAGTTTCTCGACCAATTGACCCGACGGACTTTTGCCAGGAGTTTCAGCTAACCGATAAAGCCAAATAGCTATAGCTAGGCTACAGGGAACAACATCATGAACACCACTAGCTGGACCAGATGTGTAGCCTTCAAGCGTGGCCAAAATTCACCCAGCTTGGGGGCGGGTTGCTTCTGGCGGTTGGCGTCCCTAGGCGGCGAAGAACCGCATCGCTTTGCCGAACTCGGCGTCGTCGTAGCCGAATATCTCGCGCAAGCCGCGCCGTGAGGCGCCAATGAGGGACTCCTCGATCATTTCTTCCAGCGGGGTCCGAGCGACGATCTGGCCAGGCGCGCGAGTGGGGTTGAGCCGCCTGACCAGCTCCGCGCCCTCGGGAGCGACGATGAAGAGTTTCAAGCCGCGCTCGACCGCACGCGCGATGACGGCGTTGATGTGCTCGTCCCGGAAGCCGTAGCCTATGACCATGAGCTTCGCTCCTGCAGCCGAAAGACTCTCTTCGAACACCCGGGCATACCAGTTCAAGATCGGCGTTTGCCCGATCTCCCGAACCTTGGCCCCGCCCATGATGAGCAGCAACTGGCCATCCGTCCGCGTCCAGTTCGACGAGCCGTGCAGCTTGTAGATCGGCTGGAAGCTAGTGTCAGCCTTGAAGCCATCCTCTGCGAGAGGGCTCCACGTAGAGCGAGACCATAAATTGGCGTGCATCGGCTCCTGTGGCGGAACTCGCCTCATGCCAGGCAGCTCGGCTCCGGCCCACTTCTTCTTGCCGATCAGGGCAATGTTGTCGTTGACGTAGTGGTGCTCCAAAAGCACGTCTTGGTTCAGCGTGAAGATGGCGTCGAAGCGAGTCAGGAAGGTGCCGATCTGGCGTTCGATGTGCTGCTGTCCGAATTGCCAGTCCCCAGCCGCCATGAAGGCCGCGTTCATGTCGTCGAACATCCGCTTGATCGCGTCCTGCAACGCCATGAGTTGCCCACCGGCTGAACCTGGGTCTTGGGCGTACTGTGCTTGCAGCTCCGCCAACGCGGCCTCGAACCCGCCTCGCTCTTGGTGCTTCCAGAGCAGCCGCCGCAGGGCTGGGTCTCTGGCGACTTCCAGGCTTCCCAGAAGATGTTCGAACGCCTCCGTCGCGAGCCAGCCGCCCCAATTGCGGCTGAACCCCGCGCCAATCAACAGCAAGTCGGCCATATCGCCCCTCAATCGCGATTCCTGCCGATAGGATACCCGGAATCGGTGGAGCGGTTCCGATGACACTGCTGCCCAAAAGGCATCGGGCCTCTCGGAGGCCCGATTGCATCAGGTCGTCGACCTTTCAAATTTCAACAGATTAAGTGAACGTCTTGGCTGCGGCCCCTTTTTTTTGATGATTGGCGGCTTCTTTGGTGTGTGATGGGCAGGTTAGGGTCGAATCCTGCTATAGCCTGAAGGTCGGAGCGGTCATTCAGGTAAATTTCCTAGCCTACGGCCGCTGACCAGTGCATTGCGGCCGTTCGTGGAGTAGAGCGCCACTGACCGCAATGGCCGAGCAGTGTGCATTCGATAAGCAATGACCAAGGGCAGCTATCCGATTCGATTCCGGTCAGTCAGATGTACTTGATTGGTCAAGTTTGATGAGAACGGCTGGTCAATGCCATGAGAATACGCACTTCCGTCTGGTCATAGAACCTTTGGCCCATGACAACCACCCGCATATTCCCGCCTGACCTTGGATGCCAAGCGTGAACTGGATTCGGTTGACCAAGTCCGCTACCGAGGTTTCCTCATCGAACGAGCCCTGATGATCTGGTCCAACTGCACTCCATCGATGTCGGTATTCATCTGCATCCAGAGCGGTAGATGATCGGAGAGCTGGTAGGTGAATTTGGTCTTGGTCAGGCCTGGGAACAGGGGTTCGCTGTCGCCCTGATAAAAGTCGAGCACGCCACCCAGGTTGGTGAAGTTATCCGGATAAGTCGGGTAATGCAGGATTTGATCGTAGCGTTTGCCCTTGGCCAGGTCTGAGCCGAACTCCAGTTTCTGTAGCGCCTTCGGGATGCTCAATCCCTTGCCGGTGATTGCCTCGAACAGCGCCCCCTTGCGGCTGGGAATATTGAAGTCGCCCATCACCAGGATGTCCTTGTCTTCGGCGGTGTTCTGCTGCCGCTTCAGGTCCACCCATTCGGCCAGGGAGCGGATCTCCGGCAGTCGGTCGGCTTGTTTATCACCCCAGCGAATGTGGGCGACGATGACCACGAAATCAAAATTCCCCGCAGAAAACGAAGCCATATAGGGCATGCGCCACCAGGTAAATTCCGGCACATATTCACTGCCGGACTTCTTGCGCGGCGGATTGACGCTGGCGGCCAGGCCGGTGAAGGTCACGGCGCGGTGGTCATACACAAAAGCCAGTCGCTCTCGGTTGCCGCCAGGGTCCGGAATCATGTCCGAATAGATCACCCGCCAGTAAGGACCGAGGATCTTCAGCACACGCCCCAGGTCGCTGAGGTCATCGCGCAATTCTGTCAGGCTGACCAGATCGAACTGGCCAATGATCTCTGCGATGTAATGGATGGCCGCTTCGGAACGACGAACCTTGCCGAACTCACGGATGTTCCAGGTGGCGATGTTGAGCGTCTCGTCCAGCTTCGAGGAGGGAACCTGGGCGGCCGCAATGCGATCGCGTAACACCTTCAGTCCGCTGGCGATTTCGAGCGTGGGATTGCCGTGGAACATGGATTTGCCCTTTCATGAAGTGCCTAAGCCAGGGCGATATTCATCCTGACAAGGCTGGGCATCAAGTATGGGCAGACATCAAAGATACTTCTTGAGGTAAGTCCACTGCACCCGCGACAGCACCCCAATCAGCAATGCCAGGGGCAGCACGATCCATTCCGGCCGGATGCTGACAGGCCACATCAGATACAGCATTGCCCCCGTTCCCAGGCCGGCAAACTGGAAGAATTTGGCACGGTGGTACATCGAAGAAGATTCCCGGCCGGCGCAGGCGCGCCGGATGCTGCGTTGGGCCAGGCCGTCCACCAATCCCAGGCACCAGACCAGCAGGAACAACGGCGTCGCCCCAATCAATATCGCCAGCCGCACCCCGAAAATCTGCGCCCGGACCATGGCCAGGTAGAGCTCGTCCTGTAGGTGATAGACAAGATGATTGCGGGCGATGATGTCGCCGCCATAGGCGGGGATGTCGGGGTTGGCCGGTAGCAGCGCGGCGTTGGTCATCCAGCGCTCGAAGGGAATCAACTGGAAGAAGAACCCATACACTCCTCTGGCGAAGGCCTCGGCCAGTCCAGTCAGGGGAGCCTCCGGCCGCAGGCTATGGGTGAGTTCGATATCCTGGTGCAGGGTCTGCTGCACTTGCGCCAGCGCCGCGCTGTCACTAAACACCTTATCGCCCCAGACCTGCTTGGCCAGCAGGATTTCCATGCCCATCGCCGCCAATGCCATCAGAGCCAGCGTGAGCCAGGCATAGAACACCAGCTTCAGCGGCCACAAGAAAACATCATGGGCCGCCAGCCCCTCTCCCCGCTTAAAGGTCACTGCCCTTGCCCTCCACGACAGCTTGCCGCAACCAATCGTCGGCTCGGGAACCGGCATCGCCTATTTCCAAGCCCGAGCCCCAGCCCGAACCGGGCGCGAACTCACCCGGCGTGACCCGCAGGTATCTCGACTGCATGTCCTCGGCCACGGCGGCCAGATCCTCCGGCATCATCGGGTCATGGGCGGCGTCCGGCAGCGGCATGCGCAACTTGTAGAGCTTGCCGCCTTCGATCAACGCGAAGGCCTGGCCCTTGGGCAGGCGCACCAGATCCGCCGGACCGATCATCGGGCCCAGGCGGGCGCTGAGCCGATCCTCATTGCGGCTGGTGAAATCGGAGAAATCCAGCGGGTTGTTGCTGTCCGACGCCTGGCTCGCGCTCATGCTGGTGACCAGTTCCACCTCGTCTAGTTGGTCGGTGAGAATCCTGGCGGTATCCGTGTTCTTCACCCGCAACATGATCAACGTGTTGAGGTTGCCGCCGATCTGCTCGGCCTTGGCGCGGGAGCCGATGCGCGCCTCCACGTCGGACCAGGTCTGGGTATAGACCGCCACCTGGTAGCCGGCGCCACCGGCCTTGTTGAGCAGCGGAATGAACTCGTCGCCGATCAACTCGTTGAACTCATCTGCGTGGATCGAGATGCGCCGCTTGGCTGCCGAGGCTGACTGGCCGTAGGTCTCTCCATGCTTGTAGATGCGCCCGGCGGTAGAGGTCAGGTCGGAGAACATCGAGTTGCCGACGGCGCCGGCCACTTCGTAGTCGGTCAGCGCGTCCAGGCCGACGTAAACGATGCCGGCCCGGTTGATCACACCCATCCAGTCGAATAACGGCCGCCGATCATCCAGCCGGCTCATGTCCGGCGAGACCAACTCGGCCACCTTGCCGGTGGTGAGCTTCTCCAGCAGCGGGATCAGCGAGGCCACCAGCTTGTTGAAGTAGCTCTGCTCGTAGCTGATGATCTTCATCAGGCTCGCCGCAGTGTCATCGTGCAGCCCCTTGCCACGGATGTATTCGAGAAGCTTGATCACGCCCAGGTCACGGTTCTTCATGGCCCGGTCCAGGGACTTGGGATCCACCTCCAGCGCTTCGATCTCCTCGCGCCAGCCCACCGCGCCCGGATCACGGTCGAGCCAGAATTGGCAGTAGTCCAGCACCAGGGGCTCGATGTCGTTGGCGTAGTGGTAAATATCCTGGTAGGACGGTGTGCGGCCCAGGGCGGTCATGGCCTTGGACATCGCGTTGACGAAGCCCCAGACGAACTGGGCGAAGTTGGCGCCCTCGCCCTCCTTGGGCAACTGGTTGGTGATGCGCGTGGCCACCTCGGTCACCCGCGAGAAACTGCCCACCGGGTTGTAGCGGGCGGAGAGTTCCGGGTAGCCCAGATGAAAGAAGTGAAATTCGTCCTCCCGCCCCGCTCGTCTGGCTTCGGCATACATGCGCTTCAACAGATCGGCATCGCCCTTGGGATCGAACACGATCACCACGTCGCCACGGCGAATGTCCTGGGTGATGAGGATCTCCGCCAGCCGCGTCTTGCCGACCCGGGTGGTGCCCAGCACCAGCATGTGGCCCACCCGCTCGGAGAGGTCCATCCATACTGCGTCCTCGTCCGGCTCCACGCCATGGATGGCCGGATCACCGCCCACCGACGGCAACGGCGCCAGCGGATTCCACCAGGCATCCCTACGGGAAATCCGCGCCAGCCCGTCAAACAGCGTGCCTTCTGCACTGCGTTCCAGCCTTCTGGCAGCCCGATACAGAATGCCGGGCTGCAGCAGCACGCGGTGCTCGGGCTGATGGGCGTCGTACAACCGCTGGGTGTGGCGACGATCCCACTGAAACCCCATGCCCAGGAACAGCGCCCGCTCCGACCAGGGAATGGCCTCCGACGCCAGACTGTAGCGGGGCAAGCGCTTGAGGTTGGCCTGATAGCGCAACAGCCGGCTGCCCTGGGCAAGACGCCAACCTGCATACAGAACCAGACCGGCAGCGGCCAGATAAGCGAGTACCGGCGGCAACAGAAAAGTTTCCGGCATTAGAACCAGGCCCAGGGCAGCGGTGAAGAACACCCCGGCAGGGATGAACTCCACCGGCCGGCGCAGCAGGTTCTCGACCGGATAGGCCATGGCTATTCCGTCCCGGCCCCGGCGGCCTGCAGGTCTTCCAGGAGCATGGCCTCGCTCGCCTCGCAGTCATAGGTCCCGACGAAGATCGCCCCGGGCCGTTGCAGATGGCGCGCCTCGATCACGCCGCCGGCGGGACAGGAGACGATCTCGCCACGAATCAGGAACACCGCGCGCGGTCGGTGGCTGGCGACAATCCGGTCGAGTATGGGCTGGAGCTGGGCGGGTTGAACGTTCATGGCGACATCTCCCCAGCAAACAGCAGTTCATGGGTTTCTTCCAGGAACGCCGCCTGCAAAGCCAGGCAACGACTGTCGTTGATATCCAGAACCGCCTCGCCGTAGCCGGCTTCTTTGACCCAGTCGCAGAACTCAGCCCAGTCCGGCACGATGACCAAACTCGCATCATTTCTTTCGATAAATCCCATAGCCACTCGCTTCCTCAATCCCTTCATCAATCCAGTTCCCGCTTTGCATCGAGTTCAATATCCGATCTGACCAGATGCGGATTGGCCGGCGGCACCGGCTCGATGAAGCGCTGCGGCTCCCGAATGATCATCACGGAGAGCTGGCTGCCGCCCTTGCCGTTGCGCCGCACCACCTGATACTTGTGCACGTTGGTCTTCTTGGGGCCGAGCAGATGCCAGCCGGCCTTGATCACTTCGCGCTGGATGCCGGTACCGAGCTTGTCTTCCGCCAGGGTGGAAGGGGTGCCGTCGCCCTTCTCGCCAAACCGCTCCGCGAAGTGCCGAAAAATGCGGGGAGAGATCAGCAGCATCCCCTCCGCCGCGAAGTGCACCATGGCACCGGTCTCGTTGTGGGCGATGCTGCCATTGGCCAGGCCCTGCTGCAGCCAGCCCATGAAACGCAGCGCCGCATCGGAAGGGCCCTGGGGTGCTGCCTTGGGCTTGGCCAACCCATCTGGCTTGATCGGTTTGTCCGGCAGTCGCATGGGTGCGATGCGATGGCCATCCGGTGGCCTGGGCAAGAAATGGGTGGCGTCATCCTCTTCGAGAAATTCTTCTGCTGCGGCGTGCAACGCCTCCGGATCACCGCCGGGGTTCGGCATCGGAGGTAGCCTGGCAGCCGAGACATCGACTGGCGAGAGGCTGCCCGCATCCGGCGGGGTGTCGGCACTGCGCGCACGCTCCAGTGTCAGGGCGACCTCTTCGGCCGAGGCACGTGGCAGCGTCTCGCCCGCTTCGCGTCCATCAGTCAGCGGGATGACCCGGCCGACGAAGTTCGCCGGATAGTGCTCAGGCGAGGGATAGACCTTCTCCAGAGGAAAACGCAGCAAGGTCAGTATCTGGTCGAACCCGCCCGCTTGCACCCGAACACGCCAGATCGCACCACCGGTTTCTGGATTGGCGATCAGGGCTCCATATTCCTGCCAAACATCGAACAGCCGATCGTTCTTCTCGGGTCCAGGAATGCCTGCGGCTGACTCGTGCGTCGCGAGATACCCCCTCACCTCGTCCGCCAGGCGCTTGGAAACGAACCAGACCTGGCCGTCCGCGACAAACCCGGCCGCACCTGGGCGGTTCAGCGGCAGGCAACCGCCTTCCGCCAACATCCTGCGCAAGGCCTCCATCAGCCGCTCGATCAGCGGTACCGCCCGAGCCGAAGCGAAGCGCGTCCGCAGCCCCGTGAGCAGGTTGAGTCGCACCGACTCCCGATCCGCCTGGGTCACAATCCAGGCGATGGCGTTGGATTTATCCTCACCCGAGAGAAAAGCGGTGAGCTGCGACAGCATTTCCGCATCTTCCGACAGCCACGCCAGCGTGGACTGGGGCACGAGTCGCTGCAGCAGAAAGATGCCCATGCGCTGGTGAGCAGCATAGTTCCTGACACCCGGCGCGCCATCGGGGGCGCCACGCGAAGTTCCAAACGTGACCCGATAACGCGTCGCGCCACACTCGGCCATGGCGCCGGCCAAGGGCGACCAGGTTCCCTCGCCACGCCGCTTGGCGATGACGATGTGCAAATCCGCCAAGGGCTTGCCTACATCGTGGATCAGCGCCGCCAGGAACACCCCGAACGTCCAACGATGTTCACGCCGCTGGATGTCCTCCGGCGCGACACCCGGCGGCAGAACCTGGGCACGGCGTAGGTGAAGTGCAATATTGGCCGTCTCCAGTGCATGCAGCAGCAAGCCGCCGGGCTGAGCGTGGTGATGCGATTCCGAGGCCGGCAGCAACTGGACAAAGGCCATGAACCGGTCAATCGTCTGCCCGTAATCCCGCTCGAAGTTGGCCGGCGCGAGTCCCGTCTTCACCCGGATGGAGGCGATCAGGGCAGCCGCCCCCAGGTGCTGCGTCAGCGCCTCGGTGGATAGCACCGGAAGCCAGCCAGGCGGAATCGTCGGGTTTCGCATCTTGCGGGCCCTGAGGCCGCTCATCGTGACCGCCACACCCGCGACCAGACTGGCGGCACCGAAAAGGGTGGCGACCGTCTCCATCATCGTCCATGCTGGAATTCAAAGCGGCGAACTCCAGTGGCGCTCGGGGAGCGAATCCACTGGCAACGCTTACTCGAAAATGGGGTGAAATTCGGCGTGCTGCCGGAGCTCTTCCCGTTCATCGCTGGCCTTTTGAAGTGAACCAGGCGACGTGTCAGCCACCTGGTAGATCGGGAACACCGTAGCCAACGTCCAACTCACCCGCCAGCGAGAAAGTAAAATTAGCTCCGCACTTTTTATATCGCCGCCTTCAGGCGAGCGCCACAGTTGATAAGTCATGTTCATCCATGAGCTTGCGTTGCCACAGATTCCTCATCGCTGACGACGGCACCCTATGCCGCCTGGCGAACGCCAAACTTGAACGGATGCTGCGAGATCCGGCCAACTATCGCCTGCCCGCATTCGCGGGACAACGCGTGCGGATGGCCGACGTTGCCGTCGAAGTCGTTGACCGCGTTCCGGTCCGCGTTGTTCGTAGCACGTTTGCCATCCTCGCTATTGATGACGATGGCCGCATCGACTCAAGCAAATTTGTCAGGCAACAATTTGCCCTCGCCGAAACCACATTGGCCCCCGTGCTGGCTGTTTCGGAAAGCAACGGTGGCGTGATCGACGCCACCGCTCGATTCGTTGCGCAAGGGGGTACGTGGGCGCCATCACACTACTTTGCGCGGGCTATTGAGGATGCCGCGTTGGGGCGGCTCCGCTGCCGTCGCCTGTAGATCCTGACTATCCAGCTTTCCGACATGAGTCTCACTGCCACGCTTCGCACCCTGGTCCTTGACCATCGTGCTCGCGGATATGCTGTTCAGTGTCCTGGTGGACTGACCTGCCACATCAGATTCGATCAAACTGGGATGAATTAAATGTCCACCATCTATTTGGTTTCCTGTGTCTCCTTGAAGCAGAGCGTGCCTTGTGAGGCGAAGGAGTTGTATCGGTCTAACTGGTTTCAGAAGGCACGCGCCTACGTTGAATCCATGGATATGCCCTGGTACATCCTTTCAGCCAGGCATGGTCTGATCAATCCTGACGAAGTCATTGCCCCCTACGAACAGACCTTGAACGAAATGCCTATTTCTGAACGAAGGGCATGGGCTGAAAAGGTCGGCGGACAGCTATCCGGGTTGATTTCACCTGGCGACCAGGTCGTGGTGCTGGCCGGGGCACGGTATCGTGAATTCTTGATGCCGAGATTGCTCAGACTGGCCGCAGGCATCCAAGTGCCCATGGAAGGCATGCGGATAGGCGAGCAACTGTCATGGTTAGGCAAGCACCATGGCTAGACTGGACGATCTAGTCGAGTTCTACCGCCTCTTGGAACGAGTCGAGGAGCGATGCGGGGGCAAGCGGCGACTCTCGGAGTGTGATGGCCGCATGGAATGGCCCAAGCGAGGGATCTATTTCTTCTTCGAGGAGGGGGAGTTACGCACCCACTCTGGCTTAGGCCCGAGAGTGACTCGGGTCGGAACCCATGCCCTGACCACCACATCCAAAACCACCCTGTGGAACCGACTTGGCCAGCACCGCGGAACCGC
This sequence comes from uncultured Thiobacillus sp., assembly GCA_964466195.1. Taxonomy (GTDB): domain Bacteria; phylum Pseudomonadota; class Gammaproteobacteria; order Burkholderiales; family Thiobacillaceae; genus PFJX01. Next base: position 22,146 of record CAYXMQ010000001.1, read on the forward strand.
GAAAAGTATGGGGGGGAACCATCGTGGCTCGATTTTCCGCCTCTTAGTCGGTAGCGCATTGCGCAAGAGGAACTCCATTGATGGGCTGGATTCGTGGGGACTCGGTAATGATCCGGGCAAAGCTGCTGCACAGTTGGGTATCTGCCGTGACGATGTGAAGCAGCTAGAGGCAAGCCTCGAAGTAACCGTCAGCAAGGTAATTGGGTCAATGCCCTTCCTCTGGCTTGAAATCAACGATGTACCAAGTCCGACCAGCCAACGTGGTTACCTAGAGCGAAACGCGATTGCTCTCCTCAGCAATCTTGGAAAACCCGCGAGTGACCCTCCCTCAAATGCCTGGCTCGGGCATGATTCAGACAGGGGGCGCGTGCGTGAATCGGGACTGTGGAACAACAATCACGTAGAGGAAAATTATGACCCCGCGTTCCTAATTCACCTCAAGCACATGCTGTAGCACCTTATTCAACAAATCTGGGCAAAGGGCTGCTTTGACCAAACACTTGGCGACCATGCCTGTTCGACCGCTGGCAGCACCTTACTGGACACAAGCAGGCATTCAACGGAGCAACTGCCTTTAATGGCAGGTGTTGGGTGTAGTAGAGACCTTCATTCTGGCTCTATGGCGGGCCGGAGGTCGGCCAATCCGGCCACTGGCGCTCTGCGCTACCAACGGCAGCAATCAATTGGTCAGCGGCCGTTGGTCAGTAAATTGGCCCTAATGACTACTCTGAACCAAAGCGGCCGCTCAACGCAGACATTCAAGCCTCGCCAAAACCAGTCCGACGGAACGATTGGTTGCCGAGTGAACGCGACCAATCTCGTTGATTGTCACCTAGCGACGTGGTTGTTCGAGGCCGCTGGGTTCATGAGAGCAGGATCGCCGCGCCGCTAAACTGTATTGAGGCCATGGATACGCTCCAACTGCTTCTTAGAACCCGCATGCCTCAGCCAGACCCAAGCTTGCGCTTCACGTCTTCGATGAGCTTCTCGCAGCACCCCGAAACCTCGAAGCTGATCTTGTCGAAACCTCGGCCCTTACCTACCAATTTGGGCGCTTGGCCGTGTACAGGGCACCGGCAAGAACCCACCTTTTGGCGTATACCCTTGTCAACTGCTGCAAGCATCGCAGCCTCCAACGCATCACCCATATTGCGCGGTTCAATGCGACGGCCATTGATTTCAAATCGAATGTCAATCATCTTGCGGTCCTTGTATAGAGTGGGAAAGCGGGCCGAAAAGCGGCCCGCCACCATCAGCCCTTGGGCGGGAACGGATCATGGCCGTGGCTATCTTTGGACTGAATCTGCCCGTCGCGCCGGTGGATCACTAGTTCGGTTCCTTGGTTTTGGGCGATTTCGCGTCCGCGTTGGACCGCGTCGGTCTTTCTGTCAAAGGTTTCGGTGGCGCGTTGGGCGCCTGCGCCCCGGACGGCCCATCCATCCTGGTGCGGTACAACATGCTGGTTGCGTTTAGTGTTCATGTGAAGCTCCTGTCGCAGCACAATTGCTGCTCAATAACCTATGCGGAGGAAAATTCGATCCCGGACATAGGCACCTGATCGTGTCCGGATTCTGAAACTGCTCCGCATACACAACAGCGAAGCCATGGGGTAGACATTGGAACTAGACGACACGCTAGATGACGATTGCGCAACACCTGACGACCTCCGTCAGGCGATTGAGGAGCTCACAAAGGAGGACGCAGCCAGGTTGAAAAAGGCGGCTACCTATTGCCTGTTTGGCACTGAATACCAGAATCCGATGGAGCTGCTCAACGAAGCGGTTGTCCGCGCCATGAATGCGGCACACGGTAGCAAGGGTCGGACATGGAAGAAATCGGTGCCCTTCATGGCCTTCATGGTCATGACGATCAAAGGCATCGCGAACGACTCGCACGAGTCCCTAACTCAAACAATGACCGTCAATATAGAGTCCATGGCTGCCGAAGATGCCACCGCCGAGGACGCCCTCGGTGCGCTGGGTCATGCCAATCCCTGCATCGTGGAGCAGGCCCTCGAAATTGAGGAGCGCCAAGAGCGGCAGGAACGTGCCAAAGCTGACGCCGACGCCATTGACGCCCACTTTAAAAATGACGATGACATCAATTGGATCATCATGGGCCATAAGGACGGACAGACAGCGTCAGAGATTCGTGAGCTTTCAGAGATGACTGCTACGCAATACGAGACCGCAAGGAGACGATTCCGTCGCGGCTTGGAAAAACTATATCCGGGCAGGAGGAAATCATGAGCACATCGAAGATCAGCGCGGAAATCGCGTCGCTCCGTGCAGCGGCTTTGGACGATCTCATGGCGACAACCGATGCCGAGTTGCACCAAGAGGCGCTTGAAGACGGAGAAGACCTCGATGCCATCGCCACACAAGTGAAGTTCGCCATGCGCGAAGCCGCTGCAGGGGTTCTGCGCCAACGCATGGTGCAATCGAAGACACGGATCAGGCCACCTACTGCGGCTCGCCCCGTGCCAGCCATCCGTCTATCCCCCGACCGGATCAAGCAAATTATCCAAGACCTTTTTCAGAGAGATCGCAGCCTCGGGCTTGCATTCCGAGACGGCAAACAACAGACCGAATCCGATTGGCAAAGCCTCTACGACGACTTGGTGGCCATGGGGGCGATAAAACCCAATGACGATGGCCTTTGATCTATCGCGAATGTCACCTGCCGAGAGACTGCTTTGGAGCTATGGCGTTACCAACCCGAGCCATATTGACCTTGATGGCATCGCTAACGACCACAACGCTGAAGTGCGCTATCGCCCGCTTGGGGGATGTGAAGCGCGCCTAGTAGCCTATGGCGATCGCGCGATCATTAGCGTCAGCTCGGTGAGCGTAGAGGGGCGTCAGCGGTTTTCGTTGGCCCACGAACTCGCCCATTGGATTTGCGACCGCAAGACGGGGTCATTTCTTTGTGCCAAAGAGGATATAGGGCCACAAAATGCCGTGGCCAAGTCGGTGGAGGCCTACGCCAATAGCTATGCCAGTCAGCTCATCCTGCCGGACTATCTGGTCGAGCCATGGATTCAGGACAAGCAGGTCACGCTGGATTCGGCCTCGACGCTCGCCAAGGACTTCAGCGCGAGTCTAACGGCGGCCGCAATTAAATTGGTCAAACGGACAATGACGGCCGCATGCCTGGCTTGCCATAGCCAAACCAATCTCGTCTGGCACCAGCGTAGCGCGTCGTTCCCATTCGACTTCTACGTTATCCACGAGCTACACCAGGATACAGATGCTTTTCGAATGGCGTTTGGAGTTACATCAGGCATGGGGCGACCCAAACGTGAGCAAGCAAACCGCTGGATATCAGGCCGCGACGCCTACCGCTTCGAAGTCGTGTCCCAGTCTGTGAAACTGCCGGACACCACCATTCTGACGCTGCTCTCGCTGGCGAAATGAGCAAACTCTGCGAAGGTTAAGATAGCCAGAAAATCGCAATCCAAGTACCAACGAGAATATTTGGGAGCAACACCATGAAAATCACCGAGCTGACGCGCCGCGACATCATCGATGCCATATTCGTCGAGAAGGTCAACTGGAGTGGGAGGCTAGAGGAGTCGGAATTTCTCTCGCGACTGTTCGACCTCCAAAAGCTCCCCTCGACCGACAGCAGATTCCCAAATGCGGCGGGCGACATTTGGCAGCACCGAGTCAACAACTTCGACTGGGACGAAGACTGGGTTTTCTACGACGACCGCTTCAACCTGAAGCACGGCGACGACGAGGTGTTCTTGCGATTCCTCTGCGAGACGCTGCATCCAGTCGTCCGGCCTGATGCCACCGAGTCCGAACGGATGTGCCAGATGTTTAACCAGTATCTGCGCAATGATGGCTTCGAGCTCGTGGAGAAGACCAGGATGTCTGGCCGCCCCGTCTACGTTGGGCGCTTTGTTGGACTTGTCCAGACCCCTGGCCTCGCTGCGGCGCGCGAGACCCTTGCGGGGACCGATCCTGGCTACGTCGCTCAGCAGATCACCCGCATGGAATCCGCAGTTGGCAACGATCCTGGGCTTGCCATTGGCACCGCCAAGGAGCTCGTTGAAAGCTGCTGCAAGACCATCCTCACCGAGCGCGCGGTTCAGTTCTCCAAGAACGCCGACATTCCAGAGCTTGTGAAGCTGACGGCCAGAGAGCTCGACCTCACGCCGGCAGACATTCCTGAGCAGGCTAAGGCCAGCGACACGATCAAGCGGCTTCTAAGCAACCTCGCCAGCATCACACAAGGCGTCGCCGAACTTCGCAACCACTACGGCACCGGGCACGGAAAGGCAGCCGGCGCCAAGGGGTTGCAGCCGCGCCACGCCAGGCTCGCCGTGGGCGCCGCCTCGACGCTGGCCGTCTTCTTGGCTGAAACCCACAACGAGCGGAGTCTCTAGGCCCAAGAGTTTCCGTCGTGGTTGGCACCGATCTACTGCCTTGGGCCGCTACCCGGAAAGGGACTGTTGCCACGGCCCACTCCTAGCCGGGGGCTGCCTTGGGGAAATTTTCCAACGTCAGCTTAGGGGCGCCACGTCGAATTCACACAATCGGCCAGTGCTCCGAAAGCTGCCCGATATAGAAGCTCTCGCAGAATGCATGGTAAATGACTTCAATATTGGCGCCATTGGCCCCTTCCAATGCAAATTTCAGACATTACTTGTGATGAACCGATGAACTCGTACTACGAAACGCTATTTCTGGATGCAAGCCAAAGCGGCCTGTCTGAATTGATAGCCGCAGACCTCGCTGCCACGGCTTTCCTTGATGGCAAGCCCCAGAGGCGTGGGAAAAACAAGATGACTGCGACAGAACGTCATACGGCGTTCTGGTCTGCTAGCTTCCTTCATGCGCTTCCGAAAGAAGCATGGATGCAGGAGTCACTCGTTCTGGCACTCGCACGTTACCTGGGCCAAGACCGATTCGCCTGCCCTTCCATTGTGGCACACGCCGCAGCCTTGGCGCCGGAAGCGGTTCAGCGAGCAGCTCGCTATGCTGGATTGGTCCTGCGGCAGGATTCACCGCGATGGCGTGAAGTCGAAGCGCTGGCCAGTGTGCAGCCCTCAGTCTTCGGTGAGTTCGTTCAGATATTCGGCATCTTCAGGCAAGCGCATCAGGTGTGCAATTCGGAGGTTATGAACTTACGTCTGCGCTTGGCAGACCTTGCAGCACTGGATTTGCTGGCTTATGCAAGCCTGTATGCCTTCGAGCACCTGATCCCGAACCAGTTGGAGGGACGACAGACGCAAGAAGAGCCCGACATTCAGGAGACCTTGGATGCCATTGAAGACATTCTGGCTTGGAAGCTGGCTACCTGCGACCCGACCAGCCTGCGGTTGAGTGATCACGCCATCGGCGCTGCGCTGGGCACCCACCTCTCACCATTTCTGTTTCCCTCTCAGGACGGGCCGCCTCCTAGGCATGATCTGTATGGCGCCTTCTCGGCGCTGGTCGACGCTCAGGTCGAATTGAACGGTTTCATCGTCCGTTCAGCCGAGGCGTTCAGCTACGACGACAGTATCCGTTTCGTCAGACAGGGCGAGCGGTTAGAGATCGTCATCACGGACGCTGAGGCCAGGGCGGTCTGGCTTCGGGACGGAGGGAAACTCGCGCGCCTGCACCAATACTGGCTGTACCGTGGCATGGAGGCGCTGTTGGCGTCGCCCGAGACGCTGGCCTTGGTCAGCCCAGCGCACCTTGATACCAACCTGCAAGCCTTCGCCAAGGCCATGGCTACCTGGCTGCAACTGCAGGAAGTCTATGGTGTGGCCAAGCACATCCAGACCGAGGCGGGGTCGCAGGTCGACGTCTATCGGGCCTTGCTGGCAAGCGAACTGATGACAGCTTTCTTCATCGAAGACTTCCTGCAGCCTTACCAACGTCACCTGCGACAGTTCGGTCACCCGTGGCGGGCCCTCGGGTGCTTGGCATTTGGCGGTCTGTCGCAGGCCGAAATGCAGATCAGACTCCCGATCACTTGGTCGGACCATGCAACCAAGATCGCTCGAATCACGCCGTGGACAGCGGGTCCAGAATATCCGCAGGGCCACGCAAAGGCCGCAGAAGCCATCCTGGATTTCTGGACCAGCGACTGGATCAACCTGGCCGACCAACTGCGTCGGAGCAATGAAGGCTTGCGGCCCCGGTTGCAGGAACGGCCGATGCTGAAGATGGGACGCCATCTGTTTCAGTTGCCCTGGATGATGGCCATACAGAACAATGCCACGGCTGCGATAAACAACCTGCGCCGACTGGGTGCACGCAGGGGAGATTCGCGAGACGAAACCAGGCGCATAGAACAACGGCTGGGTGAGTTGTTCCGCCAACGAGGCTTCCAAGTGCTCGTGAGTCATACCCTGGTCGTTCTGTCGGAAGAAGAACCCCGCTCAGAGGAGATCGATCTGATCTGCGCACGCGATGGACGACTGCTCGTGCTGGAACTGAAATCCACCTATCTGCGACGAACCGTGAAGGATGCCTGGATTCACCGTACGTCAACACTTCGCAAGGCTGGGTGGCAGTTGCACCGGAAAGTGGAGGCAGTTTGTCGTGCCCTGGAGGACAGCGAGTCAATGCGGCAAGTGCTGAAGTTTGAGAAAGGGTACGTTCCGGAAATCACCGGCTGGATCGTCGACACATCCATCGAATGCGACCACCAGTGCTTTCACGGCTTTCTCAAAGTATCTCTGGAAGAAATTCAGATTGCGTTGCGTGATGACCGACACTGGCTGAACGACCCGGATGGCCTTTTTCAAGCCGAAAAAATGCGCGGCCAGCCCTCTGCTCAAGATCCAGAAAACGAAACGCATATATCTCTTTATCCAGACGGATTTTCTGCTGTGCATTTTATAAAGGTCATTGAGCAGTCTTCTGCTTGGGCACCTTAAACAGGAAGACTGTCCAGTAGACTTCGAGACCAGCCAGATCGCCAATTCCCGCTGATCGGCCTTACCTGCCTTTCACCTTCACCTGATTGCAGCCGTTCGGGAATGACCGCTCTGTATGGCATCGTCTGAGTGCTCCCGTCCCACTTCGGCCGGTCGATCTCCCTGGGACAACGACCGGTGTGCAGCAGATCCAGTCAATTGGACTCGACTTCATAGTCAAAACCTCATCCACGTACCGACCATCGCGACCAATAGGCACTGATGATGACCACGTATGGGCCAAAAGCATCCAGAGCCGGCTCAGAGCTTCATGAACGAGTAGCGATTCTTTATGTTCGCGTGAAGATACTTACCTTTGGAATCTGCGTTAATGAACCCCTCGTATTCGCCGGACGGAACGCCCGAGTACGAATAGACCGCTCCATTGGTGAACTCGACTTCAAGTACTTGGTTGTCTGCGTCGTAGCCAATTGCAGAGATGTTGCTTGAGCTGACAGGTGTCCGTTCCATGGTGTATCGCCTTCCTGGTTGAAATGCTATGTTTTCGGTTCTACCGTCACCACTGGGTTGCTCACAGTGGGGTCTTGCTTACGCCAAGACTCGACCAAAGGTTTGTAGTTTTCATTCAATACCGGCTCGGTCCAACCGCCGCTTCTCACACGCTTGCCGTCCGCATCCTTTGGTACCACTACGACGGGATCTTCACTATCCGGTCGACACCCCTCTGGAGGTCGGTCGATGATTGCGCGGAGAGGCATATTGACTGCTTCGCCAACAATCAGTGCTTCCCCCGTGCGGAGAACTGGAAGCATCGAAAACAGACCTTTTAGGTTGTCCGACGCACACGAAGTAACCTGAGCACGGTCGGAATCATTCGTGAGGCGAAGTGCAATGACGGTACCGCACTGCGACAGGATCGTCGAATCCACTTCCGACGGGCGCTGACTCACCAGCATCAAGCCAACCCCGTATTTCCGCCCCTCCTTCGCTATACGCCGAGCTGCAGTGGCCGCACGACTCTTCGATTGGGCACTGAGGTATACGTGCGCCTCTTCCAAAACAACGAGTAATGGTCTTTCACGTCCACCCTCCTGCTGTAGGCGACCCCAGAACACTGCGTCATAGAGAATTCGCAAAACGGCTCCGACCATGTCGTCCACAATGGCAGTGGGAACGCCCGACAGGTCGAAAACGGAAATAGGAGAATCAGCTCCGATCCAAGACGAAAGCAGTGCATCGAGATCCGCCTGGGTCACTCCATCCTTCGACGCAGCCCATTCGCCGGGATTGAAAAGAAACTGCATGCGCGGGTCGCGGAGCTTGCCTTCCAACACGTCAAGATGTGTTCTCTGTTGGTCGCTGTAGACGCCCTTGTAGACATTGGCAGCAGTCACCGGCTGGAATCGGGGACGAACAAGCGTGTCTGCATCGCCAGCGGCTTTCTTTAATGGAACACCATCTTCGATATAGGCTCGCGTAGCCTCGGTTTGATTTTGGTTGCTGCTAACCGTGTGGGTTGCGCAGTGCAACGAATAGAGGTCATGCCACAGCTGATACACGGAGAACGGTAGCGGCGTATCGACTGTCACGGCAAGTTCTGACATGCCGTGCGGGGTTCCGCCAGGCTTCGACGCCCGCTTGGCAGATAGCAGCCGCTCCTGAAGCAGAGTCAACGGCGCTCCGGATACAGGCCCCATTGCAATGGAAATAAACTCTTCCGCCGTCAGCGCCCAAAAAGGGACACGTAGTTCCCGTTCTCCTGCTCGTGCGTTTGCTCCAACACGAAACACTCTGGCCTGATTGCCGAACGCCTTTGCATATTCACCATGCAAGTCAAACAACACGACTCGCGCAGCCTTGAATTGCTCGGGATCAGAAACAGTTCCTAGAATGTTGGCGACTGCGTTTGACTTCCCCGATCCCGTGCTGCCGACGACCGCCGAATGTCGACTTACCAGACGGTTCATATCCAGATAGGCTCGGATTGATTCAGCGCTCGCGACGCGCCCCACGGCAACGTAGCCATCGTCATCCCCAGGCGCATAGACCGTCTTTAGGTTGGATTCGGTGACGACGTGGACGGAATCTCCAATTGAGGGGTACTGCGCAATGCCTCGCTCGAATTTGGTGCCGCGCCGGCCCTGCCCGACGAGTTCGACTCTCAACCATCGATTGCCGAATTGCGGCGCAAGCTCCGGGAGACCCGGCGCAGCGCCTGCTCCAACCTGCGAGATCACGCCATATAGATCGACGTATCCAGACGGTATTCGCACAAAGCCTCCGACTTGTCCCACGCGGTAGGCCTCGCCATTCACGAAAAGGAGTCCACCGGGCGTGCTGTCTGACAGCTTCACGCTGACACTCGAACCGTTCACATCCTCGACCGTGCCAAGTCGGGACGGATCCGGATTAGACGGCTGGTTGCGTGTCATGACCGCCCCCACCGCAAAGTTGTTCAAGGAAGAGACCGAAGTAGTGAAAATCGCCAAGACGACTGCGCGGGTGCAATATCTTTGGATCCCCTCCTGCCAATGTCTCTTCCAGTAGCCAAGGCGCATGTTCAGTGCCGCCCGACGTTCCGGTTCGATAGCCACCAACACGTGTTCCGACTACAGCCCCATCCCAAGCAAGAACCGTCAGATTGCTCTGTTTCTCTGCGTATTCAACAACCCTAGGATGTTTGTCCAGCCCTGAATACATCAATGCAAAGCATTGAGCGTTGCGATTGCCCCGAAGCCCATCTAGCAGAACTTCATTGAGATGATCGTCCAGAAAGGAATAGCCGCACACGACAAGCCTCGGTGCGTCTTTCCCGTGGAAGAAGGCGCGGAGTCGATCCAGCATGGCAAGGTACGGCATCCGCCGGCTCTGGTCATACTTGAGATGCGAAGGAAAGATCATCACTTTGCCGGCAGCCGCCTCACGAGTAACACGGACAACCCGAGTGACCTTTTTTCCGTTCACTGTTTCTTCGTTTTTTTCCCAATTGATGGAACCGTGGAGCTTCCACAGCCGCGTCCATCGTGCTGGGATCATGTCATGTTCGATCGAGGCTAGGTCAAACCACGGCTCACGCGAGCCTACGAAGCCGTCGAAATGCGGAAGCGGATGCTGCTCAAGAGCCTGTTCAAAGAGCAAGTCATAGTTGGGTGTGAATATCTCTGCGGGAGAGTCTCTGTGCACACCGCCAATCCATGACGCAAAACGGTTGTATGAGTTGCGGTACCCCGGAAGTGGTTTCCGCATTTCCGCTGAGATGAGAGCGCACACCTTGTCATCGAGTTCACCCAAATCCTTCTTGCTCATCCCAAGGATTTCGGCACTGCCCCGGCGATTGGCAAGTGTCCGTAGTTCAGTCAACACGTCCTCGACGGTTGGATCTTGGCCGTCCGGCGGCTTGCATTCAGCGCAGAGTGCATCCCAGTTAGCTTTTAACTTCGAGGTGGCACCGAGCGCGGTGTCTGCTGCATTGAGTCCGTCTGCGACTCGCTTGGTCAACTCGACAATTGCCGGAATGAGAACGACGCTTTTGCTACCTGCCGCGTCGTATATTCCAAGTGGGCACCCCGCACCAAGGAAGCAGCCAATGCGCTGTTTGTCGTCTTGGAGTACCTGCCGTAGGCTCCTTGCCTGTTGGGCGGCATCATGAATCGCAGGCAGCAATTTGGGGGGCGTTATCGCCGGGATAGCCGCAGCAGCTACTCCGGCGTTTGAATCTACGCTTGCTTTAGGGATTGTCACAGGGAATCGCCTCCTTGATTGTCTGCATCTGGCCCGTATCCTGACCTATTCGGCATCGGAAGGATTTTGATTCTTGAGTTCGGCAAACTTGGCAGCCATCGTCGGGTTGCCCCGAGTTAGCTTTTTGATTGTAACGTCCTGCGCTTTGTCGTTTGCAAGACGAAGGTTTCGATCGGTGCCGAGTAGGGCCTCCTTCGTCTTCTGCAGGTGGTCGATCGACTTGTCGATCTCATCAATCGCCGTTTGGAAGCGCCTGGAGGCGAGGTCGTAGTTCTTCGCGAATGAGGTCTTGAACGTCTCGAGCTCGGTTTCGAAGTTCGTGATGTCAATGTTCTGCGCCTTAACGAGCGCCAGCTCCGATTTGTACTTGAGCGAGTTCATCGCTGCATTCCGCAGCAGCGTGATGATTGGAAGAAAGAACTGCGGTCGGACGATGTACATCTTCGGGTAGCGGTGGAACACGTCGACGATCCCGGTGTTGTAGAGCTCACTGTCGGGCTCGATCAGGGAGACCAGCACCGCATACTCGCACCCCTTCTCGATGCGATCCTTGTCGAGCTCCTTCAGGAAGTCCTCGTTCTTGTTCTTCGTCGCGGTGCGATCGCTCTCGTTCTTCATTTCGAACATGATCGAGACGATCTCAGTGCCAGCCTCATCCAAGTCGCGAAAGATGTAGTCGCCCTTGCTGCCAGTCCGCGCGTCGTTGTCCTTCTCGAAATATGCCCTCGGGAACGCCGTCGCTCGAATGCGGTTGAACTCGGTCTCGCAGTGCTGTTCGAGGGTTTCGCCAACCATCTTGGTCGACAGGCGAGCCTTCATGTCCCGGAGGCGCTCGATCGCGTCATCGCGATCCTTGATCTGCGTCTCGTACTTGTCCTTGAGCGACTTCTCGGCGAGCTGCTTTTCAAGCTCAGCTCGACCGAGGCCGCTCTTCAGTTCGTCGCGCTCCTTCTCGACCGCACTGACTGCCTCGGTGATCGCGAGTTTCTGTGCAACCTCAATCGCGTCGAGCTTGGCCTTCAGGCTCTGGAGCTCCGCGTCTTTCGTAGCGACAGTCCTCTGCAGTTCGTTCTCGAGCTTCGCTTCGGCTAGCTTGGAAGCGGCTTGCTTGTCATGCTTCGCCTGCTCAAGTTCGTTCGCGAGCGCGTCACGCTCTTTTTCCACGGCGCTTAGGGCCTCGTTCACGGCGAGCTTCCGCGCGACCTCACCAGCGTCGAGCCTTGCCTTCAGTTCCTGGATCTCGGAGTCCTTGGCTACTGCAGCCTTCTGCAACTCGCTGGCGACCTTGGTCGTGGCAAGCTCAACGGCATTCCGCTTGTCCTGCTCGGCCAACTCAAGTCGCTCGTGCAATTGCTGCGCGAACTCGCTATCGCGAACCTGCTTCAGGATGTCTGCGTACCCGGCCTCGTCGATCTTGAACGCTTTCCCGCAGTGTGGGCAGATGATTTCGTGCATGCCTACGTTCCTCCCGCCTTCGTCAGAATCTGCTTGTGCATCCAGGGCCAGTCCCTTCCGCCGCAAGCGTTGCAATCCGGTATCCGACCGGCTGGAACCAATATAAACCAGACCTTCGGGACGGCAGGCTGAATGTCGTGTTGGCCGTCAACACTCATTGCCGACACTTCCACAAAGCTGACGTTCAGCATGAATTGAGCGGCGAATCTGGGTGGCCGGATTGGCCGATGTCCTGCCAGTGATACCAAGCTGATGACCTGCAGCAATACATCCGAAAGAAGGCATTCGGCGCCTCAGCCGCCGTCATCAATTGTCGGTGTTGGTTTGAACCAAGCTACTCGCTGCCAGCACATAATCCGCAAAGTTCAAGCTTCTTCGCTGCGATCAAAGATTTCGAGTTTGAACTGCCAGCCCTCGAAGGCCATCAACATCCGGCCAAAATCATCCCACGTGATTTCCCGGCCATCGATCACGAGTAGTGGCGTGCGTTCCACCGCAGATTCGTCCCAATCGATTCGTCCCCGAACCGTCTGTTCGGCTATCTGAAGCTCGTAACCAGCGTCAGTCAGGTACTTGACGGATAGTCTGCGACGGATTTTCTCGATGAGCCGGCCAAGCAAAGCCAGTAGATCCTCCTCGGGGTCGCCAACCATCTGGAATTGGTAGCCTGACGGGGTTCCATCGCGTAGCTCAAATGCGTCTAGCGCGACGATATTTCCAAGAAGACGGACCTGGAAATGGAACTGGTGCGCTTCGCCGGCACTATCAACAATCCCGATCGGCTCGAAGCGTACGTTCTCGAAATCATCCAGGCCGTTCAGCTTGGCCACCTCGGCATTGAAGCATCGACTGCAAAGTTGCCGGTATCCGCTTTCCATTCCGCCATAGGAGATGATGTCGTATCCGGCTGTGCTCTCGCCACAGCCTTCACATTGAATGGGGTCCATGTTGATCATCCGGTATGTTTTTAACGCGTCGTTGCCTTCGATTCTGGAAGTGCCACGAAGGCAAGGCAGTTCACCATGTTCAATGCCGCCAACATGACGTACTTGTCGGTTTCCTCGGGCACGATGCGCGCTGACCAGTTCGCGCTTTCCGACTGCACATAGGCGAGCAGTTCCTTCTCCGGGTGGTTCGCAAGATATTGCTGCATCGAGACATCACGCAGGCGCTGGTTCAGGTCGTCGGCAAATTGGATGATCGCGCTGAAGCGCCGCGACTGACGATCCAGCTCATCTTCTGAAATGATTGGCCAGACCAAGCCGGAGGCTTTCATTGCCTTGAAGCAAACGAACAGGATTTCCAAGGCGAATTCGACCTTCTGCATTGACACACCCAGTTGCGGCAACACCAACACGGAGCCCAGCAAGTTCGGCTGCTCACGGAATATCTCGTCGGCGAGCAACGCCTTCTGTTGCATGTCCATGCCCTGCAATGCCTTGATGGCGCTGACCAGTGCGTTTTGCGAGATTCGGCTCATTTCAGGTTTTCCTGACGATCGGCCGGCACAAACGGAATCAGCCCTTTTTCGTGGGCCATGCGCTGCAACTCGATGGGCGCCTGGCGTATATCCATCAACAGGCCGTTGACCTCCAGCATCCACACCATGGGATTGTCGGCAAGCCGGCTGGGCAACGTCCATTCAGGTGAAAAGTAATCCATTCTGAGGGCATCCCGGATGCCCTTGGATTTGTTCTGCCCGGTGCTCTGCGCGATGCCGAAAAATTCGAAGATCGCTTTCGGCGGACAGTGCGGCGCCTGTGCCGGGTCATCAAGAAAATTGACACGGCCGACAGCATGCACGGCAGCGGCCGCCCAGACGCTTTCCTTGCCGGTGGATAGCGGCGAGGGGCGCTTTCGGGCCAGCGCACCGACAACGCGGTGAATCATCTGGCGATATTCCTCATTGAGGTAGCGGGCACAGAATGGGTCGACGAGTGCCGTGATGCCGGCAAATTTCTCGGCCATGGCCTTGGGGATGCGTTCGGGCGAGGTCATGTGGATGGTGAAGTCCTTGGGAATGACTGCATTGTCATGGATCGACTCAGCGGGGCCAATCGGCTTGCGAGACGCTGCGATGTGATTTTTCAACCTTTGGTGGCAGCCTGATGCAGCACAACCGCGATTTCAGTCTTTGCCGCTGACCAGCGCAGTCGCTTCGGCCTCGCTGATCGTTTTCCACGGCAGAGGTATCAGACCGGCGACCTTCCCCATGTATCGCCGATAGCGTTGGCCGTGATAGGCAATCAGCTTGCGCTCTTCCATCCTGGAGCCAACGATGAAGTAGGCGGTCATGACCAAGGCTGAGAGCAGCATTGCCGCGCTCATGTCTCTTGTCCAAATGATCAGCAACGAGAAGAAATACCACGGGTGGCGGACGAAACGATGGGCCGCGGTGATATGAAAGCACTCCTGATCTTCCACGGTTCGGGTCTGGTTGAACCACTGACGCAGACCAAGAAATTCACTGCCATCGTAGCCGCGCAGTGTGTAGAAGAACCCGGCTATCGCTGCCAGTGCGAGGCCATTGGCAATATAGGCCGACATGCCTGACCAGCTCCAGACGACTGGCCCAGGATGGCTGTAGAGCAACCAGAGGATCGGCAACAGCCCCAGTACCGCAATGGTGTTGAACCCGATTCGATACGCCGGCATGAAACCCGGGTGCCGTGCCGCCAGCCAGCGTTTGACGGTGAGCGAGGCCAATACCGAGTGCAGTGCGAAGTAGACGAACCACGCGACGAGCAGGATGGCCAGACTGGCGCTGTCAGGAAACATGGAGCGAGTTATGAAAGCGCCTTCAACATCAGGCGGCCATTCATCGCAGATCTCGGTGCCGGTGTATCCGAACCGACCGCATCCGACTTACTTGATCGAATCCTTGTTGGTCTTGCCCGGCTTGGCGCGAGCGGCCTTTGCAGGCGCGGGTTTGGCCTTGTTCAATGCGGACGACAGGGCCGTGCCAGCCTTGAAGCGTGCAACCTTCTTGGCGGCAATCTTGATCTCCTTGCCAGTCTGCGGGTTACGTCCGGTGCGTGCCGAACGTTCGCTGACGCTGAAGGTGCCAAAGCCAATGAGTTGCACGTTATCGCCACGCGCCAGGGCTTCGGAGAGCACTTCCAGTGTGGCGTTGAGCAGCACGGCGGTTGCAGCCTTGCTGGCATTGGCCTTGGTGGCGATGGATTCGATGAGTTCGGCTTTGTTCAAGATGCTTCTCCTCTGTTCTGGGCTGGATGGGTGGTGCAGCGGCGTAAAGATACAGGCAAGACGCCGCCTGATGTGCAACCTGGATAGCCATAAAACTCGATTTTTCTTCAGGCCTCGCGCATATCGTCGACTGTCACCATACCGGAGGCCCTTTCTTGAACAACACAGGGGCACCGCCAGCTTCGGATCTGGCAGACCCTCGGTAACGGCGATCAGTCCTTTGCAAGTCGCCCTTGCCTTGGTTGGAATTTCCCTTACCCATTAACGCCATTTCCCCTGCCCGGCCAACAGGGCAGGCCCTTTGGATAAGGCTCTTCCCCTTGTCGTTTGGTGTTCGCACCGGGTTTGCGTGCGAACGCTCCTTTGTGCCTTTTGCGTACCTTTGCGCCCCCGGCAATCACAGCCACCCCATGCCGGCACGGAGAAATGCAAAAAATCGATTCCCCTTTTCGGCGCGACAGCCTGAGCCTCGCTGCCTAGCCTTCACTCCCGCTGTCGTCTCCTCCCTTTGCGCCCCCTGCGGGCGCCTTTTTTCCAGGAGACGAAGTCAAGGGAGATCGAAGTGCAAGCCTGTTTCTACTCATCATGCAACGACTCGTCCACATGGCCGCGATCATGACGTTGGCCTTGTCGGGCAGCACGTCGGGCAACGTAGCGGCCTGCTGGGACGCGGCGGGCCAGGTCTATGGCGTGGATCCATGGTTGCTCTATGGCATCGCCACGGTGGAATCCTCGCTTGATCCCCACGCGCTGAACCTGAGTCATCTGCAGCGCACGGGCTCATATGACATCGGGCTCATGCAGATCAATTCTCGCAATCTGCCCTCCCTGGCGGTTGCCGGGATTGCGCCCGAACACCTGTGGGATGCCTGCACCAGCATCCACGTGGGTGCGCGCATCCTGCGCGAAAAGATCGATCGCCACGGCGATAACTGGGAGGCGGTCGGCGCCTACAACGCCTCTTGCACCCGGCTGAAGGGTGCGGCCTGCCGCAAGGCGCGCATGGATTACGCCTGGAATGTGTATCGGGCCATCTGGAGGGCGCTGCGATGAGACTTGGCCTAGCCTGGAGCGTGCTGCTCTCCGGTTGCGCCCTGCAGCCGATGGAGCCAGTGGCAAGCATGACGGCGGAGGTTGCCTTGCCTCTGAGCATCGCCCAGATCGGCCATGGTCCGGATGCGGTTTACAGACTGTGTGCGGACTGTCCCGCCCCCACCCGCAAAGTGCTGGCGCCGGTGGCGCCGCCCATCCGGCTCGCCGAAGCGCCCAAGGCCAAATCCGCACCCGCGCCGCAACCTAAAGAGGAGCGCATGACGCGCGCGGTGCATTTTTCGTTGGCCTCTTCGAAGTTGACAGCAGAGACGCGCCGGACGCTCGACGCCATGCGCCCCCTGCTGCTGGAAGCCAGGTCCATCAGCCTCAGCGGACACACCGACCGGGTCGGTGCGCCCGCCTTCAACCGCAAACTGGCAGCCCGGCGCGCCGAGACGGTCAAGCGTGCATTGCTGGATCTCGGCGTACCCCGGGAACGGATCGTTCGGGTCGACTCGGCGTGCTGCGTGGAGGATCCACCCCGGGTCAATCCGCCGGCGCGCCGGACCGACGTGGAAATGCTGATCGTGAGGCCGGCGCCATGAGCGAGCGTGACTGGGAGTCGGGCTACAAGGCCGTGCTGATCCGCGAGGAAACCAAGCAGCGCCTGCAGCAATTGCGCAAAGCCCTGCCGGACCGCGACCTCAACCAGGAGCGGCGTCTGGCCACCGCCGCCGTCGAATACTGCCTGACCGACGCTGTGGCGCGGGCGGGCTTCCTGGCGCTGGTGAAGGACATCGTGCGCCTGGATCTGGAAACCGGCTGATTTCGAGACGACGAGACCACTCACCCACTTCAAAAGGAATCCCTTCCATGAAACGTATCAACAACCTGGCCCTGATTCTGGGCGGCCTCATTCTGAGTGCCGGAACCGCTCTGGCCGGCGTGCCCGCCGACCCGGAGTTCGCCGCCCTCTCCGCCCGAGTCACCAACTGGGCGACCGGTAACCTGGCCATCACCATCTCCATCGGCGCGCTGATCATCGGCGCCGTGGTGGGTCTGGCCCGAGTGACCGCGATGCCGGCGCTGACCTCGATCGTGTTCGCCATCCTGTTCTCGCTGGGTGCGGGCTTGATCACCGGCATCATCGGCGCCGTGATCTAAGGATCGCCAAGGCCATGGGCAATCTGGACACGCGTATTCCCACCAGCCTGGATGTGCCCGCGCGCATCCTGATGTGGGACTCCACGCAGGTCGGCTTGCTCGTGGCCTTCGTGTTTCTGGGCATCATGCTGAAAGACCCGATCATCTGGATCGGTGCCGGCCTCGGGGTGGCCTTTGTTTACGGCAAGTTCACCGGCGGCAAGCACCGTCGTTTTCTGCTGCACTGGGCCTACTGGCATTTGCCGCTGCGCTCCGGATTCACGCGCACGCCGCCATCCCACCTACGCGAGTTCATTGGATGAACCCGCTCAAGATCAGCGCCGACCTGGAAGCCAGGACCGGTATCGGCCAGGCCATCCAGTTATTGCTGGCGGCCCTGGCAACCACCAGCGTTCTGCTGGCGTTGCACGTCTTCCTGCACCAGGACCGAGACCGGGTGACTTTCCTACCGCCTCAGATCGAGAAAGGGTTCTGGATCGAAGCCGACCAGGTGTCCCGCGACTACCTGGACCAGATGGCCCTGTTCGTCCTGCAACTGGCCTACAACGTGACGCCGGCCTCGGTCGATTTCCAGAACGCGGCGCTGCTCAGGTACGCCGCACCAGAGGCCCATGGCGCCCTGGAGAAGGCCGGCCGGCTCTCCGCCGAGCGCGTCAAGCGCGACCAGATTTCCACCCTGTTCTCGCCCCGCAGCGTCCTGCATGACAAGACGGATGGACTGCGAGTCGCCATCCAGGGCGAGCTCACCACCTTCGTCACCGACAAGGCCTCGCCCCCGCGCGCCATGACCGTGCTGGTGGCGTTCCGCTACGACGGCGGCCGCACTGTTGTCACCTCACTCAAGGAGACGTCTCAAGATGACCCCTTCGGCGCAAATCCATCCAGCCATTAAGCGGCTGCTGGCCGGCAGCCTGTTGCTATTCCTGGCGCTGCCCGTCTGGGCGCTGCAGGTCATCCCGGTCCGGGAAGGCGAGACCCTGTTTGCGAAGATTGCGGCCGACGACCTGACCCGCATCGCCCTCTCGGAGGGGCGCATCCAATCCTGGCATACCCTCAAGGGGCGGCTGGCCATCGACAAGAACACCCGCTCCGGCCAGATCTACCTGCGCCCACTGGATCGGGGCGAGCCGGTGTCCCTGTTCCTCACCTCTGAGGCCGGCGCTACTTACGCCCTCACCCTGCAACCGGTGGACATGCCCGCCGAGAGCCTGATCCTGAAGGAGCAGACCCGCCTCGCCGCCAAGCCATCCCAAGCCGAGCAAACCGATTCGCTGCAGCAGATGGTCAAGGAACTGGCCTTGCTGATGGCCGCCGACCGGTTGCCGCCCGACATGCAAGTGCGCGAGCGCGGCGAGGAATTGCGACTGTGGCAAGGCTCACGTTTTGTGCGGTTGCGCTCCTGGCTGGGGGCTGCGGTGGTGGCAGACCTGTTCCAGCTCACCAATACCGGCACAGCCGAGATGCGCGTGGCGGAGCCGGAGTTGTATCGGCCCGGCGTTCTTGGTGTGGGGGTGGAGAACCAGTCCCTGCAGCCCGGCGAAGCCACCCGCATCTTTGTGATTCGTTACCGGGAGGGTGACGAATGATCTTCGCTAAACAAAGTGCGAAGCCTGTTGTCTCTGCCGCCGCTGCCACCATCAAACGCAGACAGGCCCTGATCGCGGGTGGGGCGCTGATCGCCGTGGGGATCGCCCTGATCGGCGCGGTGGCCTTCATGCGCGCCGGTCAGTCGCAGATCGGAATGGGTCTGCCGGAGAAGCCGGTGCCGCTGACGGTGGCCCCGGCGGGCGCCGGGGTGGACCCCAAGGATGCATGGCGCGGTCAGGAAGGAACCCGGATCGACCGCCTGGAGCGCTCGGTCGGCGAACTCACCGACTTGATGAAGCGGCAGGAAGCCGCGAAGGACTCAACTAAACAGTCAGAAGCCAAATTGCCTGGCTTTCCGCCTGGGTTGCCTTCAGGGCTGCCAGCGCTGCCGCCACCACCGCCTCCGGTCAAGGTGGCTTCGCTGGTGACCTTGCCGCCGCCTACATCGGTTCCGGGCCAGCCGTCACCCATCGGGCCAGGACTGGCCGCACCTGCGGTGGACAAGGGCATCGAACCCGGCGAGATGGGGCCCACCCCGGACACAGCCAAGGCCGGCCAGCCTGCCGGCAAGGACAAACACACCGCGAAGACGCCCGGCACCTATCTGCCCTCCGGTTCCTTCGTCCGGGCGGTGTTGCTGGCGGGACTCAACGCCCCCACCGGCGGCCAGGCGCAGAGCAATCCGCATCCGGTTCTGCTGCGCCTGGTGGACCACGCTCAGTTGCCCAACCAGTTCCGGCTCAAGGCGAAGGACTGCCTGATCGTCGGCTCCGGTTACGGCGACCTGTCCTCGGAGCGAGCCTACATCCGCACCGAGAGCCTGTCCTGTGTCTCGCCCAGCGGTGAAGCACTGGATTTGCCGATCAAGGGCTACGTCGCCGGCGAGGACGGCAAGGCGGGGGTGATGGGGCGGCTGATCACCAAGCAGGGCCAGGTGCTGGCCAACGCGTTGATCGCCGGCATCGGCTCCGGCCTGGGCCAGGCCTTCCAGCAAAGCGCCAGCACGACCTCCATCTCGCCCCTCGGCGCCACCTCCAGCGTCAAGCAGGGCGAGGAGTTCAAGGCCGGTATTTCCTCTGGTGTGGGCAAGGCCATGGACCGTCTCGCCCAGTACTACATCGCCCTGGCCGAGAAGCTCTACCCCGTCGTCGAGGTGGATGCCGGCCGCATGGTGGAGGTGGTCATCACCAAGGGGGCGATGCTGCCCATGGGCGAAGCCGGCACCGCTGACAGCACCTCCGCCATCCACTCACGCTACGGAGCACGTTGACCATGAGAACCCTGCCACTCGTCACCCTCGTCCTGTTGGGATTCCACGCCTCGGCATGGGCGGCGGAGCAACCGGATGATCCGGTCGCCACCGCCCTCAAAGCCAAACTCACCGCCTTCTATCCGGCTACCGAGTTCCGGGATCTCCGCGCCACCGCCATGACCGGTATCTACGAGGTCAGCATGGGCCGCAACGTCGCCTATGTGGGGAGCGACGCGCGCTATTTCCTGTTCGGCCATCTCTACGACATGCAGGCCCAGAAGGACCTCACGGCGGAACGCCTGGAGCAGGCCCGACGCATCGACTTCGCAAGCCTGCCGCTGGGGGATGCCATCGAGACCGTGCGCGGCGATGGCTCGCGGCGGCTGGCGGTGTTCTCCGACCCGGACTGTCCCTACTGCAAGAAACTAGAACAGGCGTTGGCCAAGCTCGACAACGTGACGATACACACCTTCCTCTATCCCCTGGACGAGCTGCATCCGGCAGCGCGCAGCAAGGCCATCGCGGTCTGGTGCACTCAGGATCGTGCCACGGCCTGGAAGGCTCTGATGACGGATGGCACGACGCCACGATCGGCCGACTGCGCCCATCCCATCAATCGCAACATCGCGCTGGCCCGCAAGCTCGGCGTGGACGGCACGCCTGTCCTGTTCGATATCCAGGGTCGACGCCTTGCGGGCGCCGCGCCGGCGGACCGCATCGAGACGTTTCTCGCCAGCGGGGAGGAACGCCAATGAAACGAACACCCATGAAACGCGCCATCCTGCTGTTGCTCCCCACCTTGTCGGCCTGCGTCAACCTGACCGGCCTGGAAGGCAACAGCGAGTTCGCCTGCAAGGCGCCCGACGGGGTGATCTGCACTTCCGTGTCCGGGGTCTACGCCAACGCACTGGCGGGCGCCCTGCCCGCCCAGCAGAGTCAGGCTCAGGCCAAGGCCCCCCACGCAGACGCGGTTGAGGGCGACCCCAAACCCTACGGCGCGACCGTCTCGGTCACCAGCACCCCTGCGCCCAGCACGCCCCTGCTTTCCCCACCCAAGGTGCTACGCCTCTGGCTGGCACCCAGGCTGGATGCGGACGGCGACCTGCACGACGCGTCCTTTTTGTACGTCATGTGGCATCGGGGGGAG
Source organism: uncultured Thiobacillus sp. (assembly GCA_964466195.1). Lineage (GTDB taxonomy): Bacteria > Pseudomonadota > Gammaproteobacteria > Burkholderiales > Thiobacillaceae > PFJX01. Next base: position 43,611 of record CAYXMQ010000001.1, read on the forward strand.
TGGCAGATCGAGCACACCCGCCGCCAAATCCAGCGACAGTTCACCCCGGTGTCGGCACCCGTCACCTCCGGTGCAGCCGATGCCACCGCGCGTAAGGACGGTGTCCGCCAGAACGCGCGGGACACGATGGTGGAGGCGGCGCAGCAGGGTGGCCATGAGGGTAATCAGGTGAGCGACGATGATCGCTGACGCCCTGGCCTCGCTGCGCCAGGCCTTGCGGCCGACGCGGGCCGACTTCGCGGATTCAGACTATGTGCCGGCAACCCTGGCCTGCGCCTCCCCCATGCCGATGTTCGAGCGCCTGGCGGATTGGCTGCCTTATTCCGGCTGGTTGCCGGAGGAGCGGCTGTTTCTGCTGGAGCGACCGCCTGAAGCGAGGGCCGGCAGCCATGACCCTGTGGAAGCGGTCGGTTTCGTGTTGGCCATCACGCCCCAGACCGGCGCCGACGACCGCATGACCGGTGTGCTCAAATCGATCTTCAACGGCCTGCCCACGGATTCGAGCTTGCAGTTCCACCTGTTCGGCTCGCCGGACATTCATGATTTCCTCGATCGCTATCAGAACCTGCGCAACGCGGTCGGGGCTGATGTCCATGGGGTCTATGCAGAATCCGCCCGCCGCCGCGCCGCCCATCTGGCTCAAGCTGCCGTTCGCCAACCCTTCCCCGGCATGCCCTGGTTGGCGCGGGATATCCGGGCCGCCCTGTCCGTGACACTGCCGGCCAACGGCATGACCGATCGGGATGCCATCGACAACGCCCGGACCCTGCGCGACGCGCTGGCCACGGTGCTCAAGAGCGCCTACCTGTATGCCGGTGAATGGGGGCCTGATGAGCTCCTCGACTGGTGCGCCCAGGTACTCAACCCCAACCGGCTGCTGAAGGGCGAGGCCCAACGTCTGAACTACGACGATGGCCGCATGCTGCGCGATCAGATCATCGCCCTGGACACGCTCACCCGGATGCGGCGTGATGGCCTGGTGTTCGGCAGTCCCGCCAACGGCGCGGAATGCGTGGCGCGGTGTTTTTCCGTGCGCAACTATCCGAAGCAGGCGCACCTGTCCGCCATGGGGGCGCTTATCGGCGACTTCCTGCAGGGCTCGCAAGCCTATTCATGTCCCTTCCTGATCACCTTGGGGCTGAGCATTCCGGATTACGAAGCCACCCGCGCCTTCGCCACCCTGAAGAGCGCCCGCGCCACCCAGGCGGCGCAAAGCAAGATGGCCGCCTTCATGCCCGACTGGCAGGACAACAAGCTGGACTGGGATACCGCCATGGCCGCCTTCTCGGGCGCCGGCTCGCTGGTGCGCCTCTATCACCAGCTCACCCTGTTTTCTTATCCGCGCCAGGCCGCCAAAGACGAACTGGCCGCCCGGGGCGTATGGCGCGGGCTCGGCTTCGATCTGCAGGAGGACAGCTTTCTGCACTTGCAAAGCCTGTTCCTGGGGCTGCCGATGGCCTACACCTGCTCGCTTCAGCAGGAGGCAAAGCGTACCGGCCGGGACAGCCTGAAGACCTCCGCCAACGCCATCCACCTGGCGCCGCTGATCGCCGAATGGGAAGGCCTGGGCGAGCCGGTCATCGCGCTGTTCGGACGGCGGGGCCAGGCCATGGGGGTGGATCTGTTCGCCAACCCCTCCGGCAATTACAACGCCTGTGTGGTGGGCACCTCCGGTTCCGGCAAGTCGGTTTTCATGAACGAACTGGCTCAAGGGTATCTGGGCATTGGCGCCAAGGTCTGGGTCATCGACGCCGGCCATTCTTACGAGAATCTCTGCAAGCAACTGGGTGGGCAATACATCCAATTCAGCGCGGATTCCTGTCTTTCCCTGAACCCGTTCTCCCTGGTCATGGACCTGGACGAAGACATGGAGATGCTGAAGCCGGTCGTCGCCCAGATGATCTCCCCCAACGAACCCTTGCCCCAGTACGAAATGTCCCAGCTCGACATCGCGCTGCGCCATATCTGGTATCACGCGCAGGGACAGGGCCGGCTGCCCACCTTGACGGAGCTGGCCGAGCATCTGAAGACCGCCTGCAAGGACGACGAGGGCAAGTGCGACGTGCGCGTGCGCAATCTGGGCATCCAGTTGTTTCCCTACACCCAGGACGGCGCCCATGGCCGCTGGTTCGAGGGTGCGGCGAACATCCGCTTTGATACCGACTTAGTGGTGCTGGAACTGGATGAGCTGGAAGCCAAGAAGGATCTGCAGAGCGTGGTTCTGCTGCTGCTGATGTACCTGATCACCAACGAGATCTATCTGAACCGGGAAGATGGCCGCCGCAAGCTGGTCATCGTTGACGAGGCATGGAGCCTGATGAATGGCACCAGTGGCGGCTTCATCGAGTCCGGCTACCGGCGAGCGCGCAAATACAACGGCGCCTTCGTCACCGGCACTCAGGGCGTGGACGACTACTACCGCAACGAAGCCGCCACAGCGGCGCTCAACAACGCCGACTGGATGTTCATGCTGCGACAGAAGCCGGAATCCGTCCTGGCGCTGGAGAAGAACAGCCGCCTGGCCTTGACCGAGGGCATGCGCGGCATGCTCAACACCCTGCATACCGAGGCGGGCGCCTATTCCGAGGTCTTCGTCCACTGCCCGGTCGGGCACGGTATCGGCCGCCTGGTGATGGACCCGTACTCCCTGCTGCTGGTCTCATCGAAGGCGGAAGACTTCACCGCCGTGCGCGAGAAAACCCGCGCCGGCATGAATGTGGACGCGGCCATCCGCGCGGTGCTGGTGGAACGGGGGCAGGCACATGGCTGAGGCAGAGGTCATGGATCAATCCGAGACGACAACATCGTCGGTTTCTGTTCAGGGCGGAGAGCTGGGTTGGTCAGTGGGTTTGTCAATGAGCGCCGCGCTCGCCTTCGCCATCTGCGCCGCCATGCTCGCCGCCTATCACTTCCTGCTGCCGCCGCCGGCCGCGAAATTCGGCCGGGTCGACCTCACCGGCATCATCGCCGAGCAACAGCGCGGCTTCGCCGAACTGGTAAGCAAGGGTGAAGCGGAACGGGCCTACGACCATGCTGCCCGCACCGGAAAAGGCCTATCCCAAGCGGTCAGCGCGCTTGCCAGGGAATGTGGCTGCGTGATTCTGGTCTCCGACGCAGTCGTGGCTGGCGCCGAGGACCTTACCCCGAGGCTGCGGGAGATCATCCATGCCAAGGATTGAACGGTTGGAACGGTTGATCCTCGCCATCCGGCCCAAGGTGGGATTGAAAACCTATGTCGCCCTGGTCTGGACCGCGATCCGGCGGCATCCGCTCGCCTGGACCAGTTTCGCGCTGTTCGCCGTCGCGGGCTTCGCCTTCAGCCACTTCTACTGGCTACGCTTCACTCTGACCGAGAGCATGCCTTACAGCCTAGTCATGGTTGAGAAGACGGCGCCAGCGCCGGGCAGCCTGAAACGCGGCGATCTGGTGGCTTGGCGCTGGCCGGGTGGCTTGATCTATCCGGAGGGCGCGGTGTTCCTCAAAGTGGTCAAGGGACTGCCGGGTGACCCGGTGACGACTGTCGGGCGGGACTACTACGTCAACGACGAATATCTTGGCCGGGCCAAGACGGTCTCCCGCTATGGGCACAGGCTGGTCGCGAACCAGCCGGGGACCGTGCCGGCGGGCCACTACTACCTCTATGCGCCGCACCGGGATTCCCTGGACTCCCGTTACGCGGCCACTGGCTACGTCCCCCACGAACGCATCCTCGGCAAGGCGTATGGGCTCTTCTAACAAGACGATGCAGGCCTGGGTGACCGCAATCATGCTGGCACTGGCAGGTCTGGCCTTTCTCGTCTCTCCCGCCTGGCCCGAAGACCTGGGCCGGGTGGGTCCGGTCTATCCGGTGGCCGAACGGGACCTGCTCGAACTCATCCAGTCGCGCCTTCAACAAAAGCAGAAGAGCGGTGAACTTGCCCGGATCGAGCAGGATTTCCGAGATCGTTCGCGCCAGTCCATCGAGTCCCCGCAACCGGTCGCCGGACTGATCCGCACCCGCTCCCCGCGTAGCTTCCACTTCGACCCGTCGGTCAGCGTGCCGGAGTCGTTGCGCGACCACGAGGGCAAGGTGCTGGTGGCGGCCGGGACGCGGGTCAATCCGCTGGATTTCGTCTCCCTGTCCAATCACCTGATCTTCTTTGATGCGCGTGACAGCGCCCAGACCAGGAAAGCGCTGGCGCTGCGCCGCCACTACCAGGACCGGGTCCACCTGATCCTCACCGGTGGCAGTTACATCGACTTCATGCAGCGCTTCGATGTACGCGTGTACTTCGACCAGCAGGGACTGCTGGTACGGCGTCTGGGCATCCGCCAGGTACCGGCTCTGGTGACCCAGGAAGGCAAGCGGCTGCGGATCGATGAACTGAAGGTGGGGTCATGAACGCCACGCGTCTGTGGAAGCCCTGGCTGGCCATGCTCATGGCGGGCTGGATGATGTTCGCCCCCGCCTGGGCCGCTCCCACCTGCCCGGGCAAGTTCCCCAATCCCATCACGGACATTTGTTGGTCCTGCATGATGCCGCTGACCCTGGGGGGCGCGAAGCTGCTCTCATTGGACCAGGAGGATAACGGCAACAACCCGGGCGATGCCATCTGCGGCTGTGCCAATCCGCCCCGGGTCGGCATTTCCACCGGCTTCTGGGAACCGGTACGCATTGCCGAGGTGGTGCGTCATCCCTACTGCTTTCCGACCCTGGGTGGCTTGAGCATGGACCTGGGTATCCACGCGCCCGCCCACGGTCGCGGCAAGGGCACCCACGACAGCCATGGCTCCAGCTTCTATCAGGCCCACTGGTACGTGTTCCCGGTGCTCTACCTGCTGGAGGTGCTGCTGGAATCGAACTGCCTGGAACCGGGCGGTTTCGACATCGCCTACATCACCGAGGTAGACCCGCTCTGGAACGAGTCCGAGCTCACCTTCATCCTGAATCCCGACGTGGCGCTGTTCGCCAATCCGGTGGCCCAGGCGGTGTGCGCCGCCGACTGCGTGGCAGCCACGGCGGGCTTCCCTTTGTCCGAGCTGTACTGGTGCGCTGGGTGTCAGGGCAGCATGTATCCACTCAACGGCAACGTTGCTGCCCATATCGGCGGCGTGCAGGCCTCGACGCTGATCACTCAACGCATGACCGCCAAGATGCACCGGGAACTGCTGGTCTGGGGCGCAGCCGGCAACCGCGGCCAGTGCGGCTATTACCCGCAGCCGGTGATGGACAAGCGCAACTACAAGATGGCCATGCTGCATCCCATTCCCCAGACCCACAAGATCGACGGCAAATGCTGCCAGCCATACGGCCGCACCACGGCGATCTGGGGCGCGGGCCGCGAGTTTCCCTACCAGGGCGAGGACTTCGCCTATCTCATCTTCCGCAAGAGGAATTGCTGTGCGTCGGTGTTCTCTGCTGCCAGCCTGGCTCCTTAGTCTGGCAGCCTGGGGCGCGCCGTCCGGCTTGCCGGATGCGGACGCGATCCAGCAGGAAATGGCCCGACAGAAGGCACGGGGCCAGGAACTGCTGCGCCGGGCGGAGGAAACCTACCGTGCCGATCCGCACCGGCCAGTGCAGCCAACTCCGAGAGTACCCAACCCCGAGGCCATCCCCACAACGGGCGCCGATCCGCTGGCCATCGCCGAACGCTACCGGAAAACGCTGGGTACCCAGCGTGACGGCGATACCGGGCCGGACCTGCTGGTCTTCGTGTCGTTCTCCATGCCGGATGCCAGCCTCAAACGCCTGGCGACCGACGCGGCCAAGACGAACGCGGTGCTGGTCTTCCGCGGACCCAAGGAGGGCTCGCTGAAGAAAACCCTGCTGGCCTTTGAACCCCTGGCCAAGCTCGGCGCCAGCGCCATCCTCCATCCGGAAGCCTTCACCTGGAACCGGATCGATTCAGTACCGGTGTTCGTCCTGGGCACGGCTGCCGGCGGCGGTTGTGATGATGCCGCCGATTCCTGCCGGGAAACGCTCCGGATTGCGGGCGATGCCAGCCTGGAATACATCCTGGAACGCATGGCCCGAGCATCGCACCCGCTGGCCGAGGAAGCCGAGCGTCGTCTGACTCGGTTGCGGGGGACGCCATGAACCGGTGGTGCATCTCACTCCTTCTATTAACGGTCTCACCCGCCTGGGCGGATATGACGCCTGCAGAGGCTTTCGAAGCCGGCAAGACCTTCGGCCAATCGGATTCAGGTGCGGCGGCGGTAAAGGGAGCCATCTCTGACTCGACAGCCGTCGACAAAGTGCCCAACTACGGCACCGCCCACGCCCATTCCAGCTATTACGGTGGCGGCGATGGCGATCCGAGGACGCCGGGCGGCGCACGCGTCAGCGAGTGCGCTACCGTTACCTATGGCGATGCAAAACAGCAGGCGGAATGCGATGCCATCAACGATCTGGCCAACAACCGCTCGACTCGACCGCCGCTGGCCATCGTCCCAGCCGACCCTATCCTGGTGCAAGGCGCGACGGTCAAGGCGGATCCATCCGCTGTTGCCGGAGCATTCGGCGGCGCCTATGGGGCATGCGGTACCACCACCGTTACCCGGCCAGCGACCTACGAGGAAGAACTCTGCAACGAGTACAAGACCCTGGGCGAGGAGGTCTGCCAGAAAGTTCTCACGGTTTCGGTGACTGAAGCTGCTAGCTGTGTGACGGGCACCGATCTAGCGAGCTACCTGCCTGGAATCAACCACTGCGACAGGGATGACGGTCCGGACTGGTGGTATGGACCCGGGGCATTGAAGGTCAGATGCGACTCTTTCGATCCAAACACGCTGTTCATCGCGGCGGAAACCCTGGTCAAAGAACGATCGTATGGGGCATCGGGTTGTGGCCCCAGGGTCAAGCCCAATCTCGATTTGCTCCCGTATCGAGCCGTCAACGCATACAACGTAGATTGGTCTGAGGTCTACGGTGATTACGGCGCAGGCTCCTTCAATCACCTCTTTATCCGGGGTGGATGCATGACCGGGCAAGTCGACTGCGCGCTGGAAGTCGTAGCCTCGACCAAGAAATTGGCCAGTATTGCGACCTGTCCCGCAGGCCAGATCTCACGCCAAGAAGCAGAGGCTTATGGCTGTGGCGTTTATCAAGATGGCTGCTACACGTCAGCCAGTTGGTTGACTTGTCCAACCTACGTTGGACCGGCTTCCAGCAGCCAGATGCTTTGCGATGACGGGGGTTGGTCAGACAACGGCCCCATTGGTTGGCTGAACTGCGAAGCCATCGTTCCCAGCACAACCCTGAACTTCCAGCGGCAGCACATCACCTACGCCACATCCGATGCCTGGTCGGATGGCTGCGTCACCCTGGAAGCGAGGACGAAATGAGCCTGATCAGGCTTTTCCTGATGTCCTTGCTGCTGGCATGCCTGCCTGCGACCGTCTCGGCAGCCGAGTGCGCGAAGTTGTCCGAGATTTGCCTTGACGGCCCCTCGACCAAAACCATCTCTGGCTATCCGGTCTATCGAGACTGCTGGAAAGTCGAGGCTCGTTACACCTGCTTGTCCGGCGCCATGGACACCAGCGAATGTGATGAACTGCGCGACCGGGGTTGCGGGCAGATTTCTTCGACGTGTGTTGAGACCTCGGACACCGGCTGTTCCTACTACGAGAACAAATTCCAGTGCCAGGTCACTGCCGCACAGACCAGCACCGTGGCCGATTGCGGCACTCAGACCTTCTGCCTGGACGGCAAGTGCTTCGACGCGGGCTATGCCAACGATACCGACTTCGCCCAGGTGGTGGCTTCCATGGAGGCGGTGCGGGAAGCCGGGATGTATCTGGATGAGGGCTCCCTCACCCTGTTCAATGGCCGATCCGGCACGTGCGCTCACAAGCTTTTCGGCATCACCAACTGCTGCAAGGCGAAATCCGGCGGAGCACCCACCAACGCCCAAGGGTTCCAGGCGGTGACTTCAGCCGCCGGCATGGGCTACGACTATGTTCGCTCCACCTACATGTACGACGCGCTGTTCAACAGTGACGCGGCGGACTGGGTCATGAAGGGGTTGTACGGCGCCGACGCCGGCCTGTCCCTCAACCCGAGCTTCAGCTACTACGGCTTCACCGGCACCTTCAACGCCGCTTCCCTGTCTTCCTCGGCAGTCACCTTGCTTGACTCCGGCAATTTCGTGGTGGCTTTCGATCCGGTGAGCTTCGTCGTGGGCATCGCCATCCAGTTCGTCATGGAAGCCCTGCTTTCCTGCGATCAGTCTGACCAGATGGTGGCCATGCGCAAGAGCACGCATCTGTGCCACTACCTGGGCAGCTATTGCTCCAGCAAATTTCTGGGGGGATGCGTCGAGAAGAAGGAAAGTTACTGCTGTTTCAACTCCCGCCTTGCCCGCATCATCAACGAACAAGGCCGCAGCCAGACCAGCAAGAGCTGGGGCGATGCCAAGTCACCCAATTGCACGGGATATACGCCAGAAGAGCTGCAATCGCTGGATTTCGGCCAGATGGATCTGACTGAGTTCTACGCCGATATCCAGACCAAGCCACTGGACACCGCAGCCATCCAGAGCGCAATCCAGAATCGGATCGTCAGCGACCCGAGCGTCAGCTACTTCCCGGCCAACCCATGACGGGATGGAATCGCATGAATAGAAGCGTATTCACCTTTCTCCTGCTGTCGCCTGCACTGGTGCTGGCCAATGCCACGAGCGAACTCGATAGCCTGTTGGAGACGGCCAGAATCGAGGGGCACGTCTCAGGCACGCTGGGTGGAGTGGTGGCCGCTCGGCTGCGTGGGATGGGGATCAACCAACCGGTCGAAGTGACCGTAAACCGGCTGTACCGGCTGAGAGAGCCAGGCTGCGTGCGGCTCGGCGTGTCTTTCGATCAACGCAACGTGACACTTCCCGGCGAGACAGCACCGAAAGATCGGCATGCGGAATTCGCCATGAACCGTTGCGCGGGTGGACGAGCACCGGCTTCCGAAGCGGGTGCCGAAGCCGTTACCAAGGGCCAGCCATGAACGCCGCTGCCGTGCGCTGGCCCCTCGCTTGCCTGTTATCCGTGTTGTTCGCCAACGCCTGGGCCTCCCCGGACGGGAAAGCCGCAGCGCTGTGGTGGGAACAATCCATCTGGTCCGACCCCGGCCGTACCTATCAGTGGTATCCGCCCGATCCCCCACCCAAGGATGTAGAGAAACCGCTTCCAGCAAACCCCAAACCCCAAGACATCCGTGACCTGAAGACCATCAAAGCGATCCGGGAAGAACTGGAGCGCCTCAAGGACGTGGCCGTCATGACGCCCACGCCCGATAACGTGCAACGCTTTCTGGACGCCCAACAAGTCGTCATGGACAAGAGCGCGGTGTTCGCCGATGTCGCCCGTCGGGTGGTGTGGGCGACACCCGGCCTGGACTATGGCTTGCGCCGACCGACCAACAACGCGGCCATCCAGACCTGGAAGACGCAGCGCCAAGGCGACGAGCAGTCCGCTGTCGCTGCAGCCATGCGCACGCACGGCCTTTATTTCTTCTTGCGCGGCGATTGCCCGTACTGCCATCAATTGGGGCCGGTGCTGAAGTACCTGGAGTCCGCTTATGGGCTGGAAGTCTTCCCGATCTCCCTGGACGGCGCCGGTGTGCCCGGCTATCCGATGCCTCGTCCCGATAACGGCATCGCCCAGCTGCTCGGGACGTCCACGGTGCCCGCGCTCTATCTGATGCCGCGCAATCCGGCTGCGGGCGATGTGCCGATCCCCATCGGCCAGGGCATGTTGTCGGCGGATGAGATCGTCAATCGAATCTACGTTCTGACCCAGACTCAGCCTGGGCAGGCTTTTTAGGGAGATCGCCATGCTGTACCCATGCCCAACGACAACGAGACTGAACCGGATCGTGGTCAGTTGCATGCTGACGCTGGGGTTTGCGGCCACACCTGTGGCGACAGGCGGTGGCCTGGAGGATTTCTACAACTCAGTGTCCGCTTACAACAACGTCACCGGCCCCTCAGCCTATGAAGGGCAAACCATGAACATCTACACCGGCGGCAGCCTGTTCATGCGCACGCCCAGCCGCAACTACCAGTTGGTGTCGGCGGCGGCACCCTCGCTGCGCGGCGGCTGCGGCGGCATCGACGCCTTTGCCGGTTCGTTCTCCTTCATCAACGTCGACCAGTTCGTGGCCATGTTGCGCAACATCGGCCAGAACGCGCTGGGGCTTTTTTTCATGACCGCGCTCCAATCCATGGCGCCGGACATCATGGAATCCATCAAGTACCTCAACAAGATCGCTCAGGACATCAACGCCATGGGCATCAATTCGTGTGAGGCGGCCAAAGGCCTGGTCGCCGCCAGCGGGGTCGAGAAATGGATGGAGGCGAACAAGGTCAATACCGGCCTGGGTGCCGCAGCCGCAGGCCTCTATGACGACTGGTCCAAAGTCAGAACGACGATGTTCGGAGATAGCAAAGAAGCCTCCTTGAAGGCGGATGCGCTCAAGGCCACGCAACCGGAACTGGCCAATATCCTGGTTGAGGGCAACCTGGTCTGGCGCGCACTCAGTCGAGGCAACCTGCCCACCTACCTCAACGAGAAGGAGCGGCGCATGGTGATGTCGGCGCTGGGCGCGGTGGTGGTGCGCAAGAACGCCGATGGAATCCCGGACCCGGGTTTCTACGAGCCGGTGATCAGCTTCAAGCGTCTACTGGGCAATGTCGATGGCAGCGACGAAGACGGCAAACCGCAGATCTTCACCTGCACCGACGGCACCGGCGCCGACGAATGCACCGTCCTGGGCACCGAAGCGTTCGAGAGCGAGCCTTTCTCCAAACTGGCTTACGACCACATGATCGGCATTTTCGAGAAGATCAGGGACCGGGGCCCGGCGCTCACCGCCGGCGAGATCGACTTCATCAATGCCACCAGCGTGCCGGTCTACAAAATCCTGGCCAGCGCCGCCTCGCTACCCACCGAATCGGTGGCTCACGAACAGATCGTGAAGAATGCCGATGTGATCGGCGCGGAACTGGCCGCCACCTTCATGCTGAAGGCGCTGGACGAAGTGGAGAAAGCACTGGAGAACCGTTCCAAGGTAGCCGCCGAGGCGGAGGCCCAGGAACTCAAGGTGCTCATCGATAAGGCCCGCGACTGGCGCCGCAACATCTACAGCGAGAAGGCGGTGCTCACGGCCAAGGCCAGCGGCATCTACAACCTGATGGCGGAAATCCAGTTCCTGGAGAAGTCCATGTTCGGCAACCTGTCCGAAGGCGTGGCCGCCAACCTGCGCTTCGCCCACGCCATGCGCAAGGTGCGGTAAAGGCTGGTCATGTGGGAGGTCTATGCCTACTGGAACGCCGAGCAACTGGAGGCCATCTTCAACGGTGTCGCCGCCATCGCCAGCGCTGACGCCTATGCCACCCTGATCTTCACCCTGGTTCTGCTGGGTTTCATCATCGTGATGGGCACCGCCGTTGCGCGACTGCGGGCGGAGGAACCCATGGTCTGGATCTTCTTCCTGACTTTCTTCTACGGCGTGCTTTTACTACCCAAGGATGATGTAGCGATCATCGACCGCACCGCCACCGCCGGCGCCCCCAGAGTAGTGGCCAACGTGCCCCTGGGCCTGGCCTTCTTCGCTTCCACCACCAGCAAGGTTGGCGACTGGCTGACCCGGACCTTCGAGACGGTGTTCGCGCTGCCCGTCGAGGTGCGCTTCACCGGTAACGGCATGCTGTTCGGTAGCCGCATCATCCAGGGGGCCATGGCCTCGCACCTGCTCGACGTCCGTTTCAACAACGACCTCATGGAGTATGTGAAGTCCTGCGTCGCGCCCGATCTGCTGACCGGTTACAAGAGCCTGGAAGACCTGATGAAGACGGAGGATATCTGGAGCAACCTGGGCGACACCAACCCCGCCCGAGCGGTATGGCTCGACGGCACCACGCTGACCTGCCCGGATGGCTATACCAACCTGAATACCCGTCTGCCCGCCGCCCTGGATGACGCCCATCTCAACATGGCACGGCTGATCAATCCCAATGCGGCCATGACCGCGACTCCAGCTGCCCTCAACGGGTTGTTGGCCGCGCAGATTCCGGCAGCGGCCGACGTCCTGATGCGTGTCTCCACCGCAAATTCCTTCGATTTCGTGCGCCAGGCCATCATGGTCAACTTCTGGCGTGATGCGCCCGGGTCACTCGCCGCCGCAGTTGAAAACACCTCGGCCGCGCAATTGGCGATCGCCCAAAGTCAGGCCCAGGCCTCGGCCAACTCGGCCTACCTGACCATGGCGGCGGTGGCCGAAGGGGCGTTGCCCAAAATCCGCAACGTGGTGCAGATCATCATCATCGCCATCTTCCCCATTGTGCTCATCCTGGTGCTGATGGCGGGCCACAAGGGCGGCATCGTGCTCAAGTCCTACGTCATGGCGATGTTCTGGATCGAGCTATGGCCCGTGCTGTATGCGGTCACCTCCTACGTTGCCCATCTGGCCGCCGCACCTGGCGTCGCCTCGGGACTCATCGGCGGTCTGGCCGGGGCGGCGACTGGACCCGGACTGTCCCTCCTGAACAGCATCAACATCGAGGACACACTGCTGCGAGACGAGGCAGTGGCCGGCATGTTCTCTCTACTGATTCCGGTAATGGCTTACGCCATCCTCAAGGGCGGCGAGGTGGCCATGTCGGGCCTGGCCAGCCAGTTGATGGCGCCCGCCGCCGCAGCCGCGCAGAAGGCGGGCAGCGAGGCCGGTCTGGGCAACCTCGGCATGGGCAACGTGCGCTACGACACCTTCGCCGCGCGCACCACCTCGGCGAACAGCTGGAGCACCCGCCCCAGCATCGATAGCGGGGCTGACGGCGGATACCGGCATACCGATTCGAGCCTGCGCGAATCCACCAAAGCCACTGGCGCGGTTCGACAGGACGCGGACACCCTCGCGGCCGGCACGCCGGTGATCCAGGCCACGCCTACCAGCCTGGGCGGTGTCCTGTCCGCCGGCACCAGCACGAACGCGGGGAACAGCACACGTAGCGAACATGGAGCTACAGCAGGACAGGTTTACGGGGGCAGCGTCACCAAGGCCGACGGCAGCCATTACAGCGAATCCGACAGCGCCCGCTTCATGCGGGAATTGTCGCAGGCGGTTAACCGGGACTGGCAGACCCGTTCCGGGTATGGGCAGAGCTGGGGGGCGGGGAGTCAGGGGCAGGCAGCGGTGGAAACGAAAGCTGAGGAATTAACCAGGCAGGCGGAAAAAGGACAAGTCACAAGCAGGGCTGGTTTCGATGCCCAAACTGGAACAGTTGGCAGTCAAAGTCAGACCCACAACCCCAACCTGGCGACGAAACCGGGCAGCGTCATTCCCGCTTCAACAACGGGACTCCCCACCGGCCTGCAGGCCGAACCGGTTACCAGCGTGGGCAATAGAGGCAGTTTTGGTCCGAAGGCCGGCGTCAGCATCGATGCCGCTGGTGTGGCGGAGCTGGCCTACACGGCAGCCACGGGAGCCAGCAATCGGCACGGACTCAACCGGGAACAGGCGGCCGAGGTACTGCGTCAGGCATCTCGCTCGGTATCCGCCCAGTCCAGCGATCGTGGCGTGAAGGCGGCGGCGGAAGATTTCACCACGCGACTGGACCGGGGTTTCACAGTGCAGGAGGCCCGCAGCACGGAGGCCGCATTACGGAATACCGCCACCGAAGGGCGCGAGCTATCCCGCTCCGCCCAAAACCAGGGGCGCCACGATCTGGATACCTGGGTGCAGGCCTACGCCGCCGGCCAGGGTATCGGCGCTATGGCGCTCGCCGATATTCGCCAGACCGATCCGGTCCGTTTCCGTGGACTTGTTGAGGCAGCTCACACTGCCTGGGCAGCGAGCGGCGAGGGTCAATCACAAATCACGCAAGGGGGTTCTATCGCCCCGCCGCGTGCCGCCGACGACGTGTTCAGTCAGGGGATCTCAGATCGCAACCAGCTTCTGACGGAGGGAGGATCTGAGCTGGATACGCGCCACGCAGCCCACGAGCAATATCTGAATGGCCAGCAAGCCGCTGCCCCAAGGTCTACGCCCAATCTCAAGCCTGTCATCGGCCAGGTGAGTGCTGACGAGCAGGCAGCCTTCAGGCAATACCAATCCAGCGAAGCCGGGCAGAAGTACCAAGCCGGCGTAGCACTCTTGGCCAGCCAGGCAGTGCGAGACGAACATGGACCGTTGGCGCCACTGCGGACAGCCCTGGGCATCATGGCACCCAAGAGTCCAGAGGAGGTGATGGAACGTATCCATCATGTTGCCGCTGCCGACCCCACCGTCCGCGACCAGATCGAGCACCTGGGCGGTTCACAGCAGCCGACTGAACGTCAGATCAAGGGGGCGGCGGAGTTTGTCGAGTCACGGGCAAAAGTAATGGAGCGGGAGTAACTGCGTCAGTCGTTACGATGCCAAGCGTTGTTAATCGATGTGGCATAGGTCGGATTCCAATATGGATCATCGTCAGTATTCCGATTCTCGCGACCGAATATCCAAAGATCTTCCGATTCGTCATCACCACCCGTCGTCAGCGTGTGAACGGGTGCGCTTTGATGCATTGAATGAAACCGCAAGGCTGAATCAAACAAAAACTTCCGCACCACCCAGGCCAGCAGAATGCCGCCACCCGCCATCCAGCCCAACCAGGTGAAAAGTGCTTCGGTCTCGTCACCGATATAGCCATGGGGCCGCAGCCCGTTGAGGACGTAGATGGTTACGACGGCAGTCCAGGCGCCCGCTACCAGGATCGGCAGCATCCAGCGGCGACGAAATACCTGGCCAATTGCATTCATCCGATCAGTTTTCATGTCCATCTCCAGCTACGGCTTTGGCCGCTCGAAAATGCCTATCCACGGGTTGGTATAAGACCCATTGGGAAGCACCTGAATCAGACGCCAGCCCTGCTCGTAGAGGCGAGCCAAGGAAGCCTCCCCATGCTTGCCGCAGATTAATGTGCTGTCGGCCAGAACTGGGGGCAGATTCTTGGGTTGCCGGAGCATGTCCGTAGGCGAGAACAGACAGGCGGCAACTTCCATAGGCGCATTGTTCGCGTAGGCCGTCGGCATCAAGCCAAGGCCGGTCGTAATCATCAGAAACGCCCAATACCACTTCATTTCCATCTCCCTTTTATTTTGATGTCACTCGTTGTCGAGATTGTCGGAAGTCAGCGTATGGATTGCAAGACCTTGCCGCTCCACAAATCATGGTTTCAATGTAGATGCCCCGCCGCGCCACAGCACTTCAAAAAGGCAGGCGAGACACTACCCATGCCGCAATGAATGGAAAAATCATAACCATATGTTTTAAAAGAATATTTAAAAATTCAGGCCGATTAAAAGGACGCTTCTTCCAACTGGTGGACTCCTCCAGTTAGAATCGCGACCATGGCAAAATCGACATCAAAGGACGCTGTCCCCGCCCATTTTTCGGGACACGAGACCTTTCCTCTGCGGCAGATGTGGCTGAAAAAGGCCTTCGACCAATCGCGCGCCGATTGGCAGATCCCGAAGTCGACCTTCACCGACGAAGCCGCGATTGCCGAATTCGGGGTCGGGAAGAACATGGTCGCGTCGATCAAGCATTGGGCGTTGGCTTGTGACCTGATGCGCACGAGCGACGACGGCTCCGGAAGCTACGTCGTCACCGAACTCGCGCGTGATATCTTTGACGACGAGGGCTTAGATCCCTACTCAGAGAGTCCCACGACGGCTTGGCTCGCCCATTGGCGTCTCGCCGGACTTGGCAGCCGTGCAACGACTTGGTATTGGTTGTTCAATCGGGTCAGTTTGCCTACATTCTCTCGCGACGAGCTTGAAGGGCCCCTCGCCGACTTCGCGCTCGAACTCGACCCCAAAAAAAGGAGGTTATCGTCCTCCACAATTTCCCGAGACATCGAAACATGTCTTCGCAGCTACGCTCCGCGGTCGGCCGGTGGCTCGCCCGAGGATTATGCTGAGCCGATGCTCGGGGAACTTGGCCTGATCGGGGAGCAAAGAAAAGGGCACTACTCATTCAGAAGGGGGCCTAAGGTCACGCTAAGCGACGGAATGTTCGCCTTTGCGCTACTCGACTATTGGTCGAAGGCAGCGCTTAGCCTCTCATCGATGGCCTTTGAAACGGTCGCATACGGCGACGGATCGCCCGGGCGGGTCTTCAAACTCGACGAGGATTCTGTGGCCGAACGGTTGGTTACCCTCGAGGAAATCACGAGCGGGGCGCTGTCATGGACGGATACTGCCGGACTGCGGCAAGTACATCGTCGCAATTTCGACGAAACCGCGATGTCGCGAGCGCTCCTGGCAAGAGCCTATGACTGAACACTCCGGCAAGCTCCTTTCCGAGATCGTCGGTGTCGCGCGGCACTATCAACGCTCGATCCGAGTCGACGCGGACTATGGACGCGAAGACGCGCTTGATGGCTACGTCTGCCATCCTACGGCTTCTGCGCTCGTCGAGAGCATGTCGCGGCAAATCGCCGAGAGCAACCAACGCGCCTTCACCTGGACGGGTCCGTATGGAGGCGGAAAGTCATCTCTCGCTGTGACGCTTGCCTCAGCTGTCTGTCCCGACAAAAAACTACGGGCGAAGGCTCGGAGTCTGCTTCAGATTAACGATCACCCATTGTTCGACAAAGCATTCCCCATGCGGCGCGGATGGCTGGTGGTTCCGGTCGTCGGAAAACGCGCGGGCGTAGCTCAGGAAATCCATAAGGCCTTGCGTGCCGCGCGAAGACTCCCACCGGACGCGCGTAAACCTGCGGCCGCCTCGTTAATATCGGATCTGTGCTCGGCAGCCCGCGAGGAGAACCTCGAAGGTACGCTGCTGATCATCGACGAACTCGGCAAATTTCTGGAAGCTTCCGCCCTCGGATACGGCGACGACATTTATTTCTTCCAAGAGCTCGCGGAGGCGGCCCGGATGGACGGTCGAGTCGTCGTCGTGGGCGTCCTGCACCAATCGTTTGGACAATATGCGGCCCGGCTTGGGGTCGACACACGCGAGGACTGGGCAAAGATTCAGGGTCGCTATTCGGATGTCCCCTTGGTCGCCGCCGGTAACGAGGTCGTCGGTCTGATCGCCCGTGCGATTGAGGCGCGGGAGCGCCCTTCGTGGGTGTTGGGCATCGCACAGAGCGTCGCAGAGGCTATACGCTCGCGGCGCCCGTCGGTCAGCTCTGACATTGAGGAATCACTCGCCGCATGTTGGCCGCTGCACCCCGCCATGGCGGCTCTTCTCGGCTCGGCCTCGAAGCGGCAGTTTGGTCAGAACGAGCGCAGTGTATTTGGCTTTTTGTCCTCGGCTGAGCCCCACGGTTTCCGCTCCTTTTTGGAGACCACTCGGGTCGAGGAAGCGGCTTGGTATCGTCCCGACCACTTCTTCGACTACCTACAGTCCAACCTGGAGCCGGCGATACTCGCGTCGCCTGACGGCCACCGATGGGCTCAGGCGGTCGATGCTGTGAACCGTGCTGAGGCGAAGTCCGGCGACGCGCTTATCGTTTCTCTCATCAAGTGCGTCGCTGTGATTGATCTGTTCAAGAACGGATCGGGGCTGGCTGCGGAGCCGGTCGTCCTTCGTGCCGTGTTCGCGGGAACCGCACCCGATCGCGTTGATGCGGCTCTCGCAGACCTGGCGCGGTGGCGGGTCGCTCTTTTCAAGAAACATGCCGGTGCTTGGTCCATATTCGAGGGCAGCGACTTCGATATCGAGTCAGCAGTAGCCCAGGCTAGGGCTACTGCTTCTGGCACCGACTTCAAGCAGCTCTCGAAGCTCGCCGATCCCTATCCGGTGATCGCCAAACGGCACTATCACGAGACCGGAACATTCCGTTGGCTCAATGTTGCACTTTGTTCGCTCGACGAAATCGGTCGGGAGACGGAGGCTTTTAAGCCATCGAAGGGAGAGTTCGGGTTGTTCCTCCTTGCTCTCCCGGGGCGCGGAACAACCGAGGAATCGGCACTGCGACGGTGTGCGGAGTGCTCCCGGATGAATCCTTGGCCGGTCGTCGTCGGATTGCCGCGCAACCACGCCAGGATTGAGGAGCTAGGTGCCAACCTACTTGCTTTGCAGACAGTGCAGACGCGCCCCGAACTTGAAGGCGACTCTGTAGGGCGTCGAGAAGTTCAAGCCCGGACAGCCACCGTCCGCTCCGAACTTGAGGAACAACTCTCAGCCGCGCTAGTGAACGCCCAATGGTTTGCCGGTGATATGGAAATCGAATCGGGCGGCAAGCTTGCCCGAATCGCGTCTTCTCTGGCTGACGCTGTCTATCCGGACGCCCCAGGAATATGGAGCGAGTTGGTAAATCGTGAAGGGCTGTCGAGCAATAGCGTGAAGGCGCGGCGCGATTTGCTGCACGCAATGATCGATCGCGAAAACGAGCCGCATCTGGGCATCTCTGGTTTCCCCGCCGAACGGGGCCTATACGAAACTCTATTGGTAAGAGCTGGTTTGCATGCCAAGGAGGACGACGGCCATTGGCGCTTCCTTCCTCCAAACCAAGAGATTGGCGCCTCGTTCAAACCGCTTTGGGAAGCCACGCGGAAACTATTCTCCGACCCCTCGGTGCGCGTAGGAGCCGACGAGATCGGCAGGTTATGGACTGCCCCACCGTTCGGCCTCCGCTCGGGGGTCGCTCCGGTAGTTTTTTTTGCATTCGTGATGGCGTACAAGGGCAACATTGCCCTCTACAAAGACGGAATATTCGTCCCACGAGTTACGGACGCGGACGTCGACGAATATTTGCAAAACTACGCCCGCTTTTCCTTGCGTTGGGTGACCATCGACGAGCAGAAACTGAAGATTCTCGACGGCATTTCGGAGATCCTTCATTCGGTTGGCGCGAAATCGGTTGCACGGGATCCATTGGAGGCCGCCCGGGGCCTGGTGGCTCTTGCTTACGAATTGCCCGCATGGACACAGAAAACTGCGACGCTTACTCCGCTGACCCGGTCTATCCGCGACACGCTGATCAAGGCGAGCGATCCCCATAAGGTTCTGTTCGTCGATCTGGTTGCTTTGTTGAGCACGACGGAAGCGGACGAATACGTGGAGGCTTTGCGTGTTCCAATTTCTGAGCTCGCTAGCGCCTACGAGGCGATGCTTCGCCGTGTCGAAGCGACGATGCTCGAGGCACTAGACGCCGAGACCGAAGATCATGAAGGGTTACGCCGGCGTGCAGAAGCCGTCGCAGGCGTCACTGGAGACTTAAGGCAAGATGCGTTCGCCACGCGCCTTGCCAATCACGATGGAAGTCGCGAAAGCGTCGAAGGACTGTTGAGTCTCGCGGCCAACAAACCGCCGCGAGACTGGTCGGACAGGGACATCAACTCGGCCCTCCTCGAGCTCACGAGGCTGTCTCTGCGGTTAAGGCAGGCCGAGGCATTGGTTTCAGTACGCGGTCGCAAGCCCAACAGCGAGGCGTTCGCAGTGGTCGTCGGGGCCGGACCGCATACCAAGACGATCTCCCGTCAATTCGAGGTTCCAGAGCGCCACATCGGGACAGTCGAATCCTTGGCCAAAGAACTGGCAGATGGCCTGCTCTCGAAGGGGCTGAAAACAGAGGTTTTGCTGGCAGCTTTGGGCCATGCGTGCCTGCGCCTTGCAGCGGACGTCGACAAGCGGGGCTGCGATGGCTGAGCGACACGTTCTCGGAATCTCTGGGGGCAAGGACAGCGCAGCTTTGGCCGTGTTCGTAAGGCAGACTTGGCCCGAACTCAACGTCGAGTATTTCTTCACGGACACCGGAAAGGAGTTGCCGGAGGTCTACGAGTTTCTCGGGCGGTTGGAGGGGTTCCTCGGGAAGCCCATCCTCCGACTTAATCCGCGTAGGGACTTCGACTTTTGGCTACGCGAATACAACCATTACCTCCCCTCCCCACAGACACGTTGGTGCACCCGGCAACTTAAGCTTGCTCCCTTCGAGCAATGGATCCGGCCCATGCTCGCCGCTGGAGACAAGGTGACTACCTACGTGGCTATTCGCGCCGATGAGGAATACCGCGAGGGATACAGTTCAAAACACAAGAACCTCACCGTCCGACTTCCGTTCCGCGAGGCGGGAATCGACTGGCGCGGCGTCATGGACATCCTTGAATCCTCGGACGTGGGGCTACCGAAGTATTACGACTGGCGCTCCCGCAGTGGTTGCACATTCTGTTTTTTTCAACAGAAGATCGAGTGGGTGAAATTGAGGGAACGCCACCCGGAGGCCTTCGAGGAGGCGAAGGGATACGAGAAGAGCGCCTTGGAGCACGGCTCCCCATTCACTTGGTCGCACGGCGAATCGCTATCCGAGCTCGAAAGACCCGAGCGCGTCGAGCAAATCATTCAGGACTTCGAACGTCGAAAGGCACGCGACCTAACCAAGAGGCCGGTCAATCCCTTGCGTCCGGTCGAATCGATCGTTGACATTGATGATCTGTATGGCGAAGACGAAGGTGGGGGTGCCTGCGTTGTTTGCCACAAGTGAAACTCGCGCGCCTAACAGGCTGGTGAGAAACCCCCTATGAACCCCGGATTCCCAAGAGCCAGGAAATTTTTTCGACGTCCTGCCGGCGTCGAATCATGCCTTTCTGGTCTATTGGCGTCCCAATTCCAGCCGATAGCCGCAACCTGGACGGTTTTGTCCTTATGCCGGCATCGCCATCCGAGCCGGCATCTTGGGTTTCATCAGGTTCAGCAAGCGCGTCAGGTTGTAGGCCGCAAAGGTCAGCAGCGTCTGACCTGCCAGTTTCGCCAACCCTTTATGTTTGGTCTTGCGCAGTCCGCCCACGGTCTTGATCCAGCCAAAGGCCTCTTCGATCATCTTGCGGCGTCGGATGCTCATGGCGTAGCCCTTTCCCCGCGCGGTTCTTCCATCTACCGCACTGCCAATGCTCTTGCGGGCGATGTGCGCTTTCAGATTCCGTTGTTTGAGCAGATCGACAAATTCCGCCGTGTCATAACCCTTGTCCGCGCCAATCGTGGCGCCCGGTTTGCGTACGCTGCGTTCGATCATGGCGTGTGCCGCGTCCCATTCTGCCCGGCCGTTGGCTTGCGTCGTTTCCACATCGACCACCAAGCCATTCCGGTTCTCGGACAGGGCGTGCGCCATGTAGCGCAGCTTGGCTTCAGTGAATTCGCCCTTCTTGTAGAGCCGGGATTCCGGATCGGTGCTGCTTTCGTGGGTGGCGTTGCTGCGCTTCTCGCCCTTGAAGTCGACCTCGGGATTACGTCCGGGCGGGCGGTCGGGCCCGCTGCCATCCTTCTTCACAAAACTCTTGTGACTGGCCCAGGCTTCGATCAGTGTGCCATCTACGCTGAAATGTTCGTCGGAGACGAAACCTTGCCATTCGGCCAGGTACAGCACACGGTCAAAGAATTCCCGCGCCATGTCGGTACACAACAGGCGGTCGCGGTTGATGCTGAAGACCGTGCGATCCCAGATCGGGTCGTCCATGGACAGTCCGACAAACCAGCGGAACAGCAGGTTGTAGTCGAGTTGCTCCATCAGTTGCCGTTCGCTGCGCACGGTGAACAGGATTTGCAGCAGCAGGGCGCGGAGCAGTTGTTCTGGGGGAATCGAGGGTCGGCCGGTGTGGGAATAACGGTCGTCGAACAGCTTGCTCATGCTGACCAGGATGCCGTTCACCAGCACTTGCAGGCGGCGCAGCGGGTGATCCGAGGGAACTCGTTCGTCCAGGCTGATATAGCTGAACATGCCTGTTTGCTGGGTTTCAAAGCCGCGCATTCGATTCACCAAAAATTAGGTCGCTGTTTCAAACCTCAGTTTGCCCGAATTCCCCCTGCCAGCAAGGGGCGGGGAGTTTCTCACCAGCCTGCTAATCGAAGGAAGGTCGGATGCAATCTAAAAGGGAATGCGAAATCTGTTCAAAAGTTCGAAAAGTCTCTGAACAATTGATCGAGTTGGGGTTGGCGGCGGAATATCTCGGAAACCAATCAACCTATGTCAGTGAGCATGGATCTGCAACAATCTGCACAGAAGCAATTGGTGATTGGATGCGCCTAGCCGCGCAATTGGAGAAGGTTGAAATAGACGCGTGGAAATTTGATGGCGACGACGCGATCTACTGCGAGACGATCGCAGATCGTTTGGATGATCACTCGAAGCACTATACGGAACACGCGACCGCGCTTACCCGTTTTATATTTGTCAGCAACGGGCTAGAAGAGACCTATAGGTTTATCGATCACCTGTACGAGGAAGTCGCTGACCGGCGAGGGTTGGTTAGAGCCAAGCGAAAGAGAACTGCTAGCCTACGCGCAGTAGAGCTAATCGACGATCTCTTCGAAAGAGAAGGTTCATCTGTCCAACCGAGCGGCTTTAGGCACCTGACTGGGGTTTTCGCCAGCCTTTTCAATGAATATGTTAGCGAGCATGGCAAAGCGCTAACTGGTATTGACCCGGGCTCCGAAGGAAAGGAATCCTACGCCCTTCATCTCGTTCGAAACCTTCGAAATCATGTTGCCCATGGAACCTTCCCAATCGGGCCACCTAGGGACTACGGAGGTTATGAAGACAGCGAGGAACTCAAGCAGCTACTAAATCACGCTTGCAGGACCGCCGCTCTTTATATGCAAGTTATCTTTCGGGGATTTAGTCCGGGTTTTCAGTCCGAAGACTTTAAGGCAGTCCTTAATGCGCACGGAGAGGAATACGAGAAGTTTGCCGAGAAGTGCAATCTCGCTTATGTCAGAGATCTCCACATGAAAGGCGATTTCGCGTTATTTAATGGTGTCTATCAATTCAATTAGCTGCATCAATGACAGCATCTGCGCTATTCTTTTCCTAACTCATGTCACGGATTTAAGCGCGACCAAGAACTCTGTTAGCTCAGCATAGTTGTTTGCTTTGCTTACAGGGATCAATTGAATGTTGAAATCCTTGAACCACCGTTCCTTCTCTACATCATTTATGTCTTCTTCCGCCAAAGCGGCAAAATGACTTGGACCGGAACTAGGAGTAAAGGCGTCGGCAATGTAATTGAGCAACAGCATGATCTCTGGGTCGGTCATTGATGCGCCAACGAAGACAATCGTGAAAAGAGTGAACATCGAGGAGAGAAGGCTTTGATAGCCTCGTTGCCGAAATAGCAGTTCTCGATAATCTGCATCAGTAAGAATAATTCCATTCGCCAACTTTGTCGCATCGCCATGAGCCTTCAATATAAACAGATCCCGCTTCCATAGACGGCGCTGAATCTCACCAGTGTCCTTAAAGGTGCAAACAGGTACATCTGGATGATTCACTCTGTAAGCGCGCTCAATGAGCGTGTCATAGTTCGTGGTCAGAACAAACTGAAGCTTATCTAAGGCTACGATTGCTTGATGCAAAGCAGTCGGCGTTGGCTTTGGAGCGATGAATGATGACTCAATGAACTCGTCAAAATAGATTCTTAAATCCTCCTTCAGCCCTGATGCCACAGTCAAATACTTCTCTGGCCTCTTGGCAAGCTGCTTGTATTGGTCTGCTTTCTCTGCCGTGATGACTTTGTGCGCCAGCGCCGCATCTGCCATGCTTTCAAGAAGTTTGCCCCACAGCGGAAGCCCCGCTCCGGCAGAGGCTCCGGCGCCAACAAGGATCGCGCATTTATTATTCAGATACGCTTGCTTGAGCTTCTCGGGAATGCTGGCTGGATCAAAAGCCATGATTACCTACTCCTGCCTTAGAGGCAAAATGCGCGAATAGCCGCGTTGCGCTTCTTGAGATTTACGTGAGTGGCGCCTTGCGCCCTAAATGCAACAATGTAGTTATACATCTGCCGGTTGAGCCGATCCCTGTTCGATTGTCCAGTGGCGCTCCGAATTAGGTCTTCTGGATGGCTGTTGTATTCGCGTCGCAACCGCTCGAATTCCACAAAGCTATCAGCGAGATCAGAAGCATCTATTGGCACGCCATCAGCCTGCGCCTGCATTATGAGCCAGCACAAATCCAAGAAAATCCATTTTTGCGTTATCCGGTAATTCAAGCACCGATTAACATCAGCAAGCACGGTCAGCGTTTCGCCGACAATACGACCGATATCAAGAACCTGATCCGTGTCGTCAGAACCATACTCGCCAACCATGCGCTTCAAATCTGGCGCCTTAATGTCATGGTTGCCTTTATAGACGACAATCGCGACGGCGTGCGCCAGATAGTCCTGACGCTTATACCTGATGTCAGGTATCCGGCTTTCAAGAAAAAATTCATGCGTGGTCGCAATCGAGTCAATCAGATGGCGCATCGGACCCAGCATTGCGTTCCTGAGCTCTGCCGGATTCAGCGCCAAGCCCATCTGAAGTCTAGCGAAGAGGTTTGTGATTTCATCATTGGTCGCGTTTGTGATTTCAGCGACGCTCACCTCAAACGCCTCGAATCGATCGCGCAAGGACTTGTGCAATTCCGCGAAGGTTTTACCCTCGATCTCATAATCGTTTATGGGAGACAATTCCTCAGGGTAATCGAGGGAAAAATTGCCTGCCCTGAATTCCCAAATTGCTCTTAATCGTTGCTGCCCGTCAACCGCGTCGTGCGCATGGGCATTCCCCGCGCCCAAGCATCGCAGATAGACCTTGGGTATATCCATGCCGCGCAGAATGGAATCAATCAGCAAAACTTGTCGGGGAAGCCTCCAAGCTGGGCCGCGCTGCCAAGTTGGATTTAGATTTATCTTGGCTTTCTCCTTTATCAATTCCTTAATGGTCCAAGTGGTCTGCAAAATCTTCATTCGAGTCTTCCTTTGCGTCGCATTTCTTTTATTCTGGCGTCCAGCTAGCGTCAATCAGCTTTCTGAGCTGAGGTTGTCCGTGAGTATCGCCTCGACAGCCTGTGTTATGTCATCGTCAGAGAGGAATGGTGCCTGCGCGAATACCAAGCCCTGCTCTCCATTTAGTTTCGCTGCGAGGTGTCCCCTGCCAAGCAGCAGTTCTGCGCCGGGACGGTCAAGCGCGATTTTCGAGGTCGCCTCGCTCGCCACCTTCAAGATCAGACGGTTCCCCAGGTTCTCCCGCAACTGCATTGGCATCACGTCCTTATCTGGACGCTGTGCCGCAAAGATTAGGTGGATCCCCGCCGCGCGAGCCTTGACGCCCAATCGCTGCACGGCCGCGCTAACAGCGGACTTGTATTCGTCGTCGAGCATCCAGTCAGCGAACTCGTCGTGAACGAGGAACACCATCGGAAGGCGGTTTTCCGGGTCCGATTTTGCGTTATAGGTCGGAAGGTCTCTGGCCCGGGCAGCGGCGAAGAGCCGGTAGCGGTTCTCCATCTCGTCGACGAGCCCTTCGAGGATCTCCCGCGAGCGCTCCTTGTCGGTAACGATCTTCTCCCGCATGTGCGGCAGGTCTTCCAGGGCCGCGTAGTCGACGCCCATTTTCGGATCGATCAGAACTATCCGCGCGAGATCCTTCGGGTTGGTCGCAGCGATGTCCAGAAGCATCGCCTGGATCAAAACCGACTTGCCACTGCCGGTTGCGCCGGCGACTAGCGAATGCGGATCGTGAGAGGAGAGGCCGCCGAACTCAGGCCCGAGGTTCAGATAGAGCAATGCGCCGTTGATCTCCTGCACGCCAAGCAGAATTGAAGTATTGATACCGGCGGCGTTCCGGTTGAGCGAGCGGCTAGCCCACAAGTCCCAAAGGGAAACCGATTGCCGCTTCTCGCCGGCCATCGTCACGACAATCTCTCCAGGCTTCGGCTGTACCGTGACAAGGTTGATCGCGTGCGTGGTTAGCAACTGCGTGCGCTTGGCTTCGATATCTTCGACACGCAAGCGGTCGGATCCAGCGAGACGCACAAGGCATCCGTTCGGGGTCAGGCGAGTGCCAATGACGGCGGCTTGCAATCCGTAACTGTTGAGTGCTGTTCGGAGCTTGCGGGTGGTCTCCTCAGCCCAGGCCGCGCGTTCATCCTCCGAGGTAGCCATTGACGCAGTCTTGGACGCAACCAGGGTGGCGAACACGCTCTCTTCGGGGGTAACGGATACTGAGGCGACAGAAGGTGTCGCTTCAACATGCGTGGACGGAGGCGGTTGTGGAGCGACAGATTCCGCCTTCGGTAATGATGGCACTTCGAGAACAGCTTCAACTCCACCTAGTTTGACGTCGGTCTGGGCTTCCACTTCGCTCACTCCGGATTCGAGCATGCCAACCAACGCGCCCCAAACGACACGTGTTGCTGGAAACCTCGGTGAAGACGCTGCCCAGGGTTTCGTTGGCCCTAGGGACTCCCGAACGGGAACGGACGATTTGTCATTTGCATAGGCTTCAGCGAGACGGCGCACTTCTGGCCGCTCAAAGACTTCCTGCCAGGCCTCGAATCCGTCGGTGTCGTCGACCAGATTCCTCTCGGAATCTCCGGGAGTACCGGCGGGGTCAGAGGAATGAACGAAAACGTGCGAATAGCCACGTAGCGAAATACGTGCCTCACCATCGCGGATACTAGCCCGTGCTCGTTCGAGGAGACCGGAGCTTCCCGGAGGAAGCTCGGCGTCAATCAAGAGATCGGCGAGACGTGCGAGCCAGACGTCCCGGTCTAGGCGGCCCGGATCGCCGAAGAGTGCTGCGCGGAAAGTTGAGAGGGTGGCGAGCATCTGCGCCTTTGACGATCGCTTGGCTTCTGCGGCGCCTCCTGAAGAGACGTATTTGGACTCGACGACTGCTACGTGGAGAATCGGCCCCTCCTCTCCATCCTCGACGCACAGGCCAAGAATGTCGGCAATCCGACTTTCCTTCTGCGCGAGCCAGTCAGCGTAGTCATCGAGCAAGAAAAATACGCTGAACGCTTGACGCTTGCCGCCGCCTGCGAGCCCCCTGAACTCCTCAGCGAGAATCCGCCGACTTAGCACCAAGCCAACCATTTCTCCGGCAGAGACGCCTCTCTTCGCCGCGCGTAAAACGATGTCTCCAGAAACCGAGAGGGCATCTTTCTTCATCCTGTCGGCCAATGCCGCAATCCGGTCAAGTTCGAGAGGCAGCCCAAGTTCACCAAGGCGCTTTCGGACAAGTACGCCCAGCAGCCGTAGTTCGGATGTGGAGCTCACGATCGTGTTACGACCATTAGTCGTGGAACGCCGGTAGCGGACGACGGTGACGCCGTTGGCCTGCAACTGACGCTTGTCGAGCAATTCGTCGTAGGTCGCAACCCATTCAGCAAGCGCATGCGCGTCGTCTAGCGTCGCCTTGAGCTCCTCGTTTTGCAGCGAGATGCGGCGAGCGGGAAGGAAGTGGTCCTCTGGATTCGCATCGGCCTGACGCACGACGGAGGCGACGGCAGACACGTAGGCCCAACCTGAGGCTGTTTGCCTGGGGCAGGTCAGGAAAGTCGTCGACTTGAGCTCGTTTTCTCCGGAAACACTGCGGTAGGACCAGCGTGAGGGCGCGTGTTCAAGAGCATGCCGGTCGTTTGTCCAATCTACAGGAATCCACTCGACCGAGGCCGTCCTTGAAACGACATCGTGTAGGAACGCAACATCAAAGGGTCGGAAGCCGCTGCCAGAGCGAGACGGGGTAGCCGATGGGGGGGCAACGGAGATGCGCAGACGGGACATGAAATTCTGCGATGTCTCGCTTACCACCGGCATGTCGGGGTCGTCTCCCGTCTTGGTGACCAACTCCGAGTAGACTCTCCGCAGCTTCGCAGGGTCGCGGTGGCGAACCGTGACGTTGCATTGGAAGTCGGTGACGGCCTGCATGTCGGAGAGCTCGCGGACAACGGCCAGCGGCAGTTGTGCGGCGTCGGCGTTGTAAAGCAGCACACTCAAATTGGCTGCCTCGTGGGGTTGGAGACCTACGTATCGTTCCAATAGCTCTTTGGCCTGCTTGGCCGCGTGAGAAGGATCCGCGTCTGTGAGCTCATCGTCAGCCGAGCGGACAGGCCGTTCGAACAGGCTGTATCCATTGACAGTGCTGCTCTCGCTGACCAGCACAGGTGCCCCTCCCCGGGTAAGCGCGGCGATCTCCGGGTAGAACGGATGGGCGAGCTCCTCGAAGAATTCGCGGAAGAAAATACCCCGGTCGCCGAATAGAACATTTTTCCCGGCAAGAATGTGGGCGACTAGCCCAGCTACGCGGCGGGTCTTCACCGCCAGGGCCTTCATGCGCTCGGGATGCCAAGGGGGAAGGATCAAGGCCGGCTGGTCACCTGCCACGCGAACGGTTCCGATCGAAAGCACCTCGGAGACGAGGCGCGATCGGCAGACGTCGCCCCGGGCGTGGACAGCCAGAGCCCGCAGCAACGTGGCAAAGGCGTCGGCTTGACGCAGTATGGCCTCGCCGTGAAGGCCGACGCGGATAAAGTCGTCAAGGGCCTTGGCATAATCTTCTTCGAACGAGTCCCATGCGGAGCGCAATTCGGTTTTCTGTTCGGCACCGATGCGACCCTCAGAGGCAAGCTCGTCGAGGCGACGTTTGATTTCCGCGCGAAGACTGCGAAGTTTGTTAGCCTGTGGAACCAAGGAGCCAGCGTCGCGCGAATAGGTCGCTTCGAGCGATGAAGTGTCGAGCAGCGATACGCTCTGCACGCCGCCCTTTTTGTTGACCAAGCGGCGGGGAACCTCCGTGCATCCGACCGAGCCTTTTTCTTGGAGCCGCAGCATGTCGTCGAGCAGCGAAAGTCCGATCGATTCGGGGCGGAAACTCCACACAAGCTGTGTCTTCTCGATAATCTTATCGTCGGCCCCTGCCTTCTCGACCAAGGCGACTTCAAACTTGATTTGTGTGGCCGTCTTGGCCAGCGAGGAGCATCCCTTGAATTTGGTTCCGCGGATTTCCTTCTCCCGCGTGATGAATGCGCTATGGTCGAAAAGCGGATCAGGCAGGTTGCCGGCCCCCATCCGTGTCACGCGCCATTCAACACGTGAGCCCATCAGTTCCCTGAGGCCACGATACATCGTTGAGAAGAAGGCCCCGACGTCACCGTTGTAACGTTCGCGCCATTCGGTACGGCCTTTGGTCACAGTAAACCGCAGGACACGCTCCCCGGTAGACTCGCCGGCACCAACAGCGAGGCGGTGAGCGACCGCCGCGAATCCTTCGAGGAAGTCGACGCACTCGACCGGCTTCCCGAAGACAACCTTCTCCCAACGCGAGTGAAGCTGCTTGTTCTTCTCGATGAGGCTACGGTGGATCTCGAAGAATGCCTCGTCCTCATCGTTCCAGTCGGAACGCTTCTCGCGAGCACGAAGGTCTTCCAAATGCTTGCGCCAAACGGCATCGAGAATGTCTGGGTCGTCGCAGTCGTTGTCGAAAAAGTACAGGGTCGAGTCAGCAAGTCCGCGCTGTCGTTCTTGAGACTTATCGAAGATAAGGTGGACGCCATCCATCTCCCATTCGAGTTGTGCCAACTCCTGCCTTGAATATTCATCATCAGGGGGGGCTGCAATAAACGCTTCTAAGGAAGCGCGAACATGCTCTGGAATTGAATTGACGTTGTCAGCAAGCCGCCGGGAGAGATCTTCGGGATCGATCGGTTGGCCGGATGGACGAACCTTCCAAAGAAGTGGCGCTCTGTTAGCGAACAACTTCTCGAATGCCTTACGCCACGGTCCGACAGATGAACCATAGGTCTTAGCACTCGAAAACAAGGAGGTATCTCTCGGAAGCCCTACATACGGCAGTGCCCAGCCGACAGCATCGCGGATGGCAAGTCCTCGAGTAGAGATCGCATCACTGACCATCGCACAGAATTCGCCAAGTTGATCAAGAGAGTGATCAACGATTGACACTAGACCCCTTAGCGCAGCTTGAAACACAACACGATCATCTGGTGTTGGCGCAATTCCTGCCACATGGCACGTAGCCTCCACCCATGCGCTTTCATGAGCCCGGAATTCCTTTGCACCGAGAGCGGTGACGTGCCCGAGGGTGTCAGCCAAGTTGTGCTCGGTGCCGTTTGCAGTAAGCAATGCCTCACGGCTCGTGCCGGCGTTTCGAACTGCTCCCGCGTTCAGATGAGTGACAACTTCTGCAGGAAGTCCTTCACCCTCGACGAGCGATTCGGGAATCTTGATCTCGACTCGCTCAGCCAAATCCGGATTCAGGAGAACTTCGCGGACGACCGAGGCGATTTGTTCTGACGATAGCTTATCGAGTCGGAAGAGGGCCGCCGAATCCGGAGTGGTTCCTTCGTTATGGCGTGCGTCAGCTAGACGCTGGCGGAGAATTTCTGCGCCAACGCGCCCTATGATGCGATCGGCGATCATGCCGCCTCCCCTTGGGTCGCGAATGGATTTTCTACGAAGGAACACGAGTCGGAGAGCCTGCGGACCAAACCGAGGCTGACCAATCGGGCCTCGAGGTAAGCACGGTTCTCACTCAAAGCCTCTTGGTCGACGAGTTTGGCTCTAACCAAGTGGGCGCCTTCGACGTCGCCAATCACCAGCCCATAACGGGATCGCAATTCCCGCAGAAACTCGTCGAACTGCATGCGGTCTTGGACGATGGAAATAACCAGTGTTTTGAGCAGACGGTCATTGGGAGCGTAGCGCGTTCTCCTCGAAAGCCTTCTCGAACTTAAGCCGATCGCCCGAGACCAGGATGCGTGAATTTTGCCGAAATGTTGGTCGTGGCGTGACTCGGCCTTTTCAACGAGCATCCGGACTAAATCGTCGCCTGGTATTTTTGAATAGTCCGGCTCGTCGTTGTCGGGGGTCGCCGACGGCCACTGGAAACGCTCACGCATGATCTTGGCGCACTCACCCGGCGGATCGTCAGACTCCAGGGCCGTGGCCCACTGCCCACCCATCCGGACGCTCTCTACGGCCGCTCGGACTGCGCGAATCGAGAGGGCCTGGTTGGTTTGGTAGGCGTCGCCCGAAAGCGCACGAACCTTCGTCCGCTCGCGCGAGACGATCTCGCAAACGATTTCGACCGGATCGGAATCTCCCGCCCACTCTTTCCCTCGTTCGAGGAAATAGAGCAGCAAATTTAGCCCAGCGTTGGCGATCAAATGTTCAAGGGCATCGTAGATTGGCATGTCGCGGGAAAGAATGGCCGTCCAGTCCGAACAGAGCTGGTCGAAGCGTGGATGCTTGGACGAAGGAAGGTAGCCAGTCTCCCGCATCGTGTCAGCCAATTGGGGCTCACCCTGGAGTGCCCTTACAAGGCGGTTCATCGGGGCGGATTGATCGAATAGCCGCTCGATAAGGATCTTCCCAAGCTCCGGGCCGCCCTTGGCTCTAGATAGCATCAGGTAGAGAAGCTCGCCGGTGCGCGCGAAGAACCGGCGGTCATTGGACGCACCGTTTGGTCCGAAACGCAGGTCTTCGTACAGAGCGTCAGGTCCGAAGGGGAAGACGAACTTGGAGCTCCACCGTTTGTTGCTCCTGGCCTCGAACGCGGATGAGCGCAGGAGCTCGACGGTCTTAGAGAAGTCATCAAATGAGGAAAACGCCGTCCGCAGGTAGGCCATGTCGCTGTCTTCGAAGCGAGTGGCGTCTGCGGAGAAGAGCTCTGTCCACGTGGCCCACTTATCGGCGTCGGGAATAGACCTCGCGCGGACAGTCTCAACGTAGGGGTTGTTGAACAGTAGAGAACGCAGGCGGTATTGCCGCTGCGGCTTGTAACGCGCCCGCCCGTCCTCGTCCTCACGCAGCGGGTTGGCGGCATTTGCCCCAAGCACGCAAAGGAACTCGAGGACCGTCAAGTGTGGAAGCTGCTCATCGTAGAGGCGGTGTCCCCAGATGTGCTCGTCAACAGCGAAGTCGACTCCCTCGATGGTTCTCGTCACGATCCGACCCTCACAGTGACCGGCCGAGAGTACCCGTGGCCGCTTTGTTCGATCTCGATGAAGTTCAGCGTAAGGGCTCCAACATCTTCCTCGTCGTCGGCCCCACGCGCAGAACGAAGAAGCTCGGCCTTGCGCAAGAGCTTTGCCTTGAAAGCCAGCATGTCTTCGAGGCACTCGTTAGAGAAGCTGCCCGGAAGAGATCCTTCAGCAACCCGGCAAAGGAATTCGAAGCGGACGGGTGAGAGATTGAAGGAAACCGACCCGCCCACTCCGGGGGCCAACGCCATATCGATCGAAGGGCGCTCCGTCCTCGGATCGAGGCGAATCTGCATCCCGATTCCTCCAGACCTCCTGGCCGGCGCCTCTGTGCCACAAAGGGAACTGATCCTCGATTGGGTGAACCCTCCAGAGCTGGCGACAAAGATCCGGTCGGTGTTCTCAACCAAAAGGCCAGTCATCACACGGTTGAGTCCCTTGGCGATGCGCGAACGGACCATTTCATCGGTGGGCCTGAGCTCCGCGAGGACCCCGGCCAAGTCGAGATAATCGCCGGCGAAGCGAAAGGCAGTCATTCCCCAGGAGGGATACTCGGCATCCCCGTCTGGCAATGTGAAGAAGAGCCGGCGTCGCTGTGATTCGAGCTTGGCGAGGAATTCGGTGGCTCCGACTTCGAGCCGTGCATCTTCGTCCCCTTCGAGGTAGGCAGTTTGAGCCGCGAGGAAAGAGGCAGTTGCCCCGTAGATCGGGTCGGAACTGACCAGCCGATTGAAGTCCTCAGCGAGCTTAGCGTCGTCCGCCCCGTAGACGAGCAGGCCGTCTGACACATTGGTGGTTTCCTCTCCAATGCCGAAGGCGGCCAAGGCCCGGAACACCTGCCGGTCTTTGGCCCTTCTTCTCGGAAGGTTCGCTCCGAACGCGTTATCGTAGACGCTGCCTCGCTCAAGATTGCCGGCTTCTTGAATCTTGGTCACCTCCGCGCACGAAAGCAGTCCTTCCTTTGCATCCCTGTGGCCGAGAACCATGTTTGCGGCCAAGGCCAAAAGGTCGCGGACCGGAAGGTGCCAACCGTTGTGTCTGGAAACTTCCACCAGATCGCCCAGTCGCCTCGCAAACCGTCCGCCGTCGGCCACTCCGAGAAGACGTTCCTTGTTTTCGAAGATCGGACAAACGCGACCGCCAGTGCGGCATTGGCAGCCAGAGCACTTGTCCCATTCAGGATGGCCAGCGACCGATCCGATAACATCTTCAAGCGCGTGGCGGCGAGCGGTACGGCTCAAATCGAAGATCGCCAAGCGATTGGGAGCTGGTCCCGCCAGCAGGAATGCGTCCTGGACCGGTTTGCGCAGAGGGTGGTCACGGCCTTGGCGTAAGCCGAGGTCGCGCAACCTTTCGAGGATTTGCCCGTGGTTGGTGGCCACGATCATTACCGTCGAATTATCTCCACCGAGGACTGTCCGTTCGATAGCGGACATGGCCTCGTCGCTTTGTGTCTGGTCACTAATCTCGCTAAGGTCTTTGACAAACACGGCAGTGCGGCCGTCTGGAAGCCGAAGCGTTTTAACCGGATCAGAGTTGGACCACTCCTTGTTGCTTCCACCGAACGAGGACCACAAACTGCGGCAGTGGTAAGTCTTTCCGTCGCCGGCGGTTCCCGCTATGAGAATAGAGCCGGGCTCCCCGGATTCGATTCTTTGGAGCATCGCCTCGAGCCTGGGGCTGGCCAAGGAAATCGGGCTCACATTTGCGCGACCGAGCGCTCCTGTGACGTACTCGTCGAACAGGTTCAGGTCATTTGGAGTAGGACCGTAAGAACGAAGGAAACGAACCCACGCAGAAGCGGGAAGTGAGCCAGTTTCAGGCTGCGTAGCATCGGATTCACTCATTGTCAGCACCCGTTGTTTTTCTTGAAGACCATCCCGGGCACTGTGCCGGACCTTATAAACGCGGATTCATACTTAGTCTTGCACCGATTATATGCGACACGTTGTCCCAAACCTTCCGCTTGTGTACACCCCTTCTCTGGCCTGATTTGGGTGAAGGAATTGCACAAAATCGGCTGATGCTTTGCCCCTACCGCTTATGTGAAGCCCTTCGAGGACCGAAAAAAAGCCCGCACTTCCCTCTCGGGACGCGGGCTTTTCCATTTGAACTTACCACCAACCTCAACTCACCAACTGCCTAGCCAAGGCCACCTCGATGGAATCCCCATCCTGGTTCAGCACGTCCAACCCTGACTCCGGCATGTCGCCGCTGGTGGACTGAGACACCGCGATTTTCTTGGCCATGAGTTCCAGGCAGGCCATCTGAGCGCTGCCCTGATAGCCCAGGAAGTACACGTCCACGTCCGCTTTCTGGCCGATCCGCCAACTGCGGCGGGCGGCTTGTTGCAGGGTGTAGACGTTGTAGCCGGTGGTCAGGAAGACGATGGTCGGAAATTCCAGCATGTCCAGGCCGGTCTTGACCAGTTCGGGGTTGGTGATGAGCACCTCCACGCCCCGGTCCACCTGCTCGAACAGCCAGTCTTCCCGCTTCGCGGCTTCCACACTGGCTTTGAGCACCGCCGTCTTGAAGCCGTGCCTGTCGAACATGGCCTTGAGGCGGGCGGTGGTGTCCCGCGTGCCGGTGTAGACCGAATACACGAGTACCCGCCGGCCACGGGCCTTCTCCGACTTGCACAACTCGATGAGCTGTTGCTCCTTGGGGCTAACTTCGGTCTCGCCAAACTGCGCGGGGACGTAGGCCAATTGCTGGCGCGTGTGAGGATGCACCACCCGCTCGTCGCGGAAGCAGCAGTCCGGCCAGGCCAGCAGCACGTTCAGCACTACGCCTAGCAGGCTCTTGTCACCCTTGCGCAGGGCTTCCCGCAACTCGGACTTCAGACTTTGCGCCAACAGCTCGTAGGCCTGCTGCTGGGCTTCGGTCATGACCACCGCTTCGAAGTGCTCGCGGTAGGGTGGCAAGACGTTGCCGCCGATGTCCCTCAGTTTCAGGAACACGGTGCAGGGCACCACGTAGCGCATGATCCCCTTGGGTCCGAAACCCGGTCCCTTGGCGGTGCGATGGGTGATGTTCCGGCCCCGGGCGGTGCGGTGGGAGGTGCTCTCGGACTCCTTGTAGATGTCCTTCAGCACGCCGTGCTCACGCATGAACTGCATGGCGGCCGGGCCGAGGCTGCTGCGGGCGGAGTAGCCGAAGCCGTCCTCGATCATCGCCCTGGGGTTGAGCCGCCAGAGCAGGTAGAACAGATCGTCGGCATAGCCGCCCATCAAGGTACCGGTGAGCAGCAACGTCTTGCGACATTTGCGCGCCAGCACCCCCATGGCCTGCCCCTGTGCGGAGCCCTCGTTCTTGTACTCGTGCCCTTCGTCCACCACCAGGAGACCGAAGTAGCCCTGGGGCAACTGGCGCTTGATGAACTCGGTGGGTTGATATCCACCTTGTCCGAACGAGAACGCCATGTTGGCCATGGCCCGTTCCATGCGCCGCGCTTGCCGGTCGTTGAAGAACAGGTCGCCTTCGGCGTTCATCAGGTTGATGAACTCGAACACGTTGTCCTCCAGCATGCCGGCCAGCAGGTCTTCGCCGAAAGCCGAGACCAGGCGAGAGGCGGTCTTGTCGCCGATGGTGGGGATCTGCGTCAGGGCGTCCTGCAGCATTTCCGACTTCGGTTTCTCCTGGCCAAACCGATGCACCAGCGTCCACAGACGTTCACCACACGCCGTGCAACTGCGCCGCGTCGTGTTCAGCTCGACCGGGGCCATAAAGGCAGGCAGGGGTTCGCCGCTGTCCCAGGACAGGAATTCACCGCATTTCGGGCAGGCCGCGTAGGCCACCCGCCGCCGGTCAGTTCCTTCCCCGACCACCAGCTTGCGGGTGACAAAGGCCGGTCGCCAGTTGAACCCCATGCGCATGCGCACCCGGCCCATGACGAAGAACTCCGGCACCGATGGCGGCTGGCGCATGGCCCGGATCTGCAGCAGTTGCCGGAGCGTGTCCGGGCCATTGAGGATCCAGACGCGGGCCTCGGGGACGGTCTCCCGAATCTCGCGCCGCCACTTGTAGACCAGGTGCGGCGGCGAGATCACCAGGGCACGGCCGTAGCCTTCCCTATGCATCACGGCGGCGGCGGCGATGGCCATCATCGTCTTGCCGGTACCCATCTCGGCGTTGATGACGGCGGCGGGCTGGTTTTCATCGACCAGCAGCCGGGTTATGGCCTGTACGACATCACGCTGAGCCGGGAAGGGCTTGCGCAACAGGCCGGCCATGGCCAGATCCCGGTGCGGATTCGGCCGACTGGAATAGACGGCGGGGTTCTGGGATTGCACCGCATCCAGCAGGCCATCGCCGAACTCGTCAATGAACTGGGTCAGCGGCATGTGGTGGGTTTGCGGTTCGATCGGTTCGAGTTCGCGGGTTTCAAGTTCAATGTGCGACATGGTTTCTCCTTCGAATGAAAAACGCGGAGAAACCCGTCCCCAGCGGGGAAGGTTTCCCCGCAGGATGACAAGATTGATTTCAGGCGGCGAGCGCCAGGTTTTCCAGGGCCCGGTTTGCGAGCGTCAACTCACCTGCCTTCACCATCCCGGAAACAGTCTCCGGGAAGCTTTCCGGCAGGCTGATCCGGGCAGCACCAATGCGGCCCAGAGGCGGATAGGCGGTCTCCCGCATCAGGGTGACCCCATCGCCGCCGGTTCGAAGCAGGATTGCCTGCTGCCAGGTATCGAGCAACGGCACCGGCGAGAGCAGCTTGTACAGCGCCCAGGCACGGTCCCAGATGACTTCGAGCGGGTTCGATGCAGGGTGGACACTGTCCACCAGCACCCAGGCCACCCGATTGCTGCGGTCCGGTCGGATCAGGGCCGGGTCGTACAACCAGACATGCGCCAGGTTGCCGAACAGGTTGTCCCGAGGCAGCTTGCCGGTGAATTTCTCCAGCCGTTCGGCGTTGCCGACGTACACCACGTGCGCCTGGCCTTCCGGGTCTTGCAGATGGAAGGCACTCAGCCCGCCTTCCGTCACCTTGAGGGTGAAGGCCGCGAGCAGTTGCTGGATGGCGGTATCCCGTCCGTAAAGTGAAAGGAACATGAGCTGGCCGGATTCGTCCCGCACGCAAGCGTCGGCGTACAGATCGGACAGTTCCTTGAGTTTGAACAGCATGGCGATCTCCTATTGAAAGATGCGGAGAGACGCCATCCCCATGGGGAACGGCTTCCCCGCTGGGTTTGAAAACAACGAACGGCGGTACAGGGCTAGAGCAGACCTCTTTCCGCCATGGACAGGGATTCACGACCGGCGATGATGAAATGGTCCATCACCTTGATGTCCACCAGCGCCAAAGCCTGACGCAAGGTCTGCGTCAGCCAAGTGTCGGCCTGGCTGGGCTCCGCCACCCCGGAGGGATGGTTATGGGCGAAGATGACGCCGGCGGCGTTGTACTCCAGGCTGATCTTGACGATTTCCCTGGGATAGACGCTGGTCTGGGTGAGTGTTCCCCGGAAGCATTCCCGCGCAGCAATCAGCCGGTTCTGAGAATCCAGAAACAACACCACAAAGACCTCGTAGCCGAGCGGCGCCAGCGTGGAGCGCAGATAATCACGAACGGCCTGGGGCGAGGACAACGTATCCCGCTGCCGCAAACCCTCTTCCAGGCCACGCTTGACCAGTTCACGCGCGGCATCGATCCGCAAGCGGACCCGACCCCACGCCTTGGCTGGCGTTGATTCACAAACCCGGTGGTCGACACCGGCGGATTGGCAGAAGAGTTGATAGAGGGAACCCTGATTCTCCTGCAGCAGGTTGTCGGCGACGTTCTCACCGACCAGGGCGGTCAATAGATCGAGATTGGACATCTGGGTAACGACGGGCATGGCGATCTCCGAAAGAAGCGGGGACACCACGCCCCTCGCGGGGATCGGTATCCCCACGGGGTGGAATGAACGGACGAAATCCCGGGCCTCGCGGCCGTGCTCGTTACAGGGACTGACGAGCTTCATTGCAAAGCACTTATGGCGACCCTTGACGGGGATCGGGCGGGCTGAAACCGACAGCCAGCGGTTGGAACACGGTTCACCTGCTTTTCCGGGAAGGCCAGATCGGCCGCCCTGGAAAAGCCCCTCGGGTGAGGGGCCAGGGTTGATGAGAGAAGTCCTGTCCTATCCCAGCTCCAGCTGCCGCCAGAGCGCTTGAACGGTTTCGGGATCCACCAGGACCGCGTGATCAACCACGCAGGCCAGGCTGGTGCCGCCACCGGCCTGGGGGACCGGTATGGCATCGCGGGCACCATCGATGTCGTAATCAACGACGACCAACTCCATCGGGACATTGGCTGAAGCCCCCTGGACGACACCGCCCTCCACACCCACGTAAACCCGGATGGGCTCGGGCGCGGTTCGGCAGCAGTTTCCCTCCAGGGCGGCCAGGGCGGCGGCGTGCGCCTCGTCAAGATCCTCCCAGT
Organism: uncultured Thiobacillus sp.; assembly: GCA_964466195.1. Taxonomy (GTDB): domain Bacteria; phylum Pseudomonadota; class Gammaproteobacteria; order Burkholderiales; family Thiobacillaceae; genus PFJX01. The sequence continues at coordinate 81,747 of CAYXMQ010000001.1, forward strand.
CAACGGAACCGCCCGACTCCTCGCCACGCCGATAGGCCTCCACCAACAGGCTGCAGGCCCGCATGGCGGCGGCCTCGCGGCGCAGTTTCAGGACACTCGCATCGGGCGCCGGCCAAGCCTCCACATTCGCGACGACCTCGAACACCAGGCTCTGGTCATCCTTCTCCTCGTAGTCGTCGAAGAGCAGCGGCATGAGCCCGGTATCGTCCCAGATCGCGCCCTCATCGAAAGCCAACTGGGCTTTCAGGACGGCTTCTTCCGGCGAAGCCGCTTCGATTCCCACCAGGACGCGATGCACATAGTCCAAACCGTACTGCACGACATAGCGGTTCATGCTGCGCCCTCCGCCCGACGCTGCTCGACCACCTTGGCCAAAACTCGGGGCGGCAGGCGGTAGCGAGAACCGGCGTATTCGCCGATCAGCCGGCGGCCGTGTTTCTCGATGACTCTGGCCTCGGGGATAGCAAGACCCGCGAAGACCAGGATGTCACCCACCGCCACCTTGCGATTCCGCGCGGCGTGCCAAGCACGGACCTGTTCGCGCCAATCCGGGTTGGCCACCGGAACCATTGCCAGGTAGGCCATCGGGCAGGTGTAGTAGCAAGGCCCCATGCTTTCGCACATATCCTTGTAACCCCAGCCATAGCCACGCTCGCAGGCCAGCAGATCGCAGCCGATATAGCGCCGGATTTGCTCGCCTGGCCCGGTGGCCTGCCAGACCGTCCACAGCACGTTGCCGACGGCGGTGTGTCTGAGACATTGGTGAATGACGCCGCCGGACTCTGCGCTACGCGTGCGCCGCTGGATCAGTTCCTTGCGGGTTTGATGCTCGGTAAATAACCATCCCATGATGATTTCCTCCATGAATAGCCGGAGGAACACACCATCCCTGTCCAGGGCGGCGTACCACCCCGGCGGGTTGAGAACGCCCCGGAGGGGCATGGACTTCACTTGCACTTACTGCGGCAGACGGCGCGCGCCACAAACCGTCCGCCAGGTCTTCATCAGTCTTCCAACGGCAGCATGATGGTCAGGACCGGTTCGTCCTGATCGCCTGGGCCGACGTGCACATGCAACTCGACTTCGCGTGCCTGCTGTGATTTCCCGTCACGGGGCACCACGTACAACCGGAAGGGCAAGCGATTCGACTGGCTTGCACCAGCACATGCGCGAATGGCAAAGGACGCCATCCAGAGCACGTCCCAGAGCCGGCCGGTTTCGTCCTGGTGAATCTGACGGTCAGAGTCTTCCTGCTGCCAGGCCACGCACTGCGCCCAGACTTCGGCACTGAGCGCGACGGGAAAGCGGAAACCTGCCTCGCGGGCGAGTTCCGTGGCATCGATCAGCACGCCATCGGCGATGGCCTGGGCGCGGGTGTAAACAAAGATGACGTTTTCCGCGGAGAATAGCGGCGATTCGTTTCTGGCTTCGGTATGCATGGTGATCTCCTTCAAATGATGCGGAGACGCCTTGCCCCCTTGGGGGATAGGCTCCCCACGGGGTTGAATGAATAGACGAAATCCCGGGCCTGGCGGCCTTGCTCGTTACAGGGACTGACGAGCCTTGATCCTTGACGGGGATCGGGCGGACTGTGACCGACAGTCGGCGGTGGAACGCTTACCTGATACTTACCTGCGGAACCCGTGAACCTCCCGCGCCCGCTGGAACCCGACCCAGACGCCGTCCTGGTCGAGTCCGCGCGAGGCGAGCTCCAAGCGGGCCAACTGATTGAGATCGAGTTCGCCCCGGGCGACTGCGGCCAGTAGTACGGTGGCAGCCGTCTGGATGAAGCCGAGCTGATCAGCCGTGAATGTGGCTTGGTTGTCTGCCATGGGCATGCCTTTCAACTGATGGTGACGATATCGCCGTAGCCGGAGCCAGGCGTCAGGTCGATGGCGCGAATCACCGGTACGAACCTGTCCGTGAGGATGCGGGTTTCGGCCACCGAGCCGTCTTGCCTTTCCTCATATTCGACCCGGGTCTCCTTTTCCTTGAACGTGTCGCCCTTGATGAGCAAAGTGCGCCCCGTCCGGGAGCGGATAACCCCGCCGATCTGTCCGGCGGCCAAGGCCAGAGCCAGATGCCACTTGGACATGGCGCGCAACGGCGGCCGGTTCGGTGTCTGCGTCGAGGCGAACAACGCTGGGAAACGCGGCCAAAGCGTGTGTCCTGCCAGTCGATCGACCTCCGCCTCCAACTGAGCAGCATCTAACCGCAACGCCCGGAACGAGAATTCAGCGCCCTCCGTCATGCCTGGAACCAGGTAGGGATCTTCTCGCCAATCTTCCGGCAATGTTTCAGGTTGCTCGCCCCGGCCGATGGCTTCCAACAGCATGGACACCTTGGGGTCGGGCCGGTCTGACCGGCGCTTGACACCAAAGATCACGCACTGCTTGAAGCGCTGCTCCGGCGCCATGAACACCCGAACCTTGCTGAAGCTGCGCGCGATCAGTTCCGAGAACTCCGCATCCAGCACGGTAAATGGCACGATCAGCACCAGCACGCCGCCCAGCTTGAGCCAGGGGAAGGTCTTCCGGCAGAACACCTTCTCCAGCCGGTCGCCCTTGGCACGCTCCGATGTCCCGGCCCGGTCAGCCACGGTGTGGCCATAGGGCGGGTTCAGGAACAACAGCCCGACAGACCGGGCGGTGATGAACACATCGGCCACATCGCTGTGAGCCACGGTGTCCAGCAGCCGCTTGGCGTGCCAGGCACGTTCGGCGTCGAATTCCACACCCAGCGCCTCGACCGTGGCACCGCATTCGTTGAGGTGGTGCTTCACCTCCGCCAAAGCGCTTCCCTCGCCGCAACAGGGATCGAGAATGCGCAGGCCAGGCGCGCTGATATCGAGGGCACCGAGGATGCCGTTGAGGGTGGCTTCGTCGGTGGGGAAGTAGCCGTTCTTGATGAAGTTGCGGGCCAGCCGCTGAAAGATCAGTGCCATGGCCGGCTCCTAAATAATGCCCAACAGCGACAGCCAACTGTCGGGGTGATCCGGTTCCACGATGTCGCCCTCCGGCGTTTCGCAGACCGAATCGATGACCCAGGCTTCCAGCTGATCCAGATCGGGCACTTCGTAGGTCTGGTTGTTCCAATTGACGGTGGTAGGCAGTTTGAACATGGTGTTCTCCTGTGAAGAAATGCGGAGACACCTGCCCCTCAATGGGGATCGGTATCCCCACGGGGTGGATGAAGTTACACAAATGAAGCGACGCAATCCCAGGCCTTGCGGCCGGGCTCGTTACAGGGACTGACGAGCCTCGAATGGCAATCCTTGACGCGGATCAGACGGGCGGTGACCGACAGCCAGCGGTTTCCCTCAGCGCTTGTTGATGGGCAACAAGCGTTCAGGGAACCCGCCAGGGTTCAGGCTTGAACAACGTGCATGACGGTTTCAGCACTGCGCCCCCTTCCGGCAATGCCGGGGCGTCCGCGCGTGGAGGCCGGGACGCCTGACTGGGGTGCGCGCAGGGTTGTGACTGGCGCCAAATGGCGCGGCGCATGGGCCGCCGCTGCCCGGAGTTCTGAGCGCCCGTGAGAACAGGCTTTCCGATGGGGGCAAGGTCATCGGAAAGCCCGCTCATGGCGGGCAAAGGTTGCAAGTTGAGACGGTCAGTCCGCGATCACTGCCCAGGCTTGAGCCTTGGCGTCGAAGCGATAGCCGAGTTCCTTGAGGCGGTCCCGCTGTTCCCGGAACACCCCACGGTCGACGGTGGGATCGAGCTTGATCCCTTCACGCCGCCACACCTTCGCACCCAGTTCGGCGCCGAAGAGCTTCACTTGCGCCTCCAGGGCCGGGTCGGCATCGACCTGGCCGGCGGAGGAGACCACGACCACCGTGGTTTCCCCGGCGGTATCTGCGGAAGACGGTCCCTGCGATCGGGCAACGTCCTCCTCGATGGGATCGGGCTCGTCCTGCGCTGACGCGGATTCCGGGCTGACATCGCCCACCTCGTCGAGATGAACATCGACCAGGTTGGCGCGAATATCCGTCATCGACTTGCCCCGCCAGATGTAGGAGGACAGATAGATGCTGGAAATGGCGAACTCGCCCTGATAGCGGCCTTCCTCGAACTGATCCAGCAGTGCGTCCTTGACCTTGAAGGTGCCTTCTTCGGTGACCAGGTCCCCCACGGAAAAAGCGCCCTTGGCGCCGGTGATTTTTTTGACGGTGAGTGTTCCGTTGACGTGCAACATGATGATCTCCTTTCGGATGGATAAACCGGCGAGAGACCTGCTCCCAGGCGGGAGACAGAGATCCCGTCGAGGGTGAAAAACAGAGTTCCGGACTTCTCCGGAAATGCATGGGAAAGATGAGCCGGGTTGCCTTACGCGGGCGTCCAGTCACCGGAGAACAAAGCCGCTTGCGCCGCCTCGAAATCCAGATAGAACTCCTCGGACACACGAGAAAAATCGCCAAACTCCGCATCGAAAGCAGCGATGCAGAATCCCCAGCCCATGCAATCCATGACGGTTTGCTCTTGGACTTCCATATCGATCTCCCCAAAACAGGACCGGGGAAAAACGTGCCCCGTCAGGGAACAGGCAACTCCCCGGCAGGATGGATGGAACAAACAGGTGCGTGGCTACTGCGTGACAGTCGCGGCCTGGGGCGAGTCTTCCACCTTGGGCAAAGGCACAGGCTGGCCATCCACCTTGGCGAAACCGATCTTCAGCAGACGCCCCTTGATGGCAACGCCCTGTTGACCGGCTTTCTCGCCGCGCTCGTAGGTGAACAATTCGGGGTAGATATCGCCGATCCTGAACCCGATGAGGACGGGCTTCTTGGTGTCCACTTCCGGCTTCAACATGGCGACGATGCGCTTGGCCTCGGCACCGGTGACCCGGAGATCAAACTTGGTGTAATCCAGGTCGGTCGGTTCGCCCCGCATGGCAGAGATGGAACACGCCAGGAAAGGCTGACCCTTGCGGGGCTTTACCTCGCGGATGCGGTTGAGATAGCCGACCCCGTTGACGTGCAGGTCGAAGAAAGCCTTCTCATCGACTAAGGTACTGGCGCTGGATGGTGCTTCAGATTGAGCTTGGGACATGGTTCTCTCCTTGGAAAAAAGAAAAGGGGAACCACAAGCCCCGGGCGGGGAAGTGTTCCCCGCTGGGTGGATAAGGCAAAAGATATGACGAATGAAGCGACAAAATCCCGGGTCTTGCGACCGTTCCGGTTTCAGGGACTGACCGGATTGAACGATGCCTTACGACAAAAGGCGAGACCATTCCCCGATCTCAGCGGGTGCAGTGCGGTGCAAGCGAGCAGTTCTCTGCCAACGAAATACGTTCTTAAATTACCAAGCTTGGGAGGGTTGTCAAGGGTCGGGAATTACCGTGAAAGCGGGTTAACTTCATGGAGTTTGATGGGGTGCTATCTGGCTTATTTGAGGGGCATGAAATGGCAGAAATTTTTCGATGTGGGTTGGTGGAAACCGTTGCGGTCCAGGGAAGAGCATGCGCTGTTTACGGTAGAAATTCTGTGAGTGGAGGTTTCAGGCCTGACCAAAAGCAGGTAATTTACCGCCTTCAATGAAGGGTGTAGCGCATAGAGGAGACCTTCATCCTTGCAGCAACGGCGGACTGGTCGGCGGCCTCAGCTTCCGTTGAACGGTCGGTTCGAGACTTGCGGCAATGCATCGGTTACCAGCCTTTCAACCTTAGAAGCCTTGAACAGCAGCTTCCAATTTCAGCGATTCGGTTGCACGGTTACACAGGGCGGCACTGGGCCTTTCATAGATGAAGTCCCGCAGCACGAGATAGCAGTTGTCCGTCCAGAACCGGTGGTGTTCGGGCGTGAGATTGGGTTCGAAAGAGGGTGCATTCATCGGATCCCTCGCTCAGCGACTACCCATGCGCTGATCCCGGAACCCAGTGGGTCGCCGCGCCAGGAGTCGAATACCTTCACCCCTTCGAACCCGGCCTGTCGCGCCAGAGAAGCCACCAGGCGTGCATCGGCCACCGACAAGGGGTGTTCCTCCCACACCAGCTCCGCCATGGATTTACTCGCGAATACGTAGCGGGCTAACGCCCGGTCCGGTCCGGTTGCGGCGAATTGGAAGAGGAAAACGACATCGTCAGGTTTGCCGTCTGGTCCCGGTTCCCGGTCCTCTAATACCTTGCCGACCATGTTGGGCGCATGTGCGCACTGAAGGATCAGTCGGCCCCCCGGCTCCAGCGCCTTGTGCATCCGGGCGAGTATGTCGAGCACGGAATCTGGATCGGCGGCGTAGTTGATGACCCAAGATAGGGCGCAGATGCCATCGAAACGCTCGACCTCGTTGATTTCCTCCATGGCGGCCTGACGCACCCGCGCCGCTCCCACCTTGGCAGCCGCTTGCGCCACCATGCCGCCAGCGGGTTCGATGCCGTACGCATCGAACCCTGCGGCCTGGGCCTTGGCCAGGAATACGCCAGTCCCGCAGCCGACGTCCAGGATCCGGCGCGCCCCGTTGCCCGCGCTCGTCAGCCGGTCCAGGACGAAAGCGTGGTCGTGGCGGTAGTGGTGAGCCGGGGTGTGCAGGTCGTAGTTGTGGGCATACTCCTCGAAGAGCTGGAAGCGCATGGGCCTGTTACCTCGCGTTGTTGGCGTACATGAAGGTGTTCAGAACGGTGTCGGCGAACCGCCTGAGGACCGGTTCGGTGGGGTCCACCCGCTGATCGAGCTGCATACTGGGGGCTTCCCGAACCAGAGGGGCCAGGCAGGCGAGGATCCGCTCGACTGTGCGCGAACGCCGCTGATCGCCGACGGTCCGGTCGGCGCAGAGGGCGTCCGCAAGTTCTCCAACCGTTGCGCCGCCCAGCCAATCGGCCAGCGAGCGGCCGGCCACGCCGATCAGCCGGATAACGTCGCGGTGGCCGGAACCGGCGCACACCGGGCACGGTTGGTCTCTAGCCGAATCGCGTACGGCCTTCGCCCAGTTGCCATGCCGGCTCCTCGGCGATTCGCTCCAGACGACGCGGTATAGACCGTCCCAGCGTAGCCAGGAGGCCACTTCGTCGGGATCGGCCTGCGGCTTTTTCAGGAAGGTACCAGCGCCGGGGCGCTTCCAATATCCGCCGAACAGGGTCTCCCGCAGGTCGTCCGGCGCCAGCCCTTCCTGTTCCAGGCGGCGGAAGAATGGCGCGGCATCGGTTCGCCAAAACCCCTTGAGCAGGGCTGCCGCCTCGGCGGTCAGCAGCCCTTCCGCGCTCGTGGCCGAGCGGATTTCACCCGGTTTCACGAGCAGATCCTGGGCGACAACGCGGGTTGAACCGCGTCCGTCGCAGGCGGGGCACCTGCCGGCTACGCTGAAGCGCGACAGATGTGCCGGCTCCAGCCGTAGGGGCGCGATGAGCCCGAGTTCCAGCTCTATCGGCGTGTTGTTGAGACGGGCGAGCACCTCGCCGTGCGCGGAGCGTAACTCGACGTACCCGCCGCCCGTAGCCAAGGCGAGTTCCAGCATCGTCTGCAACGGTTTACCATCGGCTTGCACGGCACCGAGTAGGGTTCCGGGAGCGAGCCGGACTCGCTCAGGGTCGTCCTGAACGCTGTCAGGCAGCGGGGCGAGCCGGAGCTTGGCGATGCGTGAGAGGGAGTGCTGGACTTGGCTTCGTGGCAGGTGCAGGCCCCATGTTCTAATTTCGTGGATAAGCGGCGCGATAACCAGTCCTGCCACGGGGTTAGCTTGCCAACATTCGATGAATTGCCTTCGTTGCTTCTTGGTTCGGTCGCGGAAATCGCCGATGGCCAGCTTGGCCAGTTCTAGGTGGAGGTCGCCGATCTCCCACACCTTCCGCTCTCGGACGAGCAGGCGCTCGACGGGGTTGGGCGCCGGGGCGGCGTGGTCCATCTCGTCGCTGCCTTGCTCGATGCGGGTCAGTAATGTCAGTGCCGATGGAGTGGGCGAGACCAAGTCAGTAACCCCGGCGGCCTGGCCTTTGCGAAAGGCTGGGGAATGACCGTGCATCGAGTCCGCCAGTGCCCGACCGGTGGGTGTAGCGCCTGCGGCCAATTCGGCAGGCGTGCCCTGGGCAATGACCCGTCCGCCCGCGCTGCCAGCCCTCGGCCCGAGTTCGATCAACCAATCGGCTTGGGCGATGAGATGCAGGTTGTGCTCGACCAGGATCACCGTATTGCGGCCGCCGCTGGTCATGCGGCGCAACGCTGTGAGCAGGCGCTCAGTATCGTGGCGGTGCAACCCGGCTGCGGGTTCGTCGAGTACGAACAGGTGGCGCTGGGCATCGCGGCCGTCGGCGATCAGCCTTGCGATACGTAGCCTCTGAACCTCGCCGCCGCTCAGGCTGTCGAGCTTGCGTCCGAGCGCCACATGGCCCACGCCCAGTTCGACCATGGCCTCGAACAGGGGGAGCAGTACGCGCGGGTAGAGAGGATCACCGCTGCCAAGCCAGTGCTCCTGCAGTTCTGCGACCGGCTGTTCCATGGTCGCGGCGATATCGAGGCCTGCCACGCGCGGTGTAAGCGCCTCCGGGCCATAGCGTCGGCCGCCGCAGGCGGGACAGGCGATCCCCACGTCGTCCTGTAGTACTTCTCCAGTGCCAAGACAGGTCTGGCAACGGCCGCCGCCAGAGCCCAAGCGGAAGTCTTTGGGGTCGAGTCGCAACGCGCGGGCATCCGGAGATGCCGCCCAAGCCGCTGCCAGGTGGTGGAGCGCGTCGGTCATGGTCGCCACCAGGCTAAGACGGTTTCGCGGCGGGACCCGCTGGCGCAGCACGTGCACTCGGTCGATCTGTTCCACACCGCCTATCCGCTTCCAACTCCCAATGTCACCGTCACCGGCCGTCTCGCCCTCGCAGGCGACGCCGGAATCGGCGAGGGCTGGTACTAGAACCCCGTTCACGATACTGGACTTCCCAGAGCCGGATACGCCGACGAAAGCGGTGACACCGCCGATAGGTAGGCGGAGATCTTGGCTACGCACCGTGCGTAGGGTGGCACCTTCCAGGGCCAGCCACTCCTCGAAGTGGCCGGTATCCTGGTGGGTTGCAATCCTAACGCCGTTCGTGTTCGGCGTTCTGTTCTCGATAATCTCGCCGCCGTGAGGACCCGCACCTGGTCCAAGTTCGACGACATGCTGCGCAGCGCGGACCAGACCGGTGCGGTGCTCGTTGACGACAACGGCATGCCGACGGGCTAGCGTGTCCAGCACGCCGACCATCTCTTCGAGGTCGCTCTCGTGCAGCCCGCGGGCGGGTTCGTCCAGAAGAAGCAACAGTCGTCCCGCTGGCAGGGCTAGGACAGAGCCGATTTGGAGCCGCCGCGCCTCGCCATCGCTGATGGTCTGCATGCCCCTGTCGCTGGCGATATGGCCGAGCCCCAGTCGACGGTAGATGGATGCCTTTTCCACAAGCCGTTCGAGCGTGGTCACCGCGTCTGATGAGGCGGTGTGTGCCGCCACCGCTTCGGCGCATGCCTGCTCCAACTCCGCCATGGGTAGTGCCAGCCATTCCGCCAGCCCGTGACCCGCCGCACGCAACGCGCGTGCCTCGCGCGACCAGCGAGTGCCAGCGCAGGCGGGGCAGGATTGCTCCCTCACCAGGTGACCCAGCCGCTGCGCCGCAGTCGGCGACGACTCCCAGCGCCTGAGGATGGCGGCTCTGAAGCCTTCAAACCGGCGGGGAGCCCCCTGCTTGCGACCGCTTGCGGGATCGATGCCTTGGATGAGTTCACTACCGGTCCCGTCCAGCAAAAGCCGGCGCGCTTCCGGCGGAAGCGCCGACCATGGCGTATCCGGCGAAAAGCCGTGCCGTCCGGCGAGGGCCTCGAGCGTCTCGTGGTAGATGTTAACGTGCTTGTAGGCCTTTTCCGTCCACAGGGAGAGCGCCCCGTCGCGCACGCTGCGACTCGGATCGGCGACCAATACCTCTTCGAGAATATCGACGCTGCGGCCCACGCCACGGCATTGACGGCAGGCGCCACTATCCAGGTGTTCTGGCGCGTTGAAAGAGAGCAGATGGCGGTCCGGTGCACGGAACAGTTCGGGCCGCTCGGGCTCTACCCAGTCGCGCCTTCCGTCGAGCAGATGTCCCATTGCCCCGGCGGCCAAGTCGTCTGGTGCGTCTGGCAGTTCCACAATCACGTCCGGCCCGGCGATCTGCCACGCCTTATCGAGAAGGGCTGCGAGCGATGGCTGGTAGCTTGGTGCGTCGACCCAGACACGGCCGACCTCCGCCTCCAAGGCATGACGGACCGTGGGATTGAGCGGCTTCCAGCGTTTCAGGTTGACCGTCCGTCCCCGTTCGTGAACAGCGGCGCTGTCGGTCTCGCTGCGCAACACAGCCGTCTCGATGCCGGCTGCATGCAGGCGCGCGGCCGCAGCGGTTCCGTCCGACAACTGCCAGCGCAAGGGAACGGCCCACACGATGGCGGTGCCGCGGTAGTGGCGGCTGAGCCAGTCGGCGTACGTCTCCGGTGACGGCGGCGACACTGGCGCTCCGTCGGGGGTGAACGGTGCCCCGTCCGCCAGAAAGAGATGGCGAAGCTCGCCAAGGATGCCGCTCGCTGTGCCGACGGTGGTGCGGGCCGAAGCCCGGAACGGACGCTGGCCCATGTGTACGGAAGGCGGTAGACGGCCGACGAAGGCGTCAACGGTCGTGGCAGTGGACACCGCGTGGTGCGTATGGCCGAGGAAGAGTGTGTTGCGCCGGCTAGCTTCGGCAGCGAGCGTCTCTTGCAGCAGTGAACTCTTGCCGGATCCGGATACGCCGATGATGGCCGACAGCCCTGGGAACGGGAATAGGCAATCGACGTTTTTGAGATTGTTTGCCGTGGCCCCGATGACCTCGATAGGGGTGACGGGTTCGGTGGTGTCGTCTGTCATCGGTCGCGTGGGTCACAAAGAGGCTCCAATACGGCATGGAGTTCGACGCCCATTGCGATTAGTGCCGAAATCATCGACATCGGTAAGACCTGCCCGGAGATACTTGCTGTCGCCAGGTTCATGTTCGCATTACTCTAATTTTCGCCATTCAAGAAACAAAGCTCAGATTCATGTGGTGAGGAAACAAAGCAGAGCAGGGAGCGACGCGGGGGGACTCCAAAGCTAATGCTCGACTCAAGCCGATCATGCAACGCATTCCAGTTGTCGACGACGAGCAATGCGCCAGAAGGCGCATAAAAAGTGTGGCCCACTTGGTCTGCTGCAAACTCAATAGCCGCAATGGCTCGTTCTATGTATGGAGGCACGCTTCCATAGGCACGTTGTGCACCATTACGCAATGCACGTCCGTAGAAGCGCAGGCCTAACCGTCCAGAAGTGCGCGGCTCCAAGGGACGAAAGAAAATGGGTTCATCCTCCAAAGTGAAGCTGTAAGGAAATTCGGTCTCCGAGAGGAGCCTCACTAGGGATGCCCCATTGGGAGCCGCCTGCAAGGTCCACAGAATGTCTTCCGTTGAAGCCACCCGCCACGCGCCACCGAATGCATCCGCCTGGATCAGGTAGGCGAAGCTGAAAACAGGCCTTACTACATGTGACGAAAAATCACTGTGCCAGCCGATGGACTTGTGCTGGTTGAAGGGGGCCGAGTCCTCCGAGTCTGCAGCCACTTGGGTGGATATGAGTGGGTAAGCAGGAGAAAGGCACGGGGGGATGTAGATGTGGCCGAGGGCACGGGCCAACGCGATGATGGACTCGTCGTCCTCGCCTTGAGAGAAATCGGCGAGGTAACACCAACCGTTGCTGGCGAGGGCGGTACGGATTTGCAGGACATACGCAGAAAAGTGCATGAAGCTCGACGCTTTATGAAATTGCTGCTGTAGCCCAGATGATACCGATAGGGCCGACGGGTTCGGTAATGCCATCAGTCATCGGTCGCGTGAGCCACATAGATGCTCCGAGAGATGAAATCGGTCGGAAACCGCCGGAACACGACCGAGCACTCACCGCGATAGTGCAGTGTCCGATGGTTGGACAGGAGCAGTAGGTCACCTTCGCCCAGTTGGATTGGGTTTGAAACGTTGAAGGCTGCGTCTTGCACGGCGGCAAGCATCGCCTCGGGGGCTTGCATACCATCGCGTCGTGCTGCCGCGCGGATCGTCTCGGGGTGGAAGCGAATGCAGCCGTTGTCGACGATGCGCCCGCTCCAGACTTGCGGAGAGCGATCATTGGCCATGCGCACCTCGGTTTGTGTCATCCAACGAACCACGTGGAGAGCGTCGCGGCGCTCCAGGTCCGCGAGGATGTCGCACACGCGGACGACCCGATTGACACCGTACTCCGGGGCGCCTGGATCGGGACGTATGCATTGGATCCCGGTCAGCTCCGGCGGGTTCGGCGACGCATTCATGTCTGAGTGGAAAAAACCTTCGGCGGCAGTGTGAGCAAGGTCCTTGGTCCATGGGTTCATCGCGAACAGCCGTGCGATCCGCCGGTCCTTTCCATATGTGATGAAACCGGTGGCCATGGCACCGAGGACAGCGATCAGCATCGCCCCGTCAACGAGGGCCGGTAGCCCCCGCAGCACCACATGGTCGTGCAGCGCGTACAGACGCCTGACCTCTTCGAACAGTGCGATCCACTTGGGGTCCCGGTACACCGGCAGGTCCAATCCGTCCGGCGCCCGTGCCTCGATGCCGCCGGCATACGGGGCGAGCGCGTCGGTAAAGTGTGCGGCCGTGTGAGGGGGGACCCGAATCTCCGGTTCGGCGCTGACCATGTTCATTCTATTTCTCCAGCCTGAACAACAGCTTGTGACGGTAATGGTGGTCCATCAAGGCAGCAACGTCCGGCACCGGAAAGCGAGCTGCGGAGGGTGCATGGATGATCCAACCGTCGCGGCGCAATGGGCGCAGGGCTGGCCACAAGCCAACAGACTCGGCATGCCGCAATATGTCCATGGGGGCATGGTCGTAAACCGTAAAGCCCATGCCGACGAGAACCTCACGCCAGCGTGGCCAGAGCGGATTCTCGGTGTGACATCCGAGTGTCAAATAGGCTGCGCCTGTTGGCACGAGGACGCGAGCGATCTGTCGGAACAGCTCGGCGACATCTTCCACCAAGTAGAGCACCTCCTGGCTGAGGACTAGATCAATCGAGCCGTCGGCGACCTCGTTCCAGCGTTCGGGGTCAAGGATGCACAGAGCTTCCAGCGACAGCTCCGACAAACGTTCGATAGCCGTTTGGCGTAACGAGGCGACCGGTTCGATTCCGTAAAGACGGCGCAGGTTCCACCGTTTGGCTGTACGCCCCAGCAGCGCCCCGTTGTGACAGCCGATATCGAGTACGGACTCGATGGTGCGAGCGTCGCGATCCTCCTCCGCTATCGCGAGCAACGACTCCCAGAAGGTCGCGTTCGCGACCTCCAAGGCTTGGTCTTCACCATGCGTAGGAAAGAAGGTAGGGCGGTCCGTCATGGACCGAACGACTCAGGGGCAGTTCTGGACGCTGCAGGAACGGGCTTCGGTGTCGCCGCGGGTGGGGTCGATTCCGAAGTGGCGGATGAAGAGTTCCACAGAACGGGTGAAGGTCTCGTCGAGATCTTGCTTGTCCTGTGCACCGCGCATCCCGAAGTAGGGAAAGTGGTGGAGCATGTGGCCGAACAGTGTTTCGCAATCCCGTGCATAGGCACGGGTATCGAGGATATGGGCATGCCAGAACATGTCGATGGGGCCGGTCGGGCAGATCTTGCGGTCAGGATAACGCATGTTCAGCGCCAGAAACTTACGATACAGGTCTTCAATTTCTTCGCACTCTTCCAAAGTCAGGTTTTCGTCACGGCATAACTTGACTTTCAGCATGTTGAAATCGATCTTGGCGACCTTCTCCAGTGCGGCATGAAGTTCGTCATCCATTGCGATAAGTTTCGCGATCGACGACATCGGCAGAACCTGCCCGGAAAGATTCTCAGTAGCTAGCCTCATGTCCTATTCCCCTATAGTTGGCCATAGCCATAAATTGGTGGGATGTTTGCACCTACCATGTTGCTGTCAACAAATGCGTCGGCGATTATATTAGTCATATTGGGTCATCGGGGTGAAACGTTGGAGACTCGGCGGGCCTACAGTGACGCTGAGTCAGTCAGCTTGGCTTTTTGTCAATCGTTCACCAAAGCCAGGTGATTCAACCTCCATCGGCGAACTAAGTCGCTTCGGACCTGTAATGGGCGTCAGAAGCTCACCTACAACGACCATGCAGCGCGCAAAACAGCAGCCCTGCCCATTGCTGACCTAGGACTGGTGCAGACACATGGCGGTTTAGGCCATGGAGGCGTGCATCTCCCAGTTGAGTGCTTCTGCCGCAGGCAGGCTTCGCCATTCAACCCACAGTCCGATCTTCCTCATTCCGCCTGGCCTCGAATTCCACACTCTTCACCCGGGTGAGCGATAGCAAGACGTCGTCAGCCAGCAGTCGTATCTTCTCGCGCGGTTCACCCGTTTCCTTGTCGTTCCAGGAATCCAGTTCGATGCGTCCGATCACATGCACCCGCGCGCCCTTGCGCAGCAGCTTGGCGGCCTGTTCCGCCTTGTAGTCCCAGAGCGAGACATCCATCCAGAGGCCGCCGGACTGCTCGACGCCGCCCTGTCCGTCGGACCGGTAATTGTCGAAGAACACGCGCAGTTCCGCCACCTTGCGGTCCTCGCCGTTGACCTGGACGGTTTTGATTGCCGGGCTGTCACCCAGGTTACCTGTACCTTGATACGTGTTTGGCATAAAAGCTCCTTTCGCTTGCTGGTCGATAAATCCGGACCCGCTATTGGGGCCGGAGGTTGAATCCAATTTCCATGGCGCCTATGCACCCTGGTTTGCCGTGCTCAAGGTGTTCGCAGTGCGAACACTCGATTGCCGCTTCGCCATCAGTGCTTCCCAGACCAAGCCTGTTCATAGGACTGATCCGCCAGAGTGGTTTCGTCCTGGCACCGCTCGGCCAAGCGCAATTCATGGCGGGCGGCCATTTCTCGGTAGTTGAGGCTGAGCGCGGCCGCATGGGCCTGCCGATACCACTGCGCCATGGCAGGCGGCAGCAGCACGATCCGGGGAACGATGACTGTCCAGGTGACATGCCGAGCGGGGCGGCCGGCCAGGCGCCAGCGCAGGGAACGCTGGCCGTTCCTGCCACGGGCATGCACGGTGAGGATGTAGTCGTGGCCTCGCACCGACCGCGTTTCCCGGGATAACGCCTGCATTGCCGCATGGATCTCGGCCAGGTGGGTGCGGGTGTGATTGGCCCAGGCCGCGCCCTTACCCTTAAAGCCCTTTATGAGCACTCCCCGGTTGTTGACATCGGCCGAACTCAATTCAGTGACCTCACAACAACGCTCCCTCGCCACCGCCTGCATCAGCACCGCCAATGAGCTCTCCATCCAGGGCGCCCTCGGCGACCTTCTGCAACAGGCTGAGCTCTTGTTCGCTCAGATTCACGCGACGTCGACTATGGCGTGGCGCCACGGCGCCAGTGAAGGCCGCCTTGGGCAGCTCGCCGAAGATGCCGGTCACCGCCTTGACGCGTTTGCCTGCCTCCGCATTCGCGCCGGGCAGCCAATCGGTCCGGGAGAGATCGCGCAACTCCTGGCGGATCAGGTAGCGCTCGAAACGTACTGGCGTCTCGAATACGCCTCGGATTTTGCGGGTGACTTCCCGGATGCGCTGCCGACCTTCGTCGTCGGTCATCAGATCCTTGCGCACCAGCGTCTTGACCTGGCGCACCCGGTAGTCGAACTCGACGATCAGGCCGGCCACGGTGTAGCCGTAGGGGGAACGGAAGCCCAGTTCCAGGGAGACCGGCTCACGGGATTTCAGGACGGAGAAGATCAGTCCCTTCCTGGATGCGGCCTCCAGGCGCTGGTCGCATTCGCGCCCCAATTCGTCCAAGGCGGCCTTGAGCTGCTGGATGCGCTCGCCGGTGTCGATGAGTGCCCAGTCCGCGTAGGGGTTGTCGTTGCCGGACAGGTACCAGATCGAGCGCAAGGCGGCGGCCACCCGCTTGCCGCCGACGATGGGCTGGATATTGCCCTGCGGATCCCGTGCCCGGCCCATGAACAGTCGGTGCGCTTCCTTGGTGTGCAACACCATGGCGTCCGGCTCGTCATCGATCAGCCCGCCCGCCTGGACGGAGGCCTCGGTATCCGCCACCACGGCATCCGCGCCCTTGCGCAGTGCGTAGGCGGTCTGCATCTGTCGCAACTGGCGCAGGCGCTCGCTGTATTCGATCACCCTGGGCCAGCGGGGATCAGACTCGTCCGGCTGGTCGGCCTCCAACAGGTCGGCCAGCGCGGCACGCTCGGCCTCCGGGTCGTAACCGTCGTGGAAGGGGGTGCTCTGGTTTACGGATGTATTCATGGATGTCCTCGTGGGTTCAAATTGCGCCAGCAGGGGCGCCTGTCGTTGCGCCAGATCCCAACGGGTCGGGATCGGTTGCGCCAGCTTTCGGCTCGTCGCGGGTGTTCGCACTGCGAACACCCAACGGTTGCTCCCGTTGCCGGTTTGCTATTGCTGAAGTGTTCGCAGTGCGAACACTCCGCGTGCCGATGCCGAAGCTCATCACCCTCGCGCCTCCTGCCGGATGCCAAGCTGAGCCCGCATTCGGGCCAGATGCTCGCGCGCAGCCAGACGCGCCGCCGGATCATGGTCGTTGCGCGCAATCTCCCTGACCTGACGCTGGGCTTCGGCCCGGGCCAAGGCCTCTTGCCGGGATTGGGCGATGCGGAAGGCGATGGTCGGCGTGAAGCGCCCAGTCCGGGCGGCCTGGATGAGGGTCTGCAGATAGCCCAGCGGATTCCAGACCTCCCTGGCCCGGACCATGCCGCTGTGCTCATCCAGCACCAGCTGGCGCAGCTCGGGATCGATGTCGGCCAGCCACTGCCGGGCAATGGCTTGCTCGGCGGGCAGCAATTTGCCGGAGAAGACCAGGGGCTGCTCGGGGGCGGCTGGCTCGGAGTCGATTGGCTCACCATCACTCCTCCTCCAACCCCCGTTGGCAGCCGAGTCGACGGGTTGCGCTGGGGCGGGGGCTGGGGGTGGGTAAGGGTTTATCTCTTGCTGTTTTACTCTCGCGCGCGAGGACGGGCCGCGAGCCCTGTGGGAATGCGGCTTGGCGCCAGATGGCGAGTTTGGTAAAACCGGCCGACTGGTTGGCGGGTTTGGCACTTGCTTGTTGGCGACTTCGTCCAACGCCAGTTGGCCGGTTTGTCCAGTTTCAGGATGGCGGAATACGCCGGTCTGGATGGCCGGTTTGTCTGAAGCCTGGATAGCGGAATGCGGCAGACTGGCGTGATCATGGGGTGCAACACCCGCCACGCCGTCATGGCAAGCCTCGATGGCGGCGATCATCCGGTCGAAGCAGAGACGCAGCACTCGGTTTGTCGGCAAGGTCTTGGTGTAGCGCGCCTCCAGGAAGCCCCGCTCCGTCAATCGGGAGCGAGCGCCGTCGATCTCATATCGGCTCAACTGGCAATGGCGGCCGATGAACTGAGGAAAGTACCTGAGCCAGCCCTCGCTGGGTCCGTTCAACGCCAAATCCTTGCGGTAGGCGAGAACCAGGTGGGACAGCAGCAGACCACCGGAAAGAGAGCCGGCAGCCCAGGCGAGACGTCGATACAGCGCGACGGGCCGGCCGAGCAGCCGGCGCAACAGGGGATCGTCCCAATCCCAATTGCTGAGACTGGCCTGAGCCGACTGCGCGAGCAATTGCCCCAGGCGATCCAGGTCGATTCTGAAATGCATGCGCGCCGGCATGCCGCGTCGGGTTTCATGCAGGAGGCCGCGTGCTGCTAAAGCCTTGCGTGCATTCTCTTGCTCACACCGCGACAGGCAGGTCTCATGTTGCCACTCGGTGCGGGTCTTCCAGAACCAGCCTTCCCGTTCTGGGTGCTTGTTCAGCCAGTTGCGCGTCCAGGCCAGGGCGACCGAGAGCATGGCAGCCGCCTTGTAGCTGCCGCAGATCGGCGTGAGCGACGGGTAATAGGTGATGTAGTCGCCATCCACCAAAGCCTTGAGGCGGTTCAGATCGAGCTTGAGGGAAAGCGACGGTAATTCACTCACCCAGGCGCCCCGCCCAGTTCTTGCGCGACTGGTGTTCCAGGCTTTCACGCAGCCGCGCCCAGTTCACCCGGTACCAGAGCACGGCGGGCATACCGACCCGGCGCTCTTCCAGCAGGCCACGCTCGCGCAGTAAACGCCGCGCAGTTTCCTGCTCGCGACGAGTCAGTCCGGTGTCCCGCTCCCATTCGGCCTGGCTGCGGACAAACCAGCCGTCATGCGCTTTGGGCTGGTCCTCGCAGGCGTAACCAGCATGCGACAGAAACAGGGCTGCAGTGATACCGCCGGCGATGGGCACGTAGCTGCGATGGAAGACGATGGGTTCATCGAAGATGTCCAGCAGCAGTGCAGTGTCCAGTGACAGACCGGAGCGGGAGTGGGGTTGCGTCGGCATGGCTAGTCAGTGAACTCGTTGACCACGGCATGCAGGCTGGCGAGCGTCAGGCCCGGGAAGTCCTCGGCCAGGGCCAGGTAGCGTTCTGCCGGGTGCGCAAACCGGTCCTGCAGCGCATGCCAGCGGGCATGGATGCGGTCCCGCGTGTCCGGGTCTGGAAGACTGGGGCGGCCACGGAATGACCGCTCGCCCAGGCGCATCCGGTGCAAGGAGGCGATGGCGACAGCCTGGGGGCCGAACAACTCCACCAACAGGGCGCGCGGGGCTTGCTGATCGACGCAGCGTTCCAGCAATCGCCCCTCCCGAGTGAGCCGTTCCAGCGTGCGCAGGGCGTAGTCCAGGCTGCCCCCATCCACGACGATAGCGACCTTGAGATGCTTGATGGCAGACAGACGGGCCAGATCGGCGGCCGGTAGGCTGCGCAGGCGCTGGAACAGTTGTTCGTCCACCCCCGCCTGCCCACCTTCGCGCGCTGTGATCAGGTCACCCTGCTCCAGCCTGGCCAGAAGGATGGACAGGGCTTGGAATCTCAGGTGGGGTTCATCCAGGGTGATCATCTGCCCTCCTTCCTGTGGATCGCCTCGGTCAGGTGCCGATAAGTGATGCGGTCCGCGGACCGGGCCATCGCGCCGAGCCGTGCCAGTTCCAGGCAATGGCCGGCCAGCAATTCATCCTGCAACAGGATCAACATCGACCAAGGTTCCAGAACGGCCTGGCCGTCCTGGGTGACATGGGCGAGCAGATCGTCTTCCACCATGAAGGGGAAGGCGGATTCATCCATGCCGCCTTCCCGGAGGGTTACCCGACGCCAGCGAGAGCTCTCCGGCAAGCGCTGCGCGAGATCCGTGTTCAACTGCCCCGAGGCGGCGGCAAGCAACCACCAGAGGGTGCGCCGGATTTCCATATCCTCGTCCTGGGGCAAGGGGGAAGCTTCCATGTAGTAGCCCAGCGGAAGTGCTTCCAACGGCGCGAACCAACCGGCCACCCCGCCGGCGCGGGCGAGTCGTTCGGCGGCTTCGCGCAATTGTTGGCGCAGATCCAGATCGTTCGGAATCGGCCTGGTCGTAAGCGGAATCTCCGGGGACACGCCGATATCGTGTCCAGGTTCTTGCTGAATGGTTGGCGCAGTCGTTGTAAGGCCGACGGATGGTTTTGCTGCGGCTTCGAGCGATTCCAGATCAATACGCTGCGCAGACGGGGCCTTATCCAGGGCGGCAAGCATCCTGGCGAAGCTCGGTCTATCCACGCCGATCCGTTCTGCCAGGCTGCCATCCCATCGACGCATCAGTTGTTCAGCATCCGCGCCTGAGTCCGGCGCGAGGCTCAGGACATGTTCGTGCAGGCCCGGGTTGATGATGGACTCGTGGAAACCTGCCTCATCCATCCCCCACAGGCCCGCCAGACGTTTGAGCAGATTCAACCTCGGCTGGATGCGTTTAACGTCCAGGCCGGTCAGCCGCTGGCCCAGGGGTGCCAGCCATTCCAGGGCAAACTTCATCAGGCTGATATTGGCCAAAGCCACCGACAGACCCAGGCGCTTGAGCTCGGCCTCGAACTGGCGCAGGGATAATGAATTTCCGCCGACCGCCTCCAGCGCGACCTTGATGTCCATGACACCGGTAGCCCTATCCCAGAAGCACATCTCTCCACGCTGGTCGTTTTCACCAATGTGCCCGGCGATAGCCTCGGCATCGCCACGCCAAGCCTTGAAGGTCAGCTCGACCCGCTCGAACTGCGCGTAGCCTTCATGGAAGAGCTGCTGCAGGATCACCAGACGAGTATTGCCGCCGCCACACACAAAGAAATGGGCTTCGCCGGGGCGGCGGGTAATGTTGAACGGCGTCAGCAGTCCCACCGCGCGGATGGATTCCTTGATCTCGTCGAACTTGGGATTGATGGTTCGGCGCGGATTCCGGTCATAGGTCTGGACCTGCATGACCGGTACCAGAATTCTCGCGCCGTCGATGTCATCCCCGCGTTTGAGCCCGGTGGCGGCATCGGCTGGCCCGGGCAGCGTGAGCCGATCTTGCAACTTGATGCGTTGTCGGACTTCGCTGGCGGGTATTCTGCTCGTGCCCTCCATGCGCTTGCCCAAGGCAGAAGCATCCGGGTTCGCAGGGAAACTTTGGGACATGTCGTGGTCGGCTTTACCCGACATGGGAAGCCTCCATGCCAACCGTGCCCTCGCCTTGGATGCGACCCGCGTAGACACCGCGCAAGGAAGGAATCAGTTCCCAGGCGAACTGGTGCATCACGTCATAGGCACAAGGTGTGGCACTGCCGCGATGCCGGTCATGCCGATGCACCGGCGTCTGCTCGGTCGCCGCCACCTGGTAGGCGTTGGCATCCGGGATCACAGTGTCCAGCACGGTGACGCGGCCTTGCATGCGAATGAAGTTCTGGCGAATGGTGTCAGCCACCATGCGGGAATTGTTCGATCGGCGCAGGCAGTTGATGACCGCCCGCATCGGGCCAAGGCTAGTCCCGATGGCGCTGGACGACTCTAGGCGCTCCAGCATCCGGAGCGTTCCGTCCATGAATTCGGAGCCGCTCAGCACATCGGGCCGCACCGGCGAAATCAGGAAGTCCGCGGCCAGGGCCACGGCATCTTCAATGGCGCCGGCACCGCCGTGGGAATCCATGATGACGCAGTCGTAGTGGTCCACCACATCCGGCGAGCGCAAGGCCATCTTGAGCCGTACCGCGCGGTCGATACGGCTATACAGCCAGTCAGACAGGTTGATCTCGGGCGAATCGGATACCACGATGTCCAAACTGCCTGGTAACGCCGGGAGGTTGATCTGGGAGATAGCATCGAACGACACCACCCCCTTGGTGATAACGTGAGTCAGGCCATTTACCGCGCGGCGCCGGATCGGGAAATACTTGGAGAGAGAAGGCTTTTCGTCGGCGTCGATCAACAGGACGCGTAGCCCCATGTCCGCCAGCAGAGCGCCCAGATTGGCGGCCAGGGTCGTCTTGCCGACCCCGCCTTTGGTGCTGACCATGGCAATCTTGATCATGTTTGCACGCTGTCGTATGGGCTGCCGCGTGGCTGCCAACCACCAGCGGCGACCAATAGCACTGGCATCGCGGCTGACATGGCCTCAGGCCTAATTTGCACCAATGGTTTGCTGGATCAGCCAGTGGTCCAACTCCGCCTTGCGGTACTTCACCAACCGGCCGACCTTGATATACGGAATGGCATGTCGCTTGGTGCAGCGCCACACCTCAAGCGTGCGTGCGGTGACGCCCAGATAGGTTGCCGCTTGTTCCGTATTGAGTAGATCCGAGCGAACTAGGCTAGCCAGGATCGGATGGGTTTCTGTCTGATAGTGAGCATGGTTTGGCATGACCGACCTCCCGAGTTATCCCCGCGTAATCGCGGTGTTGGCAGGACGATACGGAAAGTCAGGCGGTGTTTGTCAGTTCAAGTGAGCCAGCATAGGGCAATGAAAATGAACCGCAAAAACCGATTATTAGCATTGATTATTAAGGGGTTTTTGTTGCTCTCGTCAGCCAGACCTGAAACAGGGGTAAGTTGATAAAACCCCATGTGGCTGCCTGTGCCTCACGGATACGGGGTGTGGTGACGTGTGGCTCCATGTGGCGAGTTGAGATGAGTCTCAATCTGAGATGGCCCTAGATTCAGCCAGACGACCCGCTTCCCTGAGGTAGCGGGCCACAGCGCCTTGGTCCAATACCAGCCCCAAGCGCTCAGCATCCTCGGCAATCTCCTTGGCTTCGTTGTACGGCTTGTCAAACTTGAATCCGTACCCCCTGGAAGCCATGACATAGATCAGACGCAACAGAAATTTCTTGGTGCGCGGATGCGTATCCGATTCATGTCCCGATCCGGGGGTATCTTCATCTTGCTTGCATAGGTTGTCATTGGTATCTCGGCCATCGAACGTGCACTCCAGGCAATAGCGTTCGCGAATCGTCTCGAACAAGGCCTTCGGCATCGGCAGGCTTTTCTTGAGCGCGAACTCGATGATGGCGAAGGGGTGCGCCTGGTTGTGCCCCAGATCGGGAGCGCTTTTCAGAATCCGATAGATCTTCGATGCTTCGGCATATTTCACGGGGTGATTTCGTCCGTCGAGTCGAATCCCCAAGCCTTTCGCCTGATCCGGATCGAAGCCGCACAGCAGCAGCGCAGCGTCTCGGTAAGACCAGTTGTCAAGCTTGGACCAGAATTGATAGTCGAGCTGGATTTGATCCTTCATTGATATCTCCCTGCTGCATTCGTTGGGCAGCTTTATATCCATGAAAATTTGATTTAACGATTACGCGGACGACTCGATTTCCGCGGGTGCAAAAACCCCACCATGGTTTTGATCGTTTCCATCAGCATCTTGCGATCCTTCGCTACCAAGGGCGAGATCATGGCCTCGATGCTGATCCCTTCAGGAGACTTGGCTGGTCGCTCTTCATCCAACAGGTCCGACGCCGTGCAATGCAAGACTTTGGCCAGATTCGCAAGTGTGACCAATGAAGGGAGTGTGGTACCGGTTTCATAGCGCGAGACGGTAGAGATTTCCACTTCGATCAGCTCGGCAAGCCCTTCTTGATTGAGCGCGGCGCGCGAGCGATAAGCCGCGATATTCCGACCGAGTCGAAGAGCCAGATCCGAGTGAAATCTTTTGACCATGTCTGCGGGCTGCCAAAAACGCATACATGGTCAAAGACTCGTGCGGTTTTTGTAATGATGTAAAAGCGCAAGTTGTTACAACGCATTTAAAGTCAAGTAGGCGCCTGTGAGGGTCTGCGGTTACGGATGAAATGACTTGTCACAGCTTGAGTACTGCTTGATCTCCATGGACGAACCTCTTCGGCTGGAACCCGCTAGCGAGCGTCCAACTTTCCGGCAACAACGACAAACCGGCCGTCACCGCCACAGCTTACTCAGCTGACTGGGTCAATTCCTTGAGCAATAGGCGGTTCAGTTGTGATGAGAGCTGAGGGCAACGGAGAAGCTGTCTTTTACCGGAGCTAAGTAATACGAAGGAGGAGGTGGTGCTCAGATGAACGAGGAATGGCTGGTCAGGTTGACCGCTCAACACGTTCTTGTGCGATTGCCAGAGGAAATCCTGGGGCCACTTCGGCCACGAGTGGAATCTCAATTGAGCGTTCGCAAAATGGCCTAGACCGCAGCCGAGTAAACAGGGAGGTCAGCGTGAAGCGTAACCCCGGTGTAACCCCAGCAAAAAACAAAAAAGGCTTGCGTCATTGCAAGCCTTTGATTTGATTGGTGGCCAGAGGCGGAATCGAACCGTCGACACGCGGATTTTCAATCCGCTGCTCTACCAACTGAGCTATCTGGCCACGTCCAAAGCCGGGAACCCGGCTAAAGAAGCGGCGCATTTAATCGTGAAACCTGCTATTCGTCAAGGCAGCTTGGTTTAGTTACAGCCGCAAACGGTTCCCCGTCGAATTCCCGACAAATTCAGTCGGACTTGTCCGCACTTTGCCAGACTGGCACACTATGTCTTCATCATTGAACGCTAATAGAGGATCCATTCATGAGCGGCCTGAACCCGAACTCCCCCATTCCAACCGAAATCAAGCTGCACCAGCAGTCGAAAATTCTGGAAGTGGCTTTCAACGAGGGCAGCCATTTCAATCTGCCGTTTGAATACCTGCGCGTCTTCTCACCCTCGGCCGAGGTGCGCGGCCATGGCCCCGGACAGGAAGTGCTGCAAGTCGGCAAGAAAAACGTCGACATCAAGGCGATTGAGCCGGTGGGCCAGTACGCCGTCGTCCTGGTGTTTTCGGATGGTCATGACTCGGGCATCTATTCCTGGGATTACCTCTACGACCTGGGCGCCAAGCAGGAATTTTACTGGAATAGCTATTTGCGTCGCATGGAAGAAGCCGGCGCCTCACGCGAATCCAAAGCCTTGGTGTGAACCCCGCGCTGGTTGCTGAAATTGAACAAGCGATTTCAGCCTTATCCGGCACAGCTTTTCGAGTCTCGAGGCTGTCCGGTGCCGCTGGCGGTTGCATCAACCACAGCCTGACGATGACGGCGGAGGATGGTCGCCGCGTCTTTGTCAAAATCAATCAAGCGGCGCTGTTAAGCATGTTTGAAGCGGAGGCGGCCGGCTTGGCCGAGTTGAACGCGGCACGGGCGGTTCGCGTCCCCCTGCCGTTGACGCCCGGCTTGGCGGGCGGACAGAGCTTTCTGGTCATGGAGTGGCTGGATCTGGGAGGCGCGGCCAATACCGACGAAATCGGCAGCGCACTGGGCGAACAACTCGCACAGCTGCATGGCAAAACCTCGCACGCCTTCGGCTGGCAGCGCGACAACACCATCGGCAGCACCCCCCAATCCAATACGGCAACGCCCGACTGGGTCGAGTTCTATCGCGAACAACGCTTGCGCCCACAATTCGATCTTGCCGCCCGACAGGGCGCGTCACCGGACCTGATCGATGGCGGAGAGCGCCTGCTTGCCCGGTTGGCCGATTTTTTCCCGGGCTACGCCCCGCAAGCCAGTCTGTTGCACGGCGATTTGTGGAGCGGCAACACGGGGGTCTGTGATGGCATGCCCGTCCTGTTCGACCCGGCGGTTCACTACGGTGATCGTGAAGCGGACCTCGCCATGACGGAATTATTCGGCGGTTTCCCGGCGGCTTTTTACGCCGCCTACAACACAGCCTGGCCGCTCGATCCGGGCTACAGGACGCGCAAATCGCTGTACCAGCTATACCACCTGCTCAATCATTTCAACCTGTTCGGCACGGCCTACGCCAGGCAAACACAAGGCGTTATCGATCGTCTGCTGGCCGAATTGCGCTAATCATTTGCCTGTGTGCGAGGTTTTGTGGATAATCACGCCCTTTCCAGGTTCCGACCCAGGTAGCGCAATATGAAAGCTGGCATTCACCCCGAGTACAACGAAATTTCCGTCACCTGCAGTTGCGGAAATAGCTTCACCACCCGCTCTACGATGAACAAGCCCCTGCACGTCGAGGTTTGCTCGGCTTGCCATCCGTTCTATACGGGCAAGCAGAAGATCGTCGACACAGCGGGCCGCGTCGAGAAATTCCGCCAGAAGTACGGCATCAGCAAGAAGTAATGCTTCGGCACAAACAAAAAAGGCAGCCAGTGGCTGCCTTTTTTGTTTTGCATGCCTAACATGCGACCCCATACCGTGCCTTCTCTCCAAAGGACTCGCTAGCGATTCCTGTACCCTTTTCTGCCGCCACCACGCCTTGAATCCGACGCCCCCCGCAAAACTATTCTGGCTGCTCCTGCTCCTGGCCTTTTGGGCGTTCTATGGCCTGATCGGGCGCGATGCCTGGAAGCCCGAAGAAGCGTTGGCGCTGACGCCGATTCTGGATTGGCTGGATGGCCACGCTTCCGTTTGGGCGACCCCTGCTCCGCTCTATACATTGGCGGCCGGCGTGGCAGTCAAGTTGAATATCGCCGGCGGCGACATCCAGGACGGCGCCCGACTGGCCAGCGGCCTATTTACCTGCATCGCGCTGCTGTTCACGGGTTTGAGCGCGCGGGCATTGTATGGAGCGGGATTCGGGTCGGCGGCGGCAATCGCATTGGTTGGCGGTTTCGGCTTGATGCTACGGGCGCATGCGCTGCTGCCGGAGACTGCGCTCCTGGCGGTATGGTCTGTCCTGCTTTACGGCGTGATGGCGGCAAAACGTCACCCGGTCAGCGCCATGCTGTCGCTGGGCATCGCCCTCGCGCTGCTGACACTGGGATTGCGTGGCTTGCCGGACCTGATCGCCGCTCTGGCGATCATGCTGCTGCCCCTGCTTTCTCCCACTTGGCGCGACCGGCAATATCATCAAAGCATCACTCGCGGCCTGCTCCTCGCGCTGGCTTTGATCGGCCTTACCGCCGGATATTTATCGGCTTCGGATCATTTCACCATCTGGTGGCAATGGCATGGCATCAGCCGATTCAGCCTATTGCGCACGCCAGCCAGCGCATTCTCAGAATTGCCCTGGTTCGCCTGGCCGCTCTGGCCGCTGGCACTGGGTGCAATCTGGCACGCTCATCGGCGCCTGGCCCGCACCGCCGAACTGCACGCCCCGTTGATAGCAGTCGCTGTGCTGATGCTCGCCGCACTTGTTCCGGCTTGGTCGCGCGACGGCGCACTGCTCCCGGTTTTATTGCCGCTTGCGCTGCTTTCCGCTTACAGCCTGGAAAACCTGAGGCGCGGCGCAGCCCAGGCGTTGTACTGGTTCGGGGTTTTGTTCTTCGCCTTGCTGGCGCTGGCTTTCTGGCTCTACTTCTCAGCCATCGAATGGGACTATCCGTTAAAACTGGCCCTGCGCATGGCGCGTCTGACGCCTGACTACGCCCAGGGTTCTGTCGAGACGGCTTCGGTTGTCCTGGCTGCGGGCGCCACTTTGCTCTGGATCATCGCCATTCCGCTGTTTCCGCGCGCCAAGAATCGACCTATTCTGGTCTGGGCAACCGGCATGATCCTGGTTTGGGTGTTGATCGCAGCCCTGTTCCGTCCCTGGATAGAAGCCGGCTGGGCTTACCGGCCGTTGATTTCCGACATGTCGCGCCACCTGCCCGCAGATGCTTGCTTGAATGCCCAGGTCGACCCTGCCATGCAGACCATGCTGCGGCTGCACCGCGACGTGCCGCAGCAACCAGCCTGTCTGTGGACGCTTAAGCTGGTCATGCATGAAGCCGAAAGGGCCAAAACAGAGCCCGCAAACAAGGTGGTCTGGGAAGGTTACCGGCCGCGTTACAAAACCCAGATTTATCGATTGGAACGAAATGAACCGCGTTGATCCTGAATCTCGTCCGGTCAGCGCAGTCATCCTGGCGGGTGGCTTGGCGCGTCGCTTTCAAGGTGAAGATAAAGGCTTGATTGAACTCGTGCGGCGACCGCTTGCCGCTTGGGTAGCCGAGCGCCTTTACGGCCATGCGCGCGAAATACTGATCAATGCGAACCGCAATCTGAGCCGCTATGCCGCCATCGGCCATACCGTCGTCCCTGATCACCTCCCCGACCGCCCCGGCCCTTTGGCGGGACTTCTTGCCGCCGCACGCACCGCGCAGCAGGAATGGCTGCTGTGCGTGCCTTGCGACGTGCCGTTTCTGCCGCTCGATCTGGTCATGCAACTGCATGACCACGCCCTCGCCAGCCAGGTCAGGCTGGCGAGGGCCGCCGATGAAACCGGCACCCACTTTGCAGTCATGTTGGTGCATCGCGAACTCATCCCCGATCTGGAGGATTTTGTCTCTGGCGGCGGACGTCAGGTGCAAGCCTGGCAGGCCAGGCATGCCAATGAAACGATCTACTTCGGCGGCGATCCCTACGCCTTCCTCAACATCAACACGCCTGATGATCTGAAAAAGGCGGAACACATCGCTCACCGCTACAAGCGTCAAATCAGCGCCGAACCTCTAATCGCCCAACGCTCATGAACCCCTTGCAGCATATCCTGATCGGCCTGATCCGCTTTTACCAACTCGTGTTGTCGCCATTCATGGGCAATCAATGCCGTTTCACGCCAACCTGCTCGGTCTTCGCGCGCGAAGCGGTAGAAAAACATGGTGCGATCAAAGGCAGTTGGCTCGCCATTCGTCGCATTTCACGTTGCCATCCGTGGCACCCGGGCGGGCACGACCCCGTACCCTAGTTGCGGCTTGACGCGACGCGCGGAGCCCTTATAATACCCGACAGTTTTAGTCAACTTAGAGGTCGGTATGGACATTCAGAAACTCATCCACGAGCAAGTCACCAGTCATCCGGTTGTGCTTTATATGAAAGGCACCCCCCAGTTCCCGCAGTGCGGCTATTCCGCCAACACCGCCAACATCCTGCGTTCTTGCGGCGTGACCAATCTCTTTGCGGTCAATTTGCTGGTCGAACACGAGATTCGCGAAGGCATCAAGGAATACGCCAGCTGGCCTACCATTCCGCTGGTCTTCATCAACGGCCAGTTCATCGGCGGCGCCGATATCACGCGCGACCTGTATCAGTCCGGCGAACTGCAAAAAATGCTGGCCGCATTACCCGCCGAGCAGCCGGCAGCCTGAGTTACCGTTTTCAGCCTTTAAAGCCGGCCTGCGTTCCAACGCAGCCGGCTTTTTTTACGCCTTAGCCGATGAGGCCGCAGCTGGCAAAGCCACTCCGAAGCAATTCGGTTAAGCGGTCTAAGCCGTTCGCCTGGAGTAGCGCGCAATACGCCGTTTACTTGCTCGATGCCGCCGTCGCATCTGCAGTTTTATCGCTTGAGCGCTGATCCAGCGTTGTGCCTGGCTGCCGAAGGCGGGTGTCGAATGTTCTTTGGAATTTCACTGGAAAACACAAAAATGCGCACATTGCCCTTGCAGAGCGCGCTTTTTTTTGTTCTACAATCGCCGCACGCCTCATGAACGCTTGGAAGTGCTTGAGGCAAAAGACTTTCCGGCCAAACCCTTCATGAATCGAGGAGTCAGACATGCCCGTTGCCAAGCCCGCAAAGAGTTCTGCCAAGAAAGTCGAAAAGAAGGCGTCTGCTGCGGCCGTGGCAGCCAAGCCCGCCGTCGCCAAAAAACCGGCAACCAATGCCGTAGCGGCTAAAGCCGCCACCCCAGCCAAAAAGACCGTAGCGGCCAAACCTGCCGCGGCGCCCGCCAAAGCCGCCAAGCCGGCTGCAACCAAGAAAGCGGCGACGGCCAAGGCCACGCCTGCGAAAGCTGTTGCCGCATCGTCTGCACCGGCGAAGAAAGCCGCCATCACCAAAGCCTCTGCTGTAACAACGACAGCCAAAGCGCCCGCCGCTTCGGGCAAGAAAGCTTCGGCAGCCAAAGTAGCAGCCCCTAAAGCCGCAGCCAAAGCGCCCGCTCCCGCAAAAACAGCTGCTGCGCCGGCAAAGAAAGCCAGCACAGCCAAACCAGTGGCGCCCAAAGCGGTTACCAGCAAAGCCGTTGCAAAAACGGCCGCTCCCGCGAAAGCTTCCGCCACGCCAGCGAAGAAAACCACGGCCGCCAAGCCGGCGACGCCAAAAACCGCTGCCAGCAAAGCGTCTGTTGCCAAAACGGCGGCCCCGGCGAAAGTGTCCGCAGCCCCGGCCAAGAAGGCCGCTGCAAAGAAATGAAAAGTTAGCGTAGTCGACTATTGCGGAGTAAATAAATGAGCGGGCAATGCCCGCTCATTTATTTACTCCGCTCCGCGCCTCAGTAGTCCATTGGATCCACATCGAGCGACCATTTCACCCCTCTGGCCGGCAAGGCTTCCAAGTGCGGCAGCCACGCTTTCAGGAAGTGTTGTAAACGTTGGCGTGCTGAAGCCTGCACCAGCAATTGCATACGGTAACGATTGGCGACACGGGCCATCAACGCCGCCACCGGATCGAACAACAGGATGCCGGCATTTAGCGCAATGCCGGCCTCGCGTGCAGCCAGCAAAAAACCCAGAGCGGCGTCTTCATCGCGAGCTTCGGCGCGCAACAAGGCCTGACTGACATAAGGCGGGAAATCCGCGCCTCGGCGCTCGCGCAAGGCGGCCGCGGCAAAGCCCGGGTAATCATGACGCAACACGGACTGGTAAAGCGGGTGACGCGGATAAGCGGTCTGTATCAGCACATCTCCGGGATGTTGCGCGCGCCCGGCACGTCCGGCGACCTGCATGAGTTGTGCAAACAGGCGTTCACTGGCGCGAAAGTCCGGCGATATCAACGACTGGTCCGCTCCAATTACACCAACCAGGGTGAGATGCGGAAAATCATGCCCTTTGGCAACGATCTGGGTGCCGACCAGGATGTCCACTTCGCGTGCCTCGACCCGATCGCGCATGGCGGCAAACGCCCCCTTGCGCGCGGCAGTATCACGGTCGATGCGCAGAATGCGCGCTTCTGGCAACTGTTCGGTCAGGGCTTCCTCGACACGCTGGGTGCCCTGACCAGCCGGGCGCAAGTCAAGATTCCCGCACTCCGGGCACGCCTCGGGTGGACGAACGGTAAAGCCGCAGTGATGGCATACCAGTCTGTAGCCGGCTTTGTTCCTGTGCAGCACCAGGTGTGCGGAACAGCGCGGACAGGGGAATACGTGACCGCAACCGTTGCACAACAGGGTTGGTGCATAGCCGCGTCGATTGATGAACACCAGGCTTTGTTCGCGGCGTTGCAGGCGCTCGCCCAGCGCCGCCTGCAAGGCGCGAGTAAGGCCATGTTTGGGTCGATCGGTGCGGCTGTCGATCAAACTGACCTTCGGCAATACGGCCTGGGCGTGCGCGCGTTTGCTTAAGCTGAGCAGGCGGTAGCGTCCTTCCTTGGCGTTGCGCCAGGTTTCCAGCGCCGGCGTGGCGGAACCCAGCATGATCGGTACATTGCGCTCGCGCGCGCGCCAGACAGCGACGTCGCGCGCCGAATAGCGCATGCCTTCCATCTGTTTGTAGGCGCTGTCGTGTTCTTCATCGACGATGATCAAGCCGAGCCGGGGCAGCGGCGTGAATACCGCCAGGCGCGTGCCCAGGATGATATCGGCGCGCCCTTCGAGAGCGTCCAGCCAAGCGCGGCGGCGCTCACCCGCCGCCAGGTTGCTGTGCAGACTGATCAGTTTTTGCGCCGGGAAGCGGCCGGCAAATCGCTCGGTAAGCTGCGGCGTCAGATGGATTTCCGGCACCAGCACCAAGACCTGTTGGCCTCTCGCCAGGATATCGGCGACCAACTGCAGGTACACCTCGGTCTTGCCGCTGCCGGTCACGCCATGCAGCAGCAGCACATTGAACGTGCCGGCCTGTTCGCGAAACTGTGCAATGGCCAGCGTCTGTTCTTCGGTCAACAGCGGCATGGTGCTGGCCTGAGGCAGTGCGGCCGCCTCCGCAGGTTCGACCCAGCCCTGCTTGAGCCAGTCTCGCAGCACGCTTTTGGCGCTCGGCGTGAGTTCGTCCCAAGCCAGCGCTCCGATCAACAGCCGATCCGCCAGGGCTTTGCGTACGCTGTAGCGGGCTGGAATCTGCGCGGCTTGCGTGCGCCCGCTCGCACTCAAACGAAAAACCGCGGCTTGCGGCG
The DNA here is from genome assembly GCA_964466195.1 of uncultured Thiobacillus sp. Lineage (GTDB taxonomy): Bacteria > Pseudomonadota > Gammaproteobacteria > Burkholderiales > Thiobacillaceae > PFJX01. The sequence goes on from CAYXMQ010000001.1 coordinate 113,102, forward strand.
TTTTACGTGTACTTGCCGTGGCGGCCGTGCGCCGCAAGGCCGGCGGCAGCATCATCGCCAGCACCGCGCCGAGGGAATGCTGGTAGTAGCCGGCGACAAAACGCGCCAAGGCCAGTAAATCCGGGGGCAATGGCGGCGTAGTGCGATCAATCCGATGCAACGCCTTCAAACTATCCGGCGGCAGCGATGACTGAGCCGCCAATGCCACCAAAACGCCGATCAGCTTGCGCGTGCCGAAGGGCACTTCCACACGCCGACCGATATCGCCGACGCAGGCGTCAGCCGCCAGATAGTCGAACAGGCGATCAAGCGGGGTATCGAGCGCAATCCGCGCAATTGGAACAGGCACGGCAGAAGCGGGAATTTCGGCGTCAGGCAAGGGCAGAGTTAGCGACTGTACTTAAAGTGATGCAAGAGAAGGTGCGATGAAACTCTACCCCTGTAAGGGGGTTTTGGAATTGTCCACCGATGCTGTGGATAACTATGTGGACAACCGGCCTTGAAACCGCTCAATGTCCTTGTATATCGCAGGTTCGGCATCCTGGCCTAAAAAAAGAGCAGTAACAATAACGATAGAAATCAACAGGTTACGAAACAGCACAATTGCATGTGCCGCTAGCGTCTTGAATACCCCCTGTCAAGCGCTGATGTGTGCATAAGTAACCAAAAAAACACTAGTCTTTTCCACTACGGCAAGGCAAGGATTTTCTTGCTCGACCTCCCGCTGGCGTCTGGATCACTGCAAGGCCCACTCCAATAGTGCCGCCTGCGCCTTGGCCCCAGCGACTGCATTGGCATGATTGATCATCATAACCAGGATGCGCCGATGACCTTGCGGACCCAACAAATAACCCGCCTGATTCCGCGCGCCATTCAGACTGCCGCTTTTCAGCCAAGCACGCCCTGCTGCGGGCGTTCCGTTCATACGCCCTTTTTGAGTACCTTCCAGACCGACGGCCGGCAAGCTGGCGGCAAACTCGTAATAGGCTGGACGGGCTGCGGCATAGTCCAGCAAACGCGCCAGTGCAGACGCAGAAATCCGCTCGACACGAGATAGGCCGGAACCGTTCTCCAACACCAGCTCGGGAATATCGAAGCCGCGATCCGTTAGCCAGGCGCGCAGCGCACGCTGGCCTTTTTCCCAGTTCGCAGGCGCCTCATAGCGGATCGCACCCAAATTGAGGAACAACATTTTGGCCATCACGTTGTTGCTGTATTTGTTGATATCGCGCACCAGTTGCGCCAGGGGCGGCGATTCGAATTCGAGCAGCAGACGCGGGTATGACTGGGCGAAGCCCGCTTCGGCAGGACTGGTGACGACCTTGCCGGCATGCAGTCCGCCCATCCCCTTCCAGAGCGAACTGAAGGCCGCTGCAACGCTGGCTTCCGGGCTAAGCAGATTGAGCGGCAGACTCTGATCGCCGCACGCGCTCGGGTATGCGCCGCTCAGCACCAAGCTGCCGTTCTCGATTTGCGTGGTCAGCTTTTCACGCCAACCATTGCAGGGCGCGTCCGAAATCTGCAAGCGGTTGACCACGCCCGGCAGCGCTTTAGTCGGTTCCAATTCCAGCCTGACGCTGACTTCGTTCGCCCCGCCTGGCGGCGCCGGCGACAGGCGCAGATTGCTGGTGTTGAAATTGACCAGCAGCGGGTACGGGCTGGCGTTGTAGGGCCGCAGCGGCGCCTGGTCGAATGCGGCCGGATCGATCGGGTCGAGTTGGTAATAACACGTGTCCAGCAGGACATCACCGCGAATATCGCGTACGCCGCGCTCACGTACTTCGCGCAGCAACAGCCAGAAACGCTCCAGCGTCAGCGCCGGATCGCCGCCGCCCTGAAAAATCAGATTACCTTGCAGGACGCCGTCAAGCAGCGGACCATCGACAAACACCCGCGTCTTGAAGGTATGGCTCGGGCCCAGACTATCCAGCGCCACCAGCGTTGTGACCAGCTTCATCACCGAGGCGGGATTCATGGCTTGATTTTCGCCGTGGGCCAGCAGCGGCACAGGATTGCCGACATCCTGGACCAGGATGCCGACATGGCTATCCGGGATGCCTGCTTGCTTCAGGGCCTCCGCTACCGTAGCGGGCAGTTCGGCATGGACAGCGCCGGGCAACAGTGCCAGCCAGGCAGAGAAGAAAACAAAGCGGCTTACGCTGCACGAACGGCGGGTGCAGGCAACAAGCCGTGAATTCTTCGCCGCCGCGGCGACACGAAGGATTCGTCGTATCCGTAAGGCGGATTCACCATCTGCCGGCCGCAGATCGCCGTGTGCCGGCCGCACTACCCTCGCTCGCTGCGCAAGATTCACCGCGTCAAATCGCTCACATACCAGTCCATCGCTTCGACTAGCCCTTCCAGAATGCGATGGCTCGGCTCATAGCCCAACAATGTGCGCGCCTTCGAGATATCAGCCAGAGAATGGCGCACATCGCCGGCGCGGAAATCGCGATAGCTGGGTTTGAAGTCTTTCAGATGCGGGAAGCGCGGCGCCAACGCGACACGAATGGCCTCGAACAGGTCATTCAGTGTGGTGCGATCGCCCACGGCGACGTTGTAAACCTGATTCGCGGCATCCGGATGCTGCGCTGTGGCGGCCAGCAGATTGGCCTGCACGGTATTGGCGATGTAACAGAAATCGCGACTGGTCTCGCCATCGCCATTGATGAATACCGGCTCGTTGTGAATCATCGCCGACGTCCACTTCGGTACCACGGCGGCATACGCGCCTTCGGGATCCTGATGCGCGCCGAAGATGTTGAAGTACCTCAGACCGATGCATTTGAAGCCATAGGCACGAGCGAACACGTCGGCGTATTGCTCATTGACCAGCTTGGTTACCGCGTAAGGCGATAACGGCTTGCCGATCACGTCTTCGACCTTGGGCAGGCCGGGGTGGTCGCCGTAGGTGGAGCTCGAGGCGGCGTAGACGAAACGCGTCACTTTGGCATCGCGCGCCGCTACCAGCATGTTGAGGAAGCCGTCGATGTTGGCGCCGTTGGTGGTAATCGGGTCCTCCAGGGAACGTGGCACCGATCCCAGTGCCGCCTGATGCAATACGTAATCGATCCCTTCGCAGGCCTGGTGGCAATCCATCTGGACGCGAATATCGCCCTCGATGAAACGGAAACGCGCCCATTGTTCCGGACTCACCGCCTCCTTGATTTGATGCAGGTTGTGGCGATGGCCAGTGGCAAAGTTATCGAGCCCGACCACGTTCTGGTCCAGCTTGAGCAACTGCTCCAGCAAATTGCAGCCGATGAAGCCGGCAACCCCCGTAATCAACCAGGACTTGGGTTGATTCGGAAGCTGGGCAAGGAGGTCGGAATAGGCAGTCATGGGGGCATGTTGCAGTTGATGTTGGAAAACCGCCCTTCCAAAAATGCGGAACGGCGGCAGGGCAGATCAAAGCCGCCAGAGTTTGTACCCGGCCGCCTTGATCGCCGCCTGGTCGTACGCCGATTTCACGTCGGTGAAGACGCCGCCCTGACGCAGTTTGGAAGTCAAATCGGCCAGCGACATGGCCAGATATTCCTTGTGCGATACCGCCGCCACGATGGCATCGACATCGCTAGGCAGCTTGTCCCAGGGGGTCAGACTGATGCCGTATTCATGTTCGGCTTCGGACGATTCGGCAATCGGGTCATGCACGTGCACGTCGCAGCCGAAATCCTTCAACTCCTGCACCAGATCGGCGACTTTGGAGTTGCGCAGATCAGGGCAGTTTTCCTTGAAGGTGAGGCCGAGAACGATGACTTTCGACCCTTTTACGGTGCCACCGTTGTTGATCATTCCTTTTACCGTCTGCTGCGCCACGTAGGCGGCCATGCCGTCGTTGATGCGGCGGCCGGCGAGAATGACCTGCGGGTGATAGCCCAGCATTTCTGCCTTGTGAGTAAGGTAGTAGGGATCGACGCCGATGCAATGGCCGCCCACCAGACCGGGTCGGAACGGCAAAAAATTCCATTTGGTGCCGGCGGCCTGCAACACTTCCAGCGTATCGATGCCGAGGCGGTCGAAGATCAGGGAAAGTTCGTTCATCAGCGCGATGTTGAGGTCGCGCTGCGTGTTCTCGATGACCTTGGCGGCTTCGGCGACCTTGATAGAACTGGCGCGATGCACGCCGGCGACGATCACCGAAGCGTAAAGCTCGGCGACGGCTTCGGAAGTGGGGCCGTCATCACCGGACACGACTTTCACGATGCGGGTGATGGTGCGTTCCTTGTCACCGGGATTGACCCGCTCCGGCGAGTAGCCGACATGGAAATCCTGCTTCCATTTCATCCCGGAATGCTTCTCCAGCAATGGAATACAGACTTCTTCGGTAGCGCCGGGGTAGACCGTGGATTCATAAACCACGGTGGCGCCTTTCTTCATGTGCTTGCCGACGGTGGTGGAGGAGCCGACCAGGGGCGAAAAATCAGGGATGTGAGCGCCATCAACCGGGGTAGGTACGGCGATGATGATGAAATCGGCCTTGCCTATCGTGCTGGGGTCGGTGCTGACAGTCAGCCTCGTCGCCGCTTTCAGGTCTGCCGTGCTGACCTCGCCGGTCGGGTCGCAAAAGTTCTTGTAATTGGCGATCTTGCTTTCGGACAAGTCGAAACCGATGGTCTCAAATTTCTTGCCGAATTCGACAGCAAGGGGCAGGCCGACATAGCCCAGGCCGACAACAGCAACAATGGTCATGATTTCTCCCAAAAGGAACAAAAATTAAACATCAGGCGGGGGCATTCTACCCAAGCAAGAACTTGCCTGTAGCATCACGCTACCTCGCCGCGATAACGGCAACCGCTTCTGGAGTCCCACTATGTTCAAAAAACCTGCCGCCTGGCTGCTATCGGCATGGATCGGCTTTTCATTTAGCGCTTATCTGCCGCTCGCGCAGGCCGATGTCAGTGACATCCTGCCGCGCATCAAAGCGTCTGTCGTCGGCGTGGGCACCTTTCACCCCCTGCGCAGCCCGCGCATCAGCCTGATGGGGACCGGCTTTGCCGTCGCGGATGGCCGGCATGTCGTCTCCAATGCGCATGTCACACCGGCGCTGATGGAAGAGGAGAAAGGCGAAACGATCGCCATTTTCCTGCGCACGCCGGACGGCATAGTCGTCCGCAAAGCGGTCAAAGCCGCCCGCGATGCGGAGCATGACCTGCTGTTGCTCAAGTTCGAAGGCGCTGCACTGCCGCCATTGCTGTTGGACAATGCCAATCAGGCGCGCGAAGGGCAACTGTATTACTTCACCGGCTTTCCCATCGGCGCTGCACTCGGTCTCTATCCGGCCACGCATCGCGCCGGCCTGGCAGCCATCGCCCCCGTATTCAGCCCGCCGGCAAGCGCCCGCGGCCTCACCGCCAAACTGATCAAGCGCGCCGACAATCCCTTCCTGATGTTCCAGCTTGACGCCACGGCGTACCCGGGCAACAGCGGCAGCCCGTTGTATGACGGCCAGACCGGTACAGTAATCGGAGTAATCAATTCGGTTTTTGTCAAAGGCGCGAAGGAAAACGCGTTACGCGATCCCAGCGGCATTACCTATGCCATACCGGCCCAATATATCCGAGCGCTGCTGGACGAGGCCGGGCTTGGGGTCGTCAATCCAACGACGAGTAAACGCGGCGCGGCGCAGGAAGGGATAGATATCGCCGCCGAACGTGCTGTGAAATGAAATGAGCCCATGTTTCCGTCGCCTCTGGTCGTGACGATCGGCAGTTCGCTGCAATTGCGCATTTTGCTTGCAGCTGCCCACGCGGCAAGCGCGCTGGCGATTTTTCTGGCCGCACTGCCTGTGCTGATGCAATGGACCGGGGCGGTGCTGCTGGTTTTCAGCCTGGTTTATTACTGCAGGCCGGCGCAAAGCGTGCGTCTACGCGGCAATCACGAAGGCAAACTCGAAATCTGGCATGGCACGCATTGGCAAGAGGCGCATCTTGTCGGCTCCAGCAACGTCCTGGCGAACTGCGCGGTCTTGCACCTTGCCGTCGAAAATCGAAAGCGCTATCTGATCGTTCTGCCCGATAGTCTGCCGACGGAAGATTTTCGACGGCTTCGAGTCTGGTTGCGCTGGCGGGGCAGCAAACCCGACTCAGCAGAGAGCGTGGCCTAATACCGGTAGTTCGGGCTGATCATCAGCCAAGGATTGGCCTTGGCTTCCCGCGACGGCATCTGCAACCACACATCGGGCTGTTTGTCGGTTCCAGTCGAGACTTCTGTCGCGGCCGTCGTCTTTTCGTGCGCAGCGGTGCTGAAGCCCCAGCGACGCCACTTCTCGCCATCGGCCATCCGATTGAACACCCCCTGATAAAAACCCGGATCCGCCCCGGCGGCCATCCAACGAAAATAAATCTGTGGATCGGCGAATTCCGCCCAGTTGCGCGCCGTGCCCGGATCCGCCATTCTTCCCAGCGTGTTGGTGTACGTCCCCGGCGCTACTGCAACCGTCGCGAGCGCAGTCATGAAGCGCGGCTCAGTAACGGCATCCAGCCATTCCTGAAAAAATTCAGGATGCTTCGCCGCCAAGCCATTCTTGCTTGGGTCCAGCATACGCGCCAGCCAGGCTTCCGGGCTGGCAGGGACGCCGGCCGGCTGGGCAACCCCGCCGTTGGCGGTACTCGACCGAATCGAATCCGGCGTGGTCAGCCGCTCAACGATGCGGCCATCTGCACGCACGACAACCTGAACGCTTCGTTTGGCCGATTTGCGTGCATCAAGCGGCGCTTTCACTTCGCTGGCCGGCTCGATAGTGGAGTCCGCCTCTGTTCGAAAAACCGAGCAACAGAGCAGGCCTCCCAATGCAATCAGCTTACGAAATTTCATCATCAAAGCCTTGTTAATCAAATGGATATCATAATATTAGAAATATCTTAACATGCCTTCCGGGCACAAAACAAAAAGGGCGGAACCGCAAGGTTCCGCCCTTTTTACGTCGCAGCGAAGCCGATTACTTGGCGGCAGGCACGGGGATGAAGCCAGCGAACGGGTTGGCCATGTTGCCGTAGGCGGCCGGATTCATGAACTGACCGAAAGCGCCGTAGGTCGCGGGGTTGGCAGCAGCGCCGGCCCATTGGGTGTACAGATTGGGGTTCAGCGGAGCCATCATCAGATTCATGTTGGCGGGAGCCAAAGGAGCCATCGCCCAGTTGGTGTACATGCTGGGGTTCATCGGCGCCATCATCATCTGCAGGACGCGGGGATCCAGGGGAGCCGACAACATCTTGGTGTACATGTTGGGGTTCAGCATGGGGGTGATGGCAGCCGTGTAGAAATTCGGGTCCATGGAAGCGGCCAGCCACTTGGTGTACATGTTGGGATCGAGCAAGCCGGCGTAGGCTTTCAGGATGTCAGGAGACATGCCGGCCTGGGCCATCTTGGTCATGGTGGCGGGATCCATCAGCTTCTGCATCACGATGATGGCGGTAGCCGGGTCCATCATATTGACCATGGCGCCAAGAGCGGCCTTGGGGTCTTTGGCAATATCAACAACCTTGGCCGGATCCAGCATCTGGGCGGCGGTGGATTCCGGGGTGGCGACGCCTTGAGCAAAAGCGGACTGGGCAATCAAAGCCAGAAACAGGGCGGAAAACTTTTTCATGTCTGTTACTCCTAGATGTTTGAAAAGAAAGGAAGAAATCTGAACTACGCAGCGGAGTATAGAGGCGAATATTAGAACATTCGATTGCGCTAAGACTTCGTCAAAAGTGCTGCATATCACACGTTGCAATAGTGCAACAAGCGTTCAGTCACCCAAATACGCGGCCCGAACCTGAGGATCTCGCGCCAGTTCCTGCGCCGGGCCGGACAAGGTGATGGCGCCGCTTTCCATGACGTAGGCGCGATGGCTGACCTGCAATGCCAGATTGGCGTTTTGCTCAACCAGCAGGATGGTAACGCCCTCGCTGGCGATCGCCGCGATCGTTTCGTAAATCTTCACCACCATCAATGGCGCCAACCCCATGCTCGGCTCATCCAGCAGCAACAGGCGCGGCCGTCCCATCAAGGCGCGCGCAATAGCCAGCATCTGCTGCTCGCCGCCGGAAAGCGTGCCGGCAAGCTGTTTGCTGCGCTCGGCCAGACGCGGAAACAGCGCATAGGCGCGAGCGGCATCTGCCCGTACACCGGCACGGTCCTTGCGCAGGTAAGCGCCCATGTCAAGATTCTCGGCCACGGTCAGACGCCCGAATATCCCCCGCCCTTCCGGCACCAGCGCCATGCCGCGCGCCGCGATGGCGTGAGTCGGCAATTTATGTAAACGCTCGCCGGCGAACTGCACTTCCCCCTGTGGCTTGACCAGGCCCGTGAGGCCTTTCAGAGTGCTGCTCTTGCCGGCGCCATTGGCGCCGATCAGACAGACCAGCTCGCCCTGCGCCACATCGAAATCAATGCCGCGCACGGCCTGGATTCCGCCGTAAGCGACCTTAAGACCGCGTACTTGCAGCAAACTCATATCGCAGCCGCTTCCGGAGGTGCGGCGCCCAAGTAGGCTGCAATGACTGCCGCGTCCTGTTGCACGCTGGCAGTATCGCCCTCGGCGATCTTGCGGCCGTAATCGAGCACCGCAACGCGATCGCACAACCCCATGACCAGTTTCACGTCATGTTCGATCAGCAGCAGGGTCAAGCCGCCCGCCCGCAAACGGAGAAAAAGCTCGCTCATTTGCCGCCGCTCGCTGGGATTCATGCCCGCCACCGGCTCGTCCAGCGCCAGTAATTTCGGCTCGGTCGCCAACGCACGCGCGATCTCCAGGCGGCGCTGATCGCCATAGGCCAGGTGTCCGGCCAGCGTACGGCCTTTGTTATGCAGACCGACGTAGTCCATCAGGTGGCGCGCCTTGTCGCGAATATCGGCTTCTTCGGCGCGCGTGCGGCGACACCGCAGCACCGCACCGAACAGGCCGGCCCGGCTACGCGCATGTCGGCCAACCATGACGTTTTCCAACGCAGTCATGTTTGCGAATAGCCGAATATTCTGAAAGGTCCGGGCGAAGCCCTGTTTGACGATCTGGTGCGGACTCAAGCCTTGCAGCGGCGCGCCGGCCAGCAACACCTGGCCCGAAGTCAGGCTGTACAGGCCGGTCATGCAATTGAACAACGTCGTCTTGCCGGCGCCGTTGGGGCCGATCAGGCCGTAAATCTCGCCCGCTCGCACGTCCAGAGAAACCGCTTCCAGCGCGGCAAGGCCGCCGAAGCGCTTGGTTACGCCGGATACCTGCAGCAAAGAGGTCAAATTCATGCCTTGGCGTCGTAGAGACTGGCCTGTTCCTGCGCGGCGACGCCATCCTCGGCGGCAAACTCACGTTTGCGCTGGCGTGACGGCAACAAACCGGCCGGGCGGTAAAGCATCATCGCGACCAGTGCGACGCCGAACAGCAGCATGCGCAGATCGGCCGGATCGACCACGACATGGCCCAAGGTGGCACGCTGCAAGTCGCCCAGATAGCGCAAAGCCTCGGGAATCACGGTCAGCAGCACCGCGCCGAGAATCACACCGGGAATATTGCCCATGCCGCCGAGCACGATCATGCACAGCACCAGGATGGATTCCCACAGATTGAAACTCTCCGGGCTGATGAACCCCTGAAACGCCGCGAACAGGCCGCCGGCCAGACCGCCGAAGGTGGCGCCCATCGCGAACGCCAGCAGCTTCAGATTGCGCGTGTTGATGCCCATTGCGGCCGCCGCCACCTCGTCCTCGCGAATCGCCGCCCAGGCGCGGCCGATGCGCGAATCCTGCAAACGCAGCGCGACGAAAATGGCGAGCAGTGTGAACGCCAGAAACAGGTAGTAATAAAAATAGGTCGGCGGCAACGTCATGCCAAACACATGCAGCGGCTTGCCGAAGGAGAAACCGGCCACGCTGACCGGATCGAGCAGATTCATGCCCTGCGGGCCGTTGGTCAGGTTGAACGGCGCGTTCAGATTGTTCATGAAAATCCGGATGATCTCGCCGAAACCGAGCGTGACAATGGCCAGATAGTCGCCGCGCAGACGCAGCGTGGGCGAGCCCAGCAGCACGCCGAACAGGCCCGCCAGCATCGCGCCGATCGGCAGTACCAGCCAGAACGGCAGATGCAGGCCGAAATGCGGGCTGGCCAGCCAGGCATAGAGATAGGCGCCGATGGCATAGAAGGCGATGTAACCGAGATCGAGCAGCCCGGCATAACCGACCACGATGTTCAGGCCGATCGCCAGCAAGACGTAAAGCAGCACGAAATCCAGCACCCGCACCCAGGAATTGCCCAGGCCGAAACCCATCAGGAAAGGCAGTGCGGCAAGCAGGATCGCCAGCAGCACGGCGGCCAGACGCGGCCGCTTGCGCAACGGCGCCAGCGCGCGATCAATCACGGTTGGCCACCCGTTCGCCAAGCAGGCCGGAAGGCCGGAACACCAGCACCAGGATGAGCACGAAGAAAGCGAACACATCCTGATAGTGGCTGCCGAGGAAACCGCCGGTGATATCACCGATGTAGCCGGCGCCAAGCGCCTCGATCACGCCCAGCAGCAAGCCGCCCAGCATCGCCCCGGCAATGTTGCCGATGCCGCCCAGCACCGCTGCGGAGAAGGCCTTCAGGCCCAGCATGAACCCCATGTAGTAATGCGCCAAGCCGTAGTAGGCGCTGACCATGACGCCGGCAATGGCGGCAATCGCGGCGCCGATGATGAACGTGGCGGAAATCACCCGATCCACATTCACCCCCATCAGTTCGGCGACTTCCTTCGATTGCGCGGTGGCGCGCATGGCCCTGCCCAGCCTGGTACGTTCGACCAGCAACCAGAGTCCGGCCATGATCGACAAGGCCAAGACCACGATGACGATCTGCAGCAGGCTGATATGCGCGCCGAGGAACTCGAACTTAGTCGTCGGCAGCAAAGGCGGGAAGGAAACATACTGGCGGCCCCAGATCAGCATCGCCAGGTTTTGCAGAATGATCGAAACGCCGATGGCGGTAATCAAAGGCGCTAGGCGCGGTGCTTTTCGCAGCGGGCGATAAGCGACCTTTTCAATGCCGAAGGCCAGCAGCATACAGGCCGGAATCGCCACCAGAATGCCGCCCAGCACGACCAGGATGCCGGGAAGACCGGGGGCGTAGCCGACCAGCAGGCCGATCACCGTCAACGCCACCATCGCACCGATCATGGTCACCTCGCCATGGGCGAAGTTGATCAGCTCCAGGATGCCGTAGACCATGGTGTAGCCCAGCGCGACCAGCGCATAGATGCTGCCCAGGACCAGACCATTGACCAACTGTTGGAGAAAGATATCCATACGCAATGAAAGCCAGCCGTCGTTCCCGCGCGAGCGGGAATGACGAATTACTTGACGGTCTCCAGCACCTGCCAGGCGCCGCCCTTGACCTCATACAGCGTCACCGCGCCGCCCGTCGTATCGCCTTTGCTGTCGAACTTGACCGGACCGCTGACGCCCTGCAGATCGGTCTTCGGCAATTCGGCCAGCACCTTCGCCGGTTCGGCGGAACCGGCGCGTTGCATCGCCGTCACCAGTGCATAGACGGCGTCGTAGGCGTAGGGCGCGTAAACCTGGATCACACCGTACTTGGCTTCGAATTTCTTGCGGAATTCCGGGCCGCCCGGCATCGAATCGATCGGCAGCCCCGGCGACGAAGCCACGACCCCCTCGGCGTCGGCGCCGGCCAGTTTGACGAAGTTCACGTTTTGCAAACCGTCACCGCCCAGCAATTTGGCGCTCAGGCCGAGGCTCTTCATCTGCTTCGCCATCGGTCCGCCCTGCGGATCCATGCCGCCGAAGAAGACCAGATCCGGCGTCTTGCCCTTGATGCTGGTCAGAATCGCACTGAAATCGGTGGCGCGATCGTTGGTGAATTCGCGTGCGACGATTTCGCCGCCGGCCGCCTTGGCCGCCTTCTCGAACTCATCGGCCAGACCCTGACCATACGCGGTGCGATCGTCGATGATCGCGATCTTCTTCGCCGCCAGCTTGTTAACGGCAAACTGGCCCAGCGCCTTGCCCTGTTGCGCGTCGTTGGCCATCACCCGATAGGCCGTCTTGTAGCCCTGCGCGGTATAGGCCACGGCGGTCGCGGAGGGAGAAATCTGAGGAATGCCGGCGTCGTGGTAAATCTTGGAGGCCGGGATCGTGGTGCCCGAATTCAAATGGCCGATCACCGCGACCACGCCGGCATCAACCAGCTTTTGCGCAACGATGGTCGCAGTCTTCGGTTCCGCCTGGTCGTCCTCGCCGAGCAACTCCAGCTTCACCTTCTTGCCGCCCAATTCCAGGCCCTTGGCGTTGATTTCATCCACCGCCAGGCGGGCGCCATTCTCGTTATCTTTGCCGATATGGGTTTGCGGCCCGGTCAGCGGCGAGACGGAACCGATCTTGATGACCTCGCCGGCGGCCTCTTGCTTCTTGCCGCAACCGCCTACGGAAACCGCCAGCGCCAGTGCCAGGGCGGAAACAACGAACTTGCTGGAATGCATCTGAATACTCCCGAAAAGCCTGAAAAACCGCCGATTTATATCACACCGCACAGGCTCGCCGTTGCCATAAAAAAAGCCGGGCGAGTTTGCACTCGCGCGGCTTTTTCCCAGCCGGTAAGGCCTGCCTTACATGGCCAGAACCCAGTCAGCCAGCTTCTTGGCATCTGCTTCGGAAACCTGGGGGTGCGGGGGCATCGGAACCGGACCCCAAACGCCCTTGCCGCCCTTCTTGATCACCGTAACGATGTGATCGGCCGCCTTGGCGTCGCCCTTGTATTTCTTGGCAACGTCCTGGAACGCCGGGCCGACCACTTTCTTGGCGACCTGGTGGCAGCTCATACAAGCGCTTTTCTTGGCCAGCGCCTCATCAGCGAAAGCGACACCAGAACCCATGGCGAGAAGAGCAGCAGCAGCGATTACGATAGCTTTCATTTGTAAATCTCCTTGTTGAATAAATCCCCGCTTGGGGAAAGGCAACTCGCGTTGCGCGGCGGATGTTACTGGACCGCCTGATTGCTGAGAATAGTCAGCAGATCAGACAGTTGCACTATTTCAGGCAGGCATCTAACGTCGTCGCAAATCGACGCGTTGACGCCTGATTGAGTGGTTTTATGCAAATTGGTAGGAATTTTCCGGGCGGCACTGGTTGATTTGAACAACAAACTGGCGCCATCGACGATTTTGTCCGCCGCAAGCTTCCATCGCGTGACTTCAGGCTCCGGTCCGTGCAATACGATCACTCTTGGCGGCGACAACAGACCCTCCAGGCAGCGCAACAAACTCGGGAAGGGCGTTGGTTGTTCCAACAAGCTGCCCTGGAATGCCTGCAGCGTCCGCTCGGCCGCCGCCAGATAGCGCGGTTCGTCGAGCACGCGCCCGAGACGCATCAAGGCATAGGCGGCGATGCCGTTGCCGGAAGGCGTGGCGTTGTCGTAGCCCGGCTTGGCGCGGTGTATCAACGCCTCGTGGTCGTGGCTGGTGAAGAAAAATCCGCCCGCTTCGGCGTCCTCGAAATGCCGCAGCAGCGCATCGGCCAGTTGCTGCGCCCAGATCAGGTCGGCGTCGCGCCATTCGGCCTGCAGCAGCTCAAGCAGCGCATCGAGCAAAAAGGCGTAGTCATCCAGATAACCGTTGTGCCGCGCCTGGCCTTGCTGATACGAAGCGGCCAGACGGCCTTGCCGCCAGACCGTCCGCTGCAGCGCATCCGCGGCACGTTGCGCTTGCCGCAGCCAGTCCTCGCGGCCGCAGCGTCGAGCGGCGCGGGCCAGCCCTCTGATCATTAACGCATTCCAGCTGGTCAGCACCTTGTCGTCGCGTCCCGGCCGAATGCGTTGCGCACGCGCCGCGAACAATTTGGCGCGCACGCCGTCCAGCCGCCTGGCAAGCTCGTCTTCCGGCAAGCCCAATTGCGCCGCCGCCTCCGGCAAGGTCAACAACATTTCCAGATGCCAGGCGTGGCCCTCGAAGTTGGGCGCGTTGTCCAGCCCCCAGCAGAGCCTTGCGAGCGCGTGCTCTTCGGGCGTCAACAGGGCTGCGATCTGCTCCGGCGTCCAAACGTAGAACTTCCCCTCCTGCTGCTCCGAATCGGCATCCAGCGCGGTATAGAACAGCCCGTCCGGCGCAGTCATCTCACGCTGCAACCAACCGGCGATGCCCTCCGCAGCCCGTAAAAACACTGCCTGTCCGGTCTGCGCCCAGGCGTCGGCATACAAAGCCAGCAGCGGGCCGTTGTCGTAGAGCATCTTTTCAAAATGCGGAATCGACCAGCGCTCGTCTGTCGAATAGCGGAAGAAGCCGCCGCCGAGCTGATCCATCAAACCGCCCAGCGCCATTTTTTCCAGTGTGTAGGCCACGTTGCGCCGCGCCTCGGCGTGACCCGACCAGAACAAAAACTCCAGCTCGGCCGGACGCGGGAACTTCGGCGCCCGGCTGAAACCGCCATAAACCGGGTCGTAACCGTGCTGAATACCTGCGATTGCGGCCTGGATCGGGGCCGCATCGAGTACGCCGGCCGCGGCTGCAAACGCCTCGCTCTGCGCCAGCGCCGCGCGCATCGCAGCATTCTGCTCGACGAGCTCGCGGCGCTGGTTGGCCCAGGCATGCGCCACGCTCTCGAGCAATTTGCTGAAGCCGGGCAGGTTGTAGCGCGCCTGTTTCGGAAAGTAGGTGCCGCCGAAAAATGGCGTGCCGTCCGGCGCCAGAAACATCGTCAACGGCCAGCCGCCGCCGCGCTGGCTCAGCATCTGCAGCGCGGTTTGATATATCTGATCCAGATCCGGCCGCTCCTCGCGGTCGACCTTGATGCAGACGAAATGCCGGTTCATCAAGGCCGCTACATCGGCATCCTCGAACGACTCGTGTGCCATCACATGACACCAGTGGCAGGTGGAATAGCCGACCGAAAGCAATATCGGTTTGTCCTCCTGCCGCGCCTGAGCCAGAGCTTGCGGCCCCCAAGCCTGCCAGTCGACCGGGTTATCGGCGTGCTGCAGCAGGTAAGGACTGGTTTCGTGGGCGAGGCGGTTGGGCATGGCGGACTCCGATATCGGGCCGCCAGTGTAGTAGGGGGAGTAATACCCGACAAATCCAGTCTGGATTTCTGTTCACGGCTTCGCCGCGGACGAGCGCAGGTACAGGCTGCCCTTATGCCGTTGTGGCAATCGGCCGCGACTCAGCGCCGTGCTTGAGTTGCGTCCAGCCGATACGTGGCATGGCAGGAAACGCAGTTCGACATGATCTTGCCGAGTTGCTGCAGCGCATGGTTGGCATCGGCCAGACTTTCCGCATCGCGCGCCAGGTCATCAAAGCCCTGGTGCGTGGCTTGGCCGAGTTGCTTGAATGCGAGCGGCAGCTTGGCGCGCAAGCTGGCAGGGACATCGTGCGCGGCGGCCATGCCCAACTCGCGCGCGGCAACCGCCACCCGGTTCATGTCGTTGTCCGCGATACCGCTAACGATTCTTTGCGTACCAGACAGAAACAAGCGCATTTCCGCGTGGACATGGGCTTTCTCTGGCGCACTCAGCCGGAGCGTGGTGCCGGGGATAGCGGGTGACGTATGCGCATGCTCGGCGGCGTTCGATGGCAGGGCGGCGAAAAGAAGCAAGAACGGGAGGAGGCGTTTCATGATGAGGGCTTTCAGATGTATTGCAGGAGATCGAGCGTGACATCTGCCATCAGCCGCATGTCCGCTTCTTCAATGACGTAGGGCGGCATGAAATAGACGGTGTTGCCGATCGGACGAATGAACAGGCCGCGGGCCAGGGCGTGTTGGTGAAAACGGGCGCTGAATCCGGGTTCGGCATGCTGCACGTCGAACGCCCAGATCATGCCGGTGTTGCGCATGTGGCGGACGCGCGCATGCGCGGCAACGGGGGCGAGCAGTTCGCTGAAACGCGCGGCCTTGAAGCGATTGCTGGCGAGCACGTCATCGGACTCGAAAATATCCAGCACCGCCAGTGCGGCGCGGCAGGCCAGCGGGTTGCCGGTATAGGAATGCGAATGCAGGAAGCCGCGCGCGGTCGCATCGGAATAAAACGCGGCATAAATCTCGTCGCGCGTCAGCACGCAGGACAACGGCAGGTAGCCGCCGGTGATGCCTTTGGACAGACACAGAAAGTCGGGCCGAATGCCGGCCTGCTCGCAGGCGAACAGCGTGCCGGTGCGGCCGAAACCGACGGCGATTTCGTCCGCGATCAGATGCACCTCATATTTTTCGCACAGTTCGCGCAAGCGGGTCAGGTAGATCGGGTGATACATGGCCATGCCGGCCGCCCCCTGCACCAGCGGTTCGACGATGACCGCAGCCGTGGTGTCGGCGCATTCGGCAAGAAAGTCGTCCATTTGGGCGATGGCTCGCCAGGCATAGGCTTCCGCCGACTCGTCCTCTTCCGCCTGGCGCCAGTCCGGGCTGATCACCTGGTATGACTGGCGCAGCAGCGGCGCGTAGGTATCTTTGAACAGGGCGACGTCGGTGACCGAAAGTGCGCCCAGAGTTTCGCCGTGATAGCCGTTTTGCAGGCTGACGTAACCGGTCTTGTGCGGGCGGCCCCGGTTGCGCCAGAAATGGAAACTCATCTTGAGCGCGATTTCCGTCGCACTGGCGCCGTCGGAGCCATAGAAGGCATGGCTCAAACCGCTGAGCCTGGCCAGTCGTTCCGACAGTTCGACCACCGGCGCGTGCGTGCAGCCGGCCAGCATGACGTGTTCGATGCGACCGAGCTGGTCGATGATCGCGGCATTGATGCGCGGGTTGGCGTGGCCGAACAGATTGACCCACCAGGACGAAATCGCATCCAGATAGCGGCGGCCTTGATAATCGATCAGCCAGGCGCCTTCGCCGCGGGCTACGGGCAACGGCGGCGTCTGTTCCAGATGCTTCATCTGGGTGCAGGGATGCCAGACGGCGGCGCGGGTGCGGTCTAGCCAGTCGTCGTTGCTCATGCGTCGGGACGGGCAGGCGGCGTTATTCGAAAAAGCCCTTGGACAGCAGTTCCATGGTCAGCAGGCGGTAATCGTGCGCGCCTGACGAATCCGACGAGTAGGCGAAAATGTCCATACCATGCGCCGGGCTTTCCGATAGTGCAGGATCGTCCGGGATGCGCGTATCGCACAGCTGGTCGCCATAGCGGCTTTTCAGGTTGGCCAACGCGTCGCGGCATTGGGGCTTGGATTCGTCGAAGCGGGTCAACACGACGCGCCGCTCGATGCGCCGCTTGAGCGGGCCTTCCAGGACGTTGAGGGCCAGGTCGAGCCGGTTCAGGCCCTGAATCGCCAAGAAATCTGCGGTGACCGGAATCAGCACCCGATCGGCGGCGAACAAGGCGTTGAGCGAAAGCACGCCGAGCGCCGGTGCGCAGTCGATCATTATGGGCGAGTTGCCCCAGGCCTGAGCGGCATCCAGGCCGCGTTTCAGCGTGCCGGCGACGCCTGTGGTGGCGCCCAGCAGGGCGTCGATCTTGGATAGATCGGGATGCCCGGGCAGCAGTCTGATCTGGTTGGCCAGGCGGCGGATGATGCGCTCGAGCGGCACCTTGTCGCGAAAGAACGCCGCCGTCGTCGCGTTGCTCGGCAGGTGTTTGACGCCCAACGCCAGGCTGACGTGCGCCTGCGGATCCAGGTCGATCACCACCGGCGTACGCTCCAGCATGGCGAGCGAAGCCGCTACATTTAGCGTGGTAGTCGTTTTGCCGACCCCGCCCTTTTGATTGAATACCGCAATGACTGCCATGCAGGGGTTACTCCAACGGGTTATTCCACGGTGACCGATTTGGCGAGATTGCGCGGCTGATCGACGTCGGTGCCCTTGAGTATGGCGACGTGATAGGCCAGCAGTTGCAGCGGGATGCTGTACACGATGGGTGCGGTGCCGGGATAGATGTCGGCCAGGGTCAGGTTCTGGAAGTGATCCAACTCGATCTTCACTTTTTGGTCGGAGAACAGGAACAGTTCGCCGCCGCGCGCGCGCACTTCCTGCAGATTCGATAGTACCTTGTCGAGCAGCGGATCGTCCGGCAACGCGCAGATCACCGGCATGTCGGCATCCACCAGCGCCAGCGGACCGTGCTTCAATTCACCGGCGGGATAGGCCTCGGCATGGATGTAGGAAATTTCCTTCAACTTCAGCGCACCTTCCAGCGCGATCGGGTAGAACGGGCCGCGGCCGAGGAAGAGCGCATGATGTTTGTCGGCGAAGGCAGCGGCCATTTCCTGGATGGCATCGGACAGTGACAGCACGACCTCGACTTGGCGCGGCAGCGCGTGCAATTCATCGACGAGCCGTTTTTCATCCTCGACCGACAAGCCGCGGCGCCGCGCCAGCGCGACGGTCAGCAGGCGCAACGCAGTCAGTTGCGTGGTGAACGCCTTGGTCGACGCGACGCCGATTTCCGGTCCGGCGCGGGTCATCAGCGCGACATCGGATTCGCGCGTCAATGACGATTCCGGCACATTGCAGATGGTCAGCGTGCCGATGTAACCGGCCTGTTTGGCGAAGCGCAATGCGGCCAGCGTGTCCGCCGTCTCGCCGGATTGGGAAATGGACAGGAACAACGTGTCCGGCGGCACCACGACCTTGCGGTAGCGATACTCGCTGGCCACTTCGACGCTGCATGGCACGCCGATTTCTTCCAGCCAGTAGCGGGCCACCAGGCCGGCGTGGTAGCTGGTGCCGCAGGCGATGATATGGACGCCGCGGGTCTTGTCGAACAAGGCCTTGGCTTCATGGCCGAAACTCTCTTCCAACAACCGGCCCTTGTAGATGCGTCCTTCCAGGGTTTCGGCAATGACCGAGGGTTGCTCGAAGATTTCCTTCAGCATGTAGTGCTTGTACGGGCCTTTGTCGGTCGTGGCGGCGGACATCTGCGACAAACGCTCCGGCCGCTCTACCGACTTGCCGGCGGCATCGAAGACGCGAACGCCGTCACGACGGATTTCGGCGACATCGCCCTCTTCCAGGAAAATGAAACGTTGGGTGACCGGCAGCAGCGCGAACACGTCGGAGGCGATGAAATTCTCTCCGACGCCCAGCCCGATCACCAACGGGCTGCCGGCGCGGGCAACGATCAGACGGTCGGCATCGTTCGGCGCCGAAACCGCCAGGCCGTAGGCGCCGACCAGCTGCGTGATCGCCTTCTGCACCGCGCGCAGCAAATCGGCCTCGCCTTCCAGCAAATGCGCGAGCAAATGGGCGATGACTTCGGTGTCGGTTTCCGACGTGAAGAAATATCCATGCGCCTGCAGCTCGGCGCGTAACTCGGCGTGGTTTTCGATAATGCCGTTGTGCACCACGGCGACTTTTTCGCCACTCATGTGCGGGTGGGCATTGCGCTCGGCGGGCATGCCGTGCGTGGCCCAGCGCGTATGGGCGATGCCGAGATGGCCGACGACCGGATTGGCCTCCACCAATTGGCGCAGCATGGCGACCTTGCCGACCGCGCGAATGCGGCCCAGGCTGCCGTCCTCCCGGCGCACGGCGATCCCGGCCGAGTCGTAGCCGCGGTATTCCAGGCGTTGCAATCCTTCCAGCAGAATGGGCACTACATTGCGTTCAGCTACTGCACCGACGATGCCGCACATTGTTCTTCTCCGATTATTTCTTTTTTACCGGCCGTTGCCAGCCGGAAAGCGTGACTTGCTTGGTGCGCGACAATGTCAGCTGTCCGGCCGGAGCATCCTTGGTCAAGGTCGTTCCCGCACCCAGCGTCGCACCCTTGCCGACGATGACCGGGGCGACCAATTGCGTATTGGACCCGATGAATACGTCGTCTTCGATGATCGTGCGGTGCTTGTTGGCGCCATCGTAGTTGCAGGTAATGGTGCCGGCGCCGATATTGACCTTGCTTCCGACGCTGGCATCGCCGACGTAGGACAAATGGTTGATCTTCGAGTTGATACCAACCTGGGCGTTCTTCAATTCGACAAAGTTCCCGATGTGCGTTTCTGCAGCCAACTCGGTTCCCGGTCGTAAACGCGCATAGGGCCCGATCAATGCATTGGCGCCGATCCGCGCGCCTTCCAGATGGCAGAACGGCTTGATCTGCACGCCGGCGGCCAATTCCACATTCTTCAGCACGCAATTGGCGCCGATGTGCGCGCCATCGCCGAGCACCACATCACCTTCAAAGACGGCGTTGATATCGATCAGCACATCGCGTCCGCAAGTCAGACTGCCCCGAATGTCGATCCGGCTCGGATCGATCAGGGTGACGCCGTCGGCCATCAAACGGTTGGCCTGATTGCGTTGATGCAAACGCTCCAGCTCGGCCAACTGGGCGCGGCTGTTGATGCCCAGCACTTCCCATTCCGCCGCCGGGTGGCAGGGGATCACGCGCTCGCCTTCAGCCGCCGCCATGCCGATGACATCGGTCAGGTAATACTCGCCCTGGGCATTCTGGTTGTTCAGGCGAGCGAGCCAGCCGGCCAGTTTGCCGGCGGGCAGGCAGAGGATGCCGGTATTGACCTCATGGATCGCCAGTTCCTCGGGACTGGCATCCTTCTGCTCAACGATGCGCTCGACCTGACCGCGGGCGTTGCGCACGATGCGGCCGTAACCGGAAGGATTCGCCAGATGTACGGTCAGCAACGCAATCGCGCCTTCACGAGCTATCAGAATCATCTCCTGCAGCGTTTCCGGACGAGTCAACGGCACATCGCCGTACAGGATCAGGCAAAGCGCCGCCGGGTCGAGATGCGGCATGGCCTGCTGGACGGCATGGCCGGTGCCGAGTTGCGGTTCCTGCTTCGCCCAGATCAGATCGCTGCGTGCAATCGACTGCGGCAATGTTTCACCGCCGTGTCCGTAGATGATGCAGACGGATTGCGGGCCAAGTTGATCCGCCGCCGCCAGGACATGCGAAATCAGCGGTTTTCCAGCCAAAGGATGCAGCACCTTCGGCAAATCGGATTTCATCCGCGTCCCCTTGCCGGCGGCGAGAATGACAATATTGAGGGGTGGATTCATGAGGTGGCGCCGATGGCGCGGTGGGCCTGAAACGCGCGTTAGTATAAACAGCGCATCCGTGCTTTGTCTGGCAGGCCCGCAAAGAAAAAACGGCAGCGCGCGGCTGCCGTTTTTCTGACGCCGAATTCCCGGCGCTACCGATCAGCCCCTGATTTTGCGCAGCTTCTGGATCGCCGACAGTTGGGCGACAGCCTCGGCCAGTTCGGCCTGAGCGCGCGCGTAATCCATCGCAGAAGTGCGATTCCGCATCGCTTCCTCGGCCTGGGTCTTGGCTTCCAGCGCGCGTGCTTCGTCGAGATCGGCGCCGCGGGCGGCGGTATCGGACAAGATGGTGATCACACCCGGCTGCACTTCCAGAATTCCACCGGAAACGTAGATCAGGTCTTCCACTGCATTGTCCGGCGACTTGATGCGCACCGAGCCGGGCTTCAACCGAGTCAGCATCGGCGTGTGGCGCGGGTAGATTCCGACCTCGCCCATTTCGGCGGGCGCGATCAGATATTCGGCCAAGCCCGAGTAAATCGCGGCTTCCGCACTGACGATGTCGACATGGATGGTCATGGGCATGACGTCATTTCCTTATTGAATGGTCTTTGCCTTTTCCACCGCTTCATCCACGGTACCGACCATGTAGAAAGCCTGCTCCGGCAAATGATCGTATTCGCCGTTAACGATTGCCTTGAAGTTGGCAATGGTCTCTTTCAACGTGACGTATTTGCCGGCGGCACCGGTAAATACTTCAGCCACGAAGAAGGGCTGCGACAGGAAGCGCTGGATCTTGCGGGCGCGCGCCACGGAAAGCTTGTCCTCGGGTGACAGTTCGTCCATACCGAGAATGGCGATGATGTCGCGCAATTCCTTGTAACGCTGCAGCGTGGCCTGGACTTGGCGTGCGACGCTGTAGTGCTCCTCGCCGACAACCAACGGATCCAGCTGGCGGGAAGTCGAATCGAGCGGATCGACGGCCGGGTAGATACCCAACTCGGCGACTTGTCGGCTCAACACCAAGGTGGCGTCCAAGTGCGCGAAAGTGGTCGCAGGCGACGGGTCGGTCAAATCGTCGGCAGGCACATAGACGGCCTGGAACGAGGTGATCGAACCGGTGCGGGTGGAGGTGATGCGTTCTTGCAGCGCGCCCATCTCGGAGGCCAGCGTCGGCTGGTAGCCCACGGCGGAGGGCATACGGCCCAGCAGCGCGGATACTTCGGTACCGGCCAGCGTGTAGCGGTAGATATTGTCGACGAAGAACAATACGTCACGGCCTTCGTCACGGAAATATTCGGCCATGGTCAGGCCAGTCAGCGCAACGCGCAAACGGTTGCCCGGCGGCTCGCTCATCTGGCCGTATACCAGCGCGACCTTGTCCAGCACGCCGCCTTCTTTCATCTCGTGATAGAAGTCATTGCCTTCGCGAGTCCGTTCACCCACGCCCGCAAATACGGAATAACCGCTGTGCTCGACGGCAATGTTGCGGATCAGTTCCATCAGCGTGACAGTCTTGCCGACGCCGGCGCCGCCGAACAGGCCGACCTTGCCGCCCTTGGCGATCGGCATGATCAGATCGATAACCTTGATGCCGGTTTCCAGGATTTCCACCGAGGCCGCCTGATCGGCGTAATCCGGTGCCTTGCGGTGGATCGGCATATGCGCTTCCGCATCGACCGGGCCGGCTTCGTCAACCGGATCGCCCAGTACGTCCATGATCCTGCCCAGCGTCGCCTTGCCGACCGGCACGGTAATCGCCTTGCCGGTGTTGCGGACGGCGGCGCCGCGTTTCAGGCCATCAGTCGAACCCATCGCAATGGTACGGACGATGCCATCGCCTAATTGCTGCTGCACTTCAAAAGTCAGCGGCGGGGTTTCCATCTTGATCGCGTCATAGACCTTGGGCAGAGAACCACGTGGGAACTCCATGTCTACCACCGCGCCGATGATCTGTACGATTTTTCCTTCGGTCATGGCATTCATTCCTAGCTTGTTCGAATCTGTTAAACGGCGGACGCGCCGGCGACGATTTCGGAGATTTCCTGTGTAATCGCGGCCTGACGGGTCTTGTTGTAAACCAGCTTGAGCTCGCCAACGACATCTTTGGCGTTATCCGATGCGGCCTTCATGGCTACCATGCGCGCGGATTGCTCGCAGGCCAGGTTTTCCGCAACGGCCTGGTAAATCAATGCCTCGATGTAGCGCACCATCAGACTATCGACCACGCTCTTCGCTTCGGGTTCGTAAATGTAGTCCCAGTGGTGCGCGGCCTTTTCAACCGCCTGCTCGGCGTTGAGCGGCAATAACTGGGTGATGGAAGGCTCTTGCTTCATGGTGGAAACAAACTTGCTGTACACCAGATAAAGCGCGTCAATGCGGCCTTCCTTGAACGCGTCCAGCATCACCTGCACCGGGCCGATCAAACGCTCCATGTGCGGCGTGTCGCCCAGACCGGTCACCTGCGAGGCGATATTGGCGCCCAGGCGTTGCATGAATCCCAGGCCCTTGTTGCCGACCACGCTGACATCGACCTCGATCTTCTGCTCATCCCAGCTCTTCATTTTGTTGAAGGCCAGGCGCAGCGCGTTGGTGTTGAGACCGCCGCACAAGCCTTTGTCGGTGGTGACCAGTATCAGGCCGACGCGTTTTATGGTTTCACGTGAAACCACGAACGGGTGGCGATACTCCGGATGCGCCAGACTGAAGTGAGCGGCGACGTGGCCGATCTTCTCTGCGTAGGGGCGCGCGTGCCGCATGCGTTCCTGCGCCTTGCGCATCTTGGCTGCGGCGACCATTTCCATGGCGCGTGTGATCTTGCGCGTGTTCTCTACGCTCTTGATCTTGCTGCGAATTTCCTTGCCGGCGGCCATGCTTTTTCTCGTCCGTCAGTGGTTTATCAGTAAGCCGCGCTGGCCTTGAAATCATCAATGGCGGCTGCGAGTTGTTTCTCGGTTTCACCATCCAGATCGCCCGTGCTCTGCACCTTGTCCATGATCGCCGCGTACTTGCTCTTGATGAACGACTGCAATGCGGACTCAAACGGCAGTGCGCGCTTGACCTCGACGTCATCCATGTAGCCGCGGTTGACAGCAAACAAGGTAATCGACATTTCGGCGACATTAAGCGGCGAATACTGGAATTGCTTCATCAGCTCGGTAACCATCTTGCCGCGTTCCAGCTGCTTACGCGTGGCTTCGTCAAGATCGGAGGCGAACTGGGCGAAAGCCGCCAGTTCGCGATACTGGGCGAGGGCGAGACGAATGCCGCCGCCAAGCTTCTTGATCACCTTGGTCTGCGCCGCGCCGCCAACTCGCGACACCGACAAGCCGGCGTTGATGGCGGGACGAATACCGGCGTTGAACAGGTCGGACTCGAGGAAGATCTGGCCGTCGGTAATCGAGATCACGTTGGTCGGCACAAATGCAGAAACGTCGCCAGCCTGAGTTTCGATGATGGGCAATGCAGTCAATGAACCGGTCTGGCCTTTTACAGCGCCGTTGGTTTTTTTCTCGACGAAATCGGAATTGACGCGAGCAGAACGTTCCAGCAAACGTGAATGCAGATAGAAAACGTCACCGGGGTAGGCTTCGCGGCCCGGCGGGCGACGCAGCAACAGCGAGATTTGACGGTAGGCCCAGGCTTGCTTGGTCAGATCGTCATAGACAATCAAAGCGTCACGACCGGAGTCACGGAAGTACTCGCCCATCGTGCAACCGGAATACGGTGCGATGAACTGCATCGCCGCAGGATCGGAAGCGGTGGCAGCTACCACGATGGTGTGAGCCATCGCGCCATGTTCTTCCAGCTTGCGGACCACGTTGGCGATACTGGAGGCCTTCTGCCCGACGGCGACGTAAATACACAGAACGCCGGTGCCCTTCTGATTGATGATCGCATCGATCGCAACAGCCGTTTTTCCTGTCTGGCGATCGCCAATGATCAATTCCCGTTGTCCGCGACCGACCGGCACCATGGCGTCAATCGCCTTGAGGCCGGTCTGCATCGGCTGCGACACCGACTGTCGCGCAATCACGCCGGGAGCGATCTGCTCAATCGGCGCGCTCTGTTGGCATCCGACCGGGCCCTTGCCATCAATCGGTTGACCCAATGAGTTCACCACGCGGCCCAGCAGCGCTTCGCCAACAGGGACTTCGAGAATCCGACCGGTGCATTTAACCGTATCGCCCTCAGAGATGTGTTCGTATTCACCCAACACGACGGCTCCGACGGAGTCGCGTTCGAGGTTCAGCGCCATGCCGAAAACGTTGCCAGGAAACTCCAGCATTTCGCCCTGCATGACTTCGGCCAGACCGTGCACACGCACGATGCCGTCGGTTACGGAGACGACGGTCCCCTGGGTACGCAGTTCAGAGCCCGCTTCCATATTCTGGATGCGGCTCTTGATCAGTTCACTGATTTCAGACGGATTGAGTTGCATGAGAACTCCAAATTTCCTAATTTAAGCGTTCAGCGAGACGCGCAGGGCCTCTAGCCCGCCGCGCACTGAAGCATCCATGACTTCGTCGCCAACCTGGATGACAACGCCGCCAATCAGCGCGTCGTCCTCAGACTGGGTGGCATTTACCTTGCGACCAAACTTGGCTTCCAACCTGGCGACCAAACCCGCCATCTGTTCAGCAGAAAGCGGAAATGCGCTGGTCACGTTTGCGGTCAGCTCACCTTCCTGCTCAGACTTCAAGGTTTCAAACAAAGCCACGATCTCAGGCACCAGATCCAGACGCTTGTTTTCAACCAATATTCGGGCGAGATTGGCGCCTTCGGTCCCCAGCTCATCGCCGCATACCGCCAGCACTATTTCGGCGACTCGATTGCCAGGCACCCCAGGATTGCCGGCCATATCGTGGATCTGGCTATCGCCAGCCACCATAGCCAGTACGGCAAGCCGATCCGACCAGTTCTGCCAGGACGCGGTTTCAGCCGCCAGTTTGGCGATCGCTTCAGCATAGGGGCGAGCTAAGGTTGCGCGTTCCATGTCAGAGCTCGTTCTTGATGGCTTCCAGGAGATCGGCGTGTGCTTGCGCGTTGACTTCTCGACGCAGCACCCTGCCAGCTCCCGCAACTACAAGCGCGGCCACCTCACTACGCAACGCCTCGCGTGCACGGTGTGATTCCTGCTCGATTTCCGCCTTGGCAGCTGAAATCATGCGATCACCCTCGTCCTTGGCGGCGTTTTTCGCCTCTTCAACGATTTGTACGGCACGCTTGTCAGCCTGCGCAATGATGTCCGAAGCCTTCACCTTGGCTTCATGCAGCGTTTCGCTGGCGCGCTTGGCGGCCAGCTCCAGTTCATGCTTGCCGCGATCCGCCGCCGCCAGACCATCGGCGATCTGCTTCTTGCGGGCTTCCAATGCACTGACGATGGGCGGCCATACAAACTTCATGCAGAACCATACGAATATGGCGAAGGTAATGGACTGCCCAATCAGGGTCATATTGATGTTCATGACCGCTCCTCTTGCGGGTTATTGCGGGGGTTAATCAGGCCGCAACAGCGAAGAGGACATACATAGCCAGACCCACGGCGATCATCGGCACCGCATCAACCAGACCCATGACGATGAAGAACTGGGTACGCAGCATCGGTATCAGCTCAGGCTGACGCGCAGCGCCTTCGAGAAAACGCCCCCCGAGGACGCCGATGCCGATGGATGCACCAAGGGCACCTAGGCCCATCATGATGGCGCCGGCGATGAACAGCAGAGCTTGAACTTCGGTCATTTGGTTACTCCTGTTTCTACAAGTCAAAAAATATTAATGGTGTTCCTGATGCGCCATGTCGAGATAGACAATGGTCAGCGTCATGAAGATGAAGGCCTGCAAGGTAATGATCAAAATATGGAAAACCGCCCACGCCCACTGCAGCACGCCGCCGGTTATGGCAAGCACAGCCCCGCCGGAGAACATGATTGCAATCAGGATGAAGATCATTTCACCGGCATACATGTTGCCGAATAGCCGCAGCGCGAGTGAAACCGGCTTCGCAATGAGGTTGACCCCCTCCAACAGCAGATTGGCCGGCATCCCCCATTTACCGAAAGGCTGCAACGTCAGTTCACCCACGAAACCGCCGACACCTTTCATCTTGATGCTGTAATAAATCACCAGAGCAAACACGGTGAGCGACATGCCGAATGTGGCATTCGGATCCGTGGAAGCCACCACTTTCATGAAGGGCAGCCCCAACGCTCCTGCCAATCCGGGGATCCAGTCGATGGGAACCAGATCCATCAGGTTCATCAGGAAAATCCAAATGAAGATGGTCAGCGCCAACGGCGCCACCATGGAATTGCGCGCAGTGAACGAGCCCTTGACGCTGGAATCGACAAACTCAACGATCCATTCGACGAAATTCTGCATACCGGAAGGCACGCCGGGCGCGGTTGACTTTGCTACTTTTCGGAAAAAGAACAGAAACAACACACCCAGCAGGATGGAGAAGCCCATGGTGTCCAGATTGATCGCCATGAAGCCCATATCCTTGGCTTCTTGGGCTGTATGAGCCAGACCCCATGACCCGTCGGCATGTTGACCATAGGTCAGATTCTGCAGGTGATGCTTGATGTATTCCGTTGAGGTGTGCGCTTCCGCGGACATGGCTCTAACTCTAAGTATTGCCCTTGGCCGATAGCCCCGGACATCAATCCATATTCAGAACAACCGCCTCGAGAGCGCGATCGCTACGCTCCAAGCCAGCTGCCCCACTAAAAAACCCAACAACACCCCCTGAGGCAGCAAGTCCAGAACCCCGAACCCCAACGTCAGCGAGATTGCGACAACAACAAAGCGCTCCAAAGCGGAACGCTGAAACGACCTTAGATGACGCTCGCCGTCGCAATGATAGTTTTTCAAGCCTTGATACCAGCGCCAAACCAGCATCGCCGAACTCACCAACGCGACCAGCCCACCAAAAGCAAATGCCTGTGCATACAGCCGGTCCAACCAGATCCAACTCGACAGCGCGACTGTCAATATGACGCCTGTCTGGAGCCAAAGAGCTAAAAACATTAGCTGGTGATTATATAGTAATTAGCGAGGCTAATGCAATCATCAATGGGTTTGATGAATTCGTTTTTTCTCTGCAAAGTTGCCTTCCCTCACTTACTTGATCCGGCATAGCAACCCATCCAATTGTTCGAGGCTTGCGAATTGAATGGAAATCCGGCCTACGCCCTTTCTGTTGGCG
Organism: uncultured Thiobacillus sp.; assembly: GCA_964466195.1. GTDB lineage: Bacteria > Pseudomonadota > Gammaproteobacteria > Burkholderiales > Thiobacillaceae > PFJX01. The sequence goes on from CAYXMQ010000001.1 coordinate 141,204, forward strand.
TCAATCTTCACCGGGGCCCCCAGGCGATCTGACAACTCCTGTTCGAGACGGATCACATCACGGTCTTTCTTCGCCGATGGCTTTTCCACCGGTTTGGCCATGCGCGTGGCCAAGCGTTCGGTTTCACGCACCGACATGCCCTTTTTCGACACCTCATGCGCCGCATCGACTTGCTTGGCATGAGACAGTGCAAGCAGTGCGCGTGCATGACCCATGTCCAATTCCCCCCCCATCAGCATGGCCTGCACAGGTTTGGCCAGATTCAGCAAGCGCAGCAGATTCGAAACCGCAACTCGCGAACGCCCTACTGATTCGGCTGCGCTCTGGTGCGTCATGGAAAACTCCTGAATCAGACGATGAATGCCATGCGCCTCCTCCAGGGGGTTCAGATTCTCGCGTTGGATGTTTTCGATCAGCGCCATTTTGAGCGCAGCCTCATCCTCGACTACACGCACGAGCACAGGTATTTCCTTCAGACCCGCCAATTGGCTGGCACGCCAGCGTCGTTCACCGGCAATGATTTCAAACCGGCCGCCCGGAATGGCTCGCGCCAGGATGGGTTGCATCAAGCCTTGCGATTGAATGGATGCCGCCAATTCGCCAAGTGCGGTCTCATCCATGCGGGTGCGCGGCTGATACTTTCCGGGCACCAGACTTTCCACCGGCAAGGTCAGCAAGCGCTCGCCATCGTTGGTATCTCCCTCGCCAAGCAACGCATCCAATCCGCGCCCCAAACCCTTCAATCTAGCCACGCCCCGCCCCTTCGCTGATGTGTTGGCCGTCCTGTTTGCTCACCAGTTCCTGCGCCATCTGTAGATAAGCCTGCGCACCTTTCGATGCGCGGTCGTATTGCAAAACCGCCAAACCATGACTCGGCGCTTCTGCCAGGCGCACGTTGCGTGGCACCACGCTATCAAACACCTTGGCGCCGAAATGCGCCTTGAGCTGGTCCGATACGTGCTGCGCCAGTGTATTTCGGTTGTCGAACATGACCCGCACGACGCCGTCAATGACCAGATCCGGATTCAGTCGCGCCTTGATTTTCTTGATGGTATTGACCAGATCAGCCAAACCTTCGATCGCGAAATACTCGCACTGCATCGGAATCAGCACCGAATGCGCACAGGTCAGCGCATTGACGGTCAGCAAATTCAGCGCGGGCGGGCAATCGATCAAAATGTAGTCATAGGCCTCGGCGGCTTTTCCCAACGCCAATTTAAGGCGGAACTCACGTTGTTTTTGCTCGACCAGCTCGACTTCTGCGCCAGCCAAATCACGATTCGCCGGCAGCAAGTCGAAACCGCCCTTTGCGGAGCGCAGCCGCACGGCTTCGTAACCATCTGTTGCCAACAACAGGTGGTAAACCGTCTTGGTCAAATTCTGCTTTTCTGCGCCGCTGCCAGTAGTGGCATTGCCTTGCGGATCAAGATCGACCAGCAGCACCAGTTTGCCCAGGCTCGCCAAGCTGGCAGCGAGATTGACCGCCGTCGTGGTTTTTCCGACACCGCCTTTTTGATTGGTTATTGCAATGATTCGAGCCATCAGACGGGTTCCATAATGATCAGACTTCGTTCGGCATTCAGGCCGGGAACCTGCAGTGGCAGCGTACGCACGACGCGCGCAGCTGTGAGGTGTGCGATTTCTTCAGACGGATGCACGCCTTTCATGGCCAGCCACTTTCCGCCCGGCGCCATCAAATGAGCGCTCAAGCGCACAAACTCGGATAGATCGGAAAATGCGCGCGACACGATTTGGTGAAACTTTTGCGGCGTGTGATAAGACTCGACACGCGCGTGCACTACCGAAACATGGCCGAGTCGCAACTCGATAACGGCCTGCTGCATGAAGCTGCATTTTTTCTGACTCGCGTCCATCAAGGTCAGCGGCAGATCGGGATAGACAATGGCCAGCGGGATTCCGGGCAGGCCTGCGCCGCTGCCGACATCCAGCATTGCCCCCTCGCCGATGTAAGGAGCCAGGGCCAAACTATCCAGAAGATGGTGCGTCAACATGCGTGCCGGCTCGTGTATCGCGGTCAGGTTATAGGTCTTGTTCCATTTGCTGAGCAACGTCAGGTAATCCAGCAGAGAAGTTATTCGCTGCGCAGGCAAATCGAGCTGCAAAGACGCCAACCCGGATAGCAGAGAATCCGACAAGGTCATGTCGGCACGCCCGGATCCGCCGCATTCGAACGCTGCGCCCGGGCGCCTAAGTCGCCGCGCTTCAGGTAGACCATCAGCACCGATATCGCCGCCGGCGTCACGCCGGCCACGCGCGAGGCCTGGCCCAGCGTGGCCGGGCGCGCCTGATCAAGCTTCTGACGCACTTCGATAGACAGGCTGTTCAGGCTCATATAGTCAAAGTCCAGCGGCAAGGGCTGATTCTCCTGACCGCGCTGGCGTTCAATCTCTTCATGCTGGCGTGTCACATAGCCGGCATATTTGGCCTCGATTTCCACCTGTTCTGCCGCTTCGCTATCAGCCAAGCCGGGGCCGGCATCCGGCAGGCTGACCAGATTTCGATAAGCCACCTCCGGACGCCGCAGCAGATCAAACAGGCTGTATTCACGCTCGATCGACTTGCCCAACAAACGCATGGCGTCCGCATCGGCCAGAGTATTCGGATTCACCCAGAATGACCTGAGCCGCTCGCTTTCGCGCGCCATCGCCTCGCGCTTGGCTTCAAAACGCTGCCAGCGAGCATCATCAACCAGCCCCAGGCGTCGCCCCGCTTCAGTCAGGCGCTGGTCGGCATTGTCCTCGCGCAACGAGAGGCGATACTCGGCGCGACTGGTGAACATCCGATACGGTTCGAGCACGCCGCGTGTCGTCAAATCATCCACCATCACGCCCAGATAGGCCTGGTCGCGGCGCGGCCACCACGCCTCCTGCTCCTTGACCCGCAAAGCAGCATTCAGACCGGCCAGCAGGCCCTGAGCGGCCGCCTCCTCGTATCCCGTGGTGCCGTTGATCTGGCCGGCAAAAAACAAACCGGCAATGGCCTTGGTTTCCAGGCTGGGTCTGAGGCCGCGCGGATCATAATAATCGTATTCGATGGCATAACCGGGACGCAGAATGTGCGCCTTCTCCAGGCCGCGTATGGAGCGCACCAGATTCAACTGGACATCGAACGGCAGGCTGGTGGAAATGCCGTTCGGATAGAACTCGTGCGTCGTCAGGCCTTCCGGCTCAAGAAACACGTTATGCCCCGATTTATCGGCAAAACGCGAAATCTTGTCTTCGATCGACGGGCAATAACGCGGCCCGACGCCCTCGATGACGCCGGTATAGAGCGGCGAGCGATCCAGGCCCTGACGAATGATTTCGTGCGTCGCTTCGTTGGTGGAGGTAATCCAGCAGGGCAATTGGCGCGGATGCATTTCACGTCGGCCCATGAACGAGAACACCGGCACCGGATCGTCGCCCGGCTGTTCCTGCATTGCGGAAAAATCGATGCTGCGCCCGTCTATCCGCGGCGGCGTCCCGGTCTTCAGTCGACCAACAGGCAAGTTCATTTCCCGCAGGCGCGCCGCCAACGAAACCGCAGGCGGATCGCCCATGCGCCCAGCCTGGAAATTCTCCAGTCCGACATGCACCAGACCCGCCAGGAAGGTTCCCGTGGTCAGCACTACCGCCCGCGCCTTGAACACGATGCCGAGTTGCGTGCGCACGCCGGCCACCCGGTCGGCCTCCAAAATCAGATCATCCACGGCCTGCTGGAACAAGGTGAGGTTGGCCTGTGCCTCCAGGCGCCCGCGTATGGCCTGTTTATACAACAGGCGATCGGCCTGAGCCCGTGTCGCCCGCACCGCGGGCCCCTTCGACGAGTTGAGAATGCGGAACTGGATGCCTGCCTCGTCGGTGGCCAGCGCCATCGCCCCGCCCAGCGCGTCCACTTCCTTGACCAGATGGCCCTTGCCGATACCGCCGATGGAGGGATTGCACGACATCGCCCCCAAGGTTTCGATATTGTGCGTGAGCAACAGGGTTTTCACACCCATGCGCGCCGCAGCAAGCGCGGCCTCGCAGCCCGCGTGGCCGCCGCCCACCACAATAACATCAAAAATATCAGGGAAAATCATGGTCTTATAGGCGCTTCTGGCGATCTGACAGGCGGCGGATTCTACGCCATGCGATTCGCTGTTTCACGTGAAACATGGGTCAGGCATGCGCATAAAGCTGGTGATACAGACCGCCGCGCTGCATCAGGCTTTCGTGGATTCCTTCTTCGACAATACGGCCGTTTTCAAACACCAGGATGCGGTCGGCCTGACGTACCGCGGAAAGCCGGTGCGCGATGATCAAGGTGGTACGGTTTTGCAAAAACGCCGCCATCGCCGCATGAAGTTCACGTTCGGTCGTACTGTCCAATGCCGATGTCGCTTCATCCAGGATCACTACGCTCGGACGTCCCAGAACGACACGCGCAACCGCCAAACGTTGGCGCTGGCCGCCTGACAAGCGCACTCCACTCTTGCCGACAATACTGTCCAGGCCCGCTTCCAGCGCGGCGACGAAAGGCTTGAGCTGGGCGATTTCCAGGGCATGCCATAAATCTGCGTCAGCATAGTCGCGTCCCATAGTCAGGTTGTCGCGCACACTGGCATTGAACAGAACTGGGTGCTGCAAGACCACGCCCACATTATCCCGAACCGTTTCCCAGCCGATCCGGGAGACATCGACACCGCCAAAGCGGATCGCACCGGATCGCAGGGGATATAGACCCAGCAAAGCCTGCACCAAAGTCGATTTACCGCCGCCAGATGCCCCGACCAACGCCACCTTCTCTCCCGGTGCGATGGCGAGATTGACGTCATCCAGCACCGTGTCACCCTCGCCATAGGAGAAACTCACGTTATCCAATTCAAGACCAATGCTGTCCGCGGCGGCAAAAGGATTCTCGCTAGGCTCACCGACTTGCACGGCTTTGAGCGCCAACATGCCGTTGATGCGTGCAAGCGCTGCGTTGGCTGCATACCACGCATATTGAATGTTGATGATCTCTTGTACCGGCGACATCATGAACCAGAGGTAGCCGAAAACCGCCAACATCTGGCCGATGGACAGATCCGAGAAGACCACCATCAGCATTGCGCCGGCACGGAACATGTCAAACCCGGCCAGAAAGATGAAGAACGAGATCCGATTCATCGCATCCGATTTCCACGCGTAGGCCGCCGCGTGCTGCCGTATCTGCGCAGCTTTATCGAGCACGCGCGCAAGGTAATGGGTCTCCCGATTCATTGCGCGTATCTGATTAAGCGCATCCAGGGTTTCCGCCAACGCCTCCTGAAAATCCTCAAAGGCGGCGTTTTCCCGCTTTTTGAGTTGCTTCACCTTCTTGCCGAGTCGAGTCGAGAAACCGATGACCAGCGGATTCAACAACAGGATGAATAGCGCCAACTGCCAATTCATCCAGAGCAGAACGCCGGCTACGCCGACCAGCGACAACACGGCGACTAGAAAGCCTGAGATGGATGCGCCGAGGAAGCTGTCGAGAGCATTCAGATCCGTAACGAAGTGCGAAGTGACACGGCCTGAGCCCAGGGTTTCATATTCCGACAATGCGATTCTGGTCAACCGACCGAGCATGCGCGCCCGCAGTCTATAAACCACCTCCTTGGCAACCAGGGAGAACGTGCGTGCTTGCCAGACGTTGAGCAAGATGGAGGCCAGTCGCAAGCCAAGCGTGAGCGCCAACGCCAGCACGATGAACAGTATCGGACCATGCCAGGCCGGCGGAAACCAGGGCGAGAAAAACGCGATGAAGCCACCGGGCCGATTCAACAATACTTCGTCAACCAGCACCGGCAGGAAAAGCGGGACAGGAACAGCGCAGGCCACCGCAATCAAGGCGATTAGATTGCCGCGAAGCAAAACCCGCCGATGCCGCCGAACTTCGGCAAAGATCGTACGCCACGAGAGAGGGGTTTCCTCGGATTGGGAAAACGTCATGATTTCGTCATGCCTGTTGGTATCAAGTCAGCGTGTCTACTTACGCCGACACAAGGATAAATATGACCACATAACTCTTTGATTTTTATACGACACATCACAAAGGGCTCTGGCACTCAAATTGCATTAACAGGTTACAAGCCACATTTGGAGCGCTGCCATGCTCACCAACACTTATTCCATTCCAAGCCGCCAACGAGTCGCCCGCACGAATTACTGGGACGAAGTCACCAGTCTCGAAGTACGCTTCCCGCGCATTGCCAACGAAATCTGCAAGCTTTGGGGAAGCGAAGAAATCGACCCTTACATCGACGGTCTGTTGCTGGATGATCGCGGCGATCGCATGGGGTTCCCCATCGATGTCCTCGATGAACTGATGTTCCTCGCCGGAATTCGCTGGCATCTGAACCATATGTGCGGCACGCTCATCGAAACCACCAGCGCCGAAGGATTTGATTTCATTGGTAATAGAACCGAGCTCTGCGGCGCGAGTTCAAAAACTTGGGTGCTGCTGTAACGCTCGCGGAAATGCTGGCAGCACGATATTACTTGCCGATGCAAAACTGGCTGAAGATGATGCCAAGCAGATCGTCGGAGCTGAATTCACCGGTAATCTCCGAAACCGCCGCTTGAGCTAAACGCAACTCCTCCGCAAAAAACTCAAGCTGCCGGCCTGCACTCCGCGCGTTGTCCAGACTAGCTCCCGCACGCCGTAACGCATCCAGATGGCGCGTGCGGGCGATGAAAATACCTTCACCCTGGCTGCGCCAGCCGGCAAGTTCAAGCAAGCACCGCCGTAGCAATTCAATTCCGGCACCCGATTTGGCCGACAACCAGACTTCCTTCCCGTCCGGCGCCGCTCTCGGCGCCTCGCCGGCGAGATCGATCTTGTTGTGCACGGTCAGACGCGGAATCGCCGGCAAGCGCGCCAGTATCGCGGCCTCCTGATCACCGATGCCATGATTGGCGTCGATCAGAAGTACCGCTATATCGGCCTTTTCAAGCGCCGCCCAGGTTCGCGCAATGCCCAAGCGCTCGACCGGATCCTCGGTCTCGCGCAGACCTGCGGTATCTATCAGGTGCAGCGGCACGCCTTCGATCTGAATGGCTTCGCGCAATGTATCGCGCGTGGTTCCGGCGTATTCCGTGACGATGGCTGCGTCATAACCGGCCAACTGGTTCATCAGACTGGACTTGCCGACATTGGGCTGACCAATCAGAACGACGCTGAGCCCTTCGCGCAGCAGCGCGCCCTGCCGCGCCTGCGCCAACACCGCGTCCAAACTGGCTTGCAGGGCTGACAATTTTCCCCAAGCATCCGCTTGCTCAAGAAAATCAATGTCTTCCTCGGGAAAATCCAGGGTGGCCTCAACCAGCATACGCAGATGTATCAGCCCATCGCGCAATAGGTTGATCTTGCGGGAAAACTCGCCGTCCAATGTACGCAGGGCCGAACGGGCGGCTTCCCGGCTGCCGGCATCGATCAGATCTGCAATCGCCTCGGCTTGCGCCAGATCCAATTTGCCGTTGAGAAAAGCGCGTCGGCTGAATTCGCCCGGCTGCGCCAAACGTGCACCCAGCTGCAAACAACGTTCCAGAACCAGTTGCAATACCTGCGGTCCGCCGTGGCCTTGCAATTCCAATACGTGCTCGCCGGTAAAGGATTGAGGGGCAGGGAAATACAACGCGATCCCATCGTCGAGGGTCTCGCCATTTTCAGCAAGAAAGCGAACATGACTGGCCTGTCGCGGCCGCAGCTTCTTGCTCGTCAGGCCATTCAGATAGGGCGCCAGATCAGGTCCGGAAACTCGCACAACACCAATCCCGCCCCTGCCAGGGGCGGTTGCAATGGCGGCGATGGTGTCGCTGTTGATCATCGCCACCGATGCAACATGCCCAAGGATTTCGACGCGAACGAGTTATTGCTTGCTGTCGTTGGCTGCCTTGCCGCCGGCTTCAATAACCGTGTTGATGCGCCATTGCTGCAGGATGGAGAGCACATTGTTAACCAGCCAGTAAAGCACCAGACCCGCAGGGAAGAACAGGAACATGACCGAGAAAATGATCGGCATGGCCATCATGACTTTTTGCTGAACGGGATCGGGCGATGCGGGTGAAAGTTTGACCTGGATGTACGAAGTGATCGCCATCACCACCGGCAAGATATAGAAGGGGTCGGGCTTGGAAAGATCCTGAATCCAGAGTGCAAATGGCGCCTGACGCAATTCGACCGCACCCATCAGCACCCAATACAAAGCGATAAAGACCGGGATCTGGACAAGAATGGGCAGACAGCCGCCCATCGGATTGATCTTTTCCTCCTGGTAAATCTTCATCATGCCTTCATGCAACTTCTGGCGATCATCGCCATGGCGTTCCTTGAGATGTTGCAGGCGCGGTGCAAGCTTGCGCATCTTGGCCATGGATTTGTAGCCTGCCGCCGACAACGGGTAAAACACCAGCTTGATCAGCACGGTCAACAGGATGATGGAAACACCCCAGTTCACCACCAGCTTATTGATCCAGTTGAGCAAAACGAAGATCGGATAGGCGAGCACGGTAAGCCAACCATAATCCACGACCAGATCAAGACCCGGCGCCAGCGTTTTGATCTTTTCCAACTCCTGCGGGCCTGCATAGAGGCGCATGGAAATCGATTTTTCCTCGCCGGGGTTCAACTTGACCGCGGGAAAAATCATGCCGGCACTGTATTCGTCGTTGCCGATCGCACGCGTGTAGAACTCACGCGGACTGGCATCCGCCGGATCGGTTGTAATCCAGGCCGAAACAAAATGGTGCTGGATCAATCCGATCCAGCCATCTTTGGCTTCCTTGATGTAGTCCGTCTTGCCCTTGGCGACATCCTCAAATGTGGCCTTTTGGAACTTGCCGGCATCGGTGTAGATAGCCGGTCCGGTAAACGTATGCATGAGAGCGGATTCACCCTCCGGCGCCTGACCGTGCCGCAATAACTGGTAGTAAGGAAAACCTTCCAGCACAGTAGCGGAATGGTTTTTGATCTGCGTATCGACATCGACTACATAGCTGCCACGTTGAAAAGTGTAGGTACGGACGACTTCCGCGCCGTTCACATTCGCCTTGAGCGACACTTTTAACTTGTCTTCACCCTCTTTCAAGCGGTATTCGCCGGGCTCCAGCTCAAACACGGTTTTATGCGTCGGCAAATTGCCGCCGACAAAGCCCATCTGTGCGAAATAGTTACGTCCCGACTTTTCTTCCAACAATATGAAAGGTTGATCCGCTTGCTCATTCTGGCGATAACGCGTCAGGACAAGCTTGCGCAGATCGCCGCCGTTGGCATCAATTTCCGCATCCAGTACATCGGTAATCACCCGCGCGCGCGCACCACGCACGCTTAGGCCACTGTCGACGACGGCCGCTTCAGGCTTGATTCCCTGGCCGGGTACCGGCAGATCCGCCGCTGTCGGTTGGGACGGCTGACTGGCCTTGCCAGACTGTGCTTCGATCGCCGGCTTGGGATTGTTGTAGGTCTGCCAGGATTCCCACAACAGCAGGATGGAGAAGGAGAAAACAATGAACGCGATGATGCGTTGGGTATCCATGATGTCGGCTGATTTTCGTTGAGGACAGAAATTTAAGCGGCTAGAGCCTATCAGTATTGGCGGCTTTTAGATTCGGCTTGGCTGATGGTGCCCGACACGACTGGCATTGTTTCAAACCGAATTGCAAGGCATCGAACAGTCTGCGTTCTTCAATTTTTGATTTGATACGCGCAACGACATCCAGGCCAACCAATTCATTTTGGTTGAGACGAAAGCTTTCCCGTATCAGCCGTTTGACCCGATTACGAGCCACCGCCGTAGCGATGACCTTTTTAGGCACGATCATGCCCAGACGCGGGTAATCCAGCCCGTTGGGTGCAGCCAGCAAATCAAAGCCAGGCAAGACGCGCACGCAGCGCAAACGAAAAACGGATGAAAACTCATCCGTTTTGCGCATTTTTTTCAGCCGCCCGAAAGTGAAATCCAAGCTTGGGCTGAAGGGCAGCGAGCCCGGATCAGACATCAAGCCGCTTGCTCAGACTGCAAGACGCTTACGGCCTTTGGCGCGACGAGCATTGATGACGGCACGGCCGCCGACAGTCTTCATGCGCGCACGAAAGCCATGGGTACGCTTACGGCGAACTACGGAAGGTTGATAGGTGCGTTTCATTTTGGGTGCCTCAAGAGGGTAAAGTCGACTTCAAAAAAGCAGCGCATTAGACCGCTAGCCCCCTGATTTGTCAAACCTTTCCGGCTATTTCCCGACCAGTGCTAGAATCCTCGACCTTCCCGCCGACCGCTTCCTGCCCGCTGCTCATGCACGAATTCTGGAGCCATTGCATCGCCCATTTCGCGCGTACATTGAACGCACAGCAACTCAACACCTGGATAAAACCCCTGACCGTCGAAGTCAGTCCTGAGCAGGTATTGGTCAACGCGCCCAACCGCTTTGTCGCGCAATGGGTGCGCGAGAAGTTTCTGCAGGACATTGATCTGCTTGCGCGCGATTATTTCGCGACCCCGCCTGTCATCCAGCTGGCCATCGCTGATGCACGTGCGCAGCCTGCTTTGCTCGAATCACCAGAGCAATCCGTTCAGACCGAGCCATTGCTGCCACCGCAAATTTCCGAAGCCCTGCCAATCTCCGACTCGGAAGCGCCAAAATCAAAGCCGATCAGGAACGCCCTCTCGGTCAAACAGGAAAAACCTTCGCCGTTGGACGAGAGTCGAATCAACCCGTTGTTTAACTTTGATTCTTTCGTGCCGGGCAAGGCAAACGATCTGGCGCGCGCCGCTGCTTTGCAGGTCGCCGACAACCCCGGGGCAGGCTACAACCCGCTGTTTGTTTATGGCGGCGTCGGCCTGGGCAAGACCCATTTGGTGCAAGCGATCGGCAACCGCATGATTCAGCTTGATCCGAAAGCGCGCGTCCGCTACATCCACGCCGATCGCTATGTATCCGATGTCGTTCGTGCCGTGCGCACCAATTCTTATGACGATTTCAAACGTCGCTATGACACGCTGGACCTGTTATTGATCGACGACATCCAGTTTTTTTCAGGCAAAGAGGGTACTCAGCAACAATTCTTCTACACCTTCAACACGCTGATCGAAGAGCACAAGCAGGTCATCATAACCAGCGATACCTTCCCGAAAAACATGGAAGGCATTGAAGAACGCCTGAAGTCGCGTTTCAGCTGGGGACTCACGGTGATGCTGGAGCCGCCTGAACTGGAAATGCGCGTCGCCATACTGTTGGACAAGGCCCGCATAGAAAAAACCAGTCTGGATGAAGGCACCGCCTTCTTCATCGCCAAGCAGGTTCGTTCCAACGTACGTGAACTCGAAGGCGCGCTTAAGCGCGTGATTGCCTACGCCCGCTTCAGCAAACTACCCATTTCTGTCGAGTTGGCGAAAGAAGCGCTAAAAGACTTGTTAGCCGTACAAAACAGGCAGATCTCGATCGAAAACATCCAGAAGACGGTGGCCGATTACTACAAGATCAAAGTCGCCGATATGTACTCCAAGAAGCGCACCCGCGTGCTTGCCAGGCCGCGTCAGATGGCCATGTATCTGGCGCGGGAACTGACCAACCTGTCGTATCCCGAAATCGGCCTTTCATTTGGCGGCCGCGACCACACCACCGTACTGCATGCATGCGCCAGGATAGAAGAGCTGAAAGCCAGCGACCAGATATTGCGCAAGGATTACAACCTTTTGATTCAAGTGCTTACCGGATGACTTCGGTCTTCACTTTACCGTCTTTGGACATGCTGACAACTCTGTGCATAAAGGGTGCATTCTTTGTGGATAACACCGCTTTCAGCCTACACAGAAATACTTATCCACAATCCGTACCGGACCAGTACATGTCTTGACCGTCTCTTTTTCCACAGCTTAAGCCGATGATTTTGATAAACTTTCCCGGCTTATCCGAAGAAACTGTCTTCACCTATTACTACCATCAGGAATATATATAAATGCTTGTACTAAAATCTTCCAAGGACGCCTTGCTCAAACCCCTGCAAGTAGTGGCCGGGGTTGTGGAACGCAAGCACACGTTGCCTATTCTCTCCAATGTACTGTTGGAAGTGGTCGGTGGACGGGTCGCCTTTATCGCCACCGATCTGGAACTGCAAATCAGTACCTGGACCGAAGACCAAGGCGCAGCTGACTCCGCCTTTACCGTCTCTGCGCGAAAACTTTTGGATATCAGCCGATCGCTTCAGGATGTTGAAGCGATCTCTCTGGATCTGAACAATGACCAGCTCAAGGTGCAATCGGGGCGAAGCCGGTTCAACCTACAAACTTTGCCGGCGCGGGATTTCCCCAAATTGCAGATTCCGGAAGGCGAAGGCCTCACGTTCAGCTTACCGCAAGGTTTGATCAAGCAACTGCTCGCCCGTGTGCAATATGCGATGGCAGTGCAGGATATCCGGTACTACCTGAACGGCATGCTGTTCTCGGTTCAAGGCAATCGATTGACCGTGGCGGCTACTGACGGCCATCGCTTGGCCGTGGACGGTACCGACATGGCAGAAGAAGTCGAACAGGGCGTTGATGTCATACTGCCGCGCAAGACCGTATTGGAGTTGGGCAAGCTGTTGAACGACAGCGATGAATTGATTCACATCCAGGTCAATCAGAATCAAGTGGTATTTCGTCGCCCGGATTTCGAATTGCGCAGCAAAGTCGTGGATGGAAAGTTTCCCGATTGGCAGCGCGTCGTTCCGGTCGGCCATGACAAGAGTTTTGCCATTCAACGGCAGCGACTGTCGCAATCTCTCAATCGCGCAGCAATCCTGACCAACGACAAGTACCGCGGCGTGCGTATCGCCCTGACGCCGGGCAGTTTGCGAATCGCCTGCAGCAACAATGAGCAGGAAGAAGCACAGGAAGAGTTGGATATCGATTACAACGGTGATCCGCTTGATATCGGTTTCAACATTCAGTACCTGCAGGATTTGCTGAACAACATCAATGTTGAAGCGGTTTTGTGTTCATTCGGCGATCCCACCAGTTCGCTGTTGATTACTGTGCCGGGAGAAGACAACTTCCGTTATGTAGTCATGCCAATGCGGATTTAGGCTTTCTCCGCACAAGCTTCGTCGGCGGTGCCGATGGGCTTCAAACAGCACTCGATAAATCAATAGAAAAGGTTTCACGTGGAACATCCAAGCGGTAACGGCGGCTACGACGAGGACAGCATCCAGCAACTGGAAGGCCTGGAGGCAGTGCGCAAGCGCCCAGGCATGTACATTGGCGATACCTCGGACGGCTCCGGTCTGCATCATATGGTGTTCGAAGTGCTCGACAACGCCATCGACGAAGCCCTCGCCGGCTATTGCGACGACATCAAAGTCATCATCCATCCGGACAACTCGATTTCCGTGTCGGACAACGGCCGTGGCATCCCGGTCGGTGTGAAGATGGACGACAAACATGAACCCAAGCGCTCCGCTGCTGAGATCGTCATGGTCGTGCTGCATGCCGGCGGCAAGTTCAATCAGAACAGCTACAAGGTATCCGGCGGCCTGCACGGGGTTGGCGTGTCCTGCGTCAACGCCCTCTCCAAATGGCTGCGTCTGACCATACATCGCGACGGCAAGAAGCACTTCATGGAGTTCCAACGCGGCGTACCGGTAAACCGCATGATCGAGGTTCAGGACGGCATTGAAATCTCACCGCTGAAAGTCATCGGAGACAGCGTTCGGCGCGGTACCGAATTACATTTTTCAGCGGACGAGGAAATCTTCGGAAATGTCATCGATTTTCACTATGACGTGCTGTCCAAGCGCATCCGCGAACTGTCGTTCCTGAATAACGGCGTCAAGATCGAGTTGATCGATGAGCGCGACGGCCGTACCGAGAACTTCGCCTTTTCCGGCGGCGTGAAAGGTTTCGTCGAGTACATCAACCGTTCCAAAACGGTGCTGCATCCGAACGTGTTCTACGCTACCGGCGAATCCAAGGTGGGCGACACAGGGGTCAGCATCAGCAGCGAAATCGCCATGCAGTGGAACAGCGGCTACCAGGAACAGGTGCTTTGTTTTACCAACAATATTCCGCAGTCCGATGGCGGTACCCATCTGACCGGCTTGCGCGCCGCGATGACCCGGGTGATGAACAAATACATCGAGGAACATGAGATCGCCAAGAAGGCCAAGGTGGAAATCACCGGCGACGATATGCGCGAGGGTCTCGCCTGCGTGCTCTCGGTTAAGATGCCCGATCCCAAGTTTTCATCGCAAACCAAGATGAAGCTGGTTTCATCCGAAGCGCGCCCTGCGGTGGAAGAAACCGTTTCGCAGAAGCTCTCCGAATATCTGCTCGAACGACCTGCCGACGCCAAACTGATCTGCGCCAAGATCGTCGAGGCCGCGCGAGCGCGCGAGGCCGCCCGCAAGGCACGGGATATGACGCGGCGCAAAGGGGTGTTGGATTCCGCCGGGCTGCCCGGCAAGCTGGCTGATTGCCAGGAGAAAGATCCCGCCCTGTGCGAGCTCTACCTGGTCGAGGGCGATTCCGCCGGCGGCTCCGCCAAACAGGGACGCGATCGCAAATTCCAAGCCATCCTGCCGCTCAAGGGCAAGATACTCAACGTCGAAAAGGCGCGTTTCGACAAGATGCTGTCCTCGCAGGAAGTGGTCACGCTGATCACCGCGCTTGGCACCGGCATCGGCAGCGGCCTCGGCAAGGACGACTACAACCCGGCCAATCTCCGATATCACCGCATCATCATCATGACCGACGCGGACGTGGATGGCTCCCATATTCGGACGCTGCTGCTCACCTTCTTCTATCGCCAGATGCCGGAGTTGGTCGAGCGCGGCCATATCTATATCGCCCAACCGCCGCTTTACAAGGTCAAGCAGGGCAAGCGCGAGACCTATCTGAAGGACGATTACGAGTTCAAGCAATATCTGTTGCGCGAAGCGCTCAACGGCGCTGAGCTTTTCCCAGCCGCCGGCGCCGAGGCGCTATCGAAGGAAAGTTTCGAACGCATCGCGCGTGAATTCCTGCTTGCCGAGGCCATGATCGAACGACTGGCCCGCAGGATGGACCCCGACGTGCTCTACAGCTTGCTCAAGATTCCTACCATCAGTTTGAACAGCGATGCCGAAGCGCAGATAGCGGCCCAGCATCTGAGCGGGGCGCTGAGCAAACTCGGCGCGGTCAAAATCAAGCCGCTGCAATACGAAGGCGATCTCGGCTGGCGCCTGGAAATCACGCGCAGCAAACATGGTATCGGCCACACCAGCTATCTCGATTACAACTTCATTGAAGGTGGCGATTACGACCAACTGCGGCGCACGGCAGAAATTCTGGCCGGGCTGTTGCTGCCAGGCGCAGAAATCCGCCGCGGCGAAGCGCGTACCGCCGCGTACGATTTCAAACAGGCGCTGGATTGGCTGCTGGGCGAGGTCAAGAAAAACCTCGGCGTACAGCGTTACAAAGGTTTGGGCGAAATGAACCCGGAGCAACTCTGGGAAACCACGATGGACCCGCAAGTCCGCCGGCTGCTGCGCGTGCAGATCGAGGACGCGATTGCCGCCGATGGAATCTTCACCACGCTGATGGGCGAAGAAGTCGAGCCCCGCCGTCAGTTCATCGAGACTAATGCGCTCGGCGTGCGTAACCTCGACGTTTGACGTTATAAAATCCCGTCCAGCCCGGTCTGAGGCCCGTTGGAACTCTCAGAGTCGAACGGGTTAAGCGGCTACCTGTTTTGCAGAGTGCTGCTGAGTAAAAGAGACAGGCGACAGATAGCCCAGGTGCCTTGCTTTCTGATGCGGTTGTAGAAGATTTCGATGTCTCGGTGATCTTCCGTCTCGCCTGTTCCCACGCTACAAAGCGGCGGTGGTGTACCAATTCATTCCTGAGTAAACCCCGCTTTCCATGCGGGCGTTCTTAGCCGGTCGCGTTCCAGTATATCCAGCTGTTCGGGAATAACTGCTCAGTCCTCCGTTTGTCAAATTCTGTAAAACGACGGACAGCATTATTTATGGCTTACCACACTCAGGAAAACCGCCGGAGTCGAAGAGTTGAAAGCAAAATTCCGGGCACCCACGGAATGCGAAATGAAATCAATGTTGGTATGATGCCGACCAATGGCGAACAAGAATATCTGAATATTCTGAATCGCTAATCAAGTGTGTGATGGGCTGTTGGAGGATGCGCGATGGCGTTTCACCTCAGGGGTACGCGATATGTCGGCCGATAGCGCCGATCGGCTGGGCGCACCAGACCGAACTGCTCGGCCGCGCTCGATGGCCGCGGATGTGCCGCTGACGACCCGGCCGCGGGAAGCCTACTACGCGCGGCAGAAGTACCTGTTCGCGATGGTGTTCGTTGTGGTCTCCATCGTGCCCCTGCTGATCCTGAACTACAACGCATCTCGCTTCTATCGCGAGTCGTGGATGGAGAAAACCTCGCTTGAGCTGTCCACGCTCGCCGGTGATCGCAGAGAACTCATCGACCGCTTTCTCGTGACGCAGGAGGACCAGCTTGCGGGTTTCCTCTCGCTCTATGAACCGAAGACGCTGGCCGCTGGCGGGCAGCTGTCGGCGCTGTTCGCGGCCCTGAACCGCAGCGGGGTGATCACCGATCTTGGCATGATCGATCGCAGCGGCGACCATCTTGCTTACCAGGGACCGTTCGAAAAGGAATTAGCAGGCAAGAACTACGCCGGAACCGAGTGGTTCGTCGAGGTATTGAAGAGCGGCCGCTATGTCAGCGACGTTTTCACTGGCTATCGTAAGGTGCCACATTTAATCGTCGCGGTGGCAGCAGAAGACCGCAGTTGGATGCTGCGCGCGACCATCAATTCCGCCCTGTTCAACAGCCTGTTGCAGACTGCCAACGTCGGCCCCGATGGCGATGCCTTCATCGTCAACCGCCGCGGCGAACTGCAGACGCCAAGTCGCCTTGGTCACGGCACCGTGACGGCGCAGGAACTCGCTCTGTTCAGTACCCTGGCTGACAGCGGCGGCAAGACGACGCGCCTGGGCGATCATATCTACTGCGCGACTTGGCTCAACGGCGGCCAGTGGTTCCTCGTGCTGCAAACCAACGTCGCCTCGTCGCTGGCTTCCTACGACAAGGCGCGGCGCATGGATACCGTGCTGGTCGCCGCCGCTGCTGCGCTCATCGTGCTGGTTGCGGTGTTGCTAACGCGTTCCATGATCGGCAGCCTAGCCCGTGCCGAGCACGAGCGCAGCGTGCTCACGCATCAAGTGCGCGAGGTGGAAAAGCTTGCCCTGATCGGGCGGCTGTCGGCCAGCGTCGCCCACGAGATCAACAACCCCCTGCAGCTCATCACCGACCAGGCCGGCCTCATGCACGAACTGATGGACGAGGAGAGTCAGGATGCCGTGAAGCATCTTGGCGACTACCGCCAGTCGATCGGCAAGATACGAACACAAGTTGGCCGCGCCAGCACCATCACACGGCGCTTGCTCGGCTTTTCGCGCACCCAGGACGGCGAGCGTAGCGATACCGACGTCAACCAGGCGGTCGAGGAAACCGTCGCGCTGTTCGAGCACGAGGCGAAGCGCCACCAGATCGCCATCGAGCGCCAGTACGATGCTGCGCTGCCGAAGACCTGGACCGACGCCGCCCAGTTGCAGCAGGTGATCCTCAATGTGCTGCACAACGCCATCGACGCCATCGGCAGCGACGGCCGCATCGAGATTTCCAGCCGCCTGGCCGGCGGGCGCATCGTCGTCGAGTTCGCCGACAGCGGGCCCGGCCTCACCGGCGAAGTCATGCAGCGCCTCTACGACCCATTTTTCACGACCAAGCCCAAGGGCAAGGGTACCGGCCTGGGGCTCTACGTGTCGCGCGACATCATGGCGCGGCTTGGCGGCGAGCTCGCCGCCGCGAACCGCGACGGCGGCGGCGCTGTATTTTCGGTTTGCCTGCCGGTGATGCCGCACGGCAGCGGTCTGGGTAAGGATTCAAAGGGTTCTGCGTAATTTCACCTTTCAGGAGGGCATGGCAATGAGAAGGATGAGGTTTTGGTATGAGGCAATGATGGCGGGCGCGCAGAGCTATGCGCAATGGGACATCGCCACTTCCCTACGGATACTCCATGACCGGCGGCGCATGGCGATACTGGCGTTGTTCATGCTGCCCATCTTCGTTATCAGCGTCGTCTTCGCCGACGAGGTGGGCGGCGCGCTTCCCGACATCCTCGGCGGCAAGCAGGCTTACGGACCGGCCTACTACACCACGACCATCTTCGTGGCGTCGATAGCGGTCGGCGTCATCGCCGGCCTGATCACCGGCTGCATCGGCGCGGGCGGCGGCTTCATCATCGCACCGGCGCTGATGAGTGCGGGGGTCAAGGGCATCCTCGCCGTCGGTACGGACCTGTTCCACATCTTCGCCAAGGCGATCATGGGCAGCGTGCTGCACCGGAAGCTCGGCAACATCTCGGTGGCGCTCGCGGTCACCTTCCTCGTCGGCTCCATCGGCGGCGCCACCGTGGGCGGCTACATCAACCGCACGCTGTACGAGATGAACCCGGTGTTGTCCGACGCCTTCATCACCACTATCTACGTCTTCATCCTCGGTTTCCTCGGCTTCTACGGCATGTCGGACTATTTCCGCATGCGCAAGGCGCTCGCCAAGCCGGCCAGGGCTGCCAAGGCGGAGAAGGCCGACACCCCGCCATGCAAGACGGTGGATGACATGACCGGCCTCGCCCGCAGCCTGCAGACCGTCAGCCTGCCGCCCATGATCCACTTCGACGAAGGCGTGGTTCCGGGCGGGCGCAAGATCTCGGGCATCTTCCTTGTCGTCAGCGGCTTCGTCGTCGGCA
Source organism: uncultured Thiobacillus sp. (assembly GCA_964466195.1). GTDB lineage: Bacteria > Pseudomonadota > Gammaproteobacteria > Burkholderiales > Thiobacillaceae > PFJX01. The sequence continues at coordinate 160,007 of CAYXMQ010000001.1, forward strand.
TCGCCGCCGCGATCATGGGCGTCGGCGGCGGCTTCCTGACCTTCCCGATCTTCGTCTACGTGCTCGGCGTCTCCGCATCCACCACCGTGGGCACCGACATCCTGCAGATCGTATTCACCGCCGGCTACGCCGGCATCGGCCAGTACGCGATCTACGGCTTCATTTTCTACACGCTGGCAATGGGCATGCTGCTGGGTTCGCTGATTGGCATCCAGATCGGCACGCTGGTGACCAAGGTGGTGTCGGGCATCACCATCCGCGGCTTCTTCGCCCTGGCGGTGATGTCGGCTTTCGTCAACCGGGTCTTCGCACTGCCGGGCAAGCTCGCCAGCATGGAGCTGATCCCGTTGACGCAGGAAACCGCCGCCATCATCGAGCGCGTCGGTATCGGCATCTTCTTCATCACGCTAAGCAGCTTCGCGGTCTGGGTGTTCTGGACCTTCTTTACCAACATCAAGACGCTGAAGGGCGAGGAGGATCATCCCGCCTATGATCAGCAGGAGGAAAAATCATGATTCATGACAAGAAGGAATTCGGCATCGGCCTGGCGCTCATTGCGAGCTTCTTCGTGGTGCTCGGCCTCATCATGAGCCCGCTGTTCGAAGGTGGCCGGAACAGCCTCGACTACCTCGACAGCGCTTTCAACTCGATCTCGAAGAATTCGGCCTACTACATCCCGGACGTGGCGAAGAAAGCCAAACTGCACGACGGCAGCGCGGTAACGCTCGAGATCAAGGCAACCGACGCCGGCCAGGCGCAGCGCATGCAGGGACTGCTCGCGGCGGCCGGCGCCACGGTGACGGTGGAGGGGGCGAAGCTCAAGATCGCCGCCGATCTCGGCCGGCTCATCGCCGGCGCAATCGCCGATGCCGATCTCATGTTCAAGAACGAGGGCCAGGCGGTCGTTGCCAAGTACGGCTTCGAGGAGAAGCGCGTGCTTTACGACTGGCACAAGGCGCTCGCGGCGATGACCAAGGATCTGAACCGCCAGGGCAAGTTCAATGAAGGCAAGATCCTGCGCGACGTCCAGACCAAGGCTGTCGAGCCGGCTTACAATTATTATGGCGTCAAAGCCGTGCCGATGACCGACATGATCTGGGTTGCCCTGGCGGCACTGATTGGCTACGTGATCTACACGGTCTGGTACGGCTACGCTATCCTGTTCCTGTTCGAGGGTTGGGGTCTCAAGCTGGAGCACTAGGGCAAGCCTTGCTGCTCGCGGATGGGGACGACCCGCTTCCCATCCGCGTATTCCGACCCTCACCGTGTTCAACTTCCTCGCCAAACTCTTTCACACACAGCCGAGCCTCGGCCCCGAGGCGTTGCGCTCGATCTTTCGCGAGCATTACCGCAACTTCCGCTCGCTGCTAACGGCCAACAACAACGCCTTGGAACTGATGTCCGCAGCCGAGGAAACGCTGCACTCGGGCAAGCCTTTCGGCATGGCCTTCGTTCGCGGCGAACTTACCGCGCTGACGGTCAACGTCTACAAGATGGTGCATAGCCTGACGGCGCTCTCCGACGGCCGCTACAAAGATCTCGACGAGCGCTTCAAGCTCATCACCGAAGACATCGAATCAATACTTTCCCGCCAGCCCGAGATCGTCGGCCATACCTTCGTGCTGACCATGGACGAGATCGACCGCAGCAACGTCGACCAGGTCGGAGCGAAGATGGCCAACCTCGGCGAGATCCGCAAGCGCCTGGGCCTGGCCGTGCCCGACGGCTTCGCCGTGACCGCCGCGGCGGCGCGGCACTTCATGGAATCGAGCCACGTCCAGGATGAGATCAACCGCCGCCTGAAGACGCTCGACATCGACGACCTCGAGGCGCTCTACACCGTCAGCGCCGACATCCAGGATCTGATCCGTGCCGCGCATCTGCCGGAGGACCTGGAGGCGATGATCCGCAACCATGGTGAGCGTCTCGGCGCGGCCACGGTGTCGCTGCGCTCAAGCGCGCTGGGCGAGGACAGCGCGCACGGCTCGTTTGCCGGCCAGTACCGCACCCGCCTCGGCGTCACGGCGGCTGCGATCCCCGAGACCTACAAGGATATCGTGGCCGGCAAGTACCAGAGCCAGGCCATCGTCTACCGCCAGCAGCGCGGCTACCGGCACCAGGACGTGCTGATGGGCGTCGGCTGCCTGGCCATGGTCGATGCGGCCGCCAGCGGCGTCGCCTATTCGCACCCGCCCGAGGACGCGCGCAGCCCCTGGGTGGTGATCCACGCCGCACCGGGCCTGGGCAACCAGATCGTCGAGGGCAGTTCGGATTACGACCAGCTCCATGTCGCAATCGAGGCGCCGCACCAGGTCGAGGCCATTCATCTCGCCGATCCGCAGGCGCCCTGCCTCATGCCGGAACAGGCTCAGGAACTGGCGCGGCAGTCCGTGCTGATCGAGGAGCACTTCGGCGGGCCGCAGGACATCGAATGGGCCGTTGATCGGAAAGGGTGCCTGCACATCCTGCAGGTACGTCCGATCGGCGCGCCGAGCGGCGAGGCATCGCCGCCGAAACTGAAGGAAGTGCGGGGCCAGCTGGCCGGGCAGACTCCGCTGATCAGCGGCGGCGTCACGGCGAGCCGCGGCGTCGGCGCCGGCCCCGTGTTCAAGGTCACTTGCGCGCTTGACGTGCTCGAGTTTCCCAGGGACGCCGTGCTCGTCGTCGAGACCCCCTATCCCGAGTGGGCCGTGCTGATCGACAAGGCGGCGGCGGTGATCAGCGAGTCCGGCACCATGGCGACGCACCTCGCGACGGTGGCGCGCGAGTTCGGCGTGCCTGCGCTGTTTGACCTGCCCGGCGTCCTGGCCTGTCTGGAGAACGGCCAGGGCGTGACCGTCGACGCCACGGCGCGGCGCGTCTATGGCGGACGTGTCGAGCCGCTGCTTGAGGCCGCGAGACACCGCCCCAACCTGATGGCGGGCAGCCCTATCCACAAGCTGCTCAAGGAGGCGCTGACCCACATCACGCCGCTGCACCTGACCCAGCCCGATTCGCCCTACTTCAGGCCCTCGTCCTGTCGCACGCTGCACGACATCACCCGCTTCTGCCACGAGAAGGCTTTGGCCGAGATGTTCAACTTCGGCCACCGCTACGGTGCGCGCGACAAGTCGGCCAAGCAGCTCTACGTCGTCGGCATGCCCGCGCAGTGGTGGGTCATCAATCTCGACGACGGCTTCCGCGAAGGCGCCGATCTGGCCGATCCCTTCATCCGCATCGAGGACATCGTCTCCGAGCCGATGCTGGCGATCTGGCGGGGCATGACCGCCGTGCCCTGGGAAGGGCCGCCGCCGGTGAGCATGCGCGGGCTGGGTGCGATCATCGCCCAGTCAGCGATGAACCCGCAGCTCGACCCGGCGGTGCGCTCGAACATGGCCGGGCGCAACTATTTCCTGCTGTCGAAACACTACTGCAACCTGAGCGTGCGCCTCGGCTATCATTTCGCACTGGCCGAGGCGAGTTTCTCCGAGCTGCTCACCGAGTCCTACGTGAACTTCCAGTTCCAGGGCGGCGCGGCGGACGAGCGCAGACGGCGGCGGCGCGTGCGGCTGCTCGGCGACATGCTGCGCGGGATTGATTTCCGCGTGGACATCAAGGGTGATTCGCTGACGGCGCGCATCGAGAAGCGGCCGGTGCCCTATCTGAAGGAGCGTTTGTTGGTACTTGGCTATCTCCTCATCCATACCCGCCAGGTGGACATGGTGATGGACGAGGAGGGGTTCATTGACAGGTATCTGGCACGGGTCCATGCGGACATCCGCAAGATCCGCGGGGATTTTTTGGCAGAGGCAGGAGCAGGGAATGGAATGGCAACGGCCGCAAAAGATTCTGCTGGTTGACGACGAGGAAGACTTCCTCGAGACGACTTCGCGCCGGTTAATCCGGCGGGGCTTCGAGGTCAAGACAGCCATGCGGTGTGCTGAGGCTCTTCCCAAGGTGGTCACCGGCTGGCCTGACGTCGTCGTGCTCGACGTGATGCTGCCCGATACCGATGGCATGGAGTGCCTGAGCCGCATCAAGCAGGCGGCGCCGCAGCTGCCGGTGGTCATGCTTACGGGGCACGCCTCGCTGCAAGCGAGCGTGCAGGGCCTCGATCATGGCGCCAGCGACTACTGCCTGAAGCCGATCGAACTCGACGAGTTGGTCGAGAAGCTGATCATCGCCTTCAACGAGGCGAGCTGCACTCGCTGAACGCCCACCCGGGCGGCATAAGGCAGACCGGTTAATAGTTGGTCGGCCTTTCTGCATCGAGGCGATGTGGCGCGGGATTCATTTCATTTAGGCGCCTGCAGTGCGAGTACGGCCAGTCGGAAGCCATGATCAATGGATCTTTGGCTGGCAATCTCTCGATCCGGCAAACGCCAGTTGAGGGTGTCCCGACGCGAATCAGAATCGCACGGATTTCATTTGCGCTTTATCTTCACAGATAACAGGATCCTACAGACGGCGAGCAGGGTGTTGGCCGGCTCACCGGGCCAGCGATCGCCGCAGATTCCATCAGCAGGCGCGCTAAAATCCCGGTCTCGATGACTCACTCTTCGCCCCGGGCCGATGGCCCGAGGCGGCTCCGACATGCTGCGGCTGACTGAAGTAAAACTTCCACTCGACCATCCTGAAAACGCCATTCAGGCCGCGATACTCAAGAAGCTGGCGATCCCGGCCGAACAGCTGGTCCGCTTCGAGATCTATCGCCGCGGCTACGATGCGCGCAAACGCGCGGCGATCGCGCTGATCTACACGCTGGACGTCGAAGTGAAGAATGAGGCGGCGCTGTTGAAGCGGCTGCGCGGCGATAAAAACGTCGTTCTCGCGCCGAACACGAACTATCGCTTTGTTGCACAGGCGCCGGCCGCAATGACCTTGCGTCCGCTCGTGATCGGCGCCGGCCCGTGCGGCTTGCTGGCGGCGTTGGTGCTGGCGCAGATGGGCTTCAAACCGATCGTCCTGGAACGCGGCAAAGCCGTGCGGGAACGCACCAAAGATACCTGGGGCCTGTGGCGCAAAGGCGAACTGAATCCGGAGTCGAATGTGCAATTCGGCGAAGGCGGCGCCGGCACCTTTTCCGACGGCAAGCTGTACAGCCAGATCAAGGACCCGCAGCATCACGGCCGCAAGGTGCTGGAGGAGTTCGTCAAAGCCGGCGCGCCGGCGGAAATTCTTTACGTCAGCAAGCCGCATATCGGCACCTTCAAGCTGGTCACGATGGTCGAGCACATGCGGGCCAACATCGAGGCGCTGGGTGGCGAGATACGCTTCCAGAGCCGCGTGGTCGACTTGGATATCGTCGACCGCCAGATCAAAGGCGTGGTGCTGGCCGATGGCGAGCGCTTCGCCGCCGATCATGTCGTGTTGGCGTTGGGGCACAGTGCGCGCGATACCTTCAAGATGTTGTTCGAGCGCGGCGTGCATATCGAACCGAAGCCGTTTTCCGTCGGTTTCCGGATCGAACATCCGCAAGCGTTGATCGACCATTGCCGGTTCGGCGATTTCGCCGGCAATCCCATTCTCGGCGCGGCCGATTACAAACTGGTCTATCACGCCAAAAATGGTCGCTCGGCCTACAGTTTCTGCATGTGCCCGGGCGGCACCGTGGTCGCCGCCACGTCGGAACCCGGCCGCGTGGTGACCAACGGCATGAGCCAGTATTCGCGCAACGAGCGCAACGCCAATGCCGCCATCGTGGTCGGCATCGAGCCGAAGGATTTCGGCGCCGACCTGAACGCCAATCCGCTCGCCGGCATGGCGTTCCAACGGCATTGGGAGGAACGCGCTTTCCAGGCCGGCGGCGGCGGCTATCTGGCGCCGGCGCAGAGGGTCGCCGACTTCCTCGCCGGTCGCCCTTCGAGCGGTCCGGGTACGGTCATTCCGTCCTATACGCCGGGCGTGCATTGGACCGATCTGTCCGCCTGTCTGCCCGATTACGTCATCGCCACGATCCGCGAAGCGCTGCCGGCCTTCGACAAGCAGATCAAAGGCTTTGCGATGGATGACGCGGTCTTGACCGGGGTGGAAACGCGCACCTCGGCGCCGATACGGATCACGCGTGATGAACATTGCCAGAGCCTGAATACACGTGGTTTGTACCCTGCCGGCGAAGGCGCCGGCTATGCCGGCGGCATCCTGTCCGCCGCCGTCGACGGCATCAAGGTGGCGGAAGCGGTGGCGTTGAGCGTGTTGCAGCGGCACCAAGCCTGTTCAGCACCCGATCGCCAATCGCGTTAAAAGTTGGCCGCTTCGATTTCCAGGTAAGCCTTGTTGATATTGGCGCCCATCAGCTCGCCGAAACTGTGCAGCGTCTTCCATTCCCCCAGATCGAGCCGCTGGCGGATTTCGCTGTCGGTCAGGCCTTCTTTGACGCCGGCCGCGATGCCTTGATACAGGCTGGCCATGCGTTGATGCATGGCGGCGGCATCCTGTTTGCTCATCAATGGGCCGTGTCCGGGCACGATGGTGTTGACCGGCAGGCTTTGCACTTCCTGAAGCACTTTTATCCAGGCCTGAACGTGGGCGTCGCGGAAGCTGGGCGTCACCTGATTGACCAGCACGTCGCCGGCGAGCAGAACCTGGTCATCCGGCAGCCAGATCATCATGTCGCCGAGCGTATGCGCAGCTTCCGGCACCCAGAACACCATCCTGACGCCGTCCAGGATCAGTTCGCTCTTGCTGTTCTGCGGATAGGTGATGCCGGCCGTGACGACCCGGGTATTCGGAAACTTTCGTTCTGACACCGATTCGACGATGGCAATCCATTCGGCACCATGCTCCAGCGCCAGCTTGCGGCATTGTTCCGAGCTCAGAATCTTGGCCTGCGGAAACGCGGTATTGCCCAGACTGTGGTCGCCGTGATGGTGGGTGTTGATGACATGCGTGATCGGCTTGTTGGTCAGCTTGGCGGCTTGTTCTGCCAGCATGTTGCCGATTTCATCGGTGAAGCCGGTGTCCACAATGATCGCGCCGGTATCGCCGACGATCAGGATGCTGTTGACCATGTAGCCCTGGTTGTTCTTGTTCGGCAACTCCATCGGGCCCAGCAAGGCATGGATGCGCTCGTTGACTTGGACGATTTTGGGCGATGGCAGGGCGGCGGCGAGCAGGCTGGCTGCGGGGAAGGTGAGCAACAGACCGATCAGAATCGAAAATATTCGCTGCATGGATAACTCCTTTTTATGGTGTCGGTGAATGAGGCGGGTCGATTTCCGGCCGGATTTGCAACGCGGCCAGATCTTCCGACTGCAGCCAGCGCCACTTGCCGGCGGCGAGGTCCACCGGCAAGACATAGCCGCCGATGGCATTACGGTGCAAAGACACGACGCGGTTGCCGGCCGCAGCGAGCATGCGCTTGACCTGATGGTATTTGCCTTCGCTGACGACCAGCTCCAGGACATATTCGGACAATGCCCGGCATTGCTTGGCGCGGACCGGCGCGGGGTCGTCATGGAGCTGGACGCCGGCCAGCAACTGCTCGATCAGCGCCGGCGAGCAGGCATGTTTGCAGCTGACCTGATAGGTCTTGCCGATTTGTTTTTTGGGCGCCGTGTGGTCGTGTATGAAGCTGCCATCGTCAGAGAACAGCAACAGGCCGGTGGTGTCCTGGTCCAGCCGGCCGACGCACTGCACACCGCGGCGCAACAGGTATTCCGGCAGCAATGCAAACACGCTGGGATGGTCGCGCGGTTGCCGCGAGCACTCGTAGCCGGCCGGCTTGTGCAGCGCCAGATAGGCGTGCTTGCGGTAGCTGTATGCTTGCCCATCGATGCTGAAGATGAGGTTCTCGCAGGCGAATTCCTGCTCGGGGTCGGCCGCCGGTACGCCATTGAACAGCACGCGCCGCCGCAGAATCAGCTCGCGGCAATCGCGCCGGCTGCCGAAGCCCTGCGACTGAAGTATGCGAAAGGCCTGCATGCTCAGACGGCGAATGCCGGGTCAAAAAGGGTCTCTAAGCCTAGCCAGACGTTCATCGGAAGCATCCTGAAATGGAGGGAGTGAAGTTGGCATGTTTCGGCATTCGCGGGAAGGGCTGGATAGACTAATTGCGGAGCAAAACCAGCAAAGTCATAAGCACATTGCATAACCGTGGCATTCGTTCCGCACCATAATCTTCACTTTTTGTCGCAATGGGAGAGAGTCATGGTTGAGACCAAGCGCACCATAAAATCCACGGCCGCACCGCGTCGGCGATCTACCAGCAGGTCGAAAACACCTGACACCGTGCCGACAAGTCCGGCTTTGGCAGCGCCGGAATTCGCGCCCGCTTCCGAGGCGGCGAGCGTGGAGGTCGGCAGCGAAGTCAAGGTTGCGGCGTCCGACGTTACGCCCGATGTGGCTGCAGTCCACCACGCCCCTTACCCGAACCCGAAAGCCGCTGCAGAAATCGAATCGGTCAGTCACGAACCCGTTGCAATGGCCGTTGCCCAGGCGCCGCGCGGCAGCCAGGAAGAGAGCGATTACGCGGCCTTGCCGGCGAGTTATCCGTATCGCACCCGTCTGCGCCGCGGCGACTATGAGGCGCAGAAGGAAAAGCTGCAGATCGAGTTGTTGAAAGTGCAAAGCTGGGTGCGCGACAGCGGCCAGAAGATTGTGCTGCTGTTCGAAGGACGCGACGCCGCCGGCAAGGGCGGCACCATCAAACGCTATATGGAACATCTGAATCCGCGCGGCGCCCGCGTCGTCGCCCTCGACAAGCCGTCTGACCGCGAGCGCGGCCAATGGTATTTCCAGCGTTACGTGCAGCATCTGCCGACCGCCGGCGAAATGGTCTTCTTCGACCGCTCCTGGTACAACCGCGCCGGTGTCGAGCGGGTCATGGGCTTCTGTACGCCGCACGAATACCTGGAGTTCATGCGGCAGACGCCGCAGTTCGAGCGCATGTTGGCGAACAGCGGCGTGCTGCTGTTCAAATACTGGTTCTCGGTCAGCCGCGAAGAACAATTGCGCCGCTTCATCTCGCGTCGTGACGATCCGCTCAAGCACTGGAAACTGTCGCCGATCGACATCAAATCGCTTGATATGTGGGATGACTACACCGAAGCGAAGAATGCGATGTTCTTCCACACCGACACGGCGGACGCCCCTTGGATCGTGATCAAGTCCGACGACAAGAAACGCGCGCGCCTGAATTGCATGCGCCATTTCCTGCATAGCCTGCCCTATCCGGACAAGGATCTGCATGTCGCGCACCAGCCGGATCACCTGTTGGTCGGCTCCGGCGCACAGGTCCTGGCTGGCGAGGAGAACATCCTGACCCGGTTCTGAGCCGCCCCCGAGCGGCCTCGAACCGGCTTAGATCGCGAGCAAGCCCAACAGGCCCAGCACCAGCAGCACGACGCCGCCGGTGACGACGCGGCTGTCGGGCTCCTGCAGGTTCTGGCGCACTTCAAGCCGCATGCGTTCGACTTTCATGACCGCCTCGGAAGCGGGCGTAACCTCGATCTGGTAGAGGCCGTCCTGTACCGCCTGCATGAACAGCAAATGTTCCTTGAAGACCGGATTGCCGTTGGCTGTTTGCGCGGCCTTCAAGGTAATCATCAGCGGTTTGGCGACTTCGCCCGCTTTCGACAGGATGACGCTGTAACGGTCCTGCGGCGGTTTATGGTCGTCCATGTTGGGCGAGAAGCTCGCCTCAACATGCAGAATCAAGCCCGCCGGCGCCATATCCGGATGCAACGCGAAGGGCGCCGAGCGCCAAGCGCCGGCGGCGCCTTCCGTTTTGTCCAACGTGAGCATTGCGGTCTGCTTGCCGGTATAGAACTTGGCGTAGATCCAATAGGCCGGCGCCAGCAGCAGGCCGCTGACAAGCAGCAGCAAAGAGAGTGTTTTCATTGATCGGGATGCTCTGAGGAAAGTGGCTTCGCGGCGGGGCCGCTCAGCAGATGGGAAAGAAAGGCGCGCAGTTTGGCGGGTTTGAGCGGTTTGTGCAGCACCGGCAGTCGGCTGGCTTGTATGGCCTGTATGGTTTCCGCCGCGGTATCGCCGGTAATCAGCGCGGCTGGAATGTCGGCGCCGAAGGCATCACGCAAGAGTTGCACTGCTTCCACGCCGGTGCGGCCATCACGCAGGCGGTAATCGCATAGGATCAGATCGGGCGCGCGGCCCAGCGCCTGCAGTTCCATGCGCACCTGCTCGGCGTCCTCGCCGGCCGCCAGCCCGACATTCCAGCGATCGAAGACTTCCACCATTGCCGCCAGTATGGCCTCGTCGTCATCGATGAAGGCCACCAGCGCCTGTTCCAGCGGCAGCAAAAAAGCGGCGGGCGCCGCGACGGCATCGGGTGGCGCGGTTACGGCTTGGCAGCGCGCGAGCGTGAACGAGAAACACGCGCCCTGGCCCGGTTCGGAGCGGACTTCTACGCGGCTGCCGAGCAAGCGCGCGAGCCGGGCGACGATGGCCAGACCGAGACCCAGCCCCTTGTCACGATGGCGCTCGGGGTTTTCGAGCTGAAAATACTCCTCGAATATGCGTGCTTGAAACTCGTGCGGAATGCCCTTGCCGTTGTCCCACACCTCGAACCGCAACTTGTCCTGGCCGACCCGGCGTGCGCCCACCAGCACGCTGCCATGCTCGGTATAGCGCAGCGCATTGGAGATCAGGTTGGCCAGTATGCGTTCGACCAGCACCGGGTCCGAATAGCCCCATAAGCTGCTGGCCGCAAAGATCAGTCGGATCTTGCGCGCATGCGCGACAGGCAGAAACTGGCTCGCCACCTGATTGAACACCCGACTGACTGGAAAGCAGAGCGGGCGGGCTTCGACCACGCCGGCGTCCAGTTTTGACAAATCCAGCAGTGCATTGAGCAGGCTTTCCATCGCGGACGCCGAGGACTCGATATGGCGGGCGAGTCGTCCCGCTTCACCGCTCGGCGCTTGTTCGCGCAACGCCGCCACCAGCAAGGTCAAGGCGTGCAGCGGTTGCCGCAAGTCGTGGCTGGCGGCGGCGAGAAAGCGTGATTTGGCCAGAACGGCCGCTTCCGCGGCCAGTTTCTGACCGAGTAATTCGGCGGTGGCTTCCTGCACCTTCAGCGTGAGATTGCGCTGATTCTCTTCCAGCGCCTGCGCCATGCGGTTGACGCCGCGCTCGAGCAGGCCGATTTCGCCCTGCGAAGTTTCCGGCGTGCGCTCGGCCAGATTGCCATTGGCTAGCTGCGCCACGGTTTTGGTGATGTCGAGCAACGGCCGGCTCACCCCGCCGGATAGTCGCCAGGCCAGCAACAGCGCGAACAGTATGGCGATCAGCGCGGTGGCGGACGCGGCCAGGCCGGCCTGCGAACGCGTCAATTCAATTGGTGCGCGGCTCAGGCTGACCACCAGAAAATGTTTGGGCCGGTCAGCCTCGGGCAGGTCGAGATAGGGGTCCGCTTCAACCGGCGCGGGCAGATGCACCGCCTGTGAAAAAAACAGCATCGGCCCTGCGCGCCAACGCGCCGGTGGCGCGCTTCCGGTCAGCGCGGGCAACGCACGTGACGGGCCGCTCAGCAGCAGCCAGTGGGCGCCGTCAGTCACTGCGGCCGCTTCGATACGGCGGAAACCGCGTTCGTAATCGAGCAGGCGCTTGACCGGCGGCAGGTTGCCGGAAAACAGGTCGAACGCCACTGCGTCGGCAAGCAGTTTGGCGCTGTCGCGTCCCTGCCGCTCCAGCGACTGTTCCATTTCGTTGACGCTGCGCTGGGTGAAATAAACGGCAAACAGACCGACTGCGAGCAATAGCGGCATCAAGGCCACCGCCAGGATGCGCAAGCGCAAGTTCAAGGCGGGTTGAAAGCTGCTCATTGAGAACGGTTCATGGCATGCGATTCATAGAGCGACCTACAAAAAAGGCGATTGAGAGCTTACTTCTTGCTTTTGTGCAGGCTCATTTTTTGAGCAACCAATACGGCTTCGGTGCGATTGTTGACTTTCAGCAGTCGGAAAATCGCGGCCAGATGGAGTTTGATCGTGCCTTCGGTGACCTGCAAAAGATCGCCGATTTGTCGATTGCTGAGTCCTTTCGCCAATTCGCGTAAAACCTGGAGCTGGCGCAGGGTCAAGGCGTTATGGTGGCTCATTTGCTGGGGCGGAGTAGCCTCGCCAGCGGCATGCTCAATCAAACTAGGCGGCAGATAGAGGCCGCCGGCCAGTACCTGTTGCAACGCGGTCAGAATGACCTCGCTGGGCGAGGCCTTGGTGATGTAGCCTAATGCGCCTGCTGCCAGCAGCTTCTGGATGTCTTCGAGCTGCTCGGCGGCGGACAACACCACCACCGGGATATCCGGGAAGGCGGCGCGGAAGCGGATCACGCCTTCGAGGCCGGACATCCCGGGCATGTATAGATCCAGCAAGGCCAGATCGACTTCGCGCGCCCGATGCATCGCGGCGAAAGCGGACGGGTAGTCGAACGCTTCGATCAGCGTCACACGCCGATCCAGCTTCATCAGCACCGGTTTCACGCCCTCGCGAAACAAGGGATGGTCATCCGCCAGCAGAATTTTCATGCACCCTCCTGTTTTCGAATTCAACGCTGCCCGCCGCCAGCTTCAGAGCGGCAAATTCAAAGCCCAAGGCGCTGCCAGATGGCCGAGGTCAACCCGGCTTGGTTCAGCGTATAGAAATGCAGGCCAGGTGCGCCGCCACGCAGCAATTTGTCGCACATGCCGGAGACGAAATCGAGGCCGAACGCCTTGATCGAGTCGGTGTCGTCGAGATAGCTCTCCATCTTGCGCGTCAGCCAACGCGGAATGTCGGCGCCGCACGCGGCGGAGAAGCGAGACAGCTGGCTGAAATTGGAGATCGGCATGATGCCCGGCACGATGGGCAGCGAGATGCCCAGCGCAGCGCAGTCGTCGACAAAATTGAAGTACGCGTCCGGATTGAAGAAATACTGCGTAATCGCCGCATTGGCGCCGGCCTCCGTCTTGCGCTTGAAATTGAGCAGATCGTCGCGGTAACTGCGCGCTTGCGGGTGAGTTTCCGGATAGGCGGCCACTTCAATCTGAAACCAGTCGCCGGTTTCCTGGCGGATGAAGCTGACCAGTTCGTTGGCATAACGGAATTCGCCCGGCTCGGCCATGCCGGACGGCAGATCGCCGCGCAATGCGACGATATGGCGGATGCCGTGGGCGCGATAGGTTTCCAGAATTTCACGAATGCTTTCTCGCGTCGAAGCGACGCAAGAGAGATGCGGGGCGGCAGCCAGGCCCGCCGCCTGGATGTCGAGCACGGTTTCCAATGTGCGATCGCGCGTCGAACCGCCGGCGCCGAACGTCACCGAGAAAAACTTGGGATGCAGTTGCGCCAATTGCTGACGGGTAGCGCGCAGCTTGTCCATGCCCTCGGGCGTTTTCGGCGGGAAGAATTCGAGGCTGAAGGTGCGTTCGGTCATGGCGATATCTGCGAGAAAAGTGAAGAAAAGGGTGCCGGCCGATTCTAACCTCAGGCTATGCCAACACGACGCCCAGCCCCTTGCCGATAAACCAGGTTGCCGTGCCGGCCGCTGCGCCGATCAGCAACATGCGCATACCGCCGGCAAGGGCACTGCGGCCGGTGAACAAACTGAGCGCCGCGCCGACGCCAAACAGGCTGATGCCGGTGGCGAGCAGGACGCCATAGAACGCGTTGGCCCCGCTCAGCAGCAGATAGGGCAGCACCGGTAGGAATGCGCCGGCGGCAAAGGCCAGAAAGGAGCTGCCGGCCGCTCCCCACGGCGAGCCGAGTTCGTCCGGATTGAGCCCCAGTTCCTCTCGCGCCAGGGTGTCCAGCGCGCGGTCCGGATCGGCGATCAAACTTTGTGCCATGGCTTTCGCCTGCTCGGCGTCGACGCCCTTGGCCTGATAGATCAGCGCCAGCTCAGCTGCCTCCTCGACGGGATACTGATCGAGTTCTTCGCGCTCGAGCGCAATCTGATATTCATGAAATTCGCGCTGCGAGCGCATCGACACGTATTCGCCTGCCGCCATCGAAAAAGCGCCGGCCAGCAGTCCGGCCATGCCGGACAGCAGAATCATGTCGGCGCCGGCGCCAGCGCCGGCTACGCCAAGGATCAGGCTGGTATTGGAAATAAGGCCGTCATTGACGCCGAACACCGCCGCGCGCAGGTTGCCGCTGCCGGCATTCTTATGCCGCTCGCTGCGCATCTGTTCCAGGCTGGTCGGCGTGGCGTGCGGCAGCGGATGACGATACAGGCTCATGCCGCGCACTTTCATCGCCGCGAGCACGCCTTTCAACGGTCGGATGCCCAAGCGTGGCACCAGCCAGGCCACCAGGCGGGCGCGCATGTCCGGTTCGAAACTAGCGGGCGGCGGCGCGCCCAGCTTATCCAATTCAGCTAACCAGAGCGCAGCTTGCCCATCGGCCGCCTGCGCCAGTTCAAGAAACAGAATCTGGCGCGCAGAGCCCGATTCGGCGTCCGAAACGATGCGATACAGCCAGGCGGAACGTTTCTCTTCGCGCCAACTTGCTAGCGCCTGTTCGGCATTCGTGTGCATGGCCATGCCTCCTAGGAACCGACGCCACGCCGGTATTGCACGGCTTCGGCGACCTGGCCGGCGCCAATCCGTTCCGCGCCGGCCAGGTCGGCGATGCTGCGCGCGACGCGCAGCACGCGGTGGTAGGCGCGGGCGGATAAATTGAGCCGTGCGATGGCTTGTTTCAACAAGGTCATGGCGGCTTCGTCCGGCTGGCAGTGCAGATCGATCTCCTTACCGGCCAGTTGTGCATTGGCTTTGCCCTGACGTGTGATCTGGCGGTCGCGTGCCGCCGTTACGCGCGCCCTCACCGACGCGGAGGCTTCGCCCGGGCCCGTCGCGGTCATTTCCGCTTGCGGCAGCGCGGCGACTTCAATATGCAGGTCGATGCGGTCCAGCAACGGGCCGGATATGCGGCTGCGATAGCGCGCCACCAGCTCCGGCGAGCAATGACACCGGCCGGCGGGATGGCCGAGGTAACCGCAGGGGCAGGGGTTCATCGCCGCGACGAGTTGGAACTGTGCTGGAAAATCAGCCTGCCGCGCCGCCCGTGAAATGGTGATACGGCCGGCCTCCATGGGCTCGCGCAAAACTTCCAGCGCCTTGCGGTCGAACTCGGGCAGTTCGTCGAGAAACAACACGCCATGCGTAGCTTGGCTGATTTCGCCCGGGCGCGGCGGGTTGCCGCCGCCGACCAGAGCGATGCCGGACGCGGTGTGGTGCGGCGAGCGGTACGGGCGCAGGCGCCAGTTTTCGCTGTGGAACGAACCGGTCAAAGACAACACGGCCGCAGACTCGAGCGCTTCGGCCTGGGTCATCGGCGGCAAAATGCCGGGCAGGCGGCTGGCCAGCATCGACTTGCCGCTTCCCGGCGGTCCGCTCATCAGCAGCGAATGGCCGCCGGCGGCGGCGATTTCGAGCGCGCGGCGGGCATGTTGCTGGCCCTTCACGTCCGCCAGGTCGGCGTAGTCGGGCGGCGTCGTTGTTTCACGTGGAACAACGCGCGGCAAAAGCGTGCGCCCGGCCAGATGCGCGCAGACTTCGAGCAGGGAGTCGGCGGCGTAAACCTCGGCGCCTTCCGCCAGCGCTGCCTCCTCGGCGCTGGCGCGCGGCAGGATGAAGGCGCGGCCGCGGCGGGCGGCGCACATCATCATCGCCAGCGCGCCGCGGATCGGTCGCAATGCGCCGGTCAACGCCAGCTCGCCGGCGAACTCGTATTCCTGCAGTTTGTCGGCCGGCAATTGCCCGGAGGCGGCGAGCAGGCCCAGCGCGATGGGCAGGTCGAAGCGGCCCGATTCCTTTGGTAGATCGGCCGGCGCCAGATTGACGGTGATGCGGCGTTGCGGGAATTCATAGCCGGATTGCAGCAGCGCCGCGCGCACCCGATCGCGCGACTCCTTCACCTCGGCTTCGGCCAGACCGACCAGCGTGAAGGCCGGCAGGCCATTGGCGAGATGCGCCTCGACGATCACTTCCGGCGCGTCCATGCCGGCCAGCGCGCGGCTGCTAACGATGGCCAGGCTCATCACCTCTCCCGTAGCGCGCCGTCATCGCCTGCGCTTGAGGCCTTGCCGGCCGACCCAGTCGCGCGCGAATTGCTGCGCCACGCGGCCGGAGCGGCCGCCGCGCTGGATCGCCCACTGCAGCGCCTCGCGCCGCGACGCCTCGTCCGGTTGTTGCCCATTCGCGCCGCCCAGCGCGGCGATCCAGCCGGCGACGATGGCCAGGTAGGCATCCTGGTCGAACGGGTAGAAGGTCAGAATCAAGCCGAAGCGGTCGGACAGGGAGATTTTCTCCTCGGTGCTCTCGCCCGGCCGCACTTCTCCGCCCAGATGTTGCGCGGCTTCGTTTTCGGCAAAGAACTCGGGCATCAGGTGGCGCCGGTTTGACGTCGCACAGATCAATACATTGGCGGGCAGGCCGGCGATGGAGCCGTCGAGTGCGGCTTTCAACGGCTTGTAGGCGGCGTCGCCGGCCTCAAACGAAAGGTCGTCGGCAAAGAGTATGAAATGGCCAGGCTGATTTTCCAGGCGCGTGGTGATGTCCGGCAGATCGATCAAGTCGTCGCGATCGACTTCCACCAGGCGCAGGCCCTTGCTGGCGTAACGCGGCAGCAAGGCTTTGACCAGCGAAGATTTACCGCAACCGCGACTGCCGGCGAGCAGCACGTTGTTGGCCGGCAGACCTTTGAGAAACTGGCGGATGTTGCGGTCAAGCAGGTCTTTTTGCTGATCGATGCCGGAAAGCGCCGACCAGGGCGGGCAATTCAGCGTGGTTACCGGCGCCAGAAAGGCCAGGCCGGCGCCGAGCCCGCTCTGCTTGCGCCAACGGCAGGCCAGCGTGCTGCGCCAATCGACGCGCCGAGGCGCAGGCGGCAGCCAGGCATCAAGGCGCGACAATAGATCGTTGCCGCGCGCGATCAACAGCGCGAGTTCCGGGTTGACCAGATAACTGGGCAGTTCGTCTTCGTTGTCTTCCATGTCCATGGCGCGGGTCCGGTAGGCGGGAAGGAGATTCTATATGTGACCCGGAGGGTCGCTTGATTCGGCCCGGCGGCCCGATCCAGCCGCCAAGCCATGATCTTTGCTTAACTGCGATATTCCGCGTTGATCTTGACGTAGTCGTAGGAGAAATCGCAGGTCCACACGGTGGCGACGCTATTGCCGCGGGCCAGATCGACGCGGACCGCGATTTCCGGCGCCACCATCACGCGGGCGCCTTCGGCTTCCTGGTAGGACGCCGCGCGGCCGCCGTTTTCGGCGACCAGCACGTTGCCCAGCCAGAGGCGGATGCGCGCGACATCCAGATCGTCGATGCCGGCGTAGCCGATCGCGGCGAGTATGCGGCCGAGGTTGGGGTCGGATGCGAAGAACGCGGTTTTCACCAGCGGCGAACGGGCGATGGCGTAGGCGACCTGTTTGCATTCGGCTTCGTCCTTGCCACCTTCTATGCGCACTTCCATGAACTTGGTCGCGCCTTCACCGTCGCGCACGATGGCCTGGGCGAGTTCGATCATGACTTCGGTGACCACGGCTTGCAGCGAGTCGAAGCGCGCATCGGCCGAATCCATGATCACCGGCGCGGCGGGCTGAGCGGAATTCGCGCCGGTCGCGATCAGGATGCAGGAATCGTTGGTCGAAGTATCGCCGTCGACGCTGATGCAGTTGAACGACTTGTTCACCGCATGCCGCAACATCGCTTCCAACGCCTCGCACGACACCGGTGCATCGGTCGCCACGAAGGACAGCATGGTGGCCATGTTCGGGTGGATCATGCCGGAGCCCTTGGCGATGCCGGTGACGCTGAATTCGACGCCGTTCAGTGCCGCCTTGCGTGTGGCGGCCTTGGCGACGATATCGGTGGTCATGATCGCCTCGGCGGCGGCGGCCCAGTTTTCGGGCTTCAGGTCGGCCAGGGCGGCGGGCAGCGCGGCGATGATCTTGTCGTGCGGCAGCGGCTCCAGAATCACGCCGGTGGAGAACGGCAGCACCTGCTCGGGCTTGATGTTCAGGTTTTCCGCGACCGCGGCGCAGGTTTCACGCGCCCGCCGCAGGCCGTCTTCGCCGGTGCCGGCGTTGGCGTTGCCGGTATTCACGACGAGGGCGCGAATGCCGCTTTCAGCATGCAGATGTTCCTTGCAGATCGTGACCGGCGCGGCGCAGAAGCGGTTTTGCGTGAACACGCCGACGACTTCGGAGTCTGCCGGCAGCGTGATGACCAGCACATCGCGACGGCCGGGCTTCTTGATGCCGGCGCTGGCAATGCCGAGTTCTACCCCGGGTACGGGGCGCAGGCTGGCGGGGTCGGGAGCGGAGAGATTGACGGGCATGGTGGTGTGGACGAAAAGTTGAAATGTGGTGATTGTAAGTCGGCGCTGTCGGCTAACTGCCGAGCCGTTTCTTGTGCCGGTTCAGGCTGCTGGTGAGTTCGGAAATGATTTCACCGGCGGCGTGGATGATCTGATTGGGCGTGAAGCCGCAATGCCGCAGCTCGCGGTAGAAAGCGCGCGCCAGCATTTTGGCGACCTTGTCCGGCTCGTGCGTCGAGAGAGCGATCATCGAGCAGGCGTCGGTAGTGCCTTCCAGCGTGAAAGCCATCTGCGCGAAACGGGAATCGAGCATGCGGTCGAGCCGGCCGACCTGGATGGCGCGGCCGACCAGCAACGCCGCGAGTTCGGCATTGGCCTGGTCGGCGCTGGAAAAGCCGGCGCGATCGATCGGCAGGCTGATGTTGAGCACGCCGGCCGGGAGCCCGGCCAGCGGCACCGGGCAGGCGAGAAAGCCGCCGGCTTCATCGGCATGCCGCGCGTGCTGCTTCCAGGACGAACGCGCGATGTTGCCGACACGCAGGCAGCTGCCGCTGGCCAGCACCTGGCCGGCGATGCCTTGTCCGGCGGCGGGCTCTTCCTTCCAGGCGGCGGCGGGCAGTTCGCCGTACAGCGCAGCGAGCTTGAGTCGCGGGCCTTTGTTGCCGGGCGCGATGTCGAGCAGCATCAGCGAGACGCGGCGCGCGGCCAGCAATTCCGCGACGATGCCGTTCAGGCGTTGCAGGCTGTCCTCGAAATGGCCGCTGACTTCGAAACCGGCCAGTTCACACAGCTTCTTCTGGTGTAGTTCGAGCCTGGACATCGCACCTCCCTGTGCTAGCAGCCTGTCGGACTTTCCACGTGAGACGCGTTGAGCGCAGAAGCGGACGGATGCAAGGCGCAGCGCATCAACCTTCCGATATTCGCTTCGCCAGTTCGGCCGCCTGGCCGGTATAGCTGGCCGGAGTCATGTCCAGCAGGCGTTGTTTGGCGGCATCCGGAATGGCCAGATCGAGTATGAACGCAGCCAGCGTTTCGCGTGTGATGCCGGCCTGGCCGCGGGTCAGCTTCTTCAATTGTTCGTAAGGTTTTTCCAGGCCGTAGCGGCGCATCACGGTCTGGATCGGCTCGGCCAGCACTTCCCAGTTGTTGTCCAGGTCTTCCGCCAGCCGCGCCGGATTGGCTTCCAGTTTACCCAGGCCGCGCAGCAGACTTTCGTAGCCGAGCAGCGTATAGCCCAGCGCCGTTCCCATATTGCGCAGTACGGTGGAATCGGTCAGATCGCGCTGCCAGCGCGAGATCGGCAGCTTTTCAGAGAGATGGCGCAAGAGCGCATTGGCGAGGCCGAGATTGCCTTCCGAGTTCTCGAAATCGATCGGGTTGACCTTGTGCGGCATCGTCGAGGAGCCGACTTCGCCCTCCTTCACCCTTTGCTTGAAGTAGCCCAGCGAGATGTAGCCCCAGACATCGCGGTCCAGGTCGATCAGGACGGTATTCAGGCGGGCATAGGCGTCGTACAGCTCGGCCATGTAGTCGTGCGGCTCGATCTGGATGGTGTAGGGGTTGAAGCCAAGCCCTAAGCCGGTGACGAAGCGCTCGGCGAACGCAGCCCAGTCGAAGTCCGGATAGGCCGACAGATGCGCGTTGTAATTGCCGACCGCGCCGTTGATCTTGCCCAGCACTTCGACCTGGGCGATGCGCCGGGTGGCGCGGCGCACGCGGTACAGCACGTTGGCCATTTCCTTGCCCAGCGTGGTGGGCGAGGCCGGCTGGCCGTGCGTGCGCGCCAGCATGGGCAGGTCGGCGAGGGCGCCGGCGAGGTCTTCCAGCCGGGTTTCCAGCAGCAGGATGGCCGGCAGCATGACGTCGCGGCGGGCGGCCTCCAGCATCAACGCATGCGACAGGTTGTTGATGTCTTCCGACGTGCAGGCGAAATGGATGAACTCGCTGACCCGCATCACCTCCGGGTTGCCGGCCAGCTTGTCCTTGAGAAAGTATTCGACCGCCTTGACGTCGTGGTTGGTGGTCTTTTCGTGCGTCTTCACCGCCTCCGCATCGGCCAGCGAGAAGCCGCTGACCAGGGCGTCCAGTTCGCTCAACGTGGCGGCGCTGAACGGCGGCACTTCGGCGAAGGCCGCTTCGGCGGCGAGGGCCTTGA
The DNA here is from genome assembly GCA_964466195.1 of uncultured Thiobacillus sp. GTDB lineage: Bacteria > Pseudomonadota > Gammaproteobacteria > Burkholderiales > Thiobacillaceae > PFJX01. The sequence continues at coordinate 180,401 of CAYXMQ010000001.1, forward strand.
GCCATTCCACTTCAACCTGGACGCGGTAACGGATCAGGCCGAATTCGCTGAAATAAAACGCCAGTTTCGCGGCGCTGCGGCGGTAGCGGCCGTCCAGCGGGCTCAAAGCGGTAAGGGTGTTCAGGTCCATGTCGTTCTCGTTTCCATTCAAAGTTTCAACTGCAGCGCCAACGCCGCCTGGTTGCGCAAGGCCTTGAGCAGGCCGAGCAACTGCGACGGTATCTGCAGCGGCTGGTCGATCTTGTCTGCGTAGATCAGGCCGAGCGGTTTGTTGTTGATCATGATCGGCAACAGCAAAAAGGCATGCGCATTGGCCGCGCGCACATGCCAATCCGGAATCCGGCTGCGAATGTTAGCCGCGGTGGCGTCGGAAATCAGGATGTCTTGCCCTTTCGACGTGGCGGCATGGAATACGTCCGGCGCGAAAGTCAGCGGGATGCGGAAGCTGGCGCGCATTTTCGCGGCGTTCCGCCCCAGGCCGACGCGGGCGAGCAGGCTCTGGCTGGAGCGGTCCAGCACGCAGATCATGACGTGGTCGAACAGTTCGCTGCGATAGAACAGTTCCGCCACCAGCTTGAAGATGTCGGCCAGGTGGTACTGCCCGAGCATCATCGCAGTCATGTCCTGCATGCCCAGCGCGAGCAGGCTGGTCGGATCGCTGCCGCCGTTTTCGTTGAGCGACTCCTGTGGCTCCGCATCCGCCTCGTCGGGCGCGCCGGCCTTTCCTTCCGCTTCCTGCAGCAGTTGCTTCATCAACACGCTCTTGCCGATATCGACGTTCAGGATGGCAGTTTCGCTGCGCAGGACCTGCGCGGCCTTGCGCGCATTTTCCAACAGGCTCTCGCGGCTGATCTGGGCCACTTCGCGGTAGCGCAGGTAGAGCGCGTCGATCGCGTGTTCCTGCTCCTCCGGCGTCTTGCCGGCCACGCTGCGGTGCAGTTCGCGCGCCATGTTGGCGACGACTTTCAGGCGTTCGCTGTCGCTGGCGCCCGGCTTCTTCTGCGGCGCGGCGACGATGGGCGTCATCGCGTGCAGGATGTTGGGCGGGAAATGCCAGTGGCGGGCGATGGCCACGCCCAGTTCGTCATAACTGGCGCCCAGCACCTGGCGGCTGGCGCTCTGCTCGTCCAGCATGTCCTGCTCGACCAGGCTGTCGATCTGCTCGGTCTGGGCGAAGAAATGGAAGCGCGCCAGCAGGCGGCCCAGATCGCGGAACAGCGCGCTGATGAAGGCTTCCTCGCTGTCGCGCACGCCGGCGCTGCCGGCCAGCAGACGGCCGAGCACGCCTCGATAGAAGCTGTCCACCGCCTCGCCGCGCAGCGCATCGACATTGGCGTGGTGCTGCAGATGTTCGAACAGCATCAACGACACGGCCGTGTTGCGCACCGCGTCGAAGCCGAGGATGACGACGGCGCGCGAGATGGTGCTGATCGGCTGGCTGCCGAAAGCGCCGTAATGCGCGGCGTTGACCAGACGGAGCAGCTTCTTGGTCAACGAAACGTCGCGCAGGATGATCTCGGTCAGGCGGTTGGCGCGGCTGTTCTCATCGCCCACCGCATGGTTGATCTCGTTGATGGTTTGGGACAGGGCCGGGAAGTCGCCGCCCCGGTCCATTTCCGCCAGCAGGATTTCCAGGGGGGTCAGGCTGTGTTCTGTCGTCATGATTATTTTTAAACCGTGCGCCGGTCGAGCAGCGCTTGCGCGATGGTCATGCCATCGACATGTTCCAGTTCGCCGCCCGCCGGCAGGCCGCGTGCGATGCGGGAGACCTTGAGGCCGCGCGCTTTCAGCAGTTCGCTGGCGTAATGCGCGGTGGCCTCGCCCTCGACCGTGAAATTGGTGGCCAGGATGACTTCCTCGGTGACGCCGTCGCGGGCGCGTTCGATCAAGCGCTCCAGCCCGATTTCCTTCGGCCCGATGCCGTCGAGCGGGCTCAAGCGGCCCATCAACACGAAATACAGCCCCTTGTAGGCCTGGGTTTCCTCCAGCCGATTCAAGTCCGCCGGCATTTCCACCACGCACAACTGGCGCGCATCGCGGCGCGGACTGGCGCAGATCTCGCACACCGGCTCCTCGCTGAAATTGTTGCAGCGCTGGCAGTGATGCAGCTTTTCCAGCGACGCCGTCAGGCAGGCCGACAAGCGCGCCGCGCCGTGGCGGTCGCGTTGCAGCAAGTGATACGCCATGCGCGCGGCCGATTTCGGGCCGACGCCGGGCAGCACGCGCAATGCGTCGATCAGGCTGGCAAGGGTTCCGGGGAGGGACATCTATGCGTTCGGCAAGTGTGGATTTCTTGTTAAACCGCCCCGTCATTCCGGCGAAAGCCGGGATCCGGAACGGTCAATGACGTGAAGCACTGATTCTGCCAAGGTTGTGTTAAGCGTTTTGGATTTCGGCTTCTTTTATGACATGCCAGCGTGCTTCAATCGTGTCGGCTGATAAATCAGCGCCACAGTCCCACTCGACGAAATAACCCCCATTGAAAATCTTCTCGAATTCACTCGGATCGCGCAGCCTTTCAAAGGCTTCATATTGAAAGTAGGGACTCACATCAAAACGACCCATTCGGCCGTCGTCCGCAATGATATTCAAAGCAAAATCGGGTTGTATCTGGATTTCGGCAATTCTCATTGGTCCAGTCCTTTAATTGGAAATGGCTTCCTGCCATTTACAGCCAGGTTCCAGTCGGCAAGCAAATCATCTTGATGAATCTCGATCCATGCGACGACAAGCTTGTGCTTTTTGGGCGGCAATTCACCAGCTAATAGCATCCCATCAAGAATTGAGTACACCGCAACGGCGCCTTGGTAATCGGCATGAATATGCGGCACATGATGTTTCTCCGTATCGCGGAAAAACATCCGAATGATAATTCCATAAAACATGGATATTGTTGGCATCCTGTTTTGGCCTTATATCTGTGGTTGTTGATAAAACCGTGGTGCGTCCGCTGTTATCTCATTGCAACACATGGCGATTTCAAACTATGTGAGCCTGGACCCTTTAGTCAGTAGATTTCTGCATTGTGATACTCAATGAATTGCGATCCAATATAATGGCCCTGAACTGAATGGATAATCTCGCGGCTAAGTTTCAATGCGCCAAAATCAAGGTGAACGTGATGGTTTGGACAAAGCACAATGATGTTTTCCGCTATGTCCGGGCCATTGTGAGGGCGACCAAGCGGCTTGATATGGTGGGCCTCTGAATATGTGCGGCCGTCGGCTAAAGTCACCGTACTGCCACACAACTGGCATAGGTTCTTGTGAAGAAGTTTGATCTTTCTCGCCAGTTCCGTATCTCGGAGGATTCGATAAATCTCAGTATGGACTCTGTCCGGAGATTCAGACTCCGCAATATCACTGGCGAGAGGTGTTGAAGCGAGTCGTGACCGGAGACCCCACACGCCTGAACCAATACCTTTAACGGAATAGAGTAGATCTTCTCCCCGAAAACGAGTTGAATCTGACGAGTGATTTTCAATCGTTCCCTGAACAGTCATCTCGATACTTTTAGGATGAGGACCGGGGCGGATACGTTTTACTTCGGCCAACAAGTCGCTACGGTGCGCGATGCCGCCCAAGTTGTCCAACGCGGTGCAGATGTCGTCGATCCAGCGTGCCATAGCGAGCCCTAAGAAATAGTTACACATCAAAAATGCCATGTAACCCGGTACCCCCGCCCCACGCATCAGAACGGCAGCTTGAAACCCGGCGGCAATGGCAGGCCGGCGGTGGCGGCGGACATTTTTTCCTGGCTGTAGGCTTCGACCTTGCGCACGGCGTCGTTGACGGCGGCGGCGATCAGGTCTTCCAGCATGTCCTTGTCGTCGGCCAACAGCGACGGGTCGATGCTGACGCGTTTGACGTCGTGTTTGCCGGTCATGACGACCTTGACCAAGCCGGCGCCGGATTCGCCTTCGACCTCCATATCCGCCAGTTTGGCTTGCAGTTTCTGCATGTTTTCCTGCATCTGCTGGGCTTGTTTCATCAGGTTGCCGATACCGCCTTTGATCATTTTTATGCCTTTCGATGGATGAGGTGAGGGGGAGAACGCTGGATTCGGGCCTGCGCCGGAACGAACGGGGATTCGACGCTATCGCTTCAGCCTGCTGCGGCGATGCGCGGCCGGATGTTGCTGACGCTGGCGTCGCATTCGCGCACCAGGGTTTGCACGTTGGCATCGTTATGGATGGCGGTTTCGGCGTCGCCCTGGCGTACGGCTTGCTCGCGCGCGCGTTCGGCGGCCGGGGATTGCCGAGTATCGGCAACCAGGTCGATTTCGATCCTGACCAGGCGGCCGAGCTTTTCCGCCAGCGCGGCGCGCAGTTTGTCGCCGACACTGGCCAGCAACGCTTTCTGGCTGTCCGGCAGGGCCAGGCGCAGCAGCGTGCCGCTGCGTTCGATTTGCTCGCATTGCATGGCGAGTTGGCGCGTCAGGCCGGGCAGGCTTTCGGCGAGCGGACGCCAATCGCTTGCAGTTGCCGGCAAGGCGGCCGACGTCGTGACGGCCGGCTCGCTTGGCGCCGGCGGCAGCGGTTCGTTGGCGGCCTGTACGCGCGGCGCAAGCGGCGCGAGGCAGGCTGATCCGGTTGCAGTCGACGCGGCGGCGGTTCGGGCGGGTGCGGCAGCTGTGGTTTGCGGGGGGGCGAGCGGAGCCGGTGCGCGGGCGGCGGGCAGGTCGCCCGGCGCGAACGCCAGCATGCGCAGCAGGGTCATGCTGAAGCCGGCGTATTCGTCGGGCGCCCATTCCAGGTCGCGGCGGCCCAGCGTGGCGATCTGGTAATGCAGTTGCACGCTTTCCGGGTCGAGTCGGCGCGCCAGTTCGAACAGGCGGTCGCGCTCGGGCAGATCATCGGCGACGGCTTCCGGCACGCTTTGAGCCAGCGCAATTTGGTGCAGCAGGCCGGCCAGATCCTGCAGGGCGGCGTCGAACGAGAAGCCGCGCGCGGCCAGTTCGGCGGCTTCGGCGATCAGGCGCGGGCCGTCGAGTGCGGCCAGCGCTTCCAGCATCGGCAGCAGGTAGGCCTGGTCGATGACGCCGAGCATGGCGCGGGTTTCAGCTTCCTTCACTTCGCCGCTGCAATAGGCGATGGCCTGGTCGGTCAGCGACAGCGCGTCGCGCATGCTGCCGGCGGCGGCGCGGGCGAGCAGGCTGAGGGCGCCGGATTCGAACGGGATGTTTTCGGCTTCCAGCACGCTCTTCAAATGGCCGGAGATATGGCCCGGCGGCATCTGCTTGAGATTGAACTGCAGGCAGCGCGACAGCACCGTGACCGGCACTTTCTGCGGGTCGGTGGTGGCGAGGATGAAAATGACGTGGCTGGGCGGCTCTTCCAGCGTTTTCAACATCGCGTTGAAGGCGCTTTTCGACAGCATGTGCACTTCGTCGATGATGTACACCTTGTAGCGCCCGGCGGTGGGAGCGTACTGCGCGTTCTCGATGACGTCGCGCATGTTGTCGATGCCGGTATTAGAGGCGGCGTCGATTTCGATCAGATCGATGAAGCGGCCGCCGTCGATCTCGCTGCAGGCCGGGCAGACGCCGCAGGGCTCGGCGCTGGCCTGGTCTTGCGCGGTGCAGTTCAGGCATTTGGCCAGGATGCGCGCCAGCGTGGTCTTGCCGACGCCGCGCGTGCCGGTGAACAGGTAGGCGTGATGCAGGCGGCCCTGCGCCAACGCATTCGACAGCGCGCGCACGACATGTTCCTGGCCGACCAGTTGCGAGAAATTGCGCGGTCGCCATTTGCGGGCGAGAACCTGATGGCTCATGCGGGCGGTCAGTAGTTGTAGCCGAGACGGATCAGATGCAGATTGATGCCGTTGTTCGGTTCCGCCAGATCGGCGTTGGACAGGTGTTGCAGGCGGTAGCCGAGTTCATAGCGATCCTTGTCGCCGAAATTCATGCCGAAACCGATGTGCTCGCCAAACTGGGCGCTGATGCCGAAGCCGCGGTCGGCATTGATGCGGGTGTTCGACAGCAAATGCACGCCGATGCCGCCTTCGAGGTAGAACTTGCTGACCCCGGAGCGCAGCCGGATGACGGGCGTGAGGCCGATATCCCAGATGTTCTCCTTGCCGACGCCTTCGCCTTGCAGGGCGCCCAGGCCGGCCTCCCAGAAGCCGCTGGCGATCCAGCCCTGGCCGATGCCCCAGCGTTTGTTCCAGTCCCAGCGCGCGCTGATGCGGGCGGCTTCGGTGCTGTCGCTGCCGTGGCCGAGTTCGATGCCGGCGCCGCTGACTGCGTAAGAGGGGGCGCTTGCCGCCAGGCTGATCGCCAAGGCCAGAGCCAAGCGACGCGGAGTCATGCGTGCGAATAGTGCAGCTTGTTTCATGCTGAACTCCTCGGGGGTTTGGGAATTCGGGGGAGGTGGCGAGCCTGACCCCCGGCACTGGTATCGACCGCTGTGGCTGCTTCCTTCCGGACCTGACCAGGTTCACGGTGTAGCCATGCGGGGAGGCCCGCCGCTGCGGATTCTAGCCTATCGCGCTTTTTGCCGCCTCATTCGTCTTCCGCGGGGATGACCAGACGGCGCGCCCGGACGGCTTCGGCGAGCTCGCGCAGCAGCGGCTCGGTGGCATCCCAGCCGATGCACGCGTCGGTGACCGAGACGCCGTGCGCCAGCGGTTTGCCCGGCACCAGATCCTGCCGGCCGGGGTTGATGTTGCTTTCGATCATGACGCCGAAGATGCGCCTGTCGCCGGCGGCGATCTGTCCCGCCACGTCGTGGCCGACATCGATCTGGCGTTCGAATTTCTTGCTGGAGTTGGCGTGCGAGAAGTCGATCATCACCTGCTGGCGCAGATTGGCGCCGGCCAGATCCTTGCAGGCGGCGTTGACGCTGGCGGCGTCGTAATTCGGCGTTTTGCCGCCGCGCAGGATGATATGGCAGTCCTCGTTGCCGGCGGTCTTGAACACCGCGACATGGCCCGACTTGGTGATCGATACGAAATGATGCCGCGAGGTGGCCGCCTTGATCGCATCGACCGCCATGCGGATGCCGCCGTCGGTGCCGTTCTTGAAGCCGACCGGACACGACAGGCCGGAAGCCAGTTGCCGATGCGACTGCGATTCCGTCGTGCGCGCGCCGATGGCGCCCCAGGCGACCAGATCGGCGATGTATTGCGGCGAAATCAGGTCGAGAAACTCGGTGCCGCAAGGCAGACCCAGTTCGTTGAGGTCGAGCAGCAGCTTGCGCGCCAGACGCATGCCTTCGTTGATGTCGAAGCTCTCGTCCATGTGCGGATCGTTGATCAGCCCCTTCCAGCCCACGGTGGTGCGCGGCTTCTCGAAGTACACGCGCATGATGGTGACCAGATCAGGCTCCAGTTCCTTCGCCAGTTGTTTCAGTTTGGCGGCGTATTCCAGCGCGGCGGCGGTGTCGTGGATGGAACAGGGGCCGACCACCACCACCAGGCGGTCATCGGCGCCGCGCAGGACGTCGTGTATGCGGTTGCGGGCTTGAAACGTGGTCTTCAGCGTGGCTTCGCTCGCTTTCAGTTCACGCATGATCTGCATCGGGGCAAGCAGTTCGTCGCTTTGCTCGATACGGGTGTCGTCGGTACGGATATGGGCCATTTCAGATCGATCCAGGTTGTTTCGGGTCAGGCGTAACTGCGCAGCTTCAGCGAGAACTGCGACAGCGCGGCGATGCCGCTCGATTCCGCCTTCTGGCACCAGTCTTGCAGCTGCCTGACCAGTTGTTCGCGCGAGGCGGTGGAGCGGCTCCAGACCGCGATCAGATCCTGCCGCATCTGGTACAGGGTGCGCAGTTGTTCGCTGCGTGAAAGCACGCTCTGCAGTTCGGCTTTTTCAGCCGCTTTCAGCTCGTTCTGATCCAGATTGAGCCAGCGCCGCACTTCACGCATTTCCGGCAGCGAGCCGCGCAGTTTTTCCAGCTCCTGCCCCGACACCTTGCGCATGATGCGCGAATAGCGGGTCAACACGTCGTAGCGGTGGGTGATGATCGCGTGCAGCAGGTCGGTATCGCAGAAGTGCTTGATTTCGCCCCAGCGCACCCGCGGCGCGACTTTCTTGACGCTGGCCAGGCCGAGCAATTCCAACGTGCGGATATAGGCCCAGCCGATATCGAATTCGTACCAGCGGTTGGACAGCTTGGCCGAGCTGCCATAGGCGTGGTGGTTGTTATGCAACTCTTCGCCGCCGATCAGGATGCCCCAGGGCACGATGTTGGTGCTGGCGTCCTCGCAGGCGAAGTTGCGGTAGCCCCAGTAATGGCCGATGCCGTTGATCACGCCGGCGGCGAAGAAGGGAATCCACAGCATCTGCACCGCCCAGATGGTCAGGCCGATGGGGCCGAACAAGACCAGCTGTATCGCCAGCAGCATGAAGATGCCGCCCAGGGTGTACGGCGTGTAGACATGGTTTTCAAGCCAGTCATCCGGCGTGCCGTGGCCGTAGCGATCCAGCGTGGCTTGCACTTTCGCCTCGGCGCGATACAGCTCGGCGCCTTCGAACAGGACCTTTTTGATGCCGACCATTTGCGGGCTGTGCGGGTCTTCCGGCGTCTCGCATTTGGCGTGGTGTTTGCGGTGTATGGAGACCCAGGCCTTGGTCACGGTGGCCGTGGTGAACCATAGCCAGAAGCGGAAGAAATGGCTGACGATCGGGTGCAGATCCAGCGCGCGGTGCGCTTGCGCGCGGTGCAGGTAGATGGTGACGCTGGCTATGGTGATGTGGGTCAGCGTCAGCGTGACCAGCACATAACCCCACCAGGGCAGCTCGATCAAGCCATTCAGGTAATCAGTCATTTTTGTCTCGAAACAGGACAGCAAAATCGTATTCTAACTTTCATGGCCGTCGGCCGCCCATGAATGATGCAAGCCGGCGCGACAACGGCGGCTGTGATGTGCAAGCGTTGTTGGGGTTCGGTTAACTCGCCGCCATCGCCTGGTGAATGACTCGCTGCGGGAACGGGATTTCAACCCCTTCGCGCTTGAAGGCCGCCCAGATTTGCCAATTCAGATCGGAGCGCAGGTTGTTTTCGCCTTCCTCCGGATCGGCGATCCACAGCACCAGCTCCAGGTCGATGCCGTTCTCGCCGAAGTTTTTCAGGCGCACCTGCGCCGCCGGCGTGTCGAGCACCCGCTCGTGCTGCGCGGCGATTTCCAGCAGCAGCGTGCGCACCCGGACCAGGTCGCTGCTGTAGGCCACCTGGATCGGCAGCAGTATCTGGTTGTCCTTGTCGGTCAGGCTGCGGTTGACCACCGGCGAGGTGATCATGATCTCGTTCGGAATGATGCTTTCGCTGCCGTCGAGACTGCGTATCACGGTGTAACGCGTGGCGATTTCCTTGATCACGCCGATGTGTTGATTGACTTCGACCATGTCGCCGATGCGTACCGACTGATCCAGCAGCAAGGTGAAGCCGGACACGTAATTGGCGGCGATTTTCTGCAGACCGAGGCCGAGGCCGACGCCGAGCGCGCCGCCGAACACCGACAGCACGGTGATGTCGATGCCGACCAGCGGCAACGTGACCAGCACCGCCAGCACCAGCAGCACCGAGCGCGCCAGCTTGGTCAGCGCCAGGCGCATGTTGCCGGTCAGCGGCATCGAGCCGATCAGCCGGTTTTCCATGACCTGCGCCAGCCACAATGCCAGCATCAGCGTGGCGGCCAGTGACAGCAGGCCGGTCAGCAGCGTGTAGAGCGACAGATGCTGTTTGCCGGCATTGAAGCCGACGGCATCGAGCGCCTTGACCACGTCGTCGAGATAACCGGTCAGATACAGCGCGAATACGCCCCAGATTAGCCAGGACAGCAGACGCTCGACGGTGAGCAGGGTGGGGGTGCGCTTGAACACGCGGCGCAAGACGTAGAAACAACTCTGGATGCCGAGGAAGGACAGCAGCAGCGGTACGGCCAGGTTGAACAGGTGCACGCTCTGCCAGGGCGACAGCAAGGCGCGGCTGATCAACACCAGCAGCAGCATGGCCGCGGGCAGGATCAGGCGATTCCAGTCGTTATCGGTCAGCCGTTCATGCCGGCCTTGCACGCCGGCCAGGCGCAGGCGCAGCCGGCGCAGGCCCATCCAGGCGGCGAAGACGATGCCGGCCAGCGCGGTCAGCTCGATCAGCATGGCGGTATTGCCCAGGTAAGTGCTAAGCGGTGCGATCAGGTTGTCGAAATGTTCAGATTTGTTCATGGCGAGTCGGGGGCAGCGCTATCTACGTAATGGCAGAGAGTGGATTCGGTGTCGGCGCCAGTTCGCGGCATAGGCTTCGGCCAGCGTCGTATTGCCGCGCAGGATGAGCAGGTTTTCCGCGTTGCGGTGTTGCGCCGCGTGGGTGAAGTTGAACGAGCCGGTGATCACCGCCGCGTCGGCGCTGCCGTTGTCGATGACCATCACCTTGTTGTGCGCGGCGGCATGTTCGCCGTCGAGCCATACCGGCACCCCTTGCTCCGCCAGCCATGCGATCAGGCTGGTGGCGACGGTTTCCATCTGGCGCGGGTCGGCGACCACCTGCACGTCGATGCCGCGGCGTTTCGCTTCGACCAGCGCCTGCGCGATGTCCTTGTGGGTGAAGCTGTAGATCTGCACCAGCACCTGCCGCTTGGCCTTGCCTATCGTCTCCACGATCAAGCCGGCGGCATCGTCGCCCGGCGTGAATGCGAGCTGCAGCGTGCCGCGTGCGCTCATTTGCAGCGCGTCGCCGGCATGCGCCGAGGTGATGAGGGCCGCGGCCGCGGCCAGCCACGCCGCGAGCAGTAGGCTTCGCCGCATGACGGCTTCAGGCCGATTTTTCCAGTACCGCGGCGAAGAAGCCGTCAGTGCCGTGCTTTGCGGTGTCGAGGCGCAGGCAGCCGAGCACGCTGGTGTCCGCGCTATCGCCCGACTCCAGCGTGATGTGCTGCGCCGCCAGCACGTCGCCGGCCGGCAACAGCCGGAACTCGGGATGCGCACCGAGGAAGGCCGCCACGATGTTTTCGTTCTCCTCGACCAGCAGGCTGCAGGTGGCGTAAACCAGGCGGCCGCCGGGTTTCACCAGGCGCGCCGCGGCGGCCAGGATAGCGGCCTGCTTCTGGGTCAGCTCGGCGACCGATTGCGGCGTCTGCCGCCATTTCAGGTCGGGATTGCGGCGCAAGGTGCCCAGCCCGGAACAGGGCGCATCGACCAGCACGCGATCGAACTTGCCGGCCAGGCGTTTGACCTTGGCATCGCGTTCATGCGCGATCAGCAGCGCCTGCACATTCTGCAGGCCGGAGCGGACCAGGCGCGGTTTCATGCGGGACAGGCGTTTTTCCGACGTGTCGAACGCATAGAGGCGGCCGCTGCCGTGCATCAACGCACCCAGCAGCAAGGTCTTGCCGCCGGCGCCGGCGCAAAAATCGCACACCATTTCGCCGCGCTTCGGCGCCAGCATCAGGCCGAGCAGCTGGCTGCCTTCGTCCTGCACTTCCACGCTGCCGTCGAGAAAAAGCGGATGTTTTTGCAATGCCGGCTTGCCTTGCAGGCGCATGCCCAGCGGCGACAGCGGCGTTGCAACGGCGACCACGCCTTCGCGGTTGAACTGCACCAGCACTTCGTCGCGCTTCGCCTTCAGCGGATTCACGCGCAGATCGAGCGGCGCGGCGCTGTTCAGGCTGTCCATCAAAACCGGCAGGTGGGCGCCATATTGAGCGGCCAGGCGCTCATGCAGCCAGTCGGGCAGATCCAGGCGCACGGCTTCGCTCTGCTCCTCCAGCTTGGCGCCCTTCAAGCCGCGCAGCCATTCCAGCTCGGCCTTGTCGACCAGCGCCTCGAATTCGCGCATGTTGCGGCCGCCATGCCGCGCCAGCCAGGCCAACAGCAGGCGGCGCGGCGTCGCACCGGCCAGCGGCGCGCCGCCGGCGCTGGACGGCAATGCCGCCAGCGCTTGCAGACTGCGCAGACGGCGAAGCACGCCGTACACCGCCTCGGCGATGAAGGAACGATCGCGCGCGCCGAAGTTGGGATAGTTGCGGAAGAAGGCGGAAAGCTGTGCATCCGCCGGCCGTTCCAGTTCCAGCAGCAGGCCCAGCGCCTCGATGGCAGGCGCGAGATCGAGGCCGGCAATCGCCGCGCCTTCCGGCTTGCTGGACTTGCCGGCTCGGCTCGCGGAGCCGCTGGTCTTGGCGCCCGGGCGTAAGGTGTTTCTGGGTTTATGGAGTCTGGGGTTCTGCGACGTCATGACGTGTTCCGAGTGAAGGCGAGCGGCGAAAAAAAGGGCGGGCCAGCGCCGAACGCGGGCGTCCGGCGGAATGAACCGCGCAGCAATGCCGAATGATAGGGAATCCCTGCACTTAAAGCGCAGCAAACTAGGCCGCATCGTATCGAGCGGGGCTGTCGCTGCAGGGCGATGCAGGATACGCGGCTAGGGCTAACGCGACGTCTGCGCGGATAATTCAGCGCTGGATTATGCGCTGACGCCGCGACGTCCGATTGTGCCGCATCCAGTCGAGAAACGGAGCGCGCGCGCGGCATGTCCATGGATCAGCTCCTGCAGGAGACGCATTTTGACCGCCGAACAATGGCTCATCCTGGCAATTCTGGCTGCCACCGTGGCGATGTTTCTATGGGGGCGTTGGCGGCATGACATGGTGGCGGCAGGCGCCTTGTTGGCTTGCGTTTTCGCCGGCCTGGTGCCCTATGCCGACGCCTTCGCGGGGTTTGCGCACCCGGCTGTCGTCACCGTGGCCTGCGTGCTGGTGCTCAGCCATGCGCTGCAAACCTCCGGCGCCGTCGATGCGCTGACGCGCCGAGTGCTGCCGGCCCAGGCTGGGCCGACGCTGACCATTTTTGCGCTGACGGCGCTGGCGGCGCTGCTTTCCGACTTCATGAACAACGTCGGTGCGCTGGCGCTGCTGATGCCGGTGGCCATGCAGATCGCGCGCGTCTGGACATGCCGCCCGGCAAGGTGCTGATGCCGCTGGCCTTCGGTTCCATTCTCGGCGGCACCACCACGCTGATCGGCACGCCGCCCAACCTGATCGTCTCCGGCTTTCGCGTCGAAGCCGGCCTGGGCGGTTTCGGCATGTTCGACTTCACGCCGGTGGGGCTGGCGCTGACATTGTTGGGCCTCGCCTTCATCGGCCTGGTCGGCTGGCGTCTGGTGCCGTCGCGCCAGCAGATCGGTGCTGGCGGTTTTGATACCGCCGCCTATCTGACCGAGGCGCGCGTCACCGAAGATAGCCAGGCCGGGGGCATGAAACTGCGCGAAATCGAGGCGGCGCTGGAGGAGGCGGGCGCGCAGATCGTCGGCCTGGTTCGCAACGACGTGCGCGTATCGGCGCCGAACACCGGCCTCCGCGTGCAAGCCGGCAACATCCTGATCATCCAGGCCGAAGCGGAAACGCTGGTCAACACGCTGTCCAGTCTCGGTCTGGTGCTGGATGAGACCCAGCACAAGGCGGAAAAGAATACGGCCGAAGATGAAGCAGAGAGTAAGGACGAGATAGAAGCCGACTTGGCGGCGGACGCGATGCCGCCGGAAACGGAGGCGAAAACGGTCCCGCAAGACGAGATCGCTCTCGGTGAATTGGCGATTCTGCCGGCTTCCGGTCTGGTGGGCCGCACGCCCAGCGACATCCGATTGCGTAACCGTTACGGCCTCAACCTGCTCGCCGTGTCACGCCAAGGCCGCCGCACCGTGGCCCGACTGCGCGCCTATCCGTTGCAGGCGGGTGACGTGCTGTTGATGCAGGGCGCGCCGGAAGCGATCGCCGAATTCGCCAGCGCCGCCGGTTGCGTGCCGCTGGCTGAACGCGCGCTGTATATCCCGGACCGGCGCAAAGCCATCACGGCCAGCGCGATCATGGCGCCGGCGGCGGTGCGCGCCATCCTGGACGAACTGCCGGGCCTGAAGCGGCAGGGCAAAGAAGAGCAGGGCCGCTTCAAGATCAGCTATTACATCGACCCGCAGGTGGCCCCGTCGCTGGAAGAGATCAACCGCCTGCTGCACCAGGGCGACCAGACCGTGAATGTCACCCTGTCGTTCGGCCAGTTCCTCGATGTGCTGCCGATTCGCGCCTCCAAGGGCTTCGCCGTGCGCTGGTTCGCGGATCAGTGGGGAGTGCCGCTGGAACATATCCTGGCCGCGGGCGGTTCCGGTTCCGACGAGGACATGATGCGCGGCAATACTCTGGCGGTCGTGGTGGCCAACCGCCACAACGATGAACTGCGCAGGCTGGCCGAGGTGGAGCGCATCTATTTCGCCCAGGCCGACTATGCCCGCGGCATTCTGGAGGCGATCGAGTACTACGATTTCTACCGCACCTGCCAGGTGCCGCAGCGGGAGATGTGCTGAATGAGCGACGCCATCCTGCTGGCCACCGACCTGGACCGCACGCTGCTGCCGAATGGCGCCCAGCCGGAGTCCGCCTCGGCGCGGCCGCGCTTTCGCCGGCTGGCCGCGCGGCCCGAGATCCGGCTGGTATATGTGACCGGCCGGCATCGGGAACTGGTCGAGGCGGCCATCGCCGACTACGCCTTGCCGCGGCCCGACATGGTCATCGCCGACGTCGGCAGCAGCGTCTATGAAATCGGCGCCGACGACTGGCGCCCGAGCCAGGGCTGGCAGCAGGTGCTGGCCGCAGACTGGGGCGACGGCGGCTACGCCGAACTGGCCGCCGCGCTGGCGGACATGCCCGATCTGCGCGTGCAGGAGGCGGCCAAGCAGGCCGCGTTCAAACTGAGCTATTACGCCGAGGCGCTGGCAGATCCGTCCGACCTGCTGGCGCGGGTGCGCGCGCGGCTGGTTGCCGTCGGCGCCCGATTCAAGCTGATCTACAGCGTCGATGAAACCACGGCCAGCGGCCTGCTCGATGTCTTGCCCGCCGCCGCCGGCAAGCTGCAGGCCCTGGAATACCTGCGCACGCAACTGGACATTCCGCTCAGTCGCACGGTCTTTGCCGGCGACAGCGGCAATGACATGGAGGTATTGGCCAGCCGCATCCCCTCGGTGCTGGTCGCCAATGCGCAGGACACGGTCCGGGCCGAGGCCGTCGCCTTGGCGCGCGGCCGCGAGCTGTATCTCGCCGGCGGCGGACTGCTCGGCATGAATGGCAATTACAGCGCCGGCATTCTCGAAGGTGTCGTGCATTTCATCCCTGCAACCCGGGCCTGGCTGGCCTTGCCGGAGGACGCAGCGGACGGGGCTGACATTTCGCGCCTTGCCGAGCCGGGCTGAGCGACGAGCGAGCGAATACATGTACGAACAAGTTTCCCATTCCCTGTTGAATGAAATCCTGCACGAGCTGAAACCCGAGATCGGGAATTTGCGGCTGCGGCATTTCTATACCCGGCTCGGGGCCAACTTTTATGCCATCCACACGCTGTTCAAACTGCTTTATGGCGAGCGCGCCGACGTCAAGCAGCAGATGGTCAGCCTGGTCGAGACGCTGGCTCAGCGCTATATCGAACGCGTCCCGGCGCTGCGCAAGTCGGACCTGGCGCGGGAGAAGGACTACAACTGGTTTCTCAGCCAGAAATGGGTCGGCATGGCGCTGTACTGCGACCGCTTCGCCGACGATTTGAAAGGCTTGCGCGCGAATCTGCCCTATCTGCAGGATTTGGGCGTCAACCTGCTGCACGTCATGCCGCTGCTCGATTGCCCGCCCGACAACAGCGACGGCGGCTATGCGGTGCGCGACTTCTATCGCATCGACCCGCGTTTCGGGCGCAACGAGGATGTCGTCGAGCTGGCCGCGACGCTGAAGAAGCGCGACATGCTGCTGGCCCTCGACGTCGTCGTCAACCACACCTCGAACGAGCACGAATGGGCGCGGCGTGCGCGCCAGGGCGACAAGAAATACCAGGATTACTACTACGTCTTCGATGACCGCGAGACGCCGGACATCTACGAGGAAACCCTGCCGGAAATCTTTCCGGAAACTGCACCCGGCAACTTCACCTGGGATGCGGAAATGGGCAAATGGGTGATGACCGTGTTCAACACCTACCAGTGGGATCTGAACTACCGTAATCCGGCCGTGCTGATCGAAATGAGTTCGATCTCGCGCGGCCTGCCGTTCGGCGAGAACCCGAAGACCGGCGATGCGCGCATCTCCGGTTCGCTGGCCTCGCTGGTCGGCCTGGAAACCGCGCTGGAAAGCGGCGATGCCGCCGCCATCGACGCCGCCATCAAGACCATCGTGCTGCTGCACAGCGTGATCCTGTCGTTCGGCGGCATTCCCTTGCTCTATTACGGCGACGCGGTCGGTACGCTGAACAGTCTGGAATATCTCGCCGACCCCGCCAAGGCCGACGACAACCGCTGGATGAACCGTTCCAATTTCAATTGGAGCAAGGCGGAAAGGCGCCACCAGAACGGCACCGTCGAGCAGCGCATCTTCAGCGCGCTGAAAAAAATGATCGCGCTGCGCAAGGAGATCAGCGCGTTCGCGGATTTCGACAACCGCCAGTTGCTGGCCGTGGACAACCCGAACCTGCTGGTGTTTTCGCGCAACGAGCCGCAAAACAGCCGCAACCGCGTGCTGGTGCTGGTCAACTTCAACGACGCGGCGCAGACGCTTTCGGCCGGAGCGTTGCGGCCATACGGTTTCTTCCTGGCGGACGGCATGAAGGATGTCTGTTCCGGCGAGCGCGTCGAACCGACCGCCGACCGCCTCGTGCTGCCGCCGCTGGCATGCCTGTGGTTGGTCGACTGAGATCGATCGACTGAGCCTGCGCAACAGACCGGCGCCGCCGGCCTGACTTACATCATGACAAGAGAAAAGGGATGCACATGGATCTGACCGCGATGCTGATCAATCAATTGGTCGATTTGCGCGACCTGACGTAAATACTGCTGCGCATTGGCGTCATTCTGGCCATCGCCTGGGGCATGCTGTGGCTGTCGCGCAAGCTGATTCCGATGCTGCGCATCCAGTTGCAGAGGCAGACCGACGATTCCGGGCAACTCAAGCGTCTGGAAACCCTGGGCCGGCTGTTCCGCTATACCGCCGCGGTGATCATCACGCTGATCACCGGCATGCTGGTGCTGTCCGAGCTCGGCATCTCGATCGCCCCCATCCTGGCCTCGGCCGGCGTCGTCGGCCTCGCCATCGGTTTCGGCGCGCAGAGCCTGGTCAAGGATTACTTCACCGGCCTGTTTCTGCTGTTGGAAAACCAGCTGCATCAGGGCGACGTGGTGCAAGTGGCCGGCCTGGGCGGTCTGGTGGAGGAAGTCACGTTGCGCTACATCCGTCTGCGCGACTATGAGGGCACCGTGCATTACATCCCCAACGGCGCCGTCACCACCGTCTCGAACCGCAGCCGCGGCTATGCCTATGCCTTGCTCGACATCGGCGTCGCCTACCGCGAGGACGTCGAACAGGTGTTTCAGGTGATCCGTTCGGTCGCGGCCGAGATGCGCGCCGACGCGAGCCTCGGTCCGCTGATCATGGAAGATCTCGATCTGGCCGGCGTCGATGCCTGGGCCGATTCGGCGGTGACGATCCGTTTCCGCATCAAGGTGCAACCGCTGCAGCAATGGACCGTAAAGCGCGAATTCCTGCTGCGCCTGAAAAAGGAATTCGACCGCCTCGGCATCGAAATCCCGTTCCCTCATCTCACGCTCTATGCCGGCCAGGCCAAGGACGGCAGTGCGCCGCCGCTGCATGTGCTGAACCAGAATGGAACGTCTGCGGCCGGCGCGCTTTCGAAAACTGAAGGAGTCCTGAATGACCGGTAAAACACTGGCCTTGATCCTGCTGGCCCTGCTCGCCGCCGGCTGCAGCTATCACGGCCCCGATGCCTTGCGCATGACCCGGCCGGAATACAACGTCGTCATCCAGCAGACCAATGAACAGGAACTGCAGCTCAATCTGGTCCGCCTCAAATACCGCGATACGCCGTATTTCCTGAGCGTGGAGAAAGTGGTTTCCAGCCTGGAATTCAGCCGCGGCCTGTCCACCAGCGCCGTGTTGCCGGAGGGCGGCTCGAATATTATGGGGTTTGAAGGCGCCGTCGCCTTCGTGGAAAAGCCGACATTGTTCTAGGCGCCGCTGGAGGGCGAAAAGTTTGTCCGCCAGATGATGACGCCGCAGTCGCTCGATACGTTGATTCTGCTGGCCAATTCCGGCTGGTCGGTGGAACGGGTGTTCGCGGTCACGTTGCAGGCGATGAACGGGATCAAGAACGCGCCGACCGCATCGGGTCCGACGCCTGCGCGGAAGCCCGAATACCGTGAATTCCGCGCCGCGCTCAAACATCTGCGTGCGTTGCAAGTGCGCAAGCTGGTCGAATTGGGCCGCGCGCCGGACGGGAACGGCCTGGCGCTGCGTTTTGCACCGGCTGCGGCGAATGATGCCGATGCGCACGCGTTCAAACGCATGTTGGGTCTGGATGCCGGCCGCGACCATTACCGCCTGGTGCCCGAGCTGGGCGGCAGCGGCGGCGACAGCATCACGATCGCGACGCGTTCGCTGATCGCCACGATGAATTACCTGTCGCAAGGCGTCGAGCCGCCGCCGCTCGATCTGGCCGCCGGGCGGGTCACCCGCACGCTGGATAACGGCGGCGAGGCGTTCGACTGGCAACACATGCTGGCCGGGATATTCCGCGTTCACCCGAGCGCCGCGCCGCCGGAAAATGCCGCCGTGGCGATTCATTATCGAAACGCCTGGTTCCAGATTCTCGACAACGACCTGGACAGCAAGACCACGTTTTCGCTGCTTGCGCAGTTGCTGGCGCTGCAGGGCGGCCTGGCGCCGGGACAAGGCGCCAACATCAGCTACGCGATCAGCCGCTGAAACCCGTGCACCGGGCCGGCGGGGTAGCCGCTTTGCCGGGCCGGCGCGATTTCCGGTATGTTGCGGACACCTGATTCCGCGTAAACGACCATGCCTTTCTCCCTGCCCTACGAAATCCAGGCGCTGTTCGTCGGCGCGCAAGAACTGATCCAGACGCCGGCGTTCTGGTCGCAGATCGGCGTGCTGATTCTGGCGGCGTCGGGGGCCGTCATGGTGCACCTGACGCTCAGCCAGAGTCTGGTCGCACGTTCGGAGCAGAGCTCGGAATTCACCATGCGGCGTCTGGCGCTGAAGACGCTGCAGCGCATCCTGTTTCCGATCAGCATGCTGCTCGGCGTCATGGCCGGCCGCGCACTGATGGCGCACTGGGAGAGGCCGGTGAACATGCTCGATCTGGCCATGCCCCTGCTGACCTCGATGGCCGCGATCCGCATCGTCGTCTATTTCCTGCGCAAGTCGTTTCGTCCCAGCCCGGCCGTCAAGGCCTGGGAGAATCTGATCGCCAGCTCGATCTGGATCATCGTCGCGCTGCATCTGCTGGGTTGGCTGCCGGCCGTGCTGGAAGGACTCGACGCGATGGCCGTGCAGGTCGGCACGCACCGATTCTCGGTGCTCGCGGCGGGTCAGTTGATTCTGGCCGTGGCTCTGCTCTGGGTGCTGGCGCTGTGGCTGTCGGCATTGATCGAGAACCGCGTCAGCCAGACCCAGTACGTCAACGCCAGCATGCGGGTGGCCCTGGTCAAGCTGAGCAAGTTCGTACTGCTGGTGCTGGCTTTTCTACTGGCGTTGAACATGGCGGGCATCGACCTCACCGCGCTGACCGTATTCGGCGGCGCCCTCGGGGTCGGCCTGGGCTTTGGCCTGCAACGCATCGCCAGCAACTTCATCAGCGGCTTCATCGTGCTGTTCGACCGTTCCATCCGCCCCGGCGACGTCATCACCATCGACAACACCTTCGGCTGGGTGCAGGAGCTGCATGCCCGCTATGTCGTCGTGCGCGACCGCGACGGCGTCGAGCGGCTGATTCCGAATGAGACGCTGATTACCACCGAAGTCATCAACTGGAGTTACAGCGACCGCAACGTGCGCCTGAAGATCCCGGTCTCGATCAGCTACGCCAATGACCCGGAACAAGCCATGGCGCTGATGCGCGAAGCCGCCGGCGCGAATGCCCGCGTGCTTGCCGATCCGCCGCCGGCGGTCCGCCTGCTGGCCTTCGGCGACAACGGCATCGAACTGGAATTGCGGGTCTGGATTCAAGATCCCGAGGACGGCCTGGCCAACGTCCGCTCCGATGTCAATCTGGCGATCTGGCGCGCCTTCAAGGCCGCCGGCATCGTGATTCCCTTTCCTCAGCGCGACCTGCATATCGTCAGCGGGCTGCCACAGGCCTGAGGCGGACGCAACCGGTTTACCGATGCCTTCCCGGATGCCACCATGCGCGCCCTTGCCGGTGGCGTATCGGTATTGACGGAGGAAGTGGAATGCTTGGATTCGCTTTAGGCCTTGTCGCCCTGGTGCTCGGGGCGGAACTGCTGGTGCGCGGCGCTTCGAAACTGGCGCTGTCCTTCGGCATCTCGCCGCTGGTGGTCGGCCTGACCGTGGTTGCCTTCGGCACCAGCGCGCCGGAAATGGCGGTGTCGGTGCAATCGGCCTGGTCCGGCCAGGTCGATATCGCGCTCGGCAATGTGGTCGGCAGCAATATTTTCAACGTGCTGTTCATCCTCGGCGTATCGGCGCTGATCGTGCCCTTGGTGGTGCATCAGCAGATCATTCGCCAGGAAGTGCCGGTGATGGTCGGGGCGTCCCTGCTGCTCTGGGCGCTGGCCGCCGACGGCGGCATCAGTCGCTGGGAGGGCATGCTGCTGGCGAGTCTGATTGTCGGTTACACCTTCATCATCATTCGCCAGAGCCGCCGCGAGACGGCCGCCATCCGGGCCGAATATGACGAGGCGTTCGATGGCGGGGCAAATGGCTGGGATGCGCACTGGGGCGTTCAAATTTTGCTGATCCTGGCCGGTCTCGCCCTGCTGGTGCTGGGCGCGAACTGGCTGGTGGAAGCGGCGGTCGCATTCGCCAAATACCTGGGCGTCAGCGAGCTGATCATCGGCCTGACCATCGTCGCCGCCGGCACCTCGCTGCCCGAGGTAGCTACCTCTATCCTGGCCGCCATTCGCGGCGAACGCGACATCGCCGTCGGCAATGTGGTCGGCAGCAACATCTTCAACATCCTGTGCGTGCTGGGCATTTCCGCCAGCGTCGCACCCAGTGATCTGATCGTCGCCCCGGCCATGCTGGCGTTCGATCTGCCGGTCATGGTCGCGGCGGCGGTGGTCTGTTTACCGATCTTCTTCAGCGGCAACCTGGTCAACCGTTTTGAAGGCGTGCTGTTTCTGGTCCTTTACGCGGCCTATACGCTGTACCTGTTCCTGTACGCCAGCAGCCATGCCCTGCTCGACAGCTACAGCCTGGTGATGGGCAGTTTTGTGCTGCCTATGCTGACGCTCGCCGTGCTGATGCTGGCCTGGCAGCACTGGCACAGCGGCGGCTCGGGCCGCGGCGGCTGAACGCCAGGGCGCAAGCTCAACGCGCCAGCATGCGGGCGGTCAGCTTGCGCAGTTCATCCAGCAACAACACGCTCGACGCGAGCGCGATGGACAGGCCCCAGTCGCGCAGCGTCAGGTCGGCGGTGTCGAAGATCGCCTGCGCCGGCCCCCAATGCACCACCACGACCTGCAGGCCGACCACCGCCAGCAGCGCCAGCCAGAGCTTGCCGTTGCTGAAGAACAGCCGGTTGAAGGCGCTGCCGTGTTCGGCGCGGGCATTGAAGATGTTGAAGAACTGGAACAGCACGAAGGTGGTGAAGGCCAGGGTCATCGCATAAGTCTGGTCGCCGCCGGGGTGGCCTTGATTCACTCCCCAGGCGTAGGCGGCCAGCGTGCCGGCGGCCATGATCGCGCCGGAGAACGCGACCTTGGACAGCCGTCGCCCGGTCAAAATGGTCGCATCGGCGGGGCGCGGCGTGGCCTGCATGATGCCCGCGCGCGCGGGTTCGACGCCCAGCGTCATCGCCGGCGGACCGTCCATGATGATGTTGACCCACAAAATCTGGATGGCGGTGAACGGCGTCGGAAAACCGAACAGCGGTGCGCCCAGCACGGTCAGGATGGCGCCGATATTGGTGGACAGCTGGAAGCGCACGAACTTGACGATGTTGTCGTAGATCGTGCGCCCTTCCTTGACCGCGCCGACGATGCTGGCGAAATTGTCGTCGGTCAGCACTACGCTGGCGGCTTCCTTGGTGACTTCCGTGCCGGTGATGCCCATGGCGACGCCGATGTCGGCGATCTTCAATGCCGGTGCGTCGTTGACGCCGTCGCCGGTCATCGCCACGACATGGCCGCGCGCTTGCAGGGCTTCGACGATGCGCATCTTGTGTTCCGGTGCGACGCGGGCGAATACGGCGCTGCGCTCGACCAGATCCCGCGTCTGCTCGGCGTCCAGGCCTTCCAGTTCGGCGCCCTCATGCACTTCGCCGACCAGGCCCAGGTCGCGCGCGATGGCGCTGGCGGTGACACGGTGGTCGCCGGTGATCATCTTTACCGCGACGCCGGCGTTCTGGCAGACGCGGATCGCTTCCTTCGCTTCGGGCCGGGGCGGGTCGATGATGCCGACCAGGCCGAGCAGGGTCAGGCCCTCGGCCCAGGCCATCAGGTCGCCGGCCGGGTCGAAATCCTGCGCCGGAATGCTGCGCCCGGCCACCGCCAGCACGCGCATGGCTTGTTCGGCCAGCGCGACGTTTTCGGCGGCGAACGCGGCGCGGGCGGCGGCGTCCAGCGCGGTCTCGCCGTCGCCGTCGTGATAGTGCGCGGCGCGCTCCAGCAGCACGTCGGGCGCGCCCTTGAGCCACATGTGCACGACGGCAGCGCCCGGCGTGTGGTCATAGTGGAAGGTGGCCATGAATTTGTGCGCCGAGTCGAACGGAATCTCGGCGATGCGCGGGCTGCGCTCGACCGCGGCGCCATGTTCGAGGCCGCCCTTGGCGGCCAGCGCCAGCAAGGCGCCCTCGGTCGGGTCGCCGATCAGCTCGCCGTCGCGGATGCGGGCGTCGGCGCACAGCGTGGCGGGCATCAGCAGCGGCCGCAAGTCCGGCGCCGGCAGATCGTCCTCGGCGGCGATCTCGCCAACGCCGGCATAGCCCTCGCCGCTGACGACAAAGCGTCGGCCGCGGAAAAACAGACGGCGGGCGGTCATCTGGTTGAGGGTCAGCGTGCCGGTCTTGTCCGAACAGATCACCGTGGTGCAGCCCAGCGTCTCCACCGCGGCCAGTTTCTTGACGATGGCATGGCGTTTGGCCATGCGGTGCATGCCCAGCGCCAGCGTGACGGTGACCACCGCCGGCAGCCCCTCCGGAATCGCCGCCACGGCCAGCGCGATCGCGGTCATCGCGGTGCGCACCAGATCGTCGCCGCGCAGCAGGCCCATGGCGAAGATCAGGCTGACGACCACGCCGGCGATGGCCGCCAGCCGTTTGCCGAGCTGGTCGAGCTGGATCTGCAACGGCGTGGCGGACTCCGCCGTCGCAGCCAGCAGGCCGGCGATCTGGCCCATTTCGGAGTGCATGCCGGTGGCGGTGACGACGGCTTCGAGGCGGCCGCGGGTGACCACGGTATTCATGAACACCATGCTGCTGCGTTCGGCCAGCACGGCATTCGCCGGCACCGCCGCCGGGGTCTTGGCGACGGCGTGCGATTCGCCGGTCAGCGCCGCTTCGGCCACTTCCGCGGCATGCGCGGCCAACACGCGCGCATCGGCGGGGATGCGGTCGCCGGCTTCCAGCAGCAAGATGTCGCCGGGCACCAGATCGACAGCTTGAATCAGCGCGCTATGGCCGTCGCGGCGCACGCGCGCGATCGGCGCCAGCATGTTCTTCAGCGCCGCCAGCGCCGCTTCGGCGCGGTGTTCCTGAAAGAAGCCGAGCAGCGCATTGACGAACACGACGACCGCAATGACCGCGGCATCCTTGATTTCGCCGACCGCACCGGCCAGCACTGCCGCGCCGATCAACACGATGACTAGGAAATTGCGGAACTGGTCGAGAAACTTCAGCCAGACCGGACGCGGCGGCTTCTCCGCCAGCCGGTTGGGGCCGTGTGCGTCGAGCCGCGCGTTGGCCTCGGCGGCGGTCAAACCCTGCACCGGGTCGGTCTTCAAGTCGCGGCACACGCTTTCGGGCGCGGCGTGCCAGGGTTGGTTCGGGCTAGTGACGGGCATGACGGGGATTCCTCACAGTAACTGGCCGCGCCCTGCGGCCAGGGTCGCCAGCACGAAGCCGGCATAGGTGGCGAGCAGCAGCAAGCCGCGCCGGCGCGGAATGCGGCCGGCGCGGTTGGGTACCATCAGCAGAACGGCGGTGACGCCGCAGATGATGGCGATGGCGATCTCGGCCGGCGGCGCCTGGATCGGGTGAATGCTCGCCGCGACGCCGACGATGGCCAGACCGTTGAACAGGTTGCTGCCGATCAACGTGCCGACGCCGATATCGTCATGGCCGCGCAGGCGGGCCAGCAGCACGGTGACGAGTTCGGGCAGCGAAGTGCCGATCGCCACCACGATGGCGCCGATCGCATACGGATGCACGCCGAACGCCTCCGCAATGCCGCTCGCACCGGTCACGAACAGGCGGCCGGCGGCGATCAGGGCGGCGAGTCCGCCGACCCCGTAGAGCACGGCAAGGTATCCCTTCTGCTGCGCCGCGTCGGCCGTCGCCGGCGGCGTCCTCGCCGCCGCCGCGGCCCGGATCACCAGGCCCATCCAGACGGCGAACAGCGCCAGCAGCAGAATGCCTTCGAGCCGTGACAGCACGCCGTCGACGGCCAGCAGCAGCGTCAGCAGCGGCACCGCCAAGGCCAGGCCGAAATCGCGTCCGAGTTCATCGCGGCGCGTCCTGATCGGGCCGAACAGCAGCGCCAGGCCGAGGATCAGCGCGATATTGACGACGTTGCTGCCGAGCGCATCGCCGAGGCCGATTTCCGGTTTGCCGGCCAGCGCGGCGATCGACGAAACGGTCAGTTCCGGGCTTGAAGTGGCGAACGCGGCCAGTGTCGTCGCCACCAGCAAACGGGGCACGCGCAGCCAGGCGGCCATGCCCAGCACCCCCTTGAGAAACGCCTCGCCGCCGACTGCGGCCAGCGCGATTGCGCCCAGCAGCGCAGCCAGATGGCTCAGCTCGATCATGGTCATCGCGCCGCTTTCAAGCCCTCGGGTTCCGAGCCGGCTTGACCGCTGCGGCGCCCGTTCGGGCATACATCATGCGCATCTCCTGGTTATCGGCTTTGGACGTCCGCATCGCCCTCCAGCCATTCGCGCCATACCGCCAGGGCCACGGCCAGGATCACCGGGCCGATGAACAGACCGACCAGGCCGAACGCCGCCAGTCCGCCGAGCACGCCGAACAGCGCGAGGATGAACGGAATGTCGGTCGCGCCGGCCAATATCATCGGGCGCACGATATTGTCCACCCACGACACCACCAGCGCCCCCCACAGCAGCAAACCGACGCCGGCCCAGGTCTGGCCGGTGAACAGCAGCCACAAGCCGGCCGTGACCCAGACCAGCGGCGTGCCGAACGGGATCAGCGCCAGCAGCACGGTGACCGCCGCCAGCGTCGCCGGCGCCGGCAAACCGGCGACCCAGTAACCCAGTCCGGCCACGGCGCCCTGCACCAGGGCGGTCAGCACGATGCCGTAAACCACGGCGCGGGTGGTGGCGGCCACCGCGTCGAGATAGCCTTCGCCGCGCATGCCCAGCAAGGCCACCAGGATGCGCCGGGTTTGCGCGGCGAAGTTGCGCCCGCTCTGATAGACGAAGAACAGCGCAAACAACGCGAACGCCAGCTTGGCCAGATTGCGGCCGATGCCGCCGAGCAGCTGCATGCCTTCGCGGTCGAGGTGGCCGGCCAGGGCCAGGAGTTCGGTCTTGATGCGCTCGGGTTCGGCGGCCAGCGCATCGAAATGGCGGGCGATGTCCGCCCCCAGCAGCGGCAGGCTCGCCAGCCAGGCCGGCGCTCGCAACTGGCCGTCGCGCAGGGCCGCCATCAGGTTGTCGGCCAGCCCGACGCTCTCGGCGCGCAACAGCACGATCAGCCACAGGAACGGCAACACCACGGCCAGCGCCATCAGTACGGTCATGATCGCCGCGGCCAGCGTGCTGCGCCCCGCCAAGGCGGTTTCCAGCCGCACGAACAGCGGCCAGGTGGCGTAAGCGAGTATGCCGGCCCAGGCCAGCGGGATCAGAAACGGCGCCAGCACCGTGGCTACGCCGACGCCCAGCGCAACCAGGAACAGCCCGAGCAGTACGCGGCGGGCGAGGGGGTTGGAGGTCAGTTCACGCACGCGCGGTCATGGATTGCAATAATCGCAGCGGCCGGGATCGGCGCTTTCGCGGTCGCAGCATGCCTGGCTGGCGCGATGGCCGCATTTTTGGCAGCCATACACGTCGGCGCGAACTTCCCGCGTGGGAGCCCCGCAGTCGGCGCAGGGCAGTCCGCCAAGGCGTTCCACCACGCAAAAGCCCGGCGTGCCGCAGGCCGGGCAGAGCGAACGCAGTTTGGCCGCGAGGTCCGCAGCGGCTATGCGGATCACGTCCCGGCGGCTGGGATGGGCATGCGCGCGAGCGTCGTGTTCCAGAAAGGCCTGGCCGTTTTC
Source organism: uncultured Thiobacillus sp. (assembly GCA_964466195.1). Classification (GTDB taxonomy): domain Bacteria; phylum Pseudomonadota; class Gammaproteobacteria; order Burkholderiales; family Thiobacillaceae; genus PFJX01. The sequence continues at coordinate 206,841 of CAYXMQ010000001.1, forward strand.
CGCCTGTTCGCACGCGCGCCGGAAAGCGGTTTCAAGCGCCGGCCAGGTAGCGAGGCCTTTAACGATGCGGGCGTCGTTTTCGCTGTGCGGACGCACCACCAGATGATGCTCGGGGAATCCGGCCTGGCGGGCGAATTGCGCGGCCTGGACCCAGTCGTCGGTAAGCAGATGGGCGAAGCGCGTCGCTTGTTGCGCCATGCCCGTCACCTCGATGCCGCGCGCCGCGTCGATGAATACCAGCAGCTCGACATTCCACGGCAACAGGCCGGCAATCGGATCGGCGCCGAACGCACCTTCGCTTGCCAGCCCCTGCGCCAGGCCTGACAGCTCCATGCCGATGCGCGCTTTGCGGCGCGCGGCTTCGAGCTGGCTGCCGGCGCGCGGAATGTCGCGGCTGAACGTGCCCAGCGTATCGGTATCGAAACCGGCGACCCGCTCGACCCGGCAGCCGAGCGCGGCATCTAGCACCGGCGCGATGATCTCTTCCTTGCCGTGCTGCGTGAGCAGCGCGATGCGCTGGCCGGCGTAATGGTTACCGTCGTGGTTGACGACATGGCCGGCCGGCATCGGCGCAGTCATGCCGCGCCGCGCCACTGATAAAGCGCCGCGCCGAGCACCACCAGCACGACGCTGGCCCAGCCGATGCGGTCGATGTAGCGATGCAAGGTCGCTTCCATGCGCGCGCCGCCCCAGGCCATCAGTCCGGCCACCATGAAGAAGCGCAGGCCGCGGCCGATCAGCGAGGCCAATGTGAACGGCAGCAGCGCCATCGACAGCGCGCCGGCGGCGATGGTGAACACCTTGTAGGGGATCGGCGAGAAGCCGGCGATGAAGATCGCCCAGAAGCCCCATTTGTCGAACCACTCGGTCGCCTGCTCATAGCTGGACCAATAGCTGGACGCGCGCAGCCAGGGCTCGATGGCGTCGAAGGCGTAATGGCCGATCAGATAGCCGAACAGGCCGCCGGCGACCGAGGCCAGCGTGGTGATCAGGGCGAAATGCCAGGCGCGCGACGGGCTGGCCAGGCTCATCGGGGCGAGCATCACATCGGGCGGTATCGGAAAGAACGACGATTCCGCAAAGCTCACGCCGCCCAGAAGCCAGGGTGCGCGGCGGTGGCGCGCCCATTGCATGGCGCGGCGATAGAGCGGGGAGAAGAGTTGCATGGCCTGTTTCCTCGCGCTCAGCTGCCGCGCACCAGGGCCATGATTTGGCCGGCGTCGAGCGTGCCCGCTTTCTGTTGTATTTGCGGCAGATACTGCGATTGCATCTGCTTGGCCGGCCCCAGCAGATTCTGGAAGGTGTCGCGCAGCACGGCCGTGTTCATGACCCGCCCGCCGGCGTAGTAGCGCTTGGCCGCCTGGCCCAGCGCATAGGTGGTGGCGAACGAGAAGGCCATGCCGGTGGCGGCGTTGCCGATCTGGCCGAAGGTCTTGCCCGCCGCCTTGCCGAGCAGGCCGCCGAGGAGCTTGCGGCCGAACTGCTCGAGGTATTGCGAGGTCAGGCCGACGCCGGCGGCGGCGATGAATTCCTTGATGTGGCCCTGGTCGAGCTCGACGCCGTGCGACTTGCCGATGCCGTAAACCATCTTGACTTGCAGCGGGATGATCGCCAGCGACGCCCACGATTGCGGCAGCAGCTCCAGCGCGCCATTGAGGATGGCGTAATTCAGGATGGACTTGTCCAGCTCGGCCTCCGACACGCCGGGCACGGCGGCCACCACCGGACCGGGGGACGCTGTGGCGGCCGCGGCGGGGGCGGCATAGTTCGACAGCGCGGCGATCGCCTCAGTTTCGCGTTCCACCGCAGCGGTCTGGCCGGCGTCGAGTCCGAGCAGGCCTTTCAGTTCGGCCAGGAAACGGGCTTCGGCTTCACTCGTGCGCGCGTCGGCCTCGCACACGCAGATCGCCATCTCGTAGGCGAGCTGGCGCTCGCCCGGCTCGCTCAGCGCCGCGACGGCGCTGGCCAGGCTGATGCGCTTCAACAGCACATCCTGATACAGCCGGGCGAGATCGGGGGCGCCGGCTTCGCCGCCGAGCGATTCGGCCAACTGGCGGATTTGTTCACGTTCGCGGTCGTCCTTGACGCCGTCGGCGAAGGCGGCGAACAGGGCGATGGCGAGGATGGCGCGTTGTTGTTCCGGGTTCATGATCGTCCTTCGTGCGAGTGGAGTGTTTCGGTCAGTTTCAGGCCGGTGAGCTTGTGTATCGTGCGGGCCAGATAATAGAGCACCGCCAGCATCATCAGCATCGACGGTATCGCGATCATCGGGTAGCTCAGCAAGGTCAGGCGGCCGAGTTCCTCGTTGAAGGTCGGGCTGCCGGCCGGGCTGGTGACGATCCAGCTGGCGAGAAAATAGTTCATGGCGGACGAGAAGAAGAACGTGCCGCCGAGCATCCAGGTCGCCGTTTGCAGGCGTGCCTCGAAGACGTGCGTCGAGCCTCTGGCCGCCAACGCCTGTTGCACGCGCGCCACGTCGATCAATGCCGGGTTGAACAACAGCGTGCGGATCAGCGGGTAGCGCGTGTAGGTGGACGCGATCACCGCCAGACCAATCAGGCCGGGGATGGCGGCCTCTTTCACCGCCAGCCATTGATTGTCGAGTTGCAGCAGGCCGATGCCGCCGGTCAGCAGCACGCTGATCAGGCCCAGCGCGGCGAACAGGTTGAGCTTCTTGCGGCGCGCCCAGTCAAACGCGCCCCAGGCCAGCGGAAAGGCCAGCGCCAGCAGCAGCGCCTGGACGGCGCCGAGATGCTCCGGCCCGCTCAGCTTCATCAGGATGAGCGAGGGAATGACCAGGGTGACCAGCAGTTCGAGCAGCGGATTCGGTTTGCTGGCGGGAGTTTGGCCGGGGAGGGGGGCGGTGTCGCTCATGGCGTGTGGCGGGTCTCGGTGTGTTGCGGGATCGGGGCGCGGCCGGCGGCCGTCGCCACCAACACGCTCTTCAGTTCCCGGATTTCGTCGCGCAGCGAGCGAACTTCGGCATGCAGATCGGCTTCGACATGTTGGCGCGACTGTTCGATCGCCGCGACCGTCTCGTGCTGCTCCTGCTCGGTATAGCTCTGCATGGCGTTGACGATGATGGCGATGAACAGGTTCAACATCGTGAACGTCGCCACCAGGATGAACGGGATGAAGAACGCCCAGGCGTACGGAAAGCTCTCCATCACCGGGCGCGAGATGCCCATCGACCAGCTCTCCAGGGTCATGACCTGGAACAGCGTGTAGAGCGAGCGGCCGATATTCCCGAACCATTCCGGGTAGCCGGCGGCGAACAGGTTGGTCGCTATCACCGCGAATACGTAATAGATGATCAGCAACACCAGGGCGATGGAACCCAGCCCGGGAATCGCCGCCAGCAGCGCGCCGACGACTCGGCGCATGGAGGGCACCAGGGTCAGCAGGCGCAGCACGCGCAAGACCCGCAACGCCCGCAATACGGCGAGCTGACCGGTGGCCGGCAATAAGGCGATGCTGACCACGGCAAAATCGAACAGGCTCCAGGGATCGCGCCAGAAGTTCCGCCGATGCACATAGATGCGCACGCCGATCTCCATCACGAACACGCTCAGAATCACGCGGTCCAGCGTCAGAATCAACCCGCCCGCCGCCGCCATCGCCGCCGGCCAGGTCTCCAGCCCGAGCAGGGCGGCGTTGATCAGAATCAGGGCGATGATGACGCCCTGCACATGGCGGTGCTCGATGAAGGTGCGCAGGTGCGACTGAATGCTCTCGGTCGAGCTGGAAGAGTCGTACGACATCGTGCTTTTACCTGCAGGGCGCATCAGTTCTTGACCACCGGAAGACCTTCGCCGATCCAGTTGGTGATGCCGCGGCGCACGTTATAGACCTGGGTGTAGCCCTGCTTTTCCATCAGCAGGCGGGCCAGGGCGTCGGTGCGGTTGCCGGTGCGGCAGATGACGATGACCGGGGTGTTCTTGTCCACTTCGGCAGTGAAGCTGGGCAGGAAGTCGGGCTGCAGGCGGCCGCCGGCATCGACGAAGGTCAGCTTGCGGCTGCCTTCGACGACGCCGGTCTGGCGCCATTCTTCCGGACGCCGGACGTCGTAAATCGGCACGCCTTCGGCCAACAGCGTCTTCAGGCGCGCGTTGTCGATGTTGGTGTAGGGCGGCTCGGCGCAGCCGCCGAGCGAGGTCAGTGCGGCCAGCAGCAGGCCGGACAGAAACAGTCGCAAGGTCATGTGTTTGTCCTTTATTGGGTTTTGCGCGTGGCGATCAGGCTGGCCGCCACCGAAGCGCCGATCAGCGTGACCACGATCGCCAGCGAGGCCGGGGTCGGCACGTGATACCAGGGCATGATCAGCATCTTCGCGCCGATGAAGGTCAACACCATCGCGAGGCCGAATTTCAGCAGATGGAAACGGTCGGCCATGTCGGCGAGCAGGAAGTACAGCGCGCGCAGGCCCATGATGGCGAAGATGTTGGAGGTGAATACGATGAACGGGTCGGTGGTGATCGCGAAGATGGCCGGGATGGAGTCCACCGCGAATACCACGTCGGAAATTTCGACCATGATCAGCACCAGGAACAGCGGCGTGAAATAGCGCACGCCGTCCTTCACGACGCTGAACTGCTCGCCGTGATAACCCTCCGAAATGCGCAGATGGCGGCGTGCAAACTTCAGCACCGGGTTCTTTTCCAGGTCCGGTTCCTTTTCCGTCATGACCAGCATGCGCATGCCGGTGATCACCAGGAACGCGCCGAAGATGTACAACACCCAGCTGAATTCGCTGACCACCCAGGCGCCGGCCAGAATCATGATCGCGCGCAGCACGATGGCGCCGAGCACGCCGTAGATCAGCACCCGGCGCTGAAATTCGGGCGCGACGTGGAAGGCGGTGAAGATCATCAGGAAGACGAACACATTGTCGACCGACAGCGATTTTTCGATGACATAGCCGGTCAGGAATTCCATCGCCTTGGCATCGGCGATTTCCTTGCCGAGCGTGCCGTTGAGGTACCACCAGAGCAGCCCGTTGAAGGCCAACGCCAGCGATACCCAGACCAGCGACCAGGTCGCCGCTTCCCTGACGCCGACCTTGTGCGCCTTGCGACCGCCGAAAACAAACAGATCGAGCGCCAGCATAGCCAGCACGAAAGCGATGAACGCCCCCCACATCCAGGGTTCGCCGATGTTGTGCATGTTTTATTCCTTATTGGGTGAGTTACTGGAAATTAGAAACGAATGGCCGCAGCCGGCATTTGCGGCCCGCCGGGGGACGCTGTGCTTTTGCCCGGCCGCCGTGGCGTCCGGGCAAAAGCCGGTTTTACTGGAACGACTTCAATGCGGCGATGCGCTCGTCCAGCGGCGGATGCGTCATGAACAGGCGCTTGAGGTTGAAGCCGCCATCGCCGCCGCCGCTGATGCCGAACGCGGCCATTTTCTCGGGCAGCGGCGGGGTGTGCGCCTGTTTCAGGCGTTCCAGCGCGGCGATCATGTTCTGGCGGCCGGCCAACGTGGCGCCGCCGGCGTCGGCGCGGAACTCACGCTGACGCGAGAACCACATGACGATGATCGAGGCGAGCACGCCCAGAATCACTTCCGCGATGATCATCGTGACGTAGAAGGCCGGCCCCTGGCCGCGCTCGGTCTTGAACACGATCTTGTCGACCAGATGGCCGATGACGCGCGAGAAGAACATCACGAAGGTGTTCACGACGCCCTGAATCAGCGCCAGCGTCACCATGTCGCCATTGGCGACGTGCGAAATCTCGTGCGCCATCACCGCTTCCGCCTCCGCCTTGGTCATGCCGCGCAGCAGGCCGGTGGACACCGCAACCAGCGCCGCATTCTTGTTCATGCCGGTGGCGAAGGCGTTGACCTCGGGCGAATCCCAGATCGCCACTTCCGGCATCTTGATGCCGGCCGCCTGCGCCTGGCGGGCCACGGTCTGGATCAGCCAGAGTTCTTCCTGCGTGCGCGGGTCGGTGATGACCTGGGCGCCGACCGATTTCTTGGCCATCCACTTCGACATGGCCAGCGAAATCAACGAACCGCCGAAGCCCATGACCGCGGCGAAGATCAGCAACGCGCCCAGATTGAGGCCGTTTTCATTCAGGTACGGCTCCACGCCGAGCAGCCGCATGGTCAGCGAGAGCACCAATACGATGGCCAGGTTGGTGGCGAGAAAAAGGAAAATGCGTTTCATGGTGGCTCCTTTGTATCGATGTAATCAGATTGTGTCTTTGAGTATGACCTGCACGCTATCGTGCGGCTTGGCCAGCAGCTTCAACTCGATCAGGTCGTCGCCCTTGGCATAGCGGTGCTGCTCGGCTGCACGCGTGGCGTTAAGCACTTCCTGGCGGTAGCCGGCGGCCGTGAAGCCGCGTGTGTAGTGTTCCAGTACGGCCTGGAAATCCGCGCGGCCGGCGTAATGCACTTCGACGCTGCGGCCTTCGCGGCTGTAATAATCGCGCGCCAGCCCGGGATAGCGCGCCACCGGGCCGATGTCGGGGCCGCTGACGTCGCGCGCCGGCGGCTCGTTGACGGCTGCCGCGTCTTTGCTCACGTCAGGCAGCCAGACCGCCGCCTGTTCCTTCAGCCCGGGGGCGGCCTGTTCGACCTGCGCCAGAGCCACATCGGCGGCGCGCTTGCCCGCCTCGGCCAGCGCGGGGGTTTGGCCCCACAGCCAGGACAAGGCCGCCACGCCGGCCCAGATCAGCAGGCCGAACACCAGCAGCAACCCGCCGCCCAGGGCGATCCAGGTTCCCTTGCGGATGGCGAAGAGGCGCGGCGCGATTCGGCCGGCCAGAGCGAGCAGATTCATGACGAAGCTCCCGAGTACAAAGTCGAACTCATGGCTGCGGCGCAGCGCGCAGATCGTCGGCTGCAGCGGTTGCATCAGCCGCCCGATCGGCAGCCGACCTTTGCCATTCGGCCGCTGTCTCGGACACCGCCTCGGGCGCAAAGTTGCGCTGCTTGGCCAGGCGTCGCGCCAGGGTTCGACTGGCGCGGTCGGTGGCGCGGTCGATGGCGACATAGAGATCGCTCTCGGTGTCTTCGATGACCACTTCGGGCGCGCCCTTCAGGCGTAGTTCGATCAGGCAGCGCTTGTCTTCGCCGCCGCGCGGTCCGTTGATGTCGGACAGCCGCACGTTGACCCGCGTGATGTGTTCGTCGCCGTAGTTGAGGCTGTAGGCCAGCCGTTTCAACACATAGTCGTGGATGCCGTCGGTCAATGTGAAGCCGTGTGCGTGGATATCGATTTGCATGCTGGTGTCCTATTTAGTCAGCGGGCGGAAAGGCTGGTGAGACGGAGGGCGCTTCGCCCTGATCCGAACTAACGGGCCGCTCCTGCAAGGACTGCATGGTGTCGGACTGCTGCAAGGCGACGCGTCCGAGCAGGAGGAACATCACCAGCAACAGCAACGCCGCCACCGCGACGCCGAGGCGGATCGCGAACGTGCCGGAGGCCGCCGCCGAACTTTTCGGCTGTGCGGTGGGGGGCGAAGCGGGAACGACATTCTTCATGGCGGTTTCCTTGCCGAGAGTGAATGAAAAACAGGGGCGCAGTGTAGGCCGCCATAAGCACCAATGAAATTCGATTATTGTTTGCGGAACCTTCGTAATAAACGAAGGTAAGGGCGGTCGCCCCTTTTTTGCCTCGGCGCGCCTTCGGGCTCGGTTTTGGCTTATACCGGCCGCGTCAGCGGCGCCCGCTCGGGATCGCCAGCCAGACGCTGGCGCCGCCGCTCAGTCGCTGTTTGACGGCGATTTTCCAACCCTGGGTTTCCGCCAGTTGCCGGGCGATGGCCAGGCCCAGGCCGCTGCCGCCGGTGTCGCGGTTGCGCGACGGATCGAGGCGAAAGTAGGGCCGAAATACGGCCTCGCGCTGATCGGCAGGAATGCCCGGCCCGCAATCGCGCACGCCGATCAGCAGGCCGCCGCGGCAGCGACGCCGCACCAGTTCCAGACGGCCCGGCCCGGCGTAGCGCAGCGCGTTTTCCAACAGATTGGCGACGCTGCGGCGCAGCGCCAGCGCAGCGATATCCATCCGGCAAGGCGGCGGCTGGGCGCGCAGCCGGGTTTGTCCGGGCGAACGGGCTTCCGCCGCTTCGAGCAGTTCGGCCAGCAACGCGTCGATGTCGGTGCTTTGCGCCTGCTCTCGTTCCTGCGCGCGGGCGAGTTCCAGTTGCGCGCCGATCAGGCTTTCCATTTCGGCGACATCGCGCTCCATGCGGGCAAGCAACGGCGAATCGCGTTCTTCTGCGAGCATGCCCAGCGCCATCTTGAGGCGGCCGAGCGGGCTGCGCAGATCGTGCGAGACGCCGGCCAGCAACGTGCTCTGGTTGTCGCGCCGCGCCGCGAGCTGGGCGGCGGTCTGGTTGAACACCCGTTCCAGGTCGGCCAGCTCCTGTTCGCCCGACTCCGGCAGTCGCGGCGGACGTTCGCCGGCGCCGATCTGGCGCGCCGCCTCGGCCAGACGCGCCACCGGCGCGGTCACACGGCGCGCCAGCAGCCAGGCGGTGATCAGCGTGACCAGCAGGCCGGCGGCGATGCTCCAGGCCAGCGCGTGCGATGGACGCGGGGCGACCAACTCCTTGGAGAAGCTGAACTGCAGCACGCGGCGAGCGATCGGGATCGCCGCGTGAAAGCGGCCGTCCGCGGTTTCCGTCACCCGCGGCTGGGAACCGGGGCCGAGGCGTGCGGCTAGGGCCGCGCGCAGAAAGTGGATATAGGGGCGATGCCGGCTTTCCTCGCCGAGGATGAGCTTGTCCGCGTTCAAATCGAGGCCGTGGCTGGCGCGTAATTCCGCGGCAAAGGCCGCTCGTGTCGCAGGCGGCAGTTCCACCCAGGTGCGCGCGGACAGCACCAGCAGGGCGGCCAGATCGTCGGCAGAACGATGCGCCAACGGCAGCATCAGATTGATGAAGATGGCCGTGCCGGACGCGAACTGGAATACCAGCAGGCCGGCCGCCACGATCAGTGCGCTACGGCGAAACAGCGAGCGACGCGGTTTCAACTCGCGCCCTCGCCGCGCGGCGAGAACAGATAACCCTCGCCCCAGATCGTGCGCAGGTAGATCGGCGCTTCCGGATTCGGCTCGATCTTGCGGCGCAGACGGGTCACCCGCACATCCACGCTGCGGTCGAACGGCGCGCGTTCGTAACCCTTGACCAGGGTGATCAACTGGTCGCGGGTCAGCACCTGATTGGCGTGTTCGAGAAACAGGCGCAACAGCGTGAATTCGCCGGATGTCAGGGTGATTTCGCGGCCGTCCCGGGTCAGCACATGGGTGGCGAGATCCAGTCGAAACGGGCCGAATGCGGCGACCGCGGCAGCGGTTTCTTTCGGCGCATGGTCGGCTGCGCCGCGGCGCAGCACGGCGCGCACTCGCGCGAGCAGCTCACGCGGCCCGAACGGTTTGGCCAGATAGTCGTCGGCGCCGAGTTCCAGCCCCACGACTCGGTCGACCTCCTCGCCGCGCGCCGAAACGATGATCACCGGCGGGCCGCCTCCGGCACGCAGCCATTTGAGCAGGCTCAAGCCGTCCTCGCCCGGCAGCATCAGATCGAGCACCACCAGATCGACAGGCTGTTGCGCCAGTCTGGCGCGAAAAGCGACGCCGTCGCCGACCCCTTCGACCTGAAAACCGCTGCCGCCGAGGTAATCGGCGACCAGCTCGCGCAGCGCCGCATCGTCGTCCACTACCAGAATGCGTGGTCTAGCCCCCTCGCCCATGTCCGCTTTCCTCCCCGGTCTGGAATGCCGGAAAACGCATGTTACCGACAACGACCAGCCGTCGAGCGCCGCGAAACAACCTGAAACAACCTGTGGCGGCTGGGTAAAGCCCGGGAAATGGCCGCGCCGGATACTTCTCTCCCAATGCAGCTATGCCGAAATGCGATGTGGAATCTAGCCAACCGTATCCCCCTCTTCACGGCCCTGCTCTTCGCCGGTTCTGTTCAGGCCGCCGCGGGGAACGGGCCGGCGCAATACGGAGAGCCGTCCGCCGCCCCACCCCGCCCGCCCAAACTGGATGACGAATCCCGCTTTGGCACCGGCTTCGAAGCCCGCATGGAGTCGTATAGCAGCCGGGCTGAACGTCCAGAGCGCGTCGAACGTTCCGGGCGGACCGAACGGATTGAACGGGTCGAACGTGGTCGCGCGCGCTGAGGGCAGCTGCCTGCACCCCGGTTTTTTCAATGTAAGACATAGGAGCCATACCATGAGCCAAGCAAAATCTCTTCTCGCCGTTTTCGCCACGCTCCTCGCCGTCGGCACGACGCTCGATGTTCAAGCCCGCGGCCCCGGCGGCATGGGCGGCGGTGCCGGCCAAATGAATGGCCAGGGCGCCGGCGATATGACGAGGACGCGCACTCGCGACGCGACGCATGCCGGCGAGATGCAACAGAACCGCGACAAGCAGCAGAACCGCGACAAGCAACAGAACCGCGAGATGCGCCAGGAACATCGCCAGACCGGGCAAGACAGCATCATCGTGCCGCAGCAATAAGCCCGAGCGGCGGGCGGCCCTGTCGCCCGCCGCTCTTCGCAAGCGGCGCATAAGCAGCCTATCCGCCGAAGTTGCGCAACAACCTGAACAGCACAGCCAAGCGCGGTGCGATTCAGGCCAGTTGGCGTTTCCCGCTGCATGGCCGGCTCAAGGGCTATGTCCAATACTTCAACGGTTACGGCGAATCACTCATCGACGACAACCTCCGCCAGCAATCTCTTGGCATCGGCGTAAGCCTGACGGATTGGAGGTAAGAGAGCGTCGCGCCCTGTGCCAATCCCCCCCTCTATCCACCAGGAACGCGCATGAAACTCCCCTTCTTCTCCGGCAAATGGTTGTTTGCCCTCATGGGCGGCCTGCTGTTGGCCGGCCTGGGCTTCGTCGTGGCGCGCAGCGGTCCGCTGGCGCCGATCCGCGTGACGCTGACGACGGTTGAGCAGGGCGCGGTGGCGCCGGCGTTGTTCGGCATCGGCACGGTGGAGGCGCGGCGCGCCTATCTGATCGGCCCTACGGTCGCCGGGCGGGTACAGCGGGTGCTGGTCGATGTCGGCGATCCGGTGCGCGCCGGGCAATTGCTGGCGGAGATGGACCCGGTCGACCTGGATCAACGGGTGACGGCTCTGGACGCCGGCCTGGCGCGCGCGCGCAGCGCGGTGGCGGTGGCGCTGGCGCAGCAACAGGATGCCGCCAGCAAGCGGGAGCTCGCGGCGATCAACGCGCGCCGCTATGCGGAATTGGGGGCGCAGAAATTCGTCAGCCAAAGCGTGGTGGACGCCAAGGCGCAGGAAGAGCAATCCGCCCGCGCTGCGCTGGCCGCCGCCACGGCCGGTCTGGCCGGCGCGCGCCAGGAGATCGACCGGCTGGACGCGGAACGGCAAGGGCTGCGCCGGCAGCGCGCCAATGTGCGCCTGCTGGCGCCGAGCGATGGCGTAGTGAGCGCGCGCGAGGCCGAACCGGGTTCCACGGTGGTGGCCGGCCAGGCCGTCGTGCGTCTGGTCGACCCGGCCAGCCTGTGGCTGCGCGTGCGCTTCGATCAGGGCCGCTCCGAAGGGCTGGCTGTCGGCCTGCCGGCGCGCATCGTGCTGCGTTCGCGGCCGCATGCGCCGCTGGCGGGCAAGGTGGCGCGGCTGGAACTGGTCGGCGATGCGATCACCGAGGAGCGCATCGCACAGGTCGCGTTTGACGTCGACGCGCCCCGCGCCGGGGTTGCCATTGGCGAGCTGGCCGAAGTCACTCTCGACCTGCCCGCCGCCGCGTCCTCTCCGATCGTTTCCAATGCCAGCCTGAAGCGGCTGGGCGGGCAGGTCGGGGTGTGGACGATTGCCGCTGAAAAACCGCGTTTCGTTGCCGTGAAAACCGGTGCGCGCGGCCTCGACGGCCGCGTACAAATCCTCGCCGGTCTGCGAGCCGGCGCCGAGGTGGTGGCGTACAGCGAACGCGAACTGGCCGCCGGCAGCCGCATCAAGGTCGTGTCGGCGCTGCCCGGGCAGCAACCATGATCAGCCTGGCCGGGCGCGACATCCTGCATTCCTGGGCCAAATTCGTGTTCACCGGAATCGGTCTGGGCTTGCTGATCGGCGTCACGCTGACCATGGCCGGGGTCTACCGTGGCATGGTGGACGACGCCAAAGTGTTGCTGCAAAACAGCGGCGCCGATCTCTGGGTGGTGCAGAAGGACACGCTGGGGCCGTATGCCGAGCCGTCCAGCCTGCGCGACGACAGCTATCGTTCCCTGCTCGGCCTGGCCGGCGTCGCCGCCGCCGCCAATGCCACCTATCTCACCATGCAGGTGCGCCGGGGCGATTCAGACGTGCGGGCGATGGTGGTCGGCATCACGCCCGGCCAGCCCGGCGAACCGGGCTACCTGGTCGCCGGCCGGCAGCTTACGCGCGGCCATTACGAGGCGGTGGCGGATGTGAAGACCGGCTTCGCGTTGGGCGAAGCCATCCGCATCCGCCGCCACGACTACACCGTGGTGGGGCTGACCCGGCGCATGGTCTCGTCGGGCGGCGATCCGATGCTGTTCATCCCGCTCAAGGACGCGCAAGAGGCGCAGTTTCTCAAGGACAACGAGGCCATCCGCAACGACCGCGTGCGCACCGCCGCCAACCCGGCCTTGAACCGTCCCGGCGTGCCGGGATTGCTCGACGCCATCCAGGCCGCCCAGTCCAGCAACCACAACGTCAACGCCGTGCTGGTGCGCGTGGCGGCAGATCGGGAGCCGGAAGCGGTGGCGCAGGAGATCCGCCGCTGGAAACACCTGCAGGCCTATACCCGCACGCAGATGGAGGAAATCCTGGTGGCCAAGCTGATCGCCACCTCGGCCCGCCAGATCGCGATGTTTCTGGTCATCCTGGCCATCGTCAGCGCGGCCATCGTCGCCTTCATCATCTACACGATGACGCTGGGCAAGATTCGCGAGATCGCCGTGCTGAAACTGATCGGCTGCCGCAATCGCAGCATCGCCGGCATGATCCTGCAGCAGGCGCTGGGCCTGGGCCTGATCGGCTTCGCCGTGGGCAAGGTCGCCGCCACCTTCTGGGCGCCGGCGTTTCCCAAATACGTGCTGCTGACCCCGGACGACGCGCTGCGCGGCTTCGTCGCGGTGATGTTGATCTGCGCGCTGGCCAGCACGCTGGCCATCCGCGCCGCGCTGCGGGTGGACCCGGCCACCGCGATAGGAGGTTGAGATGAACCTGGAAAATGACGGCATCCATATCGAAGGCCTGCGCAAACGCTATGGCAGCGGCGACACCGCGGTGGACGCATTGAAGGACGTCAACATGCGCGTCGCCCCCGGCGAAGTGGTCGGCCTGGTCGGCCCCAGCGGCTCCGGCAAGAGCACGCTGCTCAAATGCCTGGGCGCGGTGATCGAACCGAGCGCCGGGCGCATGACGCTGGGCGGTGAAATCCTCTACGACGGCGCCTGGAAGACGCTCGATCTGCGCGCGCTGCGGCGTGACAAGATCGGCTTCGTATTCCAGGCGCCCTATCTGATTCCCTTCCTCGACGTGACCGACAACGTCGCCTTGCTGCCCATGCTCTCGGGACGCCCCAATGCCGAAGCGCGCCAACGCGCCGTGGCACTGCTGCAGGCGCTGGACGTGGCGCATCGGGCGAAGGCGCAACCGTCGCAATTGTCCGGCGGTGAGCAACAGCGCGTCTCCATCGCCCGCGCGCTGGCCAACCAGCCGCCGGTGATCCTCGCCGACGAACCTACCGCGCCGCTGGACAGCGAACGCGCGCTGGGCGTCATGCGCATCCTCAACCAGATGGCCAGCCAGTACCGCACCGCGATCATCGTCGTGACCCACGACGAGAAGATCATCCCCACCTTCAAGCGCCTCTATCACATCCGCGATGGCCGCACTTACGAGGAGGCGGGCGAAGGCAGAGAGATCGCCTAAGGCGCGTCGTCAGCCGCAATGAAATTCGATTAGTCTTTGCCCATCTATCGATAAACACGAAGCGTCGCCATGCTCAATTACCGCCATCTGCATTACTTCTGGACCGTGGCCAAAGCCGGCGGCATCACGCGCGCCGGCGAACGCCTGCATCTGACCCCGCAGACCCTTTCCGGCCAGCTCAGCCAGTTCGAGCAGCAGCTCGGCACGCCGCTGTTCCGGCGGGTCGGCAAACGCATGGAACTGACCGAGTCCGGGCGCCTGGCGATGTCGTACGCCGATGAAATCTTTCAGGTCGGCGCGGAGTTGGAAGAGATGCTGCGCGGCCGCCCGGAGGATCGTCTGTTCCCGTTTCGCGTCGGCATCGCCGACGTAGTGCCCAAAGCCATCGCCCACCGGCTGCTGTCGCCGGCCTTGTCGCTGCCCGAGACGGTGCGCCTGATCTGCCGAGAGGACCGGCTCGACCGTTTGCTGGCGGAACTGGCCATCCATCGGCTGGACATGGTGCTGGCCGACCGGCCGATTCCGGCCAACATGGACGTGAAGGGCTACAGCCATCCGCTCGGGCAATGCGGCGTCGCCTTTCTGGCCGCGCCCGCGCTGGCCGAGAAACTGGGCGGCGAATTTCCCGCCAACCTGGACGGCGCGCCGCTGTTGATCCCCGGCGAGGACAGCGCCCTGCGCGCGCCGCTGCTGCGCTGGCTGGAGCGGCAGGCCATCCGCCCGCGCATCGTCGGCGAGTTCGACGACGATGCGTTGATGAAAGCCTTCGGCCAGGCCGGCTGCGGCGTGTTTCCGGCGCCGGCCGCCAGCGTGGCCGAAGTCGAAGTCCAGTACGGCACGCCCAGCCTGGGCCAGACCGACGAAATCCAGGAACGCTTCTTCGCGATCTCGGTGGAACGCCGCTTGACCCACCCCGCCGTGGTGGCGGTCAGCGAGGGCGCGCGGCGGGGACTGTTCGGGGCCGCGGCCGGCGCGGCGGCGGAACCCGCCTAGCGGGGTGAGGCACGCTTGCTGGCCCAAAGAAACGGGGTGGCGATGCCGTTCGGCGCAGAAGCCGGCCGGGAAAACTGCGTTACCGAGGGCGCCGCTGCAGGTCAGCAGGCGGCCGGTTGTGAAACCGGGGCGTATTTTTGGCTGATCGGCCGGGGCGGCCAGTCGCGCCGAAATTCCAAGCATCAAGGTTGAGCGTCTGCTTCTCGAATCTGCGAACTGGCGCTATCGACCCGCTACAGTCATTAGGATTTATTGACTGAATAGTCTGAGATGAACCGCCCCGGCTTTCATGGAGGCCATTTGGTTTAAGTTAAGCCACCGAAGTGGCCTGCTCGGCGAGTTGCCGATAGTAGATTGCCTCAGCCTCGACAGGCGGAATGTAGCCGATCGGCGCCAGCAAGCGGTGGTGATTGAACCAAGACACCCATTCCAGCGTGGCCAGTTCAACCGCCTCCTGGGTCTTCCAGGGCGCCCGGCGGTGGATCAGCTCGGCCTTGTACAGCCCGTTGATCGTCTCGGCCAAGGCGTTGTCGTAGCTGTCGCCCCGGCTGCCCACGGACGGTTCTATGCCGGCTTCGGCGAGACGCTCGGTGTAGCGGATGGAGACGTACTGCGAGCCCCTGTCGGAGTGGTGGATCAAGGCCTCCGCGCGCTCCGGCTGGCGGTCGTACAGGGCTTGCTCCAGCGCGTCGAGCACGAAGTCGGTCCGCATCGAACGGCTGACTCGCCAGCCGACGATGCGCCGGGCGAACACGTCGATGACGAACGCCACGTACAACCAGCCTTGCCAGGTCGAGACATAGGTGAAATCCGACACCCAAAGCTGGTTCGGACGATCGGCCTTGAATTGCCGATTCACCCGGTCCAGCGGGCAAGCCGCGGCCTTGTCCGGGATCGTGGTGCGCACGACCTTGCCCCGCCTGACGCCATGCAGGCCCGCCCGCCGCATGAGCCGCTCGACGGTGCAACGGGCAACCTGAATCCCTTCTCGATTGAGCTGATGCCAGATCTTGTCGGCGCCATAGACCTGCAGGTTGGTTTGCCAGACATGTTCAATTCGAGGGAGCAACGCCTCATCGCGTTGGGCGCGGGCACAGCGCAGTGTGGGAGATCGCTGCTGGGCGGCATGTCGCCGATATCCCGACGGGGCGATCCGCAAGGTCTTGCAGATCGGCTCGACCCCGAAGGTGTCGCGATGCTGATCGATGAATTCCCTCATGACTTGATGCGGCGGTCGAGCTCCGCCTGTGCAAAAAACGCGCTGGCCAGCTTGAGGATTTCGTTGGCCCGGCGCAGTTCCTTGACCTCGCGCTCCAGGGCTTTGATGCGTTCGTGTTCGGCCGTGCTCACGCCATCACGTTTGCCCGTGTCGATTTCATGCCGGCGCACCCAGTCGTGCAGCGTTTGCGGGACACAGCCGATCTTAGGTGCAATCGACTCGATGGCGGCCCACATCGACGGGTATTCGCCACGGTGCTCCTGCACCAGGCGCACGGCGCGTTCACGGACTTCCGGGGAAAATTTGTTCGTCTTCTTCATGGCTCTATCTTCTCAAGAGTTAGAGCCTCCTCAAAATCCGGGGCGATTCAGAGATGACAATTGCAAGGTTAATCGCGTTCCACGCCGAGCGATGTGGGCGCATGCAGACCTAAATTTGTTGCTTCCAGTTGGTTCGGAAGCCGAGCCTGCGATTGAACTCAAAGGGATTGCAACAGGCAGCCCCCATGGTCTTGCATACGTCAGGAATCTTGCGGTTCTGGCGCAGTTTCTTAGGTTCGGACGTTTCAACTGTTACAACGCACCGACCTTGAGCTGCCAAAGCATAGGCAATCAGAAACGGGTCGCGGCCCAATTGTTCAAGTTGGTCGTCGGTCAAATCAGGGGCATAGCCTTGGACGATGACCTTCTGCACTAGCCCCGGGTCAACCGTGTCGGGCAGGAGCAATGCATTTTTCATTTCTTCCTGCTGTAGCCACGCGAAGAGTGGGTCTTTTTCCCCATCAGGTCCTTCCTTGACTTCCTCATGAATTTCAAAGGGCATCTTGACTTGGCCTTGAGCACCCATGTGGGCGAGCCACTCCCAGTATTCGGGCACTGCGTCGATTGGGTAGTAGAGGTTGTGGGCTGTGATTAGCACACTCGCGTCAAGCAAGTACACCATCTAAGCGCCGATCATGGTGCAACCGCCAGTAGCGGGTAGACGCTTCGAGGCTTAACCCCAAGCACTTTGGCAGCCTTCACTGGCGATAATGTTCCGGCGTCCATAGCGCGGTGCGCGAAGTCGAGCATAGCGTGACCCAGGCGATGGCGCCGAATGACGTAGTAACTTGGGCCCGAGGTTTTGCTACGAGCCAACTCTTTCTCACGCCTGCGCTCCGCGACCCACAACTCACGAATCGCTGCCTCAAGTACCTTCCATGTGGCCAACGTAATACGGTTAGCCTTGTACAGGCCATAAGCAACCATCTGGCGGCTGATTCGCCATAGGGCGGAGTAATCGGCGATCAAGGCAATCTGGGCATCCTTGTCGAGCCCAGCCACATTGATCATCTCGACATCGGAAAGGGGAAGCAAGAACTCGCCCGCCACGTCGTTGCAGAAACGTTCGATCCTTTGTTCCAGATAACCACCACCGCTTACACCGGTGGCACCGAGCCACAAGTGTGCCAGCTCGTGCAGCAGAGTGAACGACCAAGCAGCCTTGGCGTCGCCATCATTGATCACGATGAATGGTGCGATCGGGTCAGCTATCGCAAAACCGCGGAACGCTTCAACTGGGATAGCCGAGTGATGGCTTCCAAGGTTGCCCGTGAGCAAAACGAAAATACCAGCCTGCTCGGTCTTTTCACGGAGTAGCGCAAACGCAGCCTCAGCATTGCTCTGCGCCCTGTATTCGGTACGAGTCAGACCAAGTTGTTGTTCGATCAACTTGCACAGGCTGGCAGTGCCATCCTTCATGCTCGCTGAGCCGACGAAGTCGAGAGGCCGAGTGCCTTCCTCGTCTTCCAGGATTGTCCGCACCAGGCCCTGCCGAACCCTAAGATCGCGCACTAGGGCGTCTAAGTTGGCCTCCCCCGCCACAGTTCGCTCAGTGACAACAGTTCGGAAATCCTCGCCCCGGTCACCTTTTTGAGGCGGTACAGGCAGGTAGAGCGTGAGCAGCGACCTACGATAAACCCTGGCCATGTTCGCCAAATTTGTGCGTGAAGGTACCCTTTCCCCGTGTTCAATCGCAGCCAATGACGCGGGGACGATGCCGATAGCGCGTGCAGCTTCCTCCGGCGCTAAGCCGGCACTCTCTCTCGCCCACCGAAATACTTCTGGATTGAAGCTGCTTGTCATCGTGTGAAGGAATGCCGTCCTGTCATGGACCTACTCCTACTTCAAGTTTACCGGCCTCATGTAGCAATGTAATCACCAAAGTTACTGCGGCAGATAGTTGAGGTTGGGCGGCGAGTTCGCTGGGCTTTTCAGAGAGGAAAACCTGGTGATATGGAAAACTGGTCCAGAGACGTGGGGGCCGTGAAAGTAAGATTCTGAGCAAACATCGAACGCCCGCTCATGGCTGGGTTTTACCCGAGGCATGCGTTCCCCAAAGCCGACCTTCACGCGATTTGCCAGCGCTGTATTGACGGTCTCTTGAGGCTGATCAGCCAAAGTTCGCGGGAAGTTAGCTGTTCCCCCGGCTCGAAAAGCCCCCGAGCCGCCCCCGTGGGGCCAAATCAATCTTGGGACGGCCCGGCGATTGGCTTGAGAGTGGATGGCAGCTCAACCCCAGATAGTCGATTGTCATGAAGTCGAAGGCTGGGCGGCTCTCGTTGGGGCTGCCTTGGCGGCGATGGGCACCCGGCGCTGAGACGAACCATGTGTTCGCGCACCAACAGAGCCATGTCGAGCAGTTACCCTATCGGTACGCTATCGGGGCGCTTCCAAGGCGGATGTCGGCCTGGTACCGCCAGGGCTACCGTATCTCGATGACGCTGCCGCCGTCATCCAGCAATGCCCGCAAGTCGGGCAGCAACGGAGTGAAAGCTTGCAGCAAGGCGGCCTTGCGGCAATTGTCCAGACGCACCCAGACGACTTGCGGCGGGATGCTGCCCTGCTTGTCCGCCATCAACGGGAAGTCTTCGTCCTTGGTGACGATGGCCATGCCATGCGCTTTCGCGTGCTCCCAGATCACCCGGTCAGCTGCCGCGCCCATGTCGATATCCTGGACATGTTGGCAATCGAAGCCATTGGCAGCCAGGTACCGCGCCAGGGCCAAGGGTAACTGGTTGTCCACCAGCAGCTTCATGCCGCGATCAGGATGGGGTGGTCGGTCTGAATGGCCGCGTAGTCGAGGGCGGCAAGGATGTCTTCCTCTTCGAGAAAGGGATAATCCTCAAGGATTTCGGCATGGGATGCGCCCGCCCCGAGCAGGCTCAGGATGTCGCTGACGCGGATACGACAACCACGGATGCATGGACGTCCTCCGCATTTGCCGGGCTCCAGAGTGATGCGTTCAATTCTTTTCCGGTTCATGGCTGTCTCCTATGGCTCAATTCTCGAGCATATATCGATCGTGGCAGAACGGTTTTTTCTGTCAGTAGATGAGCTGAGGCCAGTCTCCGAGAACGCACCGGGGCGTGAATGTCCGTACAGAGTTCTGTCGGGGGCCTTCAAACATGCCCCATCGGCCGTCTGAAACTGGCCGTGTTCGGCCCGAGGAAAACGTTCCCGACGGCTGACGTTGATACGGATTTTGCGCCATGCCTTGGCTGTTGGCTCAGACCGATCCGCCGCAGTGCGCGCCGCCGGCGTCAGCGCGCCGGTGCGACCGCGCCGGCGAGGACGGAGGTCAGCGTGACGACGGCCGCGAGCACCTTGGGGTCGGACAGCGTGGTGAGGGCTTCGCCCAGGCGGGGATTCGACATCGCGCCGATCAGGCGTGACAGGGTTTCCATGGTCTGCGGCTCGGCGAGCGCGGCGGCCAGATTGAGGAAGCCCTCCGCGGTGCGCGGGTTGGCGGCCACCGCGGCCAGCTTCAGCATGCCATCGATGACCGGCTGGTTGGCCAGCAGCGGGGCCAGCCGCATCAGCGTCTCGATCGCCTGCGGATTCGCCAGGCCGGACAACAGCACCATGCGCGGGTCGGGTTGGGCCGGCGGCGGTTGCATCGGTTGCGGCATCGGCCAGCCGAACGGCTGTGCGCCCGGTTGTTGCGGCATCGGCCAGCCGAACGGCAGGGGCTGCAGCGCGGGCCAGGCCGGGCTGTTGGCGGCGGCGGGTTGGGACAGGATCAGCAGAGCGAGCGAGGCCAGCAGGAAGCGCATGATTTTCTCCGTCGGTTGGGTAGTCCCGTCTTGCGTGCGGCAGGGCGGCGAGGCGGATTCTGGCGACAAATAGCTGCGAAAGACAAACGCGGGCGAATGGCCAACACCGGCGAAGGCCCGCCGGGCCGGTCTGCGCCAATCCCGCGCCATATTCCGGGCGGCGAGTGGCGTATGCTGCGGGTGGCCGCTATCGGCCTGGCCACGCTCCGCTTTGCTTGAAAGGAATGGCAGTGAATCCCGCGAAAATCAATGAACTCTTCGACACGCTGCGCCGCGCCTGCGCCCGCCAGTTCGGCTTCAATCCACGCCGCGTGACGGCGGAGATGCGCTATGTCGGCAAGGAAGGCCATGGCAAGGATCTGGTGCACGTGTTCCGCGATGTGCACAGCCATTCCCAGATCATGCTGAAGGACAACTTCGCGGCCTTGCGCGAGACGCATGGCGACAAGCCGCACTGGAGCGACGCCGAGAAGGCGCACTACCGGAGCAGTGATGCCGAGATCGACGCCGAGGCCGCGGCGAAGCAGGCCGAGCTCGATTTCACCCGCAACAGCCCGTTGTACCGGCGCCATCGCGAGGAATTGCTGTCGCATTACAACGATTGGCCCGGCTTCAAGCCCGGCGGGCCGACTCCGGGCGAAGCCGCAAAAGCCCTGGTCGCCGCTCTGGCCGATGCGCACGATGCGGAGCTGGCCGCATTTGCGGAACACCTGCATACGCAGGACGTCGCTCAACTGGCGCATCGGCTGCTGGCGCCGTGCCACGCCGAAGTCGAAGCCAGCCGGGCGGCGCCCGCGCCGGGCGTCAGCCCTTGAACGCGGCATCGGAGGCGAGATAGGCCTGTTCCGCCGGCGTGTTGGCGCGGCCGAGGAGGGCGTTGCGGTGCGGGAAGCGGCCGAAGCGTTGGACGATGGCGCGGTGATGCTCGGGCCAACGGGTGTCCATGCCGGCGGCGCGGAACAGCTGCACGGACTGTTCCTGGTCGTCCAGGTTTTCGCTGTGCATCAGCGGCAAAAACAGAAACAGCCGGCGATCGTCCGCCATCTCGCGGTGCCAGCCGCGCGCCACGGCCTGCTTGGTCAGCGCGACCGCCTGCTGCTCACTGGCGAACGCCGTCGGCTCGCCGCGGTACATGTTCAGCGGCAACTGGTCGAGCACGATGATCAGGGCCAGCACCCCATCCGGCGTTTCCGCCCAAGCGTCGAGTTCGCCGGCCGTCGCCTGCCGCCAGATGGCCTCGAAACGGGTCTTGATTTCCGCGTCGAGGGCGGGCGTGGAGGCAAACCAGTGCTTGCCGACGGCGGGCGAGAACCAGAAATCGAGGATGTCCTGCGGCTGCGGCATATCGACCTTCCTTCCCGACATCAGGCTCTGTGTCCGGCGGCGATGCTGCTCAAGGCGGAGAGCAGGTCGATCGGCAGCGGGAACACGATGGTATTGGACTTGTCGCCGGCGATGGCGGCGAGGGTCTGCATGTAGCGCAACTGCATCGCCTCGGGCTGCTGCGCCAGGATTTGCGCGGCCTGCAACAGTTTCTCCGCGGCTTGCAGCTCGCCTTCGGCGTGGATCACCTTGGCGCGCCGCTCGCGCTCGGCTTCCGCCTGTTTGGCGATGGCGCGCACCATGGACTCGTCGATGTCGACATGCTTGATTTCGACATTGCCCACCTTGATGCCCCAGGCGTCGGTCTGGGCGTCGAGCACCTGCTGGATGTCCAGGTTGAGCCGCTCGCGCTCGGCCAGCATCTCGTCCAGCTCGTGCTTGCCCAACACCGAGCGCAGCGTGGTCTGGGCGAGCTGGCTGGTGGCGGCGAGAAAGTCCTCGACCTGGATGATCGCCCTCTGCGGGTCGACGACGCGGAAATACACCACGGCATTGACCTTGACCGAGACGTTGTCGCGCGAGATCACGTCCTGCGTCGGCACGTCCAGCACCACCGTGCGCAGATCGGTGCGCACCATCTGCTGCACGCCGGGAATCACCAGCACCAGGCCGGGGCCTTTGACCTTCCAGAAGCGGCCGAGCATGAACACCACGCCGCGCTCGTATTCGCGCAGGATGCGAAACGAGGTTGCGAACAACACCACCAGCAATAAAACGACGCCGCCGAATCCAAACTCGATACCGAACATGGTCACTCTCCTTTGTTGCGCGTTGTTATGGCTTCCACCTGCAGCACCAGGCCGTCGCGGGCCAGCACCCTGACCTTTTGGCCGCGCTGCAGCGCGGAGGTTGCACGCGTGCGCCAAGTTTCGCTGTGGATCCGCGCCCAGCCTTCGCCCGACGCATCTTCCAGCATCTCGCCGACGCTGCCGATCAGGTCCGCATCACCGCTCACCAGCCGCTGTTTGCGCGCTTTCAAGGCCATGCCGCCGAGCAGCCCGATCAACAGCGCACTCAGCACGGCAATCCCGCCTATCAGCGCGAGCGGAATGCCGAAGCCGGGTAGATCGGTGTCGATCAGGATCACCGCGCCGATCACGAAGGCCAGCACGCCGCCGATGCCGAGCACGCCGAAACTGGGCAGAAACGCTTCCGCCACCATCAACGCAATGCCCAGCCCGATCAGCGCCAGACCGACGTAGTTCACCGGCAGCAATTGCAGCGCATACAAGCCGAGCAGCAGGCAGATCGCGCCGAGCACGCCCGGCAGGCCGAAACCCGGGTTGGAGAATTCGAACAGCAGGCCGTAGAGGCCGATCATCATCAGGATCAGCGCGATGCTGGGATCGGTGATCACCGCCAGCAGGCGCGCCCGCCAGTCGGGTTGGTATTCGATCAGGCGCGCATCGCGCGTGCTCAGCGTGATCTCGGCCGCGCCCGCGCGGAGTTTCCGGCCATCGATTTGGCGCAACAGCTGCGGCAGATCGGCGGCGACGACTTCCACCACGTTCAGCTTTAAGGCCTCTTCGGCCGGCAGGCTGACCGCCTCGCGCACCGCCCGCTCGGCCCAGTCGGCGTTGCGCCCGCGCAGTTGCGCCAGGCTGCGGATATAGGCGGCGGCATCGCTGACCTGCTTCCGGCTCATCGCGTCCGCGGGCGGCTCGGCCGGCTTGCCGGCGCCCGGTTTGGGCGGCGGCGGCAACGCCGGCGCGCCGCCGATCTGCACCGGCGTCGCCGCGCCGAGGTTGGTGCCCGGCGCCATCGCGGCGATATGGCTGGCGTAAAGAATGTAGGTGCCGGCGCTGGCGGCGCGCGCGCCGCCGGGCGCGACGTAACTGGCCACCGGCAGCGGCGACGCGAGGATCGCCTTGACGATCTGGCGCATCGAGGTGTCCAGCCCGCCGGGCGTGTCCATCTGCAGCACCGCCAGTTGCGCCCCTTCGCCGGCGGCATGGGCCAGGCCGCGCAGCACATAGTCGGCGGTGGCGGGGCCGATCGCCCCGTTGATCTTCAGCACCGTCACCGGCGGCGTGGCCGCCAGCAATCCGCCCGGCAGCAACAGGGCCAGAACGTAAAAGCCGCAACTGAGCAGGATGCGTGGCATACAGGGTCTCCTTTTCCGTTCACTTTCTCCGGCTACGGCCGCGCATTCGCCCGCCGGGCGGGGTCGAAATGGCGGGACAGGAAGTCGTCCAGGCCGCGCCGGTAGTCTTCCGCGCTGAGCAGGAAACCCGTGTTGTGGTCGCCGCGCAGCGCCAGAAACGCTTTCGGCGGACGCGCCGCGGCATAGAGCGCGAGGCCATGCCGGTAGGGAATGATCTCGTCCTGCGGGCTGTGCACCACCAGCAGCGGGCAACGCACCGCGTCGACGGCGTCGCGCGTGGCATAGTCGAAGCGCGTCAGCCGCCGCGCCGGCAGCCACCAGTACAGGTCCGCGGCCAGTTCGGGCGCCGAAATGAAGGCGGATTCCAGGATCAACGCGCCGGGCTGCTCGCGGGCGGCGAGCCAGGCGGCCAGCGCGGCGCCCAGGGAGCGCCCGAACAGCACGATGTCGCCGGCCGCGACGTCGCGCGTTTCGGTCAGGTAACGCCAGGCGGCCGCGGCGTCCTGCCGGGTGCCGGCTTCGTCGGCGGCGCCCTCGCTCTGGCCGTAGCCGCGGTAGTCGAAGATGAACACGGCCAGCCCCAGCGCGTGGAAGATGCGCAGTGTATCCAGCCGGTGCGAGATGTTGCCGGCGTTGCCGTGGAAAAACAGCAGCGTCGCGCGCGGCTGCGCCGCAGGGAGGTACCAGCCGTGCAGTTTCACCCGGTCCGCCGTGGTCAGCCATACCGTCTCGTACTCGAGGCCGATGTCGGCGGGCGTGGCCGAGATCGCCCGCGAGGGCAGGTCGGGCAGGTAGAGCAGGCTCGCCTGGCCGAAATAGAGCGCCAGCAACAGCGCGCCATAAGCGCCGGCGGCGGTCAGCAATGCACTGAGCATGAACGGAACGGCCTCCGTCAACGGGCGGGAAAGACCCGGTTACGGCTTCAGCATAGTGACCGCCGCGCGTTCCGGATAGCCTGCTCGGACGGCACGCGCCGGCGGGACAGGCCGATATCCATGCGTTTGATCTGGTCTTGTGCGGCCGCGCCGTTCAGAATATGCCGAACGGTTATGACTGCCGCCGGCTGTATCGATTCGACTAGGAGAGCACGATGAGCTGCAAGCAAATTCCGAATGTGGCCTGGCTGGCGGGCCTGCTGTTCACCTGCTTCGGACCGGTCGCGAGCGCGGCGGATGCGGCGCCGCCAAGCCCGCAGGGCTGGCTCAGGGACGTCGCGCTGACGGTCTATGGCGGCCGCCTGACGGAAGGCGAATGGGAGGAATCCTTCGGTATCGGCACCCAGTTCATCCAATCCGATTTGATCGTCGCGGCTCTCGGCAAAACCCTGTCCCGTTCGCCCGATGGCGGCCGCTCCTACGAGCTGGAAGCGCAGATCGGCAAGCATTCCGGCCTGCAGGACAACTGGGAAACCAATTTGCTGGCGGGCGTGCGCTGGCACCGCCTGCCCTGGAGCGACAGGCTCAATTCCACCGCCGCCATCGGCCTCGGGCTGTCCTATGCTTCGGCGTTGCCGCGCGCCGAGGTGACGCTGAATGGCGGCAGCGAAAAGCTGCTGGCTTACTGGCATCTCGAACTCACCTTGGGGCCGCCGCGGAGCGACTGGCAGGCCAGCCTGCGCCTGCACCACCGTTCACCGGCCTATGGCCTGTTCGGCGATCGGGGCGGCTCGAACGCCGTGGCCCTGGGTGTGCGCTACGCCTTCGACTGACGCGGCGGCGCGGCCGTGAGCCGATCCCTCGCGGAGGACGTCGCGCCGCGCGAAGTCTGGGCCTGGGCGATGTATGACTTCGCCAACTCCGGTTTCACCACGGTGGTCATCACGGCGATCTTCAACGCCTATTTCGTCGCCGTGGTGGCGGGCAATGCAGTGTGGGCGACGTTCGCCTGGAGCGCCGCGCTGGCGGTTTCCTACGCGCTGATTCTGCTCACCGCGCCGCTGCTGGGCGCCTATGCCGACGCCCGCGCCGCCAAGAAAAAACTCCTCGCCGCGGTCAGCATCGGCTGCGTCGCCGGTACGGCCGCGCTGGCGTTGGTCGGGCCGGGGGATGTGTTGCTGGCGGCGGCGCTGTTGATCCTGGCGAATTTCTGCTTCGGCAGCGGCGAAAATCTGATCGCCGCCTTCCTGCCGGAAATCGCGCGCGGCCGGCGACTGGGGCGGGTGTCGGGGTGGGGCTGGAGCCTGGGTTACCTGGGCGGCATCGCGAGCCTGGCGGCGAGCCTGGCCTACATCGGCTGGGCGCAGCAGCGGGGCCACGGCGCCGAGCAGTTCGTGCCGGTTTCGCTGCTGATCACGGCAGGCCTATTCGCGCTGGCGGCGCTGCCCACCTTCCTGATCCTGCGCGAGCGCGCGATTCCCCAGGCGCGGCAGGACGGCTTCGTCGCGACGGCCTGCGCCCGTTTCGTTGCGAGTCTGCGCCAGGCTGGCCGCTACCCGGACCTGCGCCGCTTTCTGGTCTGCGTCGTGTTCTATCAGGCCGGCATTCAGGCGGTGATCGTGTTGGCGGCCATCTATGCCCAACAGGCGCTGGCTTTCGCCGTTCGCGACACGCTGGTTCTGATTCTGGCGGTCAATCTGGCGGCCGCCGTCGGCGCCTTCGCTTTCGGCTATGTGCAGGATCGCCTGGGGCATGTCAGAACCCTTGCGCTGACTCTCGGCGGCTGGATCGCCGTGGTGGTGCTGGCCTGGAGCGCGGCGGATGCGGCTCGTTTCTGGCTCGCCGCCGGACTGGCCGGCCTGTGCATGGGCGCGGCGCAATCGGCCGGGCGCGCGCTGATCGGCTACTTCAGCCCGTCCGCGCGGCGCGCCGAGTTCTACGGCCTCTGGGGCCTGGCCGTGAAGCTCGCCTCCATGCTCGGCCCACTCACCTACGGCGCGGTCACCTGGCTGACCGGCGGCGACCATCGCCTGGCGATTTTGATCACCGGCCTGTATTTCGTGCTCGGTTTGCTGCTGTTATCCGGCGTCGACGCGCGCCGCGGCAGAAAGGCCGCCCTGGCGCAGAGCGGCGGCTGAGGCGGCGCTGTGGCCGCTCGGGCTGCTCAAGCCGCCTCGGGTGAAGCGCAGTCCTGTTCCGCCGTCTGACCGGGGTTGCGCGCCGGCGGCCCGAGTTCAGCCGCGACGCAGCGCAAGACGGGGTAGTCGTAGCGCGCGGCGAACTGTTCGAACACCGGTTTCAGCTGAGTCTCGCCGCGTTGCCGTTGCGCCAGCAAGGCGGCTCGGATGGCGTCGATTTCCGTCTCGGCGAGCGGCAGCGCCTCGTGCGCCTGCAGCAAGCCGAGGCCGATCGCTTCGGCGCAATGGCTGTACAGCGTGCTTTCCCTGAGGCCGCGCGCCTGTGCGATCTGGCTGACCGTCGCCCCCTCGCGCAAGTGTTGCAAGGTCAGTCTGGCGCTGTCGTTGAGGCCGTTGTCGAGCGGCATCGGGTCGGCAGCCGCGGCATGCGAGGCAATAGCCGGCGGCGGGCGGCCGCGCCGGTCGGCATGGATCTGGCAGAGTTCGATCAGCGCCGCGCCGTAGCTTTCCAGCTTGCGCGCGCCGATGCCGGACACCTGGCGCAATTGCGCCGGCGATTGCGGGCAAAGCTGCGCGATCTCGGCCAGGGTCGCGTCGTGAAAAATGACATAGGCGGGCACGCCGTGCTCTTTTGCCGCCGCCGCGCGCCAGCCGCGCAACTGCTCGAACAGCGCCTGGCCGCCGGCATCGAGTTGCGCCACCGGCGATTTGCCGCGTCCGTCGCGGGCCGTCTTCTTCTCGCTCTGCTTGCGCAAGGTGACGCGTTGTTCGCCCTTCAACACCGCGCGGCTGGTGGGGCTCAGCTTCAGCGCACCGTAGCTGGCATGGTCGATTTCAAGCAGGCCCAGCGCGACCAGCTGGCGGAATACCGCGCGCCAGTCCTTTTCCGTCAGTTCCTTGCCGATGCCGTAGGTGCTCAGCGTGTTGTGCTGCCATTGCCGGATGCGTTCGGTGTCGTGCCCCAGCAAGACGTCGATGACATGCACCGCGCCGAAGCGCTGTTCGGTGCGGAAGACGCAGGACAGCGCCTTGCGCACGGCCTCGGTGCCATCCCAGGTTTCCGGCGGATTCAGGCAGATATCGCAATTGCCGCAGGCGCGGCTGTCTTCGCCGAAGTAGGCGAGCAGGCGCTGGCGGCGGCAGGTGGCGGATTCGCACAGCGCCAGCAGCGCGTCCAGCTTGGCGTGGCCGAGGCGTTTGTACTGCGCTTCGGCTTCGCCTTCTTCGATCATGCGTCGCTGCTGCACGGCGTCGCCCAGGCCGTAGGCCATCCAGGCGTCGGCCGGCGTGCCGTCGCGGCCGGCGCGGCCGGTTTCCTGGTAATAGCCTTCGACGCTCTTGGGCAGATCGAGGTGGGCGACGAAGCGCACGTCGGGTTTGTCGATGCCCATGCCGAACGCGATGGTGGCGACCATCACCACGCCGTCCTCGCGCAGAAAGGCGTCCTGGTTGCGCCGGCGCGCGGCCTGCTCCATGCCGGCGTGATATGGCAGCGCGTTGACGCCGTGTTCGACCAGCCAGGCCGCGGTTTCTTCAACCTTCTTGCGCGACAGGCAATAGACGATGCCGGCGTCGGCGGGGTGTTCGGCGCGGATGAAGGTCAGCAGCTGGGTACGTGCGTTGGCCTTCTCGACGATCTGATAGCGGATGTTGGGGCGGTCGAAACTGGACAGGAAGACGCGCGCTTTCTCCAGTTGCAGGCGCTGCACGATTTCCGCCTGCGTCTGCGCATCCGCCGTGGCGGTCAGCGCGATGCGCGGCACCGCGGGAAAGCGTTCGTGCAGCACCGACAGCTGGATGTATTCCGGCCGGAAGTCGTGCCCCCATTGCGATACGCAATGCGCTTCGTCGATGGCGAACAGGGCCAGGCCCGGTCCATTGGCGACGCTTTCCAGCAGCGACAGAAAGCGCGGCAGCACCAGGCGCTCCGGCGCCACGTAGATCAGGTCGAATTCGGCGTTGAACAGGCCGCGCTCGATCGCCATCGCTTCCGATGCACTGAGCGAGGAATTGAGATAGGCCGCCTTGACGCCGGCTTCGCGCAAGGCGGCGACCTGATCGTGCATCAGCGCGATCAGCGGCGACACGACAATGCCGACGCCGCGCCGCAGCAACGCGGGAATCTGGTAGCACAGCGACTTGCCGCCGCCGGTCGGCATCAACACCAGCGCATCGCCGCCCGCCGCGACGTGATCGACGACGTCGGCCTGGCGGCCGCGGAAGGCGGGATAGCCGAAGACTTCCTGGAGCAGGGCGAGCGAGGCGGACATGGCGGGCATAGCGAGACTGGACGCCGGATTCTAATCGAGAGCCGTTGCCGGCACGGCGAGCCCGGGCGCTCCGGTTCCCGTTGCGTGCGGCCGCGCTGTCATCAGGCCGTAACCGTGCGCACTTAGTTTGTGCTGATGCGGCCGCCGTCGTGGCAGGCCCGTGCTCGTTTCACCCTACCGCTCAGGAGTAAGCAATGCCCTTGAAACCCGTCCCCTTTCTTTTATTCGTCCTGCTGTTTCCCGGCATGGCCCAAGCCGTTCCGACCTTCGTCAACGGCCTCGCCATTTCCGGCGCCAGCCTCGATCTGAGCGCCGGCAGCGCCAGCGACCGTCGCGTCGGTTTTTTTTCCGACATTTACTACGACCCGAATCGCAACGAATGGTGGGGCCTGTCGGATCGCGGCCCGGGCGGCGGCACATTGAATTACGACACGCGCGTGCAGCGCTTCACGCTGGACGTGGACAGGAACACCGGCGCCATTTCCAATTTCCAGATCGCTCAGACCGTGAAGTTCAGCCAAGCGGGCGCGGCCTTGAACGGCCTCGCACCGAACCCGAACAATCAGCTCGGCAAAGCATTCGACCCGGAAGGCATAGTGATCAACCCGAAGAACGGGAACATGCTGGTTTCCGACGAATACGGTCCTTCCCTGTACGAGTTTGATCGCAATGGCGTCTTCGTTCGCGCTTTCAACAATCCGGCCAACGTGATTCCGCGTAATGCGGCCGGGGTAGCCAATTTTGCCGGCGATGCCGGCAACGTGGCCGGCAAGCGTAGCAACCGCGGCTATGAAGGCCTGGCGGTGAGTCCGGATGGCAAGTACAGCTTCGCAATGCTGCAGAGCGCTGCGCTGGACGAAGGCGGCGGCAGCGGCTCGGTGATCCGCATCGTCAAGTTCGACAATCGAACCGGCAACGCCGTGGCCCAATACGCCTATCAGATGAAGCGCTCCGGTCAGGGACAGGGGGTTTCCGCTTTGGTGGCGCTCAATGAGCATGAGTTTCTGGTGCTGGAGCGCAATAACCGTGGCGTCGGCGTCGGCGCGGAGTTCGCCACTGCCGACAAAGCGGTCTACCGGATCGACCTGACCGGCGCGACCGATGTCAGCGCGATTGATCTGGATGCTCCCGGCGCGGTCTATACGAAGGTCACCAAGTCGGCCCAGCTGATCGATCTGGATGCCGACACGCTGGCGGCCTTGGGCAACAAGTCGCCGGAAAAGTGGGAAGGCCTGGCTGTCGGCCCGCAACTCAATGATGGCAGTTACCTGCTGCTGGCCGGTACCGATAACGACTACAGCGTGACTCAGCTGGCTCAGGGTGAGCAGTTTGACGTCTGGTTCAATTTCAATGCTGCCGATCCCTACGCCAGTTCCATCCAGTGTCCGATGGGATCGACGTCCGGTTGCAGCGGCACGTTGACCAACGACTATCAGTTGCTGCCCGGCGTCTTGCATGCCTACAAGGCGTCGGCTGCCGATCTGGCCGGCTACACGGCGCCGGTGCCGGAACCCGAAACGTATGTGTTGATGCTGACCGGGCTGGGCCTGCTGGGCTACGTTACGCGGCGCCGCCGGCGGGCCTGATCGGCAAGGTCTCTCGGTCCAGCACGGCCGGAGGGGCGAAATGCGCGGTGCGTTTGCGCCCGCGGGCGTTCTCAGAACGCCTCGTCAGCTTCACCCAACAGCGCTCGCTTCAGACTCGCCTGGGTGGGCTGATCGCCCAGCCAGACCTTGAGCAGGCTGCGATTGAACGCGGTGCCGGGAATGTTGCCGAGCAGGCGTTGATTGAGCCAGACGCGGGTGCCGGCATGGGGCAGGTAATCCAGCTGCACGTAACTGCCTTTCGGAATCGTGCCGAGGGAGCGGATCATGCGCAGGAAATGGTCGAGCTGCAGTTGTATCGCGGCCAGCTCGTCGGGAGTGTTGTTCAGTTTCAACCCCTCCAGCAGGAACTCCAGGTCGCGCTCGGCGGAGGCATCGCGCAGCAGCGTGATGCGCACGCGGCGCGGCAGATCGTTGTTGAGCACGGCCCGCGTGTCGGATGCGCGCTGCGGCAGATACAGCGCGATCACATAGACATCCAGAAACAAAAAATTGCGCAAACCCGCACCGTTGAGCAGCAGATCGACGCCGTCCAGGCGGGCGCTGGGTTCCTGCTGCAAGGCGGCCAGCGTCTTGCCGGCCCGTGCGTCGGCCGGCGCACTGCCGAACGCCAGGCACAGGCCGGCGATCAAGCCGATGCGCGCCGCAATGGCTTGGCGGCTCGTTGCGGCGCTCGGCGCAAATTTGTTCCGCATCAAAAGATGCGGCTCAACCAATCCCCCAGGCAGGGTTCGGAGGCGCATTCGGAACAGCCGAAATAGTCGTCTTCATTGGCGTCGCGTTGAAACGCATCGTCCGCTTCGTCGTCTTCGGACGGCTCGCGATATTCGGTTTCCCATTGCAAGGACATGGCAGGTTCCCGTTGTTGATCAGACGCACATGATCCTCAATGCATGTGAATTTTCGATGACAAGACAGCCTGGCGGGTGAGCGGCGGGGGTCGATGCGCCATTGCCGGGGTTGTTGAGGAATAATCCCGCCCCTACCTATGTCCTAGCGTTTTTGTCGGAGCCGCCATGCCCATCGTCGCCCACAATGATTTGCCTACCTTGCAGCGCCTGCGCGCCGACGGCACCACCATCGTGCTGCCGGCCGAGCGGGCGGCCAACCAGGACATCCGTGAACTGCATATCGGCCTGTTGAACATGATGCCGGACGCCGCGCTGGAGGCGACCGAGCGGCAGTTTTTCCGGCTGGTCGGCGAGAGCAATCCGATTGCCCAGTTCTATGTGCATCCGTTCACGCTGGCTGCGATTCCGCGCGGCGACAAGGCGGCGGCCCATATCGCCCGCTATTACGAGTCGTTCGAGACGATCCGCGCCGAAGGGCTGGATGCGTTGATCATCACCGGCGCCAATGTCAGCGGCGAAGACCTGTCGCAAGAACCGTTCTGGACGCCGCTGGGCGAGGTCATCGAATGGGCTTGGCAGAATGTCACCACGACCTTGCTGTCTTGCCTGGCGACCCACGCGGTCATGCATTTCCGCTACGCGCAGCCGCGCGTGAAGCAGCCGGCCAAGCGCTGGGGCGTGTTTTCGCATCGGGTGCTGGATAAGCGGCATCCGCTGGTGGCGGATGTGAATACCCGCTTCGATGTACCGCATTCGCGCTGGAACGACGTTTCGCGTGCGCAGTTCGAGGCGGCCGGCTTGCGCGTGCTGGTCGAGAGCGAGGAAGTCGGCGTGCATCTGGCGACCAGCCACGACGGTTTGCGCATGGTGTTCTTCCAGGGCCATCCCGAGTACGACACGATTTCCCTGCTCAAGGAATACAAGCGCGACGCGCTGCTGTATGCCCAAGGCAAGCTGGCCGACTACCCGCCGTTTCCGGCGCACTATCTTGAGCAGCATGAACAGGCCATCCTGTGCGAGTGGCGCGAACGCCTGCACGTCGCCACGGCATGCGGCGCGCCGTTGCCTGAATTCCCGGAGGCTCTGGTGGCTCAGAATGTCGACAACACTTGGCATGACACCGGCGAAGCCGTGATCGGCAACTGGATGGGCTGCATGTACCAAGTGACTCACCGTGAGCGCAGCAAACCGTTCATGGATGGCATCGACCCGAACGACCCGCTCGGCCTCTACTCAAATTGAACTTGCGCAAAGCCGAACAAGGGTGTGGCACAATCCGCCGCTAAATTTTTCAGCGCAGTGTCATCGACGGAGGAATCGATCGTGGCAACAGCAGCCAAAAAGCCGGTCCAAAAATCCACAGGGAGTGGTGACAAAAAACCGACGGCCAAAGCAGCGGCGTCGGCATTGAAGCCCGCGCCGGCCGAGGCGAAAACCGCAGCCGGCAAAATGAAGCCGCCCAGCGCGGCGGTAAAAGCTGCGCCGAGTTCCGTTAAACCCAAGGCCGCCGTGCCGACCGACCCAGGCGCCAAGCCTGCCGCCCGCAAACCTGAAGCTGCCGCGCAGCCCGAGCCGAAAAAACCAAACAAGACAATGAAAACTGACGACACCAAGACTTCGACCGCCAAGCCCGCTATGGCAAAACCCGCGCCAGCAAAACCCGCCAAGGCCGGCAAGAAAATCACCGGCGTGCCGCAGAACGATGCCGAGCTGCTGGCGATGCCGGAATCGGACTACATGGGCGCTGCGCAACTCGCCTATTTCAAGGACAAGCTCACCGCGATGCGTGACGAGATACTGGAAAATGCGCGCGAAACCGGTGAACACCTGAAGGAAAACGAAGTTTTCGCAGACCCCAACGACCGCGCCACCGTGGAAGAGGAAAACCTGCTCGAACAACGCGTGCGCGATCGCGAACGCAAGCTGTTGAAAAAGATCAACACCGCTCTGGTGCGGATCGAAGCCGGCGAATACGGTTATTGCCTGGAAACCGGCGACCCGATCGGTCTGCCTCGCTTGCTGGCGCGCCCGACCGCCGAATTGTCGATCGAGGCGCAGGAAAAGCACGAGCGCCTGGAGAAACTTTACGCAGACTGAGTGCAGATAGGCTTGATGAAATGGCCGCTGATGCGGCCATTTTTGTTTTATCGGTGTGGCCGCCTCGGCCAGACGAAAGGGTTCCGAGCATCAAGCGGTAAGATAAATCCGCTAGCGTGACGCTACAGTTGATCAACTCACCAGACAGGTCTAGTCGAATGCAGAGTTCATGGAAGGACAACATTTATCAGCAGCGCGAGCAACTGGCGCAAATGCTGCATGAGCCGCTGGCGATTCTGGCGCAACAATGCGCGCCCGCGTGGGGGCGGCGCGAGGCCCTGAATGAGGTGCTGCTGGATTGTTTCGAGAGTATTCCGTTCTGTACCTACCTTTACTGCGTCGATACCAACGGCAAACAGCTTTCGGACAATGTCGGCGCAGGCGAGTTGGTTCCCGGCCATTTCGGGCGGGACCGTTCGGAGCGTCCCTACATGAACGAGGCGGTGCCGGTATGGGGCTTTCTGCTTTCCGACGCGTATATCAGCCTGGCCAAGAAACGGCCTTCATTGACGGCGCTGCAGATCGTACGCGGCGAGAACGGCCAGGCGCTGGGCTATCTGGGCGCCGATTTCGATTTGCGCAATCTGCCGGTTTCATCGGCCTTGTACGAGGAGCCTGGCCATTGGCGCCAGATCAAGGGCGATCCGGCGATACGCGGCAGCGTGTTCCTGCAAAGCCGTATCGACAGCCTGATGGACCAGAATCTGGATCAGGCGCTGGCCATTCTGGAGGAGCTGCTGACCGAGCGCGGCGTGTTCCAGTGCCAGATCCATTTTTCCAGCAGTCAGGCCACGATCTGGACCATCGACGATCCGTTCCGCTACCGCATCCTTGATCAGGACGCCTTGAGCGATGCCGATATCTGCCTGGTCTACCCATCACGCCCCTATCCGGCCAATGCGCTGATTCCCTTGCCGGATATCGCGCGCATTCTGCACAGCCTGCGTACGCTGCGCATGGCCGACGAGAACATCTATTTGCGCATGTCGTCGATCAACCTGTTCAACGGCATGGTCAGTCTGACCTTTTCTTGCGACGGCACGCACTACATGCGCTACGACGAATTTCTTGGCCAGGACGGGCCGTTCTGGTTTTAGGCGGTCTGGCGAATTCCCGGCACGTTTTTCGACGGCTGACGAATTTCCGACAGGGCTGTCGAACGGTCGGCAGCGGCGCCGATCAAGTTGTCATCAATAATTCAAATACCCTTGGTTAAATGCGGCCTCGCGGACTGCGGCAGGTTCGCTGCCGGTTGGCACGATTCCCGCTAATTGTCTCCCGTACGGTGATTGAAACTGTTCATTGGGAGATAAACATGATGCACAACGAGGTAGACAAAATGGATATCAGCCTGATTTCTGGTGATGATGGTTTGGATCGCATCACCATTAAATTGGTCAGTGAATTAGCCGGTGAATTGGGAACGTCGCTGACATTGACGCCGAGCCAGGCAAGAACGCTTGCCACTGAATTGATTACTGCGGTGAATCGCGCCGAAGTGAAGAGCAGCCTCAAGTCCAGCCCAAACCTCTGGCGCCGTGAAGGGGAGTTCCGCCCCCGTCTTGCAACGGCGCGCTGAAGCGGAAAACATTGTTATATCGACGCGCCGCCCGACGTGGACTGGCGTGACGCCGGTAGGCAGCAGAATTCAGACTCCTTGAGCGTGTTAACATGCCGCGGCCGACGCAAGTCGGCCATTTTTTTGTCCGTTTTTTGCCGGTTTTCCAACCACGCATGGCCATCAACTACAGGGGTTTTTCATGGCGGTCCTAGAACTCAACGAGCAGAATTTCGAAGAAGTCATCCTTAACAACGATTTTGTCGTGATCGACTTCTGGGCGCCCTGGTGCGGCCCATGCAAGGGGTTTGCGCCGGTTTTTGAAGCCGCTGCGGAGAAGCATGAAGGCGTCACCTTCGCCAAGGTGAATACCGAGGAACAGCAGGCTTTGGCCGGCCACTTCCAGATCCGCTCGATTCCGACTTTGGTGATTTTCCGCGAGAAAGTCATCATTTACGCCCAGCCCGGCGCCCTGCCGGCCAGCGGTTTCGATGACCTGATCGCACGCGCCAAGGAAGTCGACATGGCGCAGGTGCATGCCGAGATCGCCGCCGAAGCGGCGGGTGACAAGGGCTGATTCACTGCCTCAGCGCGCCAGCAGATGGCGTGCCGCCTGTTCGGCGCCGTCGGCGGTGATCGCCGCCTTGCGGGGCCGCTGCAGCAGTTCGGTCAGCGTGGCGGCAAGCCGGCCGGAGAACAAGGCCGCCTCGTCAAGCACGGCGGCCGTGCCGTGTTCCGCCAGCCAGGCGGCGAGATAGGGCGTTTCCGGCCAATCCGGTCGATCCAGATAGAGCACTGCCACGGCATGCGCCGTCGCCTCGACGAAGCTGCCGTAGCCCACTTTGGTAAGCAGCACATCGCTGGATGCCAGCAGATCGAGAAACGGCATGCCGGCGCGACTGAACGTGATCCTGTCGCTGCGCGTCTCGCCTGGATCGGACGGCCACTCGTCCGGCGTCAGCCAGATGACGTCCGCGATTTCCGGCAAGCGACCCTGGCCCTGGTAGCCGATGCCGCCAAACCCCAGCAAGACCAGTTTGCAACCGGCGGGCAGCGCCAGTTGGGCGCTCAGTT
The DNA here is from genome assembly GCA_964466195.1 of uncultured Thiobacillus sp. Lineage (GTDB taxonomy): Bacteria > Pseudomonadota > Gammaproteobacteria > Burkholderiales > Thiobacillaceae > PFJX01. The sequence continues at coordinate 242,984 of CAYXMQ010000001.1, forward strand.
CCGGCCGTCGATTGCGTCCCAATGCCGTGATCGGCGCGATGCTTCGCTTGCCCGCCAATTGCGGCATCGGCATGCAGGGCGTCGGTTGCAAGAACGCGGCCGCACTGGCGTAGGCGCTGTGGATCTGTTCGAAAACCGCTTCCATGCCGGGTCGCCCGGCCAAATAGGCGTGCGCCACGTCGGCCCAGTTCAGCGAACACATGGCGACGCTGTTGACGCCCGCGTGCGCCGCGGCAGCCAGCGGCAGATAGGCTACGTCGGCAAAGACCTGGTCGAATGCCTGCGCGCGCAGCCAGTCGGCTTCTTGTCGCACGCGCGCAGGCCAGTCGACGTGAAACGCTTGATAGGCGGCGGCGCTGGCGGTCCGATCGACGCGCATGGCATCGTGCATGATCAGGCCGACATCGGCGCTTTGATGCCGGTGATCGAAAGGCCCGTTGATGCGCGTTCGCAGCGCTGAGGGCGCCAGCCCCGACCAGACAGTCAGTTCCAGCTCGGGATGCAGCCTGCGTAGCGCGTTGAGTACCGGCGCCGCCTGCGCCAGATGGCCGAGCCCGTGTTGGCTGATCGCCGCCAGCAGCTTCATTGCGGCGGGCGCCGTTGCAGGATTTCCTTCAGCAACGGCAAGGAAACCGGGCGCTTGCGGCTGAGCGAGTAGGTATCGAGCTGATCGACCAGCGTCAGCAGATGCGGCAGGTCGCGCCGGCAGTGGGTCAACACGTAGCGCAACACCTCATCCGGCAGGCGCAGGCCATGCGATTCGGCGCGCACCGTCAGTGCTGCACGCTTGTCGGCATCGCTCAGCGCCTGCAGGCGGAACACCAGCCCTTGCGCCAAGCGCGTGGCCAGGTCCGAGCGCAGCGCCAGCTGGGCCAATTGCGGCAGCTGAGCCGGCGGCAGCGGGCCGGTGATCAGCACCCGGCCATTCCCCTCGCGCGCGGCGTTGATCAGGCTGAACAGGCGGATCGGATCGTCGCCGGCGAGCCGGTCGACATCATCCACGACGACGAGGCTTTGCGGCGGTTCCGGCAGCGGCGACACGGCAAATGCACCGGTGCAGCGGCACCAGGCCTGAAAAAGGTGAGTCTTGCCGGTGCCGGACTCGCCCCACAGGTACATCACGGGCTCCTGCATTTTTCCGGCGGCGTGTTCACGGACGGCGGCCAGCGCCTCGGCATTGGGACCGGGCAGATAGTTGTCAAAGCCGGGCTGGGTGTCTGGCCGAATGTCCAGAATCAGTTGGGTCGGAATGGGAAAACTCATGGCGCGCGAGTTTACCAGCGCGCGCCGCCGCATTTTGCCGCTGCCCATGTCGTTGGACGGCTTGACAGCCGCCGATCGCCGCCCCTAAATCGCGGCATGACTCCCGATCCGCTGCCTGTAATTCCCCCCGCCAGTCCCGTAACCCATGTTCCGCCCGTGCTCGAAGAGGTGCTCGAAGCGGGCGAACAGGACGCCTTGTCCGCTCGCATCAAGGCGCTGCTGGTCGAGCGGGATGCGGTTCTGGTGGCGCATTACTACACCTCGGCCGCCGTGCAGAAACTGGCCGAGGAGAGCGGCGGCTGCGTTTCGGATTCGCTCGAAATGGCGCGTTTCGGCCATGCCGCCCGGGCGCAAACGCTGGTCGTGGCCGGCGTTCGTTTCATGGGTGAGACCGCGAAGATACTGAACCCGGAAAAACGCGTGCTGATGCCGGATCTGCGTGCCGAATGTTCGCTCGATCTGTCCTGTCCAGCGGACGCTTTCAGCCGCTTCTGCGATGCACATCCCGAGCGAGAGGTGGTGGTCTACGCCAATACCTCCGCCGCAGTGAAGGCGCGCGCCGACTGGATGGTGACCTCCAGCATCGCGGTCAAGGTCGTGGCGCACCTGGCGGCGCAAGGCAAGAAACTGATCTGGGCACCGGATCGCTTCCTGGGCGACTATGTGCAGAAAACGACCGGCGCCGACATGCTGCTGTGGCAAGGCTCGTGCGTAGTGCATGAGCGCTTCAAGGCGGAGGGTATACGCGAGTTGAAAGCGCACTATGAGGCGCAGGGCCGCGACGTCGCAGTGCTGGTGCATCCGGAATCGCCGGCCGACGTCATCGCGCTGGCCGATGTCGTCGGCTCCACCACGCAACTGATACGCGCGGCGGCGGAACTGCCGCAGCAGACGCTGATCGTCGCGACCGACAACGGCATCTTCCACAAGATGCAACTGGCCGCGCCCGGAAAAACCCTGCTCGAAGCGCCCACCGGCGGCATCGGCGCGACCTGCGTGTCGTGCGCGCATTGCCCTTGGATGGCCATGAACGGCTTGAAAGGCCTGTTGCACGTGCTGGAAACCGGCGCCAACGAGATCCTGATCGATCCGGCCATCGGCCGCCGCGCCGTCGTCTCGATCAACCGTATGCTGGAATTCGCCGGTCAGAGCGGGATCACGCTTGCCGGCATGAGCGGCGACTAATAACGACAACGACCGGTCTTTGTGAGCAAATTCACAGTCGGATAGTCCGGGTTATGGTCCTATCCACTCCGGCTTGAGGCGCAGCCTGATAAACAGCTGCGAGCGATACCCGTCTTGATCAATCAGAGGAGAACAAAATGAGCTTCATGCAGGAATTCAAGGCTTTTGCGATGCGCGGCAATGTCGTCGATCTGGCCGTCGGCGTGGTGATCGGCGCAGCGTTCGGCAAGATCGTCGATTCCCTGGTCAAGGACATCATCATGCCGATGGTGGGCGCGATGATGGGCGGCGTCGATTTCAAACACTTTTATCTCAACCTCAGCAGTACGACCTACGAAAGCATGGAGCTGGCCGAAAAAGCCGGTGCGCCGCTGGTCAAATACGGCGCCTTCATCAACAGCCTGGTCGACTTCACGATCATCGCCTTCGCTATTTTTGTCGCGGTGAAAGCGATCAACACGCTCAAGCGCAAGGAAGCGGCCGCTCCGGCCGCCCCGGCGCCGACGCCGGAAGATGTCCTGCTGCTGCGTGAAATTCGTGACGCGCTGAAAAAATGAGCCTCAGCCGCCGACGGTTTCTACAGGCCTGTGCGCTGCTGCCCGGGCTGGCTTTGGCCAGCACGCATAGCCGGGCGCAAACCGGCGCCAGCGACTTGCTCGCAGCGGTCAGCGGGCCGGAGGCCACGCAAGCCTTGCGCGAGAGTCTGGAGCGCGGCGCGCGCAAGGCCATTGCGACGCTCGGTCGCGAGAACGGTTATTTCGGCGACCCCAAACTGAAGATCGGGTTGCCGAAGAACTTTGCCAAAGCCGAGCGCATTTTGCGCAGCATGGGGCATGGCCAGAAGGTCGATGATCTGGTGCTGGCGATGAACCGGGCGGCGGAAACGGCCGCGCCGCAAGCGCAGGAACTGGTGCTGGAATCGATCAAGAAGATGAGTGTCGGCGATGCCAAACAGATCCTGGCCGGAGGTGGCCATGCCGCCACCGACTATTTCCGCAAGACGACCGAAACACAGCTGGCCGAGACGCTGATGCCGGTGGTTAAATCGGTGACCGAAAAGAGTGATCTCGCGCGTTCCTACAACAGCCTGGCCGGCACCTTGGCGAAGTTCGGCATCAAGAGCGAGCAAAGCACCATCGAAAGTTACGTCAACAAGAAGGCCCTCGACGGCATCTACACCCGCATCGGTGATGAAGAGCGCAACTTGCGCGCCAATCCGACGCAATATGCCGGCAGTCTGCTCGGCAAGGTTTTTGGTTTGATGAAGTAGTATTTATTGCAGCCAGGCCGCTGCGCTGTCCGAACGGGTTGCAGTGCAAGGCCCATTTGATCGAAGCCAAAGGAGTTGAAACCATGCGTATCAAAACAACCGTAACCAGCAGCCTCGCCCTTGCCTTGATTGCCACAGGCGTCATGGCCGTGCAGGCGGCCGAGACGCCGTATTACAACCCGGCCAACACCGCCAGCAACAGCGGCTTGACCAGCGGTTATGAACTGTTCAAGACCATCGGCTGTCCGGGCCGCGGCATTCTGGATGCGCCTTGCGCGGGGCCGGTAGCGGCCAAGCCGGCCGCGCCTGCGGCTGCCCCCGCTGCCAAGCCGGCCCCGGCGGCGAAGGCCGCCGATAGCGACGGTGATGGCGTCGCCGACGACAAGGATCGCTGTCCCGCTACGCCGATGGGCGCCAAGGTCGATGCACAGGGCTGCGAGTTGGACAACGACCAGGATGGCGTCGTCGATCGACTCGATAAATGCCCGACCACGCCGGCCGGCCGTAGGGTGAACGCGCAGGGTTGCGAACTGGACGGCGACGGCGACGGCGTCGTCGATGCGCTCGACAAATGCCCGACCACGCCGCCTGGCCGCACGGTGAACGCGCAGGGTTGCGAACTGGATGGCGACGGCGACGGCGTCGTCGATGCGCTCGACAAATGCCCGACCACGCCGCCCGGCCGCACGGTGAATGCGCAGGGTTGCGAACCGGACGGCGACGGCGACGGCGTCGTCGACAGCCTGGATCAATGCCCGACCACCCCGGCCGGAGATCGCGTCGACGGCAAAGGCTGCTCGTTGCCGCAGACCTTCAACCTGATCGGAGTCAACTTCGACAATGCCAAGGACAGCCTGCGTCCGGATGCCGTTGCGATCCTGGACGAAGCGGTCGCCATTCTGAAGCGCTACCCCGGCTTGAAAGTGGAAATCGCCGGTCATACCGATAGCGCCGGCAGCGACGAAAACAATCTGGACCTGTCGCAGCGCCGCGCCCAGGCGGTGATGAATTATTTCCTCGGCAAGTACATTGATGCCGATCGCCTGACTGCGAAGGGCTACGGCGAGGCCGAGCCGATCGCCGACAATGGCACGCCGGAAGGCCGCTTCAAGAACCGTCGCGTGGAGCTGCGCAGCCGGAACTGAGCCTGCGCAACAGACAGAAAAAAGGCCGCGTGAGCGGCCTTTTTTCGTAACGCTTGCGTCGCCAGCCGTCAGACCTTGTACCCCACGTGCAAGGCGACGACGCCGACGGTCATGTTGAAGTAATCGACGCGCTGGAAGCCGACCGCTTCCATCATGCCTTTCAGCGTTTCCTGATCCGGATGCATGCGGATGGATTCAGCCAGATAGCGGTAGCTCTCGGCGTCCTTGGTCACCAGCTCGCCCATGCGCGGCAGCATCTGGAACGAGTACAGGTCATACAGCGGCGCCAGCGGTTTCCAGACCTTGGAGAACTCCAGCACCATCAGCTTGCCGCCAGGCTTCAGCACGCGCCGCATTTCGGCCAGTGCGTCTTCCTTGTGCGTCATGTTGCGCAGACCAAAGGCGACCGTGACCAGATCGAAGTAATCGCTCGGAAACGGCAGTTTTTCCGCATCGCATTGCGCCACCGGCAGCATCAGGCCTTTGTCCAGCATGCGATCGCGGCCGACGCCGAGCATCGAGCCATTGATGTCGGTCAGCCAGACTTCGCCGCTGGGGCCCGCCTCCTGCGCCAGCAAACGCGCGATATCGCCGGTGCCGCCGGCGATATCGAGCACCTTGTAGCCGGGACGGATGCGCGCATGCAAGGCCAGGAAACGCTTCCAGACCCGATGCAGACCCATCGACATGAGGTCGTTCATCGCGTCGTAACGATTGGCGACGGAATGGAAGACCTCGGCGACCTTGCGGGCTTTTTCTTCCTCGGCGACGGTCTTGAAGCCGAAATGGGTTTGTTTGTCGGACATGATCAATGCGGCTTGAAGCCCTCGGGCGCGCCGACACCTTCGCCGAAGAAGTATTTCTCGGCCTGCTCCATCAGGTATTTGCGATGCTGGGCATCGGCCAGATTGAGGCGGTTCTCATTGATGATCATGGTCTGGAGTTTGATCCAGCCCTGCCAGGCTTCCTTGGAGACATTCTCGAACACACGCTTGCCCAGTTCGCCGGGCAACATCGGGAAATCCATGCCTTCGGCTTCACGGCCGAGTTTTACGCACTGCACCATACGCGCCATTTGATTGCTCCTGCTTGAATTGAAATGAATGGGAGGGATGGTAGCCGGTGCACGAAGTGGCGTCGAACTTGCGTCAACGCCACGTCATTCTCCGGCCAGTTGCTTGTCGATCCGTTTGGCGAAAACGGCCATTTCCTTTGCCGCCTGGATGTCGCCCTTCGCCTCGGCGGCGGCGATGCCTTGTTGATAGGCGTCGCGCGCTGCGGTGAACGCGCCGGTTTCGCTCAGCGCCTTGCCGAGCAGCTTCCAGGCCGCCGAATAGCGCGGGTCGAACGCCAGCGCGGCTTGCAGATGGACGCACGCGTCGTCGGCCCGGCCCAGCTTCAGATATTCATTGCCGAGGGAATAGCGCAACAAGGCATTGTCCTTGCCGGTGGCCAGCATTTTTTCGAAAGTTTCCAAAGCGCTCATGGCGTATCCGGGGTCGGGAAAAAGAAGGGACAGGATCAGAGGATGGGGGCGAGTTGCGTCAGTGCAAGCGGGTCAGGCCGCGCCGGCGAAATCGTGCTGCCGCCAGGCCTCGAAGACCGTCACCGCGACGGCATTGGACAGGTTCAGGCTGCGCTGGCCGGGCCGCATGGGCAGACGCAAGCGCGCGTCGTCGGGGAAATCGGCCAGCTGCAGGGCGGACAAACCGCGCGTTTCCGGGCCGAATACGAAAACATCGCCGGGCTCGAACCGTATTTCGGCGTAAGACCGGGTCGCCTTGGTCGTGAATGCAAAGCGCCGTCTGCCGGCCAACGCCTGCCAAAGCGCCGTCCAATCGGCATGCACGACGAGTTCGGCGTACTCGTGGTAATCGAGCCCGGCGCGACGCATTTGCTTGTCGGACAGATCGAACCCCAGAGGTTGCACCAGATGCAAACGGCAGCCGGTATTGGCGGACAGGCGGATCACATTACCGGTGTTGGGCGGGATTTCCGGTTCAACCAGGACAATTTCGAACATAGGGTTTGAGGTAAGGAAGCTAACTTGTTAATTGACGGGAAAAATCAAGATCGGAGTCCGCCTAGCTTGGCAGGAGAAGAGAGGTTTTGGCGATCTTCCGGTACGGCCATAGCGCGTTTCCAAGAACAGTTGCACGCAGCGCTTGAGACGCAACGGCAGTCCGGACGCCGGCTGGGACGCGTTCCGGTTGGAAACGGCTGCATAAAATGCCTGTCCCCAGCGAGATTGTGCGCCTGCCGCCGGAACAAGTGGGGCCGCTTTTGCGCCACCGTGCCAGAGCCGCGCGAAAGCAAAGTCGGGCAATGGCACAGGGTGGCGATGGCCGTTTTGCGGGGCTGCCGCCCCGTCGGTGCTGAAGCAGGTGCAGGCTGAGGGGCTTGGCGGCAAACCGGAGACAGGGGCAATGCCGTCGCCGCTCATCGGCGCGCACGGCCGGCGGATCACAGCCGGCTTGCGCGCAGCGGCCTGATACCCGACTAAACTTCGGCTTAACTCATACTTGCTGCGCCGCCATGGTCCCTCATCTCACCACTGCACTGACTGGCCCCTTGCTCGATCTGGAACGTCATGTCATCGATGCCCAGAGCGATATCGAACACTGGTTTCGCCGCCAATGGATGCAACATGCCGCGCCGTTCTACAGCTCGGTCGATCTGCGCAACGCCGGTTTCAAGCTGGCGCCGGTGGATACCAACCTGTTCCCCGGCGGCTTCAACAATCTGAACCCGGCGTTCATGCCGCTGGCGGTGCAGGCCGCGCAAGTGGCGGTGGAGAAGATGTGCGGCGATGCACGCCGCTTTCTGATCATTCCGGAAAACCATACGCGCAATCTGTTCTACCTGCAGAACGTCGCCGCGCTCGCCGACATCATGCGCAAGACCGGCCTGACGGTGCGCTTCGGCAGCCTGATCCCGGGCCTGGACGCGCCGCTGACGCTGGACCTGCCGGACGGCGGCCGCCTGACGCTGGAGCCGGTGCAACGCAGCGGCAACCGGTTGCATCTGCCCGAATTCGATCCCTGCTCGATCCTGCTCAACAACGATCTTTCCGCCGGCGCGCCGGCGATTCTGCAAGGCCTCGATCCGAGCCAGACCATGCTGCCGCCGTTGCATGCGGGCTGGGCAACGCGGCGCAAGTCGCAGCATTTCGCCGCCTACGACCAGATCGCGCACACCTTCGCCGGCCTCATCGGCATGGACCCGTGGCTGATCAATCCCTACCACGCCAATTGCGGCGAAGTGGATTTCCAGGCGCGCATCGGCGAGGAATGCCTGGCGCATCACGTCGAGGCGGTGCTGGCGAAAACGCGCCTGAAATATGCCGAATACGGCATCGACCGGGAGCCCTTCGTCATCGTCAAGGCGGACGCCGGCACCTACGGCATGGGCATCATGACGGTGAAATCGGTCGACGACGTGCGCGACCTCAACCGCAAGCAACGCAACAAGATGGCGGTGGTCAAGGAAGGCCTGGAAGTCAGCCAGGTATTGGTGCAGGAAGGCGTGCCGACCTTCGAAAGCATCAATGCAGCCGTCGCCGAGCCGGTGGTGTACATGATCGACCATTTCGTCATCGGCGGCTTCTACCGCGTGCATACCAGCCGCGGCATCGACGAGAACCTGAATGCGGCGGGAATGCATTTCGTGCCGCTCGCGTTCGACGCCAGCGGCAGCTTCTGCGACTGCGGCCTGCGCCCCGATGCACCGGTCAACCGCTTCTATACCTACGGCGTGCTGGCGCGGCTGGCGGCTCTGGCGTCAGCGCTGGAACTGGAGCAGACGGAGCCGAAGCCATGAACCTGCTGTTCATCGCCGACCCGCTGGCGACCTTCAAGATCTACAAGGACTCCACCTACGCGATGATGGTCGAGGCGGCGCGGCGCGGTCACGGACTCAACGCCATGCTGGCGAAGGATCTGGCCTGGCGGGAGGGCAAGGTGCTGGGCCGGATGAAGTCCATCCAGCTGACTGGCGGCGAGTCCTGGTTCGCCGAAGGCGAAAGCGAATGGCGCGATCTGGCCGAGTTCGACGCGGTGATCATGCGCACCGATCCGCCTTTCGATCAGGCCTATCTGTATGCGACCTGGCTGCTGGAGATGGCCGAGCGGCAGGGCGCGCGCGTGTTCAACCGGCCGCAGGCGCTGCGCGATTACAACGAGAAGCTGGCCATCGCCCGCTTTCCGCAGTTCATCGCGCCGACGCTGGTCAGCGGTGAGGCCGCACTGATCCGCGCTTTTCTCGCTGAACAGGGCGATATCGTCGTCAAGCCGTTGAATGCGATGGGCGGCGCCGGCGTGTTCCGGCTGCGTCCGCAAGACCCGAATCTGGGCGCGATTCTGGAAACGCTGACCCGCAACGGCGCCGAAACCATCATGGCGCAGCGCTATCTGCCCGAGATCAAGGATGGCGACAAGCGCATTCTGCTCATCGACGGCGAGGCCGTGCCGTATTGTTTGGCGCGCATTCCGGCCGAAGGCGAGACGCGCGGCAATCTGGCCGCCGGCGGCACCGGCGTGGCGCGGCCGCTGAGCGAACGCGATCGGGAGATTGCGCGCGCCCTGGGGCCGGAACTGAAAGCGGCCGGCTTGCTGCTGGTCGGGCTCGACGTGATCGGCGCCTGCCTGACCGAAGTCAACGTCACCAGCCCGACCTGTTTCCAGGAAATCAGCCAGCAGACCGGTTTTGATGTGGCGGCGATGTTCGTCGCTGCGCTGGAAAAGCATGCGCAGGCGGCATGAGGCTGCGGCGTTGAGGGGGTGTTTGCTGGCGCTGCTGGTTTTGCTGCTGTCGGGCTGCGGCGAGCAACTTCACAAACAGCAGTCCTATGTCTTCGGCACGCTGGTCGAAATCACCCTTTACGACCAGGACGCGGCGCGGGCGCAGCGGGTCGCAAATCAGGTGCTGAAGGATTTCGATGCGATGCACCAGAGCCTGCACGCCTGGCAACCCGGTGCGCTGGAGCGCATCAACGGCGGCATCGCATTAGCCAAGCCCGATGCACCCGCCAAGGCGTCCTTGCCGCCGGAACTGGGCCCGATTCTGCAAGATGCCGCTCGCCTGTCGGAACAGTCCGAAGGCCTGTTCAACCCGGCCATCGGCAATCTGGTGCGGCTGTGGGGCTTTCATTCCGATGCCTTCGCTCCGCGCCTGCCGGCCGCGCAGGAAATCGACCGTCTGGTCAAAGCGCAGCCGAGCATGCGCGATCTGCATTTCGACGGCGACACGCTGAGCGTCGCCAACCCGGCGGTCCGCCTCGATCTGGGCGGCTACGCCAAGGGCTATGCACTTGATCAGGCCGCGGCCTATATGAAGCGCGAGGGCGTCGACAATGCCTTGATCAACATTGGCGGCAACATCCTGGCGCTCGGGAAGAAGGGCGGCCAGGCCTGGAAGGTCGGCATCCAGCATCCGCGCCGCGCCGGCGCGCTGGCGATGCTGGAATTGCATGACGGCGAGGCGATCGGCACGTCGGGCGATTACCAGCGCTACTTTGAACTGGACGGCAAACGCTATTGCCATCTGATCGATCCGCGTACCGGCTGGCCGGCGCGCCAGGCTCAGGCGGTGACGGTGATTGTGCATGGGAAACACGCCGGCACATTGTCCGATGTCGCCAGCAAGCCGTTGTTCATCGCCGGTCCGTCGGATTGGCGCCGTCTCGCGGCCAGGATGGGCGTCAGCGAGGCGTTGTTCATCGGCGCCGAAGGCCAAATCGAAACGACGCCAGGCATGGCCGCTCGCCTGACCTGGAGCGCCGCGCCAAAGTGAGCGGGCGCAGCGGAGTCGCTGCCGCTTGAGTGCTTGCGAATTCGGCCGCTCTCTTGCGGGCACATATGCAGGCAAACACGCCGGGGCCGGATTGGCTATAGTTCGCATCGGACTCGTAGCCATTTTTCGGCCGCCGCTGAATGACCGCTAACTGGGGAGCAGAGCAGCATGTACGCGTGGAAAAGCCATTTCGTCATCCAATCCGACTATCAGCACTGGGCCAATGACGTGCTGTTCACGTCGCTGGATTACCTGCAATCGGATGCCATCGGCAGCGAGCAAGGCTTGTACTTCAGCAGCATTCATCACACCGTCGATCACATGTTGATGGTCAGCCAATCCTGGCTGGCGCGGCTGCAAGGCGAGCATCTGGCGGTCGACTACAAGATCATCCACAACCCGGATTGGCGCGAACTCAAGCTCGCACTCCGGCGTGAGACACGCAAATTGCAAGCCTGGCTGGAAGCGCAGCCGGACGCGTTTTTCGACCAGCAGATTGAATATGTCGGCGCCGACGGCAAGTTCCGCACGATGTGGGTGCGCGACGCCCTGACCCATTTGTGCACGCATTACGCCCACCATCGCGGCCAGGTCTCGGCCGTCGCCATCCGCCTGGGAGCACCCTGTCCGGAAATGGATTTCCTGTATTACCGGCGCGAGATGGAGCGTCTGCTCAACGAAATGAAGCAGGCGCAGCCGTCGGAGCCTGAAGCAGAGGCGTAATCAGGTCATCCAGCCGTCCGGGGTGAACCTGGCCGGCAATCTTGTGACGCACCACGCCCTCTCGGTCGACAATGAATGACACCGGTATCCGCGAGACATCGCCAAAGGCCGCCGTCACTTCGCTCGAAGCCAGCGGCGCCGGGAAGGTATAACCTTCCTGGCGCATGTAAGCCTCCACTTCGGCTTGGGTTTTATCCAGGCTGTAGGCGACAATCTCGAAACCTTTCGCCTTGTTGTCCTGGTAGAACGCCTGCATGGCCGGCATTTCGTGGCGGCAGTAGGGGCACCAGATGGCCCAGAAATTCACCAGCACCACTTTGCCGCGCAAATCGCTCAAGCGCTGGCCAGGCACGGTGGGAACATCCGGCGCGGCGTAGGCCAGATCGTCTACAAAGGCCGGCGGTCGGAACCATACATACACGATCAGCCCGATCAGAATGGCCGTAACCGGGCTGGGAGTCAGTTTTTTGAGGAATGCTCTTGTCTTCGTCATTTGATAAACCTAAACGCAAAACGCTGCGCATTAAACCCGATGTGAGCGCGGATGCCGGAAATAAAGAAGAAGCCGTATGGCGTCCGCCGGTGCGCGGACGCCATACGCCGCGCACGCGCAGTGCAGCGCCCGGGAGCGTCGAAAAGAACGAATCGGCCACCCCGACGATCAGCACAAAGCCGCGTCCCGAAAAGGACGCCCGCTCGCCCAGGCCATCTTATGCCGACAAGCCGCGGCGGCCTGAGCGCCCGGATCAAGCCGAGCGCCGATCGACCTACGCGGCAAAACCCGATGACGGCGGCGAGACGACCGGCCGCGGCCGGAGCTCGGGCCGCGCCGGCCATACCGAACGCGATCGCTCGCCGCGTCCGCCGCGCGATGCCGCGCCGGAGCGCAAACCGGCCCAGCCGGAGAACCCGCGGCGACGTGAAATCAGCGATGCCACCCGTGCGGCGGCATCGAGACCGTCATACGACCAAGGCGGCCGAGGCGCGCCATCGAATTACGCCAAGCCCGCGCCATCGCGCGGGTCTGCGCGCGCGCCGCTCGGCTACCAGTTCTTCGCCTCTTGTCCGCGCGGGCTGGAAGAAGAACTGTGCAAGGAATTGCATGACCTGGGCGCGACCGACATCGTACCGGCGTCCGGCGGCGTCGGTTTCGTCAGCGACATGCCCACCGGCTGGAAGATCAATCTATGGAGCCGACTCGCGATCCGGGTGCTGTGGCGCGTCGGCGAAGGCCATTACAAGAAGGAGGAAGACCTCTACCAGGCCGCGCTGGCGCTGGATTGGCCGTCTTGGTTCGACGTCCATCGCACGATTGCCGTTACCACGGTCGGCAAGAACAGCCCGTTGCCCAGCCTCAACTTCGTCAGCCTGAGGATCAAGGACGCGATCTGCGACCGCTTCCGCGAGGTGACCGGCGAGCGGCCCAGCGTCGATACCCGCAAACCGGATATTCCGCTGACGTTGTTCCTCAGTTCCGACCGCTATAACCTGTACCTCGACCTGTCCGGCGAGCCGCTGAACCGGCGCGGCTACCGCGTGCAACCGTCCGGCGCGCCGCTGAACGAAAACCTGGCTGCCGGCATGCTGCTGCTGTCCGGCTGGACGCCGGGCACGCCGCTGTACGACCCGATGATGGGCGGCGGCACCATCCTGCTGGAAGCCGCGATGATGACGCTCAACATCGCGCCCGGCCTGCGCCGCCATTTCGCCTTCGAGAACCTGAAAACCTTCGACCGCATCGAATGGCTGCGCCTGCACAAGGATGCGGAAGCCGCCGTGCTGGAGCGCGAGCCGCTGCCGATCTTCGGCTCCGACATCGATCCGGCGATGGTGCGCGCCGCCGGCCTCAATCTGCGCGCCGCCGGCCTGTTCGACTGCGTGCGCTTGATGGAAGCGGATTTCCTCAACGTCGACCCGCCCACCGAGAGCGGCTACATCGTCAGCAATCCGCCCTATGGCGTGCGCATGGGTAGCGAAGAAGACCTCGGCCCGTTCTACAAGGAAATCGGCGACAACCTGAAACAGCATTTCCCCGGCTGGACGGTGTTCCTGCTCTCCGCCGACCCGGAACTGCCCAAGCGCATCGGCCTGCAAACCAGCCGCCGCATCCCGATCTACAACGGCCCGCTGGAATGCCGGCTGGTGGAATACCGCTTGGTGGCGGGGAGCAACCGGAAGGCGTGACAAGCGTTGTAGGAGGCCCGCTTGCGGGCCGAATAACGTTCGCGGGTTCGGCCCGCAAGCGGGCCTCCTACTGCAGCAAGCGCCGCTTGGTCAGCACCAGCGCCGCCGAGAACCCCGCCAGGCCATAGGCAATCAGCGCAAGACCGTGCAGCACGACGTCCGCCGGCACGCGCCCCAGCACCAACGGCCGCGCCAGTTCGATGGCATGCGTCAGCGGCAGCCAGGCGGCGATGCCGGCCAGCCAGGCCGGCAGTGCGCTGGGCGGGTAGAACACGCCGCCGAGCAGAATCATCGGCGTGATCGCCAGCGTGAAGTAGTACAGGAAGAAATCATAGTTCGGCGACACCGCATTGATCGCCAGACCCATGCCGGCGAAGCAGAAACCGGTCAGCAGCGCCACCGGCAACAATGCCAGCGTCATGCCGAAATTCGCGTACAGCCCGAGCGCCCAGATCACCAGCATGATCGCCACTGCCGACAACAGGCTCTTCGACGTCGCCCAGAACAATTCGCCCAGCAAGACGTCTTTCAGCGTCAGCGGCGTGTTGAGTATGGCCTCCCAGGTTTTCTGTACATGCATGCGCGAGAACGCCGAATACAGCGTCTCGAAGGTCGCGCTGTTCATCACGCTATAGGCCAGCGTGCCGGCGGCGAGGAAGTTCAGGTAGGGCACGCCGTCGACCGCCTGCAACAGTCCGCCCAAGCCGTAACCCAGGCCCAGCATGTACAGCATCGGGTCGGCCAGATTGCCGAGCAATGACGGAATCGCCAGCTTCTTCCAGACCAGGAAGTTGCGCCGCCAGACCGGATACCAGTTCAGATTAATCACGCAGATCCCGCCCGGTCAGCTTGAGGAACACATCTTCCAGATTCGCCGGTCGATGCAGATAGCGCAGGCCGGGCTGGTTTTCCAGGTCGGCCACCACCTTGTCCGGTGCGTCGGTATAGCAGAACAGCGTTTCGCCGGCCTGTTCGCAACGGATGCAATAACTGGACGCGCAGGCCTTCCATTCGTGCAGGCCTTCGCCGTAGATTTCCACGACATGCGGCTCGATATGCTGGTTGATCAGTTCGCGCGGGCTGCCGCGCACGATGACGCGGCCCTGGTCGAGCACGCTGATCACGTCGCACAGGCGCTCGGCCTCGTCCATGAAATGCGTCGTCAGCAACAGCGTCTTGCCTTGTCCGATCAGGCGGCGCAACCCCTGCCAGATCAGGTGACGCGCCTGCGGGTCGAGGCCGGTGGTGGGCTCGTCGAGAAAGATCAGGTCGGGGTCGTTGACCAGCGCCCGCGCCAGCGTCAAGCGGCGCTTCATGCCGCCGGACAGGTTGATGATCGGCGCATCGGCCTTGCCGGCCAGGCCGGCGAAATCGAGCAGATAGGGAATGCGCGCTTCGATCTCGCGCCCTTTCATGCCGAAATAGCGGCCGTAGGTCAGCAGGTTTTCGCGCACCGTGAAATCCGGATCGAGGCTGTCGATCTGCGGCACCACGCCGACTCGCCGCCGCCCCAGTGCGGCGGCGGCCGGCATCGGATGGCCGAGCAGCTCCACCGTACCGGCATCCGCGCCGATCAGCCCCAGCGCCAGACGCAAGGTGGTGGTCTTGCCGGCGCCGTTGGGGCCGAGCAGGCCATGACAGCGGCCGGGTTCGAGGGCCAGATCGAGACCGTCGACGACGCGCACGCCGCCATAGGATTTGCTCAGGCCGGTGAGAATCAGTGGCGCGGTCACGGCCGGCACAGTTGTTCAACCCGGGTTTGCAGTTCGCGCAGCCGGCCGTGGAAGAAATGCCCGGCGCCTTCGATGGCGATCAGCGGGATGGCGTGCGCCTCGGCGTATTCGCGGGCGGCGGCGAACGGGATCACCTCGTCTTCGCTGCCGTGCAGGATGGTGGTCGGCATGCTGGTCGCCTCGAAGGCGTACATCGAGACCGCCGGTCCGACCATGATCAGCCGGACGGCGGCCAGCTCCCGGGCCACCCGGTGCTGTACATAGGCGCCGAAGGAAAAGCCCATCAGCGTCCAGGGGAGCTTGCCGTAATGCGCGGTGATGGCGTCGGCCAAGGCCAGCAGGTCCGCGGTTTCGCCGATGCCGTGGTCGAATTCGCCGGCGCTGTCGCCGACGCCGCGAAAGTTGGGCCGTACCGCCACCAGCCCGCAGGCCACCGCGGCGCGCGCCAGCGTCCAGGCGACCTTGTTGTCCAGGCTGCCGCCCTTGAGCGGATGCGGATGCGCGATCAGGGCCAGGCCGCGAATCTCCCCCGACGGTTCTTCGATGACCGTTTCGATGGCGCCGGCCGGGCCTTTGATGCGCAGTCGGTGCTTCTTCAAATCTTCAACCGTTCGACGACTTTGCCGTCGCGCAGATGCGACTCGACGATTTCGTCGATATCCGCCGCGTCAACGTAGGTGTACCAGACGGCATCCGGGTAAACCACGCAGACCGGGCCTTCGGCGCAGCGGTCGAAGCAGCCGGCGCGGTTGACCCGGCAGTGGCCCTCCTTGCCATGCAGGCCGAGCTTTTTGGCCTTTTTCTTGGCGTGTTCGAACATCGCTTCGGCGTCGTGGTCGCTGCAGCAGGCCGCGCCGTCCTCGCGCTGGTTGAGGCAGAAAAACAAATGGTGTTTGAAATGGCTCATGTGGGTAGGGGTTCAAAGTTCGTGGGTTACAACTCAGACGACTTCGCGCAAGACCCCTTGGCCTTTTCGACCGGGTACTTGGCGGCATTGATGGCCAGTTTGTCTTCGGCGGCTTTGAGCAGATCAACGTCCAGGCAGTTGGCCAGGCTGACCAGGTAGATCAGCACGTCGGCCATTTCCTGGCGTACCGCCTCCTTTTTCGGCGCCGGCAGGTTCAGGCTCTGCTCCGGCGTCAGCCACTGAAACGGTTCCAGCAGTTCGGCGGCTTCGACGATCAGCGCGGCAGTCAGGTTCTTCGGCGTGTGATACAGCTGCCAGTCGCGTTCGCGGCCGAAATCGCGCACGGCAGAGGCGAGTTGTTCGAGGGTGGTGAGGGGCATGATGGGTAAAAGGTGTTGATTGGCGCGATGTTACTTCGCTTCGAGACGTGACCCGAAGCGCTCGAACCACAGCAGCCCCATGACCGTCTTGGCTTCATCGATGCGGCCGTCGCCGACCATCGCCATCGCCTCATTGAACGGTACGCGCAGGATTTCCAGGAATTCATCGGCGTCCATGTTCTCGCCGCTGAATTCGAGGCCGCGCGCAAGGAAATAAACCAGGCGTTCGTCGGCATAGCCGATGCACGGATAGAAGGTGGGCAGTTCACGCCATTCGCGCGCCAGATAGCCGGTTTCTTCCTGCAATTCGCGTTGCGCACAGGCGAGTTCGCTTTCGTCCGGGTCGAACTTGCCGGCGGGCAGCTCGATGAAATCGCGGCGCAGCGGGTAGCGGTGCTGGCGTTCGAGCAGGACGTCGCCGTTGTCGAAGATCGGCAGGATCACCGCGGCGCCCGGATGCACGATGTATTCGCGCGTCGATTCGTTGCCGTCGGGCAGGCGCACGCGGTCTTTCTTGACGTGCAGCAGGCGGCCTCGGTATTCGTCGCAGGAGTCCAGGGTGTGTTCGGTCAGGTCAGGCTGGGCCATGGTTGTTAGCGGTCAATGTCAGGGGGCGGGCGTCCGAGTATAGTTGCGCGCGTGCCGCGCTCGGGGGAGGTAGCGGCACGATTTCAATTGACCAGGACAGCCAGGAGATCGTAATGCCTCAAACCAAGATTTTGCTCGACGAATCCGATATCCCCACGCATTGGTATAACGTCGTGGCGGACATGCCCAACAAACCTGCACCGCCGCTCGGGCCGGACGGCAAACCGGTCGGGCCGGAAGCGCTGGCGGCGATCTTTCCGATGGCGCTGATCGAGCAGGAAGTTTCGGCCGAGCGTTGGTTGCCGATTCCGGAGCCGGTGCGCGAGGCCTATCGGCTGTACCGGCCGTCGCCGATGTTTCGGGCGCATCGGCTGGAAGCGGCGCTGGGCACGCCGGCCAAGATTTATTACAAATACGAGGGCGTGTCGCCGGCCGGTTCGCACAAGGTCAACACCTCCATCGCGCAGGCCTATTACAACGCGCAGGCCGGCATCAAGCGGCTGGCGACCGAGACCGGCGCCGGCCAGTGGGGCTGCTCGCTGGCCTTGGCCGGACAGATGTTCGGCATCGACGTGCGGGTGTACATGGTGAAGATTTCCTACAATCAGAAGCCGTATCGCCGCTCGATGATGCAGACCTGGGGCGCCGAAGTGTTCGCCAGCCCGACTCCGAATACGGTGTCCGGCCGCAAGATTCTGGAGCTGGACCCGGAATCCAACGGCAGCCTCGGCATCGCGATCTCGGAAGCGGTGGAAGAAGCCGCCAACCGGCCGGACACCAACTATGCCTTGGGCTCGGTGCTGAACCATGTCTGCCATCACCAGACCATCATCGGCCTGGAAGCGAAGAAGCAGTTCGACAAGGTCGGCGACTATCCGGACATGGTGTTCGCCTGCTGCGGCGGCGGTTCCAACTTCGCCGGCACGGCGTTCCCGTTCCTGGCCGACAAGGCGGCGGGCGATCCGCGCGCGAAGAATCTGCGCCTGGTGGCGGCCGAGCCGATCTCATGCCCGACGCTGACGCGCGGCCATTACGCGTATGACTTCGGCGATGCCATCGGCCTGACCCCGCTGATGCTGATGTACACGCTGGGCCACGATTTCATGCCGCCCGGCATCCACGCCGGCGGCCTGCGTTACCACGGCGATTCGCCGCTGGTGTCGCAGCTCTATCACGAGAAGATGATCGAGGCGGTGGCCGTGCCGCAGGTGGCGACGTTCGAGGCCGGCGTGCAGTTCGCGCGCGCCGAAGGCATCATCCCGGCGCCGGAATCGTGCCACGCCATCCGCGCCTGTATCGACGAAGCGCTGCGCTGCAAAGAGAGCGGCGAGGCGAAGACGCTGTTCTTTAATCTATCCGGTCACGGCCATTTCGATATGGCGTCCTACGACCGCTATTTCTCCGGCCAACTGGAGGATTTCGCCTATCCGGAGCATGAGATCGAAGCGGCGCTGGAGCGTTTGCCGAAGGTGGGTTGAGGATTGTTCAGACAATAAAAAACCCCGCCTTGGCGGGGTTTTTTATTCAGAGCGGGCTGAATTACTTCAGCTTGGTCTCTTTGTAAGCCACATGCTTGCGGGCGACGGGATCGAACTTGCTGATCTCCATCTTGCCGGGCATGGTCTTCTTGTTCTTGGTCGTGGTGTAGAAATGACCGGTGCCCGCAGTGGACTCCAGCTTGATTTTTTCGCGTCCGCCTTTAGCCATGATGCGCTCCTATTACAGTGCGCCGCTGGCGCGCAGATCGGCCAGGACGACATCGATACCGTTCTTGTCGATCAGACGCAGACCGGCATTGGAAAGACGCAGACGCACCCAACGATTCTCGCTTTCCACCCAGAAGCGGCGGTATTGGAGGTTGGGCAGAAAACGACGCTTGGTTCTGTTGTTGGCGTGGGACACATTGTTCCCCACCATCGGCTTCTTGCCGGTGACCTGACATACACGTGCCATGAGCGATTACCTCTTAAAATGGCTGAATCGGAAAGCCGACGTTTATATCACAGTGGTATTACGGCGGTCAAAGCCAACCGCGTTCGGCGAACGATAAACCTTCTTTGCCGGCGACGATGAAATGATCGAGCACGCGCACGTCGACCAGGCTCAGCGCGGCTTTCAACTGGTCGGTGAGCCAACGGTCGGCCTGGCTGGGTTCGGCGACGCCGGAGGGATGGTTATGCGCCAGGATGACGCCGGCGGCATTCCAGGCCAGGGCCTGTTTGACGATCTCGCGCGGGTACACCGAGGTCTGCGTCAATGTGCCGCGAAACAGTTCGGGCGCCGCGATGACGCGGTTCTGGCTATCCAGATACACGGCCATGAAGATTTCATGGCCGAGGCCGCGCATTTTCAGCTGCAGGTAGTCGCGCACCGCTTGCGGCGAATTCAACGCGTCGCCCCGGCGCATTTCCTCGCCGAGTGCGCGCTTGGCCATTTCCAGCACGGCCTGAAGCTGCGCATACTTGGCCGGCCCCATGCCGGGTATCGCGCTGAACGCGGCCTGATCGGACGCGAACAGGTGATTGAGTCCGTTGAAATGGTCGAGCAGGTCGCGCGCCAGATCGACCGCGCTCTTGCCCGGCATGCCGACGCGCAGAAAGATCGCCAGCAGTTCTGCATCCGACAGCGCCGCCGCGCCGCGTTCAAGCAGCTTCTCGCGCGGCCTTTCGCCTGCCGGCCAATCGGTGATGGCCATTTATTTCTCCCTGTTGTTGCCGCTTCCTATCCTTGCATTACTCGCACAGCATGCCGTCGTCCACCCAGGCCTGCACTTCGTGCGTCCAGGCTTCGGAGCCGCCGGGCGGCGTCGGAAATTTGCCACTCGGGGTCATGCCGTTATCCAGCGCCCAGCGGATACGCAGGTCATGCAGCAGATGCGCGGCCAGAGTGCGATTCGCGTCGCCCCTGGCGCCCATGTTGCGCTTGATCATCAGGCACAGACCGCGCGGCGGCATGCGGGTCCAGTCCATTCGTTCGTTGGGCGCCATCCATTCGCCGGGGGGCAGGCCGGTAATCCAGTTGGTATGGCAGTTGTCGCACAGATAGCGCGAACGGTGCGAGTGGTAGGCGCGGCCGTTGTGGCTGCGGCTGTTGAACTGATGGCATTGCAGGCAACGCGGATGCTGGAACTTGGCGTACAGCGCGTCACTGAATTTCACCGGCTCCGCTGCCGGCGCGCAGGCCATCGCGGCGAACAGGCTGATGCCGAACAGCAGGCGAAAGAAGCGGTGCGCGGCGGATTTCATGCCAACTCGGAAATGCTTTCCGGCACGGGGCGGAAGATGGCCTGGTAGGCGGCATAGGTCGAGGTCAGTGTCCAGGGTACGAAGACCAGCAGCCCCAGGCCGAACGGAATCAGCAGCGCGACCATGCCGGCCAGGCCGAGTATCAGGCTGTACAGCAGGATCGGACGCCAGTTCGTCCAGCAAGCCCACAGGCTCCACCAGAGGGCGCGGCCGGGCGTGAAGCGTTCGAACAGGACCAGGCCGGGGGCGAACCAGGTGGCCATCAGCAGCGGCGCCAACAGCAGCGTGCCCAGCCCCATCGCCGGCAATGCCGTCGCGACCATCCGCTCGGCCTGTTCCGGCGTCAGCCCGGCCGGGTTCTGCGCCTGGCGCAGCAGTTCTTCCATATCGCCGCCGGTGAGCACCCTCACCAGATAGAAGACCAGCATGGTCGCCAGCATGTACAGCACGCCTATGGTCAGCAAACTCTGGCGGCCTTCATGCCAGCCGGCGGCCAGAAAAATGAAGGAAATCGTCTCGCCCGAGCTGCCGCCCCGGCTGGCCGCCAGATAGCCGGCGACGATGAATGGCGACAGCACATGCACGGCCAGCACGCCGACCACCGGCAACATGCCGACCGCCATCAGCACCAGAAAGACCAGCGCGGTCATGCCGGTCCACGGAATCGGCGCCAGCTTGAACAGACGCCAGCCTTCCTTGATCCAGGCAGTGCCGGCGGCGGCGGGGGGGTGTGAAATCGAGAGCGGGTTCATGGGCGGGGCAAGGAATTGCAGATAAAAAATTGACGCGCCGGATCAACGCGCGCGTCGGTTCCAAAACAGGCGATCGGCGCCGAAAAGCGCGCTCAACAGCCTAAAACTCGTGAATGACCCACAGCGGCACCTGGAAGTTCGGCGACAGGTCGTCGTACTTGCGCATCTGGCCATCGCCGCGCTGGTCGATCAGGAAGTAAGGCCGGCCGTGCGGTGGCGTGACCTTGATCATGTAGAGACGCCCCTTGATGCGGAATTCTTCGATGCGGTCGTCGTCGCGTTGCACGATGGTGATCTGCGGTTCGAGATCGGCGTCGACCATGCCGGGCGGCGGCGGGATATCGGGCAGCGGCTGCAGGCGCGGCGTCGCGTCGGCGGCCAGGGCCGGGGTCACGAGCAGCAGGCTGGCGAACAGGAAAGCGGTTGTGCGCATGATGAGAACCTCGGTGGGATGGTTTGATTCTAGACGGATCGGTGGGCGGCGGAGCCCGGCGTATTGGTTGGCGGATTAGCCGGCGGGTCAATGCGCCGCCTCCCAGTTCGCGCCGACGCCGACTTCCGCCTTCAGCGGCACCTGCAATTGCGCCACGCCGCACATCTTTTGCGGCAGGCCGACGCGCACGACGTCCAGTTCCGTCTGCGGCACTTCCAGCACCAGTTCGTCATGCACTTGCATGATCAGGCGCGACTGCAGGCCGGCGGTGTCCAGCCAGCCCTGTACGGCGATCATCGCCAGCTTGATCAGGTCGGCCGCGGTGCCCTGCATCGGCGCGTTGATTGCGGCGCGCTCGGCGCCCTGGCGGCGCGGGCCGTTGCTGCGGATTTCGGGCAGGTAGAGACGGCGGCCGAACAGCGTTTCGACATAGCCGAGCTGTTTGGCCTGTTCGCGCGTGCGGTTCATGTAGTCCAGCACGCCAGGATAGCGTGCGAAATAGCGATCGATGTAAGCCTGCGCGACATTGCGCTCGACGTTGAGTTGTGCGCTCAAGCCGAACGCCGACATGCCGTAGATCAGGCCGAAGTTGACCGCCTTGGCCATCCGCCGCATGTCCGGTGTGACGGCTTCCAGCGCCACCCCCTGCACTTCGGCGGCGGTGGCGGCGTGGATGTCGGCATCCTGGGCGAAGGCTTGCAGCAGGCTGGCATCGCCGGACAGGTGGGCCATGATGCGCAGCTCGATTTGTGAATAATCGGCGGAGACGATGACGTTGCCCGTTTCGGCGATGAACGCTTCCCGGATCTTGCGGCCCTCGGCGCTGCGCACCGGGATGTTCTGCAGGTTGGGTTCGTTGCTGGAAAGCCGGCCGGTTACCG
Organism: uncultured Thiobacillus sp.; assembly: GCA_964466195.1. Classification (GTDB taxonomy): domain Bacteria; phylum Pseudomonadota; class Gammaproteobacteria; order Burkholderiales; family Thiobacillaceae; genus PFJX01. The sequence goes on from CAYXMQ010000001.1 coordinate 265,463, forward strand.
CGACCGCTTGCGAGTAGTTGGTGTGGACGCGGCCGGTGCGCGGATTGACCATGTTCGGCAGCTTGTCGGTGTAGGTCGACTTCAGCTTGGCCAGGCCGCGATAGTCGAGGATCAGCTTCGGCAGCGGGTGGTCGAGGGCGAGTTCCTGCAATGCATCCTCATTGGTCGACGGCGCGCCGCCGGGGGTCTTCTTCTTCGGCTTCAGGCCGAGCTGGTTGAATAGAATTTCGCCCAACTGCTTCGGCGAATTCAGGTTGAACGGCTGGCCGGCGGCCTGATGCGCCTTGGCTTCGAGTTGCATCATCTCCTGTGCCAGCGTGCCGGAATGGGCGCGCAGCAGCTCGGCGTCGAGTTTGACGCCGGTGCGTTCGATGCGCGCCAATATCGGCAACAGCGGCATTTCGATATCGCGGTAGACCGATTCCAGATTCGCTTCCGCCTGCAGCGCCGGGTACATGCTTTGATGCAGGCGCAACGTGATGTCGGCGTCTTCCGCGGCATAGGCGCCGGCGCGTTCGACATCGACCTGGTCGAAGCCGATCTGGCCGGCGCCCTTGCCGCAGACTTCTTCGTACTTGATGGTCTTCTCGCCCAGATGCCGCGCCGCCAGCGTATCCATGTCGTGCCGCTCATGCGCTTCCAGCACATAACTTTGCAGCAAGGTGTCGTGCGCGATGCCTTGCAGGTCGACGCCGTGATTCATCAGCACATGCCAGTCGTATTTCAGATTCTGGCCGACTTTGGGTTTATGGGCGTCCTGCAGCAGCGGTTGCAGCCGCGCCAGCGTGTCCGCCAGCGGCAATTGCGCCGGCGCGCCGGCATAGTGGTGCGCCAGCGGCAGATAGGCGGCTTCCCCAGCCGTCACGCTGAACGACAGGCCGACCAGTTGCGCCTGCATCGGGTCGAGGCTGGTGGTTTCGGTGTCCAGGCAGATCAGCTCGGCGCGGTTGAGCTTGTCCAGCCAGCGCGCAAGGCCGGCTTCGTCGAGTATCGTTTCGTAGTGGCGCTCGACCGGGCTGGCGGTCGCCGTCGGCGTATCTGGCGCGGCATCACCGTTGCGCGGCGCAGCATCACCCTGTACGTCGCGCAGCCAGGTGCGAAAGCCGTATTTGGCATACAGCTCGGCCAGTTTCTCGCGGTCTTCCGCACCCCAGCCCAAGTCGTTGGGGTGGACTTCCAGCGCCACATCGGTCTTCACCGTGATCAGCTTGCGCCCCATCGGCAGCCAGTCCAGCGCCAGTCTCAGGTTCTCGCCGACCGCGCCCTTGACCTCGCCGGCGCGTGCCATCAGCGAGTCAAGATCGCCATATTCGGCCAGCCATTTGAGTGCGGTTTTCGGGCCGACCTTGGCTACGCCGGGGACGTTGTCCACCGTATCGCCGACCAGTGTCAGGTAATCGACGATACGCGCCGGCGGTACGCCGAATTTGGCCAGTACGCCGGCTTCATCCAGCGTCTCGTTGGTCATCGTGTTGATCAGCCGCACCTGGCTGGTGACCAGTTGCGCCAGGTCCTTGTCGCCGGTGGACACCACCGCCTGCATGCCGGCCGCCTCGGCCTGGCGGGTCAGGGTGCCGATCACGTCATCCGCCTCGACGCCGTCGACCATCAGCAGCGGCCAGCCCAGCGCACGCACCGCGGCGTGCAGAGGGGCGATCTGGCCGGCCAGCTCATCCGGCATCGGCGGCCGTTGCGCCTTGTATTGCGGGTACCAGTCGTCGCGGAAGGTCTTGCCTTTGGCGTCGAACACGCAGGCGGCGTAGGCGCTCGGATAGTCCTTGCGCAAGCGTTTCAGCATGTTGATGACGCCATACAGCGCCCCGGTCGGCAGGCCTTCCGGGCTGCGCAAATCGGGCAGGGCATGGAAGGCGCGGTAGAGATAGCTGGAGCCATCAACGAGTAGAAGAGTCGGGGTCATGGCCGGCAGGTCGTAGCGGAATGCGGCATTGTAGTGCCGTGGCGGCGCACGCAATGCGTCCATGCGGCGCGCCGGCCAGGCGTAAAATCTCGCTCCGTCTTTCATCCCGGCCCCGCCCCATGAGTAAACCCAAACTCCCGCATCTGTTCGACCCTGGCGGCGGCCAGGAGGCCCGGCTGTCCGCGCGCGAATCGTGGCGCATGTTCGAGATCATGTCGGAGTTCGTCGAGGCGACCGAGCGGCTGGCGCCGATCCGGCCGGCGGTGAGCATCTTCGGCAGCGCCCGCATCGCGCCCGATTCGCCCTATTACATGCTGACCGAAAGCATCGCCCGCAAGCTTTCCGATGCCGGCTTCGCGGTGATTTCCGGCGGCGGGCCGGGCGTCATGGAAGCCGCCAACAAGGGCGCTTACTTTGGCAAGTCGCCCAGCGTCGGGCTGAACATCCAGTTGCCGCACGAGCAGCACGTCAACCCGTATCAGGACGTCAGCCAGACCTTCCGCCATTTTTTTGCGCGCAAGGTGATGTTCGTCAAATTCGCCAGCGCTTACGTCGTGATGCCGGGCGGATTCGGCACGCTGGACGAGTTGATGGAAGCGCTCACGCTGGTGCAGACCGGCAAGACCCGGCGCATTCCCATCATTCTGGTGCAATCCGGTTTCTGGGGCGGCCTGGTGGCCTGGTTCCGCGACCGGCTGGTGGCCGAGGGCATGATCAATCCGGAGGACATGGACCTGATCCAGGTCATCGACGAACCGCAACAGGTGGTCGACGCGATCTTCCAGCACTATGAAACACGCGGCTTCGAGCCCTCTCCGCAGGAACGCGAGATTCTGCTGAATCTCTGAGCGGCCCAGCGCTACAAGCGTTTGCCGCGCAGCGGCGGCAAGCGCTTGCGCTGCCAGCTTTGCACGGCCCATGGCCAGAACTCGACGGGCGAACCGATCTCGGGCGGCGCAGCCATGCCGAGAAAGGCGGCTGCCTGCAACAGCGCCGGCAATGGCGCGTCGTCGCGCAAGGGGGCGGCCAGGGTTTGCTTGCTGAGCTTGCCGCCGTCGTCGTTCAACGCGACCGGCAAGTGCAGATACGTCGGCGTCGGATAGTCCAGAGCCTGTTGCAGCACGATCTGGCGCGGCGTCGAGGCGAGCAGGTCGGCGCCGCGCACGACATGGCTGACGCCGAGTTCGGCGTCGTCGACCGTCACCGCGAGCTGGTAGGTGTACACGCCGTCGGCGCGCAGCAGCACGAAATCGCCGCATTCGTCGGCCACATCGCAGGCGACCCGGCCGGCGAGCAGGTCGTCGAACACGATGCGCGCCGCCGGCACGCGGAAGCGGTGCGCTGCAGTCAACGGCAAATGCCGCTCGCGGCAGGTGCCTGGATAGACCGGGCCATCGACGCCGATGCGGGCCTTTTCCTTCAACTGCTTGCGCGTGCAAATGCAGCCGTAGACCCGGCCCGCGTCGATCAGCCGCGCCAGCGCCGCGTGATACGCCGCGCCGCGCCGGCTTTGGTAAATGACCGGCCCGTCCCACTCGAAACCGAACACATCCAGCGTGCGCAGGATGCTGTCGGCCGAGCCCGGCGCGATGCGCGGCGGGTCGACATCCTCGATGCGCAGATGCCATTCGCCAGCGTGCGCGCGCGCATCCAGGCAGCTGCCCAGCGCGGCGATCAGCGAGCCGAAATGCAGTGCACCGGAGGGGGTCGGGGCGAAGCGTCCGCGGTAGAAAGTGGTCGGCATAAGTCCGGGATTGTTCATGGCCCGCGGACTTTTGTCCTGATCCATAGCCTCGCGGGCTAAAATCGTCCCCGCTTTCCCATTCATAAGGTATCACCCGGTCTTTCGCTCGGGTGCGGATTCAACATGCTCACCGTCAACAATCTCACTATCCAGTTCGGCGCCAAGCCGCTATTCGAAAACGTCAGCGTCAAGTTCGGCGACGGCAACCGCTATGGCCTGATCGGCGCCAACGGTTGCGGCAAGTCGACGTTGATGAAGATCATGGCCGGCGTGCTGGAGCCCAGCGCCGGCAATGTCTCGATCGACCCGCATGAGCGCATGGCCTTCTTGCGCCAGGATCAGTTCGGTTTTGAAGAACTGCGCGTGCTCGATGTGGTGATGATGGGGCATGCCGAGATGTGGCGCGTGATGCAGGAAAAGGACGCGATCTACATGAATCCGGACGCGACCGAGGCGGATTTCCTGCACGCCGCCGATCTGGAGAGCCAGTTCGGCGAAATGGGCGGCTACGATGCCGAGGCGCGCGCCGGCGAACTGCTGCTCGGCCTGGATATTCCCGGCGAAAAACATAACGGCCCGATGAGCGAAGTCGCGCCTGGCTGGAAGCTGCGCGTGCTGCTGGCGCAGGTGTTGTTCGCCAACCCGGACATCATGCTGCTCGACGAGCCGACCAACAACCTCGACATCAACACCATCCGCTGGCTGGAGTCGGTGCTCAACGCGCGCAACTGCACGATGATCATCATCTCGCACGACCGCCATTTCCTGAATTCGGTCTGCACCCACATCGCCGACCTCGATTACCAGACCCTCAAGGTCTATCCCGGCACCTACGACGACTATATGGAAGCCTCCACGATGGCGCGCGAACGCCAGATCGCGGTGAGCAGCAAGTCGAAGGAAAAGATCGCTGAACTGGAAGAATTCGTGCGCCGCTTCCGCGCCAACAAGTCGAAGGCGCGCCAGGCCACCAGCCGGATGAAGATGATCGACAAAATCAAGGTGGAAGACGTCAAGCCATCGTCGCGCCAATACCCGTGGATCCGCTTCGACTACGACGACAAGGAGAAGCTGCATCGCCAGGCGCTCGAGGTGGAAAACCTCCACTTCGGTTACGAGCCGGGCGTGCCGGTGCTGGACAAGTTTTCGGTCACCATCAATGCCGGCGACCGCGTCGCGATCATCGGCGAGAACGGCGTCGGCAAGACCACGCTGCTGCGTCTGCTGATGGGCGAACTGAAGCCGGATGGCGGCAAATCCGCCGGCACCATCAAATGGGCGGAAAAGGCCAAACCCGGTTATTTCGCGCAGGACCACACGGCCGATTTCGCCGAGGACAAGGCGCTTACCGACTGGATCAGCGCCTGGGTGCGCGCCGGCGGCTACGAAGGCGGCGACCTGGAAACGCTGGTGCGCGGCACGCTCGGCCGATTGCTGTTCTCCGGCGACGAAGTGAAGAAATCGGTGCGGGTGATCTCCGGCGGCGAACAGGGCCGCATGCTGTTCGGCAAGCTGATGCTGCTGCATCCGAACGTGCTGGTGATGGACGAACCGACCAACCACCTGGACATGGAATCGATCGAAGCCCTCAACACCGGCCTGGACCAATTCCCCGGCACGCTGATCTTCGTCTCGCATGACCGCCAGTTCGTCGGCAGCCTGGCCAACAAGATCATCGAACTGAAGCTGGACGGCAGCTACGTCGTCTATGAAGGCGATTACGACGCGTACCTGCACAGCCAGGGCGTGGAATAGCCTGCTAGCGGCCCCCTCTTTGGGCGCCGCGCGGTTCAAGGCCGGGGGCCAGAGTAATGGCCAGGAAGGCCATGCTGTCCTGGTGTTTGACCAGCACCGGCGTGGGTTGGCCGGCATCCAGTGCGGCGACGGCTTCGCCCAGTTGCGCGACGTTGTGTATGGTCTGGCGACCGATCTTCAGCACGATGTCTCCCGGCAATACGCCGGCCAGCGCGGCCGGGCCGGGCTCCACCTCCTCGACCAGGACGCCGGCCTGCAGCCCCAGCCGCAGGCGGGTCGCGTCATCCAGATCCGAGGCCTGCAGGCCGAGGCGCGGAATCAGACTGATCTTGGTGCTGCGCCTTTTTTCCGCGCCGGCGGCGCCGAGTTCGCCGATCAGGATGCCGATCTTGACGAGCTGGCCGTCGCGCAGCAGCGTCAACCGGCGTTTCTCGCCGGGCCGGCTGGCGCCGATCAGCGGCGGCAGGTCGCTGCTGTCGGCGATCGCGATGTCGTCGAACGCCAGAATGATGTCGCCGGCCTGCAAGCCGGCCTGCTGGGCCGGGCTGGCCGGGCTGATCTCGTTCAGCAGTGCGCCGCGCAGGCTGTCCAGGCCATAAGCGCGGGCGAGTTCCTGGGTGAGATCCTGCGCGCTGGCGCCGAGCCAGCCGTGAGTGGCGCGACCGTGCTGGAGGATTTGCGCGGCGACTTCGAGCGCGGTGTTGATCGGTATGGCGAATGACAACCCCATGTAACCGCCGCTGGTGCTGACGATCTGGGAGTTGATGCCGATCACGCGCCCGCTCAGGTCGAACAGCGGACCGCCGGAATTGCCCGGGTTGATCGGTACATCGGTCTGAATGAACGGCACATAGCTGTCATTCGGCAGCGCGCGGCCGAGGGCGCTGATGATGCCTTGCGTCGCGGTGCGCTCCAGACCGAACGGTGCGCCGATCGCCAACACCCATTGACCGACGGCAATCTGCGCCGAGTCGCCGAGCTGGACGCTGGGCAGGTCGTCGGCCGCGACTTTCAGCACGGCGACGTCGGTGAGTTCATCGACGCCGATCACCCGCGCCGCCAGTTCGCGTTTGTCGCTCAGCCGGACCGTGACCTTGCTGGCGCCGGCGACGACATGGCTGTTGGTCAGAATGACTCCGTTCGGCGACACCAGGAAGCCCGAGCCGGAGGCCATGGCCCGGGGCGGCTGGGTCGGCGGCTGGGTCGGCGGCAAGGTCGGCGGCGCGCTCTGCTCGGCAGGCGCGGCGGGCTGAATCCGGAACACGCGGATATTGACCACGGCAGGTCCGGCCTGACGCACCAGGGCCGTGAAGTCCGGCAGAGCCTGGCCCGGCAAAGGAGAAGGCGCCGCCGCGACGGCCGCTGCGGCACTGTCCGCACGCGCGCCGGCGGACGTGCAGGTGATTGCGCCCAGACTCAGCGCGATCAGGAAAAAAGCCGTTTTCATGCAGTAACCCCGAGTGCTCGTGTAGTCGGCAGGATAGCCGCCTCGGCCAGTCTGAAGCCAGGCATTTTGCCGGTCACCCCGCCCCCCGTTTTTCTGCGGCCGGCCCCGCTACTTCAAGCCCCGCCCGCGCCAGATCAGGTACACCACCGGGATGACGAACATCGACAGCAGCGGCGCGGTGACCATGCCGCCGACCATCGGCGCGGCGATGCGCTGCATGACTTCGCTGCCGGTGCCGGTGCCGAGCATGATCGGCAGCAGGCCGGCCAAGATCACGGCGACGGTCATCGCCTTCGGCCGCATCCGCATGACGGCGCCCTCGATGATCGCCGCTAGCAGGTCGGCGCGAGTGTTGTAGCGGCCGGCGGCCTGGCGCGCTTTTACCGCCTGGTCGAGGTAGATCAGCATGATCACGCCGAATTCAGCCGCGACGCCGGCCAGGGCGATAAAGCCGACCGCCACGGCCACCGACATGTTGTAGCCGAGCAGATAGAGCAGCCAGTAGCCGCCGATCAGCGCAAATGGCAGCGTGGCCATGATCAGCAAAGGCTGCCACAACGTGCGGAAAGTCAGGAACAGCAGCAGGAAGATGATCGCCAGCGTCAGCGGCAGCACCAGTTTCAGCCGGGCCTCGGCGCGCTCCAGGTACTCGAATTGGCCGGACCAGGCGATGGAATAGCCGGGCGGCAAATCCACCTGCTTGGCCACCGCCTGTTGCGCCTCTTTGACATAGCTGCCCAGGTCCTGCCCCTTGATGTCGACGTAGATCCAGCCGTTGGGGCGGGCGTTTTCGCTCTTCAGCATCGGCGGGCCGTCGGCGATGCTGAGGGTCGCCACGGCGGACAGCGGCACGCTGTCGCCCTGGCTGCTGATCAGCGGCAGCTGGCCGAGCCGCTCGACGCTGTCGCGCAGTTCGCGCGGGAAGCGGATCTGGATCGGGTAGCGTTCCAGCCCTTCCACCGTTTCCGCCACCGTGCTGCCGCCGATCGCGACGCTGATCAGTTCCTGGATGTCGGCGATGTTGAGGCCGTAACGCGCGGCGGCGGCGCGGTCGATGTCGACGTTGAGATAGCGTCCCGAGGTGACTCGCTCGGCGAACGCGCTGGCGGTGCCGGGCAGGCTTTTCAGCGCGGCCTCGACCTGTGTGCCGACCCGCTGGATGACAGCCAGGTCCGGCCCGGCGATCTTCACGCCGACCGGGCTGCGGATGCCGGTGGCGAGCATGTCGATGCGGGTGCGGATCGGCTGCACCCACAGGTTGGCCATGCCGGGCACCTGCACGTTGCGGTCGAGCTCCGCGATGATGCCTTGCAAGGTCATGCCGGGCCGCCATTGCGACGGGTCCTTGAGCTGGATCGTGGTCTCGATCATGGTCAGCGGCGCCGGGTCGGTGGCGGTGTCGGCGCGGCCGATCTTGCCGAACACGCTTTTTACCTCGGGCACGGTCTTGGTCAGGCGGTCGGATAATTGCAGCAGTTCCGCCGCCTTGGACGGGCTCAATCCGGGCAGCGTGGTGGGCATGGCCAGCAGGTCGCCTTCGTCCAACGGCGGAATGAATTCCGATCCCACCCGCGCCAGCGGATACCAGGTGGCGGCCAGCAGCAACGCCGCCAGCAGCAGACTCAGCTTGGGCGCGCGCAAGGTGACGCCGATCAGCGGCCGGTAAACGGCGATCAAAAAGCGATTCAGCGGATTCTTGTTTTCGTTTGGAATCTTGCCGCGAATGAACCAGCCCATCAGCACCGGGATCAGCGTCACCGACAGACCGGCGGCGGCGGCCATGGCATAGGTCTTGGTGTAGGCCAGCGGGGCGAACAGACGGCCCTCCTGCGCCTCCAGCGTGAACACCGGCAGGAAGCTGACGGTGATGATCAGCAGGCTGAAGAACAGCGCCGGCCCGACTTCGGCGGCCGCCTCGGCGGACAGACGGAAATACTCCGGGCCGCTCGGCTTTTGCTCAGGGTGGGCGTGATGCCAGGCCTCCAGATGCTTGTGGCCGTTCTCGATCATGACGATGGCCGCATCCACCATGGCGCCGATCGCGATGGCGATGCCGCCGAGTGACATGATGTTGGCGTTGATGCCCTGCTGTCGCATGACGATGAAGGCGATCAGGATGCCCAGCGGCAGCGAGACGATGGCGACGAACGACGAGCGCAGGTGGAACAGAAAGGCGGCGCAGACCAGCGCGACGACGATGAATTCCTCCACCAGCTTGTGGCTCAGGGTTTCCACCGAGCGCTTGATCAGGCCGGAGCGGTCATAGGTGGGCACGATCTCGACGCCCGCCGGCAGGCTCTTCTTCAAGCTTTCAAGTTTGACCTTGACCGCGGCGATGGTGTCCAGCGCATTGCCGCCGGAACGCATGACGATGACGCCGCCGACCACCTCACCCTCGCCATCCAGCTCGGCTATGCCGCGCCGCATCTGCGGGCCGGTCTGGATGCGGGCCACGTCGCGCAGCAGGATCGGCGTGCCGGCCGCGCCCAGGCCGACCGGAATCTGCTCGAAGTCGGCGAGCGTCTTCAGGTAGCCGCTGGCGCGCACCATGTATTCCGCCTCGCCCAGTTCCAGCACCGAGCCGCCCGCCTCCTGGTTGGCCCGGCGCACCGCCGTGACGATGCGGGACAGCGGCAGGTTGAGGGCGCGCATGCGTTCCGGGTCGATCAGGATCTGATACTGCTTGACCATGCCGCCGATGGTGGCGACCTCGGCCACGTTGGGCAGGCCCTGCAATTCGTACTTGAGGAACCAGTCCTGGATGGAACGCAGTTGCGCCAGGTCGTGCTTGCCGGACCTGTCGGTCAGCGCGTACTCGTAGATCCAGCCGACGCCGGTGGCGTCCGGGCCGATGGCCGGCTTGGCCGCCGCCGGTAGTTTGCTGGCCGCGGTGTTCAGGTACTCCAGCACGCGCGAGCGGGCCCAGTACAGATCGGTGCCGTCCTCGAACAGGATGTAGACGTAGGAGTCGCCGAACATGGAATAACCGCGCACCACCTTGGCCCCGGGCACCGACATCATCGTGGTGGCGAGCGGGTAGGTGACCTGATCTTCCACCACCTGCGGGGCCTGGCCCGGAAACGGCGTGCGGATGATGACCTGCACGTCGGACAGGTCCGGGATGGCGTCGAGCGGCGTCTTCAGCACGGCCACGACGCCCCAGGCGGTGGCGATCAGCGTGGCGATGACCACCAGCAGGCGATTGACGACGGACCAATGGATCAGTTGGGCGATCATGTTTGCGGCCTCATTTGCCGCCGGCCGCAGCTTTCGCGGCGGGCTGCGGACGGATCGCGACGACCGGGAAGCCGCCGTCTTCCTTGATCAGATCAAACTCGACCTGCTGGCCCGGCTTCAGCCCCTTGAGTATGGCGGGGTCCTTTACCTCGAACTCCATGGTCATGGCGGGCCATTCCAGGCTGGGGATGGGCTCGTGCTGCATCTCCAGCTCACCGCTCCTGGCGTCGACCTGCGTGATGCGGCCGCTGCCGGTGTGCAGCTTGGCCGCCGTTTCGCCGGGCGCGCCGAGTTTGTCCAGCGCGCCGCGCAGATTGGCTTCCGATTCGATCAGGAACTGGCCGGACGTGACCACCTGTTCGCCGCCTTGCAGCCCTTTCAGGATGGCGGTGCGGCCGTCGCTTTCCATGCCGGTCTGCACCGCGACCGGGGTGAAACGCCCGGCGCCCTCGGCGACCAGGACGATGCTGCGTTTGCCGGTGGTGATGACCGCTTCGCTCGGCACCAGCACGGCCTCCTCGCCCTTGCCGCCATACAGCGTGACGTTGGCGAACATGCCCGGCTTCAGCTTGAGGCCCTGGTTGGCCAAAACGATGCGCACCGGATGGGTGCGCGTGCTGGGGTTGATGGCCGGGACGAGGTAGTCCACCTTGCCCTCGAACACTTCGCCGGGCAGGCTGTCGACGCGGACTTCCACGCTCTTGCCGGCGGCGATCCAGGCCGCCTGGTTTTCCATGACCTCGGCGGTAACCCATATTCTGGATAGATCGGTGATTTCCAGCAGCGGCATGCCGGCGCTGACCGCGCCGCCTTCGCGTACGGCGAGACGGGAGACGATGCCGCCGGCGGGGGCGTAGTAGTTCACCCGGCGCAAAGGCTTGCCGGCCTTCTCCAGCGTCGCGATCTGGTTCGCGGTGAAGCCCAGGAAGGCCAGTTTCTGGCGGGCGGCGCCGATCCAGCCGGCGTCCTCCGGGTGCTTCAGTGCGAGCAGAAACTCCTCTTGCGCCACGTAGAGATCCGGGCTGTACACCTCGGCGATCAACTGGCCGCGTCGCACCGGATCGTTCACTGCGCGCACATGCAGGGCTTCGACCCAGCCGTTGACCCGGGCCTGCAGCACTTCGATGCGGTTGTCGTCGGCACGCACGTAACCGACGGTATCGATGCGTCGCCATAAGCGGCCCTGTTCCGCCGGGGCGGTGCGCACGCCCAGGTTCTGCACCACGCGCGGGTCGATGCGGATGCCGGCGGTGTCGCCCGCTGCGCTGTCGTCGGCGTACTTCGGCACCAGGTCCATGTCCATGAAAGGCGATTTCCCGGGCTTGTCGAAGTGCTGGTCCGGCACCATCGGGTCGTACCAGAACAGGACTTTCTTTTCCGCCGCACTGTCCGCTTTGACCATGGCCGCGGCGTCGGTGGCGGGTTTGCTCGCGTGTTCCGTCATTTCGCCGGCAGGCCGCCCCTGCAGTGCGTACCAGGTGGCGCCCCCGCCGAGGGCGAGACCGGCGAGGAGGACAGCGAGAAATCTGAGCTTCGTGGGCATGCTGTTCTCCTCAAGCTGCGCTGAAGTAAAGAATCTGGATGCGCGCCTTGGCCCGCATCACCTGCTGTGCCAGCCATTGCAGGCGTGCCTCGGTTTCCGCGCGGCGCGCTTCCAACACCCGGCCGAAGCTGGCGCGGTCGCTGCCATAGGCGGCAAGAGCGCTTTCCGCGCGGCGGCTGGCCAGGGGCAGGATTTCCTTGGCGAAGTGGACGACGCGGCCGTTGGCCGCTTGCCAGTCGGCATAGGCGGCTTCCAGCTCGGCGCGCAGAGACTGGTAGCGGTCGAGGCGCAGCTGTTCAGCCCGTTCCACACCGGCCAGCCGCTTGTCCTGGCGGTTGCTCGTGAACACGGGCAGATCCACGCCCACCACGACGGAAACCAGGTCGGGGCGGTTGCCGCCGCGCAGGCCGTAGCTCAAATCGACCGACCAGTCCGGCTTGTAGGCTTCGCGCGCCAGAGCGGCGTCGGCCTGGGCGACCGATACCGCTGCGTTCAGGCTGCCGAGTTCCGGATGCTGTTCGAGTTTTTCCACCAGTTCCGCCAGCGCCGGCGGCGCCTCGGCATCGAGCAGTACGTCGAGCGGACGTAGCGCGTCGCGCCCGATCCAGCGCGCCAGTCCGGCTTCGGCTCGGGCGCGCTGCCGCGCCAGTTCGGCCGTCCGGTCCAGCGTGACGGCCAGCATGCCGCGCAGCGCCAGGGTTTCCTCCTGGGTGAGCTTGCCGGTCTTGTAGGCGACTTCGCTCCATTCCACCTGACGTCGGTATTCGCTCTCGATCTGTTTGACCAGGTTCTCGGCCACGCTGGGCCAATAGACATCGAGCCAGGCCAGTTGCGCATCGCGCGCGATGCGGCGGGACAGCGCTGCCAAGGACTGCCGGCCTTGCGCCGCTTCCTGCTGCAAACGCGAACTGGACAGCGGGCGCTTGTCGCCGCCGGGGATGACCTGGTTGATGCCGATCACGGCCTGGGTCATCGCTTCCTGATTGAAATTGAAACTGTCCAGCGGCAGGCTTGCCAGGCCGACACGCAGTTTCGGGTCGGGCAATTCGCCGGCCGCCGGGGCCGCTTCGGACAGCGCGGTGACCGCCGCCTGTTGCGCCAGCAGTTGCGGTTGCCGCTGCAGCGCCAGCTTGGCGGCCTCCTCCAGGCTCAGAGGGCGCGCGGCGGTCTCCTCGGCAAAGCCTGGCAGGGCGATGCCGAGCGCGCCGGCCAGACAGGCGAGATGAAGCCAACGACGAAGGGGCCATAGCAGGCCGTCTCGGGAATGAATGGGCCGATTCATGAAAGTCTCCGGGCATGGGCTGAAGGTCAGCCGATATCGTCACAGCGACCTCAAAGGCGCGGTGCAAGGGTGTCCTGCGGGATCAGGACAGCGTTCGTGGCGGCGGGATTTCAGGCGTGCCGGTTTGACCCAACCCCAGGCGGGAGGCCGTCTGCGGATGCGAGGTTCGGCGCGGCGTTAGGGCTTGGCCCAGGATCGGGAGCGGCAGCGCGGTGCTCATCGCGCAATGGCAATGGCCGGCGCCGCAGGCGCCGTCGGATTGGTCTTGCGAAGAGGACGGCTGTTCAGCGGGCGAGTGGCAAGGCGGCGTATCCGTTTGGCTAAAGGCCATTTTCGCCATGTTCATCGCGTTGGCGACCGGGGCGAAGGCCAGGCCAATCACGAGGAAACAGCGCAAGAAAAGGGTCAGGACGACGCCAGGATGAATGGTCTTGCCACGGGATGCAGTGAATGCATCATAGCCGATGCCTGGAATCAGCGTAGCGGCAATAGCACGCGAACCAGCAGGCCGCCGGACGGCGAGTCATCCAGTTCGACGTGGCCGCCGTGCATGGCGGCGACTTGCCGGACGATGGCCAGGCCGAGGCCGCTGCCGGGGGTTTCGGAACCGGCCAGACGGTAGAAGCGTTCGAACACCCGCTCGCGTTCGTCGGCGGGAATGCCCGGACCGTTGTCGCTGACGCTGATTACGGCATGCTCAGGCGTGACCTTCAGTTCGACATCGACGCGACCGCCAGCCGGGCTGTAGCGCAACGCGTTATCGACCAGGTTGCTCAGCAGCATGCGCAATCCGGCGGCCTGGCCGCTCAAGGTCAGCGCGGCGCAAGCGCCGACGCCGAGGTCGATGTCGCGCGCCTCGGCCTGGGTCGAGAAGTCGGCGACGACCTGTTTGATCAGCGTATCCAGCGCCACCGGCGCAAACGCAGCCTGGCGCGCGGCGGGTTCCAGTCGCGCCATATGCAACAGTTGTTCGATCAGGTGCGCGGCGCGGTCGACGCCGCCGGCCAGTTGCGCCAACGCGGCCTCGCGCTCGCCATCGCTGCTGGCGCGGCTGGCGATCTGGGCTTGCAATTTGACGGCCGTCAGCGGCGAGCGCAGTTCATGCGCGGCATCGGCGATGAAACGGCGCTGCGCGACCATGGCCTGGTCGAGGCGCACCAGCAAGTCGTTCAAGGTGTCCACCAGCGGCGCGACTTCGTCGGGCATGCCGCGCGCATCGAGCGCATGCAGGGCCATGACTCCGCGCTGGCCGATTTCTGCGCGCACCTGTTCCAGCGGCGCCAACGCGCGTCCGACGGCGGCGTGGATCAACAGCCCCAGCACCAGCACCAGCACCGCGAACGGGACCATCAGCCAGGGCGCGATGGCCGCGAACTTGCGCGCGCGGCTGGCCGAAGTGGTGGCGACCTGGATCGTCAGCCCGCCTTCCTGCAAGGTGAAGATGTGCCATTCCGCGCCTTCCCAATCCATGATGTGCAGCCCGGGCGGCTGTTTGGGCGGCCCGGCATCGTCGATCGAGGAATAAAACAGACTGTCGTCGGCCGCCCAGATCTGGCTGACGAACTGGCCGCGGTCGTTGTGCACATCTTCGTCGTTGTCGTATTGCACGCCGTGGCGTACTACCGAATAGGCGATCTGTTCGAGGCCGTAGTCGCGCACCTTGTTGAATGCATCCCAGGCCAGAAGGTACGTAATGATGCTGACCAACAGGCCGGTCAGCAGCAACGCGCTGATCTGCCATAACAACAAGCGGCCGCGGATGGTGTTCTTCATGCCGGTGCGACCAGTTTGTAGCCGACGCCGCGCACATTGCGTATCCAGGCGACGCCCAGTTTGCGGCGCAGATTGTGCAGATGCACTTCGATGGCATTGCTCATGACTTCTTCCTGCCAGCCATAGAGGCTCGCTTCGAGCTGTTCCCTGGATAAAACCTTGCCGGGATGTTCCATCAGCGCTTCCAGTAGCGTGAACTCGCGTTGCGACAGCGTCAGCCGCCGGCCGTCGAGATGGACCTCGCGTTGCACCGGATCGAGAATCAAGCCGCCCAACTGCATCTCGGAACGTGCGCGGCCGCCCTGGCGGCGCGTCAAGGCGCGTACGCGCGCGATGAGCTCATCGAGATCGAACGGCTTCACCAGGTAGTCGTCGGCGCCCAGGTTGAGCCCGGCGACTCGATCGGCCACCGCATCGCGCGCCGTGACGATCAATACCGGCATGACATTGTCCATCTGGCGGATTTTTTTCAGCAGCGTCAGGCCGTCCTGGCGCGGTAATCCCAGGTCGAGCAGCAACAAGGCGTAACGGCCGGTCTGCAGGGCCAGTTCCGCCGATTTGCCGTCGCGCGTCCAGTCGATCGCAAAGCCGGCTTGGCGCAGGCCTTGTTCCATGCTCGCGCCGATCATCGGATCGTCTTCGGCCAGCAGCAGTTTCATGGCGTTATCTAAGCGATTTGGGGAGACCCAAGGATAAACCGGCCGGAAATAAAAAAAGCCGGGCGTTTCGCAACGCCCGGCTGTTCAAACCGAAGTTTGCTTACTTCTTGGAGTGCGCGTCGGCAGGAGCGGGAGCGGCGGCATCGGCTTTCTTGTCGTCGGCCTTCTTGGCCTTCTCTTTATGAGCCTTCTTGGCGGGCTTGGCTTCAGCAGCCGGCTTGGCTTCGGCAGCCGCAGCGGGCTTGGCTTCCATGGCGGCGGCGGGGGCCTTGGCATCAGAAGCTTGGGCGGCGCCGAAAGCGAAAACGGAAGCGGCGGCGAGCAGGGCGATCAGGGTCTTGTTCATGGGGTATCTCCTTGGGTTGGGTAGGTAGCCTTACGCAATACGTGTGGCTGAGGCGCATTTTCCATAGCCAGACTTAACGAATACTTAAGGAGATGCATGACTTTTTGGCTGGATTTCGCCGCCATTTCCGGATCGGCAAATAGAAACCCCCCGGCAAGCCGGGGGGCGGTGCCCGTTGCCGAAGCAACGAGCGGGGGAGGCCGGTAATACGCTAGGCGCGGGGCTGGTGGCACACGCTTGAGTGCTATCCTAGTCAGGCCTACTTACGCCACTCTTACAGGTCGCTTTTTCCGTGCGTGTGCTTATCGTCGAAGACGATCCCATTCTGCAGGACAGCTTGACGCGCGCGATGCGTGCGGCCGGTTACGCCTTCGATCTGGCCGGCGATGGCGAGCTGGCGCTGGGCCTGCTGCGCGCCGGCGGTTTCGATCTGGTCATCCTTGATCTGGGCCTGCCCAAGCTGGATGGCCTGCAAGTGCTGCGCCAAGCGCGCGCCAGCGGTTGCCGCACGCCGGTGATCATCCTTACCGCCCGCGACGGCGTCGAGGACCGGGTCAAAGGCCTGGATTTCGGCGCCGACGATTACCTCTCGAAACCTTTTTCCCTGGTCGAACTGGAAGCCCGCGTGCGTGCCTTGCTGCGGCGCGGCCAAGGCGGCATGCCGATCGTCACCTGCGGCTCGCTCAGTTACGACACGGTCGGGCGCAGGGCCAGCATGGATGACGTGGCGATCGAACTGTCGTTGCGCGAGATTTCCGTGCTGGAAGCCTTGCTGGCGCGCTTGGGCAAGGTGGTCAGCAAGGATCAGTTGATCGAAACGCTGTGCGGCTATGGCGAAGAAGTCAGCGCCAATGCCATCGAGGTCTACGTGCATCGTTTGCGCAGGAAACTGGAACCCGCCGGCGTTACCATCCGCACCTTGCGGGGCCTTGGCTATTTGATGGACAAAATGTGATGCGAATATCTGTTCAGACCGAAGCGTTCGACCTCGCCGCCGAAGTCGCCGCGCTCTACCGGAGCAATCCCAAGGTCGGCGCGGTGGCCAGTTTCCTCGGCCTGGTGCGCGACATCAACGCGGGTCAGGGCGTCAGCGCGATGACGCTGGAACACTATCCCGGCATGACCGAAAAGGCGCTGGCGCAGATCGTGCAAGACGCGTGTACGCGCTGGGAGGTGCTGGATGCCTGCGTCATCCATCGGGTCGGTCCGCTCCACCCGACCGATCCGATCGTGCTGGTCGCGGTGGCTTCCGGCCATCGCGGCGACGCCTTCGCCGCCTGTGAATTCATCATGGACTTCCTGAAAACCCGCGCGCCGTTCTGGAAGAAGGAAGCCACGCCGGACGGCGAGAAATGGGTCGATGCGCGCGAGTCGGACGAACACGCGGCGGCGCGCTGGCGGCAATAGCCGCTGGCGCCGGCCGGCTACGGCTGCGCTTCGGCGGCAAAGCCGTCGTGCCAGATGCAGACCCGGTTGCCGCCTTCGGATTTGGCGATGAGCTGCGCGCGTTCGACGCGTTCCAGCGTTTCGTCGACGAAGAAAATGGGTTCCAGATTGACCAGGCCGAACGAGGCCGTGAGCTGGACCGGGCCGGAGTCGACGGCGAAAGTATGGGCGGCGAGTTTTTCGCGCAGACGGTTGATCAGCGTGCCGGCCTGGTCGAGATCGATATTCGGCAAGCAGAGCAGGAATTCCTCGCCGCCGAGGCGAAACAGGGTGTCGTAGCCGCGCAGATGGCTGGCGAAGAAGCTGGCCACCGCCTTCAATACTGAATCGCCGATGCGTTGGCCGTGGTCGGCGTTGATACGGGCGAAATCGTCGATGTCGACGAAACAGATGGCGCAAGGTTGGCGCGTGCGCTGGACGCGTTCGACCTCTTCCGCCAGGCGCAGATGCACGGCCTGGCGGTTCCATAGGCCGGTGAGCTTGTCCACCGCGCCCAGGCGTTCGGTGAGCTCCTGCTCCTTGCGCCGCAGCAGTTGCCGAATTTGATTCGCGACGGCGACCATGGCGTCATAGTCGGCGGAGGGGATGGGCTGGTTGGCGGCCTGCATCTGCAGCAAATGGCGGGCGATTTCGTGCATCGATTGATGCGCGACTTCGAGCGCGGCCTGACCCGGGTCTTGTTCGGCGCGGGCATGCTCGGCGCCATGCAGCCATTGTCCGAGTTGGCAGCGCATGTGGGCGTCGTCGGCCAGATCGTCCGGGCTGCCGCCGTAACTGCAGATCAGTTGCCGGTTCAGACGTGACAGCCATTGCGCGTGCTGCGCAATGGCGCGGTCAAGTTCGTGCAGGCGCGACAGGATGTCGGCATGGGCTTGTTCTGCAGGCGTCATGGCAAGGTGGCCTCATAAGCGGGGTTGAGTGCAGGGTGATGGGCTTGCGGTCGATCCAGGTGGTAACCCTGGGCGAGATCGATGCCCAGTTCGGCGAGCAGGTTCAGCGTCGCTTCGTCCTCCACGAATTCGGCTACCGTGCGCTTGCCGAGGCCGCGCGCGACTTCCACCATGCCGCGCACGAAGACCTGATTGTCGTGGTCGTGCGGCAGGTTGCGGATGAACATGCCGTCGAGTTTGATGGTGTCGACGCGGATGTGCTTGAGATAGGCGAAGGAGGCGAAGCCGGCGCCGAAGTCGTCCAGACAGACGCCGCAACCGGTCTGTTTCAGCGCTTCGATGAAGCGTTCGGCGTCGGTGAGGTCGGATACCGCGGCGGTTTCGGTGATTTCGATCAGCAGGCGCGCCGGTTCGACGCGGAATTCGCGCAACAGGTCGGCGATCGTGCCAGGCAGCGCCGGGTCGTCGAACGAGCGCCCGGAAATATTGACCGCGATGGGAGGGATATACGGACGTTCGCTCAACAGCTGGATGGCCTGGCGCAACACCCAGCGGTCGATTTCGAGAATCTTGTGGCTCTTTTCCGCGATCGGAACGAACAGGCCGGGCGCCACCAGTTCGCCGCTGTCTTCGTCACGCAGGCGTATCAGGGCTTCCAGGTGGGTGAGTTGGCGGCTGCGCACGTCGAACACGCCCTGGAAGTGAAGTTCGAACAGGTCTTTCGACAAGGCTCGCGTGAGCCGCTCGTTCCAGGACAGGCGATTGAGCATTTCCGGCGTCGTGTCGAGATCGGCGCGGTAGGCGCGCCAGGCATTCTTGCCGGCCTGCTTGGCCTGGTACATGGCGGTATCGGCGCAGGCGACCAGCTGATCCAGATCGGTCGCGTGCGCCGGGTACAGGGCGATTCCCAAGCTGGTTGAAATGTGCAGTGCTTGGCCCTCGAAATGGAAGGGTATCTGCGCGATGGCATATACCACCCGCTCGGCCAGGATTTCCGCCTGCACCAGGTCGGCGCTGGGCAGCAGCAGGGCGAATTCATCACCGCCCAGCCGGAACAGCATTTCGTTGCGTCGGGTCAGGCCGGAAACTTCGCCTGCGACGCGCACCAGCAAAGTGTCGCCGGCGGTATGGCCGAAGTGGTCGTTGATGGTTTTGAACTCGTCGAGATCGAAGTAGAGCAGCGCCGACGGCGCGCCATGGCGGCCTGACTCGGCCAGTATCCGTTCCAGTTCAGACTGGAAGCGGTGCCGGTTGTAGAGGCCGGTCAGCGAATCGCGCTCGGCCAGAAATAGCAGCTTTTCGGCGGTCTGGCGTTCGCTGGTGACATCTTCGAAGATCCACAGGTAGCCGATGAAACGGGCGTCGTAATCGCGCACCGCGTAGCTCAGCTGGGTCACGACGCGGCCGTCGCGCATTGCAATTTCATGCGTGTCGGCGTCGGTCTGGTGGCTGAGAACCTGTTCAATATGGTTGAGATAGTCCTCCGGTTTCGCCAGTTCACAGGCGCTGCGCGTGAAGATTGCGTCGGTGTTGAGGCCGATCAGGTCGGTATGTTCGGGCAACCGCCAAATATGGTTGAAAACAGGATTGTGGTAGATCACGCGGCGGTTGGTGCCGATGAACAGAATGCCCAGGTTCATCGCCGAGAGCAGCGCTTTCAAACGGGCGCGCTCGGACTCGGCGCCGGCCAGATATTCCAGCGCTTTCGCTTCGGAAGCCTTCAATTCCGAAATGTCGCGAATGCTGGCGCGTATGCCGAGAAACTGGTTTTCGCGGCTGTAAATGGCGTGCCAGTTCACCGCCGCCCAGAAGCGCGAGCCGTCCTTGCGCGCCATGCGAAACTGATAGCCCTCGCCGGTGGCGCCGCTCAGCGCACGCCGGAAGTGCTGTTCCGCTTCGTTGCGATCATGTTCGTAGATCAGGCAGAGCGGGAACTCGGGCAGGGTCAGGCATTCGTCAGGGCTATAGCCGGTCATCCGCGTCACCGAGGGGTTGACCCAGATGGTGCGTCCGCCCGGATCGATCCAGAGTTCCAGATCGTAGGTGTAGTTGGCTATGGCGAAGAAACGCTGTTCGCTGTCGCGCAGTTCGGACAGTTGCGTATTTAGTTGCCGCGACATGGCGCGGAACGCGCTAGCCAGCTGGCCGACTTCATCTCGGCCTGCGCTGGGCATCGGGGTGTCGAAATCGCCGTCGGCGAGCGCATGGCTCGCGTCGGTGAGTCGCTTTAGCCGGCGGGTGAGCAGGTAGCCGATCAATGACAGTGTCATGAATGTCAGCAGCGTGGCGGCCAGGCCGACCAGGATGCCTTGGCGTACGGCGCGTTGGCGGGCCTGGGCGAGGAATGCAGTACTGATGCCGAAGCGCAGACGGCCATATTCGGCGCCGGCCAGACGGATCGTGGCCTCGGTGTCGAACACCTGATCGTTTTCTCCGCCAATGTCGCGGTCCAATGCCGGCAAGGCCTGCGTAGCGGAAATACCGGCTGCCGCCAAGCGGCGTCCCGTTTTGTCGAGCAGCGCCAGGTAGACAAAAGCATCGTGGCCGCGCGCTTCATCAAGAATCTCGTGCAGGGCGCCGTAGTCGCGGTACATCAGCGGCGAAGCGAGGGCGGCATTGAGCAACGGTATGGCGCTATCGACGCGCAAGCGGGCTTTGTCGATCAACACGTCTTCGGTCAAGTGCAGGTTGCTGAACACCAGCAAGCCGAGCATCAAAGCCTCGACCAGCAGGCCGGCCAGCGAGAGCTTCAACCAAAGCGGGGCGTGCAGGTTCGCTGTCACTTCAGCGCCTTGCGCGTTTCCTTGACATAGACGTCGGCGCGCTTCATGGCCGCTTCGCTAACCGGAATCAAGCCGGTGTAGCCGATTTTGCCGATGAAATCGAGGCCTTCCGCTTCGTTCGTGAAGGCCAGTACGGTCTTCTTCAATTGCTCGGCCTGCGTCTTGTCCATGCCGGCCTTGGCGAGCAGCACGAAGGAGGGGATGTTGGCGATATGCTTCTGCACCAGCAGTTGGCGGCGCAGCTCGTCAGGCATCTGCATCATGCCCTGGCTGGTGGATACCGCCGCGGCGGAGAGGCCGGATACGAGCGAGTAGGCGGCGCTGGCATGCGTGCGGTGTTCAGAGACCTGGAAATCCTGGTCGGCTTCGAGTCCTTGCGATGCCAGATAGTGCAGCGTTGCGGTGACGGTGATCGCGAGCCGGTCGATGACCGCGAGTTGCTTGCCTTTCAAGTCTTTCGGGCTGGCCAGGGGGTGCGCGGCGGCATAGATCAGCAACGCGTCATGGTCGGGAATGAACTGGGCCAGCGGCAGGAAGCCGGCGTCTTTTTGCGCCAGGCGGGCGAAATGCGCCGGCGTGATGGTCAAGTCGAAATCGCCCTGCAGCGTGCGTTCCTGGAAGCGGCGGAAATCCGGCGCGCTTTCGACGCGGACCGGCTGTTTCAGCGTCTTCTCCAGATAGCCGCGCAGCGGTTCGTAGCGTTCCGCCAGCACGCGCGCGCTGTGCACCGGGATGACGCCGAGGACGAAGCCGGATGCAGCCTGAGCAGCGCTGGCGAACAGCAGACAACAGGCAAAGAGCAGGCGCTGCGGCTTCATGTCAGTTGCCGAGGCGTTTGACCAGCACCTTGGAACGCCGCTGCCAGTTGTATAGCGCTTTGCGCGGCGCCGGCAGGTCTTCCGGCGCGCCCAGCGTGAAGCCGCGCTCGATGAACCAGTGCGTGGTGCGCGTGGTGAGCACGAAGAGCTGGTTCAGGCCGAGTTCCAGCGCGGCTTCTTCCACCGCCGCCAGCAGCGCGTCGCCGCGGCCGCCGCGTTGAAACTCCCGCGCCACCGCCAGGCAAGCCATCTCGGCGGCGCCGGCCTCGGGAAACGGATAGAGCGCGACACAGCCGACAATGCGTCCATCGAGCTCGTCGACGAAGAATTGCTCGACTTCCTGTTCCAGCCGCTCACGCGAACGCCGCACCAGAATGCCGTCGGCCTCCAGCGGTTCGATCACCGACAGGATGCCGCCGACATCGTCTATCGTGGCCGGGCGCAGGTTCTCCACCGATTGCCGGGTGACCATGGTGCCGACGCCGGCATGGGTGAACAGCTCCATCAACAGCGCGCCATCGACATCCGCACTGACTAGATGCACTTTGCCGACGCCTTTCTTGCAGGCGTGGACGGCATGCGGCAGATACAGCTTCATGTCGCCTTCCGGCAGTTCGCGCAACAGTTTGGGCACTTGTGCGGCCGTGACCCGGTTGATGCGCTGTCCCTTGGCGTCGAGG
Source organism: uncultured Thiobacillus sp. (assembly GCA_964466195.1). GTDB lineage: Bacteria > Pseudomonadota > Gammaproteobacteria > Burkholderiales > Thiobacillaceae > PFJX01. The sequence continues at coordinate 287,784 of CAYXMQ010000001.1, forward strand.
CTGTTGCCGTGGTCGAGAATGAAGACCAGCTTGTCGGCGCCCAGCGCGATGGCGGCCTGGGTCGCAACTTCTTCCAGGGTCAGGTTGAACACCTCGCCGGTCGGCGAGTAGCCGAGCGGCGACAGCAAGACGATTTCGCCGGCATTGAGACGCTCGCGGATCGGCGCGCAGGCGATCTTGCGCACCTCGCCGGTGAATTGCAGGTCGACGCCGTCGACGATGCCGGCCGGTTGCGCGGTGACGTAATTGCCGGAAGCGACGCGGATCTCGGCGCCTGCCATTGGTGTGTTGGGCAGGCCGATGGAAAGCATGCTTTCAATATCCACGCGCACCGAGCCGACCGCATCCTTGACGTGCTCCAGCGCATCGGCATTGGTGACGCGACGGCCTTGCACATACTGCGCCTCGGCAACCAGACGTTCCTCTACTTGCGGACGCACGCCATGCACCAGCACCAGGCGCACGCCCAGCGCGTTGAGCAGGTTGATGTCGTGGACCAGATCGACGAAGTCATCGCGCAACATCGCCTCGCCGCCGAATGCGAGCACGAAGGTCTTGCCGCGAAAGGCGTGAATATAGGGCGCTGCGGCGCGAAACCATTGCACGAACGAGACGGCATCCGTTTCCGCAAGCTTGGCCATGGTTGACTCCTGGATTCCCGGCAACGGGGTGAAGAATTATGCTGTTACGGTCGTATCGGAAAAAACTTGAGCGCGCAGTTAGCGGAAGTCGCCCCAGATCGCCTGCATGGCGGCCAGCGCGGCCAAGGCGGCGGTTTCGGTGCGCAGAATGCGCGGCCCCAGCCGGATGCGCTGACAACCGGCCGCGAGGGCGGCCTGGCGTTCGACCGGGTCGAACCCTCCTTCCGGGCCGGCCAGCAGCAGGATCGGGCCGCTTGGCGCAGGCAGGTCGCGCAGGCTGGTTTCGGCTTCCGGGTCGAGCAGGTAACGGTGTGCTGCTTGGTCTTCCGTCTGGCGCAGCCAGGGTAGGAATTCCTGAATCTCGGCGACTGCCGGAATTCGGTTGCGGCCGCATTGTTCACAGGCGGCGATGACGACGCCCCGCCAGTGGCGCAGGCGCTTTTCGGTTTTTTCGCCGGTGAGCTTCACGATCGTGCGGCGCATCAGCAACGGCTGGATCGCGGCGACCCCCAGTTCCACCGATTTCTGCAAGGTCAGGTCCATGCGTTCGCCGCTGGAAATGCCCTGCGCCAGTGTGATCTGCAAGTTCGATTCGCGCCGGGGTTCGCTGCGTTCGCTCAGCCGCACTGCGGCCCCCTTGCCTTGCTGTTCGAGCCGGCCGGCGTATTCGCTGTCATTGCCGTTGAACAGCGTTACCGCATCGCCTACCCGCAGGCGCAGCGCGCCGATGGCGTGGCGCGCGGTCTCGCTCGGCAGTTCGATCAGGCGGCCGACGGCCAGCGGCAGGTCACAGTAAAAGCGGGGCATGGGCGGCAGGCTGAGGAGGGGCAGGGATGTCAGGCGAGATGATATTATCGCCAGTCTCGGAATGACTGGAGTTGGCAGCATGGTGCGCATGGAAACCCCGATCTGCGATTTCGGCTGGAAAGCGGTGGATTTCGCTTTGCCCGGCGTCGATGGCAAAACGTATACGCTCAAGGACGTGGCCGGCCCGAACGGCTTGCTGGTCATGTTCATCTGCAATCATTGCCCCTATGTGAAGGCGGTCATCGACCGCATCGTGCGCGATGTCGCGGAACTGAAGGGGTTGGGCATCGGTACGGTGGCGATCATGTCAAACGACCCGAGCGAGTATCCCGAGGACAGCTTCGAGAACATGCGTGCACTGGCCGAGCAGCTCGCCTTTCCGATGCCCTATGTGTTGGACGCCTCGCAAGACATCGCTAAAGCCTATGGCGCGGTCTGCACACCGGATTTCTTCGGCTTCAACCGCAACCTGGAACTGCAATATCGCGGCCGCCTGGACGCGTCGCGCAAGGAGGCTGCGCCAGCCGACGTCCGCCGCGACTTGTTCGAGGCGATGAAGCTGGTTGCAACCACACAGCGCGGTCCGGCTGATCAGATACCCAGCATGGGCTGTTCGATCAAGTGGTTGAGCTGAGCCGTCTGGTTGAGCAGGTGGTCGCTGCCTGCCGCGTGATCGGGCGTGAAGAGGTCATGCCGCGCTACCTGCGGGTCGCGCATCAACGCAAAGTCGATGGCAGTTTGCTGACCGAGGCGGACGTGGCCGCGCAGGGTGCGCTGTTCAAGCTGTTGCAGGCGATCGCGCCCTACCCCGTGCTCGGCGAGGAAATGACCGAAGACGAGCAAAAGGCGGTCTGGGATGCGGGAGACGCGGGCTTCTGGTGCGTCGACCCGATCGACGGCACCAGTAATTTCGTCAATGGTTTGCCGTTCTTTGCCATCTCGGTGGCGCTGGTGCGCCACGGCAAAAGCGTGCTGGGCGTGGTGTACGACCCCGGTGCGGACGAGGCGTTTTACGCCGTCGAAGGGCAGGGGGCGTTCATGAACGGTGAACGCTTGCCGCTGAAAGCGCCGCCGACTGAATTGAAGCGTTGCATGGCCGGCATCGAACTGAAACGCATCGACCGCACGTTGGCCGGCCGCCTGGCGTTCGAACATCCCTTCAGTTCGCAACGCAATCTGGGCGCCAGCACGCTGGATTGGTGCTATATCGCGGCCGGCCGCTTGCATATCTACCTGCATGGCGGTCAGAAGCTGTGGGATTACGCAGCAGGCTGCCTGATCCTGAAGGAGGCGGGCGGCGCCGCCTGCGCACTGGATGGTTCCGATTTTCGCGGCGAGAATCCGTGGAATCGTTCCGTGCTGGCCGCACTGACGCCGGATCTGTTGCAGCAATGGAAAGCCTGGGTGGGCGTCTGAAGTCGGGCCGGTTTTCTTAAAAAGCGCGATTGCGCGCTGCACCATGGCCAACTTCTATAAGTACGCCGTAAGAGAATATAAAAATATTTTAATTTTGCCCGTTGACCGCTTCGAAACCCGCAAAAAACAAGGCGACAAGCCCGTTTTGGCGCGCTCGAACCGCATTCCGCATGACACTAGCCGGCCTGGGGTCAGCTTGCTCAGGGCCGATTGCCTGCGGGATAATCGAAGCTTTCTGCCCGACTGGGCCTAGATTTCGGTTTTTTCTTTGAGGAAACAAAGACATGGCAACACGTAACGACCTCGCAAATGCCATCCGCGCTCTCGCGATGGATGCTGTGCAGAAAGCCAATTCCGGCCATCCCGGCGCGCCCATGGGCATGGCGGAAATTTCTGAGGTGCTGTGGAATCACCATCTGCGCCATAACCCGGCAAACCCGAAATGGCCTGATCGCGACCGTTTCGTGTTGTCCAACGGCCATGGCTCGATGCTGATTTATGCGCTGCTGCATCTGACCGGCTATGACGTCACCATCGACGACATCAAGGGGTTCCGCCAGTTGCATTCGCGTACCCCGGGCCATCCCGAATACGGTTACACCCCCGGCGTCGAAACCACCACCGGTCCGCTCGGCCAAGGCATCACCAACGCGGTAGGTTTCGCACTTACCGAGAAGTTGCTGGCGCATGAGTTCAACAAGCCCGGCCTCGACATCGTCAATCACCATACCTATGTGTTCATGGGCGACGGTTGCATGATGGAAGGCATCTCGCACGAAGCCTGCGCACTGGCCGGAACCTGGAAGCTGAACAAACTGATCGCCTTCTGGGATGACAACGGCATCTCGATCGACGGCCATACCGAAGGCTGGTTTACCGACGACACGCCGAAGCGCTTCGAAGCCTACGGCTGGAACGTCATTGCCAATGTCGACGGCCATGATGCCGCCGCCGTCGAGGCGGCTGTGCAGAAGGCCAAGCAGTCCGTCGACAAGCCGACGCTGATCTGCTGCAAGACCGTCATCGGCAAGGGCTCGCCCAACAAGGAAGGCACCCACGACGTGCACGGCGCCGCTCTGGGCAATGCCGAAATCGAGGCGACCCGCAAGCACATCGGCTGGAACCACGAGCCGTTCGTCATCCCGCAGGACGTCTACGACGGCTGGAATGCCAAGACCAAGGGCGAGGGCCTGGAAAAGCTGTGGAACAACAAGTTCGCCGAGTACGCAGCACAGTTTCCCGCTGAAGCCGCCGAGTTCACCCGCCGCATGAACGGCGATCTGCCTGCCGACTGGGCCGGCCGTGTGCAGGCCGCGCTGGCCACCACGCTGGAAAAGGCTGAGACCGTCGCCACCCGCAAAGCCAGCCAACTGGCCATCGAGCGCCTGGTTTCGACGCTGCCCGAGCGGGTCGGCGGTTCCGCCGACCTGACCGGCTCCAATCTGACCAACTGGCCCGGCTGCCACACCCTGCACCGTAATCCGGGTGGTAACTACATTTCCTATGGCGTGCGCGAGTTCGGCATGTCCGCCATCATGAACGGCATGGCGCTGCACGGCGGCGTCTTCCCGTTCGGCGGCACCTTCCTGATGTTCTCGGAATATGCCCGCAACGCATTGCGCATGGCCGCCCTGATGAAGCAGCGCGTGGTCTACGTGTTCACCCACGATTCCATCGGTCTGGGCGAGGACGGCCCGACCCACCAGCCGGTCGAGCAGACCGCCACTTTGCGCATGATCCCCAACATGACCGTCTGGCGTCCTTGCGATACCACCGAGACCCTGGTCGCCTGGGCGGCCAGCGTGGAGAAGAAGGACGGCCCCAGCTGCCATATCCTGTCGCGCCAGAACCTGCCTTTCGTCAAACGTTCCGACGCTCAGATCGCCGACATCCGCAAGGGTGGCTATGTGCTGTCCGACTGTGACGGCGACGCCAAGGTGGTGCTGATCGCCACCGGCTCGGAAGTCGAGCTGGCCATGAAGGCGCAGGAAGCCCTGAAGGCCGACGGCATCGCCGCCCGCGTGGTGTCCATGCCCTCCACCAACGAGTTCGACAAGCAGGACAAGGCCTACAAGGACAGCGTATTGCTGCCCACCGTGCACAAGGTCGCCATCGAAGCCGGCGTCACCGACGGCTGGTGGAAGTACGTCGGCCTGCGCGGCGCCGTGATCGGCCTGGATCGTTTCGGCGAATCCGCTCCCGCACCGCAGTTGTTCAAGGAGTTCGGCTTCACCGTCGAGAACGTCGTTGCCACCGTCAAGGGCATACTGTAACCACCCTTCAGGAAGCGTCGGGTTACGCGCTCAGCGCAGCCCCGGCGTTCTCCCGACCCTTTTTCTATTAGGAGATAAAGCATGACAATCAAAGTTGGCATCAATGGTTTCGGTCGTATCGGTCGTATGGCTTTCCGCGCCATCGCCAAGGATTTCCCCGGCATCGAAGTGGTCGGCATCAACGACCTGCTTGAGCCTGACTACCTGGCTTACATGTTGAAGTACGACTCCGTGCATGGCCGTTTCAACGGCGACGTGTCGACTTCCGGCGGCAACATGATCGTCAACGGCAAGACCATTCGTCTGACCGCCGAGCGCGATCCCGCCAACCTGAAATGGAACGAGATCGGCGCCGACATCGTCATCGACTGCACCGGTTTCTTCCTGACCACGGAATCCTGCCAGGCCCATATCAAGGCCGGCGCCAAGAAGGTCGTGCAGTCCGCCCCGGCGAAAGACGACACGCCGATGTTCGTGTACGGCGTCAATCACACCAAGTACGCCGGCGAGGCCATCGTTTCCGCCGCGTCCTGCACCACCAACTGCCTGGCCCCCGTGGCCAAGGTGCTGAACGACAACTGGGGCATCAAGCGCGGCCTGATGACCACGGTGCATGCGGCTACCGCCACCCAGAAGACCGTTGACGGCCCGTCCATGAAAGATTGGCGCGGCGGTCGCGGCATTCTGGAAAACATCATTCCGTCGTCCACCGGCGCCGCCAAAGCGGTCGGCAAGGTATTGCCCGAGCTGAACAAGAAGCTGACCGGCATGGCTTTCCGCGTCCCCACTTCCGACGTTTCGGTAGTCGACCTGACCGTCGAGCTGAACAAGGAAGCCGCGTACGCTGACATTTGCAAGGCCATGAAGGCCGCTTCGGAAGGTGAAATGAAGGGCGTACTGGGTTATACCGACGAGAAAGTGGTTTCCACCGATTTCGTCGGCAACAGCGCTCCTTCCACCTTCGACGCCGAAGCCGGCATCGCGCTGGACAGCACCTTCGTCAAGGTCGTGGCCTGGTACGACAACGAGTACGGCTACACCTGCAACATGCTGCGTCTGGTTGAGCACGTAGCGAAGTAAAACGGTAAGCGGGGAGCGGTAAGCAGCGAGTGGGCAAGTCCCCTCAGCTTACCGCTCACTGCTCTCCGCTCACCCCATGTGAGCCGTAAGGCCTGAGCCGCCTCAGCCCTTACCACTTACCTGTATCAAGGAGAACCCGAATGGCCAAATTCCTCCGTATGACTGACCTCGACCTCAAGGGCAAACGCGTCTTCATTCGCGCCGACCTCAATGTACCGGTCAAGGACGGCAAGGTCACTTCCGATGCGCGCATCACTGCGTCCATGCCCACCATCGAGCACGCCCTCAAGGCCGGCGCCAAGGTCATGGTCACCTCCCACCTCGGTCGTCCGACCGAAGGCGAGTGGGCTGAAGAAGTCTCCTTGAAGCCGGTCGCCGATGTGATCGCCGCCAAGCTCGGCAAGCCGGTGCGCCTGATCAAGGATTGGGTCGACGGCGGTTTCGATGTCGCCGAAGGCGAAGTTGTGCTGCTGGAGAATTGCCGCGTCAACAAGGGAGAGAAGAAGAACGTCGAAGACACCGCGCGCAAATATGCCGCGTTGTGCGACGTGTTCGTCATGGATGCCTTCGGCACCGCGCACCGCGCCGAAGCCTCCACCTACGGCATCGCTCAGTTCGCGCCGACCGCCTGCGCCGGCAAGCTGGTCAGTGAAGAGCTCGAAGCGCTCGACAAGGCGCTGGCCAACCCGGCGCGTCCGATGGTTGCCATCGTCGGCGGTTCCAAGGTCTCCACCAAGTTGACCGTGCTGGAAGCGTTGTCCGAGAAGTGCGAACAGCTCGTGGTCGGCGGCGGTATCGCCAATACTTTCCTGCTGGCCACCGGCAAGAACGTCGGCAAGTCGCTGTGCGAAGCCGATCTGGTGCCCACCGCTCAGGCGTTGATCACCAAGATGACGGCGCGTGGCGCGACCATTCCGATCGCCGTGGATGTCGTCTGCGGCAAGAAATTCGATGCCAATGAACCGGCCGTCAGCAAGGCGGCCGGCGACGTGGCCGACGATGACATGATTTTCGACATCGGCCCGAAGTCCGCCCAGGAGCTGGTCGACATCATCATGAAGGCGGGTACCGTGGTTTGGAACGGCCCGGTCGGCGTGTTCGAGTTCGATCAATTTGGAGAGGGTACCAAGGCCATCGCGATGGCTATCGCCAATACCAAGGCCTTCACGCTGGCCGGCGGCGGCGATACGATCGCCGCCATTCAAAAGTACGATATCTATGACAAGGTGTCCTACATCTCCACCGCCGGTGGCGCGTTCCTCGAGTATCTGGAAGGCAAGGTTCTGCCGGCCGTGGATATTCTGGAAAAACGGGCCGCTGGCTAATACGTAGGAGCGCCGCTTGCGGCGCGATTTGCGTCTGATCGGCCCGCCGGGATTTTTCCTCCAGGGCCTCCTACATCGAGATAGATATGCTACGTAGAACGAAAATTGTCGCCACCCTCGGCCCGGCTTGTTCCGACCCCAAAATATTGGACAGGATGATCGAAAGCGGGGTGGATGTGGTCCGCCTCAATTTCTCCCACGGTACGCCGGAGGAACATCAGCAGCGCTGTGAACTGGTACGTTCGCTGGCCAAGACGCGGGGTCGTGCGGTTGGCGTCCTGGTTGATTTGCAGGGCCCGAAGATCCGCATCGGGAAGTTCAAAGCGGGCAAGATCACGCTGAATCCCGGCGATCACTTCATTCTCGACGCCACTTGTGAGTTGGGCGACCAGGAACGCGTCGGACTTGATTACAAGGAGCTGATTAATGACGTGGCGCGCGGCGCCACGCTGCTGCTGGATGACGGCCGCATTGAAATGTGGGTCGAGGAAGTCCTCGGTAGTGAAATCCATTGCAAGGTCATGCAAGGCGGGGTGCTGTCCAACAACAAGGGCATCAACCGCAAAGGCGGCGGGCTTTCCGCGGCCGCACTGACGGAAAAGGACAAGGAAGACATCAAGACCGCGGCGCTGATCAAGGCGGATTACCTGGCGGTCTCCTTCCCGCGCTCCGCAGCCGACATCGAACATGCCCGCGAACTGTTGCACGCGGCGGGCGGTTTCGCCTGGATCGTCGCCAAGATTGAGCGCGCCGAGGCGATCGAAGCGCTGGAGGAAATCGTCAGCGCGTCCGACGCGATCATGGTGGCGCGCGGCGATCTGGGGGTGGAAGTCGGCGACGCCGCCGTTCCGGCCCTGCAAAAACGCATGATCCGGATGGCGCGCGAACACAACAAGGTAGCCATCACGGCGACCCAGATGATGGAATCGATGATTTCCAGTCCGATTCCGACGCGTGCGGAGGTATCCGACGTTGCCAATGCGGTGCTCGATGGCACCGATGCCGTCATGCTTTCTGCCGAAACGGCGGCCGGCCTGTACCCGGTGGAAGCCATTTCGGCGATGAACCGGGTCTGCCTGGAGGCCGAGAAGGAGCTGGAAGGCACCTTCGGCGGTGGCATGCTCGACCACGGCTTCTTGCGTGTCGACGAGGCGATCGCGATGTCCACCGCCTTTACCGCGCTGCATCTGAACATCAAGGCCATCGCCGCGATGACCCAGTCCGGCTCGACCGCCTTATGGATGTCGCGCATCAGCACGCATGTGCCGATCTACGCCTTGACGCCGGAGACCCGAACCCGTAGAAAAGTCACCCTTTTTCGCGGCGTCTATCCGGTCAATTTCCGTCCTTCCAGCAATGAACGCGACCAACTGCTCGCCGAAGCCGAGGATGAACTTCGGCGCCGGGGTGCTGTCCGTAATGGCGACCTGATTCTGCTCACCATCGGCGAGCCGATCGGAAAACCCGGCGGCACCAACACCATGAAGATCGTTCGCGTCGGCGAACACAAGAAAGCTTGATTACTACGCTCATTCAACAGGAGATACCCAAATGGCTCTGATTTCCCTGCGTCAACTGCTCGATCACGCTGCCGAGAATGGCTACGGCCTTCCGGCGTTCAACGTCAACAATATGGAACAAGTGCAGGCCATCATGCAGGCCGCCAACGCGGCCAACAGCCCGGTGATTCTGCAAGGTTCCGCCGGCGCGCGTTCTTATGCCGGCGAACCGTTTCTGCGCCACCTGATCCTGGCCGCGATCGAGCAATACCCGCATATCCCGGTGTGTATGCACCAGGATCACGGCGCTTCGCCCAGCATCTGCTTCCGCTCCATCCAGTCCGGCTTCAGCTCGGTGATGATGGACGGCTCGCTCGGCACCGACGGCAAGACGCCCTCGACCTACGAGTACAACGTCGACACCACCCGTCACGTGGTCGAGCTGGCCCACGCCTGCGGCGTCTCCGTCGAGGGCGAACTGGGCTGCCTGGGCTCGCTGGAATCCGGCATGGCTGGCGAGGAAGACGGTCATGGCGCCGAAGGCAAGCTGTCGCACGACCAGTTGTTGACCGATCCGAACGAAGCGGCCGACTTCGTCAGCAAGACCAAGGTCGATGCGCTGGCGATCGCCATCGGCACCAGCCACGGCGCCTACAAGTTCACCCAGAAGCCCACCGGCAAGGTGCTGCGCATCGACCGCGTCAAGGAAATCCACCAGCGCATCCCCAGCGTCCATCTGGTCATGCACGGCTCCTCCTCGGTGCCGGAAGACTGGCTCGCCATCATCAACAGCTACGGCGGCGACATGGGCCAGACCTATGGCGTGCCCGTCAGCGAGATCGTCGAAGGCATCAAGAACGGCGTGCGCAAGGTCAACATCGACACCGACCTGCGCATGGCCTCGACCGGTTCCATCCGCAAGCATCTGGCGGAAAACAAGTCGAACTTCGACCCGCGCAAGTTCCTCAAGGAAGCCACCAAGGCCATGAGCGCCATCTGCGCCGCCCGTTATGAAGCCTTCGGCGCCGCCGGCATGGCCAGCAAGATCACCAAGGTCTACAGCCTGGAAGACATGCAGAAGCGCTACGACAAGGGCGAGCTGGATCCCAAGGTCAACTGAGACTAGCCGGTTTTCGCTTGTGGCCTGAAGCCGGTAGCGGGGAAACTCGCTACCGGCTGTTTCTTTTCTGGGTATCCGTATGAGCACCGTATTCGCAACCTCCATTACCTCCCTGCCCTTGATCCATCAGGGCAAAGTGCGCGACATCTATGCCGTGGATGAACGGCGCATGCTGATCGTGACGACGGACCGACTGTCCGCGTTTGATGTCGTCTTGCCGACGCCCATCCCGGAAAAGGGCAAGGTGCTGACCGCAATGGCCAATTTCTGGTTTGCCAAGCTGGCCCACATTCTGCCCAACCAATTGACCGGCGAAGCACCGGAATCGGTAGTCAGTCCGGCAGAACGGGATCAGGTGGCAGGCCGCGCGGTCGTGGTCAAGCGACTGAAGGCGCTGCCGATTGAAGCCATCGTGCGCGGTTATCTGGTCGGCTCCGGCTGGGCCGACTACCAAAAAACCGGCCAGGTTTGCGGCATTGCGTTGCCGGCCGGCATGCAGCTGGCCGAACGCCTGCATGCGCCGCTGTTTACGCCATCCACCAAAGCCGCCGTCGGCGCGCATGACGAGAACATCGATCTGGCGCAGTGCGAGGCTCTACTCGGTAAGGACATCGCGACGCGAGTCCGCACGGCCGCGATTGATCTGTATCTGGCTGCGGCGGAATACGCGCTGACGCGCGGCATCATCATTGCCGATACCAAGTTCGAATTCGGGCTGGATTTCAGCCAAAACCCGAATGGCACGCTGACGCTGATCGACGAAGTCCTGACGCCGGACTCGTCGCGCTTTTGGCCGCTTGAGCAGTATCGAGTGGGTGAAAACCCGCCCAGCTACGACAAGCAATATGTGCGCGATTGGCTGACGGCATCCGGCTGGAACAAGCAGGTGCCGGGTCCGGAACTGCCGGCGGATGTGGTCATGCGTACAACGGAGAAATATCGCGAAGCCTTGCGCCTGCTGACCGCGTGAAAGGCGCGTCTAGGTGGAAGTGCTGCCGGATTGCTTCAAGCCAAACCGGTTCATCAGGTCGTAAAGCGTGGGTCGGGAGATGCCGAGCAGTTCGGAGGCCTGCGCGACGCTGCCGTTGCAGCGCGCCAGTGCTCGGATGACCGCGCCGCGCTCCGCCTCATCGCGGACTTGTCGTAAATTCAGCGGCTCATTTTCGACGCCGTCATGAGCGGCGAGCCCCAGGTCGGCCAGACAGACTTTCGGGCCATCCGACATGATCACCGCACGTTTGATGGTGTTCTCCATTTCACGCACGTTGCCGGGCCACTGATGCGCTTCAATGGCATGCAAGGCCTCCGGCGTGAAGCCGCGTAACGCACGGCCCTGGCTTTGCACCATGCGTTCCAGGAACGCATGCGCCAATAAGGAGCTATCGCCCTGACGTTCGCGCAGCGGCGGGATCGGCACGGAAATCTCCGACAATCGATAAAACAGATCTTCACGAAATTGTCCGGTTTTGATCTGCTCGGCCAGATTCTGATGGGTGGCCGCCACCACCCGCACATCGACGGGAATCTCGCCGCGGCCGCCCAGTCGCTCGATCACGCGCTCCTGCAGAAAACGGAGCAGTTTGGCCTGAAGTGACATGGGCAGATCGCCGATTTCATCGAGAAACAAGGTGCCGCGATGCGCGTATTCGATTTTGCCGATGGTCTGTTTCGAAGCGCCGGTGAAGGCGCCTTTTTCGTAGCCGAACAGCTCGGATTCGAGCAGGTTATCCGGAATCGCTGCGCAGTTGATGGCGACGAACCTTTCCTTGATGCGCGGCGACAGTTCGTGCAGGCCGCGCGCCAGCACTTCCTTGCCGGTGCCGGATTCGCCGAGCAACAAGACCGATGCGTCGCTCGGCGCCACTTTCTCGATCGTGCGGCAGACCTTGAGCATGCCCGGGTCGCAGGTAATCAGGCCCTGCAAAGGCTCGGAACGGGTGCGCAGCATGAGGCTGCGATTTTCCTGCTCCAGCTCATACACGCGGAAGGCGCGCGCAATCACCAGCTTCAGTATCTGTTCTTCAAACGGCTTGTGATAGAAGTCGAATGCACCCAGGCTGATCGCCTGAATGGCGTTGGCGCGATCCTGATTGCCGGTGACGACGATGATTTTGGCAGCCGGACAAAGCTGCAGTATCTGCTGCAAGGTGGCCAAGCCTTCGGTGGCGCCATCCGGATCGGGCGGCAAGCCGAGATCGAGCAGCACGACTGCCGGCTCAAAGCGGCGCAACTGGGTCAGTGCCGATTCGCGGTCGCCGGTCGCGATCACTTCGTACTCGTCCAGGCTCCATTTGATTTGCTTCTGAAGCCCGATATCGTCTTCTACCAGCAGGATCTTCGGTGTTTTGTCGTTTTCTTTGGCGCTCATGATTTCACTTCACTGATTAGCGGCAGGCGGACGGTGAAAAGGGTGCCTCGACCGGGGTGGCTGGTGACCTGGATGGTGCCGTTCAACTCCTGTACATATTCCTTGCATTCATAGGCGCCTATCCCCATTCCGGTGCCTTTGGTGGAGGCAAAAGGCCGAAACAGCCGTTCACGGATGAAGTCGGCATCCATGCCGGAGCCGGTATCTGCCACCGTCAATACGGCCTGACTGCCCTCTCGGGCCAGTGTAACACTCACATTTCCGGTAAATGGAGTGGCCTCGATGGCGTTCTGCACGAGATGGCCGACGACGCGGACCAGTTTTTCGCGCTCGGCCTTCACGCGCATTCCGGCCGCTGCAATGGTCAGTTTCGGCTTCAGGCTGTACGCATTTTTTGATTGCATGACCTCGCTCAACATCGCGCCCAGGTCGACCGTGCTCTTGTCGCTGACCCCGGGAGTGTTGCTGAGTTTCAACAGCATACGATTCATGCGTGCGACCGAGCTTTCAATGGTGGCCAGCATATCCTCCTGGAATTCCGGCTTGTGTTTGTGTTTTTCAGCGTTGGCGAGCAGCAGCGAGAGTTGCGCCACCAGGTTCTTGATGTCATGCACGACAAAGGCCGAAGCGCGATTGAATGATTCGAACTGCTTCGCCATGCTCAAGGCTTCTGCGGCCTGCGCTTGGGCCAGGTGCGCAGCCGCCTGGCGGGCGGCGGTTTTAAGCAAGTCGTTGATTTCCCAGTCCATGCCGGGCTGACTCAGGGATTTGGCCAAGACCACGAAGCCGGACAGGTTTTCATGCCAGAGCAACGGGATGACCAGCCATGCCTTGTCACAGGCCAGCAGCCAGTCCGGGAAATGGGCTTCCGCAAGCAGGTCGGGTTGATCCTTGCAGTCCTTCAGGTCGAGCACCCACTGGCGCGATTCCAGAAATGACGCAAAGGCGTGGCCCGGTTCCAGATGACCATCCAATTCGGCGAAGTTCCACTGCGCCACGCGCCGGAAAGCAGCGCCGTCCGCCGTCGAATGGACGCCGCCAGTTTCCTGCTTCATCCACAGCGCGGCGGCGGGACTGTCTACCAGGCGCGCCATGGCCTGCAGACTGCGGTCGTAAACCTGCGCCTCAGGCTCGCCCTCGGTCAGCATGGAAGTGAAACGCAACCATTCTTCCCGGTAGTCGTAGCGATAGCGGAAGAAGTGCTTGGCCAGAAGAACCCGCAGCTTGGCGCGCACTGAGCTGGAAAAAACTGCCAGCAACAGCACCAGCGCCGCACCGAAAAGAAATACGGTTTGCAGGATGACGCCCCATTCGCCACCGGCAAAGCGGATGTAATAACCGGCTGCGGCCATCAGGATCAGGTACAGGCCGGAACCCACCAATGCGGCGCTGTGGAACGCCATGCGGTGCGAAATCGCCAGCTTCATGTCGGTATTGGCGCGGCGGCGCAGAGAAATCCACAGCAGCGGCACCAACAGCGCATTGGCCAGACCGCGGGCGATCCAGCCATCCTGCGAGACGGCCGCGAACAGCATCGCCTCCGAGTACAGATAAAAGTCGAATACGAAGATGCCGCCCAAGGCCAGACACAGGTGTTTGATGCCCCAGCGTTCCTGCGGGCTGGAGTTGCGGTAGAACTGTTCGACCAGCACCATGCCGCCAATCGCGAACAGCGCCGGATAGACCGCCCCGATCCAGTAGCCCAGCCGGCTGCCCGGGATGACCAGTGCGATGCCGTGGCTGACCAGGGCCAGCACGGCGAGGCCGCTCAGGCCGGCGCCGAGCAAGGTCAGGGTATCGCTGCGCGGACTGGCGGTGTCGGTTTTTTCCCGCAAGGCGCGCAAATTGCGCCACAGAAACCAGATCCAGACCAGGCTGCGACCAAGTTCGGCCAGTGCGGCCAATTCCTGGCCGGCACGCAGCAACGACTGCAGGGTCAGAATGCCTGCCCATAGAAAACTGGCTGCGGCCGGGACGGCCAAGCCGGGCACCCCGGGCGGACCATCGCGGCCGCGCGAGGATAACGCCAGGAAAGCAAAGGCAAGCGCCGCCAAACCGTAACTCACGGCCGCGATGCTGGTGCTGGTTTCGATCGGCATTACGCTGATAATTCGCTTGCCGCCGACGTCAGGCGCAGTCGCTGGGCACTAGCGTACGCCTTTACCGAGCACGACGACCTGCGTGGTTTGCAGCAGAACCATCAGATCCAGAAACAGGCTGTGATTCTTGACGTAATAGAGGTCGTACTGCAGTTTGTTCATCGCGTCTTCGACGCTGGCGCCATACGGAAATCTGACCTGAGCCCAGCCGGTAATGCCCGGTTTGACGCTATGGCGTGCATGGTAATAAGGAATCTGTGCGGCCAGTTCGTTGACGAAATAAGGCCGTTCCGGCCGCGGACCGACAAAGCTCATGTGCCCTAAAAATACATTCAGAATTTGCGGCAATTCGTCGATGCGGGTCCGCCTGATGAAACGACCGACGCGCGTCGTGCGGTCATCCTTTTGCCGCGCCCAGACCGGCAACCCGTCTTTTTCAGCGTCGGTAAACATGCTGCGGAACTTGTAGATGGTGAAGGCATGGCCGAACTGGCCGATACGTTCCTGGGTGTAGAACACCGGTCCTTTGCTTTCCAGGCGGATCAGCGCTCCCGCCAGCAGCATGATGGGAAGAGCGAACAGCAGAAAAGAACCGCTGACCAGCAAATCAAACAGGCGTTTGACCACGTCACGGCTGGAACCTTGTGAGAACCCGTCGGCGAAGATCATCCAACTGGCGTTGATCGCTTCCAAGGGCAGAATGCCGGTCTGGCGCTCGAAAAAGGCGGGCAGGTCGAGTATGTTCAAACCGCGCAGTTTGCATTCGAGCAGATCGGTCATCGGCAGTCCGCCGCCGCGCCGCTCGCGCACGGCAACCACGATTTCGCCCACTCCGAGGCGAGTGGCGGTCTCGAACAGGGAGCTGCCGCCCTCTTCGAGTACACGCTCGCGCGGGACATAATGATGCGACGCGCCCAGCGGAATGTAGCCGACGATGCAGAGGCCGTTTGCTTCGCCGGAGGCGGCCATTTCCTCAAGCTTGGCGGCCCGGCTGCCGGTGCCGAGCACCAGAATGCGTTTCTTGAACAGCTCGGTCTTGCCCCATTCCATGAACAGCAGGCGAATCAGCACCGAGGCCAGGCCGGCAACGATGAGGCTGGCGAAGTATTCGGCGTTGACCGGAAAAACCAGCGGCAGCAACTGGCCGCCGAGTGCCATGATGCCGGCGGCGACTAGAAAGCTGCCGCCGACGCGGGACAACAGGCTCATCAACCCCTTGGTCCATTCCCAGTCATACAGGCCGAACGTGGAATTGAGCAGGGTCAGAATCGCGGCAAACAGCCAGGGCTTATAGGCCGCTTCAGGGGGGGCTGCTACAAGGCGCATGCTGCCGTAGCGCTCCGCCGCGAAATCGCTGACGAAATAAAAGACCAGCAATTCGACCACAGTGAGCAACAACATGCTCATCGGAATGTAGTGGCGAAAGAATCGGATCATGTCGGTTCAGATTCGAAAAAAAGAGAGGTACAGCGGAAGGCTCTCGTCAAGCGCGTGGGTTGGAATCGGCCGCGGTTGCGTCGCTCGCTTCCGACGCGCGCTCTCCGGTGTCTTGTTCGCAAGCTTTGGACAGCAGCTTTTCCAATTGGGCCAGGCTGAGTCTGATGCGCGTGCCGGCCGTCGTGTGATGGGCTTCCCCCGCGCTGATGCGCACCAATACGTCAGTGGGTTCCGAATAGACCAGGTAAGCCATACGAGCGCCCTTGTCCTGGATCTTGAACTCAATGTTCTGATTGACTAGAAACTGTGCAAAATCCTTGCTTGATTCTTCGCTGATATCCAGTTCGATCAGGCTGTGTTCGGAAACGGCGCCGGAAGCGACCATGCCCGTCAGGGTGGGAGAGAAAGGCGCAAATACTCGCATCACGGCGAGCGCCTGCTGGCGAAAGGAAAGCAGCAAGGCGGCATGCTCCTCGGGGTCATACAGGGATTGCCGATAAATCAGCGCGGAATCGATTTCTTCATTGCTGGGAAGGCCGTGTCCCTCCGACAACCCCAGACTGCGCACGGCTTTACGTTTGGCCAGCGCATAGTCCTGAATGCCATGTTCGGCAATCAGACGTGCAGCCAGATCGGCAATGCGCGCTCGGTCTTTTACAAGCTGTAGGTCGCGCATCGGTATTTCAAATCCTGCCAGGCGGGATGGGCGGCTTTGCCTGCGCGGGCGGTTTTGCTTGCGCGGGGGGGGGGGCTTGGGCGGGCGGGTCAACCACGGTAGGCGTATCGG
Organism: uncultured Thiobacillus sp.; assembly: GCA_964466195.1. GTDB lineage: Bacteria > Pseudomonadota > Gammaproteobacteria > Burkholderiales > Thiobacillaceae > PFJX01. The sequence continues at coordinate 304,636 of CAYXMQ010000001.1, forward strand.
CGAGCGCAGGCGGCTCGGTAATCGCGGCCGCTTCGGCAGTTTGGACGCCGGGAGCGTATTCCTGAAAGAAGTATTCGCTCACGCCTTGTCCTGCCTCAGCCAACGCACCGGTCTTGGCGTCAATTTGAGCGGTCACCACGCCCGCCGGCATCGTGAACGGCATTTCAGGCGTGGAACGCAGCGCTTCGCTCATATAACGCACCCAGATCGGCAACGCCGTTCCGCCGCCGGTTTCTCCACTGCCCAGCGAACGCGGCTGGTCGTACCCCATCCAGGCCACGGCGACGCGAGTCGCCTGAAAACCGGCAAACCAGGCATCGTGGTGATCGTTGGTCGTGCCGGTCTTGCCGGCGATATCGTTGCGACCCAGCTTGAGTGCGGCTGTCGCCGTGCCGCGTCGAATTACATCTTGCATCAGACTGGTCGTTATGAACGCGTTGCGCGCGTCGATTGCCGGCCGCAGGGGGGGCGCGGTAAAGCTTTCCAGCACATGGCCGTCCTTGTCGGTTACCCGCAACAGATGCCATGGCGTCACGGCATTGCCGCCATTCGCGAAAACGGCATAGGCCGCAGCCAATGAAAGCGGCGTGATTTCACCCGCGCCCAGAGCCATGGTCATGTAAGGCGGGATTCGCGTCATGTCGAAGCCGAATCTGGCGATGTGGTCCTGGGCGAATTGCACGCCTGTGCTTTGCAGGACGCGGATTGAAATCAGATTTTTAGACTTGGCCAGCGCATTGCGCAGCGTGAGGGGGCCTTCCATTGTGTGATCGTAGTTCTTCGGCTCCCAACTGATGCCGCCGGTCTCGGCCGGATCAACCGTGATCGGTGCATCATCGAATACGGACGCTGGTGTAATGCCACGCTCCAATCCGGCGGAATAAATGAACGGTTTGAAGCTGGATCCCGGTTGGCGCAAGGCCTGGGTGACGTGGTTGAACTGGTTGTGGGAGAAATCGAAGCCGCCGACCATGGCGCGCACCGCCCCGTTTACCGGGGCAAGCGCGACGAACGCAACCTCGACTTGCGGCAGATAGGTCAGCTGCCAGGGCGCCTTTGAGTCGGCGCGCGCCACTCGCACGATGCTGCCGCGAGCCAACCGTTTTTCGGGCGCCAATTTCTCGGATAAAAAGCGTTGCGCAAATTTGACTTCACTGGCGCCCAAATCGACATCTTCGCCATTGCGCAGGCGCACGCTGATGCGAGCTTTGTTCAGGCTGAGGACGACGGCCGGCAAAAGGCCGCTGGATTCTTCCCGATCCAGCAGTGTGTCCTCGATGATCTTGTCCGCTTCCGCCGGGTCGGCCGGCAAATTGACCTTACCTTCCGGGCCGGCATACCCTCGTCTGCGCTGAAATTCGAGCACGCCTTGTCGCACGCCATTCAACGCCGCCCTCTGATCCGCCAGGCGGAGCGTGGTGTATACCTTCATGCCGCTGACATAGATGTCGTCGCCATATTTTTCGTGCATGCGTCGACGCACCAGTTCAGCCAGATGATGGGCTTCCGCCTCAAAATTCTGCGGCGAATACTTGACCGGCAGGCGTTGCGTCTTCGCCTTCTGATAGACGCTGTCCGAGATGTATCCCAGGGTCTTCATGCGCCCGAGTACATAGAGCTGGCGTGTCTTGGCGCGGGTCGGATTGACCACCGGGTTGTACGCGGAAGGGGCTTTCGGCAATCCGGCCAACATGGCCGCCTCGGCGACATCGATCTTGGCCAGCGGTTTGCCGAAATAGATTTGTGCGGCGGCGGCGAAGCCATAGGCGCGCTGGCCGAGAAAAATATGATTGATATACAGCTCAAGGATTTCATCCTTGGACAAGGCATGTTCGATCTTGATTGCGAGCAGCGCCTCGTTGATCTTGCGGGTAAAGGTCTTTTCAGATGTGAGAAAAAAATTCCGCGCCACTTGCATGGTGATGGTCGAGGCGCCTTCTCGGGCGCCGCGCGACATCAGATTGGAAGCGGCTGCCCGCAGCACTCCCAGCGTATCGACGCCGCCATGGCTGTAAAAACGTTCGTCCTCCGCGGCCAGAATGGCCTGAGTCAAGATTTTCGGCGTGTTTTTCAGGCTGACGACCGCGCGTCTTTCTTCGCCGAACTCCCCGATGAGGGCGCCGTCCTCGGTGTAAATTCGCAAGGGCTGCTTCGGTCGATAATCCTTGAGCGCTTCCAGGCTGGGCAGATTCGGATAAATTACGGCGGCGGCCAGCGCGACTATTGCGCTTGACGCGACCACCAGGCCAATAATGCTGACCAGCAGGATATGCCACCAACGGTTCATTTCAGGTTCGCAGGAGAGACGGAAAAATTAGTAAGGCCAAGGTTAAAACGAAAAGTCTTGTAAATATTAATAAGTTGTTGCTACGATTTAACGTAGATTATTAAATAAGCGCCTGAAGCTGGTGTCTGTGAAGGGGAAATTGTTTGAAATTTGCTTTTTTTGGACCAGGGTCGCGTCCTTTGATCGGGGTCGATGTTAGCTCATCAGCTGTGAAAATGCTTGAGCTGGCCGATAGCGGCAAGGGTATGCGCCGCGTTGAGCGTTATGCCATTTCGCCCCTGCCCAGGGATGCCGTCCAGGACGGCGCAATCGCCAAGATCGAAGTGGTCGAGGCGGCCATGCGCGATGCCTGGAAAGCGCTCCAAACACGCACCCGCGATGTGGCGATGGCGTTGCCCGCCTCCTCGGTGATCACCAAAAAAATCATGCTGCCGAGTACGGCAACCGAGGCGGAAATCGAAACCCAAGTCACTGCAGAAGCCAATCAGGTGGCTTCATTTCCTCTCGGCGATATCAGTCTGGATTACCAGATTCTCGGCCCCAGTGCCAAGAATCCCAATGAAAACGACGCCTTGCTGGTGCTGGCCCGCCGTGAGCGGGTAGAGGAACGCGTCGCGCTGGCCGAGTCGGTCGGCCTCAAAGTGGTCATCATGGATGTAGACGCTTTTGCAACCTTGACCGCCTACGAGCAAATGGCTTTTCAACTGCCGGAAAACGGCAAGGGCCAGACTATTGCCGTGATCGACATTGGCGCCCATACGACGCACGTCAACGTATTGCACGATAACCAGACGGTTTATCAACGTGAACATGCGCTCGGCGGCAGTGCGCTGACCAATGAGATCAGCCGTCGATTCGACCTTCCCGCCGAGGAGGCGGAGGACGCAAAACGCAAAGGTTTGCTGCCGGACAGTTACGAATCTGAAGTCCTGCAGCCGTTTCTGGATTCCGTCGCCTTGGAAATCGGGCGTGCCTTGCAGTTGTTCTTTTCTGCAACCTCGTTTCAGAGTGTCGACCACATTTTGCTGGCGGGCGGCTGCGCCGCCATTCCCGGCCTGGATGATGTGGTGCATAGCCGGATGCAAACCAGTACATTGATTGCGAATCCCTTCGCCAAGATGGCGGTTTCAAACCATGTCAAGGCGCGTCAGCTTGCTTCGGAAGCGCCGGCTTTGTTTGTGGCCTGCGGCTTGGCACTACGCAGGTTCGACTCGGTATGACGACGCCCATTCGCATCAACCTTCTACCCCATCGCCAGCTTCGCAAGGCGCGCCAGCAGCGTTGGTTCGCCTTGCTCGCCGCCGCCGTGGTCGGGCTTGGCGTGGCCGCGGTGGGCGCAGGCCAGGCGTATATCGCCAATGCCAAATCGGGCCAGGACGCACGCAACGCCTTCCTGAAGGATGCCATAGCTCAGCTCGACAAGCAGATCGCGGAAATCGCCGAACTGAAGGAGAAGACGCAAGATCTGCTGGCGCGCAAGGACGTGGTCGAATCCTTGCAAAACAATCGCGGTGAAGCGGTGCATATGTTCGATGAATTGATGCGCCGGATACCCGACGGGCTTTACCTCAAGAGTGTCAAGCAGACCGGCGATGCGCTGGCGTTGATCGGTTACGCCCAGTCCAGCGCGCGCGTCTCCACATTCATGCGTGCACTGGAGGCAACGGAGTTATTCGAGGAACCGGTGCTGGTCGAGGTCAAATCCGCCATGGTCGGCCCGGTGCGCAGTTACGAATTCACGCTCAATGTCAAAATCACCCGCAAAGCCACCGAGCCGGACCAGAACAAAGGTCGTAGATCATGAACCTGTCTGATCTGAACAATCTTGATCTGAAGGACATTACCAGCGCACCGGCTCCGGTGCGTGCGTTGGTGCTGGTTTTCCTCTTCGTCGCCATACTCGCCGCCGGCTGGTATCTGGTCTGGGCGGACGCCTTGCGCGGACTGGACGTTGCGCGGGCGGAAGAGCAATCGCTGCGCGACAGCTACAGTGCCAAGAAAGGCCAGGTATTTCACTACGAAGCGTACAAACGCCGACTGGTGGAAGTGGAGCAGTCGCTGGCCGCGATGCTGCGCCAATTGCCGGACCGCTCGCAGATGGATGCGTTGCTCGCCGATATCAATCAGGTCGGCGTTGGACGTGGCCTTGAGTTCGATTTGTTTCGACCCGGGGTGGAGACGCCGACAGACTTCTATGCCACCCTGCCGGTCGCCATCAAAGTGGCCGGCAGTTATCACGACATCGGCGGATTCGTCAGCGATCTGGCCAAGATGCCGCGCATCGTCACGCTGCACGATGTCAATTTGGCGCCTGGTAAAGACAACCATCTGAACATGGAAGCCCGCGTCCAGACCTATCGATATTTGGATGAAAACGAGCTTGCCGCCGCCAAGAAGCTGAAACAGAGCGAGGGGAAAAAATGACGCGGGGTCGCTTGATTGTTTCTCGCGTCGTGGCTTGTCCCGCCAAATGTTTGCTGTTTGCGGGGCTGTTCGCGCTGACTGGCTGCAGTCAGGACCAATTTGCCGATTTGCGCGAATTCATGGCGCAAGCGGGGTCCGCCGGTCAACCGCCGCTGGAATCGCTGCCCGCCGTGAAGCCGCAGGAAGTCTTCAGTTACGAACCCGGCGAGTTGCCCGATCCGTTCAAGCCGCGCAGCCTCAAGCCGGCCAAAGGCGGCGGAACCATGCAACCCGATCTGACTCGCCCCAAAGAAGCGCTGGAACAGTATCCGCTCGATGGATTGCGCATGGTCGGTACCTTGTCCAAGGGCGGGCAGGTATACGCTTTGGTCCGCACCCCTGAAAACACGCTTTATCGCGTCAAGAAGGGGGATCACATGGGGCAGAATTTCGGCCTTGTCATCGGTATTTCCGATGCGAGCATCGAACTCAGGGAAACCGTCCAGGATGGCGTTGGCGACTGGACAGAATCGAAGGCCACGCTGGCCCTTCAGGAGTAGACGTAATGCAAATGACACAACCCGTTCGAATGAAGTGGCCGTTCTGGTTGGCCGCCGCGGCCTGCCTGGTTTTACTGGCGGCATCGCCCAGCTTTGCCGCCAATGTGCTGAATATGGTTTCCGTTGCCGAAGGGGCGAACGAGAGTCAGGTCATCAAGTTGGTCTTGAAAGACCCGGTCGAAGCCATGCCGGTTTCCTTCACCACCAGCAATCCGCACCGTTTGGTGCTGGATTTCGCCGACACCAGCACCGGCAATAGCATTGCGCGGACAGTGGAGTCGCTTAATAGCGCCACGATCAAGAATTACCAGGTGGTGCAGGCCGGTGATCGCACCCGTGTCGTGTTCAATCTCAACGTCCCCGCCAGCCATGAAATTCGCAAGGATCGGAATCTGATTCTGGTCGTGTTGCAAGGGGCCGTACCGCAAACGGGGGCGCCTGCCCCAGCCAGCGCGCCGGCGCGTTTTGCCGAAGTCGGCAAACAACGCGAATATGGCATTCGCGATGTCGACTTCCGGCGCGGCAAGAATGGCGAAAGCCGCATCACCCTCAGCCTGACCGACCCGGGCGTCGGCATCGATATCCAGCAAAAAGGCCGCACCATCCAGGTCGACTTCCTCAATACCACGTTGCCCCCCGCATTGCAGCGGCGGCTCGACGTAGCCGATTTCGCCACCCCCGCACAGCTCATCGAAACCTTTGCACAAGGCAAGAACACTCGCATGCTGGTGACGCCCAAAGGCAAATGGGATTACTCGGCGCACCAGACCGGCAATCAGTTCATCCTGGACATTCGTTCGCTCGACGACCCCAATTTGGCCAAGAGCGACAAGCCCCAGTACAGCGGCGAAAAGCTCACCCTCAATTTCCAGAATGTGGAAGTGCGCGCGGTGCTGCAAGTCATCGCCGACTTCACCGGACTCAACATCATCGCCAGCGACACCGTCGCAGGGAATGTCACGCTGCGCCTGAAGGATGTGCCCTGGGATCAGGCGCTGGACATCATCCTGCGCGCCAAGGGACTCGACCAACGCAAGAGCGGCAGCGTGATCTGGGTCGCCCCGCGCGACGAACTCGCGGCAAAGGAAAAACAGGAATTGGAAGCGAAAAAATCGCTCGCCGAGTTGGAGGCGCTGACGACACGCAGCTATCGGCTCAACTACCTGCGCGCCGACGAAGCGATGGCTGTGATTTCGGGTGATTCACGGTTGCTTGCCGGCAGCCAGGAAGCCGCAACCTGCTCGCCGAGTTCCACCGGCATCAAGGCGGACGTGGCGGCGGCCGGCAGCCCCGGTTCGAGCACCACCGTCAGTCAAGGCGGTGGCGGCACCACCACCAGCACCAACAAGGTCAATCGCGTACTGTCCGATCGCGGCGGCGCATCGCATGACCTCACCACCAACACGTTGGTCGTGACCGATACGCTGAATCGCCATGCCGCCATCGAGGAAGTGCTGAAGAGCGTGGATCTGCCGTCGAAGCAAGTCATGATCGAAGCTCGTGTCGTCCTCGCGGATGACCAATTCGGTCGCGATCTCGGCGTCAAGTTGGGTTTCCAGGGCAGCGGCCGCAGCGGTGGCACCAATTTTGGCGTAGGCACGTACGACAGTTCGGCCGTTGCGGCCACAACCGGCGTAACCGCAGGTTCGCCCACCGCGAATGTCAACCTGACTGCCACTGGTGCGCCCAGTTTGGGCTTCACCATTTTCGATGCCGGAGCTGCCGCGATCCTGAGTCTTGAACTGCAAGCACTGGAAGTCGACAACCGCGGCAAAATCGTCTCCAACCCGCGCGTGGTGACCACCAATCTGCGTCCCGCGGTCATTCTTCAGGGCACGCAGATTCCCTATCAGACCGTCAGCACCGAGGGCACCCAGACCTCGTTCAAAGATGCGCTGCTGTGCCTGTTGGTTTCACCGCAAGTGCTCAACAACAATTCCATTATTTTGAACGTCGAAGTTACCAAGGATGCACAGGGCGTGAATACCACGGCCGGACCGGCGATCAATGTCAGACGGGTCAAGACGCAGGTGCGCGTCAATAACGGCGAAACCGCAGTATTGGGCGGAGTATTCGAGCAGACCGTACGCAATGACACCAACAAAGTGCCTTTACTCGGCGATTTGCCGTTCGTAGGCAACTTGTTCAAGAAGAACAGCAAAACCGACAGCAAATCCGAAATGTTGATCTTCCTGACGCCTCGAATATTGCAGGATGATCTGCTGAGCGGTCGCTGAAGCAGAACAACGCAGCAAGAGAACCGCACCGTCCCGAGCACCGGTGTGGGCAACCAACTACCCGACAACACCAGGCTAGTCGAAACGAGAATGGGGAATACCGCGATGTGCAGCATGAACTCAATAAAAAGCCTGCTTCTGCTTGGCATGATCGGCTTAACCGGGGTGTTGGCGGGGTGCGGCGGGGGCGGGGCGGCAGGAACGACACCCGGAGGCACACCGCCGGCAAGCGCAATAACCGCTTTAAGCCTGACAAGCGCCGCGGATGGCCAGGCCACGACCACCGTCACCGCCAGCCAATCTGCGAAGGTCGTGATCAGCACCACTTCCACGGAAATCATCACCCTCACCACCACCGTCGGCACCTTGTCGAAGACAGCAGTAGTGCCGGTGAATGGCAAGGCGGAAGCTCTGCTTTCCGTGTCCATTACGGATACCAATGACGGTGTGTTGACCGTGGCCCAGGCCAATGGCGGCACCAAGACTCTGGCTTTCACTGTCGGGCAGACCAATCTCGCACTCGGTTCCGGGACGCCGTTCGTCGCCGGCAGGCTGGCTTTGGGGCTGGTCCGGATCTCCGCCGGAGGAACGACCCAGGTCACCGCCGACCTCGTCGATTCCGCCACCGGCCAGGCCTTCACCCAACCGGCCAATGTGGCCTTTTCCTCCCCGTGCGTCAGCAACGGCAGGGCTTTGATCGACACGCCGGTCGCCACGGTGAACGGGCGTGCCGTCAGCACCTACCGCGACGTCAATTGCGGGCAGGTTGATGTCATCACTGCTAGCGCCAGTGTGGGCGGGCAGGTTCTGACCGCGTCGGCCACGCTCGACGTTCTGCCGCCCAATGTCGGCAGCATCCAATACGTTTCCGCCACGCCACTCAATATCGGCCTGAAAGGCTCTGGCGGCGTGGAAGCCTCCCAGGTCGTGTTCAAAGTCTTCGATACCAACGGCAATCCGCTCAGCAACCAGACGGTAGGTTTTGCCCTCAATACCAGCATCGGCGGGCTGTTCCTCAGCCAGGTGACGGTTCAGACCGACAGCCAGGGACTGGCCAGAGCCATCGTCAATGCGGGCACAGTTAGCACCGCCGTGCGCGTTACCGCCACGATCCAGGGTACCGTCCTGGCCACCCAGTCGAGCCAGCTCTATGTGTCCACCGGCCTGCCGGAACAGAGGCGCTTCAGCATCGCCGTCACGCAGCGCAACCTGGAATGTTTCAACTATGACGGGGTACTGAGTACGGTCACCGCCTCTCTCGCTGACCGTTTCGGCAACTTGGCGCCGGACGGTACGGCTGTGCAATTCCGTACCGAGTACGGCGCCATCACCGCCGGCTGCACCACGGTCAATGGGGTGTGTGCGGCGACCTGGCGCAGCCAAGGTGACCGTGGGAATGGTCGGAGTACTCTGCTGGCCACGGCGGTCGGCGAGGAGAGCTTTGACGACGTCAATCCCTCCAACGGCCTGTTCGACGCCAGCGAGACCTTCAACCTTTCCAACGACTTGCCGGAGGCTTGGCTGGACAGCAATGAAAACGGGGTCCGGGAGGCTAGCGAGGAATATCTGGACTTCAACAACAATGCCACTTACGGTTTGGGCGACGGGAAGTACAACGGCGCGGCTTGCGATCCGGCACTGAACAGCCAATGCTCCTCTGCGCAGCGCTCGCTGCACATCAGGGCCGAAAATCTGATTGTTTGTTCGACCTCGCGTGCTCGCATCACGGTGACGCCTGATCCGGTGACCATCCTTCCTGCCGGCGGCGCCAACAGTGTCGAAGTTACATTCAATGTCGAAGATCTCAACGGTAATCCTATGGCGGCAGGCACACAGATCGTATGCAGCACAACGAATGGGGCTCTGGTGGGGACGGCCTCCTATACCATGCCGGACATAACGACGCCCGGAGGCTATAGCAATGTCTGTACGATAAAGGGGGACGGTAGCGCCTCAACTGGGGCGCTCACCATCAAAGTGACGTCGCCCAAGGGGCTCATCACCGAGCGCTCATTCGCAGTGACGGATTAAGTCCAGCCTAGCCGGCGGAAATGGAGTCAAATCACGGTTTTTAGTGATTCATGGTCGCTTTTCGGTTTTCGAGCGGCTGTGCTGCGTCTGCGACATTTCATTTCGGGCAACACGGATTGGGTCGAATGCGATGTTCCCGCGAAAGCGGGAAGCCAATTAGATCTAGATGCAGGATATTGTCTGCGCCGGGATGACAAATAGTCAGTGTTTCCTTAGCACCTATAAGCTCGGCGCATGAGCCACCTGAACATCAGCCCTTTGTCACGGCTAAGGGCGAGTGCTTACTGTTCCTGTATGACGAAGGCTAGCGGGTAATGGCTTTGCTTCCGCGCCGCGCTCGCCTCGGAAAATCCGGCTCACCGCACCATCTGATTCATTTCGAAGATGGGCATCAGGATGGCGAGGACGATGAT
>CAYXMQ010000002.1:0-278826 GCA_964466195.1 uncultured Thiobacillus sp.
CCAAGCTTGCTCAGGCTCGGTGGATCAGCACAGATGGGCGGGTTGGACGCTTACGAAAGACCGGGCGTTTGGAAAGTTCGTGCGTTCCGTCACCAAAGCCAAGGGAAGGCAGAATAAGGACTAGGACAGAGGCAAAGTTCGCTAGCCATATTGACGTTTCTCGGCAGACCGGGAAACGTCTCTTGTCCCAAGCGCAGGACTGTGTGTCCGCTTTTTGTATTGATGAATATCCGCTTTGGGTCGGATGCCGAAATTCGATGCCACGCGAAGCGGTCACCCGAGAACGGCTGCAATCAGGTGAAGGCGGGTGGCCGTTGCCATCCGGACAATCCCGGATCGAGATGTTGTTTGGTTGAAGACCCTTTGCAAAGTCTGTTGTGCCTGTGGCACCGGCAGCGTCATCAGCAACCCCTGCCAAACCCGATGTTCGAACTGGAATGAGCGTATCTTCGTCCAGCATGCCAACAAGTCGGACTCTGGAAGGCAAGCGTGATGACAGACTCACCCAGTGCTGACAGCGCCGAGGTTCCCTTCAACGCGCTGGTGCCTTTTCTGCTGGTTGCCTTTGGCCTGGCCTGGGGAATCCTGGCCTTGTTCATCTTTCTTGATGGCCCGATGACAGCGTTGTTTGGCGCGTTGACCGGCCAGCATCCGCTGTTTTTTCTGGCGGTGTATGCACCGGCGATCGCGGCCTTCATGCTTGTCCTCTACTACGCTGGCACCGCGGGCTTGCGGCGCTACCTGGCCAGGCTGTTGCTCTGGCGCTGCTCGCCGGCTTGGTATGCCTTTTTGATTATGGGTATTCCACTGCTATTTTTCGGCGGGTCGGCAATGAAGGGAAACCTTTTTGCCGAGCCGTTTCCGTTTTCTTCATTTCAGGCGTTGGGCGCTGCGATGCTGTTCATGGCCATCAAGGGCCCGGTCGAGGAGTTTGGCTGGCGCGGGCTGGCCTTGCCGCTGCTGCAGCGGAAAATGGCGCCGATATGGGCGGGACTGATTCTTGGCGTCATCTGGGGCTTGTGGCACTTTCCGGCATTCCTGTTGAGCGGAACGCCGCAAAGCGCCTGGTCGTTCACCCCGTTTTTTATCGGCTCGGTTGCCGTCAGCGTGATCGTGACGCAATTATTCAACGCCTCGCGCGGCAGCATCCTGCTCTCTGCGTTGTTTCATTTTCAGCTTGTCAATCCCGTCTGGCCCGATGCGCAGCCTTACGACACGCTATTTTTTGTCGCTGCGGCGCTCATAGTTGTCTGGTTCAATCGAGAGGCTATGCTCAAGAAAAACGGGGGCATGACGGAGGTCATTCCTCAAACCGATCTGACGAGCCGTCCATGAACTGCAAGGTTGTAGGTTATCAAAATTGAGGCGTTGAGCCGTGGTCACGCGCAGACAATTCACCCTTGCCGCACTCGCTTCCGGAACTGGACTTGCGACCTTGTCCGCGTGCTCATCCGGAGCCGGCGCCATGAATTACGACGCGGCGGTGCAAGACACCTGGCGCCACAGCAAGGGCGAGGCTGGCGAGAAGCCTGCGCTGCTGCGCGAACTGGTGCGCTACGCGACTTTGGCGCCATCGAGTCACAACACCCAATGCTGGAAATTTCGCATCGAAGAGGCCGCCATATCGATACTGCCGGATCTTGCCCGCAGATGTCCCGCGGTCGATCCGGATGACCACCACCTCTTCGTTTCGCTGGGCTGCGCCGCCGAAAACCTGATTCAAGCGGCCTTGGCACATGGCCTGATGGGACATGCCAACTTCGATGCCGCTGGCGGTAACGCCCTGCGCATCTCGCTGGAGTCGACTCGCGCGGTCGCTTCCAGCCTGTTTCAGGCCATACCTGAACGTCAAACCACCCGGGGCGAATACGACAGAAAGCCGCTCTCGCGGCAGGAACTTGAACTGCTTGAGAAGGCGGGCAGCGGAAACGGCGTTCGCTTGATCATCCTCACCGAACCAGCCGTCATGGAGAACGTGCTGGAGTATGTCGTTCAAGGCAATACAACCCAGATGAACGATCCCGCTTTCGTTGAAGAACTGAAACACTGGATTCGATTCAACGGCGACGAAGCCGTGCGCATGGGCGATGGCCTCTACGCGGCATCGTCAGGCAATCCGTCGTTGCCGCCGTGGTTGGGCCGCCGGCTATTCGACCTGTTCTTCACGCCAAAATCCGAAAACGACAAGTACGCGAAGCAGGTGCGAAGTTCAGCCGGCATCGCGGTCTTCGTCGCTGATCAAGCCAACCCCACTGCGTGGCTCGAAGTCGGCCGCAGCTGCCAGCGCTTTGCACTGCAGTCGGCGGCACTGGGGATTCGCAATGCGTTTCTCAACCAGCCGGTGGAGGTGGCGACTTTGCGGCCGCAGTTTGCGTCGTTCCTGGGCATAGGCGAACGCAGACCGGATCTGGTGGTTCGCTTCGGTCGCGGCCCGAAACTGCCGGCCTCGCTGCGACGGCCGGTGGAGGACGTGCTGGTTTGATTCGAAGAAACGCACGCCGCCAGTCAGCAAATGAGCACGCTCCGCTTACGCACCCTCAAAGCCGGTATGGCCTACTTTTCCCTGGCGTTTGGCGCGGGCTTCGTCCTGGGGGCGATACGTGTGACTTTCCTGGTGCCACGCCTCGGTGAACGCATCGCGGAACTCATCGAAATGCCGTTCATGCTTGTGGTCATCTTCTTGGCTGCGCGCTTCATCACGCAACGGTTCACCTTGCCGGCGACCGCCCCGGTTCGTCTGGGCGCCGGCTTGATTGCCCTGGCCTTGCTGATCGCAGCCGAACTCCTGCTCGCCGTGGCACTCCAGGATCAGTCTCTTGGCGACTATGTCAGCAGCCGCGATCCAGTCTCCGGAACGGTCTATCTGGCCATGCTGGTACTGTTTGCAGCGATGCCACTTCTGATCGGTCGCTGGCGGTTCGGTCACGACCCGGCCTAAGGCCAACCATCACTCCATCGACTTTGCGCATCAAGCCAGGCAAGGTGGACTCAGAAGTTGATCGACCGCTTTCCAAGTGGTCGACTGTTTCCAACAGGTCGGATGCTGTAAATCGCAACTGGTGGAAGCTGTCATTCACAAACGTCAGCTTTATGGAATCAGTGAATGGCGGCAGTGGCCGAGGCCCGGACGCCCAAGAGATCTCCGTAAATGTCTCCATCACTGCTGACAGCAGACACCCGTCAGCCGGGGGTTCGTACCTAGCATAAGTGTCTGCTTCGTCCGAAAAAAAGCCCGCCCTCCATGCAGAGGGCGGGCAACTCACCTGGTGCCAGGAAAGCGCACGTGGAGGAACTCGATTGGTTTACGCGTACACCGGCGCGAACGCTTTTTCCGGGGCCGCCGCCGGGCCGCCATCGGGTCCGGTTTCGCCCCAGTAGGGCGACATCCGGCGCAGTTGCGCGATGATTTCCGGGGTGACTTCGATGACCCGGTCGACTTCCGCTTCGGTGGTGTAGCGCGACAGCGAGAAGCGGGTGGTGCCGTGTGCGGCGGTGTACGGGATGCCCATCGCGCGCATGACGTGGCTGGGTTCCAGGCTGCCGGAGGTGCACGCCGAGCCGCTCGAAGCGGCGATGCCGAACTTGTTCAGCAGCAGCAGGATGGCTTCGCCCTCGATGAACTCGAAGGCGATGTTGCTGGTGTTGGGCAGGCGGTTGTCGACATCGCCGGTGGCGAAGGCGCGCGGCACCTTGGCCAGGATGCCGGCTTCCAGCTTGTCGCGCAGGCGCTTCACTTCGGTGTTCTCGTAGTGCATGTGCTGCAACGCCAGTTCGCAGGCCTTGCCCAGGCCGGCGATGGAAGCGGTGTTTTCGGTGCCGGCGCGGCGGCCGCGTTCCTGGTGGCCGCCTCTCAATAAAGGCCGGAAACGCACGCCGCGGCGCAGGTAGAGCACGCCGATGCCCTTGGGCGCATGCAGTTTGTGGCCGGACAGCGAGAGCATGTCGATCCGGCTGCTCTTCAGGTCGATCGGTATCTTGCCCACCGCCTGTACCGCATCGGTATGGAACAGCACGCCGGCGGCATGCGCCATTTCCGCCATTTCCAGCACCGGGAAAAAGCTGCCGGTTTCGTTGTTGGCCCACATCAGCGAGACCACGGCGACGCGCTCGGACAGCAAGCGGGCGTACTCGGCCAGATCGATGCGGCCTTTTGCGTCCACCTTCAGGTAGTGCACCGTGTAGCCTTCTTTTTCCAGATGGGCGCACAGGTTGAGGACGGCCGGATGCTCGATGCTGCTGGTGATGATCTCCTTCTTGCCCGGGTTGGCGCGCACTGCCGAAAGGATGGCGGTGGAATCGGATTCGGTGCCGCAGGACGTGAAGATGATCTCGGAGTCGTGCTCGGCGCCGAGCAGTTCCTGAATCTGCAGGCGGGCCTTCTTGATCGCCAGTCCGACCTTGTTGCCGAAGCTGTGCATCGACGAAGGGTTGCCGAACTGTTCGGTGAAGTAAGGCAGCATGACTTCCAGCACGGCGTCGTCGACGCGAGTGGTGGCGTTGTTGTCGAGGTAGATGCCGTCCATGGTGATGTCCTTTCCGGTTACGGGTGGCTGGCCGCGCGCGCCAGCGACCCGGCGCGGCTGGGCACGATCTTGACGAACTCGCCGAGGTCCTCCATCAGCTTCTGCTGGATGCCCTGCAAGGTCAGGGCTTCCATCTGGCAACCGGAGCAGGCGCCGGTCATGTTGACGTAGATGGTCTTGCCGTCGACATCGACCAGTTCGATGTCGCCGTGATCGCGTTGCAGTTGCGGGCGCACCGACTCCAGTACGGTTTCGATGCGCTTGATCCGTTGCAGATTGGTCAGCTTCGTGGGCTTGGCTTCCTCCTTCAGTTCCACCGTATGCGGGTTGAACGTCTCGCCGCGCTCGGCCAGCACCTTGACCAGGATTTCTTCGATGCCTTCATGGCACGACGAGCAGCCGCCGCCGGCCTTGGTGTAGTTGATGACGTCTTCCACGCTGGACAGGTTGTTGGCGCGCACGGTGTCCTCGATCAGCACCGCGTCGATGGCGAAGCACTTGCAGATCAGCGCGCCTTCCTCGTGGTCGTCGCTCCAGACCTCGCCGCGATAGTTGGCGATGGCGGCCTGCAACGCTTCGCGCCCCATCACCGAGCAATGCATCTTTTCCGGCGGCAGGCCGTCGAGGTAATCGGCGATGTCCTGGTTGCTGACCTTGAGTGCGGCGTCCAGCGTCATGCCCTTGATGATTTCGGTCAGCGCCGAACTGGAGGCGATCGCCGAGCCGCAGCCGAACGTCTGAAAGCTGGCGTCCTGGATGGTTTCCGTGTCCGGGTCGACCTTCAGCATCAGGCGCAACGCGTCGCCGCAATTGAGCGAGCCGACATCGCCGACCGCGTTGGCATCATCCAGCGCGCCGGCATTGCGCGGGCTGAAGAAGTGTTCCTTGACCTTGTCCGAGTAGTCCCACATGGCCGTTCCTTAAGCTGAAAATGATGAACCGCACGCGCAACTGCTGGTCGCGTTCGGATTGACGAACTTGAAGCCGGAGCCGTTCAGGCTGTCGACGAAATCCACCGTGACGCCTTGCAGCAGCGGCGCCGAAAAGGCATCGACCAGCAGCGTGACGCCGTCCATGTCGACCACCACGTCGTCCTCGGCGCGGGCTTCCTCCAGCTTCATGCCGTACTGGAAGCCGGAACA
Organism: uncultured Thiobacillus sp.; assembly: GCA_964466195.1. Lineage (GTDB taxonomy): Bacteria > Pseudomonadota > Gammaproteobacteria > Burkholderiales > Thiobacillaceae > PFJX01. Next base: position 5,666 of record CAYXMQ010000002.1, read on the forward strand.
GCCGCCGCCGGAGATGGCGATGCGCAAGCCGGCTACGGGCGTGGCCGCTCCTTTGATGAAGGTGTTGATGGCAGCAAGGGCGGAAGGGGTCAGCGTGATCATGGCGTGCTCCTGTCGAGGTGTCGGGGTGTCGGGGTGTCGATAGACAGCTAGTCGCAAGCCCCATGCCAGACCGCGATGCAGCTGCAAGCCGTTGTTAATAAAGGCGACGCCTGCCGGGATCGGGGTCGCCCCGATGTATGGAGTCGGCCTCTGGCGGGGGCTTGTAGGCTTTGCGACAGGCGGCTGACCGGTCTTGCCCGCACGCCGAAAGGGATGGCGGCAAAGGGAATCTCCTTTGCAAAACAGGGGATTCCGATTCCAGCCGCCGCCACTGCCGGCGCGAAAACAACCTTTTGCACAGCGGTGGGCAGCCTGGCCCGACTCTTGCTGGCTCCGTGGCATCCGCCACACGCAAAGGAAACCGCCATGTCCCCCGACGCCCGACCCCGTATCGGCCTGTTTTTTGGCAGCAGCAGCGGCAACACCCGCCGCATCGCCAAGCTGATCAAGAAGCGCTACGACGACGCCACCATGGCCGAGGCGCTCAACGTCAACAAGGCCACGCCTGAATTGGTCGCCCGCTATGACTACCTGATCCTCGGCACGCCGACGCTGGGCGAAGGCAGCCTGCCCGGCCTCGAAACCGATTGCCAGCAGACCAGCTGGGCCGAGTTCCTGCCGCAGTTGCAGGATGTCGATTTCACCGGCAAGACCGTCGCCCTCTACGGTCTGGGCGACCAGCAGAAATACGCCGAGAACTTCGTCGATGCGCTCGGCCTGCTGTACGAATTCGTCAGCGCGCGCGGCGCCCGCGTAGTCGGCGCCTGGCCCTGCGACGGCTATGACTTCATCGCCTCGAAAGCGGAGAAAGACGGTGAATTCGTCGGCCTGGCGCTGGATCAGGACAATCAGAAGCAGCTCAGCGACGAACGTCTGGCAACCTGGTTGCGCCTGATCGCCGGGGAGTTCGGGTTGTAAAACCCGGCTTGCAAAACAGGCTGCGGAGGGAGTACTGCGGCTCCTTATAATTCCGCCATGCTTCCCGAGCGCCTCGCCTTCATCGACCTGGAAACCACCGGCGCCAATCCGGTGCGCGACCGCATCACCGAAATCGGCGTAGTGGAAGTGGACGCTGACCGGGTCAGCCGCTGGCACACGCTGGTCAACCCGGAACGGCCCATTCCCCAGTTCATCCAGCAACTCACCGGCATCAACGACGCGATGGTGGCGGCCGCCCCGACCTTCGCCCAGGTCGCGGAGGAACTGGCCGCGCGCCTGCACGGCCGCCTGTTCATCGCCCACAACGCCCGCTTCGACTACGGTTTCGTCAAGCACGCATACCAGCGCCTGGGCCGCCGCTTCCAGGCCGACGTGCTGTGCACCGTGCGGCTGTCGCGCAGGCTTTATCCGGAACAGCACAAACACAACCTGGACAGCCTGATCGTCCGCCACAGCCTGCAACTGGAAGACGCCGAGCAACGCCACCGCGCCCTCGCCGATGCCGATCTGATCTGGCAGTTCTGGCATCTGTTGCGGCGGGAGCGCGGCGAGGACGCCTTGGGCGAGGCCGTCGCCCAGCAGCTCAAACGCCCCAGCCTGCCGCCGCACCTGGATGCCGCGCAGCTCGACGATCTGCCCGAATCGCCCGGCGTTTATCTGTTCCATGGCGAGAACGATCTGCTGCTCTATGTCGGCAAGAGCATCAATCTGCGCAAGCGTGTGCTGGCCCATTTCGCCGCCGACACGCGCGAATACAAGGAGATGCAACTCGCCCAGCAAGTGCGCCGCATCGACTGGCAGGAAACGGTCGGCGAGCTCGGTGCGCTGCTGCTGGAATCGCGCCTTGTGAAGCAAGGCCTGCCGCTGCACAACCGCCGCCTGCGCCGCGCCGCCGAGCTGTGCGCCTGGCAATTGCGCGAAATCGCACCGGGCGATTTCCGCCCCCGACTGGTGAGCGGCGAAGCTGCAGACTTCGGCCGCGCGGACGATCTGTTCGGCCTCTACGCCAACCAGCGCGAAGCCAACAACAGCCTGCGCAAGATCGCCGACGCCTATGCACTCTGTTCGGTCATCCTCGGCCTGGAGAAACCCAGCCAACCCGGCCGCGCCTGCTTCGCCCATCAACTCGGCCAATGCAGGGGCGCCTGCGTCGGCAAGGAAGCCATCGGCCTGCACAGCGCCCGCCTGATGGCCGCCCTGGCCAAGCTGAAACTGAAAGCCTGGCCCTACCCCGGCCCGATCGGCCTGGTCGAACGCAACGATTTTCTCGACCAGCAGGAAGTCCACCTGGTCGACGGCTGGCGCTATCTGGGCACGGCGAAGAGCGAGGACGAGCTGCACGCGCTGCTGGCGCAGGCCGGCCAGGCGCCGTTCGACATGGACACCTACAAACTGCTGAAGACGCAGCTAGGCAAGGGGAAGCTACGCGTGAGGAAGTTGTGATTCCAAGAGTAGGGCGGAAAAGCGAAGCGCCTTCCGCCGAATGCCGCGTTTCCGCACAATCGCCTAATGCCCGACTACCGCCGCAACCGGGTTCCCGGCGGAACCTACTTCTTCACGGTCAACCTGCTCGAACGCAGCAACACCCTGCTGGTCAGCCGGGTAGATGCGCTGCGTGACGCCGTCAGGAAAGTGCGTACCGCGCGTCCCTTTCACATCGACGCGTGGGTCGTGTTACCCGACCACATGCACGCCGTGTGGACGCTGCCGCCCGACGACACTGACTACTCGGCGCGCTGGAAAGCAATCAAGATCGCCTTCGCCAAAGCCTTACCGAAGACCGAAAGCCTTTCTCAGGTCCGCGCCGCCAAGGGTGAACGCGGTATTTGGCAACGGCGATTCTGGGAGCACACAATCCGCGACGAGCAAGACTACGCGGCCCATATGGATTACGTCCACATCAATCCGGTGAAACATGGTTTGGTAGCCTGCGTGGCGGATTGGCCGTATTCCTCGTTTCACCGTTGGGTCGCGCAAGGTGTGTATTCCCCGGATTGGGCTGGGCAGGGTGTTGCCGATGTGCCTGCCGGGGAACGGGGTGGTTGATTCAACGGTGTTCATACGGCGGAAGGCGCTTCACTTTTCCGCCCTACACGGGCTGCCCCCATACCCCAGCCCGTCCGCCTACACTGCCGACATCCGCCGCCAGCCCATGTAGGGCGGAAAAGCGCAGCGCTTTCCGCCGCATAAATACCGGCTAATCACTCACCCCTCCCCCAGCACGTCCGCCAACACCGCCGACATCCGCCGCCAGTGCGACCCCTCCCAGAACACCCGTCGGCAGACATCGCAGGTGCTGAAGCGCTGCTGTTCCTCCCGCACCCGCGGCGGCAAACGGTGCAGCACATCCGCTTTGGCGATCGGGCGCAGCGGTGCGTTGCATTCCAGGCAAAGCGAGAAAGGCCGCGCGCCGGCAGCCAGATCGAGGCGCTGAACGAGTTCCCGGAACTGCTGCGCGGGCTGCAGGGCATGCACATAACAGCCGTGGCTGATGTCACGGCATTTGAGCAGTTCGACGTCGCGGCTGAGCACGATGCGCTGTTCGGCGGCGGCGATGCGGACGATGGCGTCGTCCTGGAAATGGTTGTCGTACAGGGTATCAAAGCCGGCCAGGCGCAGCAGGCGGGCGAGGCCGCCAAGGTGGGCGTCGGCGACGAAGCGGATTTGCCGCAACGGCTGTGCGCGCAGGCGCAGCAGCGGACGTATGTCGAACGCCTCGAATTTGGGGTACACCGCGATCCGGTCGCCGTCCTGCAGGCGGTGCGCGAAGCCGACCGACTCACCGTTGACCAGGATCAGTTCCACCTCGGTGTGCGGCACGCCCAGGGCTTCGATCATGTGCTTGACGCTGGCGTCGCGCGCGCAGGCGCAGGCGAAGTCGCGCTTGCGGCGTGCGGGCGGGAGGAAGTCGTTGAGTTCCTCGTAGAAGCGGAAGGTGGCGGTCGCCATGATGGGCATGACGATATTTTTGCCTCGGCCGGATTGCAAGCCCGGCGGCCCGTTCGGCCAGGCGCGGCGATAATGCGCGCCCTTGCCCCTTTTCTCTGCCGGCCCATGCCCTCGCCTCTACTCGCCGCCGCCCCGGAACCCATGCCGCATGGCCTCGACCCCTATCAGGAACTGGTCTGGCAACTGAACCGTCTGCCGGGCGGCGCGGCGGCGGCGATACCGGATTTCTTCGCCAGCCTGCTGGCCGCAACGCCGACCGCGCAGTGCTGGCGCTTCAAGCAAGGCGGCGCGCTCGAACTGCATGCCGACGCCAGCCTGCGCCATGGCGACACGCCGATCGCGCAACTGCCGGCGGAATTGCTCGCCGCCGCCGAAGCCGCCGCGCTTCCCGCCATGCTGCTCGGCCTGCTCGCGCTGGCCACCGGCCAGATCGACGGCGACCGCCGGCTGAAGGCCGTGCTGCCGAAGGTCGACGCCGCCGCCAAAGACCTCATGCTGATGACGGTTTGCCGCTTGTGCGGCTGAGCCGCCAGGCTTCAGCGCGCAGTCGCCAGCATGCCGGCCTGTTCGATGAAGGCGATGATCTCGGCCAGCCCCTGGCCGGTCTTCATGTTGGAAAACACGAAAGGCCGCGCGCCGCGCATCGTCTTCGCATCGCGCGCCATCACCTCCAGCGAAGCGCCGACCATCGGCGCCAGGTCGATCTTGTTGATCACCAGCAGGTCGGATTTGGTGATGCCGGGGCCGCCCTTGCGCGGGATTTTCTCGCCGGCGGCCACGTCGATGACGTAGAGGGTCAGGTCCGAGAGTTCCGGGCTGAACGTGGCGGCCAGGTTGTCGCCGCCGCTTTCGACGAAGATCACGTCGAGATCGGGGAAGCGTTGGTTCAGGCGATCCACCGCCTCCAGGTTGATGCTGGCATCCTCGCGGATGGCGGTGTGCGGGCAGCCGCCGGTCTCCACGCCGATGATGCGCGCCGCCGCCAGGGCTTCGTTGCGCACCAGGAACTGGGCGTCCTCTTCGGTGTAGATGTCGTTGGTGACCACCGCGAGCTGGTATTTCTCGCGCAGAGCCAGGCACAGCGCCAGCGTCAGCGCGGTCTTGCCGGAGCCGACCGGGCCGCCGATGCCGATACGCAGAGGTTGGGATGATCGAGTCATGAGCGGAATATCCGTGTGTATTGAGTTTCGTGCAGGCTGCTGGCGATGGCGAAGGCCGGCAGAAAGTTGCGGCTGGCGTCGAGCGGCGCGGCGGCGGCTTGCCGCGCCAGATCCGGCAGCCGCTCGCCCAGCCCCAGCAGCAGGCGCTGGCCGGCGGTCTGGCCGAGCGGCACGGCTTTCAGCGCGGCCATGACCTGATTCTCCAGCCAGGACCAGAGGTAGCCGGCGATGGCGTCTTCGCGCCCGATGTTCCAGCGCGCCGCGGCGCAACTCCAGGCCAGCGGAAAACTGGCCGGCGCAAGCGCGGCCAGCGTCGCCACGTCGAACTCCGCCAGATCGCCCAGCAGTTTGACCAGCGAATGCCCCATTTGCAGCGTCTCGGCGCGCAGTTCGGCGGTCTCGCGGCTGGCGATGAATTCCAGGTCGAGCGCCTGCAGCCGCGCCCGGTCGCCGCTCTGCCAGGCGGCCAGCATGTGCGCCAGATAGACGGCCTCGCAGCTGGCCAGGCTGCCGCTCAGGCAATCGCCGATCCAGCGGCCGGCGCTGGCTTCGTTGTCGACCGCTCCGCTTTCCACCGCCCATTCCAGGGCTTGCGAATAGGTATAGGCGCCGACCGGCAGGGTCGGGCTGGCCAGATGCAGCAGGCGGACGAGGGCGAGGTTCATTGCCGGTGACGCGTCAGCATGTCGTGGATGCGCGGCCCCCGCCCTTCGCCCTCCGCGCTGTGCCCGTGCGGATGGGCGTGGCCGCCGTGGCCGCCGTACGCGCCGCTTTCCGGCTCGAATGCCGCCTCGGCTTCCACAATGTCCAGGCCCAGGCCGCGCAGCATCTCGCCCAGCACGTGGTCGCGGCCGAAGCGCAGCAGGCCGCCGGATTTTCCGAACTCGACCTGCACCGGCACATGCCGGTTGCCCAGGTGGTAGGCGGCGCGTACGAGCAGCAGCGGATCGTCGCTGCGCGCTTCGAGCACCGCTTCCGGCGCGGCCGCCACCTCGACGACGCGGCCGTCCTTGCCCAGCAGTTTGTCGCCGGCGCGCAGGACCGCGCCGCGCTCCAGGAACAAGCCGGCTTCCTCGCCGCTGGCCAGCTGGGTCCGCAAGCGGCTCTTGCAGCGCAATTCGAACGGCAGGAGCAGACGTTCCGTGGGCACGGCGTCGGCGGGTGCGCGGTGTTCGATCAGCAGCATGGTCAGAACAGGAAATAGCGTTGCGCCATCGGCTGCACCGCGACCGGTTCGCACGCCAGCAACTCGCCGTCGGCGCGCACCTGGTAGGTCTCCGGATCGACCTCGATGTGCGGCATGGCGTCGTTGTGCAGCATGTCCCGCTTGCTTACGCGGCGGGTGTTCTTCACCGCGACCAGCGGCTTGGCCAGATTCAGCGCCGCCACCTCCGGGTTGCTCAGCGCGGCTTGCGAGACGAAGGTGAGCGAGGTTTTCAGGCCGCCGCCATAACTGCCGAACATCGGCCGGTAATGCACCGGCTGCGGCGTCGGGATGGACGCATTGGGGTCGCCCATCGCGGCCGCCGCGATCATGCCGCCCTTCAGGATCAGCGCCGGCTTGACGCCGAAGAAGGCCGGCTTCCACAACACCAGGTCGGCCAGCTTGCCGACTTCGATGGAGCCGACGACATGGCCGATGCCGTGCGCGATGGCGGGATTGATCGTGTATTTGGCGATATAGCGCTTGGCGCGGAAATTGTCCGCCTTGCCGTCGCCGCGGGCTGCGTCCTGCTTCAGCGCGCCGCGCTGCAACTTCATCTTGTGCGCGGTCTGCCAGGTGCGGATGATGACTTCGCCGACCCGCCCCATGGCTTGCGAATCCGAACTCATCATCGAAAACGCGCCGAGGTCGTGCAGGATGTCCTCGGCGGCGATGGTTTCGCGCCGGATGCGGCTCTCCGCGAAGGCGACATCCTCGGCGATGCCGGCGTCGAGGTGGTGGCAGACCATCAGCATGTCGAGATGCTCGTCGATGGTGTTCACCGTGTACGGCATGGTCGGGTTGGTCGAACTGGGCAGCACGTTGGGCAGGCTCGCCGCCTTGATGATGTCCGGCGCATGGCCGCCGCCGGCGCCTTCGGTATGGAACGTGTGGATGGTACGGCCGTTGAACGCGGCCAGCGTGGTTTCGACGAAGCCGGATTCGTTCAGCGTATCGGTGTGGATGGCGACCTGCACGTCCAGCTCATCGGCCACGTTCAGGCAGTTGTCGATGGCGGCCGGCGTGGAGCCCCAGTCCTCGTGCAATTTCAGGCCCATGGCGCCTGCGCGCACCTGTTCGCGCAACGGTTCCGGCTGGCTGACGTTGCCCTTGCCGTAAAAACCCAGGTTCATCGGAAAGGCCTCGGCCGCAGCCAGCATGCGGTGCAGATGCCACGGCCCCGGCGTGCAGGTGGTGGCGAACGTGCCGGTGGCCGGACCGGTGCCGCCGCCCAGCATGGTGGTGATGCCGGACATCAGCGCTTCTTCGATCTGTTGCGGGCAGATGAAATGGATATGGCTGTCGACGCCGCCGGCGGTGACGATCAGGCCCTCGCCGGCGATGATCTCGCTGGCCGCGCCGATGGCGATGTCCACTCCCGGCTGCACATCCGGATTGCCGGCCTTGCCGATGGCCAGGATGTAGCCGTTCTTCAGGCCGATGTCGGCCTTGATGATGCCGCTGACGGCATCGACGATCAGCGCGTTGGTGATCACGGTGTCGGCCACCTCGGCGGCGACGCGCTGGCTCTGCCCCATGCCGTCGCGGATCACCTTGCCGCCGCCGAATTTCACTTCCTCGCCGTAAATCGTGGCGTCGCGTTCCACCTCGATCCACAGATCGGTGTCGGCCAGACGCACCCGGTCGCCGACGGTGGGGCCGAACATCTCGGCATAGGCTTGTCGGCTGATTTTCATAATGCCCCCTGAATCCGGCCCTGGAAGCCGAACACCCGGCGCGCGCCGGCATAGGCCGCCAGTTCCACCGTGCGGGTCTGCCCCGGCTCGAAGCGCACCGCGGTGCCGGCGGCGATGTTCAGGCGCATGCCGCGCGCCAGATCGCGATCGAACGCCAGCGCCGGGTTGGTCTCGTAGAAATGGTAATGCGACCCGACCTGGATCGGCCGGTCGCCGGTGTTGGCGACGACCAGGGTGAGCGTGGGCCGGCCGACGTTGAGTTCGATGTCGCCGGGCTGGATTGCGTATTCGCCAGGGATCATGGCGCGCTCCTGGGTTCAAAGGAGGGAATCCCGCTGTTGCGACCTGTGATCATGTCCGCTCCGTCAAATGATGGGGTTATGCACGGTGACCAGCTTGGTCCCGTCCGGAAAGGTCGCTTCGACCTGAATGTCCGGGATCATCTCCGGCACGCCTTCCATGACTTCGTCACGCTGCAACAGCGTCGTGCCGTAGCTCATCAGCTCCGCCACGGTGCGGCCGTCGCGGGCGCCTTCCAGGATGCCGGCGGTGATGAACGCGACCGCCTCCGGGTAGTTCAGCTTGAGCCCGCGCGCCATGCGGCGTTCGGCCAGCAAGGCGGCGGTGAAGATCAGCAGCTTGTCCTTTTCGCGCGGGGTCAGTTCCATAACGTGTCCTTCAAGTGTTCCAGATTCTCGGCGTTTGCGCGGCACGCCCGAGCAGCGCCGGTCGCAACAGCCGCCATAACGCAGTAAACCAGGCGCGCGCGGCTTCCGAAGAATGCCCCAGATAGCGCGCCGCCAGCACATCCGGCAGCCGGGTGACGCCATGCCGGGCGGCGGGCTCCGCAGGCGTCGCCTCGCGGCAGGCGGCGAGCAAAGACGCATCCAGGTTCGGCCCCAGCGCCAGCAATGTGCCGCTGACGCTGTAGCCGGCCAGCCCGGCAGGGGAGCTCAGCATTTCCGCGCCGCCCGCCAAGCCGCCTCGCTCCAGCCAGAGCGGGCGGCCGTCGCGCTCGATGCGCGTCTCCAGGCGCAGTTCGCCGCGCTCGAAGCTTTCGCCGGCGGCGCGCCGGCCCAGGCACAGCACGTCCCAGCCGATGAAGCGCGCATCCGCCGCCAGCCTTACCCGGCTTTGCATGTCGGCGCGCGCGCCGTCGAACACGATGCTTTCCTGCGGCAACCATTCCAGCGCCGCGTCCGCGCCGACGCTGAAATCCAGCCGCTGTCCGGCCCACGCGCCGGCGCTGCGATACCATTTGCCGGCGCCCGGCGTAGTCAGCAGCGCATGCGCGCCCGGCCCGACCTCGACGCCGATTTCGAGCCGATCGCCGCCGGCCATGCCGGAGGGCGGATGCAACACGATGGCATGGCAGACCGCTTCGCCTTCCGGGTACAGCGCCTTCTGCACGCGCAGCGGGCCGACGTGTTCGCGGCGCACGAGCACGCTGGCCGCACCGCGCTTTGCGAAACCGAGCGCCAGGCGCGCGTGCCAGCAGGGGGTGACGGGTTCGGCGATCAGCATCGGGCGATCATACCGACAGCCGCTGTCTGACCCCATCCTGCTCCATGTCCGCGCCGGCGCCGCGCTGGATGAACTCGCCGCGTTCCATCAACAGGTACTGGTCGGCCAGCGAGCGGGCGAAATCGTAATACTGCTCGACCAGCAGGATCGCCATGCTGCCCTCCTCGGCCAGCGCCCGGATGGCGCGTTCGATGTCCTTGATGATCGACGGCTGGATGCCCTCGGTCGGCTCGTCCAGGATCAGCAGTTTCGGTCCGAAGGCCAGCGCGCGACCTATGGCCAGTTGTTGTTGTTGGCCCCCGGACAGATCGCCTCCCCGCCGCTTCAGCATTTGTTTGAGCACCGGAAACATGGCGTAGATGCGTTCCGGAATCGGCGTGCCGCCGGGTTGCGTCGCCAGGCCCATGCGCAGGTTTTCCTCCACCGTCAGGCGGGGAAAGATTTCGCGCCCCTGCGGCACATAGCCGATGCCGGCCTTGACGCGGGCGTGCGGAGCGGCATCGGTGATGCTGCGGCCTTCGAAGGCGATCGCGCCGGTCTTGGCCGGCACCAGGCCCATCAGGCATTTCAACAGCGTGGTCTTGCCGACGCCGTTGCGGCCGAGCAGGCAGGTGACCTGGCCGGTCGGCGCTTCGAACGACAGATCGCGCAGGATATGGCTGCCGCCGTAGTACTGGTTGAGGTTTTCGACTTTCAGCATGATCGGCACCCCAGCAGGTAGGGCGGAAAAGCGCAGCGCCTTCCGCCTCCAAAATCAAACTTGTGGTCACGCCGCCAACTGCCAGCATGAGCCTGAAGGCGGAAGGCGCTACCGCTTTTCCGCCCTACGTCGGGTTGCACGCGAATTTCAGCGCCCAAGATACACCTCCACCACCCGCTCGTTCGCCTGCACCGTCGCCAGGTCGCCTTCCGCCAGCACCGACCCCTCGTGCAGCACGGTGACCTGGCCGCCGAGCTGTTCGATGAACGCCATGTCGTGCTCCACCACGACCAGGCTGTGCTTGCCGGCGAGCGACTTGAACAATTCGCCGGTGCGTTCGGTTTCGTCGTCGGTCATGCCGGCGACGGGTTCGTCGAGCAGCAACAGTTGCGGCTCCTGCATCAACAGCATGCCGATCTCCAGCCACTGCTTCTGGCCATGCGACAACAAGCCGGCGAGGCGTTCGGCTTCGGCATCCAGGCGAATCAACTTCAGCGTGTCGCTGATGCGGTCGCGGCCCTCGCCGGACAACCACGCGAACAAGCTGGTCCAGGCCCGCTTGTCGGCTTTCATCGCCAGTTCCAGGTTCTCGAACACCGTGTGGTTCTCGAAGATGGTCGGCTTCTGGAACTTGCGGCCGATGCCGGCATGGGCGATTTCCGGCTCGGTCATGCGGGTCAGGTCGATGGTCTGGCCGAAGAAGCAGGTGCCGGAATCGGGCCGCGTCTTGCCGGTGATGACGTCCATCATCGTCGTCTTGCCGGCGCCGTTGGGGCCGATGATGCAGCGCAGTTCGCCGGCGTCGATGGCCAGGGTCAGCTTGTTCAGCGCCTTGAAGCCGTCGAAGCTGACGCTGATGTCGTCCAGATAGAGGATGACCTTGTGCGAGGTATCGACCCCCGGCCGCAGCACGTGGCCGACGATCTGGGCGCTGTCTTCCCAGCGCGGGTCTGCTGTCGCGGCGCTCATGCCGACCTCCCGGACTTGAAGCGTTTCCACAGGCCCACCACGCCTTCCGGCAGCCACAGCGTCACGCCAACGAACAGCGCGCCGAGGAAGAACAGCCAGTATTCCGGAAAGGCGACGGTGAAGTAACTCTTGAACAGGTTGACCAGGCCGGCGCCGATGACCGGGCCGATCAGCGTGCCGCGCCCGCCCACCGCGACCCAGATGGCGATCTCGATCGAGTTGGCGGGCGACATTTCGCCCGGATTGATGATGCCGACCTGCGGCACGTACAGCGCCCCGGCCACGGCGCAGAGCAAGGCCGAGAAGGTCCACACGAACAGCTTGTAGTGCAGCGGGTTGTAGCCGATGAACATGACCCGGCTTTCGGCATCGCGGATCGCCGCCAGCACGCGGCCGAACTTGCTGGTCACCAGATAACGGCCGGCCAGCAGGGTCAGCATCAACACCAGGGCGGACAGGCCGAACAGCGTCGCGCGCGTTTCCGGCGACGTGATGTCGTGGCCGAGGATGCGCTTGAAGTCGGTGAAGCCGTTGTTGCCGCCGAAGCCGGTCTCGTTGCGGAAGAAGAACAGCATCGCGGCGAAGGTCAGCGCCTGCGTGATGATCGAGAAATACACGCCCTTGATGCGCGAACGGAACGCGAAATAGCCGAACACGTAGGCGATCAGCGCCGGCACCGTCAGCACCAGCAACGCGGCCCACAGAAAGGAATCGGAACCGGCCCAGTACCAGGGCAGCTCCTTCCAATCCAGGAACACCATGAAATCGGGCAGGTGCGAATGGTAGGAACCGTCGGCGCCGATCTCGCGCATCAGATACATGCCGAAGGCGTAACCGCCGAGCGCAAAGAACAGGCCATGGCCGAGCGACAGGATGCCGGCGTAACCCCAGACCAGGTCCATCGCCACCGCGACGATGGCGTAGCACATGATCTTGCCGGACAGCGTGATGACATAGGTGGAGACGTGCAGCGGGCTGCTTTCCGGCAGCAGCAGATGCAGCGCCGGCATGATCACCAGGGTCAGCGCGGCAAACAGGCCGAGGGCGATCCAGCCGGCGCGCGGCGTGGCGTTGAGGAAGCGGACGACGAAGGGGGTGCGCAAAGCGTAGGTATTCATCATCTCAGTTCTCCACAAACCGGCCCTTGAGGGCGAACAAGCCCTGCGGCCGTTTCTGGATGAAGACGATGACGATGACCAACACGACGATCTTGGCGATCACCGCGCCCCACCAGCCTTCCATGAATTTGGTCACCACGCCGAGGCCGAGCGCCGCCCATACCGCGCCGGCCAACTGGCCGACGCCGCCCAGCACGACGACCAGGAAGGAATCGACGATGTAGCCTTGCCCCATGTCCGGCCCGACGTTGGCGATCTGCGACAGCGCGACGCCGCCCAAGCCGGCGATGCCGGCGCCGAGGCCGAACGCCAACGTGTCGACGCGGCCGGTCGGCACGCCGACGCAGCCCGCCATCGGCCGGTTCTGGGTCACGGCGCGCACGAACAGGCCGAGCCGGGTCTTCTGCATCAGCAGCCAGACCAGCGCCAGCACGAACAACGTGAAGCCGACGATGACGATGCGGTTCCACGGCAGCAGCAGGCCGGCGGTGATTTCGACGCCGCCGGACATCCAGGCCGGGTTCGCCACTTCCACGTTCTGCGCGCCGAACAGCACGCGCGCCGCCTGGATCAGGATCAGCGACAGGCCCCAGGTGGCGAGCAGGGTTTCCAGCGGACGCCCGTAGAGGCGGCGGATCACCGTGCGCTCCAGCGCCATGCCGACCAGCGCGGCCGCCATGAAGGCCGCCGGAATCGCCGCCAGCACATACCAGTCCAGGTATTCGGGCAGGTAGGCGCGGAACAAGGTCTGGGTAAAGAAGGTGGCATAGGCGCCGACCATCAGCAACTCGCCATGCGCCATGTTGATCACGCCCATGACGCCGTAGGTGATGGCCAGGCCCAGCGCCGCCAGCAGCAGGATGCTGCCGAGCGACAGGCCGGTGAACAGCTGGCCCAGGGTTTCCCCGAAGGCAAGCCGGGATTCGATGCTTTTGACCGCAGCGAGCGCGGCCTGGCGCACGCCGGCGTTGGGTTCGCCGGCGGCCTCGGTCAGCGCGAGCAGCATCCCTTTGATGTACGGCCGGGCGTCATCCGCCAAAGTCTTTACCGCGGCCAGGCGCACGGCCGCATCCGGACTGGCCAGATTGGCCTGCGCCTGGGCGAACAGGAGCAGGGTCTTGATCTCCGCGTCGGTCTCCCTGGCCAGCGCCTTGGCCAGGATCGGGACCAGTTCGATGCCGGCATGCGTCTGCAGCTCGCGCGCCGCGACCAGACGCACGTGCCGGTCCGGGTTGAGCAGACGCAGGCCGGCGATGGCATTGGACAGCTCGGCGCGGATGCGGTTGTTGATGCTGAGCGGCTCGTATTCCTCCGGCTGCGGCACCAGCGCCTCGCCGCTCACGGCGTCCAGCGCCTGCTCCGCGGGCATCCGGAATACCCGGCCGTCCGGCGTCGCCAGCAACTCATCGTTGGCCAGCGCTTTGAGCAGACTCACCGCCTCGGGCTCGCCGCTGGCGCCCAGCGCCTGAATGGCGGCGATCTTGGCGTCGGAATCGTCCGTCGCCAGTTTTCCGACCAGCGCCGGATCGAGGCCGGCTTGCGCGTGCAGCGCCGGCAAGGCGTACAGCAGCAAAGTGAGGAGTAAGCGTTTCATGGTTTATGCAGGTCGCGGATGTCCGTCATTCGGGCGCGATCGGCTTGCCCATCGCGCCCGAATGACGCCCTCCCGGGAGAGGGCGTCCGATGCCGACTTACTTGCTGTCGGGCACGTCCTTCTTCTTGTCGTTGCCGGGGATGTACGGGCTCCAAGGTTCGGCGCGAACCGGGCCCTTGGTCTTCCAGACCACGCTGAACTGGCCGTCCGGACGGATCTCGCCGATGAACACCGGCTTGTGCAGGTGATGGTTCTTCTCGTCCATCTTGGCGACGAAGCCGGAAGGCGCCTTGAAGGTCTGGCCCGCCATCGCGGCGATGACCTTGTCGGTTTCGGTCGACTGGGCCTTCTCGACCGCCTGCTTCCACATATGGATGCCTATGTAGGTGGCTTCCATCGGGTCGTTGGTGACCACCGTGTCGGCGTTGGGCAACTTCTGCTGCTTCGCCCAATCCCGGTACATCTTGATGAACTTGTCGTTGGTCGGATTCTTGATCGACTGGAAATAGTTCCAGGCTGCCAGGTGGCCGGTCAGCGGCTTGGCATCGACGCCGCGCAATTCCTCCTCGCCGACCGAGAACGCCACCACCGGCACATCGGTCGCCTTCAGGCCGGCGTTGCCCAGTTCCTTGTAGAACGGCACGTTGGAGTCGCCGTTGATGGTGGACACCACGGCGGTCTTCTTGCCCGCGCTGGCGAACTTCTTGATCTTGGCGATGATGGTCTGGTAATCGCTGTGGCCGAACGGGGTGTACTCCTCCATGATGTCGGCATCGGCGACGCCCTTCGACTTCAGGAAAGCGCGCAGGATCTTGTTGGTGGTGCGCGGATAGACGTAGTCGGTGCCCAGCAGCACGAAGCGCTTGGCCGAGCCGCCGTCCTTGCTCATCAGGTACTCGACGGCGGGGATGGCCTGCTGATTCGGCGCCGCGCCGGTGTAGAACACGTTCTTCTCCAGTTCCTCGCCCTCATACTGCACCGGGTAGAACAGTAGGCCGTTCAGCTCTTTGAACACCGGCAGCACCGACTTGCGGGAAACCGAGGTCCAGCAGCCGAACACCACGTCGACCTTGTCCTTCGACAGCAGCTGGCGCGATTTCTCGGCGAACAGCGGCCAGTTGGAGGCGGGATCGACGACGACGGGCTCCAATTTCCTGCCCATCACGCCGCCGGCCTTGTTGATCTCGGCGATGGTCATCAGCGCGGTTTCCTTCAGCGCCGTTTCGGAAATCGCCATCGTGCCGGACAGCGAATGCAGGATGCCGACCTTGATGGTGTCGGCGGCCAAAGCGGACAGGCTGGTCAGGCCAGCGGCAGCCATCGCGACGGTCAGCGTGGCGGCTTTGATGAAGTTGCGGCGTTGCATGGAAGGCTCCTGAGGGTCAATGGGTGGGACTGGAATGCAGTCGAGCCCAGATTACGGAGCCGGCGGGTGCAGGGGTATACGTCAGATGGCGTAGATGCCCGCCGGGCGGGTGATCGTTCCCGCCGAACCGCGTCGCCATCCCACGCGCCCGATACCCGGCCCTCGTCGTAGCCGGCCCTGCCGTGCTGGCGGCGGCGCAGCGGTGAAACAGCGTGGAAAACTATCCGGATATCCGGGGTAAACCGCGTCGAACAATGACCACCCCGGGGCGCCCGCTAGCAGGCCTTCCGCGATTCATCGGCCTTGCCATTCCCGCCGCGATGCCCATCATTACGGTAACCTCGAGCGAGGTCCGAAGCCGTGAAAAAGGTCAAACAGAAGTTCCCGCTGCATCCCAAACATCCCGAGCGCATCTGCTGGGGTTGCGACAAGTATTGTCCGGCGGGTGCGCTGCTGTGCGGCAACGGTTCCGGGCGCACCGAACACCCGATGGAAATCATGGGCGAGGATTGGTACACCTGGGGCGACTGGGCGAAGGACTTCGACCCGGATTGGGAGGATCCGGCGGACCCTTCCGCCTGATTCAGCCTTGAAACGGCGTTCAGTTCGCGTACTCGCCGCCGCCCATCCCCATTTTGTTCAGCGCCAGGTTGGCCGCCGCGGTGCGGGTTTCCACGCCGAGCTTCTCGAACACGTGCTCCAGGTGCTTGTTCACGGTGCGCGGGCTGCTGCCGAGGATGTCGCCGATGTCCTTGTTGGTCTTGCCCTTGCTGACCCAGTACAGCACTTCCGCTTCGCGCGTGGTCAGGCGGAAGGCGGCGATCAGGCTTTCGACGGCGGCCTGGTGGTTTTCTTCGTGCAATACCAGCAGCCATTCGCCTTCGTGGCCCAGCTGGCTGGGGTCGTGCAGGCTGGCCAGCAGGCGGCGGCCGCCCTGGCTGGCGAGCAGCGGCGCGGCGCGGCTTTCCTGTGCGGCCTGGCGGGCTTCCTGCAGCCAGGCCAGCAGGCGCGGCGGGGTATGCGCTTCCGCCATGCCGAAATAGTCGTGCAACAGTCGGCGCGCCAACGGGGTTTGCCAGAGCAGGCGGCCGTCGCTGCGGCGCAACACGACGGTGGCCTGGCCGAAGGCGTCCAGCGCCGTGCGCGCCTGTTTCATCTGGCGCGCGTTCTGCATGTGGGCGGCGATGCGGGCCAACACTTCCTGCGGCCGGATCGGTTTGGTGACGTAGTCGGCGCCGCCGGCGGCGAAGGCGGCGACGACATGTTCGGTTTCGGTCAGGCCGGTCATGAACACGATGGGAATGTGCTGGCTGCTGAAGTCGGCCTTCAGGCGGCGCGCCACTTCGAAGCCGTCCATGCCGGGCATCATCGCGTCGAGCAGAATCACGTCGGGCCGGCTCTGTTGGGCGCGCTGCAGCGCCGACTCGCCGTTGGTGGCGACCAGCACGGTATAGCCGGCTTCATCCAGCGCGTCGTGCAGCAGCGACAGGTTTTCCGGGATGTCGTCGACGATCAACACGACGTCGCCATTGAGCGGGTCAAGCTGCATGGCGGCTCCGGTCCAGGGCTTTGCGGATGATTTCCTGCATGGATTCGAACTGGAATTGTTTGGCCAGTCGCTGCATGGCTTCGGCGAATTCGCCATGCGCGGGATCGGCCCGGGCGATGGCTTCGAGCTGGTTCAGGATACCGCGCGGATAGCCCAGTTCGATCAATGCCTGCAGTTCGCGCAGCGCTTCCGGCGGCGGCGCCGGCCAGTCGGCGGCGGGCGCTTCAGCCGGGGCGGGACGGCGGCGGGCGGCTTCGGGACTGGCAACCTCGGCGTCGACCCATTCCAGTTTCAGGCGCTGGCCGATCCAGGCCAGCAGGTCGTCGATCCGCACCGGTTTGGTCATGAAATCTTCGGCCGCGATGCCGACGTCGTTGTCGCCGCCCTTGTCGAAGGCGTTGGCCGAGATGATGGCGATTTCGGCATCGCTCAGGCCGCCTTCACGCAGACGCCGGATGGTCTCCCAGCCGTCCATGCCGGGCATCGCCAGGTCCATCAGGATCAGGTGCGGCTGGAAGTGCGCGACGCGTTCCAGGCATTCCTGGCCGGAGGCCGCCTGGGCGAGCTGGAAGCCGAGCGGGTCGAGCACGTTGACGAGGAATTCGCGGTCGGTGGCGTCGTTATCGACGATCAGGATGCGCTGCCGCACGCCGACGTAGCCGACGCGGCGGATGGCCGGGCTGGCCGCCTGCAGGCCGCGGCTTTGCGGCAAATACAGGCGGACCAGGAACAGGCTGCCGCGGCCGGGCCGGCTTTGCACGCGCATTTCGCCGCCCATCAGATCGGTCAGCATCTTGGCGATCGTGAGGCCCAGGCCGGTGCCGCCGGTGGCGCCGACGTGGGCGGCGCTGCCGCGCGAAAAGGGTTCGAAGATGCGTTCGAGTTCATCCGGCGGAATGCCGGGGCCGCTGTCTTCGATCTCGAAATGGGCCATCTCGCGCTGGTATTGCAGGCGCAGCTCGACGCCGCCGCTGGCGGTGAATTTGACCGCATTGCCGAGCAGGTTGATCAGGATCTGGCGCAAGCGGCGCGGATCGGTCCGCACGCTGGCGGGAAGTTCGCCGCGCGGCTGGTAGCTGAAGCGAATGCCTTTGGCGCGCGCCTGCGGTTCGAACATGGCCACGATTTCCTGGACGAAGGCGGGAAAATCGAGCCGGCGCTGGTCGAGCGTCAGCTTGCCGCCTTCGATGCGGGCGATGTCGAGCGTGCCCTCGATCAGCGACAGCAGATGGTCGCCGCTGCGCCGGATGACGCTGACCGCCTGCCGGCGATGGTCGGGAATGTCGGCGTCGGCATCCAGTATCTGCGCGTAGCCGAGGATGCTGTTGAGCGGCGTGCGCAGCTCGTGGCTGATCGCCGAGATGTAGCGGGTCTTGGCCTGGTTGGCCTGATCGGCGGTCCGCTTGGCTTTTTGCAGCAATTCGTCGGTATGCCGGTGCATTTCGATTTCCCGCAGCAGCAACTGGGTCTGGCGGTTGGATTCCTGCTGCGCCACCTGCCGGCTCTTGTGCGTCAACACCAGCCACCAGGCGGCGACGCCGGAGATCAGCAGCAGCACGGCGCTCATTTTCAGAAAGGAGGCATGCAAGGCTTGCAGCCGCAGCGGATCGCCCGCCGGCAAGGCCAGCACCTCCTGGTAGTAGAGCAAGCCGATCACCACGCCGAGTATCGGCACGATGCCGCTCATCAGCAGAATGTAATGGCCCAATCCGGCGTCCAGATAGGGCCGCGCCGCGCCAGGCAGCAGGCGTTGCAACAAGCTGGCCCACTGCGCGCCGAGACGGGCCTGCGGCTTGCACAGATCGGCGCAGCGCGCGTCGAGCGTGCAGCACAACGAGCAGATCCGGTCCTGATAGGCCGGGCAGCGCGCCAGGTCTTCGCTCTCGTAATCGTTGCCGCAGATGCAGCAGGCGCCGGCGCCGACCGGGTGCGCAGCGCGGGCCAGGTAATAGCGCCCGCCGGTCAACCAGGCAATCAGCGGCGAAGCCAGCAACGCCGCGCCCAGTGCGATGAACGTCGCCCACGGCTGCACCGCCGCGCCGAACAGGCCGACGTAGGCCGCCACCGACAACAGCGAGGCGATGCCCATTGCGCCGACGCCGACCGGATTGATGTCGTACAGATAGGCGCGGCGGAATTCGATGCCCGGCGGCGACAGGCCGAGCGGCTTGTTGATCACCAGATCGGCGACCACCGCCATCATCCAGGCCACCGCGATGTTGGAGTACAGCCCGAGCACGCGGCCCAGCGCCTGGAACAGGTTCATCTCCATCAGCATCAGCGCGATCAGGATGTTGAACACCACCCAGACCACCCGCCCCGGATGGCTGTGGGTCAGGCGGGCGAAGAAGTTGGACCAGGCCAGCGAGCCGGCATAGGCGTTGGTGACGTTGATCTTGAGCTGGGAGATCACCACGAACAGCGCGGTGGCGGCCACCGCCCAGCCGTAATGCGGAAAGACATATTCGTAAGCGACCAGATACATCTGGTTCGGGTCCACCGCGCGCTCCAACGGCACGGCATGGCGTATCGCCAGATAGGCCAGCAGCGCGCCGCCGAACATCTTGACGACGCCCGGCAATACCCAGCCCGGCCCGCCGACCAGCACGCCGAGCAGCCAGCGGCGGCGATTCTGCGGCGTGCGCTCCGGCATGAAGCGCAGATAGTCGACCTGTTCACCCATCTGCGTGATCAGGGCCAGCCCGACCGCCATCGCCGCGCCGAACAACTGCAGATCGAACCCGCCGGCCTCGGCGCCGCCGCTGTATGCGGTCAGGCCGGCGAAGGCGTGCGGCTCCTGCCAGAGCACGAACAGATACGGCGTCACCAGCATGATCAGCCAGATCGGCTGAGTCAGGGTCTGCACCCGGCTGATCACGCTGACCCCGTGCGTGACCAACGGAATCACCACCAGCGCGCAGACCAGATAGCCCCAGGCCGGCGGCAGGCCGAAGGCCAGTTCCAGGGCATACGCCATGATCGCCGCCTCCAGCGCGAAGAAAATGAACGTGAACGACGCGTAGATCAGCGAGGTCAGCGTGGAGCCGAGATAGCCGAACCCGGCGCCGCGCGTCAGCAGGTCCATGTCCAGCCCATAGCGCGCGGCATAGAGGCTGACCGGCAGGCCGGCCAGGAAAATGATCAGCCCGGTGGCGAGTATCGCCAACGCCGCGTTGACGAAGCCGTATTGCACCAGCAGCGTCGCGCCCACCGCCTCCAGCACCAGAAAGGCCGCCGCGCCGAACGCGGTATTGGCGACGCGCAATTCCGACCATTTGCGGTAACTGCGCGGCGTGAAGCGCAGCGCGTAGTCCTCCAGCGTTTCATTGGCCACCCAGGTGTTGTAGTCGCGGCGGACTTTGACCACGCGCTGGCGGGGAGTATCAAGGGACATGGCCAGACTGAATCGGGTGAGTGCTGTTCGGCGACGGGCGCTGTTTTACCTGCTTCACAACCTTGTGCGCTACATAAGCGTTGAATTCCGCGCGGATTTCATCGCCTCGCGCCAGCGCAAACCCGGCCGGCGCAGCGGTCAGAGCGCAAAAAATCCGACAGCCGGCTGGGCAGGCAGTGAAGCGGGCCACGGCTAGAGTTGCTTCACCTTGATGTTCAGCGTCTGGATCCGGTAGGCGATCTGCCGCGGCGTCATGTCCAGCAGGCGGGCGGCCTTGGCCTGCACCCAGCCGGCCTGTTCCAGCGCGGCGATGACGCGCTCGCGGTCATCCAGGTTGGGGTCGTCGAGGTCGACCGCCTGCATCGCGCCGCGGCTCAGGCTGACCTGTTCGTCGATGCCGGTGAGCAGGATGGCATCGCGGTCGATGACGTCGTCTTCGGTCAGCACGGCGGCGCGTTGCAGGCAGTTTTCCAGTTCGCGCACGTTGCCCGGCCAGGCGTGGTGCATCAGTACGCGCAGCGCCGCCTCGGTCAGGCTGAGCGGGCGCGCCTGCTGGCCGGCGATCTTTTCCACCAGGAAGCGGGCGATGTCGGGGATGTCGTCCATCCGCTCGCGCAGGCTGGGCAGATAGATCGGCATCACGTTGAGGCGGTAATACAGGTCTTCCCGGAAGCGGCCGGCTTCGACTTCGCTCTCCAGGTCGCGATGCGTGGCGGCGATGACGCGCACGTCGATCCTGATCGTGCGGTTGCCGCCGACGCGTTCCAGCTCGCCTTCCTGCAGCACGCGCAGCAGCTTGGACTGGAACGCGGCCGACACTTCGCCGACTTCATCGAGGAACAGCGTGCCGCCGTCGGCCTGCTCGAATCGGCCCTTGCGCTGCACCATGGCGCCGGTGAAGGCGCCCTTTTCATGGCCGAACAGTTCGCTTTCCAGCAGGTTTTCCGGCAGCGCGGCGCAGTTCAGTTTGACGAACGGCGCTTTCGCGCGCGGCGAGTTGTAATGGATGGCGTTGGCGATGAGCTCCTTGCCGGTGCCGGTTTCGCCGCGGATCAGCACGGTGGTGTTCCATTTGGCGACCAGCCGCGCCTGCTCGAACACCCGCCGCATCGGCTGGGTATGGCCGATGATGTTGTCGAAGCCGTACTGGCCGCGCACGGTGCGGCGCAGGGTGTCGCGTTCTTCGGTCAGTTCCTGGCGTTCCTTCTGCACATCGGCGGACAAACGCACGCTCTGGCCGATCAGGTTGGCGACCATTTCCATGAACTGGGTGTATTCGTCGAGCAAAATTTCGGCGCCCGCGGCGGTCTGCGCGGCGAGCACGCCGACGATCTGGCGGCCGAGCCGGATCGGCACGCCGACGAAACCGCGCGCCGGGTCATACAGGCCGAGCTTGCCGAGAAAGCGCGCTTCGTCGGCGATGCGTTCGACGGCAATCGGTTCGCCGTCTTCCAGGATCAGGCCGACCACGCCTTCGCCCGGGCGGTAGCGGATTTCTTCGGTGAACACCTCGGCCAGGCCATGCACGACAGAAACCTGCAGCTCGCCGCTGTCCGGCTCCACCAGGCTGACCATGCCGCGTTCCAGGCCGACGCCATCATGCAGCACGCGCAACACGGCGGTCAGCGTCTCCTTCAGATCGAGCGAGCGCGACAGCACCTGGCTGACCTGATACAGCGTTTCCAGTTCGCTGCGCAGCAGTTCCAGTTCCAATTCGGGATCCAGCGTCATACGGGCTCTCCGGCGAAATCGGGGCGGCTCGGCGCCAGCGGCAGCTGTACGCGCACCCGGCAGCCCGCGCGGTAATCGGGGTCCAGATCGATCAGGCCGCCATGGCGGGCGACCGTCTCCTGCGCCATGCTCAAGCCCATGCCGAGATGGCCGCGCTCGGCGCCCTTGGTGGTAAAGAACGGTTCGAACGCCTTGTAGCGCCATTCCGCCGGGATGCCGGGGCCGCTGTCTTCCAGGATGACCTCGACATGATCGGCATGCGCCCGAGTGAACAGGCGCACCACCCGTTCCGGCATGCTCTCGCCGGCGCGGCGCTCGTTCATCGCCTCGATCGCATTCGCCAGCAAATGCCGGAACAGGGCGGCAATCTGGGTTGCGCCGCCCTGCACCGCCGGCAATGCCGGCGCCGGATGCCATTCGACGACGACGCCCGCGGCGAGCAGCGCGGCGGTGCTCATCTTCAGCACGTCGCGCAGCACTTCGTTCAGATTCAGCGACTGAAGGGCTTCGGCCTGCTGATCCGGAATGCAGGCGCGCAAGGTCTCCAACGCGGCGCGGCTATCGCCCAGCGCGGTTTCGATGGCGACGTCGAAGGCGTCTTCCGCGTCGCCGTGCGCGTCGCGCCGCCGTTGCATCAGGTGCACCGCCGCGGCCAGCGTATTGAGCGGGCCCTGCAATTGATACACCGCGCCGGCCAGCGTCTCGCGCAGGCTCTGGATGCGCTCCTGTTCGGCCAGCAGCGCCGCCAGGCTGTTGATGCGGGTAGCCTCCTGCTGGCGCTTGAGTTCGCTGATGTCTTGCGCGGTCAGCAGCAGAAAATGGCGCTGGGTCGGCTCGTAGAACGCGTCGGCGCTGGCATCCAGCTCTTCGACCCAGGAAATTGCGCAGGCGAACCAGCGCACATTCAGGCCGGGACCGCGGCCCGGCCGTTCCACCTTCACTTCGCGATGGCGGATCATCTGGCGGCGCGCGCGCGCCAGGTCGAAGGCCGCGCCCATTTGTTCGCGCAGCGCGGTCAACAGCGTGGCCGCCGGTTCGCCGCCGAGATCGGCGACCAGCTTCTTGTACTCCTGATTGTCGAGCACGATATGGTCGCGCTCGTCGAGCAGGCAGATCGCCACCTGGGCAGCGTCGACCACCGATTCGATCATCGCCTTCTGGTTGCGCACCTTGCGTTCCAGATGATGCACCTCGGTGACATCGCGATGCATGCCCAGGTAATGGCTGGTCTGTCCGTCGGCATCGACCACCGGCGCAATGGTCAGATCGGCCAGGTAACGGCTGCCGTCGCGGCGTCGATTGACCAGCATGCCATTCCAGGCGCGCTGCCGGCTCAATTGCGCCCACAGCGTCTCGTACACCAGCCCGGGCGTGACCTTGTAGGACAGCATCGACTGGTTGCGCCCGACCAGTTCGCCGGCGTGGTAGCCGGTCACCCGCTCGAACGCCGGGTTGGCGTACAGGATGTTGGCCTCGGCATCGGTGATCGAAATGGCCAGCGCGGCTTGTTCGACAGCCTGGCGGAAGACTTGCGGCGGAAGGTCGGGCGGGACGGACATGATGGCGACGTAAAAAGTAGGCTGGCCTGGGCTCATGCAATATCCATGCCGGCAAGAAGGGCACACCGCGGCGGGCGCATCGATTCGCCGCCGCGGCCCGTTTCCAGCCGCGGCCGCAGACGCCGCTTGTCGCATTCCCCACACAAAACCGTCCGCCGCCCCAACACCGACAACGGAAATCCGCACCACTTCGGTGCAGCCAGCCGCAATCGCTTGATTCTGCGTGCTCTGCCGCCGCGGCCCGAGCTGGCACAAGGCTTGCGAATCCCGCTGCAGGAGATGAATTCCATGAGCGAATACCTGTTACTGCTGCTGGGCACCGCCCTGGTCAACAACGTGGTCCTGGTCAAATTTCTCGGCCTGTGCCCGTTCATGGGCGTGTCGAAGAAGATGGACAGCGCCTTGGGCATGGGCATGGCCACCACCTTCGTGCTGACCTTCGCCTCGGCGGCATCGTGGATGCTGGAGCACTGGCTGCTGCAGCCGCTGGGCATCGAGTACCTGCGCATCCTGGCGTTCATTCTGGTCATCGCCAGCACGGTGCAGTTCACCGAAATGGTGATCCGCAAGGCCAGTCCCGGCCTGTATCAGGTGCTGGGCATCTATTTGCCGCTGATCACCACCAACTGCGCGGTGCTCGGCGTCTCGCTGCTCAACGTGCAGGAAAAGCACGCCTTCGTGCAGAGCCTGCTCTACGGCTTCGGCTCGGCGCTCGGCTTCACGCTGGTCTTGCTGCTGTTCGCCGGCCTGCGCGAACGCCTGGCGCTGGCGCAGGTGCCGGCGGCTTTCGCCGGCGCGCCGATCGGTTTCGTGGTGGCGGGGCTGTTGTCGCTCGCCTTCATGGGTTTCGCAGGTCTGGTCTAGGAGAACAAGATGGTCGCCGCGCTGTTGAGCCTCACCCTGCTTGGCCTGGCCCTCGGCCTCGGCCTCGGCTATGCCGCGGTCCGCCTGAAAGTGGAGGGCAATCCGCTGGCGGACGAACTGGAAGCGATGCTGCCCGGCTCGCAATGCGGTCAATGCGGTTTTCCCGGTTGCAGCGGGGCGGCGATGGCGCTGGCCGAGGGCCGCGCCGCGCCGACGCTGTGCCCGCCCGGCGGCCGTGCGCTGGTCGAGGCGCTGGCCGCCAGGCTGGGCGTCGACGCCGACCTTGCCGGCGTCGCGGACACCGGTGCGCGCGTCGCGGACGTGCAGGAAGACCTCTGCATCGGCTGCACCAAGTGTTACAAGGTCTGCCCCACCGACGCGATCCTGGGCGCGGCGAAACAGATCCACGCGGTGTTCAGGGAGGCCTGTACCGCCTGCGGCAAGTGCGTCGACGTCTGCCCGACCGAAGCCACGCGCATGATTCCGCTGCCGCCGACTTTGCAGACGTGGTACTGGAACAGGCCGGAGGCGGCATGAAACTGTTCAAATTCCGTGGCGGCGTGCATCCGGCAGGCCGCAAGGACTTGTCGGCGGAGCCGCCGATACGCCCGCTGCCGCTGCCGCAACGCCTGTTCGTGCCGTTGCAGCAGCACATCGGCGCGCCGGCGCGGCATCTGGTCGGCGTCGGTGAACGGGTCGGCAAGGGGCAGCTGCTGGCCGCCAGCCAGGGTGCGATCTCGGCGCCGGTGCATGCGCCGACCTCCGGGCGGGTGATCGCGATCGGCGATTTCCCCGGCCCGCATCCATCCGGCCTGCCGCTGCCGACCTTGACCATCGAGGCCGATGGCGACGATCGCTGGATCGACCCGCCGCCGCCGGTCGACCCCTTCGCGCTGGCGCCAGACGAGGTGGCCGCCCGGGTCGGCGCGGCCGGCATCGTCGGCCTCGGCGGCGCCGCCTTTCCGGCCGCGGTGAAGCTGAACCTGTCGCGCCGCAGCGAAGTGCGCACGCTGATCATGAACGGCGGCGAATGCGAGCCCTACCTGACCTGCGACGACCGCCTGATGCGCGAACGCGCGCCGCAGATCATCGAGGGCATCCGCCTGATCGCGCACGCCACCGGCGCGCGCACGCTCCTGGTCGGCATCGAGGACAACAAACCCGAAGCCATCGCCTCGATGCGCGCCGCGGCCGCCGCCGGCGACGTGCAGGTGATCGCCGTGCCGGCGATGTATCCGATGGGCTCCGAGAAACAGATGATCCAGGTGCTGACCGGCCAGGAAGTGCCGGCCGGCGGCCGCGCAGCCGACATCGGCGTGCTGGTGCACAACGTCGCCACCGCCTACGCAGTGCAACAGGCGCTGTGTCTGGGGCGGCCGTTGGTGTCGCGCATCGTCACCGTCAGCGGCGGCGCGATTGCCGCGCCCGGTAATCTGGAAGCGCCGATCGGCGCCCTCGCCGCCGATCTAGTGCGCGCCTGCGGCGGCCTGAGCCGGGACGCTGCACGTCTGGTGCTGGGCGGGCCGATGATGGGCACGCAGTTGTCCAGTCTGCAGATTCCGTTGGTCAAGGGCAGCAGCGGCGTGCTGGCGCTGACCCGCCAGGAGATGGCAGCGGGCTTGAGCCAGGGCGAGCCCGGCCCCTGCATCCGCTGCTCCAGCTGCGTGCGCGCCTGCCCGATGGGCCTGCTGCCGCTGGAAATGGCCGCCCGCATCCGCGCCGGCGACCCCGGCGGCGCGGTCGACTGGGGCCTGAAGGACTGCATCGCCTGCGGTTCCTGTTCCTACGTCTGCCCGTCGCATATTCCGCTGGTGCACTGGTTCAATCACGCCAAGGGCGACCTGGCCGCGCGCGAACGCCTGAAGCTGAAGAACGAGGCCACCAGAAAACTGGCCGACGAACGCAGCGCGCGCCTGCAGCGCATCGCACGCGAACGGGAAGAGGCGGCCAGGCTGCGGGCGGCGAAGAAAGCGGATGCGGCCAAGCAGGCGGCTGCAGCCGCCGCCAAGGCGGCCGAGCGGCCGCAACAGGAGGTGATCGCATGACTTCTTTGACCCATTCGCCGCATGCGCACGCGCCGGTCAGCGTCAGCCAGGTCATGACGACGGTGATGCTGGCGCTGACGCCGGCCACGCTGTTCGGTTTCTGGCTTTACGGCTGGCCGGCGGTCAATCTGTGGCTGGTCTCGCTGGCCGTAGCCGTATTGGCCGAAGCCGCCGCGTTGAAGATCATGGCGCGGCCGCTGCGCGCCGGCCTGCTCGACGGCTCCGGCCTGCTCACCGCCTGGCTGCTGGCCTTGTCGCTGCCGCCCTGGGCGCCGTGGTGGCTGGCGGCGACGGGAGCGCTGTTCGCCGTCGTCGTCGGCAAGCAGATCTTCGGCGGCCTCGGCCAGAACCTGTTCAACCCGGCGATGGCGGCGCGGGTCATGCTGCTGATCTCGTTCCCGCTGGAAATGACCGCCTGGATCGCCCCGCTGCCGATCACGTCCGCGGCCGCGCCCGGCTTCCTCGACGCGCTGGCCATCACCTTCGCCGCGGCCGCGCCCGCCGACGGCGTTTCCAGCGCGACGCTGCTCGGCCAGGTGAAGACCGAACTGGGGCGCGGCCTGGACTTGGACGCGGCGCTGAACGGCACGTTCGATCCCGCGCTGTTCGCGCTCGGCCAGCGCGCCGGCAGCCTGGGCGAAACCTCCGCCGCATTGCTGCTGCTGGGCGGACTGGCGCTGATCGCGCGCCGCATCATCAGCTGGCATATTCCGCTGGCGATGCTGGCCGGGGTGGCACTGCCGGCGCTGCTGGCGCACCTAGTCTGGCCCGGGCAGTTCCCGGGCGCGGGCTATCACCTGCTCTCCGGCGGGCTGATCCTGGGCGCGTTCTTCATCGCCACCGACCCGGTGTCCAGCCCCAATTCGAACAGCGGCCAACTCGTCTTCGGTTTCAGCTGCGGCCTGCTGACCTGGATCATCCGCAGCTGGGGCGGCTACCCGGAAGGCGTGGCGTTCGCGGTGATGCTGATGAACGCGGCGACGCCGGTGATAGACCGCTATTGCAAACCGCGCATCTACGGCCGCGACCGCCAGGGCGCCGCGCTGGCGGCGACCAAGGAGGCGTCATGAAGCTCGACCGCCTGCGCGACCAACTGGCTTACCAAGGCGCGCTGCTCGCCGCCGCAGTGCTGATTACCAGCGCCGCGCTGGCCTGGGCCGCCCAGGCCACCGCGCCGGCCATTGCGGCGGCAGCGGCGCGTGACCTGCAGCAGTCGCTGAGCCAGGTGCTGCCCGGCCGCTTCGACAACGATCTGCTGCAGGACACCCTCGTCCTGCCCGGCCCGGACGGCGACGTGACGGTGTACCGCGCCCGCCGCGCCGGCCAGGTCGAGGCGGTGGTGTTCCAGGTCGTCGGCAACGGCTATGCCGGCCGTATCGTCTGCCTGATGGGCGTCGACAAGGACGGCCGCGTCCTCGGCGTGCGGGTGCTCAAACATGCCGAAACGCCGGGCCTGGGCGACAAGATCGAAGCGGCCAAGGCCGACTGGATTCATGCCTTCGCAGGCCGCTTTCTCGGCGACCCGCCGGCCGAAAAGTTTGCCGTGAAGAAGGACGGCGGCGTGTTCGACCAGTTCGCCGGCGCCACCATCACCCCGCGCGCGGTGGTGAAGGCGGTGAAGGGCGGGCTGGAATTCTTCGCACGGGAAAAATCCCGTTTGCTCGCGGCCACCGGAGAAAAATCATGAGCTATGCCCGCATCAGCAAGGACGGCCTGTGGGACAACAACGTCGTGTTCACGCAAATGCTCGCGCTGTGCCCGACGCTCGCGGTGACCGGTAGCGCCACCAACGGCCTCGGCATGGGCCTGGCGACGACCGCGGTGCTGATCTCTTCGAATGTGCTGATCTCGGCGCTGCGCCGCTTGATCAGCGCGGAAGTGCGCATTCCGATCTACATCGTGTTCATCGCCACGCTGGTGACGCTGGTCGATATGATGCTGAATGCCTGGGTGCATGACCTGTACAAGGTGCTCGGCCTGTTCATTGCGCTGATCGTGGTCAACTGCGCGATTCTCGGGCGCGCCGAATCCTTTGCGTCGAAGCATGCCGTGCTGCCCGCCGCGGTCGACGGCCTGATGATGGGCCTGGGCTTCACGCTGGCGCTGGTGCTGGTCGGCGGCGTACGCGAAATACTCGGCAGCGGCACGCTGTTTGCGCAGGCCCACCTGCTGCTGGGCCGCTCCTTCGCCTTTCTGGAAACCACGCTGATCCCGAATTACCGGGGCTATCTGCTGATGATATTGCCGCCCGGCGGCTTCCTCGCGCTGGGTTTTCTGCTTGCCGGCAAACGCCTGCTCGATCGCCGACTGGCGGCGCGCGTGGCGGCGATTGCAACCCAGCCGGCAGCCGCCTGAGTACGAAACGGAGGGTCTGAGCATGCAAGTCGCCGTCGCTTATGTCGATCCCGCGCAGCAGATCTGGCTGCGCATCGAGGTGCCGGAAAACGCCACGCTGGAACAGGCCATCATCCAGTCCGGCCTGTTGCGCCAGTTCCCGGAAATCGATCTGAGCGAACGCCAGGTCGGCATCTTCGGCAAGCTGGCCAAACTCGACGCCGCGCTGAAAGCCGGCGACCGCGTCGAGATCTACCGCGCCATCATCGCCGACCCGGCCAGCGTACCCAGACGGCAAATGGCGGACGACGACGACGATTGATCAGCGCAGCACCGGCAAGCCGCCGGATATCTCCACGCGCGCCGCGCCCACCCGCTGCAGGTGCGCCGCCAGCGCGGCGTCCATGCTGTTCAGGTGCAGGCCGAACCACTCAGCCAGCCCTTGCCTGACGAAGGCGCGCGGCAAGAGCAGACGGCCGCGCTGGACGGCGCGATTCATCTGCACCAGATCGCCGTAGATGCGGTGGTGTTCGCCTTCGTGCTCGTTCAGCGCGGGAAAGCGCGCGATCCGCATCAAACGGCCTTCGTTGCTGAAATGCCGCCGGCAGTGCTCGAGCAGCGTCTCGAACAGCGCGGAAAACTCGGCGTCGTCGCATTCCGCCAGCAGGTCGACCAACGCGAGAAACTCGCGGTGGGTGGCATCCATCTCGGCCACGCCGAGGGCATGCAGGCTCTCGTTCCAGGCCGGCATCAGGCTGTCTCCAGCGCCGCGGCGGCCGTCGCGGCGGCCAGCAGGTCGCCGGCGGCCGCCGGCACCAGCTCCAGCCCCAGTTTGGCCAGGAAACGCTTTTCCTTGTCGGTGGCGTGCGGAATCAACGCCCAGCCGGCAGGCTGCGCGCGGCCGAACACGATGTCGGACAGCACCATGCGCTCGGTATCGCGCGTCAACGGCAGCCCCAGCAGCAGGTAGCGCTTGCCCTGGCGCATGCGTTTGACGAAGGCGGGTATGCCGAAGCCGCCCATCAGCTCGGTGACGTAATCGACGAAATCGGCGTCCGAGGCGATGTAATGCGACTCCGGCAACGGCGAACCCAGCGGCTTGAACAACACCGGCAAGGTGACATCGACCTGATCCGGGTCGATTGCGCGATAGGCCGCGCCGTCGCGATGGAACAGCTTGAAGCGGTAATCGCTGCCGCCGATGCGCGCCAGACCGACGATCAGCGTATGCGGCCGATCCGCGTAGGCATGCTGCAACAGCAGGTCGCGGTTGCTGTCGATGACATAGGGCAGATTCTGCTGCGCCAGCCAGGCATGCAGCGCCGACCCGCTCCAGACGGTGTCGCGGTAGGTGCGGTCGAGGAAGCGGGCGACCGCGGAACGGCCGCGCTTCAGTTCGACATTCATCGCCGCGCGCGGAAATTCATACATCAGCTTGGGCGCCATCGGCTTGCCGTCGTTCATAGCCAGGATCAGGCTGTCGGAATCGGCCGGCATGGCGCGGCCCGTGGCCGGCTCGATGACGCCGTCAAGCGCACGGCAGCCCAGATAGGGCACGACGCTGCCGTCGGCCAGACCGGCCAGGATGGCGGCGAATGCTGCGGAGTTGTCTGAGGTCATGGAACGCTCCCGGTAAATGGACAGGAGAGGTTCTGCAAGAAGCGGGCCGCCTCGGAACCCTGCAGCCATGCGGCTTCACGGCCAGGCGGCCGTGTCGGATGTACGCCAATGAGGCGGCTTTGTCAGGTAGAAACCGCGCCGGCGCGCGCAGGTCACTCCAGCGTC
Source organism: uncultured Thiobacillus sp. (assembly GCA_964466195.1). GTDB lineage: Bacteria > Pseudomonadota > Gammaproteobacteria > Burkholderiales > Thiobacillaceae > PFJX01. The sequence continues at coordinate 36,249 of CAYXMQ010000002.1, forward strand.
ACCTGGTACACCCCGCCGATGACTCCGTATTCCCCTTCGCCGCGCAGCTTCCCGGGCAGCAAGCCGTGGAAGAAGCACACCTTGGGCAGCGGCACCCGCACTGCCAGGATATGGTCGCCGAATTCGCCGGCGCGATCGCGATCGCGGGTGAAGGAGTTCAGGCTGTTGAGCAGGACGGTGCGCCGGCGCGCCGCGGCCTCGCCCAAGGTCTCGAACTGCTGCATCCGGTTGACGCCGCGATACAGCGTCAGATGGCTGGCTCCCGGCCAGAGCCGGCCGAGTTCGTGCTGGCAATAGGCATAGACCAGATCGAACTGCGCTTCCAGGCTGTTGGTGTTGTACAGGCCGCCGCTGCGCTGCTCCAGATAATGCCGGTAGGCCGGCCCGGAAAAATCGCGGATCGGCCCGCCGTGATAACGCGGCAGCAGGCCGAAACGCGACTCGACCCAGCCCTTCAGCACCGCGCCCTCGCGGCCGTCGGCATCGAACGCCCAGCCGCGCAGCACGCGCAGGTAATCGGCCCGGGCGCGGGCGTATTGCGATCGCCGGGTCTGCGCATAGCCGGCCTCTTCCGGCCGTTCCAGGCTGAAGGTGGCGGCCATGTGGGCCATGAAGGCGCGGGCGCGCTGGGCTGGATCGTCCGCTGCCTGCAGCAGGTCGAACAGCTGACGGTGCACTTCCTCAACGCCATCCAGCCGCAACGCCACCGGATGCTGCTGATAGGTCAGGCTGCCCAGGATCGCCGCCGGCAGGTTGCAGCGGTTGATCGGCAGGCGGACGCTACGCGGCAGGCAAGTGGACATGTTCGAGGCGGGACGATGGAACGGACTTTGTATCCGGACGGCGCGCCGAGGGCAACCGGCTGGTCGAGCGGCGTTGTCGGCATATCGTCAGCTCTGTCCACACACATGCACCAATTCAGGGCGGATCGACAGCGGCTCGCCCTGCAACGGCCAGGCAACGTCCGTTTGTGGCACCAATTCGGCCCGACACGGTCGAATTTCGTATGATTTGCCTGTGGCATGCACATTGCTTTAGTTGAATCAGCACCTTGACCCGCAACCTGGAGGCCGCCATGAGCTTGTTCAATCAATACATCGAACGTTATCGCCGGGTGGAAGAGGAATACTCCCTGGAGGAATTCCTAGACATCTGCAAACTCGACCGCATTGCTTACGCCACTTCCGCCGAGCGCATGCTGGCAGCCATCGGCGAAGCGGAATTGGTCGACACCCGGCAGGATGCACGTCTGTCGCGGTTGTTTTCCAACAAGACGATCAAGGTCTATCCCGCCTTCAAGGATTTCTACGGCATGGAGGAGACCATCGAGCAGATCGTGTCCTACTTCCGCCACGCCGCCCAGGGCCTGGAAGAGAAGAAGCAGATCCTTTACCTGCTGGGCCCGGTCGGCGGCGGCAAGTCCTCGCTGGCCGAGAAGCTCAAGCACCTGATGGAGAAGGCGCCGTTCTATGCGATCAAGGGCTCGCCGGTGAACGATTCGCCGCTGGCCTTGTTCTCCGCCGACGAAGACGGCGACATCCTGGAACAGGACTACGGCATTCCGCGCCGCTACCTGGGCCGCGTGCTGTCGCCCTGGGCGGTGAAGCGGCTGCATGAATTCAACGGCGACATCACCCAGTTCCGCGTGGTCAAACGCTGGCCGTCGGTGCTGGGCCAGATGGGCATCGCCAAGACCGAGCCGGGCGACGAGAACAATCAGGACATTTCCTCGCTGGTCGGCAAGGTGGACATCCGCAAGCTGGAGAAATTCTCCCAGGACGACCCGGACGCCTACAGCTATTCCGGCGGCCTGTGCCTGGCCAATCAGGGCCTGCTCGAGTTCGTCGAGATGTTCAAGGCGCCGATCAAGGTGCTGCATCCGCTGCTGACCGCCACGCAGGAGGGCAACTACAAGGGCACCGAGGGCTTCGGCGCGATTCCGTTCGACGGCGTCGTGCTGGCGCACAGCAACGAATCGGAATGGACCGCGTTCCGCAACAACAAGAACAACGAGGCCTTCCTGGACCGCATCTACATCGTCAAGGTGCCGTACTGCCTGCGCGTATCCGACGAGGTGAAGATCTATCGGAAACTGCTGCAGCACAGTTCGCTGTCGGAAGCGCCGTGCGCGCCCGGCACGCTGGAGATGCTGGCGCAGTTTTCGGTGCTGACCCGGCTGAAGGAGCCGGAAAACTCCAGCATCTATTCCAAGATGCGCATCTACGACGGCGAAAACCTGAAGGACACCGACCCGAAGGCCAAGAGCTATCAGGAATACCGTGATTTCGCCGGCGTCGACGAAGGCATGACCGGCATCTCGACCCGCTTCGCGTTCAAGATCCTGTCGCGCGTGTTCAACTTCGACCACAGCGAGGTCGCGGCCAACTCGGTGCATCTGCTCTACATCCTGGAGCAGCAGATCGAGCAGGAACAGATGCCGCCGGAACTGGAACAGCGCTATATCGCCTATCTGAAGGAATACCTGGCGCCGCATTACGCCGAGTTCATCGAGAAGGAACTGCAGACCGCCTATCTGGAGTCGTATTCCGAATACGGCCAGAACATCTTCGATCGCTATGTCAGCTTCGCCGACATGTGGATACAGGACCAGGAATACCGCGACGCGGACACCGGCGAAATCCTCGACCGCGGCCAGCTCAACACCGAACTGGAGAAGATCGAGAAGCCGGCCGGCATCGCCAACCCGAAGGACTTCCGCCATGAGGTGGTCAACTTCGTGCTGCGCGCCCGCGCCCAGAACCAGGGCAGGAATCCGGCCTGGACCAGCTACGAGAAACTGCGCGCGGTGATCGAGAAACGCATGTTCTCCAGCACCGAAGACCTGCTGCCGGTGATTTCCTTCAACGCCAAAGCCTCCAGCGACGAGCAGAAGAAGCATCTCGACTTCGTCCAGCGCATGGTGGCCAAGGGCTATACCGACAAACAGGTGCGCCTGCTCGCCGAGTGGTATCTGCGGGCGAGGAAGGCGTCGTGACGGACGGCATGGGGCATCGGCCATGAGCCAACTCGTCGACCGCCGTCTGTCCGGCAAGAACCGCAGCGCCGTCAACCGGCAGCGTTTCCTGCGCCGCTTCAAGAGCCAGATCCGCAAGGCCGTGGCCGAGTCGGTGTCCGGCCGCAAGGTGGCCGACCTGGAACGCGGCGAGAAAATTTCGATTCCCGCGAAAGACCTGTCCGAGCCGATCTTCCATCACGGCCCCGGCGGACACCGCACCGGCGTGCATCCCGGCAACCGCGAGTTCGTCAGCGGCGACCGGGTGGCGCGGCCGCCGGGCGGCGATGCGGGCGGCGGCGGCAAAGCCTCGCCGGATGGCGAGGGCATGGACGACTTCGTGTTCGAACTGAGCAAGGAAGAGTTCATGGACTTCTTCTTTCAGGACCTGGCGCTGCCCGATCTGGTCAAGAAGCAGCTCACCGCCGTGCCGGAGGTGAAGCGGGCGCGGGCCGGCTTCGTCAGCCAGGGCAACCCGTCCAACCTGCATGTCGTGCGTTCCATGAAGCAGGCCATCGGCCGCCGCCTGGCGATGGCCGCAGGCCCGCGCGAAGCGCTGCGCGAAGCGGAAGCCGCCTTGCAGGAATGGCTCGACCAGGGGCGCGGCGACAGCCCGGAAGCCGAGGCCCTGCGCGAGGAAATCGCGACGCTGAAGGCGCGCATCGCCGCCGTTCCGTTCATCGACACCTGGGACCTGCGCTATGCCAACCGGGTCGACCAGCCGACGCCCACCAGCCAGGCGGTGATGTTCTGCCTGCTGGACGTCTCCGGCTCGATGGACGAGAACCGCAAGAACATCGCCAAGCGCTTCTTCATGCTGCTCTATCTGTTCCTCACGCGCAGCTACGAGCGCATCGAACTGGTGTTCATCCGCCATCACACCGTCGCGAGCGAAGTGGACGAGGCGGACTTCTTCTCGGCGCGCGAAAGCGGCGGCACGGTGGTGTCCAGCGCGCTGGCGCTGATGCACGAGATCATTCTGCAGCGCTACCCGACGGCGGCCTGGAACATCTACGCCGCGCAGGCCTCGGACGGCGACAACTGGGAACAGGACTCGCTGCGCTGCCGGGAACTGCTGACGCAGCACATCCTGCCGCTGGTGCAGTACTTCGCCTATGTCGAGATCGAAGCCGAAGAGCCGCAAAGCCTGTGGCACGAATATGCGCGCGTGCAGGCCGCCAATCCGCACTTCGCGATGCAGCGCATCCGCGGCCTGGAGGACATCTACCCGGTGTTCCGTGAACTGTTCAGCAAAAAGGCGGCTTGAGATGAACGCGACCTTCCCCCTCCCCGCGCTCGATCCCGCCTGCCGGCGCCAGCCGATCTCGCAAGGCTCGGAATGGACCTTCGACCTGCTCGCGGCGTACGAACGCGAGATTCGCCGGGTGGCCGAGCACTACGGACTCGACACCTACCCGAATCAGATCGAGGTGATCACCTCGGAACAGATGATCGACGCCTATTCCTCGGTCGGCATGCCGGTGGGTTACCACCACTGGACGTACGGCAAGCAGTTCCTGTCCACCCAGAAGAGCTACCAGCGCGGCCAGATGGGGCTGGCCTACGAGATCGTGATCAATTCCAACCCGTGCATCGCCTACCTGATGGAAGAGAACACCCTGACCATGCAGGCCCTGGTGATTGCGCATGCCGCCTACGGCCACAATTCCTTCTTCAAGGGCAACTACCTGTTCCGCACCTGGACCGACGCCGAAGGCATTCTGGATTACCTGGTGTTCGCGCGTCATTTCATCGCCGACTGCGAGCAGCGCCACGGCGAGGAAGCGGTCGAGGAACTGCTCGATTCCTGCCACGCGCTGATGAATTACGGCGTCGACCGTTACAAGCGCCCGGCCAAGCTGTCGATGGCCAAGGAACAGGCGCGCCAGCTGGAACGCGAGGACTATCTGCAATCCCAGGTCAACGACCTGTGGCGCACCGTGCCGACCCGGGAGTCGGCCGAGACGGCCAAGCAGGAAACCCGCTTCCCCGCCGAAGCGCAGGAAAACCTGCTCTATTTCATCGAGAAGAACGCACCCCGGCTGGCGCCCTGGCAACGCGAGATCGTCCGCATCGTGCGCAAGATCGCGCAGTATTTCTATCCGCAGCGGCAGACCCAGGTCATGAACGAGGGCTGGGCCACGTTCTGGCATTACACCCTGCTCAATCACCTGTACGAGGAAGGCAAGCTCACCGACGGCTTCATGCTGGAGTTCCTGCAGAGCCATACCAACGTGGTCTACCAGCCGCCCTACCATAGCCGCCTGTACAGCGGCATCAACCCCTATGCGCTGGGCTTCGCGATGTTCACCGACCTGCGCCGCATCTGCGAACAGCCGAGCGAAGAGGACCGCGTCTGGTTCCCGGAACTGGCCGGCAGCGACTGGGTGAAGTCGCTCGATTTCGCGATGCGCAACTTCAAGGACGAAAGCTTCATCGCGCAATACCTCTCACCCAAGTTGATTCGCGACCTGAAGCTGTTCGCGGTGGTGGATGACGACCAGGAAGAGCAATTGGAAATCGCCGCCATCCATGACGACGCCGGCTACCGCCGCGTGCGCCAGATGTTGGCCGAGCAATACAACCTGGGCCATCGCGAACCCAACATCCAGGTCTACGACGTCAACGTGTTCGGCGACCGCGCGCTGACCCTGCGCCATTACATGCACAACCGGCGGCCGCTGGGCGAGTCCACGCCGGAAATGCTGCGCCACATCGCCCGCCTGTGGGGCTACACGGTGCGCATCGAAAGCGTGGATCAGGACGGCATCGTCCGCATGGCGAGCCTGTGCGAGGTTTGAACCGTCAAACAGCCGTTGACCGCTGTCCTGCGCGAGGCCGCGTGTGTGCAGGCGTGGGCGCGTCAGGCCCGGCGGCTGAGCGCATAGGCTTGTTCGAGGTATTCCGACAGGTGCTTGGCGGCGATTTCGGCCGCCGCACGAATCTTGATATGGCGGCGCAGCTTGCCCTTGCCTTCGAGCACGCCGTGCGGGTCATCGAGCTCGCACCCGTTGCCGAACTCGAGCGAGACATGCTCGCGATAGGCAAACACGCCGCAAAACGGCGTCGGCGCGGAAAACATCAAGCCGCCGTACATCACGCGCTCCGAGACATCCGGCGCCAGTGCATAGATCGCCTGCCGGATCTGCTGAACCAGGGCGCAGCGATCCGGATCGGCCAGCTGCAAATCATTCAGAAATTGTTCGACGGGGTTCATACAGATCGGCTCCGTTTCAGTATGAATAAAGGCAAAAACCTGTCTGCCGACAAAGCCGCCCGGCTTGCACCGCGATTCTCACGCAAGCGGGCGCACCTGCTGGCAGGCTCAGCCGCCATGTTGGCGCGGGCGCAACATCAGCGCCAGCCCGCCCAGCACCAGCGCGCCGCCCGGCAGCAACGTCAATGACAGGGCTTCGTGCAGGATCAGATAGGCGAACAGGGCCGCAAACACCGGGATCAACAGCGAAATGCTGGCGCTGGCCACGGCCGGCAAGCGCCGTGACGCAAAGGCGAAGCCCAGACTGGGCAGGGCGGTGCACAACAGGCCCAAGCCCAACATCAGCCCGATGGCGTCAGGCCTCGCGAACAGCTCGACGGCCTGCCCCTGCACCCAAACCGGTCCCGCCAAGAGCAGGCTGCCCAGCACGAAGGTCAGAAACGTGACGCCGATGGCGCTCGGCGCAGCGGCTCGCTGCGACCGGCTGCGGAACAGCCAGGCGTAGCCCGCCGTCAATGCCGCCGCGCACAGGGCGAGGCCGTCGCCCAGCAGCCGCACGTCGGCCTCACGATCGGACAGCGCGAAGCGAGGCGCCATGATCAGCGCCATGCCGGCCAGGGCCAGCAGTGCGCCGGCGAGTTCGTGGGCGGCGGGTTGGTCGCCGCGCAGACGGCGAAAGGCCAGCACGAACAGCGGTGACGTGCTCAGCAACAGCGCCACCTCGGCCACCGGCGCCATCTGGAAAGCCGCCGTGGCCAGCAGGTAATAGCCGGCCAGCAACAACGCCAGCAGATACGCCAGCGGTTCGGCGAGGACGCTGCGCATTTCCCGCCGGCCGGCGCCGAACGATGCCAGCAACGGCAAGGCCAGCGCGAGTGCGACCGCGAGCCAGCCGGCGGTGACGGTCGCCGGCGCGATGGGGGGCAGCAGGCGCACGAAGATGCCGGTCAGCCCCCACAGCGCGGCGGTCAGGCCGGCGGCGGCCAGGGCCTGGCGCTCGCGGCTCATGGCCCTCTCTTTACGGCCATCTCGCCATAGCCTTCGCCACCCGCTCGGCGAAGGCCGCCACCGCCTCGGGTGCGGCTTTTTCGGCCCGATACAGCGACAGCATCTCGAACCGGCAAGCCGGTGCGCAAGCGCCCAGCAGCGCGCTCTTCAACACGCGCCTTAGCGGCCGCCGCATCACCAGCCAGTCCACCCACCAGGGCGAGCCCAACGTGGTTACCGCCAGCACACGACGCAGCGAGTGCAAACGCGGCCGGATGGGGCCGAGGTCGTCGGCATGGTCGTAAGCGATGCCCGGTCCCCAGACGCGGTCAAACCAGCCTTTCAGGATGGCGGGGAAGCCGAACCACCAGGTCGGGAACACCAGCACCAAGGCTTCCGCCGCCTGCAGCCGGGCGACCTGGTCGGCGACGCCGGCGCAGTCGTAGGCTGCGGCATAGTAGGAACGGCGTTCCACCGAAGTCAGCGCCGGGGCGAAGCTGCGGCCATAGAGGTCTTCCCTGATCACCTCGTGGCCGGCGGCGGCCAACGCCGCGGCGACGCGCTCGGCCAAGCTGGCGCAAAGGCTGTCCGGCAAAGGGTGGGCGGTCACCAGAAGGGTTTTCATGCAACGTGCAGCCTGAATAGGGCGGTCAGAGGAGCACGATGCTGCATTCGAAGCAGCCGCCGCGCAAGAACGACGGTCTGTTTTCCAATCATGAGCTGCGAAGCTGTCCCCTCCAGGCCGATTTCTGGTGCAGCGCCAGACCCAGGCTGATGCAGCCGGCGCCCAGCCAGACGCGCAGCGGCACCGCTTCGCCGTTCAGCCAATTGCCCAACAGCAACGCCAAAACCGGGGTCACCAGCGTGATCAGCGCAACCTTGCCGGCGGCGACGTGCTTGATGATGTAGTAGTACAGCGCGAAGCCGAGCACCGAGCCGAACACGCCGAGGTAGACGATGGCCGCTTCACTGCGCAGCGGCAGCTGGGCCGGTACGTTGCCGTCGGCCAGCCACCAGGCCGCGACGAACAGCGGCATCGCCACGCTCAGCGTGCCGGCCGTCGTGGCCAGCGGCGGGCTGTCGTCGCCGATGCGCTTCATCCAGACCAGACTGGCGGAATAGATCAGCACGGCGAGCAGCAGCGCGGCGACGCCGTAGCCCGCGTGCAGCGTTCCGGTCGAGGTCTGCGCGCCGAACACGATCAGCAAGCCGACCAGACCCAAGGCGATGCCGGCCAGTTTGTAGGGTTCCAGCGCGCGTTCGCCCAGCCAGAATACGGCCAGCACGCTGGTGACCAGCGGCGCCAGGCCGAACAGCAACGAGACCAGGCCGGAGGAGATGTACTGCGCGCCCCAGTAGGTGCACAGCATGGCCCCGAACAGGCCGAGGCCGCCGGCCAGATAGCTCTGGCGCGCCTTGCGGTGCAGCGGCAGGCCGATGCGCCAGACCGCCAACAGCAAGGCCGCCAGCGCCAGCCCGATCAGCATGCGCGCCATGACCGCGAAGCTGAAGCCGGCGCCCAGGCTGCTCCACTGGATGGCCAGCGGGGTGGTGGACCAGATCAGGATGACGGCAATGTAAGCGGCCGGGATGGACATGGCGAAACTCCCTTGTGGGGTGGCAAAACACAAACAAAAAGGCCGCGGACCTTGTGGGTCGGCGGCCTGGGCAGATTTTGTCGAACTCTGCGGCGATGGGTTTATCGCTGCATCAATCTCCCGGACCGGACCCCGCGCGCAGGCGCCATGCCCGCAGTCGCATGACGACTGGCGCGCGGCGGCGATACTGGACGGGGTTCTGGTGCGAAGCAGACATGGCGGGATTGTTGAAGGGCGGGGGACTCGCTGTCAACAGCTGCGTTGTGAGGCAACTTCGGGGCCAACTGCGGAGCCCTCTTCGCGAAATGCACGCCGCCCCGCCCGAATCGCCAGCGGCCAGGTGACCCGTCGTTCGCTGGCCGCATCGCCCCACAGCGACGCCAGCTCTTCGGCCAGGGCGAGTACCGGGTCCGCGCCGCGTGCCGCGATGTAGCGCCCGGTCGCCGACCAGCTGCGGAAATAGCCGAGCAAACGCGGCAATGTCCAGCGCTCGGTCATGGCCAATGCCGGCGGCGCAAACTCGGCAAACGGGAAATCGAGCGTGCGGTAACCCTGCTCCACCAGTTGCCGTTCCGGCGGCCAATACGGCCCGACCGTATCGCGATAGAAGCGCTGCACGCAGGCATTCACCGCCTCGTTTTCCAGGCTCTGCACGCCATAGGTCCACACCGCCAGCACGCCATCCGGCTTCAGCACGCGCTGCGCCTCGGCGTAGAAACGCGGCAGATCGAACCAGTGCAACGCCTGCGCGACGCAGATCAGATCGACCGACGCCTCCGCCAGCCCGGACGCTTCCGCCGGCGCCTGGCGGTATTCCACGCCGGCATGCGGCTGCGCGCCGACCAGTTGCGCGGCGCTGGCATCGGTGGCGACGACGCGCGTGAAATGCCCGGCCAGATCGAGCGATGCCTGGCCGCTGCCGCAGGCGCAATCCCAGGCCAGGCCGCGCGCCGGCGCGATTCGCGCCAACCAGTCGAACAAGGCGGCGGGATAGCGCGGGCGAAAGTCGGCGTAGGCGCCGGACACCGGCGCGAAGTGGTCGCTGAAGGCTTTTATCGAGGCGGGCATCGCGGTTCTTTCGGACAGTTCGCGATCAATGATCGCCTGCGGCTAACGTAGAGGTGGGGGGCTGGCAAAATGCGCAGCATTTTGACAGTCCCTCTCGACCGCCAAGTTAGAAATGGTGGTTATTTCATAAAGAAAGATCATTGATATTTGCATCAAAGAGAGATGTCTGTGACGCCACGAATTTCTTAGCGTACCTATATTTTTTGCCTTGGGGAGTTTCGGTTACAGTGCTGCCATCTATCTTTTCTAAAACGGTAGTAACTGCGTAGCCAGTAACTCTGATTTCGCCAATCTCGTCTAATTCGCGATGGGTAACTAGTACGGCGCGAATTATGCTGCCATGTTGAAATGGTATATTTTCTAACAATACGCTATCTCGAAAATTGTGATCTAACATTTCAAAGCTGATTGGCACTTCTTTGTACATGCCTTTCCATTTGTACCTGCCCTCCTTAAGCACTGGAGAGATGATTTCAATCTCTGCATTTTCGTCTTCGTCACTCCTGAGTTTGTTGCTTGTTAAAATATACTTTCTAAATTCAGATCTCGGGACAGGATGTTCGTCCGATATTGGTAGAAAATCGCCATTTAAGATGTTAATGCCGATTGCTTCTACTTTTATATAGCCATCCAATAGCGAGTAAAAATTTGATTTTCTCTTGATGATTTTCAGATTGGAGCTTATAGAGGTGGCTGCAACTTCAGTTGCTTTATTGACAGAGGTGCCCTGGCTTATCTCTTGCCTTAGTTTTTCGATATTTAATTTTTTCTCTTCTATTCCTAGCCGCCTTTCTTCTTCTGCGAGTTGTTTTCCTTCAAAAATCCAGCAAGGGTATCACAGAAATTATTATCTGAATAATCATTAGGAGTATTAGAATCTCCTGGCTGTTTTTCCCTGCTAGTTTCCAAATGTCTTTAAAGCCACCCTCTTTGTACGCTTCCTTTATTATGTTTGGGTTAATTTCAAGCAGGCTTGCCGCCTCTAGGAGCATGCCTAGCAGTTCGGCTTCACACTTGTTTCTAACCAATGCATCAATTGAATGATCTCCACCCACAAGGTGATAGTGGGCTTCTAGCATGTAGGGCTGGAGCATGTGTTAATTGTCTCCGGAATTTCTAACGACGCTGTAGAAAAACCCCATTCCGCGCCGCGCCAACGCTTGTTGCCGAATTTTTTTCAGCCCAGCATTCGCCGCGTCGCGAAATGATCCGTTTCAAGCTTGCCAAGTTTCACCTCCCCGTTTTGCGTACAACCGGCCTTCAATCAGGCCCATTTGGCGGGTTTCCGCCTTGTTTTTCCCTTATCCCGCATAGCCCTGATGCGCCAGCTTCTCCAGCTAAAGGGGCCAGGTTCACATTGTTCTTCATGATTTAAATCAGTTCGACCCTGGACCCTTTAATTCATGTGCTTTCAGTTACAAGAATGAACACCTATTTCAGCTTTGCAATCCCAAACCCCAAAGCACACACCAACAGCTTTATTAGAACCACACTCCATCTCTACAAAGCCAAGGCAGTACGTAAAACAGGTATTACTTCCAGGTATCGGGCTTGGCGCCGGCTCATCAGAGCTTGACGTAACAGCTATGAAAACTGCTACAGCTACTAATATTAACCCAAGAAATACCCATTCGATCAAACCTGCCTGCTTATTAAGTGAGGAAATTCTTTTCATACTTGCCTCCATGTGTTTGATTTCCGAACAGAATAAATTTTAGTGCTAACGAAGCTGTAGAAAAACCCCATTCCGCGCCGCCCGACCGCCCGTTGCCGAATTGTTTTCAGCCGGGCTTGCGGTATCGCAAAATTAACACATTCAAGAAGTGCATGTTGATTCTCCCCGTGTTTCGTCCATTCGGCCGCCAATCAGGCGTTTTGGGCGGTTTTCCGTTCTCTTTTCTCTTACCCCGCATAGTTCTGATGCGCCAGCTTCTCGATGAGCTAAAGGGGCCAGGTTCACATTGTTTTTCATGATTCAAGTAAATTCGACCCCGACCCCTTTAATTGCTTTTCGCGCAGGTCCGGTGGAATGATGGGTTGGGTGTCATTATTTTGTGTCGGTCAAAATGGCATCCAAAATGCTCGATTCTCCCTGGGAGTGGGCAAGCCAGTAATTGAATCTGTCAAACTTCCCGGTCAAAACGAGGTCATATCGCCGCTCAAAATATCGGGCAATTAAGCTATCTGCATTGATTTGGTGCGGCATCCTTGTTAAGAAACCGAACTTTAGGAACTCGGTTTCCAAGTCCAGGGGAAGGTCATAGCCCACTTCGACCTCGTCGGCATCCACTCCACCAATTGCTGCGGCATCTTTCTTAAGTGCGTTAGATATTGGATAAAGTGAAATCGTGAACTGCTGTCGGGCGATGCCGCGACGATACAGGTTTCCGAAATTGAGCGTGCATGAAATAACTTGTGGAGCTTCCTCTGTGTTCTTCCTTTGGAGTTGGATGTCGATTTGAAACTCTCGATTTATCCATGACCAAATTGCACTGAAGTCAGCGGTCTCAGTGGTAGAAAATATTGTTCCCGTGCTTTGGTCCTGCAACTCTCGGACCTTTAATTCAAGTTCCAATCGGCGGACTTTTTCAGACTGTATGGCTTGCGAAACTGCCCAATCAAGGTGTGAACGCCATACCTGAGCAACAACGCGCGGAAACATTTGAGTGTATGTCGCGTCGTTTAGTACGGGTATTTGTAGTGACTGTAGATCGGAGCGAAGTTGGCTACGAATATCTTCACTTGAGACATAAGGGAGGATCGTGACGTGTTCGTTCTGCATCCGTTCAATTAATCGCGCGTCAATTTCTTGGCGCACCATTACCGACTGAACTGAGTTTGACGTGATGTAGCAAAGCACGATTTCGCATGATGGAATACCGGCTGAGAATATTTCATCAAGCCATGGCTTTCCGTGGCGTATCTCGATTTCGTCGATCCATATCTCGCACTGACAAGATCGTAGATCGGCGTCAAGTCGCTTGATGAATTCGACGTCCCTTTTCGAATGTGAAAGGAACACGCGGGGCTTGCGGAGACTCTCTTTCATCATCCGACCTTTGATCGTGTATATGACACCCAACGTCTGAATTCATCGGCCTGCGCGGCTTTTTGCGCAGGTCCGGTGGAATAATGGGTTGGGGGTAGGACCCTAAACTGTCGACGGCTTGAGAATTCGAATAGGAAACCCGCAGGGGCGTGACCTGCTGAGACATGAAGCAGTAAAGTGCCGGGGAGAGGGAGCATTGGAGCCCTTCAGCCTTTCCGCGACCGATAACGCTCAGCAGCGATGTCGGTCGCGGTGGGAGCTGCACGGGCTATGTCGGTTGCGGTGGGAGCTGCACGGGCTATTTTCGTCTGACTGCCAGCCTCACGCTCACTTTCGCTCACAAGATGTGCTCCATCCTTCTTCAGTGATTGCATCCAACCGCGCTCAAATTCGTTGGACTCGGGACTTCCAATAGGGTAGGGATTTCGATAGACCCCTCGGTCTTCGAAGTACTTTCTCGCGCCCAGCTTATTGATTTCGCCTAGAGTCATCGTGAGCCCCAACGTGAAGCTAACCGGCCTGCGCGGCTTTTCGCGCAGGTCCGGTTGATCGTAGTGTTAGATGTGGTCTTCATGCCAATAGCCCGCCATGCCGAAATAATCACGGGCGAGGTGGAGTAACCAATCGCCTTCGATAATAAGAAATGCAGAGAATGTTGAGAATTTGGCATTACCTCTTACCCTCTTAGTATTTAATTCCCTAAGTTGAAGTTTTCCATTACCGCCTTCTTCTGAAAGCAAGTCATGGCGACCTTTCCCCCTGATGAGAACCTCCCAACGATTCTCTGGCTGGATTCGGCGCGAGCTAAAGGGGCCAGGTTCACATTGTTTTTCATGATTTAAATCAATTCGACCCTGGCCCCTTTAATTGCTTCTTTAATTGCTCTTTGTTGGGCACCACCGACTCTTCGCTCTTTTAGCCGGCGATCGAACTCTGGTCCGTGGTATCCGGAAACCAAGTACGCAAATACCTCTCGTAGATCACGCCGAAGGTCGAATAGATCATCATGCATCAAAGGCGCATATGGGCATTCCCCGTATCGACTACTCGGATGCATTGTCATGACCCGTTGCTCATACAGTTCCTCAAAATATTTCCGCTCGCCCGGATCAATGCCAAGAGGTTTGTTGAACGTATCATCAAGCCACTTTCCGGCATCCTTGGCTCTCGGGTTTGAGATTCCGGCTCGTTTCAATTTTTCTATAACGAGCGCAAACGAAGCCTCAAGAGCGATGAACCCCACGATCACTGCCTCTTCGTAGAATTCCCTGTATCGCGACAGCATGTCGCACTTGATTAGGCATGTGATTCCTCTCAGGAGAATATGGTCTGTTTCATTGATTCCCTGGTAGAACAGAGGCTGACGCACTAGGTTCACCTCATGATCAAAGATCGCGTAACCCGTCGCTGAACGATCCTCGACACTGAAATGCCCACCCTCGCGCCGTGCCTCTATTTCCGCGGAGATGAGGGCCTTGAGTGTTAGTTGTGTCTCAGAGTCTGTCAGATCAAGCGGCTGCTCTATCATGGTCAGGTTGTATCTCTGCGGATACAGCAGGATCTTTGGGCCATCTGCGTCTTCGCAAAGTACGATTGACGCCCAAAAACTTGTTTCTTGCGGCGTGGCCCAATCCATCTCTGAGTATGGAAAATTGGTAGTCATCTGATCGTATGGCTTCGCCCATACCACGGAGAAGACTAAGTCATCGTCGGCAAGGAACAGAGCGCGTTCCGTTGCGATTACTCCGCGCGGATATTGACCCTTAGCGCTGAAAACCCGCACCCGAAACGCTGGTTCCCGGCGCTTTGATGCGACTTCAAATGCATTCAACAACTTCATCGGGGCGGCATCTCTAATGCCCAACGAAATGACTCGTATCCCTCGCCCCCCAACCGCGAGACGGCTTGGGTTGCGCGCAGCGGCCGACGGGGGGCGAGGGATACGAGCGGTTGGACTGAACCGCTTAGCTCAGACAAAGCAGACAAAGCGGCGATGTAAATTGAATTCGCCCGGCTGGGCTGGCGGTTGAAGCGAAGCGTCACGGCGAAGTCCTCTCCCAAGGGATACGGTCGGTTGTTGTCGTTGCTTTCTGCCCGAACGATGGTCGCGACTATGGCCCCGCCCCCTTTTGGGGTCAACCGGCTTACGCTTATCCCCACCGCCGCCAGGACGGCAAGTCCATCGAGCATTCCTCCGCGCCTTAAACATGGCCCGGCGGCCCTCTTGAGCGCGGCAAGGTCGCCACCAAACGCATGCGTCCCTCGCGGCAGACCGGGCAGCGTTGAATGTCCACCCCCAGCACCCGCCGCGCGAAATCCTCGACCGACTCCTTCACCCTCGGCTCAGGCACCGGCAAGCCCAGCGCCGCGCGCGCTGTCGCCAGACATGCGGCCTTGTGCCGGTTCGCCAGCAGGCCGTAATGGCGGATGCGCTGGAACCCCTTGGGCAGCACGTGCAACAGAAATCGGTGGATGAAGGTCTCGGCGGGCAGCGTCATGACCCGCACCGGGTTGGCGTGCGCCCGGTCGCGCCAGCGGAATTTGACCGGGTCGTCGTCCAACGCCACCAGACGCTGATTGCCGTGCGATGGGTATAGCAGCCCAGATAGGCCAACACCTGTGCCGGACCCACGACCCTTCGGCGGTCAGTCCGCCGCCGGACAACCGCCCCGCCGCGAGCGCGTCGATGCCTGCGCGCCGTGCTGGGCATGGACGGCGGGAATCGCCGTCGGGTTGGTCATCTGAGCGCCGCCCGCGCACGCGCCGGACGTCCTGCTATCTTGTCGCCACCCCTACAAAGCCTAGGGCTTTGTGCCGTACGACACGCGACATGGGCCTCCATGCTTTCCGGCCAAATCCATACCCATCAATGGGTTAGCGACCAAGCCAGGGCTTGGCACAGGCCTTGCGATAACAAAACTGCGAGCGAGTTTTTTCAATCGCACTTTGTTTTCGAGACCTGAGGAGAAAGATCATGGCTCTGCGTCAATGCGCGATTTACGGTAAGGGCGGTATCGGCAAGTCCACCACCACGCAAAATCTGGTGGCGGGTCTGGCCGAGGCCGGCAAGAAAGTGATGATAGTCGGCTGCGACCCGAAGGCGGATTCGACCCGCCTGATCCTGCACGCCAAGGCCCAGAACTCCATCATGCAGATGGCGGCCGATGCCGGTTCCGTGGAAGACCTGGAACTGGAAGATGTAATGAAAGTGGGCTACCGCGACATCAAGTGTGTCGAATCCGGCGGCCCCGAGCCGGGCGTCGGTTGCGCCGGCCGCGGCGTGATCACCGCGATCAACTTTCTGGAAGAGGAAGGCGCCTACGAGGAAGACCTCGACTTCGTGTTCTACGACGTGCTCGGCGACGTGGTCTGCGGCGGCTTCGCGATGCCCATCCGCGAGAACAAGGCGCAGGAAATCTACATCGTCTGTTCCGGCGAGATGATGGCCATGTACGCCGCCAACAACATCGCCAAGGGCATCGTGAAGTACGCCAACTCCGGCGGCGTGCGTCTGGCCGGCCTGATCTGCAACAGCCGCAACACCGCCCGCGAGGACGAACTGATCATGGAACTGGCCCGCCAGCTCGGCACCACGATGATCCACTTCGTCCCCCGCGACAACGTGGTGCAGCGCGCCGAGATCCGCCGCATGACCGTGATCGAGTACGAGCCGGCCGCCAAGCAGGCGCAGGAGTACCGCGATCTGGCCAACAAGATCATCAACAACAAGAACTTCGTGATTCCCACCCCGATCACGATGGACGAGCTGGAACAGCTGTTGATGGACTTCGGCGTCATGGAAGAGGAAGACGAATCCATCGTCGGCAAGACCGCCGCGGAAGAAGCGGTAGCGGTGGCTGCGTAATACCCCGGCGTCATTCCTCGTAAAGAGGACGCCGGATTCGTAAGCGCTAAAGCGCAAACGACTCCGCTGTCCGGCGCAAGCCGGAATGACCAAGACAAACCTGACCACTTCGTCCACAGATTGGTGGCGACGTGAAAGGAGCATGAAATGTCGAATCTGACGCGAGAAGAAACCGAAGCCCTCATCGCCGAGGTGCTCGAGGTTTATCCGGAAAAAGCCCAGAAAGACCGGGCCAAGCATCTGGCGGTCAACGACCAGAGCATCGAACAATCCAAGAAGTGCATCACGTCCAACCGCAAGTCGCTGCCCGGCGTGATGACCATCCGCGGCTGCGCCTATGCCGGTTCCAAGGGCGTGGTGTGGGGTCCGATCAAGGACATGATCCATATCTCGCACGGCCCGGTCGGCTGCGGCCAGTATTCCCGCGCCGGACGGCGCAACTATTACGTCGGCGTGACCGGCATCAACACCTTCGGCACGATGAACTTCACCTCCGACTTTCAGGAGAAGGACATCGTGTTCGGCGGCGACAAGAAGCTGGCCAAGCTGATCGGCGAGATCGAAGGCCTGTTCCCGCTGCACAAGGGCATCTCGGTGCAGTCCGAGTGCCCGATCGGCCTGATCGGCGACGACATCGAAGCGGTGTCCAAGAAAGCCGCCGTCGAGCTCGACAAGCCGGTGGTGCCGGTGCGCTGCGAAGGTTTCCGCGGCGTGTCGCAATCGCTCGGCCACCATATCGCCAACGACGCGATCCGCGACTGGGTGTTCGGCCGCGACGGCAAGGACGTGAAGCAGGCATTCGTGCCCGGTCCCTACGACGTCTCGATCATCGGCGACTACAACATCGGCGGCGACGCCTGGTCTTCCCGCATCCTGCTGGAAGAAATGGGCCTGCGCGTGGTCGCCCAGTGGTCCGGCGACGGCACGCTGGCCGAGATCGAGCTGACCCCGAAGGTCAAGCTCAATCTGATCCACTGCTACCGCTCGATGAACTACATCGCGCGGCACATGGAAGAGAAGTACGCCATCCCCTGGATCGAATACAACTTCTTCGGCCCGACCAAGATCGCCGAAAGCTTGCGCGCCATCGCCGCCCACTTCGACGACACGATCAAGGCCAAGGCGGAGGACGTGATCGCCAAATACCAGCCGATGGTCGACGCCATCATCGCCAAGTACAAGGCGCGCCTGGAAGGCAAGCGCGTGATGTTGTACGTCGGCGGCCTGCGCCCGCGCCACGTGATCGGCTCATATGAGGATCTGGGCATGGAAGTGGTCGGCACCGGCTACGAATTCGGCCACAACGACGACTACGACCGCACGATCAAGGAAATGGGCAACGCGACGCTGCTGTACGACGACGTCACCGGCTTCGAGTTCGAGGAGTTCGTCAAGCGGGTCAAGCCCGACCTGATCGGCTCCGGCATCAAGGAAAAGTACATCTTCCAGAAGATGGGCGTGCCGTTCCGCCAGATGCACTCTTGGGACTACTCCGGCCCGTACCACGGCTATGACGGTTTCGCGATCTTCGCGCGTGACATGGACATGACCATCAACAACCCGTGCTGGAAGAAGATGGAAGCGCCCTGGCTGAAGAAGCCGGAAGCCGCCGAGGAAATGGCGAAAGCCGCGTAAGGCCCACCCCCTCTCCCCCAGCCCCTCCCCCCTCCGGGGAGGAGAGCAAACCGATCAACCCATGCCCGCATCCACAGATTGGTGGTGCGGGCTAAGGAGATGAACATGCAAGTCGTTGAAGACATCAAGCCGTCCTACCCCCTGTTCCGCGATGACCAGTACAAGGACATGCTGCACAACAAGCAGCAGCTGTTCGAAGAGCGCATCGACGAAACCAAGCTGGCGGAAACCTTCCAGTGGACCACGTCGCTGGAATACCAGGAACTCAATTTCAAGCGCGAAGCGCTGACCATCAATCCGGCCAAGGCCTGCCAGCCGCTCGGCGCGGTGCTGTGTGCGCTGGGCTTCGAGAAGACCCTGCCCTACGTGCACGGTTCGCAAGGTTGCGTGGCCTACTTCCGCACCTACTTCAACCGCCACTTCAAGGAACCGATCGCCTGCGTGTCCGACTCCATGACCGAGGACGCGGCGGTGTTCGGCGGCCAGAAGAACATGTACGACGGCCTGGAAAACGCTCTCGCGCTGTACCAGCCGGACATGATCGCGGTGTCCACCACCTGCATGGCGGAAGTCATCGGCGACGACCTCAACGCCTTCATCAACAACAGCAAGAAGGAAGGCCATATCGCCCAGGACTACCCGGTACCCTACGCCCACACGCCGTCCTTCGTCGGCAGCCACGTCACCGGCTGGGACAACATGTTCGAAGGCATCGCCCGCTACTTCACGCTGAACACCATGGCGGACAAGAAGGTCGGCAGCAACGGCAAGATCAACATCGTGCCGGGCTTCGAAACCTATCTCGGCAACTTCCGCGTCATCCATCGCATGCTGGATGAAATGGGCGTCGAACACACGCTGCTGTCCGACCCGACCGAAGTGCTGGACACCCCGGCCGACGGCGAATTCCGCATGTACGCCGGCGGCACCAGCATGGCCGAAGTGAAGGATGCGCCCAACGCGATCACCACGTTCCTGCTGCAGCCGATGCAACTGGAAAAGACCAAGAAACTGGTCGAGACCACCTGGACCCACGCAGTGCCCAAGGTCAACATCCCGATGGGCCTGGAATGGACCGACGAATGGCTGATGAAGGTGTCCGAAGTCACCGGCAAGCCCATCCCCGCCAGCCTGGCCAAGGAGCGCGGCCGTCTGGTCGACATGATGACCGATAGCCACACCTGGCTGCACGGCAAGAAGTTCGCGCTTTACGGCGATCCCGACTTCGTCATGGGTTTGAGCAAATTCCTGATGGAACTGGGCGCGGAACCCATCCACGTGCTGTGCAACAACGGCAGCAAGAAATGGAACAAGGCGATGCAGAAAGTGCTGGCCGACTCGCCCTACGGCGTCAACTGCAAGACCTATCCGGGTGCCGACCTGTGGCATATGCGCAGCCTGTGCTTCACCGAGAAGCCGGACTTCCTGATCGGCAACAGCTACGGCAAATTCATCCAGCGCGACACCCTGCACAAGGGCAAGCAGTTCGAGGTGCCGCTGATCCGCCTCGGCTTCCCGATCTTCGACCGCCATCACCTGCATCGTCAGACCACTCTGGGCTACGAGGGCGCCATGACCATGCTCACCACGCTGGTGAACGCGGTGCTGGAACGGCTGGATGAGGAGACCCGCGGCATGGGGACGACGGACTACAACTACGACCTGGTCCGCTAAGGGCCGGCTGCGCAACCCGCTGGCGGCGTTGCGCGGTGCTCGGAATCCTCATGTACTGTCAGTACATTCCGGTTCCTGCGCTCCGTGCGCCTTGCCAGCGGGCCGCTCGCTCGGCCCCGAGACCTAGCTGAAAACAGGAGAACTCCATGGCCAACATCATGATTCGACGCAGCGACAAGGGCGATTACGTGTTCTACCTGCCCAAGCGCGATCTCGAGGACGGCATCGTCTCGATGCAGTTCGACACCCCGGAGAAATGGGGCGGCGAGATCAAGCTGAACAACGGCGGCGCCTATTTCATCGAGCCGCAACCCGCCCCGCAACGACTGCCCTACTCCGTGCGCGCCAAGCGCCTGGATTCTGCCGAATAAGCGGCTGCATAAACGACGTAACCCCGCGAAAGGAAACCATCATGGCTCTACAGATCATTGCCGACCTCTGCACCGCTTGCGCGGATTGCGAAGCGGACTGCCCGACCGCCTCGATCCGGCGGAAAAAAGGCGTCTACATCATCAACCCGGACACCTGCACCGAATGCGACGGCGATTACGACCAGCCCAAATGCGTGTCGCTGTGTCCGATCGACCACTGCATCGTGCCGCTGGCGGCATGACTCCCCGCCCCTCTTTCTGGAGAGGGGCCACTTCGGAGCCCGACATGACCACCATCACCAAAGCCGCCGCCTTACGCATCGCCCTCGCCGCCAAGGCCATGGCCGATGTCAGTCCGTCGGCGTTTACCGTCAAGCTGGCCGAGAAACTGGGCCTGCCCATTACCGAAGACAAGCTCGCCACCCTGACCGTGGCCGACCTCAAGCTGGCGCTGTCCGGCGAGGAAACCGTCGACCCGGATATCGACACCGCCAGCCTGAAGCTGGCCGTGCGTTATCTGTGGGGCGAGAACGACGATGACAGCAGCGTACCGAAACCCGAACCCTATGTGGACGGCGAAATGCCCGGCAGCCTGCGCGTCGCGGTCGCGTCCAACAGCGCCGACAACCTCGACGGCCATTTCGGCTCGGCGCCGCGTTTCCTGATCTATCAGGTCGGCCAGGACCGCATCAAACTGATCGACGTGCGCCCGACGCTGATCGCCGACGCGGCCGAGGACAAGAACGTCGCGCGCGCCGAACTGATCAACGACTGCCAGATCGTCTACGTGCAGTCCATCGGCGGCCCGGCCGCGGCCAAGGTGGTGCGCGCCAACGTGCATCCGATCAAGTTTCCGCAGCCGGCGCCGGCTCGGGAAGCGTTGGCCCGCCTGCAAGGCACGCTGCAAGCGCCGCCGCCCTGGCTGGCCCGGATCATGGGCGTGAAGGCTCAATCGCTGGCGCAGTTTGCCGAATACGAACACCGCGACGAAGAAGCGGAAGAAGCCTGACGCCATGGTCGCCGCAGCCACCCTCACCGCCGACATGCTGACCGCTGTTGCCGCCCGCGCTGCCGCGCTTGATCTGAGCGAAGCCGGTATTGGGCATCTGCGCCAGGAATGGCCCGGCATTCATTTCACGTTCTGCAACGAGGACGATGTGCCCGCCCGCCTGAAACCGATACTTGAAGGCCATGGCTTCAACCTCTACCTGGTCAGCAACGCCGAGCACTGCGTCACCTTCACCAGCCAGCTGGAAACCGCCTCCGGCATCGTGTTGGCGACGGTTACTGAAGATTGAGGCCGAGCATCGCGCATTTCTTTAGCATTGAGATCTCGTTTGATGCCATAACGACTTAACCTTACTGTCCCGGATTGGCTGGAGTCACGCATGCTATTCCTGCCGCACCTGGAGAAATGAATTGAAACCAAGCCGCTTGTTCGCCCCTCTGCTTGCCCTGCCGTTGAGCGTCTGCGTCCACGCCGCTGAAGTCAGCGTCGCGGTCGCGGCCAACTTCACCGCGCCGATGAAGTCCATCGCTGCGGAATTCGAGAAGGACACCGGCCACAAGGCCGCCCCGGCATTTGGTTCCTCCGGCAAGTTCTACGCTCAGATCAAGAACGGCGCGCCGTTCCAGGTTTTCCTGTCGGCCGACGACGAAACGCCCGCCAAGCTGGGGCAGGAAGGCCTGGCCGATCCCGCCAGCCGCTTCACGTACGCCACCGGCAATCTGGTGCTGTGGTCGGCGCAGCCCGGCTATGTGGATGCCAAGGGCGTTGTATTGAAGAAGAGCCCGTTCGACAAACTCGCGCTGGCCAATCCCAAGCTGGCGCCCTATGGCAAGGCCGCCGTGGAAGTACTGACCGGCATGGGCTTGCTCGATACGCTCAGCCCCAAGTTCGTGCAGGGCGAGAACATCGCGCAGACCTGGCAGTTCGTCAGCACCGGCAACGCCGAACTCGGCTTCGTCGCCCTTGCCCAGGTGATGAGGGATGGCAAGGTCGCCAGCGGATCGGCCTGGATCGTGCCAAGCAAATTGCACACGCCGATCCGGCAGGACGCGGTGATTCTGGCTGCCGGCAAGGGCAACCCCGCCGCCGAGGCGCTGATGAAGTATTTGAAGGGTGACAAGGCAAAGGCGATCATCAAGTCCTACGGTTACGAAATCTGAATCGATGGTTTTTTCCCCCGCCGACCTCGCCGCCATCTGGCTCACCCTCAAACTGGCCGGCGTCACCACCGCGCTGCTGTTGCTGATCGGCACGCCTATCGCCTGGTGGCTGGCGCGCACCCGTTCGTCGTGGAAGGGGCCGGTCGGTGCGGTGGTGGCGCTGCCATTGGTGCTGCCGCCGACGGTGATCGGCTTTTACCTGCTGGTGACGATGGGGCCGAACGGGCCGGTCGGGCAGTTCACCCAGTCGCTCGGCCTGGGCGTATTGCCGTTCACCTTCGCCGGCCTGGTGGTGGCCTCGGTGTTCTACTCGCTGCCGTTCGTCGTGCAGCCTTTGCAGAATGCCTTCGAGGCGATCGGCGAGCGCCCGCTGGAAGCCGCCGCGACGTTGCGCGCTTCGCCGCTGGATACCTTCTTCAGCGTGGTGCTGCCGCTGGCGCGCCCCGGCTACCTCACGGCCGGCGTGCTCGGTTTCGCCCACACGGTCGGCGAATTCGGCGTGGTGCTGATGATCGGCGGCAATATCGAAGGCGAAACCCGGGTGGTCTCGGTGCAGATCTACGATCACGTCGAGGCGATGGATTACGCGCAGGCGCACTGGCTGTCCGCGGGTATGCTGCTGTTCTCGTTCCTGGCGCTGCTGGCGCTGTATACGCTGAACCCGAGCGGGAGACGGAAGTGAGCGCACAGAACCCGATCCGCGCCTGCTTCAAACTCGAGCGCCCCGGTTTTTCGCTGGATGTCGATCTTGAGCTGCCGAATCGCGGCGTCACCGCGCTGTTCGGCCATTCCGGTTCCGGCAAGACCACGCTGCTGCGCTGCATTGCCGGGCTTGAACACGTGCCCGGCGGCTCTCTCAGCCTCGACGGTGAAGTCTGGCAGGACGCGTCGCGCTTCCTGCCCACCCATGCCCGGCCGCTTGGCTATGTCTTCCAGGAAGCCAGCCTGTTCCCGCATCTTTCCGCGCGCGGCAACCTTGAATACGGTCGCAAGCGCGCCAAAGGGGGCATCGACGCCGCCGCACTT
Source organism: uncultured Thiobacillus sp. (assembly GCA_964466195.1). Lineage (GTDB taxonomy): Bacteria > Pseudomonadota > Gammaproteobacteria > Burkholderiales > Thiobacillaceae > PFJX01. The sequence continues at coordinate 59,921 of CAYXMQ010000002.1, forward strand.
GACCACATCATCGACCTGCTCGGCATCGGCCCGCTGCTAGACCGTCGTCCGGAGCAGCTTTCCGGCGGCGAGCGGCAGCGCGTCGCCATCGCCCGCGCGCTGGCGGTAAAGCCCAAGCTGCTGCTGATGGACGAGCCGCTCGCCGCGCTCGATCTGGCGCGCAAGCAGGAAATCCTGCCCTACCTGGAACGCCTGCATGAGGAACTGGAGATTCCCGTGCTGTATGTCAGCCACGCCCCGGACGAAGTCGCCCGCCTGGCCGATTACATCGTGGTGCTGCGCGACGGCCGCGCCGTCGCCGCCGGGCCGCTGAGCGAGACGCTGGCGCGCCTCGATCTGCCGATCCATCTCGGCGAGGACGCCGGCGTCGTGCTGGATGCGGTGGTCGCGGAGCGCGATGCGCAATGGCAGTTGGCGCGCGTGACCTTTGCCGCCAATGCCGAGGCCGGCGTCTGGGTGCGCGACGGCGGCCACGCCATTGGCCATCACGTGCGCGTGCGCATCCTGGCGCGCGACGTCAGCCTGGCCACGACCCGCCATAGCGGCACCAGCATCCTCAACATCCTGCCCGGCATGGTGACGGCTATCGCGGCGGACACGCACCCGGCGCTGACCCTGGTGCGTCTCGATCTCGGCGGCGCGGTGCTGGTGGCGCGCCTGACCCGGCGTTCCGCGCACGACCTCGGCCTCGCCCCCGGCCTGATCGTCTATGCCCAGATCAAGGCGGTTGCATTGATCGGGTGAAGGCGATTTTGTCGCAATGGCGACAAAGACGCGGGTCGAATTGTCGGCTTCCGCGCTTAAACCGGGCGTGATCGACGACGAATCAACGACTTGGCGCCGCCCTCGACTGGCATGACGGTTGCATGAAGCCAGCAGGACCACGCCGGCCTCAGCGGCCGTACGGAACAGGAGCCATGCCTATCGTCACCCCCAACACGGCACGCCATGCCCGGCCGACGCCGCCATGACCGAGCCGGACCGCCGCCCCAGCCTGCATCTGGTTGCCGCCGAAGCCGCTGCGCCGGATTGCCGCATCTGCCCGCATCGCGAAACCGTCCTGGCCGCTGCACGCTGCCAGCCCGGCGACAGCTGTTTGCTCGCCTGCAGCGGGCGTCAGATCGATCGTTTTTTGCGCCGCAATCCGGCCTACGCCGAGGCCTGTCTGAGCGACGCGTTCTGGGAGCGGCGCGCGATCGCCGTGCGTTATGTCGCGCTGGAATGCCTCGCTCCGCTGCTGCATGACCCCGACGAAGCGGTGCGGCGCGCAGTGGCGCTGCGCCTGCCGGCTGAAGAATTGCAGGTATTGGCGCGCGACCCGGACCGCGAGGTGCGCATCACCGCGGCCGCGCGCCTGCCGGTCGAACAGCTCGCCGGCATGCTGGACGACCCCGACTATCTGGTCCGCCAGCATGTCGCCGAACGCCTGCCGCATGGCCGTCTGCCGCGCATGCTGCAGGATCCCGATCGCGAAGTGCGCAAGGCGGTGGCGCGTCGCCTGCCCGCCTTCGCATTGCCTCGGATGGCGGCCGACCCGGAAGCCGAAGTGCGCCGCATCGTCGCCGCCCGCCTGATGCCGGAAGCAGCCAGCCGTCTGCTGGCCGACCCGGATTGGCTGGTGCGTCTGGAAGCCGCGCGCCGCGCGCCGCTGCAGGCCATCGCCGGCCTGATCGATGACCCCGAACCGGATGTGCAGGCGCTGGTGCGCAGCCGACTGGAAAACGACCCGATACAGGATGAATCGCCATGAACCGCTGCCTCCCCGACGCCTCCACCGAGCAGCGCCTGATCGCCGAGATCGAGGCAAGCACGCCGCGCCCGCACCATGCCAACCTGCTGGCCGCGGTGGCGCGCGTGATTCCGGATTGCACCTGCCGCTTCGCATTGACCCGCGGCGGCTGGTACCGCGCCGGGGGATTGATCCGGCCTGACGGCGAACGCCTGGCGGACGCACTCGACGGCTGGCTGGCGCAGGAACTGGACGCCTGCGGCGACGATCTGGACGATTTTCTCGCGCGTCACCGCGGCGACGAACTGCTGGTTACCCGGCATAGCGGGCGCAGCCATTATTTTGTCGTCCCGTATGGCCCCGAACCGGCGGAATTTATGCAATTGGAAGTGGAAGAGATGCAGGAAGTGCTCGACCGCAGATTGTGGAATACCGCCGCACCGCCTTCCGATGCGCAGGAACTGAGCGACCCGATCAGGCCGCATCCGGTGCCGGCGCAAGCGGTCGGCGCACCGTATTACCGTTTTCGCCGCTTCAGCGACATCAGACAGGTGATCGCTCGCCTGCCCGCCGCCATTGGCGAGCCCCACCCGCTGGTCCGATTCATGCAGGAATGGCGCGCCAGCCGCGCCGATCACAGCGCGCATTTCAGCGCGCACTGGATCATCGCGCTGCGCGATTACCACGACCGCTACAACAACGTCATGCTCGGCGCCAGCCCGGTTTCCCGCCATGTCCGCGAACTCAAGTCGTTTCATTGGAACGACGCATTGCGCGGCGTCGAAGCCGCGCGGCAGTTGCAGGCCTTCGACCGTGCCGCCGGCTTTTCCGGCGCCTGGTATTTCCACCTCGTCACCAGCGGCCTGACGCCGCGCAACATCGCCTTCGCCGCGTTGCAGGATATCGAAGCCGGCTTCGGCTACCTGAGCGACATGGACGCGGCGCTGTTGTTTGGCTGGCTGCGCAAACCGTACTCGCTGTGAAAACCGTCTGCGTGGCGCGGCGAACGCCGGGCGGATGCGACAGAAGGTCTGTCCGCTTTGCTACAAGCCGGATTGCACGCCGAATAGAAACAACGGTTTGTCGCTGGCATGGCGCTTGCAACCCTTGCATCAACCCGACACTGGAAGCTGCGCCATGAAGCCCTCGCAAATCGCCGAATTGCTCAACGAACCGGCCTGCGCCCACAACGCCAAGTCGAAATCCGGCTGCGCCCGCCCCAAACCGGGAGCGACGGCGGGCGGTTGCGCCTTCGACGGCGCCCAGATCGCCCTGCTGCCGATCGCCGACGTCGCCCATATCGTGCACGGACCGATCGCCTGCGCCGGCTCCTCCTGGGACAACCGCGGCACGCGTTCAAGCGGGCCGGCGCTGTACAAGATCGGCATGACCACCGATCTGACCGAGCAGGACGTGATCATGGGGCGTGGCGAGAAGCGCTTGTTCCACGCGATCAAGCAGGCCATCGACAGCCATGCGCCCGCCGCCGTGTTCGTCTACAACACCTGCGTGCCGGCGCTGACCGGCGACGATGTCGCGGCGGTCTGCAAATCCGCCGCCGAACGCTGGGCGACGCCGGTAGTGCCGGTGGATTGCGCCGGCTTCTACGGCACCAAAAATCTGGGCAACCGCATCGCCGGCGAGGCCATGTTCAAGCATGTCATCGGTACCCGCGAACCGGAACCGGTTCCGCTGGCGGCCGCGCGTCCCGGCATCACTGTGCACGATGTCAACCTGATCGGCGAATACAACATCGCCGGCGAATTCTGGCATGTGCTGCCGTTGTTCGATGAACTCGGCCTGCGCGTGCTCGGCTCGCTTTCCGGCGATGCCCGCTTCCGCGAAGTGCAGACCATGCACCGCGCCGAAGTCAGCATGGTGGTCTGCGCCAAGGCGCTGCTCAACGTCGCCCGCAAGCTGGAAAGCCAATACCAGGTGCCCTACTTCGAAGGCAGCTTCTACGGCGTCACCGATACCTCCGCCGCATTGCGCGACTTCGCCCGTGTGATCGGTGACGCGTCGCTCAGCGCGCGCACCGAGGCCTTGATCGCGCGCGAGGAGGCCCGGATCAACGCCGCCCTCGAACCCTGGCGTGAGCGGCTACGCGGCAAACGCGTGCTGCTCTACACCGGCGGCGTCAAATCCTGGTCCATCGTCTCCGCCCTGCAAGACCTGGGCATGGACGTGGTCGCCACCGGCACCAACAAATCCACCGAGGAAGACAAGGCGCGCATCCGCGAGATCATGGGCGAGAACACCAAGATGATCACCGACGGCAGCCCCAAGGCTCTGCTCGGCGCGGTCCGGGAATACCGGGCCGACATCCTGATCGCCGGCGGCCGCAACATGTACACGGCGCTGAAGGCCCGCCTCCCCTTCCTCGACATCAACCAGGAACGGGAGTTCGGCTACGAGGGCTATACCGGCATGCTGGAACTGGCGCGGCAACTGGCCCTGACCCTGCAAAGCCCGGTATGGGAAGCGGTGCGCAAACCGGCGCCGTGGCGAGAATAGGCCCGCGCCAGCCGAAGAAAACCCGGCACACGACCGGGTTCATATGCAGTGGCATGCCTCGCCTTGATTCAAGCGGCCGCCGGCGGCAGACGCCGCCGGAATCAACGCGGCCGCATCGATTGATCAGGCTTTGCCGACCAACTCATCGATTTCGGCTACCGCGTCAAACCAGTCTTGCGCCTCGTAACCCGGGGCGAAGCCGCGTTTCTCGGCGCGATGGTAAGCCGCGGTGGCGATCCAGCGCTGCCGCTCTTCCGGCGACGGGGCGGCCGGTTTGTTGACCAGCTTGCCGACGGCGGCGGCTTTTTTCTTGCCCGCGCCTTCGGGCTTCGCCGTTGCCGCAGGGCTGATCGGCTTTTCTGCCGCGGGGCTGGCTTTCTTGCGCGGCGCCGCTGCTTTCTTGGGCGGGGTCAGATCCGCCGCGACGGCCGCCTTGGCCGCTTTCGCAGTCGACGCAGCCGGAGCGGCTTTGCTGCCTGCCGGCGCTTTGGCGGGGACCGCAGCGGCGGCCTTGGCAGGACTTTTCGCCTTCGGCGTAGCGGCGGCTTTTTTCGGCGCAACCGCTGCGGCATCGGCCACCGGTTTCTTGCGCTTGGTTGTTGCGGCTTTCTCTTCGGTCATGACGTTTCCCCCTGCATAAAAAGAAAATGATCGTTGGACATAGCAAGAATAACGGAAAAACGGCACTCAACCACGCCCTCTTCGCCGGGCGATGGCCGCTCCGCAAGTGGCACGATCATACCCATTTTGCACGGCAGACATCATCCGAAATAGGGCTTTATCAGTTGAAAGACCTAGGAATTAACGCCCCAAAATCAGGCGATGCACAGGAATCATCTTGCCAAACGGCGCGATTTACTTATAATTCGCGCCTCTTTAAGCGCCCGTAGCTCAGTTGGATAGAGTACCTGGCTACGAACCAGGGGGTCGTGGGTTCGAATCCTGCCGGGCGCACCAGTAAGAACGATGGCTTAGACAGAAATGTCTAGGCCATTTTCATTTGCGCGGCGCATTTTCAGGCGGCCCGCAGCCGTCAGCCCCGACGCCGGCGGCGCACCCGGTACACCCAGGCGTACAGAGCGAGGTTGACCAGGATGACCAGCCCTGCCAGCACTTGCTGGATCGGCAAGGTCAGCGCGTCAGGGTAAAGAATCGGCAGCAAATAATGTTCGACGAACCCGCCGCTGTATCCGGCCTGCTCGGCCTGCATGCGCAACTGGTTTTCCAGCGGCGTCAGCGGACAGATGCCGCCGCTGAATTCGATATACACGCCCCAGAACACGGCGGGCAGATGCAGCCAGATCAGGCCGGGCCAGCGGATCAGCAAAGCGCCGCCGAGCATGACGAAGGCGACGAACAGCAGATGCACGACCACGAGCAGATCGGCTGCAATTGCGCTCATGGCATCCGCCCGTCGCCGCTATGCCCCGCACCCCGTCGAAAACCGCCGCACATGGCTTTGCTGGTCAGATGCAGGGCTACGCCGCTCGCCGGCGGAACAGGTAGACCGTGCCGCCCAGTTCGGGCGGCAGCACGCCGGAACGCAGCGAAGCATCCTCCTCCAGTTCGAATTCGGTCTGGCTGCGGTAATCCGCCCAGTTGCCGGTAGCGAAGCTGTGGCGACTGCCGATCACGATGTACAGGTCGACGCCGGGCGTTGCGAAAACCTGACGCTCGAAGCCGTTGTTGGCCGGCGGCCAGGAACAGATCACCACCGCCGGCTTGAACCGTTTCAGCGCCTGGGCGGCATCCAGGCGCAACACCGCGTCCGGATAGTTCACCGCGCGCTGCCAACTGTAATCGTCGCTGGCGGTGATGTTCACCCCCGCGGCGGCAAGGAAACGGCTCAAGGTGCCGTCGCCGGCGGCGATCTCCAGGCAGTCGCGCGCGCCGATCAAAGCGGCGAGCGACTGGATCAGCGACTTCGAGTAGAAGCAGTAGATGCCCTTGGCCTCGACCAGCGGCATCAACAACGCCTTTTGCCAGACCAGCGGCCAGACCAGCCGGAACCAGAACGGCGACACCGCTTTGCGTTCGAGCTTGCTGGCGAACAGCAGATGCTGCGCGATGTAGCCGTTGAACCAGTTGAAGCGGATCTTGCCGCTCTTGCCGCCGGTGGCGGCGGACAGGACATAGCCCTTCAGCGCCAGGTGCGCCATGCGATGCCGAACTAGTCTGCCCAGCGCGACGGCGTCGTTCCGCTCCACGCGCCGCGGCTTCGACCAGCCGACGCCGGGCGGCTTGGCCAGGCCCGCCAGATAGGCTTGCAGTTGCGCCGGCTCGCCGGTCGCAAAGATCGCCGCGAGTTCCGCCGACACGGTTTCCCATTCAGTCGGATAACGCGTCTTCAGCTCCGCCAGCGACGGGCCGCCGCGCAACCATTCGCGTTCGCCGAGCGCGTCTTGGGGAAGCTGGCTCTGGCTCATGTCGATACCGCTTCCCGTGGTCTGTCGGCTCAGCCCGCCGCCAGCCGGCTCACCACGCTGATCTTGTCCAGGTCATGCCCCTTCCTCGCCCGATGCAGCCGGTAGCGGTCCATGCTTGCGCCGGACAAGGTCAGGCTGACCGGCTTGCCGGTGCGGGTGTGGCCTTCCAGCAGCAGGCGTTCGCCGTCGAACAGCGTGACGGCGACGAGATGCTCATTTGCTTCCAGCTTGATGATCTGCACGCCCTTGCCGCCGCTCAAGGTTTTCATTTCCTGCAGCGGAAAAGCCAGCAGTTTGCCGTTGTCGGCCGCGGCGGCGACCCACAGGCTGGCGTCGGCCTCGGCCGCCACGGCGACCGGCGGCAGCGGCAGGCTGCCCGCATCCAGGCTCAAGAAGGCTTTACCGGCGCGCTGGCGCGAGAGCAGGTCGGAGACCTGGCAAACAAAGCCGTAACCGCTGTCGCTGGCGATCAGCAAACGGGTTTCCGGCGCGGCGGAGAGGGCGAACAGCAAGCGCGCGCCGCGCGCCAGATCAAGCAGGCTGGACATCGGCACGCCGTCGCCGCGCCCGCTCGGCAGTTCGGGTATACGGACGCTGTAGGTGCGGCCGGACGAGTCGAGCAGCAGCAACGGCCAGACGGTGCGGGTTTCGATCACCGCCAGTGCGGCGTCGCCGGCCTTGTATTGCAGCGCCGCGAGGTCGAGGCCATGCCCGTTGCGGGCGCGCATCCAGCCGTTTTTCGAAACGATCACGGTCACCGGTTCGTCGACGACGGCGGCTTCGGCGACCGAAGCGGTCATCGCCACGGCGGTTTCGATCAACGTGCGGCGGTCGTCGCCATATTTCTTGGCGTCGGCGCGGATTTCGGCGACCACGATGCGCTTCAGTTCGACTTCATCACCCAGGATGCGCAGCAGGCCATCCCGTTCTTCCCGCAGTTCGCCGAGTTCCTTCTCGATCTTGATGCCTTCCAGCCGGGCCAGCTGGCGCAAACGGATTTCCAGAATGTCTTCGGCCTGAATCTCGGACAGGCCGAAAGCGGCGATCAGGTCGGCCTTCGGGTCGTCGGCTTCGCGGATGACTCGGATCACCTCGTCGATGTTGAGCAAGACGGCCTGGCGGCCTTCCAGGATATGCATGCGGCGATTGACCGCATCGAGGCGGAACTGGCTGCGCCGGCGCACCGAAAGCAAACGGAAATCGACCCATTCCAGCAATAAGGCGCGCAGCCCCTTCTGGCCCGGGCGACCGTCGCGGCCGACCACGGTGAGATTCATCGGCGCCGTGGTTTCCAGGCTGGTCTGCGCCAGCAACATGCGCATGAAGGCTTGTGCGTCCTGATTGCGCGAGTGCGGCTCCAGCACGATGCGCACCGGCGCTTTCTCGTCGGACTCGTCGCGCACCGTCTCCAGCGCGGCCAGCATCGCAGTCTTCAGGGTTTTCTGTTCCTGGCTGAGTTCCTTCTTGCCGGTCTTGACCTGCGGATTGGTGATCGCTTCGATCTGGGTCAGCACCTGGGCGGTGGACACCCCCGGCGGCAGCTGGGAAACGACGATGCGCCACTGGCCGCGCGCCAACGGCTCGATCTCCCAGCGCGCCCGTACGCGCAGACTGCCGCGGCCGCCTTCGTAGGCGGCGAGGATGTCGGCCGGTGCGGCGATGATCTGGCCGCCGCCGGGGAAATCCGGGCCGGGCACATAGGCCATCAGCTCTTGCGTACGGGTTTCCGGATGCTTCAGCAACTGGATCGCGGCTTCGGCGAGTTCGCGCAGATTGTGCGGCGGAATCTCGGTGGCCATGCCGACCGCGATGCCGGAAGCGCCATTGGCCAGCAGCATCGGCAGACGCGCCGGCAGCAGCGCGGGCTCCTGGAAGGCGCCGTCGTAATTGGGTTTGAAGTCGACCGTGCCGGCGTCGATTTCAGCCAGCAGCAGTTCGGCGATCGGCGTCAGCCGACTTTCGGTGTAACGCATCGCCGCCGCGCCGTCGCCGTCGCGCGAGCCGAAATTGCCCTGGCCGTCGATCAGCGGATAGCGCAACGTGAAGCTCTGCGCCATGCGCACCATCGCGTCGTAGACCGACTGGTCGCCGTGCGGGTGCAGCTTGCCGATGACGTCGCCGACCACGCGCGCGGATTTGACGTGCTTGGTGCTGGCGGAGAGGCCCATCTCGCGCATCGAGAACAGGATGCGGCGCTGCACCGGCTTCATACCGTCTTCGACGTTGGGCAGCGCCCGCCCCTTCACCACGCTCATCGCGTAGGCCAGATAGCAGCGCTCGGCGTAGGCGGCGAGCGACAGGTAATCCTTCGGTTCTTCGCCGTCCGAGGAAGGCGGCGGGGGTTCCGCCGGCGGCTGGCCGGAGCTTGGCGTGTCGTTGAACAGGTCCGGCGTCAGCGTGTCTTCGGCATGCATTACTGGCTTTTCTTGATCGACGCCAGATGCGCTTTCGATCGGGCATGACAGTCGGCGCATTTCCAGCGTTTGGTGCCGTTGGCGCAGCGCGCCATGACGCCGCCCAATACCGGTTTGGTCCGGCTGCAACTGGAGCAGAAGCGGCGTTCATCGGCCGCCGCACGACTTTCCGGCGTATCCGGGCTGTCCGGCACAGTGCTTTCGGCCGGGTTTCTGGTTTCGTTGCTCATATATCCGCCTCCACGGTATTTCCTTTCAATTCCATCCACTCGCGGCGGGCGCCGGCTTCGCCTTTGCCCATCAGCATGTCGAACATCGCCACGGCGGATTCCATTTCTGCGCGCGTCACCCGCACCGGCAAGACGCGCCGCGTCGCCGGGCTCATCGCGGTTTCACGCAACTGCTCCGGGTTCATCTCGCCCAGGCCTTTGAAGCGGCCGACTTCGATCGCTTCCGGTTTGAGGCCTTCGCGCACCAGACGATCCTGTATCGCTTCCAATTCATCCTCATCCAGAGCGTAGAAGCGGCGCATCGGCTTCTTGCCGCGCGCCGGCACGTCGACCCGATACAACGGCGGCTGCGCGATATGAATGCGGCCTTGTTCAACCAATTGGGGGAAATGCTTGAAAAACAAGGTCAACAGCAAAGTCTGGATATGCGAACCGTCCACGTCGGCATCGCTCATCACGACGACTTTGCCGTAACGAAGGCCGGACATGTCCGGCGAATCATTGAAGCCATGCCGCTCGACGCCGAGCGCGACGGCGATGTCATGCACTTCGTTGTTGGCGTACAGGCGTTCCGGTTCGACTTCCCAGGTGTTCAGCACTTTGCCGCGCAGGGGCAGGATGGCCTGCGTCTCGCGGTCGCGCGCCTGTTTCGCGGAGCCGCCGGCGGAGTCGCCCTCGACCAGGAAGATTTCCAGCTCTTCCGGGTTGGAGCCGGAGGCATCGGACAGCTTGCCGGGCAGAACCACGACCGAGGACTGTTTTTTCTTTTCGACCTTCTGCGCCGACTTGAGGCGCGCGGCGGCGGCCTTGCCGGCCAGTTCGGCGAGCGCCTTGCCGTGCTCGACGTGGCTGTTGAGCCAGACTTCGAACGGATCGCGCACCATCGCCGAGACCAGCTTGACCGCCTCGCGCGAGTTGAGCTTTTCCTTCACCTGGCCCTGGAATTGCGGATCGAGGATGCGCGCCGAGAGCACGAAACTCATGCGCCCGCAGACATCTTCCTGGCGCAACTGCACGCCGCGCGGCAGCAGGCCGTGATGCTCGGCGAAGCTTTTCACCGCCTCGAACACGCCGGCTTTCAGGCCGGCTTCGTGCGTGCCGCCTTGGGCGGTATGGATCAGGTTGACGAAGCTTTCGGCGGCGATCGAGCCCGCCCCGGCGCCTTCCGTCCAGGTGAATACCCAGGCCGCGCCCTCGCCTTTGGCGAAGCCGCCGGTGTTGAGGTTGCCCGCTTCGCCATCCGCGTAACGCTCGCCGCCGAACGGTGGAATCAGGGTTTCCACCGGTTCTGCGTCACCGCCCAGCAGTTCGGCCAAGTATTGCGGCAAGCCGTTCGGATACGCCCAGATCTTTTCCAGATCCGGCTGGCCGTCGCGTTCGATGGCGAGTTTGACCGTGACGCCGGGCAGCAACACCGCCTTGGCGCGCAACAGGCGTTCCATTTCGTTCAGCGAGATGCGCGGCGAATCGAAGAAGCTGGCGTCCGGCCAGGCGCGCACCCGGGTTCCGGTGTCCTTCTTGGCGCATTTTCCGGTCACCGTCAGCGGCACGGCGAGCACGCCGCCATTGGCGAATTCGAGCGCGGAAACTTCGCCGTCGCGCTTCACCGTGACCGCCAGACGGGTGGACAAGGCATTGGTCACCGACACGCCGACGCCGTGCAGGCCGCCGGAAAAGGCATAGGCGCCGTCGCCAGTGGTCTTGTCGAATTTGCCGCCGGCATGCAGGCGGGTGAACACCACCACGACCGTAGGCTCCTGCTCGGTTGGATGCGGCCCGACCGGAATGCCGCGGCCGTCGTCTTCGACCGAAACCGAGCCATCCAGATGGATCGTCACCGCCAGCGTCTTGGCGTACCCCGCCAACGCTTCATCGGCGGCGTTATCGATGACTTCCTGGATGATGTGCGTCGGCGTGTCGGTGCGGGTGTACATGCCCGGCCGCGCGCGCACCGGCTCCAGGCCTTTCAGCACGCGGATGGACGCTTCGTTGTAGTGGTTCAATGGTTGCAATGGGTTAAGGCCTTACGTCAAGTCGGGAACGTACCCGACCTTGGCGGTAAATCACAACACATAACGCGCCAGATCCTCGCTCGCGGCCAATTCCTTCAAACGCACATCGACGTATTCCGCATCGACGCGCAGCGTTTCACCGGCGCGTTTGTCGGCATCGAACGACAACTCGTCGAGCAGGCGCTCCATCACCGTGTAGAGGCGGCGAGCGCCGATGTTTTCGGTGCGCTCGTTGACCTGCCAGGCCAGTTCGGCAAGGCGGCGGATCGCGTTGGCGCTGAACTCCAGGCCGACGCCCTCGGTTTGCATCAGGGCTTGATACTGTTTGGTCAGACAGGCGTCGGTGCCGGTCAGGATGGTTTCAAAGTCGCTGACGCTGAGGCTTTGCAATTCAACGCGGATCGGAAAGCGCCCCTGCAATTCGGGAATCAGATCGGACGGCTTGGACAAGTGAAACGCACCGCTGGCGATGAACAGGATGTGGTCGGTCTTGATCATGCCGAACTTGGTCGACACGGTGGCGCCCTCGACCAATGGCAGCAGATCGCGCTGCACGCCCTGACGCGACACATCCGGGCCATCGCCGCCGCGGCCGGCGATCTTGTCGACCTCGTCGAGGAACACGATGCCGTTCGATTCGACATTGCGCACCGCGGCGAGCTTGACTTCCTCCTCGTTGACGAAGCGGCCGGCTTCTTCGTCGATCAGCTGCTGAAACGCCTCGGAAATCTTCAACTTGCGCTTCTGGGTGCGTTTTTGCCCCAGGTTCTGGAACATGCCCTGCAACTGGGTGGTGAGCTCTTCCATGCCCGGCGGCGCGAAGATTTCCATCTGCGCCGAGGAGACGGCCAGATCGAGTTCGATTTCCTTGTCGTCGAGCTGCCCCTCGCGCAGCATCTTGCGGAATTTCTGCCGCGTCGCGGATTCTTCCTTGGCGGATCGGCTGGTCGAGGCATCCACCTCCCAGGCATCGCGCGCGCCCGGCAACAGCACATCGAGGATGCGCTCCTCGGCGGCCTCCTCGGCGCGCATGCGCACCTTGCGGGTGGCGGCTTCGCGCTCCTGCTTGACGGCGATCTCGACCAGATCGCGAATGATGCTGTCGACATCCTTGCCGACGTAGCCGACTTCGGTGAACTTGGTCGCTTCCACCTTGATGAACGGCGCACCGGACAGGCGCGCCAGACGGCGTGCGATCTCGGTCTTGCCGACGCCGGTGGGGCCGATCAGCAGAATATTCTTCGGCGTGATTTCCTGCCGCAGCGCCTCGCCGACCTGCATCCGCCGCCAGCGATTGCGCAGCGCAATGGCGCAGGCGCGCTTGGCAGCAGTCTGGCCGACGATATGTTTATCGAGCTCATGCACGATTTCTTGCGGCGTCATGGGTGACATCGGTTGCGTCATGATTTTTTCGTAATTACAAGTTATAAGCATTGAAAACCAAGGCGGAGGAGTCTAACACCCGCCGCCCGCGCCACTCGGACTGCGGCGGCAGACGTTATAGTGACGCTAAAACCAGACTATTCAAGGAGATAACCATGCCTGACCGAATCATTCCGCCCGCTTTCGCGATGTCCTTCGCGCTGGCATCCGTCCTGGCGCTGACCTGTGCCGGCCCGTCCGATGCCAACGAGGCCACCCGCGCGGGCGACCTGGAACTGCACGGCGTCGCGGTGCCCACCACCGAACTGACGCCGGAAGCCGCCCGGGAGTACAACGTCACGCCCGACTCGGGACGCGGCCTGCTCACCGTGACCCTGATCAAAAAGGGGCGGAGCGGCAAGGCGGAATCGGTGGCCGGTCAGGTCTATGCCGGCGGCTTCACGCAGGACAACAAGCTGTTCACGATCCCGATCCGCGAAATACGCCATGCCGATGGCGTCTATTACCTGGGCGAATACCGCGTCAACACGCCCGACACGATCCGCTTTCTGGTCAACGCCAATGTGCTGGGCAAGGCGATGAAAGTGGAGTTTTCGCGCGCCTTCAGCGCACCCTAAAGGTCACCGGGCCAGCTGCAGCAATCCCCACACTCCCATCGACGCGACCAGCAGGCCGGCGCCGCGTTTGACCCACGGGTTGCGCGCGAACGTACGCAGACTCTGCGCCGCCCAGCCCATCAACAGCAGATTGGGCAGCGTGCCGAGACCGAACGCCAGCAGCAGGGACGCGCCCTGGATCGCCCCGCCCGCCGCGAGCGCCATCACCAGCACGCTGTACACCAGGCCGCACGGCAGCCAGCCCCACAGCGCGCCGGCCAACACGGCCTGGCCCAGCGTGCGCACCGGCATGACCTTGGCGAGCAGCGGCTGCACCCGCCGCCAGACCACGCCGCCGGCTTTTTCCAACAGCCGGATCGATTGATTGAGGCCGGCCAGGTACAGGCCGAGCAGGATCAACACGATCTGCGCCAGGATGTACAACGCGCGTTGCAGCGGAAACAGGCTGTCCGACAGGAAGGCGGCGGAGCCGAGCAAGCCGACGAGCGCGCCGAGCGTGGCATAACTGGCGATGCGACCGGCGCTGTAGCCCAGATGGAAGCCGAACGGCTGGCGTTTAACGATCTGTCCCGCGCCGCTTTGTGCCGAACCGCCTTGAAACGACATCGCCGCCACGATGCCGCCGCACATGCCGACGCAATGCGTACCGCCGAGCAGGCCGGTCAGAAACGCGGTGAGGAGAGACGTGTCGAGCATGGCGCGAATTCTAGCCCGCGCCGGCCGGCCTCAGCGATCCAGCAGGCTGACCCAATGCACTACCGGCACAGCGCTGGCGGCGGCGAGATGGCTTTGGCAGCCGATATTGGCGCTGGCGATGAGTTCCGGTTCGCCGGCCTGCAGATGCGCCAGCTTGCGCGCGCGCAACTGGCCGGACAGTTCTGCCTGCAGCACGGAATAAGTGCCGGCCGAACCGCAACACAGATGCGCCTCCTGCACCGGCAGCAATTCGTGGCCGGCGCGCGTCAGGATGGCTTCGATGACGCCGTGCAGTTTCTGGCCATGCTGCAGGCTGCACGGCGGATGAAACGCGATGCGCTTGGGCGCCGCGGCTCGTAATCGGCTCAAGTCTTCGTCGCGCAGCACTTCGGCCAGATCGCGGGTCAGCGCGGCGACGCGGGCGGCCTTGGCCGCGTAGGCCGGATCGTGGCGCAGATGATGGCCGTATTCCTTGACCAGGCTGCCGCAGCCGCTGGCGGTCATCACGATGGCTTCGACATGGTTGCTCTCGCCGGATTCGATGAACGGCCACCAGGCGTCGATGTTGCGGCGCATGGCGGCTTTGGCCGCCTCCGGCGCGGCCAGATGCTGGTCGATGGCGCCGCAGCAGCCGGCATCGGGCGCGGCGACGAGTTCAATGCCCAGCCGTGCGAGCACGCGCGTCGCGGCGGCATTGGTCTCCGGCGCCAGGCCGGGTTGCACGCAACCGGCGAGCACCAGCATGCGGCGGGCCTGGCGCGGTGCGGGGAGGGATGGGTCCGTCGCCCGCGTCTGCGCAAGCACGCTGCCCGCGGCCGCCTTGGGCGCAGGCGGCAGATGTGCATGCAGCCCCGCCGGCAGCGCCCAGCGCACGCCGCGGCCCAGTTTCAGCAACGTGCCGAACACGGCCGGCATCTGCAGCACGCGACGCAGGCTGGAACGCAGCAGACGCTCGCCAAGCGGGCGCGGACTGAGTTGCTCGACCACGGCGCGGCCGATGTCGATCAGGCGGCCGTATTGCACGCCGGAAGGACAGGTGGTCTCGCAGTTGCGGCAAGTCAGGCAGCGGTCCAGATGCAAACGGGTGACGGCAGTGACCGGCTGGCCTTCGAGCATCTGCTTCATCAGGTAGATGCGCCCGCGCGGACCGTCGAGTTCATCGCCGAGCAGTTGATAGGTCGGGCAGGTGGCGTTGCAGAAGCCGCAATGCACGCAGCTGCGCAGAATCGCTTCGGCCTCGCGGCCGGTTTCGGTGTCGCGAATAAAGTCGGCGAGATGGGTTTGCATCAGAGCGCCTCGTACAGGCGACCGGGGTTGAAGATGGCGTGCGGGTCGAGGGCCCGCTTGATGCGCTGGTGCAGCGCCAGCAGCGCCGGCGCCAGCGGCTGGAAAACTTCGCCGTCGTCATGATTGCGGAACAGCGTGGCGTGGCCGCCGAGCGCATGCACGCGCTGGCGTAGCGCCGTCGCCGGCAGCTCGGCATGCGGGTCGATGCGCAGCCAGCGCTGGCCGCCGCCCCATTCGATCAACTCGCTGGCCGGCAGATTCAGGCTGGGCGCGGCAGCAGGCAGCACGATGCGCCAGAGCGGCAGCCCGGTCTGCCAGAACGGCAGCGTCTGCTCACGCGCTTGCGTCCAGATCGCATCCTCTGCCGCCTCGCCGCCGAGCTGCTCGACGGCCATGTCGACACAGCGCGCACTGGCCGAGAGCCGCAAAAAAAGCTGCCCGTCGACGTGCAGGCTGGCGCTGATCGGCATTTGTCGCCGCGTCCAGTCTTGCAGATGGGCGGCCGCGCCGGCGGCGTCCAGCGCAAACACGCGCGTGCGTTCCGCCGCCGGGCGCGGCAATACCTTGATCGACACTTCCAGCAGCACGCCCAACGTGCCCAACGCACCGACCATCAGGCGCGACAGGTCATAGCCGGCGACGTTCTTCATGACCTGTCCGCCCAGGCGCAACACTTCACCGCGGCCGTTGAGCAATTTGACCCCCAACACCGCATCGCGCACCGAACCGCCCCAGGGCCGGCGCGGACCGGACAAGCCGCAGGCGACCATGCCGCCCAGCGTAGCGCTGGCAGCAAAATGCGGCGGTTCGAACGGCAGCATCTGGTTGTTCGCCGCCAGCGCGGCTTCGATTTCCGCCAGCGGCGTGCCGGCGCGCGCGGTGATGACCAGTTCGCTCGGCGCATAGCTGACGATGCCGCGATGGCCGCCGACATTCAGCGCCGCACCGGGGCCATGCCGGCCATAAAACGCTTTGCTGCCGCCGCCGATGATACGTAGTGGCGTGCGCTTGGCGATGGCCTGCTGGATGCGCTCAATCAGCTCTTTTTCCATTGAATTAGTCATCCCCGTAGGAGGCCCGCTCGCGGGCCGAAACGCCACATCTGGACGGGTTGATCGGCCCGCAAGCGGGCCTCCTAGCGCGTGGATGTTCTTGCACGTCAAAACCTCGGCAATTCGGGAAACGACAACGCGCCGCCCTGCACGTGCATGCGGCCCATTTCGGCGCAGCGGTGCAGGGTCGGCACGGCTTTGCCGGGGTTGAGCAGCCCGTACGGGTCGAACGCGGCCTTGATGGCGTGAAACTGGGCCAGTTCCTGCGGCGTGAACTGGCTGCAGGCGGCGTCCAGTTTTTCGACGCCGATGCCGTGTTCGCCGGTGACCGTGCCGCCGACTTCGACGCAGAGCCTAAGGATGTCGGTGCCGAAATCCTCAGCCTTCTTCATCTCGCCGGGCTGGTTCGCATCGAACAGGATCAACGGATGCAGATTGCCGTCGCCGGCATGGAACACATTGGCGACGCGCAGGCCGTATTGCTGCGAGAGTTCGCCGATGCGCGTCAGCACCCGCGCCAGATGCTGGCGCGGAATGGTGCCGTCCATGCAGTAGTAATCCGGTGAAATGCGGCCCACCGCCGGGAACGCACCCTTGCGGCCGGCCCAGAATTTCAGGCGTTGGGCTTCGTCTTCCGCGGTGCGCACTTCCACTGCACCGGCGTCCAGCAATACCGCGCGCAGCGCCAGTATCTGTTCGGAAACCTCGGCGTTGGAGCCGTCGAGCTCGCATAACAGAATGGCCGCCGCATCGACCGGATAGCCGGCATGGACAAAATCTTCGGCGGCGCGGATCGACAGGTTGTCCATCATCTCCAGCCCGGCCGGCAGCAAGCCGGCGCCGATGATGCGGGCGACCGCCGCACCCGCCGTTTCCACCGACGCGAACGCCGCCAGCACCACTTGCGCGCGTTCCGGCTTGAGCAGCAATTTGACGGTGACTTCGACGACGATGCCGAGCAGGCCTTCCGAGCCGGTCATCAGCGCGAGCAGGTCGTATCCGGGGCTGTCGAGTCCGCCGGGCTGGTCGCACTCGCCGATCTCCAGCAGTTCGCCGTCTATCGTCAGCACCTTCAAGGCCAGCAGGTTATGCACGGTGAGGCCGTACTTCAGGCAATGCACGCCGCCGGAGTTTTCCGCCACATTGCCGCCGATCGAACAGGCGATCTGCGACGATGGATCCGGTGCGTAATACAGGCCGAGGTGGGCGACGGCTTCGGTGATGGCCAGATTGCGCACGCCGGGTTGCACCCGCGCCAGACGATTGTCCGCGTCGATTTCCAGTATCCGGTTGAAGCGCGCCAACGACAGCACGACGCCATCCGCCAGCGGCAGCGCGCCGCCGGACAAGCCGGTGCCGGCGCCGCGCGCGACCACCGGAACCCGGTGCTCGCGACAGGCGCGCAACACCGCTTGCGCCTGCTCGAGCGTCTCCGGCAGGCAGACCGCCAGCGGCACCTGCCGATAGGCGGACAGACCGTCGCATTCGTAGGGCCGCAGGGCTTCGGCTTCGAGCAGCAGCGATTGCGTCGGCAGAGCGGCGCGCAGAGCGGTGAGAAATTCGGGCTTCATGCGGCGGATTATGGCAAATGCGGCGCCGAAAGCCGTCGGTACACCGTCGCCAGCGCGGCATCGTCGCCGACGTTGCCGGGGAAAATCACCACCGGCAGGTCGGGATAGCGGACATGGTCGGCCGGGCAACGCACCACCGAACAGCCCGGCAAGATCTGCCCGAGCACGTTGGCCGCCCGCAGCGCGAGGCCGTCGGAGAGCACATCGTTGGAGGTGATGCCGCCTTTGCTGATCAGGAAGCCGAGGCTGCGCGGCAGAGCGCGCACCACGTCCATCAAAAAAGCCGAGACCGCTTCGCCGAAGGCCAGACGCGCGGCCTGATCGGGAAACCGGCGTTCGCCGCGGCTGGTGTAGATCACCGCGGTCGCGCCTGCCGCGTGCGCGCGCTCGGCATGCGCCAGCACGCCGTGCAGCAACGCGCTGCGCTCGCCTTCGATGCGATCCACCTCGACTTCGATAGCGTCGATGCCCGGTTCCTGCAGCAGCTTTTGCAGTTGCGCCGTGGTCTTGTTGACATGCGAACCGACGATGACCGCGCCGGCGGCCTTGCCTTCGTCGTGGCCGCGCACATAGGCCTGCATCGCCTCGGCCGCAACCGGCTGCGGCGGCAATTTAGCCAGCGCGGTCAGCAGGCTGGCGGCGGAACGAAACAGGAAGCGCTTGCCGCGCGCCGCGGCGGCCTGTAATTGCGCGGCGAACTGGTTCAGGTCGGCCTGGGTTTCGGCATCGACGACGCAGCAGCGGTTGCCGCTGAGCTGCATCAGCCGCTCGCTCAGCGCCGCCGAGGTTGCCGCATCGCCGCGCACATCGGCCAGAAGAAAGCGTTCGACCTCGCCCGCCTGGATCCGGCCGGCGGTTTTTTCTTCGACGTAGGCGGGCAGATAGCTGTGGCGATAGGCGAACACCGAATCATGCGCAAATTCGGTCTCGGCGACCGGCGTCGGCACGCCATCGACGAGCAGGTAGTGCACGCTGTCGCGGGTGAAACGGCCGCCCTCGAAAAACGCCGGTACCAGGAAATGCGCATCGAATGGCCCCAGTTCCGCCGCGATGACATCGGTTTCCACCGGATAGTGCCCGCGCAGCGTGGAATCGGAGCGGCTGACCAGGATCGTATTGAACAGCGTGCCGCCCGCGGCCAGATCGGCCAGCGCCAGCTTCAGGTTATGGCAGACCTCGCGGCTGATGGCCGCCGCCCGTTGCGCGTCCATGCCGCGGGTGTTGGTCAGCACGAAAAACAGCGGCGCCTCGTCGAGCAGCGCTTCCTGCAGCGTAATGGCATCCCAGCGCGTCAGCAGACGGCAGGAATGCACCGTCTGCGAGCCGGTCGGGTCGTCGTCGAAAACGATGATTTTGGTGGCGGTCATGGCATACCTATTCAGGCTCGCTAACGCCCTCCTCATCAAAGGAGGGCCGGGGGCTTTCTACTAGGGGCCGGCCGTGCAAATGCTCCCGCTCAAGTCGTTCGCCGGGCCGCCCCAAGCAGGAGCCGCCCCCCGCGGGGGGCGGCTCGGATGGTTTTACCGAGCCGGGACACAGCCACGCCCCCTTTTGAAAAGGGGGCGTGTTCCATCAGGGCTGTCTTCTTATCCCAGCAGTGCGCTCGCCCGCGCCGCCATCGCCGGTCCGGTCAGGCCGTTGAAGGCCATGATCTCGCCCGCGCTGGCGGTGGTTTCGCCGCGTTTCCAGACGAACACGTCGCGGCGGGCGGCGCGGGTGCGCAGCATGACCGGCTCCAGCGGGCCGGAAGGGCCGCCGCTGACGCCGATCAACGCGTCGGCGTCGAACAGGGCATTGAAATGCTCGTCATCCATGAACGCGTTATCCGGCTCGGTAACGGTGTCCCAGGCCACGTCGCTCGGCCGGTACAAACGGCGCGGATTGGCGGCGCTGACGATGCGCACCTTGTGGCCGGCGGCTTCCAGCTGCTCCTTGGCCTCGAACACCGGCAGCAGCGCCATGTCGCCGGTGACCGCAAACACCACGCTCTTGCCGCCGCGGTTTGTGTCCGGCGCGGTTTCGTACAGCGCCACGGCGCCGCGCTCGATGCCTTGCCGCGCCTGCTCCAGCGTGGTGTAAACCGGCAGCGGCGACTTCGACGCGATGATCGCGATGCCCTTGTTGTGAGTGCCCAGCGCCCAGTCGTAGGCAACCTGAATCTGGTTGGCGTCGCACGGGAACAACGGGTAGACATTGCCGTTGCGCATCTGCGCGGCGAAGTAGTTTTCGATCTCCGGACGCTGATGCGTCCAGCCGTTGCGGCCCTGCTCCAGCGCGCCGGCGGTGAACATGCAGATGAACGACGGCGTCTTGCGGCGCAGTTCGGCCATCGCTTGCGCGACAGTCTGCACAATGGGCCAGCCGTTGATTGCAAAGCTCTCATAGGACAGCCAGATCGAACGCGAACCGAACAGCGCGAGGGCGGCAGCGAGGCCGGCGCAGGCGTCCTCGTTCAGCGGTTCGTAAACCTGGCCGTTCGGAGCCTGTTGATAGAGGCCGTCTTCCACCGGATGGCGAATCTTCAGCGCGACGTTGATGTTGGCCATCGCGCTGGCCTCGTTGCCGTCGGCGTTGGTCACCACGAAGCGCGGATCGGCCTCGCCTACGGCGGCCACCAGGGCGCCAAAGGCGGTGGCGGGCACCTGTTTCTCGCCCGGTTGGAAGGCCTGGACCGGCAGCTTGGGCAGCGGCGCAATGTCGAGCACGTGTTCGGTCACCGCGGTCTTCGCGGCGGGGCCGCCGCCGGCGCGGCTGAAGTTGTCGCGCACGGTCTGCCAGGCTTGCGGGCTCAACGCGCGGCGCTGCAGGCCGCCGATGATGTGCTCGGCGTCCAGCGTATCGGCCGGATACAGGTTGTGCGCCTTGGCGCCCAGCTTGTGCACGCCGGCGCCCTTCAACTGCTTCAGGATCATCACCGTGCGGCGGCCGCCGCCGTTGCCCGCTCCGAGTGCGCTCTTCGCCGCGCTGTCGGCCGCCTGCAACACGGCGGCGGCAAAGGCCCGGCGGCGGTCGAAGGCGAACTGGCTGCTGTCGACATAAGCGCCGGGCTGGTCCTTGTCGTCGAAATTCTTGGCGTCGACCAGATACACGTTCTCGAAGCCGTGCCCCTTCCAGTACGCCGTCATTTCGTCATTGCTCCAGGTGGCGCACATGGAATGGTGCTCCTGGCTGTAGCCGTTCCAGATCAACACCGGCAGGTAATTGGTCACCGTCGGGTAGGCCGTGTTGAAGTGCATCATCGAGTTCAGCACATAGGGTTCGCCCATGCCGCCGTCGCCGATGGTCACCGGGAACAGCGTGCCCGGGTGCAGCAGCGCGCCGGCCATCGCAAAGTGCTGGCCCTGGCCGAGCGGGCCGGCGGGCGCGAGCAGGCCGGGAATCGCACCGGACAGATGGCCGAGCAGGCCGTGCTTTTCGCGGAAACGGTCGCGCATGTCCTGCACCGTGCGGATGCCCATGTCCTCCAGCGAGCGGTCCAGGAACATCGCGGAATAGAAGCCGGGCGCGTGGTGGCCGACCTCAGTGACGATGTTGGTATGGCCTAGCATCACCAGCGCGGCATAGGCCTCGGCGCTGGAAGCAAAACCGCCCGGGTGGCCGGACGCCTTGGCGGCGCAGATCTGCAAGGTCAGATAACGCAATGCGTCGGCGGCCAGCAGCGTCTGATAGGCGGCGGCGGGGGAACCGGCGCTGGCGATGGCGCGCTCGCCTTCGGCGATGGCCGGCTGCGCGCCATGCTCGGCAAAGCCCGGCCAGGAGGGTGCGTAATATTGGATGCCTTCGCAGAATTCGGGTGCGAGCGCAGCGGCGGGGGTCGTGGCATTCATGGCGAGTTCCAGCACAGAAAAGGACAATGGGAAATACTGTACATAAACACTCAGCTTTTCACAATGCAGGTTACGTTTCATAATGTGAAACATGAACGAGGACAAAACCTCCCCCATCCAGGTCATCGACCGCATGGCCGCCCTGCTCGACGCGCTGGCCGCCAAGGACGGCAGCACGTCGCTGAAGTTTCTGGCGGCGGAAACCGGATTGCACCCGTCCACCGCTTACCGCATCCTGGCGGCGCTGATTCAGCACGGCTTTGTCGCCCGCGACGAGAGCGGCGTGTATTTGCTCGGCCCGCACCTGCTGCAACTGGCGGCGAAGGTGCGCGTCGGGCTGGACGTGCGCGCGGCGGCGCGGCCGGAGATGGAATGGCTACGCGACCAGGTCGGCGAAACGGTGAACCTGACCGTGCGCCAGGGCGACGAAATGGTCTACGTCGAGCGGGTCACGCCCAACCGCATGATGCGGGTGGAACAGCTGATCGGCAGCCGCGCGCCGCTGCATGTCACCGCGGTCGGCAAACTGATGTTGGGCGAGGCCGGCGCCGCCGCCACACGCGACTATGCCCGCCGCACGCGGCTGCCGTCATACACCGCCAACACGCGGCACGAGATCCAGGCCCTGCTGGCCGACATCGGCGCCAGCACCGCGCGCGGCTACGCGCTGGACGACGAAGAAGCGGAACTCGGCGTCGGCTGCATCGGCACGCTGATTCGCGACGCCACCGGTGCGGCCGTCGCGGGCCTCTCCGTCTCGGCGCCGATCGAGCGCCGGCAGATGGCCTGGGCAGGCCTGGTGCAGGAAGCCGCACGGCGGATTTCGGCGCGTTTGGGGTTTGCCGAGTGAAGCGGATTTGAGCGGCCGCGCGGCAGCGCAGTAGAGCGGCTTCGCGCAGCAAGCCGCCCCATCTTGGCTACGCCCCCCGCTCTCCCGCCTGGCTTACCGCGCCCTCCCCGTCGCCACCCCAGTCAGCCGCCAACAGGCCATCCCGAACATGGCGATGAAAAGAGGCGTGCGGCCAGTCCGCCACTCGCGATACCCCTCCATGTTTGACCGGGTTGATCTGCACGTAATCCACATGCGCGCGAAAAATCGCATCGTCCCGCAAGGTGTGCTCCCAATAGTGCCGTTGCCAGATGCCGCGTGCCCGGCGAACGGCCTCGTGCAAAGGGTCGATCTGCCTGACCAGCAGATCCGACCGTCGCTCCAGCAGGTTGACCGTCAAGAAGAACGAACCGCCGGCAAGGAAGTTACGACGAGAGTCCGACATGGCAAGGCGACAGCGGGTAACAGGGGTAAACCAGAGCGTAAACGCACCAAGCAGAACCGATAAAGTGGCTACCCGCAGCAAGCCAGCTAACGCAGCGGAGGACGCGGAGGTCTTCGCTTTTGTGTTTTCGATGCGGCGGATTTCCACCGCCGGGAGGCGGTTTAGCTCAACCTGTATTACACGTCATTATTGACGAATAACGCGCCACGCTACGCCTCGCAACCGCCCCGATCCCTGGCGATTGAACCGCTTGCCGGCTCACGTTCTCCACAGTTCCGGCATCGACCAAGCGACAACCGCTGTGCAGCGGCGGCGGCTTCAGCGCCGCAGTTCGGCGATGTCCTGCTGCAACGGCGCGACGACCGGGGCGATCTTGCGGCGCATCAGCGAGCCGATCGCGGTGGAGCGGGCGAAGATGGTTTGCACCAGGCTGTCGTTGCATCGCGCCAGGCGGGCGGCGGCTTCCAGCTTGGGGGCGTAAGCCTGGCAGGCGTCGCACAGCGGTTGGTCGGTCTGATTCCAATCCAGTTCGCCGGAAAAATAGCGGCCGATCGCGTTCAGCGTGCGGCTGACCACTTCCTGGGTTTCGGGGCGTTCGAGGATTTCCGCGGCGGCGTCGAGCAAGGTCTGGCCCTGGCTGGACAGTGCACGTTCGAGCGCGCAGACGGCGGGGTGGCCGGCGGCGAGTTGGCTGGCGAAGGCGGCGCTGACGGCGGCGTGTTGCGGGTGTGCGGCCAGCGGCAGCGGCAAATGGCCGGCCGCCATTTCGAGGAAGGCGACGTAATGGGTATTGCTGCGCCGGCCCCATTTCCACATGGTTTCCAGGCCGCTCGGGGCGACCGCGCCGGAATGGATCAGCACGGCGACGGTGTCGATGATGCCGAGGTGATCGTCTTGCAGAAACGGCAGATGTTCGACCAGGAAGTCAGCCAGCACCTGGCCCATCGGGCCGGCCGCGACGGCCGGGCGGCGTAGCATCAGGCGGGCGTTTTCGATGGTCGGCAAGGTCCACCAGGCGTAGCGCGCCAGCTCATCGGTGAGGCCGGGCGAATGCACGACGGCGACCACCGCTTCCGGTTCGCCGGTAAGCAGCAGTTTGCCGAGATTGAGGCCTTCCATCTGGCCGTGCCGCGTCCAGCGCGTCAGGTAGACCGGGTAGCCGCCGGGCGAACCGAGTGCGTGGCCGGACAGCAATTCGCGCACCTGGCGCAGGTATTTGTCTTCGCGGCAGTTGGCGGTCAGCGGAATGCTGGCTTCGCCCTTGTCGGTCAGGGCATACAGCGTGAGGCTGGATTCGTCGATACGAATCGCCTTCAAGTCCTGCGCCAGCAGCACTTGCAGACGAAAACTGTCTTCCGGGGAGAGGTCTGCGTTCATGGCTTCAACGTGGTGGTGCGGCCCGCAAGCGAGCCTCTACAAAGCGTCCTGTCACGCGCCGAGTTTCTCGAAACAGCGCACGGCGGCGGCCACAGTGGCGTCGATGTCGGCGTCGGAGTGCGCGGCGGAGACGAAGCCGGCTTCGAATGCGGACGGCGCGAGGTAGACGCCTTCATGCAGCATCAGGTGATAGAAACGATTGAAGGCGTCTTTGTCGCTGTCCATGACTTCAACGTAGGAGGTCGGCGGCGTGGCGCGGAAATAGAGGCCGAACATGCCGCCGACCGAGTCGGCGCAGGCGAGGATGCCGGCTTCGCGCGCGGCGGCGTTGAAACCGTCGCACAGGCGCCGGGTCTTGGCCGTCAGCGCTTCGTAAAAGCCGGGCGCCGAGATTTTTTCCAGCGTCTTCAGGCCGGCCGCCACCGCCACCGGGTTGCCGGACAAGGTGCCGGCCTGGTACACCGGGCCGAGCGGTGCGAGCTTGTCCATGATCTCGGCTTTGCCGCCGAAGGCGCCGACCGGCAGACCGCCGCCGATCACCTTGCCCAGCGTGGTCAGGTCCGGGGTGATGCCGTAGAGGCCTTGCACAGAGCCTCTGCCGACCCGGAAGCCGGTCATCACTTCGTCGAAAATCAGCACGGCGCCGTGCTTGGTGCAGTTCTCGCGCAGGCATTCCAGGAAGCCGGCTTTCGGCTTGATCAAATTCATGTTGCCGGCGACCGCTTCGACGATCACGCAGGCGATTTCGTCGCCTTTGGCGGCAAACAACTGGTTGACCTGATCGCTGTCGTTGTAATCGAGCACGACGGTATGGCCGGAACAGTCGGCCGGCACGCCGGCGGAACTGGGCTGGCCGAAGGTGAGCAGGCCGGAGCCGGCTTTGACCAGCAGACTGTCGGCATGGCCGTGGTAGCAGCCTTCGAATTTGACCAGCGTGTTACGGCCGGTGTAGCCGCGGGCGACGCGGATCGCGCTCATCGTGGCTTCGGTGCCGGAGGACACCAGGCGCAGCTTTTCCAGGCTGGGCAGCATGTCGACCAGCTTTTCCGCCATGCGCAGTTCCATCTCGGTCGGCGCGCCGAAGCTCAGGCCGAGCGCAGCCGTTTCGCAAACCGCGCGCACCACATCGGCGTCGGCGTGGCCGAGGATCAGCGGGCCCCAGGAGCCGACGTAATCGAGATACGACTTGCCGTCGGCATCCCACACCCGGCTGCCGGCGCCTTTGCTGAAGAAACGCGGCGTGCCGCCGACCGAGCGGAAGGCGCGCACCGGCGAATTGACGCCGCCGGGGATGAATTTCTGGGATTGTTCGAACAGGTCGTCGTTGCGCGAGGTCATGCGGGTTCCTTGAGGGGGGCTTGAAAAAACAGGTTGAATTCTAGGCTGGCGCGGCCGGGGTCGGGGGCGTCGTAGAGCGCGCTGATCACCGCCAGCAGGTCGGCGCCAGCCGCGATCAGGCCGCCGGCATTGGCGACGTCGATGCCGCCGATGGCGCATACCGCCAAGCCGGTTTCCTGCTTGGCCGCGGCGAGCAATGCGGGCTCCGCGCGCTTGGCCTGGGGTTTGGTCGGCGAGGCGAAAAAACTGCCGAAGGCGAGGTAATCCGCCCCCGCGATGGCGGCCGCCCGCGCCAGCGCCAGACTCTGGTAGCACGATGCGCCGAGGATCCGGCCCGGGCCGGCGGCATCGAGCCGCGCCCGCGCGGTGGCGAGCTGGCCGTCATCCTCGCCGAGATGAACGCCGTCGGCGCCGCAGAACAGCGCGAGATCGAGATCGTCGTTGATGATCAGGCGGGCGTCGTACTGGCGCGTCAGGCTGCGCAGCGCGACGGCCTGTTGCCGCCGCAGCGCGCTGGCGGCCGGTTTGTTGCGGTACTGCAAGACGCGGCAACCGGCGTCCAGGATGGCTGCGGTCGCCGCCAGCAGACGGCCGCTGTCGTGCCAGTCCGGGGTGATCGCATACAACCCGCGCAAGCCGGGCGAGTGCGTTTCAGTCTTCATCGTCTCCGCGCACCCAGTACAGGCGATCCGGAATGAACTGGCCCATGCCGGGGCGATAGGCGCTCTTCAGCGTCTGGTAGGTGTATTCCTGCGCTTCCTTGGCGGCTTCGGAGACATCCTTGCCGAGCGCCAGCAGCGCGGCCAGCGCCGAGGCCAGCGTACAGCCGGAGCCATGGTAGGAGCCGGGCAGGCGATCCCAGTTCAAGCGATGCACGACGCCGCGCGTGTTGTACAGCGTGTTGCTGACCTGGGCGCCCTGTTCGTGCGCGCCGGTGATCAGCACGTATTCGCAGCCCATATCGATCAGGCGGCGGGCGCATTCGGACAGTTCGGGGTCGTCGCTCTCCGCATCCATGTCTTCGACCAGCCGCCGCGCTTCCAGGCTGTTCGGCGTCAGGATGCTGGTTTGCGGCAGCAACAGGTCGCGCAGCGCATCGAGCAACTCTTCGTTGGCGAGCGGGTCGCCGCGGCCGGAGGTCAGCACCGGGTCGAGCACGAGCGGGATGTCGGGATAGTCGGAAACGACTTCGGCGATCGCCGCGACCGCTTCGACGCTGCCGATCATGCCGATCTTGATCGCGGCCACCGGCATGTCTTCCAGCACGCTGCGCGCCTGATCGGCGATCCAGTCGGCATCGATGGGGAAAAAGTCGTCGACGCCGACGGTGTCCTGTACGGTGATCGCGGTCACCACCGAGAGCGGATGGCATCCCATGCTGGCCAGGGTCAGGATATCGGCTTGCAGGCCGGCGCCACCGGTGGGATCGGTGCCGGCGAAAACGAGCACGGCGGGCATGGCTGGAGCGGACATGGGGTAAACCTTGGCGTGAGCGGTAAGAGTTGGCAGAAAGGCGGCAGATTCGGGCAGAATCCGATTCTCACATAAGTCATTTCTACCTGCCCGGACTGCGCATGGAATATCGAACCTGGATGTGTGTGGTATGCGGTTTCATTTATGACGAGGCCAAGGGACTGCCGGATGAGGGAATTCCGCCCGGTACGCGTTGGCAGGATGTGCCGGTGAACTGGACCTGCCCGGAATGCGGAGCGCGCAAGGAAGATTTCGAAATGCTTGCGATAGGCCCCGCGTCGGCCTGATTTAACCCGGCGCCCCGCCGGGCTTCCCGAGCGGCGACAGGATGGAGGAGAAAGTGCAGATGCGTTGGACGGATGCAATTTTTTCGGCGTTAATGGTCACGGCGTTGTTGTCATTCCCTGCGCAGGCGCGCAGCGATCTGGTGCTGAATGTGACGCTGGACTACGACCAGGAGCGTGACCACGTTTCGACCCAGGCGGTATTCAACGATTTGGCCAAGTATCTGTCCGGCGCGATCGGGCAGCCGGTCAAACTGATCATGACGCAGAACGCCGAGCGCGTCGGCGAACGCGTGCGCACCGGCACCTATGCCATGCTGCTGGCCCCCGCCCAGCTCGTCGGGCTGGCGATGCGCAACGGCTATACCCCGATCGCGAAGACCGAGCAGGATGCCCGAGTGGTGTTACTGGCGTCGAAGGCATCGCAAGTGCGCTCGTTGGAAAGTGCGCGCGGCAAGCGCATTGCGCTGCCGCATCGCGAGTCGCTGGTGAGCTACATGGTCAACGGAGATATGAATGCGCGCGGCTTGTCGACGTCTAAATACTTCGGTCAGGTCATGCACATGAACCAGTATGCCGCCGTGCTCTATGCAATGAATATCGGCCAGGCCGATCTGGTGGCTTCGAAGCAAAACATGGTCAAGGACTGGATGGCGCAACACAAAGATGCCGTGGTCGTGCATACCTTTCCGGATGTCCCGATCGCGGGCGTGGCGGTCAACGACAAGCTTGATGCCGCCATCAAGGACAAGCTGCGCAGCGCCTTTACCCGCTTGGACAAGGATCTCGAAGCGCGTCTGGGTCGCGTCAAGCTCGGCGCTTTCGAACCAGCAGACAGAATTGATTTTGAGTTCGTTTCGACACGCGGCTTTTTCACCCCGGAGGTCTTGCCAGGTGCGGACATCGTCACGGCCGAACAGGCCAAAAAGCTGATTGGCCAGGGCGTGCCAATTTTCGATGTGCGGCCGCATGCGCATTACCGTGAAGTGAACATCCCTGGCGCGGTGAATGTGCCTTACCAGATGAACAGCCCGAAAGAAGTCGACTATGACGACAGCGTCGATGCCTTCGACCTCTCCAAACTCCCCAAAAACAAAAATGCACCTATGATCATGCAGTGCAACGGCGCCGAATGCTGGTACAGCTACAAGGCCGCACGCTATTTGGTGAAACGGGGTTACACCAAGATTTACTGGTTCCGTACGGGCTGGCCGGCATGGAAAGCGGCAGGCTTTCCGGTGCGCAAGGGCGCTTGAGCGAGCCAACACAACAGAACACAAGGAGGCAGCTTGACTATTGCGACCAACAGCGCCAGCGAATTAAGCGGCACCCGCGTCATGGTGATCGACGACAGCAACACCATCCGCCGCAGCGCAGAAATCTTTTTGCTCAAGGCCGGCTGTGAGGTCATCCTGGCCGAAGACGGCTTCGACGCCCTGGCCAAGATTGCCGACCATCAACCGGAAGTCATTTTTGTCGACATCATGATGCCGCGCCTGGATGGCTATCAAACCTGTGCGCTGATCAAGAAAAACCCGCGCCTGCGCGACATTCCCGTGATCATGCTGTCGAGCAAGGATGGCTTGTTCGATCGCGCACGCGGCCGTCTGGTCGGCTCGGATGAATACCTCACCAAGCCGTTCAGCAAGGACACCCTGCTGGAAGCGGTGCGCCGTTATCGGCCGCACGGCGCCTAATCTCGCACGACTCACAGAAAAATCAGGACTCCATCATGCCCGTCAAAAAAGTGTTGATCGTGGATGACTCCCCCACCGAGCGGTATTTTCTGACCGATGTGTTGCGCAAGCAGGGCTACGAAGTCATTTCCGCGGAAAGCGGCGAACTCGGCGTCGCCGTAGCGAAGCTGGAGAAACCCGATCTGATTCTGATGGACGTGGTGATGCCCGGCCTGAACGGCTTTCAGGCCACCCGCCAGCTTTCGCGCAGCCCTGAAACCCAAGCCATTCCGGTGATCATGTGCACCACCAAAGGCCAGGAAACCGATCGCGTCTGGGGCTTGCGCCAGGGCGCCATCGACTATCTGGTGAAGCCGGTTGTCGCGGCGGAATTGATCGCCAAAGTGAAGGCGCTCGGCTAATGCATGACAAGCAGAGCCTGCGTGAGTTTCAGACTCAACTGGCCGAAAAGCTGAAGCTTGCGCAGGCCTCGCACGAAATCACCTCGAAACTGGGCTTTGCCGCCGGCGGCAAGAACTGGCTTGTCAATCTCGATCAGGTCAATGAAGTGGTCACCGTGCCCGGCCTGACTGAGGCGCCTTGGGCGCAGCCGTGGTTTGTCGGCGTCGCCAGCGTACGCGGCGCGCTTTACGGCTGTACCGATATGGCCGCTTTTTTCGGCCTGAGCGAACCGATGCCGGCGGGCGAGACGCGTTTGTTGCTGGTGCATCCGCGCTTTGGCATCAATGCGGCTTTGCGCATCGAACGCGCGCTCGGCCTGCGCGCCTTGTCCGAACTGACGCCGGAGCTGCTGCCGGCCGAAGCCGATGCTTGGGAGATCGCCCGCTGGCGGGGGGCGGAAGGCCAGGTCTGGGCTGAGATCAGCATGCAGAATCTGGTGGCGATGCCCGGCTTTCTGGAAGCGGGGTTGTAATGGTTTGCCTGACACGTGGTTTCTTTGGAGGGGACTCGCAATGGCGGTAAGCAAGCCTGGCATGGCTATCGGCAACCTATTCGGACGACTGACGAAAAGAATCGCGCCAGCGGGCGGAGGCATCGGCAAGTCCTGGCTGTCGCTCGATCCCGCAGCCATTCCGCTGCTCAAACGGGTCGATCCGGAAAAACGCCAACAGGTGCTGGTGCTCACCTTGTTGATCTCGTTGTTGTTGGCCGGTCTGCTGATCTTCTGGAACACCGTCCAGGTCGGCAATCGCGCCGAGTACATCGAAATCGCCACCCGTCTGCAGATGTTGTCGCAGCGCTATACCAAGACCGCGCAGCAAGCGGTGCTGGGCAACAAATTCGCCTTCGGGCAACTGGACGACAGCCGCAAGGCCTTTGCCGACGGCCTGAACACCCTGATCGACGGCGGCGCCGGCGTGCCGTCGTCGCCGGGCTTCATTCAGGCTGAACTCGCGCCGCTGAAAAAACGCTGGGATATTTCCAAGAAAGACATTCAGTACCTGCTCGGCCAGCAAAAATTGTTGGTGGAGCTGGCCCAGGCGCTGACCGAAATCAATCAGCGCAACAGCGAACTGCTCGACCTGGCCGAACAGGTTATCGCGCTGCTGCCGGCCGATTCAAGAAAACAGCTCGCCTTCGCCAATCAACAAGCCTTGTGGACGCAGCGCATGGCCAAGAATGCCAACGCCTTGCTGTCATCCGACGTCATCAATCCGGAAACCGCCTTTCAGCTCGGCCAGGATTTGAATACCTTCCGCGAAGTGCTGGACGGCTTGAAGCAAGGCAGCGCCGCGTTGGGCGTGGTGGCGGTCAGCGATGCGGATGCGCGGGAAAAGCTGCTCGAGCTGGAAGAGGTGTTCACCCGCTTCGAAAAGCAGGCGCTGCATATCCTGAAGAGCATGCCGCAACTGGTTGAGGCCAAGCGCGCCGCGCGTGAAATCTTCGACGAGTCCGAGCAGCTGCTGACCCTGACGCAGGGCGTGACCGAACGTTACCAGGGGCTGGGCAGCGCCGTTTATCTGGTTCTGGCCATCTTCTTCAGCTTGTTGGCCCTGGCTGCCTTGCTGATCCTGGGACTGCTCAACGTGCAGACCGCGCAACGACGCGCCGAAGAAGCCGCACAGGAGAACCAGCGCAACCAGGACGCCATCCTGCGTTTGCTGAACGAAATGGGCGATCTGGCCGAAGGCGACCTGACCGTGCAGGCGACGGTGACGGAAGACATCACCGGCGCCATCGCCGACTCGGTCAATTACGCGATCGAAGAGCTGCGCATGCTGGTTCAGGGCATCAACCGCGCGACCCAACAGGTCACCCAGACCACCTCCGAAGCGCGCTTGAGCTCCGAACAACTGCTCGCGGCGGCGGAACAGCAATCGTTGCAGATCGGCGAAACCACCGCTGCGGTGACCCAGATGTCGAATTCCATCGTCCAGGTCTCGCAGAATGCGGCGGAGTCGGCGCGGGTGGCGAACCAGTCGCTGGATACCGCCCGGCGCGGCGGCGATTCGGTGCGCGGCGCCATCGCCGGCATGAATTCGATCCGCGATCAGATCCAGGAAACCTCGAAGCGCATCAAACGCCTGGGCGAGTCGTCGCAGGAGATCGGCGAGATTGTCGACCTGATTTCCGACATTACCGAACAGACCAACATTCTCGCCTTGAACGCGGCCATTCAGGCCGCGGCGGCAGGCGATGCCGGGCGCGGCTTCAGCGTCGTGGCGGAAGAAGTGCAACGCCTGGCCGAGCGTTCCGCCAAGGCGACGCGACGCATCGGCGCCATCGTCAAAACCATTCAGAGCGATACCCAGGATGCGGTCAACGCGATGGAATCGTCCACTCAGGGCGTCGTGGAGGGCACCCAGCGTTCCGATGCGGCGGGCACTTCGCTAGCTGAAATCGAATCGGTTTCCGACCAGCTCGCCGGCCTGATTCAAAACATTTCCGAAGCGACCCAGGCGCAGGCCGGCACCGCCGAACGCATCGCCGGCAACATGCAGCAGATTCTGGCCGTGGCCAGGCAGGCCTCGACCGCCGCCCGCAGCAGCGCCAGTTCAATCGGCGAATTGGCGCTGCTGTCGAACGAGCTGAAAGTCTCAGTCTCCGGCTTCAAGCTTTGAATCGTGAATGCAATAACCGTTAGGATGAATCGCCATGAGCGTTGAGACGGAATTTGATCTGGGTTCGCTGACGTGGGTGAAGGGTGAGCTTGATAACGCGCTGGAGTCCGCACGGGCGGCGCTGGCCGACTGGAATGGCGAGGACAGCAATCCGCTCAAGGCGGCGTCGGCCTATCTGCACCAGGTTTACGGCGCCCTCCAGATCGTCGATTTGCAAGGCGTATCGCTGGTCGCCGGCGAGACCGATCGCCTGCTGGCCGAGATGGCGACGCGCGACGAGCTGCGCAATCGCGACTCGGCCGAAATCGTTCTGCAGGCGATCGCCGCCTTGAAGGGCTATCTCGATGAGCTGATGTCCGGCGCGCCGCATATCGAGCTGAAGCTGGCCGCCACGCTGAATGCGGTCATGCTGCGGCGGGGCGCCGAAGCGCCGCCGCCGAGCGAGCTGTTCTATCCGGATACCGGCGTGCGTGCGCCACGCGAAGCGCCGGAATTGGCGATGGCTGACGACTTGCGCAACCGTGCGGTGCGCAATGCGCGCCTGCAGTATCAGAAAGGCCTGTTGCAGTTCCTGCAGAACAAGGACGCCACGGCCGGCCTCATGCAGATGCATACGGCGGTCAGCGCGGTGGAAAAACTGGCCTCCGGTCCGGCGCAATACACCTTCTGGTGGACGGCGGCCGGTCTGATGGAAGCCTTGCGGCGCGGCGGCGTGCCGACTGATTTCTGGCTCAAGCGCCTGTGCGGTCGCATTGACATGCAGATGCGCCGCCTGATGGACGGTTCGCGCCAGCTCGCCGACCGACTGTTCCGCGACGTGCTGTTCTATGTGGCGCAGGATGCTTCGCCCAGCGGCCGCGTCGAGCAGACCCGCGAGCTGTTTGGCCTGGAGCACTATTTCCCGGTGCTGGAAACCAGCCAGGACGCGGCGGCGCGGATTCAGCTTGCGACCTTGCGCGACAACCTGGGCAGCGCCAAGGATCACTGGATACGTTATTGCGCCGGACGCACCGAGAGCCTGCAACCGTTCCAGCTCGCCGCGCTGGCGGTATTCGAGGCGGCCAGGCATCTGCCCAACGCGTCCATGCAGGCCCTGACCCGCATCGTCCAGGCGGTAGCCAAACGCCTGCCAGGCGAAGCCGACGCGACCCAGAACGAGGCGTTGCAGCTGGAGATGGCGACGGCCCTGCTGCTCGCCCAGAACGCCGTCGAGCACTACGCGGCGCTGGGCGAGGAGTTCGACCGCCAGTCCGGCGCCCAGGCCATGCGCCTGCAGGCCTCGATCGACCCGCATTTCGATACTTCGACCATCCCGGTCGTGGCGATGCTGGACGAGATTTCGCGCGCCGCACAAGAAAAGCTGGTGGTCGCGCAGGTGACTCAGGAAGTTCAGGCCAACCTGAATCAGGTCGAGGAAGTGCTCGATCGCTTCTTCCGCGACGCCAGCGATCGCGCCGGCATGCCGATGGTGCCGAACCTGATGAAGCAGGTCCTCGGCGCGTTCAATATCCTGCAGCTCGATGTCGCCGCCGACCTGGTGCGCGAGGCGATCCGGCGGATCGAACATTTCACCGCCGCGGATGCCCCTGGCGGGGTGAACTACATCGCGCCGGAAAACCTCAATTGGGTGGCGGAGGCGCTGTCCACGCTGGGCATCTACCTGGACGCGCTGCGCCATGGCCGCGACGACAGCCAGGCCTTGTCCGGCCTCCTGGCGCAGCCGGAAGTCGTGGTGCAGCCGGAAGTGTCGGTGGAAGAACAAATTCGCATCGACATCGAACGCATCAAGGACTCGATGCCGCAATGGGGCGCCGAAGGCGGCTCGCCGGAAGCACGCGCGTCGCTCAAGGCCGAGCTCGGTAAGCTCGCCCGTGATGCCGATCTGGTCGGCGATACGACGCTGCGCAGCCAGGCGGATGCGGCCGTGAAAGCGTTGGATGCCGCCAACCCCGCTCAAGCGGTGGTGCAGGCTGTGCAACAAATCGGCGCCGCCACGAGTGCACACGAAGCGCCCGCGCCAAGCGCCGAAGCCATGCGTTTGGCCGCCGCCTCGGATGAAGATGTCGATCAGGAAATGCTGAGCACTTTCATCGAAGAAGCGCAGGACGTGCTCGGCAGCATCATCGCCCAGGTCGTGCGCTTGAACGTCAGCCCGTACGACAAGGAAGCCTTTACTTCGGTCCGCCGCAGTTTCCATACCCTCAAGGGCAGCGGTCGCATGGTCGGCTTGAACAACCTGGCCGAGCCGGCATGGGAGATCGAGCAGACCCTCAACACCTGGCTGCGCGACGAAAAAGTCCCCAGTTCGGAAATGCTGGATTTCCTGGAGAACGCGGCCAACGTCTTCCTGGTCTGGGTCGTCGAACTGGAAGAGCAAGGCCAGGCTCGGGTCGAGTCCGCCGCGTTGATCAATGGCGCGCGCAAATTGCGCGGCGAGACGGCCGTCGCCGGCGTAGCGGAGAGTCCGCCCCCAAAACCTGAAGCCGGCGTTGTGGCCTCATCTGGCCAGATCGCCGGCGAACACTCAGCGGATGCGTTCGACGGCGGCAACACTGCCGCAGTGGAGGCCATCGCGCCGGCGCAGGAAAGCGAACTGGACCAGGACGTGGATATCGACGGACATCGGCTGCCCGCCGACCTGTACGTCATCTTCATTGGCGAAGCCGCGCAGCGCTTGGCCGAGCTGCACACCGCCCTGGGCGAAATGGCGGGCGGTCAGCGCCCGACGGCCTGGGAGGTGTTTATCCGCGCCGCCCACACGCTGGCCGGCATCTCCCGCACCACGGGTTTCATGCCCCTGGCCGAGGCCGCACACGCGGTAGAAAACTGGGCCGGACTCTGGTCGGATAAAACCGTGCCGCTGACGCCGGCCATGTGTGCACATCTGGAAGCCGCGCTCGCCCCCCTTGAACAGGCGCTGGAGGGCATCCTGGCGCGCCGTTTCCCGGCTGCGATGCCGCAGGTGGCCGCGGCGCTGGCGCTGATCCAGCCGGATGCCGAAGCGGCTTCGCACGCCGCGGCCATCAGCCCGCCTGTAGAAGAGGTAGAAGAAGCGCCGCCCGTCGCACCGGAACCCTTGGCGCCGCCTTTGGCGCCAAAGCCGCCCGCTCCGGCGCCCGCCCCGGCGCATGACGAACTGGACGAGCAGTTGCTGCCGATCTTTCTGGAAGAAGCCGCGGAGTTGTTGCCGCGTATCGGCGGCGTGCTGCGACAGTGGCGCGGCGCGCCGGACGACCCTGCGCTGCGCGATGCACTCAAGCGCGCCCTGCATACCTTGAAAGGCTCTGCGCGCATGGCGGGCGCGATGGTGCTGGGCGAAGCCGTACACGGCCTGGAAACCCAGGTCATCGAATGCGGCGATGCGCCGGCGACCACCGCCTATCTCGATACGCTGGAGTCGGCTTACGACCATCTGACCGACCTCATCGAGCAACTGAAACCCCATACCGCCGCGCCGGAGCCGGTCGCAGCGGAAAGCGCGACCGAAGCCGCGCCGGAAGCCCAGGCCGCTGCCCAGACCGGCGCGGCGATGCCCGCGGCGCGTCTCGAAGCCGAGATGCACACGCGCCAGTCCTTGCGTCTGAAGTCCGACATCATGGATACGCTGCTCAACGAGGCGGGCGAAGTCTCCATCGCGCGGGCGCGCATCGAGAATGTGCTGGCCTCTTACAAGCAGACCGCGCAGGAACTGGCCGCCAACGTCGACCGCCTGCGTTCGCAATTGCGCGAACTCGAAATCCAGGCTGAATCGCAAATGCATTCACGCTTGTCGCAAGTCGATGAAGGCCAGTTCGACCCGCTCGAATTCGACCGCTTTACCCGCCTGCAGGAACTTACCCGCCTGATGGCGGAAAGCGTCAACGACGTCTCCACCGCCCAGGACAACCTGCTCTCCGGCCTCAACGAAGCCGACAACGCCCTGCTGCTGCAATCGCGCATGACGCGCAACCTGCAGCAGGAACTCATGCACATCCGCATGGTGCCGCTGAATACCCTGGCCGAACGCCTGTACCGCGTGGTGAGGCAAACCGCCAAGGAAACCGGGCGCAAAGCGCAGATGGAACTCGATGGCGGCCAGACCGAGCTGGACCGCGCCGTGCTCGACAAGATCGCCGCACCGCTGGAACACCTGGTGCGCAATGCCGTGGCGCATGGCATCGAACAACCGGAACAGCGCGCCCAGGCCGGCAAGGCGGAATATGGCGAACTGCGTTTATCGGCGCGTCAGGAAGGCAATGAAATCGTCATCACGCTGGCCGACGATGGCGCCGGCATCGACCTGGCGGCGGTGCGCGAACAAGCCGAAGCGCGCGGCTGGCTGAAATCGGGCGAGGTCGTCAGCCAGGATCAGTTGGAGCAACTGCTGTTCCGTTCCGGTTTGTCCACCGCCAAGCAGGTCACCGAAGTGGCTGGACGCGGCGTCGGCCTCGACGTCGTGAAAAACGAAATTGCCGGCATCGGCGGCCGCGTGAAACTGGAAACCGAAACCGGCAAGGGCGCCCGTTTCACGATACGCCTGCCGTTGACGCTGGCCTTGACTCAGGTCGTGCTTGCCCGCGCCGGTGGCCAGACCTGGGCGCTGCCGGCATCGCTGGTCACGTTGGTGCGTGAATTCAAGCTCGATCAGGTGCAAGCCTTGCACGACACCGGCTATCTCGAACTCGACGGCGAACGCTACCCGTTGCGCACGCTGGCCGAACTGGTCGGCCGCAAGGCGCAGCCGGGCGACAGCCGTTTCCGCACCGTCCTGTTGTTGCACGCCGGCGCGCAACGCCTGGCCGTCCGCGTCGATGCACTGGATGGCAACTATGAAGCGGTGGTCAAGAACATCGGCCCGCAGCTCGCGCGCATCGCCGGCATCAGCGGCGCTACGGTGCTGGGCGACGGACGCGTCGCGTTGATCGTCAATCCTTTCCAGTTGGCCGAGCGGGCGCCGCTGGCGGATATGGAGCGCGAGCCGGAAAGCATCGAATTGGCGCCGCTGGTGATGGTGGTCGACGATTCGCTGACGGTGCGCAAGATCACCACACGTTTTCTGCAGCGCGAAGGCTATCGCGTCTGCACCGCGCGCGACGGCGTCGAAGCCCTCGAAATGTTGGAAGAGGAAATGCCGGCGGTGATGTTGCTGGATATCGAAATGCCGCGCATGGATGGCTTCGAAGTGGTCCGGCATGTACGCTCCAGCGCCGTCACGCGCCAGTTGCCGATCATCATGATCACCTCGCGCACGGCGGACAAGCATCGCAGCCATGCGCTCGACGCCGGCGTCGACGCCTACATGGGCAAGCCTTTCCAGGAGGACGCGCTGCTGGCCGAAATTCAGCGTTTGGCCGGGCAGACCTTACCGGCCTAGAGCGTACCAGCCGGATGGCCGCCGCTCAGGCCGGCCACTGCACCCAGCCCATATAGGCGGTCAGCAGCACGATGCTGCCGAAGACGATGCGGTACCAGGCGAAAACCACGAAGGAATGGGTGGAGACGAAGCTGAGAAAGGTCTTCACCGCCACCATCGCCGCGACGAAGGAGGCCACGAAGCCGACCAGGAAGACCGGTAGATCGCCCAGCCCCAGCAGATGCCAGTTTTTGTACAGGTCATAAACGGTGGCGGCGGTCATCGTCGGCACCGCCAGAAAAAAGGAAAACTCGGTCGCCGCCTTGCGCGTAAGGCCGAATACCACGCCGCCCATGATCGTCGCGCCGGCGCGGGAAACACCGGGGAACAACGCCAGCGACTGGGCCAAACCCACCTTGAGCGCGGTTTTCCAGTCCATCGCGTCGACGCTCTGTATGCGCGGGTGATAGACGCGTTTCTCGATGTACAGAATCAGAAAGCCGCCGGCGATCAATGCCGCCGCCACCGTCAACGGATTGAACAGATAGGCCTTGATCGTGCCGTGAAACAGCACGCCCAGAATCATCGCCGGAATAAAGGCGATCAGCAGGTTGGCGACGAATCGCCGCTGCACCGGATCGGACTTGTAGCCGCCGGCCACCTGGACCAGGCGCTCGCGGTACACCCAGCATATCGCCAGGATTGCGGCGAACTGGATCACGATCTTGAATACCTTGCTCTGCTCGTCGGTGTAGTCGAGCAGGCTGCCGAGGATGATCAGATGTCCGGTGGAAGAGATCGGCAGAAACTCGGTCAAACCTTCGACGATGCCGAGTAGCAGCGCCTTGAACAGGAGGAGGAGGTCCACGGTGGGGCTTTCTTGTCAGATGAATAGGGCCGGATGCCGGCCGCGATTCTAACAGCGGCGCATCGGCTCAATTCGGACTGACGCCCAGCCGCATGCCGGAGCGACAACTTGGCGGCCGGTTTGCTGGATAATCGCCCACTTTTTTGCGAGCCTGCCATGTGGTTCAAGAACCTCTCCGTCTACCGTATCCCCGCCAATCAGGCGCTTGACCTCGCCAAGCTGGAAGAGCAACTCTCGCGTCAGACGCTGCAAGCCTGCGGCAATCAAGACATGGAAAGCCAGGGCTGGGTATCGCCGCGAGGCGACGAGCGTCTGCTGCATGTGTTGAACCAGCAGGTATTGATTGCGCTCGGCGTCGAACAGAAACTGCTGCCGGGCAGCATCGTGACCCAGTTCGCCAAAGACCGCGCCGCGGAACTGGAAGAACAGCAAGGCTACAAACTGGGCCGCAAGCAGCTGCGCGAACTCAAGGAGCAGATCACCGATGAACTGCTGCCGCGCGCCTTCGTGCGCCGCCGCATGACCTGGGCCTGGATCGACCCGGTCAACGGCTGGCTGGTGGTTGATGCCGCCACGCCGTTGAAAGCGGAAGAGCTGCTCGAACGGCTGAACAAGACGCTGGACGACTTGCCGGTGCGCATGCTGCACACCGAGCTTTCGCCCAGTGTCGCAATGACCGACTGGCTGGTGGCCGGCGAAGCCCCAGCCGGCTTCACCATCGACCGCGACCTCGAACTGTGCGCCGCCGACGACGGCAAAGCCACCGTCCGCTATGTGCGGCATGCGTTGGAAGGCGAGGAAATCCAGCAGCACATCGCCGCCGGCAAGACCGCCACCAAACTGGGCTTGAGCTGGAACGACCGCATTGCCTTCGTGCTCAGCGAACAGCTCCAGCTCAAGCGCCTCAGCTTCCTCGACATCCTGAAAGAGAACAGCGAACAAGCCGACAACGCCGACGAGCAATTCGACCTCGACTTTGCCTTGATGACCGGCGAAGTCGCGAAATTGCTGGACGATGTCGTCGCTGCGCTGGGCGGGGAGAAGGCGAAGCCGGTGTGAGCGGCGCCGCTTTCTCGTCATGGCCGCCGGGCCGCGCCTACGCCGGCAGTGCGGCCGCCAGCCGTTTGCGCATCAACCCGCCGTGCATCAGCGGGGTGACGAACAAGGTCAGCGGCGTCGCGACCGCCAGACCCCAGATGATGCTGGCGGCGAGCGGCCCCCAGAGCAGGGAGTCGCCGCCGACGCCGAAGGCGAGCGAGACCAGGCCGCCGATGACGGTCAGCGTCGTGATGATGATCGGCACCAGCCGCCGCCGACCGGCATAGAACGCGGCGGCGAGAGGCGGCAGGCCGCGGGCCAGGCGGTCTTCGCCGGCGGAGACCAGCACGATGGAGGCATTCACCGCCACACCCGACAGCGCGACGCAGCCATACAGCGTGTACAGCGTGATCGGCTGCGCGCCGATCAGCAGCCCCAGGGCGACGCCGGCCAGCGCCATCGGCGCCGTGGCGAGGATCACCAGCGGCAGCACCAGCCGGCCGAATTGCAACGCCAGCAGGGCGTACATCAGGACCAGCCCCAGCACCAGGAACGCAAGCAGATCGCGCAAGCTGGCCTTGACATCGTCCAGCTCACCGCCCTGCTGCAGGCTGACCCCGGGGTAGTGCGGGGCGATGCGCGCCCAGGCGGCCTCCACGGCCGCCACGGCATGGCGCGCGGTGATGCGGTCCTGGTCGAAACCGGCGTGCAGCGTGATGGCGCGCTCGCCGTTGACGCGGCGAAGTTCGCCCGGGGTCGATTGCAGCGTGACGGTAAACAATTCGCCAGGATTGATGCGGCGGCCATCCGGCAGCCGCCAGGGCTTCGCCAGCAGGCGTTCCACTTCCGCCTGATTCATCGCCCGGCCGCGCACCACGACATCCAGCGTCTGCTCGCCGTCGTTGACCTTGCCGACGGCGATGCCCTCGAAATGCAGCCGTATCAGGGCGGCCAATTGGTACGGATCGAGCCCGGCGCGCGCGGCAGCCGGCGCATCCACGCGCAAGGTCAGGCGCGGCTGGCTGAAGCCGGCGTCGTCGTTCATGTCGCTGAAGCCGGGCAGTTCGGCCAGCGCCAGGCGCAGTTCGCGCGCGGCTTCGGCCAGGCGGTCGAGCGGCGCCCCGGTCAGGCGCAAGGACAGGCTCGACAGCATCGGCAGATCGGCGGACAGCACCTGCACCGAGATGCTGTCGGCGCCGGTCGCTTTCAGGGCCGGTCGCAGCGCCGCGACATACGCTTCGACGCTGCGACCGCTGGCCGATTCCGGCGCCAGGCTGATGGTGACCTGGCCCATTTGTTCGCCGATCACCATTTCGCTCGGGGTGAACTGCAAGCCGGCCATCGCCAGCGTGGCGTTGAGTTCGCCCGGCCGGGCGATGCGCTGCGCGGCCAGTTCGAGTTCGCGTGTCGCCGCCAGCGTGGTTTCCAGATTGCTGGCCGGCGGCATCTGAACATTGACGTTGAACACGCGCAGCGGGTCGGACGCGAACCAGCGCGGTTTCACCCATTCCAGCGTCAGGGCAGCGCCTGCAAACAGAAAGACGCCGGCAAACAGGACGAACACCGGCGCCGGATGACGCAATGCCAAGAGCAGGCCTTTGCCGTAATAGCGCCGCAAATGCCGCGCGAAAGCGTCGCGCCAGCCCCGGCCGTTACCGACGCCGCCCCAGGCGACGGCATGGCGCGGCAAAATCCACAGCGAGGCGACCAAGCTGCACAGCAGCGTCAACATCACCGCCAGCGGCGTCACGAACATGAAGCGCCCCATCAGTCCCGGCAGGAACAGCAACGGCGCGAACGCCAGGCAGGTGGCGAAGATCGAGGCGGTCACCGGCCGCGCCACCTCCTGCAATGCCGCCTTCACTGCGGCAGTGCGTTCCATGCCGGCAGCCAGGCGCAGACGAATGGCTTCCGCCACCACGACGGCATCGTCCAACGGTATGCCGAGGACGATGGCGACGCCGAGCAACACCGAGACATTGAGGGTATGGCCCATCAGATGCAACGCCAGGAACATGCCGGCCAATGCGAACGGCACGCCCATGCTGGTAAGCAATGCAAGGCGATGGCCGAGAAAGAACCAGGTCACCGCCAACACCACGAGGAGGCCGAACACGGCATTGGCCTCCATCACGCCAATGGCCTCGCGCGTCGTGGCGCTCTGGTCATCGAGCAAGGTCAGCACCGGCGCGCCGAAAGCCTGATTGGTATCGTTGACCAGGGCATGGATGGAATCGGTCAGCGCCAGCGTGTTGACGTTTTCGCGCTTGATCACCGACAGCAACACCGCCGGTTTGCCGTCCAGGCGCACCAGTTCACGTGCGGGTGCGACGCCGGTGGCGACACGGGCGAGTTCGCCGACCTGCACGCTGCGGCCATCGGCGCCGGTAATCGGCAGTTCAGCCAGAAAATCCGGATTGGCATTGAGCCCCTCGACCCGCATGGCATAGCGGCGTCCGGAAATATCGGCCATGCCGGCCGGCAGGCTGCGTGTCTGTTCGGCCACGGCGCGGGTCAGGTCTTCCAGTGCGACGCCCTTCCGCTCCAAGGCGCCGGGGTCGAACGTGACGACAAGCTCGCGGCTGCGCAAGCCATAAGCCCAGGTGCGACCGACGCCGGGCAGCTTTTCCAGCTTGTCGCGCGTGGCCGCAGCCAGATCGCAAATGCGCCCGTCCGCGACGCTGCCGGGCGCTCCGGCGCTGACCACGACCATCGCGGTGGGAAAGAAGTTCGACGAGGTCAGTTCGATGATCTGCGGTGAGCGCGCCTCCTTCGGAAAGTCGGCCGAGGCCTGTCGAATCTCGCGGTCCAACGCCGCCAGCCGGCGTTCGAAACGGCTGTGATCCAGATCATGAAAACGCACCAGCAATGTCGCGACATGGTCGCGCGTGGTGGCGGCGACATAGCGGACATCGCTGACGCGCCGCGCCGCGGCCTCCAATGGCAACGTAATTTCACGCTCCACGTCCTGCGCGGTGGCGCCCGGCCAGACCACCGCGACGGCCACCCAGTTCAGTTCCACCTCCGGGTACTGCGCCCGCGGCATCGCGAAATACGCCCAGGCGCCCAGTAAAAGGACGACGGCGAAGAGAATGTCGGCAAGACGATGGGAACGAAAAATGGGTGGCATGGATATACTTCGGCAATGATCCAATTCGTTGCTTTTCAATCGGCGTGAAACCGCTACTCCGCACTTTACTTCTGTCTTGCCTGCTGCTGTTGCCGGCCTATGCCGCCAAGACGCAGGCGGCGGAGGCACAAACCCAAACCAGCGTGCGCCAAGCAGGCAATATCCTAACCGTGGAAGGCACGCTGGCGACGCCGGTCAAGCTGGCGACCGCCTGGGCGGTGCTGACCGATTACCCCCGTTTCCCCGAATTCGTGCCGGGCATCTACAGCAACCGGATACTGGAACGGCGCAACGAGTTCATTCTGATCGAACAGCGCGGCATGATTGCGAACTCGCAGTTTCAGATGCCGTATCAAGGCGTCATGCAGGTGGAAGAACGCAAACGCGATACGCTCGCGGAGGGCATGAAGATACTTTTTCTTAGCGGCCCATTGAAGGATGTCCAGGGCGAGTGGAACATCCAGCCTGGCAAACAACTCGGATTGACCTATCGCATGCAGATGGACTTGACGAAGACACCCTTCCCGCCGGCGATGGCCGTGTCTATCGTCGAGCAGCAGGTGCGCACCTGGGTCGATGCGTTTTCCCGTGAGATGCAAGCCGTGAAAAGGATCAAGGAATGAGGCGCGCATTCTGGGCGGCCGTATGGCTGGCGCTGGCCTCGTCCGGCGTGCTCGCGGCCGGGGCGCAGGTCAATGCCAAGACAGGCCTCAGCGGCGTGCGAGTCGATGCCTCACAGGTGCTGCAGACCGATGCGAATACGCTATGGGACACCCTCACCGATTACAACCGTCTGGCGACCTTCATCCCGGACATGATCTCCAGCCGTGTCATCTCGGCGCCTGGTGCGCCGAAACGGGTCGAACAGATCGCCAATGCCGGCGTATTCGCCTTCGTGATGCCCGATCAGGTCGTGCTGGCGCTGGAAGAAACGCCGAACAGCTTGATTCGTTTTCGCGCCCTCTCCGGCAAGCTCGTTTCGATGACCGGCGAATGGCGCATCATCGGCGACGCGGCTCCCGTCACGCTGCGCTATTTCGCGCATATCGTGCCGCTCAGTCCGATTCCGCCACTGGGTTCCGGCTTCTTTGTCGAGGAAGAAGTGCGCGCCCGCTTCGAGGCGGTCGGTCGCGAAGCCGAGCGACGCGCGCGCGAAACCAGAAAATCGCCTTACCTGGCCCGCTAGCCCTAAAGGAACGCCGCATGCTGCAACCGCGACACGCCATTTCGCCAAGCTTCTGGCGGACCGCACTCCTGGTCATCGGCGCCGCGCTGCTGACCGGGTGCGACCAACTCTCCGAACGCGCCGGCTTTCACGACCCGGCCAAGATCGAAGCGGAAGGCAAGGCGATCGGCGGCGCCTGCCGGCATGCCGGGCGCGGACTGGAAGATTGCTACCGGCTCAACCGGGAAGCGTCCAAAGCCGCCGTCTACTCGGGCTGGAAAGAGATGAATGAATACATGCTGAAGAACAATATGCAGGCCGTGGAGCCCAACATTCCGCCGGATACCTTCACGCTAAAACCGAGAAAGAAGAAGAAAGAGGACGCTGAAGACGAAGCCGCGGACAAGGCAAAGAAAGAGACACCAAGCGATGCGGCCGACGCCAAACCGGCAAAGGAACATTAAAAGGCATTCGAAATGAGCACGCCGCTGCGCATCGCCAGCTACAACATCCACAAAGGCCTTTCCTTCTTCAATCGCCGCATCGTGCTGCACGACGTGCGCGACAGCCTGATCGGCTTGAATGCCGAAATCGTGTTCTTGCAGGAAGTGCAGGGCCACCATGCCCGCGGCCCGCACCGCTTCGAAAGCTGGCCGGCCATGCCGCAGCATGAA
This sequence comes from uncultured Thiobacillus sp., assembly GCA_964466195.1. GTDB lineage: Bacteria > Pseudomonadota > Gammaproteobacteria > Burkholderiales > Thiobacillaceae > PFJX01. The sequence continues at coordinate 104,391 of CAYXMQ010000002.1, forward strand.
TTCATCGCCGGCGATCTCTGGAACGACTTCGCCTACGGCAAGAACTCGGTCTACGAACACGGCCACCACGGCAATGCCATCCTGTCGCAGTACCCCATCCTGCGCTGGGAAAACATCGACATTTCCTCACACGCCTTCGAAAGCCGCGGCCTGTTGCATTGTGAACTGGCGGTGCCCGGACTGGCGCAACCGCTGCACGCCATCTGCCTGCATCTGGCGTTGCATGAATCCGGACGCCGCAAACAGATCCACCAGCTCAGCGAGCGCATCCGGCGCATGGTGCCGGATGCTGCGCCGCTGATCATCGCCGGCGATTTCAACGACTGGCGCAGCCGCATCAGCTCTTACCTGGCCAAGGAATTGGGGCTGAAGGAAGTGTTCGAAACCCATCACGGCCGCCACGCGCGCAGCTTTCCGGCCGCGCTGCCGTTCCTGTCGCTCGATCGCATCTACGTGCGCGGCTTCGAGATCGCCTCGGCGCAAGTTCTGCACGGCCAGCGCTGGCGGCGCCTGTCGGACCATGCTGCGCTGACCGCGCAATTGCGCCCGCTGTAAAGGCGCGTAGCCAAGCCAGGACGGCAACCCCGGCATGATCAAGGGCGGCAACCGGCTGATCCTGCTGGAGAATGGGGGAGATTATTTCCCGGCGCTGATCGCGGCGATCGATGCGGCGCGGCATGAAATCCACCTGGAAAGCTATATCTTCGTTGCCGACAGTGCGGGCACGGCGATCGCCGCCGCCTTGATGCGCGCGGCCAGACGCGGCGTCGAAACCCGGCTCTTGCTGGACGGTTTCGGCTCGCGCGGGTTCGCCGGCGACGGCCTGAACGCGCTGCGCGCCGCCGGCGTCGCGGTATTCTTCTTTCGCCCGGAACGGGGCTTTATGCCGCTGCGTCGGCGGAGTTTGCGGCGCATGCACCGCAAGCTGGCGGTGATCGATGCGTGCATCGGTTTTGTCGGCGGCATCAATCTGATCGACGACCTGCACGGCAACAAACTAGCGGCGCCGCGCCAGGATTACGCGGTGCGGATCGAAGGCCCGCTGGTCGCCGACATGCATAGCGCCGCGCGGCAACTCTGGCAACGCGTCCTCTGGAGCCGGGTTGGCCTGCGCCGCAGCGAGGACGTCTGGCTCAAGGCCGAAGCCGGACACATCGGCACGCAGCGCGCCGCCTTCCTGACCCGCAACAGCGTGCGCCGGCGCCGCGTCATCGAAGCCGCCTACCTGCGCGCGATACGGCGCGCTCGCCAGGAAATTCTCATCGCCAACGCCTATTTCCTGCCCGGGCTGCGCTTTCGCCATGCCCTGATCGCCGCCGCCCGGCGCGGCGTGCGCGTGCGCCTGATCGTACAGGGCCATTCCGATCATCCGCTCTATCACCTAGCAGCGCGTGCGCTGTACCGGCACTTTCTCGAGAACGGCGTCGAACTGTACGAATACCATGCCACCGAATTGCACGCCAAAGTCGCCGTCATCGATGACAACTGGGCGACGGTGGGGTCGAGCAATATCGATCCTTTCAGTTTGCTGCTCTCGCGCGAGGCCAACGTCGTCGTCTACGACCGCAGCTTTAGTCGACAACTTCGGGCCAGCCTGGAAAGCGCCATGGCGCGCGGCGCGCACCAGATTCATCGTCGCGCCTGGGTGCGTATTCCCTGGTATGCCCGTTTCGCCTCCTGGCTAGCCTATGGCGGCGTGCGTCTGCTGATGGGTATAAGCGGCTACGCGCACACCTACGACGGCACGAACAAGGACGCCGCCGGGCGCAAACACGACTGATTGCGTAAGGCGGCTAGCCGCTCCGCTGCCCCCGCAAGAGGGACGCCGGTTCCGTAAGGCGGCTAGCCACCAACGGCTCCGCTGCCCCAGCGCGGCAACAGGTCGTGCGCGATGCCGAGCTGGTCGAGGATGCGCGCGACGATGAAGTCGATGACCTGCTCGATGTTCTGCGGCCGATGATAGAAGCCCGGATTGGCCGGCAGGATGGTAGCGCCGGCCTCGGCCAGCGCGGTCATGTTGCGCAGATGGATGAGCGAAAACGGGGTTTCCCGCGCAACCAGGATCAGCGGCCGCTTTTCCTTCAGCATCACATCGGCGGCGCGTTCGATCAGGTTATCGGCAAGGCCGTGCGCAATGGCGGCGAGGCTGCCCATCGTGCAAGGGCAGACCACCATCGCATCGGCCGGGTTGGAGCCGGACGCGGCCGGCGCAAACCATTCTTCCTTGCCATAAGCCGCCAGCTTGCCCGCGTGACCGCTAAAGCGGGCAGCGAAGAATTCGACCAACTGGGCATTGCCATTCGGCAATTGCAGGTCGAGTTCCTGTTTGGCGACGATGCGCGCAGCCTGTGTCAGCAACAAGTCGACCGTGCAGCCGGCGCGCAGCAGGCACTCCAGCAGGCGCAAACCATAAGCCATGCCGGAGGCGCCGGTGAGTGCGAGCGTGATGCGTTTCATGAAGCGGGTTCCTCAGGATAGGGGTTGGATTTGAGCAGATGCGCAGTAGCCAGGCCATTGGCCAAGCCGGTCAGCCAGGCGGCGGCGAAAAATAAGGGCAGCAAAGCGAGAATGCTCGCCCCCGGCAACAGCCAGACGTCAACGACGAGCAATTGCGTGCCGATATGGGCGAAAGCCGCCAGCAAGGAAAGACCGACCGGGCCGAACCAACGTGGCGGCAAGCGTATCGCGACGGCCAGGACGCATAGACTCATCACCCCGCCGGCCAGGCTGAGCATGAATGCCGGCGTCAGAAACTGTCCCAGCGCCAATGCGCCGGCGATGATGCGCAAAGCCGCCACCCAGGCGGCGCTGCGCCAGCCATAACGGTACAGCACCAGCAGCGTGACGATATTGGCCAGGCCCGGTTTGATGCCCGGGATGGGCAACGGGATGGCGGCTTCCGCCAGGGTCAGTCCGATCGCCGCGGCGGCCAGGCCAGCGATGCGGCGATCTTCCGTGCTGGCGGTGAGTTCAATAGTTGAGGGTGTCATAGCCGGCGGCGGCATTCTCGACGCTGACGCGATTCGGCAGGCAAACCGCCGCGCCGCCCGGCGGAATCCAGCCCTGCCGCACGCAAAGCTGGCGCGGACTGGGGTCGGCGGCGACGCGGACTTTGCCGGCGTTGATTTCGATGCGACTGATGCCGAGCGGGCCGGCGACGTCGATGACCCGGTTCAAGCGCAGGCTGGCTTCCTGGAACACCTGACCATCCAGGCGGATGACGACGCGCCCTTCCAGGCTATCGGCCTGCCGCAACCAGAGGCCGGCCACCAACGCCAGGCCGATCCCCGCCAACAACCAGTCCCCGGGGTGCAGCGAAGTCGTTGCCGCTTTAGCGGCATTACGAATTCGGCGTACTCCTTGCGAGTGCAGCGAAGTCGTTGCCGCTCTGGCGGCATTACGGATTCGATCTACCCCTTGCGAGTAGATGTCGGCCCAAGCCACTTCAGCTCAGTTCCCGATGCCGAATCAGCACCTGCTGTTGCTCGCTGAACAGGTCTGCCAGCGTCTCGGCAAAATAGACCGAGCGATGCTGGCCGCCGGTGCAGCCGAGGCCGACGGTGAAATAGTTGCGGTTGTCCTTGATGTAGGCCGGCAACCATTTGGCGACATAGCTGCGGATATCTTCCAGCATCTCCTGCACCATGCTTTGCGACTGCAGAAAGGCGATCACCGGGCCGTCGCGCCCGGTCAACGGTTTCAGCGTGACGTCATAATGCGGATTGGGCAGGCAACGCACATCGAAGACCAGATCGGCATCCATCGGAATACCGTGTTTGAAACCGAACGATTCGAACACCAGCGTGAAGTTGGTGTTGTGCAGACTGAGGAAATCCTTGATCCAGGTGCGTAGATTGTTGGCGGACAAATCGCTGGTATCCATCAGATGGCTGTTGGCAGAAATGGGCTCCAGCATTTCACGTTCGGCATGGATGCATTCCTCCAGCGAGCGATCGCCGAAACTGAGCGGATGCCGGCGGCGGGTTTCCGAGAATCGGGTGACCAGCGTCTCGTCCTTGGCAGTGAAAAACAACACGCGCAGATCGTAGCGCTGGCGCAGGCGATCCAGATCGTCGGGCAGGCCGGGCAGGCCGGCGCCGCTGCGCGCATCGATGCTGATGGCCGCATCATTTACGCCGGACATGCGCAGATACTCCATCGTCTCCGGCAGGAGCGCCGCCGGCAGGTTATCGACCGCATAAAAACCGCTGTCCTCCAGCACCTTGAGGGCGACGCTCTTGCCTGAACCGGAGAGGCCGCTGATGACTACGATGCGCATAGGACTGGGCTCTGTCTGTCTGACTTACTCGCCGTCGGCCGCGATCGCGGCGCGCTGGCGAGCGGAGAATTCTTCGGCGGAATTGAAACCGCGCAGTTTCAGGATGTGGTTGCGCACGGCCACTTCGACCAGGACCGCCAGGTTGCGGCCGACCGCGACGGGTATCCGCACTTCCGGGATATCGACGCCCAAGATGCTGCATTTGCCGGCGGCCATGTCGAGGCGATCGACCTCCTGCCATTTGTGGCCCATTTCGTCCGCTGGCGTAAGGTGAACGATCAACTTCAGATTCTTTTTCTGTTTGACCGCCGTTTCGCCGAACAGACGGCGCACGTTGAGCACGCCCAGACCGCGCACCTCCATGAAGTCGAGCAACAAGGTCGGGCAACGGCCTTCCAGGGTATCAGGCGAGACGGCGAAGACCTCCACCGCATCATCCGCCACCAGCCGGTGGCCCCGCGTGATCAGCTCCAGCGCCAGTTCGCTCTTGCCGGCCGACGGTGCGCCGGTGATCAGCACCCCCAGCCCGGACACTTCGAGGAAAACGCCATGCAATATGGTCGAGGGTGCGAGCGCCTGCGTCATTATGTGCGACAGCACCCGCGTCATCTGTGCGCCGGGTACCGGCGAACTGAACAGCGGAGTCTCGGTACGGCGGGCCGCAGCGATCATCGCCTCGGGGAGGCTTTCGTCATTGGCGACGACGACGGCGGCGATCTCGGCGGAAAACAGATTCTCGATCGCCTGACTCTGGGTGTCCGGCGGCAGATTGCGCAGGCAGTCCATTTCGGCGCCACCCAACACCTGCAGCCGATTGGGATGCACGAAGCTGAAATGGCCCACCAATGCCAACGTCGGCTTCTGGACGGCATCGGAGGTCAGCAGTTTGTCGCCGCCGGCGTGGCCGGCGACCCAGGACAACTGCAAGCGCTCGCCGGCATCGCGGAACAGTTCCGCTACGGTAATCGGGTGTTGCGTGATGTGATGATCGGGAATGGAAGACCCGGGCGACATCAAGGCGTCCATTCGGTGATCAGTCGATGCAGCTCGGCAGCGTCGGGCGCTGCGCGCAACTGGGCGCGGAAATCCTCGTCGGAAAACATGGCCGCCAACTCGCCGAGTATCTGCAGATGGACGTCGGTGGCGGCGGCAGGCGCCAGAAGTACGAAAACCAGATCCACCGGCAGGTTGTCCGGTGCATCGAAATCGGTTGGGGTTTTCAGGCGAATGAACGCGCAAGCGGTTTCCTGCAGGTGCTTGATGCGGCCGTGCGGAATGGCGATGCCGTAGCCCAAGGCGGTGGAACCCAGCTTTTCTCGCGAAAACAGGCTTTCAAAAACCTCTGCGACGGGCACGCCATCGCTCGCCAGAAACAACTGGCCGGCTTGTTCGAACAGGCGTTTCTTGCTGCTTGTTTCAAAATCCGCCAAGACATTGGCAGGCTTCAATAGAGGAGTGATCAGATTCATTGGGTCGGGCGCGTTGTGCGTGTTACGAGTGAACGAGATGCCGTGAACAGGAAATTAGTGCCACCCACTCTTGCACTGTGCCGGCATCCGCATCCACGCCTGCCGATTAATCAATCGATTTCGACGCTTTGTCCCTTGACGCCACCGGATGCGCGGTGCACGTCACCCGATTTTTCCTTGTGCTTGACGACCTGGCGATCAAGCTTGTCAACCAGGGCATCAATGGCAGCATACATGTCGGCGTCGATCGCTTCGACATAGATGTCCTTACCGCGCAAGTGCAGATTCACTTCGGCCTTGTGCTTGAGCTTCTCGACCGTGAGGATGACGGAAATATCGATGACCTGATCGAAATGACGTGTGATTCGCCCCATTTTTTCTTCGATATAGCCGCGAATGGCGGGGGTGATATCCAGGTGGTGACCCGTGATGGTGAGGTTCATACAAACGCTCCTTCTGAAATGCGCCAGTCAGATCGGTCAGATCGACTTGCGCTGGTTGGCGGGAGGAAAATTCAACAACTCCCGATACTTGGCGACGGTACGCCGGGCAACCACGAAACCCTGTTTGCCCAACAATTCTGCAATGGTGTTGTCGGATAACGGCTTGGCCCGATTCTCCGCTTCGATGCATTGTTTGATCAATGCGCGGATGGCCGTACTGGAGGCGGCGCCACCTTCCTCGGTGGCTAGCGAACTGCCGAAAAAATACTTGAATTCATACAACCCGCGCGGCGTCATCATGTATTTCTGGGTGGTGACGCGAGAAATCGTGGATTCGTGCAACTCTACCGTATCGGCAATTTCCTTCAGTGTCAGCGGCCGCATGGCCACTTCCCCGTGTTCGAAAAACATGCGCTGGCGATCGACGATGGCTTGGGACACTTTCAGAATAGTCTCAAATCGTTGTTGCACGTTCTTGATCAACCATCTCGCCTCTTGCAACTGAGCGCTGAGCGAACTGCCGCCGTCCTTGTTGCCGCGCAGAATGCCGGCGTACATCTCGTTGATGCGCAGTTTCGGCACTGCCTCGGCGTTGAGGCTGACCATCCACATGCCCTTGATTTTTTTCACGAATACGTCAGGTGCGACGTAGCGCGTATCAAGCGGCGCATAGACGCCGCCCGGACGCGGATTGAGAGAAGTGATCAGCTGGCGCAGCTGGGTAAATTCGGCGTCGCTCAGATCGAGCAGCCGCTTGATCTTGCCGTACTCCCGTTCCGCCAGCAGGTGGAGGTGCTCGTGCACCAGCGTTTTGGCTTTATCCAGATTCGGCGTGGCGGCCGGCAAGGCCTTCAGTTGCAGCCACAGACATTCGCCCAGGTCGCGCGCCCCCACCCCGGTCGGGTCGAGGCTTTGCAACAGCTTCAACGCAGTGGACAGCTCGATAGGATCAAGCTCCATCTCCTCAGGAAACAGTGCCTGCAACTCCTCCAGTGGGACGGAGAGATAGCCATCGTCATCCAGCGCCTCGATCAGCAATGAAATCAGTTGGCGGTCACGCTCACTCAGCGGCGTCAGCGCCAGCTGGTCGGCCAGGTGTTGATGCAGGCCGGTCTGGCTGGTGTCGGCCTGCTGGAAACCGTGCTCATCATCGTCATCACTATTGCTGCCGGAAGAGGCGACAGCACGGTCGCCCCAGGCCATCTCCTCATAGATGTCGTCGCGTTCCTGACGCGGCTCTTCCGCTGGTTTATCAGCCCCCTCGCCACCCTTTTCGGCAGCCATACCGCCATGCAACTCGACGGGACCGCCGTCGAAACGGTCTTCCCCATCAAGCCGGTCAAGCAGGGGGTTATCCTGCAACATCTGCGAAATCTCCTGGCTCAGCTCCAATGTAGAGAGCTGCAACAGGCGTATGGATTGCTGTAGCTGCGGAGTGAGGGTGAGCTGCTGGTGCAGCTTGAGCTGTAGGCTCTGCTTCATCGTTGAAGCTGAAAAATGGGTCGCGTAACCAACAGTGGGTCGAAATGATCAGAGACGGAAATGTTCACCGAGGTAAACCTTGCGAACGTCTTTATTGTAAATGATTTCGTCCGGCGTCCCGGCAGCCAATACCTGGCCGGCATTAAGGATATAGGCCCGGTTACAGATGCCGAGAGTTTCCCGCACGTTATGGTCGGTGATCAGGACGCCGATGCCCCTTTCGGTCAGGAAACCAACGATTTTCTGGATATCGATGACGGAAATCGGGTCGATGCCGGCAAACGGTTCGTCCAGCAGGATGAAGCGTGGCGAGGTCGCCAGTGCACGGGCGATCTCGACGCGTCGGCGTTCGCCGCCGGACAAGCCGGCCGCAGGCGCTTCGCGTAGATGCGAGATGTGCAGGTCTTCCAGCAGATTTTCCAGCCGCGTTTCGACCTCAGCCGCACTGTGGCCGCACAGCTCCAGCATGGCGGCGATATTGTCCTCAACGCTGAGGCGGCGAAAAATCGACGGCTCCTGCGGCAGGTAGGAGAGCCCTAGGCGGGCGCGCTTGTGGACCGGCAAGTTGGTCAGGTCGATGTCGTCAAGGCGGATCTGGCCGGCTTGCGCGCGGATCAAGCCGACCAACATGTAGAAACAGGTGGTTTTCCCGGCGCCGTTCGGACCGAGCAGCCCGACCACCTCACCGCTTTCGACTCGCAACGAGGCTTCGCTCACCACTTGTCGCGATTTGTAGCGCTTGGCCAGGTTGTCGGCGCGCAGAACGCTCACGGTTTTGCAGCCGGTGTATTGCTCTTGGGCAGGATGACCGCACGTACGCGGCCCTTCACCCCGTCGCTGCTGCCCTGCGCCTGGTAATACTCACTCTTGGCGTCATACGTGATCAGGCTGCCGCGCAGATCATCCTCGCCGCGTTTAAGCCGCGCCTGACCGCTCAGCCTGAGCTTGTCGCTGCGGCCTTCATAGAGGATACGCTCGGCCCAGCCCTCAATGAGCTCTTCGCGGCCTTCCATCTTCTGACGAAAGTAGACCGGCTTGCCGGTTGCACTGCCGCTGGAGAAACCCTGTTCGTCCTGCTGCACGTCTATCCTGTCGGCCATCATCATCAGCGTGCCTTGGGTCAGCACGACATGGCCCTCGTAAATAGCGACTCTCTTCGCATCCTCGACGCGAACGCTGTCCGCTTCCAGATTGACCGGCTTCGACTTATCCGCTTTTTCGGCGTGCGCCGGCCAAGCAAACAGCAAAAAACCGCCAAGCAACCAATCAACGCGCATGTTCATACATTCCTTAATGAGTCCCTTTAACGCCACCGGATAATGTCAGCCGCTGGTTGGCGTCATCCACGAACAGCGCATTGGCGGTGATGACGGACGCGCCCTGGCGCAGGGTAACCAATTTGTTGCTGCGCATGATGCGTTCATCCGGGGTGACGTGAAGATACTCCGTATCCAGCGTGGTTGGCATTTGGCCATTCCGTCCCTGCCGCACGACATGCACCTGGCCAAGAAAATAGACGTGGCGGCCATCGGCGGACATCTGTGCGCGCTGCGACTTCAGCTGCATGGGAATTTGCGTATCGAGCGAGGTAAAGACAGGCTGCTCCAACACCGTGGTGTCGTCATCCATATAGTGCGTCATGCGCTCGGCGACCAGACGATGGCGCGGCCGTCCCTGCAGATCGAAAGCCAATGCATTGAACTGTTCGATGACGTAGTCCGGCTCATGCGCAAAACCCCCGTCGTCCACATAGGGCGTTTGCACGGCGACCTGATTCAGCCAGAACCCCAGCAGCGCCAGCAACAACGCCAGCCCCAGCGGCGGCCAGTGAACATGGTAGCCAAGGCTCATCGTAGCGAGTTCAACCGCAGCTCAACGATCGTAAAGGGCGATCTGGCTGGCCCAGGCGCCTTGCGCACGCATGATCAGTTCGCACGCCTCGCGCGCCGCGCCGCGACCGGCGCTCGCCCGAGTAATGACGTGACTGCGCACCTTCACCTCAGCAGGGGCATCCGGTACCGTGATCGCCAGCCCGCAGCGGTTGATCACCGGCAGATCGACCACATCATCGCCCATGTAAGCGATCTGTTGCGGCGACAGCCCCGTTTGCTGCAACAGATTTTGCAGCGCCTCCAGCTTGTCTTCCGCGCCTTGATAGATGTGCACGATGCCAAGATTGCGCGCCCGATGCAGAACGATCTGCGATGTGCGCCCGGTGATGATGCCGGTCTCGACACCGCTGGCGCGCAGCATCTTGATGCCATGGCCGTCGCGCGAGTTGAAGGCCTTGTACTCCTGGCCCTGATTGTCATAGAACAGACTGCCATCGGTGAGTACGCCATCGACATCAAACACGAGCATGCGCACGGCGCGAGCGCGCTGTTCGATGCCGGCCTGATCGAAAGGCTGATCCAGTTCATTGTTTGTCATACCACTCCCGCTCGCAACAGATCGTGCATGTTCAAGGCGCCCACGAGGCGACCATCATCGGCCAGCGCCAGCAGCCCGTTGACCTTGTATTCCTGCATCAGACGCACCGCCTCGACCGCCAGATGGGAGGCGGCCACCGTGCGCGGGTTGCGATGCATGACATCGGCGATCATCGCGCTGCGCACGTCGACATCCTGATCAAGCAGGCGGCGCAGATCGCCATCGGTAAAGATGCCGACCAGCTTGGCGTCGTGATCGACGACGGCCGTCATGCCCAGCCCCTTGCGGGTCATTTCCAGCAGGGCTTCCTTCAAACTGGCGGATTCATGTACCAGCGGCAGCGCTTCGTCGCGATGCATCAGATCATGCACATGCACCAGCAAACGTCGTCCGAGCGATCCGCCCGGATGGGTGCGGGCGAAATCCTCGGCGCTGAATCCGCGCGCATACAACGTCGCCACCGCCAGCGCATCGCCCAAGGCCAACGCGGCGGTCGTGCTGGCGGTGGGCGCCAGATTGAGCGGGCAGGCTTCCTGCGCGACGCTGGCATCGAGGTGGATATCCGATTCGCGCGCCAGTGTGGAAGCGGGATTGCCGGTCAGGCTGATCAGTTTGGCGCCGCGCCGTTTGATCAGCGGCACGATGGCGGCGATTTCCGCGCTCTCGCCGGAATTGGACAGTGCAATCACCACATCCTGAGCGGTAATCATGCCGAGATCGCCATGGCTGGCTTCAGCCGGGTGCATGAAAAAGGCGGGCGTACCGGTGCTGGCCAACGTGGCGGCAATCTTGCCGCCGATATGGCCGGATTTGCCCATACCGGAAACCACCACACGGCCGCTGCAGGCCAGCAGGGTTTCGACCGCGCGCAAGAAGCCGTCGTCAATGCGCGAAACCAATAGCGACACGGCGGTCGCCTCGATTTCCAAAGTACGCCGCGCGAGGTCGAGGATGTTGGCGGGAGTGGGAGAGTGGGATGTCATAATGGACCGGAAGTATAGCGATTAGGGCCTGGCCGCTCTAGCAAACCCAATGCACTCCACGCTTGAACTCACTTTGATTCTGCTTGCCGCCGGCGTTCTAGCGCTGGCGGCGTTGAAGGCGGCGAGGCTGCCCGCGCTGCTCGGCTATGTCCTCATCGGCATCGGCTTGGGCCCGTTCCTGCCCGGCATGGGCCCGGAATCGCCGACTTCGCACCTGGCCGAATTCGGCGTGGTGTTTTTGATGTTTTCGATCGGCCTGGAGTTTTCGCTCGCGCGCCTGAAGTCCATGCAGCAAGCCGTGTTCGGCCTGGGCGGCCTGCAAGTGGCCATTTCCATGTTCATCGTCATGGTGCTCTGTCTGGTGCTGGATCTTCCCTGGGAGACCGGACTGGCGCTGGGCGGGGTCATCGCCATGTCGTCCACCGCCATCGTCAGCAAACTGCTGTCCGAACGCGACGAACTCGACAGCGAGCACGGCCGTCTGATTCTCGGCGTATTGCTGTTCCAGGATCTGGCCGTTGCGCCGCTGATCATCTTCGTACCGGCGCTAGCCGCCAGCGCCGGCCTGGGCGAAGCGTTGCTGTTCGCCGCACTGAAGACCGTCGTGGTGCTGACGCTGATCCTGATACTCGGGCAAAAGCTGATGCGGCCCTGGTTTCATCTCGTCGCACGCACCAAGTCGAGCGAGCTGTTCATGCTCAACGTATTGCTGGTCACGCTGGGACTGGCTTACCTGACCGACCGCGCCGGGCTGTCGCTGGCGCTGGGCGCATTCCTGGCCGGCGTATTGATCGCCGAGACGGAATACCGCTATCAGGTCGAGGCGGACATCCGCCCGTTCCGGGATGTCCTGATGGGGCTGTTCTTCGTCTCCGTCGGGCTGCTGCTGGACTTGCAGGTCGTGGCCCAGCATTGGGACAAGGTTCTGGCGATATTGGCCTTGCTGATCCTCGGCAAGTTTCTGGTCATCGCCCTCCTTGCCGGCCTGTTTACCCAATCCTGGCCGGTGGTCATGCGCGTCGGCAGCGGCCTGGCGCAAGCCGGCGAATTCGGTTTCGTGCTGCTCGGCCTGACCCTGGCCAACAGCCTGTTGTCCGGACCGATGCATCAAGTCATTCTGGCCGCCATGGTGTTATCCATGCTGGCCGCGCCGCTGCTGGTCCTGGCGGGCACGCGCATCGCGCAACGCATGGAAGGCGGCGCCTGGATGGCGGAGGCGCGCGGCGTGCATGAAATCGCCACGCGCGCGTTCGGCAAGCAAAAGCATGTGATTCTGTGCGGCTACGGCCGCAGCGGCCAAAGCCTCGCCCGCCTGTTGGAGTCGGAGCAGATTCCGTTCATCGCGCTGGACCACGATCCGCGCCGTGTTCGCGCGGCGGCGCAGGCGGGCGATAACGTCGTGTTCGGCGACTCCACCCGCGCCGAAGTGCTGATGGCCGCCGGCGTACAGCGGGCGAAAGCCGTTGTCGTCAGCTTTGCGCATACGCCCTCTGCACTCAAGATCATCGCGGCCGTGCAGCGCTTGCGCCCGGACGCGCCGGTCATCGTGCGCACGGTCGACGATAACGATCTCGATCGACTGCGCGAAGCCGGCGCCAGCGAAGTCGTGCCGGAAGTCATGGAAGGCGCGCTCATGCTCGCCTCGCAAACCATGTTGATGGCCGGCGTGCCGTTGCTGCGCGTGCTCAAACGCATTCGGCAGACCCGTGAAGCGCGTTACGGCTCGATGCGCGGCTATTTCCGCGGCTTGACCGACGAGATCGAGGATGAAGCCGGCGGCGAACGCCTGACTTCGGTGATGCTGCAAGCGCGCAACGCCGGCTGCGGCAAGACCCTGGCCGATTTGGACCTGGACGCTTTGGGTGCGGCCGTCGTCGGTATTCGACGGCCGGGCAGCCCGCGTGCCGAATACAGCCCGGAAAACCGGCTGGAAGCCGGCGACATCGTGTTGTTGCGGGGTGAGCCGGATGCCCTGGCGGCAGCGGAGATCGCCTTGCGCGGCAGCTAAATCAAAACAGCGCCGCGGCGCCGCAATTCGCTTCGTTGTCGGCGGCGCGCCACAAGCCGCTTTTCGGGTCATAACAGCGGCTTTCCGAAGGCGGCCCGCCGCCGCCGTCATACGCGCTGAAACGAAACTGGCCGCTATTGGCGCGGCCATCGTCGATCTTGCGGTCAATCTCGGCCAGGATGCGCGCCGGCACCTGGTTGCCGGTTTTCAACGTCAACCGTGCGACCCCGCCCGATCCGGCAAATTGCGCATCGTATTGCAACTGCAAAGTCGCGCCATAGGGATTGCGCGGCCATTCCGCCGCGGTACTCGGCTGACTGACATTCGCCTGGTAATTACCGGAGATCAGATTGGCATGCGACAGATGCACCCAGGCCAGCAGACTTTCACGCGCTTGCGAGGTGTCGCGCACGACTCCGTCGCCATTGCCGCCGACCAGATCGTTGGCGATGCCGGACAAGTTCGCCCGCGCCAACGGACCCGGGTAATCGCCGGGCACGGCACGGTACTTGTCCTGAAACGTGAAATAAGCGGCTTTGATGCTGTCGAGCTGAGAGATCAGGTTGCGTGCACGTGCGCTTTCGATCAGCTCCTGGCCTTTGAGGATGCCGCCCAAAAGCAAACCGATCACCACTAGCACAATGGCCAGTTCAATCAGAGTAAAACCGCGAGTCATCTTGATCATGGGCGTTGCTACAAGCAATTATCAGGCCTCTTTGCGCCGCTCTCAGCCCCGGTTCGGGACCAGTCAAAACATAACGATACTTTTCCTGTTCGGCGAAGGGTGTCGCGATTTTGACAGTTCCGGCGAACTCTCTACAGCAACACCTGCAGTGAAGTGTAATTGCATCGCGCTCATCACGACGGCGATCGAGGCCATGATTTCGCATCCCGCCGCCGGGGAGAGGCGCAGTAACCTTTCGTTACATCTGCAAACAGCGCTGAAACCGACGCCTAACAGCCGCGCCCTAGAGTGATCCCGCCGACACGGACTCACCGCGCCGGCCCTCGCAAACTTCAGGAGACTGTCATGAAAAATATCGCTATCGTCAAAACCCTGGCTATTGCCGCGCTTTCCGCCCTCACCCTGCTGGCCGGCCCCAGCCAAGCCCGCGACTGGGGTCAATACGAACGCACGGCTTACACCCCCGAGCGTCCTGACTTTGATCGGCCCGGCTTTGATCATCGCAGCCCGGGTGCGACCTGGCCCTCTGCCACAGGCTACAACATCGACGCTCGCCAGCAGCGGCAAATGGAGCGCATCATGCACGGCCTGCGGTCGGGCGAATTCAGTCGCCAGCAAGCGAGGTTGCTGATGCGGGAGCAAAAACATATCGAACAAATACAGCGCCAATATCTGGCCGACAACCATTTGAATCGCGTGGAATGGCTGGACCTGGATCACCGCCTGGATCGGGCTGCAGCCAACATCCGCACTGAAAAGCACGCCGCCAACTGGCGCTGAAGCGATGCGTGCAGGGTTGTCGGCGGCAGCCGCCTTGCAGGCAGTGTCCTGGTGCGGGGCGTCACACTGAGCCGAACGGCTTGGTGCTATAAAACGGGAAGCCGTGATATCGGCTCCCGTTTCGCCTCATAAGTTACTCAACAGGAGACACCATGAAACGCATAGCACTTGCCAGCCGGCCAGCTCTGACCTTGTTCGCATTGGGACTCGCCCTCGGACTTGTCGCCGCCTCCCCGGCCCGCGCCGAAGTGGAAACGTTCAGCATCGATAGCGCACACAGTTTTGCCAACTGGGAATTGCGCCACATCGTGGCGCGCACCAGCGGCACGTTTCACGACATCAAAGGCACCGTTGCTCTTGATCTGAGCAATCTTGCCAAGTCTTCAGTCAACGCCGTCATCAGCGTTTACAGCCTGAATTCCAGCCACCTGCGCCGCGACGTCCATACCTTGACCGAAGAATTTCTGGATGCTCGCAATTATCCGGAAATCAAATTTATCTCCACCAGCGTCAACCCGGTCACTGCCGAAAAAGGCACGCTCAACGGCCAGTTGACACTGCACGGCGTGACCCGACCGATCAGCATGGATTATCAAATCCTCGGTTTCGGCCCCGATCCCTGGGGCGGCATGCGCGCAGGCTTCAAGGCCACCACCCGGATCAATCGATCCGACTACGGCATCACCAAATTCACCCCCACCGGCCCGGTCGGCAATGAGGTCGACATCACGCTGCTGATCGAAGGCATCAAGTTGGGCGCCGATGGCCAGCCGTGGAGCGCCAAGGCGGCCGAGGAAAAAGCCAAGGTCATTTCGTATCCGATGCCGGCGCTGCCAGCGCCGCAAGTCGCACCAGTCGCGCCTCAGCACCCCGCCGCGGTACCAGCACCGGAGAAGAAGGAAAGCGCGGAAGACCAGCTGAAGAAAAAACTCAAAGGCCTGTTCAACTGATAAGGATCGATCACATGAAAACCCTGGTCACCGTTATTGCCGCTCTTTTCCTGGCCGCCGGCCTGGCTCAGGCCGCAGAAGAGAAAAAACCTGCTGCCGCCCCCGTCAAAAAGGAGCTCAGCAGCTCGCAACAGCGCATGGTCGATTGCAACAAGCAAGCCACCGGCAAAAAAGGGGATGAACGCAAGTCATTCATGCGTGAGTGCATGCATGCCGACAAAGCCGACGCTGCTACGCCGCAAAATCGCATGACCACATGCAACAAAGAAGCGGGCGAGCGCAAAGGCAACGAACGCAAAGCGTTTATGAGCGAGTGCCTGAAGAAAAAGTAATTAATACCGAAAAATGAACGGCCGCTCGGAGTGAGAGCCGAGCGGCCGTTCATTCTTCAGCGACCCGACCGAAGTCGAGATGCCGAATCAACCTTTCCGCGTGATCGCCTCCGCGCAGGCCTCGCCCAGGCCCGCCGGGCTCTTGGCCACCACGACGCCAGCCGCCTCCAATGCGGCGATCTTGTCTTCCGCGCGACCGCTGCCGCCGGCGATGATCGCGCCGGCATGCCCCATGCGCTTGCCCTTGGGAGCGGTAAGACCGGCGATGTAACCGGCAACCGGCTTGGTCACGTTCGACTTGATGTAGTCGGCCGCCTCCTCTTCCCGGCTGCCGCCGATCTCGCCGACCAGAATGATGGCTTCGGTCGCCGGATCGGCCTGAAACATTTGCAGACAATCGATGAAATCCAATCCCTTGATCGGGTCGCCGCCGATACCGACGCAGGTGCTCTGGCCGAGGCCGAGACGGGTGGTCTGGTAGACCGCTTCATAGGTCAGCGTGCCGGAGCGGGAGACGACGCCGACCTTGCCGGGCCGGTGAATGAAGCCGGGCATGATGCCGATCTTGCATTCGTCCGGCGTGATGATGCCCGGGCAATTGGGGCCGATCAGCACCGCCCCGTTGGCGCGCAGCCCGGCTTTGACGTTGATCATGTCCCGCACCGGAATGCCTTCGGTGATGCAGACGATGACTTTGATGCCGGCGTCGGCCGCTTCCAGAATGCCGTCCGCGGCGAAGCCGGCGGGCACATAGATCACCGAGGCGTCGGCGCCGGTGTCGCGTACCGCGTCTCGCACGGTGTTGAACACCGGCAGATCAAGATGGCGCTGGCCGCCCTTGCCCGGCGTGACGCCGCCGACCATCTGCGTACCATAAGCGATCGCCTGTTCGGAATGGAAGGTGCCCTGCTTGCCAGTGAACCCCTGACAGATGACCTTGGTATCTTTATTGACCAGGATGCTCATTTCAGTTCTTCCCCGCCGCTGCGACAGCCATCTGGGCCGCCTGATTGAGATCGTTGCTGGCCTGAATGCTCAGACCGGATTGAGCCACTGCGTCGGCCAGCATCTTGCGGCCCAGCTCGACATTGGTGCCTTCGAGCCGCACGATGACCGGAATGGTGACGCCGACTTCCTTGACCGCATCAATGACGCCCTGCGCGATCACGTCGCAGCGCATGATGCCGCCGAAGATATTGATCAGCACGGCCTTCACGTTGGCATCAGACAGGATGATCTTGAACGCCTGCGCCACGGTCTGCGCCGAAGCGCCGCCGCCGACGTCGAGAAAGTTGGCCGGCATGCCGCCGGACAGCTTGATCAGATCCATCGTCGCCATTGCCAGACCGGCGCCGTTGACCATGCAACCGATGTTGCCGTTCAAGGCGATGTAATTGAGGTTGTAGCCTTGTGCTTCCGCCTCTTTCGAGTCGATCTGGCTGGCATCCGCGCTATCCGCCAGCGCTTTCTGGCGATAAAGCGCGTTGTCGTCCAGGCCCATTTTGCAATCCAGCGGCAGCAGCCGGCCTTCGGTCGTGATGATGAGCGGATTGATCTCGAGCAAGGCCAGATCCTTGTCGACGAAGATGCGGTACAACGTTTTCATCAGCTTCACGAAGGCGCCGATCTGCTCACCCGCCAAGCCCAGTCCGAAGGCGAGGTTGCGCGCCTGGTATTCCATGAAGCCGGTGGCCGGGTTGACCCATTCCTTGAGGATTTTCTCCGGCTCGCTGCGCGCCACTTCTTCGATTTCCATACCGCCGGCGGCGGAAGCCACGAAGCCGATGCGTTCGGCGGCGCGGTCCACGGTGATCGAGAGATACAGCTCACGCGCAATGGGCAGCGTTTCCTCGATCAACAATTGATTCACCGGCTGGCCGTCGGGTGCGTTTTGATACGTAGTCAGTCGATGGCCTAACCATTGCCTGGCGAAGGCGCCGAGTTCTTCCAGCGAACCCACCAACTTGACGCCGCCGGCCTTGCCCCGGCCGCCGGCATGAATCTGCGCCTTGGCCACCCATCTCTCGCCGCCGAGTTCGGCAACGGCAGAGGCGCAGCCGTCTGCGCTGGCCACGACGACGCCGCGCGGGGTGGAAATGCCATAGTCGCGCAATACGGACTTGGCCTGATATTCGTGAAGATTCATGTCGGTGAACCCGGGTTCAGGAAAACCCGCATTTTCCGGCAAAGCGGGCGGCATCGCCAGAACATGACGGTGAGCGGGGTATCATCACACGGCTTGAGAAAGGGTCAACATGAAAGAAATTCTGGTTCTCTATTACAGCCTGCACGGTTCGATCAAACAGTTGGCGCAACACGTCGCTCATGGCGTCGAGTCGGTGCCGGGCATGGCTGCGCGCGTGCGTACGGTGCCCAAGGTGATGACCGAAAGCGATGCGCCTGCCAAGCTGGTGCCGGACACCGGCGCGCCGTTCGCCAGCCATCAAGACTTGCGCGAATGCGTCGGCATCGCCGTCGGCTCGCCAACCCGCTTCGGCAATATGGCCGCGGCGATGAAATATTTCTGGGATGGCACCTCCGGCCTCTGGCTGAACGGCGATCTGGTCGACAAGCCGGCTTGCGTGTTCACCTCCACCGCGAGCCTGCACGGCGGCCAGGAAGCCACATTGATGTCGATGATGACGCCGTTGCTGCATCACGGCATGGTCATCGTCGGGCTGCCCTACACCAATCCGGAACTCAACCTGACCCGTTCCGGCGGCACCCCTTACGGCGCCAGCCATTGGGCCGGGCCGGACGGCCGTCAGCCGATGACCGACGAGGAACGCAAGTTGGCCTTCGCGCAGGGCAAGCGCCTGGCCGAGATCGCCGGGAAGCTGGCGGCATGAGTGAACATGGTCAGGCCGCGCGCCGCTTTGTGCGCCACCAGCACAGCGGTGTGCTTTCGACGCTTTCGCAACGCGTGCAGGGCTTTCCGTTCGGTTCGGTCGCCCCTTTCATCCAGGATCACAGCGGTTGTCCGGTCATCCTGATCTCGACGCTGGCGGAACACACCAAGAACATTGACGCCGACCCGCGGGTATCGCTGATCGTCCAGCCCTACAGCCCGGATATGCAGGTCGTCGGCCGCGTCACCGTGTTGGGGCGCGCGCAACGGCTGGCGGACAAATCCGAATTGGGGCCGCGATATCTGCGCTTTCATCCGCAAGCCGCAAGCTATTTCACGATGCACGATTTCAGTTTCTACCGCATTGAACCGGTACGCATCCGCTACATTGGCGGCTTCGGCAAGATTCATTGGGTGGAACCGGCGCAGTATCTGTTCCCGGATACCGCATTGGCCGCACAGGAAAATGACATCCTGGAGCACATGAACAGCGACCATGCTGAAAACCTGCGCGCCTATTGCCGCCATGTACATGCGGTTGAAACAGCACACGCGGTGATGATCGGCATCGACCCGGACGGTTTCAATGTACGCTGCCAGGACGAAAATACCAACTGCGAGCTGCGTTTTGATTTCCCCGAACCGGTTGCGGATGCGCAACAAGCCCGCCACGCCTTGGTAGCGCTGGCGCAGGCGGCGCGACGATGACTCGAAGCCAAGATCCCGCAGCCATGAACACCAATCCCCGCCTACCCGCCGTTTTGCAAACCCTTGCCGCGGCCAGCCTGATCGGCCTGATTTTTCTGTCCGTCGCCTGGGAGCTCTGGTTGGCGCCGTTGCGACCCGGCGGCTCGTGGTTGGTCCTGAAGGTGATGCCGTTGTTGCTGCCGCTGTTCGGCATTTTGCGCGGCAAGATTTACACCTATCGCTGGTCGACGCTGCTGGTCTGGCTTTATTTCACCGAAGGCGTCGTGCGCGCGTGGTCGGATGTCGGACTATCCAGCCAGCTTGCAACTTTGGAGTGGGTGTTGGCGTTGATTTTTTTCGTTTCTGCTGCATTTTTTACACGCGTGGGCACACGGCTTTGAGCAATATCAACACGCCCACTTGCCGGAACTGAAACAATTAAGGGATATTAGCGTCCACTAATAGACACATGCGTCAATTTCCAGCCACCTGAATTTGCCCGAGACCCTCATGGCCAACACCAACTTTACCCATTTCAAATTCCTGCCCATGTCAATGCGGGTGCTGTTTTCCATGGTGCTGCTGGTATTCGGCCTCGGCTATATCATGGCGATGATCCAGGTATGGGAAAACCACGCCGGCAAGGACGGCGACCCCATGCTGTCCGGCAATGACCTGATGATCTCCTACGGCGGCAATCCTGAAGGCACCAAACTGGAAACCGCACTGCGCGCCTCCATGGCTGACATGCTGCCCGCAGAGAAGCGGCAGGTGATCTTCGAGTGGCTGCATGCCGGCGGCAAAACCGAGGAAATCGAGAGCAAGATCAATCCCATCCTGCAAGAGCATTGCATCGCTTGCCACAACCCCGAAGCCAACCCCCACTTGCCGAATTTCACGGCTCCCGAAGGCCTCGCGAAGGTCACCGCCAAAGATGAGGGCATGACCATCCACACGCTGGTGCGCGTATCCCATATCCACCTGTTTTCGATCACCTTCATCTTCTTCATCGTCGGCTTCATCTTCACGCATGCCTATATCCGTCCGACCTGGCTGAAATGTCTGGTGATTGCCGTTCCCTTCCTGACCTTGATCACCGACGTCGCTTCCTGGTACTTGACCAAGGTGTGGAGCGGCTTTGCCTGGGTGGTGATCATTTCCGGCGCACTGATGGGCACCTCGTTCGCCATCATGTGGTTCACCTCGATGTGGCAGATGTGGCTCGGCAAAGTGCCGGCGGATATCGGCGAGGACGGCAAGATCCCGTGCATCCATCGCAGCTGATTCAGCCTGGCTTAAACAAAACGGGCGGCCATTGGCCGCCCGTTTTGTTTTTGCGCGCCGAAATCAAACCTGCGGATGCGCCCGTTCTTCGACTCCGAACAGCTTGTTCAACGCATTCAGATACGCCTTGGCCGAGGCGATGACAATGTCGGTGTCCGCTCCCTGCCCGTTCACGATGCGTCCGTTGCGCGCGAGCCGTACCGTCACTTCGCCCTGGGCATCGGTGCCGGTGGTGATGTTGTTGACCGAGTAAAGCAGCAACGTGGCGCCGCTTCCCACCATCTTTTCAATCGCGCGAAACGACGCATCGACCGGGCCGCCGCCTAACTCGTCGGCGCGCAACTCGGTTCCGCCATCCGACAACACAATATGGGCATGCGGCGTCTCGCCGGTTTCGGAACAGACTTTCAAGGAAACCAGCTTGAAGCGGTCGCAGGTATCGACACTGCCTTCGACGGCCACCAGGGCATGCAGGTCTTCATCGAAGATTTCCCGCTTCTTGTCCGCCAGATCCTTGAAGCGCGCAAAGGTGGCGTTCAAAGCCTCTTCGCTCTCCATAACGATGCCGAGTTCATGCAAACGGGAACGGAAGGCGTTGCGGCCGGACAGCTTGCCCAGCGTGAGCTTGTTATGGCTCCAGCCGACATCTTCCGCGCGCATTATCTCGTAGGTTTCGCGATGCTTGAGCACGCCGTCTTGATGGATGCCGGATTCGTGCGAGAACGCATTGGCCCCCACGATGGCCTTGTTGGGCTGCACCGGATAACCGGTAATTTGCGAGACCAGACGCGAAGTCGGCACGATCTGGGTGGTGTCGATGCGCGAATCGCAGGCAAACACGTCGCGTCGCGTCTTCACCGCCATGACGATCTCTTCCAGCGAAGCATTGCCGGCGCGCTCGCCCAGGCCGTTGATCGTGCATTCCACCTGGCGGGCACCGCTCATCACGGCCGCCAGGGAATTCGCCACGGCCATGCCGAGATCATTGTGGCAATGCGTGGACCAGATCACCTGATCCGAATTCGGCACCCGTTCGATCAGTTGGCGAATGCGATCGCCCCACAACGCAGGAATGCTGTAGCCGACGGTATCCGGCACATTTAGGGTCTTGGCGCCGGCCTTGATCACGGCCTCGAACACACGACACAGGAAGTCCATCTCGGAACGCACCGCATCCTCGGCGGAAAACTCGACGTTGTCGGTGTATTCCAACGCCAGCTTGACTGCTTTGACCGCCGCTTCCACCACCTGGTCCGGCTGCATGCGCAGTTTCTTTTCCATGTGAATGGGGCTGGTGGCGATGAACGTATGAATCCGGCCCGAGGCGGCTGGCTTGATGGCCTCTCCAGCGGCGCGCACATCACGCTCATTGGCGCGCGCCAGTGAGCAGACGGTCGAGTTTTTTATGATGCTGGCAACGCTGCGGATCGCGTCCGCGTCACCCGGACTGGCCGCGGCGAAGCCGGCTTCGATGACATCGACGCCGAGTCGTTCCAATTGGCGGGCGATGCGGACTTTTTCGTCCTTGGTCATCGCCGCCCCCGGACTTTGCTCACCATCACGCAAAGTCGTGTCGAAAATAATCAGTTGGTCATTCATGGCCTGCTCCATATGCACAATCGCCCCTGCATGGGACGGTCTGGGAATCTGATTTTAATGCAGCGAGGGAATGGGATCAGAGCCGGATCAGAACCCGCGAGAGCGCGGCAAAGTCATTGGCACGCCTGGCTTACGCTTCCGGCGTACCGCTTTCGACTGCGGTTGGTTTGCGGAGGAAACGGCGCTTCAGCCACAAAACATAGCCCGATACGCCGTAACCCAGAAACAACAGGAACAACACGATGGGGGGATCGACCGAAATCAGCGAGAAGCCCAGCGCAATCAACACAACCACCAGGAACGGCACGCTGCGCTTCAGGTTGAAATCCTTGCCGCTGTAAAACGCCAAGTTGGTGATCATGCTGACGCCGGCGAACAGCGTGACGCCCCAGGCCAACCAGCGCACTTCGTCGCCGGAGATATGGTTATCCACCATAAGCCAGACGAAACCGGCGACCAAGGCCGCGGCCGCAGGACTGGGCAAGCCCATGAACCAGCGCTTGTCCTGGACGGCCAGCATGGTATTGAAACGAGCCAGGCGCAGTGCGGCCGCCGCGCAGAACACAAACGCAGCGATCCAACCGAACTTGCCCATTCCTTTCAGCGCAAAGCTGTAGATCACCAGCGCCGGAGCAACTCCGAACGACACCATGTCGGACAGGGAATCGTATTCCGCACCGAAAGCACTCTGCGTATTGGTCAAACGGGCCACGCGGCCATCCAGGCCGTCCAGTATCATGGCCACCAAAATTGCAATGGCCGCCTGCTCATAGCGGCCATTCATGGCCTGGACGATGGCGAAAAAGCCGGCAAAAAGCGCGCCTGTGGTGAGCAGGTTAGGCAACAGGAAAATGCCCCGCCGCGTCGGCTTCAGCGCGACTTCTTCCTCGACTATTTCGTGATCTGAGCGGTCAGTTTCAGGCATCTTCAAAGCGGTACAAAATCACCTCTGGAAACGCTGACCTTACTGGCAGGCAACTCGCAGCCATTCATGCGAGCCGACGGCGCGAAAGACTTGGCTACGCGCCACCGGCCACTAGCCGATCAGTTGCGGCTCTTGTCGACCAACTTGTTGGCCTTGATCCAGGGCATCATATCGCGCAGCTTTTCGCCGACGATTTCAATCGGATGCTCGGCATTCAGGCGGCGGCGGGCCGTCATCTCGGGGTAGTTGGTGCGGCCTTCGAGGATGAAACGCTTGGCGTAGTCGCCGTTCTGGATGTTCTTCAGGGCCTGGCGCATGGCGGCGCGCGACTGCTCGTTGATGACGGCGGGGCCGGTCACGTACTCGCCATATTCCGCATTGTTGGAGATGGAGTAGTTCATGTTGGCGATGCCGCCCTCATAGATCAGGTCGACGATCAGCTTGAGTTCGTGCAGGCACTCGAAGTAGGCCATCTCGGGCGCGTAGCCGGCTTCGGTCAGCGTTTCGAAACCCATCTTCACCAGTTCCACGGCGCCGCCGCAGAGCACAGCCTGTTCGCCGAACAGGTCGGTTTCGGTTTCTTCGCGGAAGTTGGTTTCGATCACACCCGCGCGAGCCCCGCCATTGGCGGCGGCATACGCCAGCGCAATGTCCTTGGCCTTGCCGGATTTATCCTGATGGACCGCGATCAGTGAAGGCACGCCACCGCCTTGCATGTAGGTCGAACGCACGGTATGACCGGGGCCTTTCGGCGCGATCATGATCACATCCAGGTCGGCGCGCGGCACGATCTGGTTGTAGTGGATATTGAAGCCGTGCGCGAAGGCCAGGGCTGCACCCTGCTTGATGTGCGGCGCGATGTCATTGTGATAAACGTCGGGCTGCTGCTCGTCCGGCACCAGGATCATCACAATATCGGCGCCTTTGACGGCTTCCGCCACTTCCTTGACATTGAGGCCGGCGTTTTTGGCCTTGTTCCAGGAGGCGCCATCCTTGCGCAAACCCACGGTGACCTTGACGCCGGAGTCCTTCAGATTGTTGGCATGGGCATGGCCCTGGGAGCCGTAACCTACGATGGCGACCTTCTTCTTCTTGATCAAAGAGAGGTCCGCATCCTTTTCGTAATAAACCTTCATGTTGTTTCCTTTCGTTGCAATCAAATCTTCATGATGCGGTCGCCACGCCCGATTCCGGACGCCCCGGTTCGCACGGTTTCCAGGATATTTGCCGGATCGACGGCTTCGAGAAAAGCGTCCAGTTTCGAACCAGTCCCGGTCAATTCAATGGTGTAGGTCTTATCTGAGACATCCAGAATCCCGCCGCGAAAAATATCGGCCAGACGCTTCATTTCTTCGCGCAAATCGCCGGTTGCCCGCACCTTCACCAGCATCAGTTCACGCTCAATATGGCTGCCGTCGGTCAGGTCCTGAACCTTGACCACATCCACCAACTTGTTGAGTTGTTTTGTGATCTGTTCAATCACGTCGGTCGATCCGCGCGTAACGATCGTCATTCGAGAAAGCGTGGCATCTTCGGTCGGCGCAACCGTCAGCGATTCAATGTTGTAGCCACGCGCTGAAAACAGGCCGGCGACGCGCGACAAAGCGCCCGATTCGTTTTCCATGAGTAAGGAGATGATGTGACGCATGGCTTTCCCTTAAACCAAAATCATCTCGGACAAGCCCTTGCCTGCCGGGATCATCGGGAACACGTTTTCACGCGGATCCGTCAGGAAGTTGAGGAAGACCAGGCGATCCTTGTACTTGCCGAAGGCGTCGCGCAACGCAGGTTCAACATCCTCGGGTTTGTCGATGGTGATGCCGACATGGCCGTAGGCTTCCGCCAGCTTCACGAAATCGGGCAATGAATTCATGTATGACTCGGCGTAGCGCTCTTCATAAAAGAATTGCTGCCACTGGCGCACCATGCCAAGGACGCCGTTGTTCAGCAAAATCACCTTGATTGGAAGATTCCACTCCTTGCATGTGGACAGTTCCTGAATGTTCATCTGGACGCTGCCTTCACCGGTCACGCAAGCCACCATTGCTTCCGGGAATGCCATCTGCACCCCCATCGCGGCCGGAAGACCGAACCCCATCGTGCCGAGTCCGCCCGAATTGATCCAACGGCGAGGTTTATCGAACGGGTAGTACTGCGCGGCCCACATCTGGTGTTGGCCCACATCTGAAGTGACATAGGCATCGCCCTGTGTCACTTCGTAAAGTTTCTCAATGACGAACTGGGGCTTGATCACGGCCGAAGCGCGGTCATATTTCAGGCAATCCTGCGCACGCCAGAGTTCGATCTGTGCCCACCAGGCTTTGAGTGCCTGTTCTTCCGGCTTGGCTTTGTCAGCCTTAAGCAGCTTGATCACTTCTTCGACCACTTGCGCCACTTCACCGACGATGGGGACATCGACACGAACCCGCTTGGAGATCGAGGATGGATCCACATCGATATGGATGATACGCCGCGCCTCTTTGGCGAAATGCTTTGGATTGCCGATCACTCGGTCATCGAAACGCGCACCCACTGCCAGCAAGACGTCACAGTGCTGCATGGCCATATTGGCTTCAATCGTGCCATGCATGCCGAGCATACCGAGAAACAAGGGGTCCGGTGAGGGATATCCACCCAGCCCCATCAGGGTGCTGGTTGTCGGAAAACCGAGCAGACGAACCAGCTCGATAACTTGAGCTGCCGCGTTGCCCAGAATGACGCCGCCGCCGGTGTAAATCATCGGCCGCTTCGCCTCCAGCAACATCTGTGCAGCCTTTTTGATTTGCCCGGCATGCCCCTTGCTGGTGGGGTTGTAAGAGCGCATTGAAATGCTCTTGGGATAGTCGTAAACGCAACGGTGCTGGGTGACGTCCTTGGGAATATCAACCACCACCGGACCGGGGCGACCGGTTGCTGCTATGTAGAAGGCCTTCTTTATCGTTGCGGCCAAATCACGCACGTCCCTGACCAGGAAGTTATGTTTCACGCACGGCCGCGTGATGCCGACCATGTCAACTTCCTGAAAAGCATCCTGTCCAATGGCCGCCGTCGGAACTTGGCCGGAGATGACCACCATGGGAATCGAGTCCATGTAGGCGGTAGCAATACCGGTTACCGCATTCGTCGCCCCGGGACCCGAAGTGACGATTGCGACGCCCACCTCGCCAGTTGCGCGGGCATAGGCATCAGCAGCATGCACGGCCGCCTGCTCATGGCGAACCAGGATGTGCTTGAACGCATTCTGCTTGTAAATTTCGTCGTAGATATTGAGTACAGCACCACCGGGATAGCCGAAGATATGCTTCACCTCTTCGTCCCGCAAGCAGCTAACTACGATCTCGGCACCGGTCAATTCCATGTCAGCCATGGTGAGATTATCTTGTTCTTCCAAAAGGATTAAACACTAGCGACTGCGCCGTTTCCGGTCAAGTTCAGCCTTACTCCGGAAGCAAAAAGAAAAGGGGTTTGGACTTTCGCCAAACCCCTTACATTGGTGGGCTGTGAGTGGCTCGAACACTCGACCTACGGATTAAGAGTCCGCTGCTCTACCAACTGAGCTAACAGCCCTTAGTATTGGTGGGTCGGGCGAGATTCGAACTCGCGACCAACGGATTAAAAGTCCGCTGCTCTACCGGCTGAGCTACCGACCCGGAAAAGTCCGCAATTATTGTGAAAAACGTCCTGTCCGTCAACAAGGAAGCTTACAGAACGCTGTCAATATGTAGTTGTACGAGGGGCCTTCCTGTTCGCAGGTGATGCTTTTGCAGGTGAAACCGCTTCCGGCTTGCCGTAAGTCACCTCTTTGATACCCGAAGCGGCGCCTGCATCGGGCTGCTTGCTACCTGCATATTGGGTATTCTTGGCTTTGTAATCCTCCATAAAGGCAAGAATCTTGTTCATCCTCACTTGCCCCGGAATGAACATGACGATCTCACCGTTTGGATCATAGATGTACGAGGTAGGATAGAAATCAACCGGCCCGACTTGGCGGAACGGGCTATCCGGATTGCGCCGAGCACCGCCGGCGACGACGGCATGGAACTCGATGCTGTGCCGGTTGGCCGTATCCTTCACAACATTCTCATCCGGTCCGTAATCCAGACCAACGCCGATCACGACAAAATCCTTACGCTTATTCAGCTCGTTCAGGGTTGGCACTTCAACCCAACAGAGCGGGCACCAAGGCGCCCAAAAATTCACCAACACCCATTTGCCTTTGAAATCGGATAGCTTCAAATTCTTGCCGTTGACATCCACAAACTCGAAATTGATCGCTTTGGTCGGCTCAGAACTTGCATGGACCGGTGCAGTAAAGAAAGCCGCCATTCCCATCATCAACGAACCTAGCAGCAGCTTACGCATAATTAACCCCTTCAAACTAAAGCGCATACGGCGCTTACTCAATTCATTATCGGCCGCATATAGCGGCACTTGAATGAAACATTTGCATCAGGCGTCTCGCATCATCAAGTAGTACTGAACCTTCATGGTAATGGCCGATCCTGCGACGATTCCAAAGAATACGATAAAGGAACTGAGCGCCAAAGTAGAAACGCCTGTTACAGCCTGACCGATGGTGCAACCCATTGCAGTAATGCCACCAAACCCCATCAGAATGGCTCCCAGGATATGGCGAAACATGTCTTGCGGCGAGTTGAAGTACTCCCAACGGAAGCTACGACTGAACACGGAGTAGATGAAGGAGCCCATCACCACGCCGAACACGCTCGCAACACCGAATGTGATCTTCTTGTCGCGCCAGTAGGCCCACAGATCCATGGTGTAGGCAAGCGGCCCGACGAAGGTCATCGATTCAGGTCCTCTGGAGTCGGTCCCCATATAAGTCAACTCCATGGTTTCCGGGTTTTCCCCGAAACCGAGGTGGCCAGTGACATACCAGCCCGCAATGACGACGACGCCGACCACCAGCCCCGCCTGCAGGTTATCCCGGCTCTCCCGAAACTCTTTGCTGATGAAGACAAACACCAGAATCAGCATTCCCAGCCCTACCGCCAAAGCGAGTTGAGAAACCTTATCCGTCATGCCCAGCAAGCTAGGCAGCGTCTGCAAGCCATCAAGGTGAAGAGTGACCGCGTCTGCACGCAAAACAGAGTCGACGAACACACGCAGAAGCCCATTCATCGTTACCAGTGCGGCATAGCCGAGGAACATGAAAACGACGATAGACTTGAGATTGCCGCCGCCCAGTCGGACCAGCGTACGCTGACCGCACCCACCTGCGAGCGTCATTCCCAAACCAAATGTTAAACCGCCCACCAAAGCGGCCAGCCAATACACCGTCCCGCGCGTGTAGAAAGACTGGCCGAGATCGACATAGCCCCAATAGGCCACCAGATTAGTGCCGACGATGGCCAAACCAATGCCGAGCAACCAAGCCCGCATGCGCCCCCAGTCACCCATATTGACGATATCGGAGACCGCACCCATGGTGCAAAAACTGGTCTTGTTTGCGACAAATCCAAAAATCAAGGCCAAAAAGAAACCTGACCAAGCCACAACCAGTGCGGGGTTTTCCACGGCATCCATCAATCTAACTCCTGAGTGGGGAAACGCTAAATAGGACTGCGATTGCAGGCGGATTATTCAGGCCCGCATGCGACGTGACAATGCGGTCAATCCCTATATCGGGTAGGATCAACCAGCCCTGCCTGCTCAAACCCTTGCCGGCGCAAGCGACAGGAATCACAGCGTCCGCACGCGCGCCCATCCAGGTCGGCTTGGTAGCAAGAAACGGTCAACCGATAATTTACGCCCAACGCCGTCCCAAGCTGGACAATTTCCGCCTTGCTCAAATCGATCAGAGGCGCGCGGATCTCGATTGGCGCGCCATTGACCGCTCGTTTAGTCGCCATATTGGCCAAGAGCTGAAACGCTTCAACGAAAGCCGGGCGGCAATCCGGATAGCCCGAATAATCGAGCGCATTCACGCCGATATAGATCGCGTCAGCGTCCAAAACCTCGGCCCATCCCAGCGCCAGCGCCAGCATGATGGTGTTGCGTGCCGGCACGTACGTTACCGGTATACCCTCGCTGGCGCTTTCCGGCACGGCAATGGAGGCATCCGTCAGCGCCGAACCGCCGAAAGCGCCCATATCCAGCCGCATGATCCGATGCTCCACGGCGCCCAGGGTTGCCGCCACGGCACTCGCCGCCGCCAGCTCGGCATGATGGCGTTGGCCATAATCCAGGCTCAGCGCATGGCAGGACAGACCATCACGCCGCGCCAAAGCCAACGTCGTGGCGGAATCCAATCCACCCGACAATAAAACGACTGCCCTCGTCATCGCCCTTTCGCCTCTTGCCATAGCAACTTATGTAATTGGACCTGCATGCGCACCGGCAACCCATCTCGCAAAATCCATTCAGCAAGCTGGGCGGGAGCGATCTGGCCCCACACCGGCGAAAAAAGCACCGGACAACGCTGCTCAATGCGATGCTCCCGCAACATCTGCTTGGCCCACAGGTAATCAGCCTCATCGGCAAGCACGAATTTCACTTCGTCGAGGGTACTTAACGCCTGCAGATTGGGCCAGAAATTGCGCTCGACTTCGCCCGAAGCCGGCGTTTTCAGATCGACGATGCGCGAGACGCGTCGATCGACGCCGGCGATATCCAGGGCGCCGCTGGTTTCCAGCGATACATCGCAGCCGGCATCACATAAAGCGCCGAGCAGCACATGGCACGCTTTCTGCGCCAGCGGTTCGCCGCCGGTGACGGTGACGTGGCGCGTCGGATAAGACCTCACTTGGCGCAAGATCGCCTCGACGCCCATCCATTCGCCGCCCTGAAAAGCATAATCCGTGTCGCAATAGGTGCAACGCAAAGGACAACCGGTGAGCCTGACGAAAACTGTCGGCAAACCCACCCGGCTGGCTTCGCCTTGCAAAGAAAAAAATATTTCGCTGATGCGAAGACGACTGGCCGACAAGATCAAAAAAATTAATTGAGCGTGGCAAGCAGTTTCTTGCCGTTTTCCGCCGCCTTGCTGGCGGGATGCTTGGCAAGCAACTGGTTCAGCGTCGCTCGCGCCGCCGACTTGTCATCGAGCTGGATTTGCGCGCGCGCCAGCGAGAGCAGCGCATCAGGAACCTTCGGACTAGTCGGAAAATCCTTCAATATCCGTTGATAACTCTCCGCTGCCGCGGTGAAATCCGACAGGCCGGTGACCTGCGAAATTCCCACCCAATAAAGCGCATTCGCCGCCAGCGCGCTTGACGGATATTGCTTGATGAAGGATTGAAACGCGTCGATGGCCTCCTTGTATTTCCCAGCCTTGATCAACGCATGTGCGACTTCATAGGACTTGCCTTCCGACTCGGCATCCACGGTCGCCACTGATGGAACGGGCGATACCAGCAACGATTGCGAAGGCTGCAGACGAATGGAATCGGGGACGGATGCTATCGGCCGCTTGGCGAGTTCTCTGAGGCGCTCATCCAGATCGGCAAAGATATCCTTGACGCGTCTATCGGCAATTTCCAGGCGATGTGCCTGCTCTTCCTGACCGCCACGCAAACGCGCCACGTCGGTTTTCAACGCATCCACCTGATTCAACAACCCGAACAAGCCCTGGTTTTGCTGCTGCGCCTCCAACTTGGCAATGCGGTCGTTCTGGGCCTGAACCTGGTTGTTCAATTCGGCTACGCGCGCGATGAGGTCCTCGAGCGGGCCGGCAGAACTCGTGCCTGAAACCAGCAGGCATAACGACAACAACGCAAGGGCACGCGGTCTCATCAAAAATTACTCATCCTGATACAACAGTTCGGTACGGCGGTTCTGCGCCCAGGCGCTTTCATCATGGCCTTCCGCAACCGGCTTCTCCTCGCCCAAAGAGACCGCCTCCATCTGGCTGCTCGGCACGCCGAGCAGGTTCAATGCCTGGTAAACACTCTCGGCTCGGCGCTGACCCAATGCCAGGTTGTATTCCCGGCTGCCGCGCTCATCGGCATGGCCTTGCAGCAGCATCTTGGCCGTTTTCTCATTTTTCAGATATTGGGCGTGCATTTCGAGCAAGGTCCGATACTCATCGCGGATCGCCGCACTGTCGTAATCGAACAGTAGACGGCGTTGCGCCAACGGGCTTTGCGGATTCTTCGGATCGAGCACCGGCTGGGCGACATATTTCAACGCTTCTGCAGATTCGTGTTTCGCCCCGGCTCCGCCGGCAGCCGCCTGCGCGGCGACCCCGCCCGCTGTCACGCCGGTCAAAGCCACTCCCTCCGGGCTCTGCAGCGAAACGCCGCGCGTCTCTACGCCCGGATCCTGAGTCGGCTTGCCCATGCCGGCGGCTAGCGGCTTAGCGGAGATATCCGAAATCGGCGCCCCCGTGGTGCTGGCCGAGGCGGATTCAACCGGTGGTTTGGCCAGCGACGCATTAACGCCGTATTTGCTTGCCGAAGTCGCCATAGCGCGATCTTCAATGTCAGCCTGTTTCAAAGGGGTATCAGCACAGCCGACAAGGAACACACCAATTAGCGCAAAAGGAAGCAGATATTTCATGGGATCTCCCGATTCAAATCAAAGAAGCGGCGGTTTATCAGGTCGACGCATCACGAAAATAGCACAACTCCGCCGGCCCCGAACGTCCGCGCGGACAGTCATGGCAACGATAACACCTCATTGCCCCCAGGCCGGCTCGCGCAGATCACCGCTTTGCGACAAACGCTGGCGCACCCTGCCATCCACGCTGACCGTGGCCAGCACGCCGCGGCCATTGACCAACGTGGCATAAAGAATCTGACGGCCATTCGGCGCAAAACTGGGCGATTCGTCAAACGCCGTATCGGTCAACACCTGCATCTGGCCACTCTCCAAATGCAGCACCGCGATATGAAAACGCGCATCGCGCCGATGTACGAAAGCCAGAACCTTGCCGTCCGGCGACAAGGCGGGGGAGACATTGTAACCGCCCTCGAAAGTGACACGACTCACGCCGCCATCCAGCAGAGAGGCCTTGTAGATTTGCGGGGTACCGCCACGGTTGGAAGTAAAAAACAGCCAGCGCCCATCCGGGCTGAACAGGGGCTCGGTATCCAGTGCGCCGCCGCTGGTAAAACGCGTGGCGGCCCCGCTGTCCAGATCAAGCAAATAAATCTGCGAGGTGGCGTCCTTCGAAAGCGTCACCGCCAGCCTGCGGCCATCCGGCGACCAGGCCGGCGCCGAATTCGAGCCGCGAAACTTAGCTACCGCTCGGCGACTGCCATCGGCCAGGCTCTGCACATAAATGACCGGCTTCTTGTCCTCGAACGAAACATAGGCCAAACGCTGGCCATCCGGCGACCAGGCGGGCGAGATCAAGGGTTCCGGGGAGGTGGTAACGGTCGCCGCATTCTGGCTATCGGCATCGGCCACCTGCAATTCGTAGCGACCATTACGTTTCAGGATATAAGCGATGCGACCGGAGTAACTGCCCGGCTCGCCCAGCAACGCCTCATGCACCTCATCGGCAACCTTGTGCGCCACCCCCCGCAATCCGGCTGGCGAGGAAACATAGGCAAGCGCCTTGAGCGTGGTCTGCCGCACGGCATCCAACAACCAGAAACGCACTTCCACCTTGCCAGCGGCGGCGGGCAAGACCTGGCCCACCAACACCGCGTCGGCGCCGCGTCCTTTCCAGACCGGCAACGAAAGCATGCGCGGATCGTCTGGCGAGACGCTGTCCTTGCTCTCCACCAGGCGAAAATAACCGCTGCGCCCCAAATCCGCGCTCACGACCTCTGCAATGTCCAGCAGGGATCCCGCCCCCACACCCTCGGCGGGCCTGACGCCAAACGGCAAGACGGCAAGCGGAATGCGATTCGACGCACCGCCGACGATCTCGATAGTCATCACCGCCCAGGCCGGCAGGGCCGACAGGACACAAAACACCGCAACGAATAGACGTATGAACATGGCGCAGAGAAAAGTTAGAGGACCAGGTACAGGTTAAGGGAGTCCGACGACATCGTCCGAGGGGCGAAATTTCAGCGTCAAACCTTCGCGAAACGGTGCGGCGGCTTCGCGCTCATTGGGTAAAGGCAAGGGAGAAGCCTTAAAAATGGCGCGTTCGACCGCGCTATCGTACAAAGGTTGCCCGCTGGTTCTGACCAGGGCAACCCGCAACACCTCGCCATTGGGCAGCAGGCTGACCTGAAAAACCACCTCGGCATCCCCCCTCAGATTCTGCGGCAAGATCAGCGCGTCTCGGATCTTGCCGCGTATCCGCTCCTGAAAATCGCGCACCAAGCTAGCCTGTCGGCTGGTAAGCGCGCGGGCCTGCATGGAACGCAGTTGCGTTGCCTCGGCGTCCAGTTCTTCACGCATCTGCCGCGCCAGTTCCTGATCGAGCTGACGCCGCGTTTGCATCTGTTTTTCTTTTTCGCTGCGCTCTTTTTCCAGTCGTTCCTTTTCAGTGCGCTCCTGTTCAAGCCGGCGCTGCGCCTCTATGCGCTTGTCTTCCGCCAGCTTCTTTTCCGCCAGCGCGAGTTCCTGTTTTCGCTGCAATTCAGCCTGTTGCTCTTCGGCGCGTTTATCTTTCGCCTTCTCCAGTGCGATCTCGGCCTGCTCCGGTTGCACGGTTGCAGGCTTCGGCGCCGGCAGCGGTGCGGGCTCAGGCAACGGTTCAGGCTGCGCCGCAAACTCGGGCGAGGGGGGCGGCGGCGCCGGCAACTCCGTCCAGATATCCGCCTCGATCGGCAAATGCGGCGGATTTTTCCAGGACACACCGATCATCAGCCCAAGCAGCAGCATGCCATGCACCAACAGGGCCAAGCCGCCCGAGGAAAGATGCTGCATGCGATGCGAGGTGCTCATCACGGCTGCGCCGGTTTCACCAACAGTCCTACGCGCACGACGCCGAGCGATTGCAAAGCGTCCATGACCCGCATGACCGACTCGTAGCGCACGTTTTTATCGGCTGAAATCACCACCGGCTGGCGCGGACTGGCTTGCTGGCGGGCGCGTACCGCAGCTGGCAGCCGATCCTCGTCCACCACCTCGCCTTCCTCATTGGCGCCGCGGTCGCGCAGCAGCAAGCTGCCATCGACACGAATCACCACTTCCAGCGGCGCCACCGGCGCCGCCGCGCTCTTGCCGATGCTGGGCAGCTCGACCTGGGTTGGATTGATGAACGGCGCGGTCACCATGAAGATCACCAGCAACACCAGCATCACGTCGATATACGGCACGACGTTGATCTGGTTGACCGCCTTGCGCGTGCGCCGCGGGATCATGCTCGGCCCATCTCCTGCTGCAGAATGTTGGAAAACTCTTCCATGAAAATGTCGTAACGACTGGCCAGGCGGTCGATGTCATGGGTAAAGCGGTTGTAGGCGACGACCGCCGGAATCGCCGCGAACAGGCCGATGGCGGTGGCGATCAGCGCCTCGGCGATGCCGGGAGCGACTTGCGCCAGCGTCGCCTGAGCAACATTGGACAAGCCCATGAACGCATTCATGATGCCCCAGACCGTGCCTAGCAAGCCGATGTATGGCGACACGGAACCGACCGTGGCCAGAAAGGGCAGGTACGATTCCACCTGATCCATCTCGCGCTGGTAGGCCGCGCGCATCGCGCGACGCGCGCTCTCGATCACGGTCTGCGGCGCGACGTTCAGCTTGCGTTTGACCCGGAATTCGCGCCAACCGGCGCGAAACACTTCTTCCAGGCTGCTGCTGCGTTCCTCTTCGTCGGCGCGATTGACGATGTCGCTGTGGCCGCCGCCCCAGAACTCCCGCTCGAACGCCTCGGCCTGTCGACGCTCGCGCCGCAGTGTGAAAATCTTCTCGAAGATCAGCCACCACGAGGCCACCGAGGCGAACAACAGCAGCAGCAACACCGCCTTTACCACCCAGCTCGCCTGGGCGACAAGGGCGATGAACGACATATCCTGGCTGAGAGCAATATCCATCAGGTCAAAACTCCAAATGCTTGACTCACGAAAGCCGGGATTCTAGCGGGCCGGAATCCGGCCCGCTCCACACAGGCCACTTTGACCTGCGCATTCAACAGCACGTCCGCACCGCGCAGCACCTGCTGATACATGCTCAAACTGGCGCGGCCAAGCTCGGCCAACGTGCAGCGCACGAGCAGTCGATCGTTGAAGCGCGCCGGCTTCAGGTAGTCCGCCTCCACCCGCCGCACCACGAAAACCACGCCGGCATCCGCCGCCAGCTGATCCTGTTCCAGCCCCAGATGCGACAGCCATTCGGTGCGCGCACGCTCGAGAAATTTCAGATAGTTGGCGTAATAAACGACGCCGCCGGCATCGGTATCTTCCCAATAGACCCGGATTGGCCAGCTGAATGAAGAAACAAAAGAATCCTGATTGGCGCCCATGGTTTGGAAACTAAGCAAGTTGGCGGGAATGAGCGACCAACCAGGTTGGCCCGCTCCGGCTAGAAAAGTTCCGAATCACGGCCCGCTTCACTGCCCGGCTGGATGAAACCGAAATGCCGCCAGGCCAGTGGTTGCGCGACGCGGCCGCGCGGCGTTCGGGCGAGAAAACCTTGCTGGATCAGATAAGGCTCCAATACGTCTTCGATGGTATCGGCCGCTTCGCCGATTGCCGCCGCCAGATTCTCCAGGCCGACCGGGCCGCCGGCGAATTTTTCCAGCATCGCCGAAAGCAGTTTGCGATCCATCACATCCAGGCCGACGCTATCGACTTCCAGCATCTTCAAAGCCGCATCGGCCACCGGTGCATCGACCTTGCCGTCCGCCTTGACCTCGGCATAGTCGCGCACCCGCCGCAGCAAGCGGTTGGCGATGCGCGGCGTGCCGCGCGAACGGCGTGCAATTTCCACCGCGCCTTCATCAGAGGTATCCACACCCAGCAAGCGCGCCGAGCGGGCGACGATGAACGCGAGCTCTTCCGGCGTGTAGAACTCCAGACGGGCGACGATACCGAACCGGTCGCGCAGCGGATTGGTCAGCATGCCGGCGCGCGTGGTCGCACCGATCAGCGTGAAGGGCGGCAGATCCAGCTTGACCGAACGCGCAGCCGGCCCCTCGCCGATCATGATGTCGAGCTGATAATCCTCCAGCGCCGGATACAGGATTTCCTCCACCACCGGGCTCAAGCGATGGATTTCATCGATAAACAGCACATCATTGGGTTCCAGATTGGTCAGCAGCGCGGCCAGATCGCCGGCGCGCTCCAGTACCGGCCCCGAGGTCGAACGCAGATTGACGCCCATTTCGCGGGAAATGATGTGTGCCAACGTGGTCTTGCCCAAGCCGGGCGGACCGAACAACAGCACGTGATCCAGCGCCTCGCCACGCTGTTTCGCCGCGGTGATGAAAATGTCCAACTGCTCCCGCGCGCGCGCCTGGCCGACGTATTCAGACAAACGTTGCGGCCGCAAAGCGCGTTCGAACGCCTCTTCTTCGCGTGAAGCGGGTGCGGGAGCGATCAGGCGGTCGGGAATGAGGCGGTCGGGTTCCAGCATGGCGGTAGGCTACGTCCTGTTTACTTCCTGGCCAGCAGTTTCAATGCCTGGCGTATCGAATCTTCCAGGCTCAGTCCTTCGGGCAATTGTTTCAGCGCCGGCAGCGCTTCTTTATCCGAATAACCCAATGCCAGCAACGCGCCCAACGCATCATGCGTCACGCCGGCACCGGCCGAGACGCCGCCCGCCGTCGGCAAGGCATCGGCCAGCCGGCCTTTCAATTCGAGCAACAAGCGTTCCGCCGTTTTCTTGCCGATGCCCGGCACGCGCGTCAATTGGCCGGCATCCTGCAGCACGATGCACTGGGCCAGGTCGTCCGCGCTCATGCCGGACAACACCGACAAGGCCAGCTTGGGGCCGACGCCAGAAATCCGGATGAGTTCGCGAAACGCCGCGCGCTCTTTCTGGCTAAGAAAACCATAAAGCTGCTGGGCATCCTCGCGCACGACGAAATGCGTCACCAAGGTGACGCGCTCGCCGATGGCCGGCAGGTTGTAGAAACTGCTCATCGGCACATCGATTTCATAACCGACGCCGGCGACATCCAGCAGCACCTGGGGCGGATGCTTTTCCAGCAGCGTGCCGCTAAGGCGCCCGATCATGCGAGCAGCGTCCAGGCCAGCGCAGCAGCCAGCAAGGCCGGTTGCAAGTGGGCCGCAAGGATGGCCAGCCGCACCGCCGGCGCCAGTTTGCTCGGCTCCGCGGCATGTGCGCTCAACACCTGGCCGGCCTTGACGGCAGGCACGGCGGCAAGCAGCGAAATCCACGCCAGCGCAGGCAGACGCTCGCTCGCCAGCAGCCCGATCAGCGCCGCCGCCGCTAACGCCAGAATCAGCCAATAACCGCGCACCGCGGCGGCGGGCTCAAGCCGCGCCACCCAATGCCGCTTGCCGGCCTGCAGATCGGCGCGACGGTCGGGAAACTGATTGATATAGAGGATGTTGGTGACCAGCAAGGCATAAGGCAGGCCGATCAGCCAGGGCGTACTGGAGACGACGCCGCGCTGCACGAAATCCGCGCCGGCGACGATCAGCAAAAACCCCGCTGCGACACAAATCTCGCCCAGGCCGCGGCTATTCAGTTTCAAAGGCGGCGCGGAATAAGCCCAGCCAATCAACAATCCAGCCAGCCCGATCCAGAACAGAGCGATTCCGCGCGTCGCGATCAACCCCAGGCCGCCGGCAATCACCCCGGCAAACAGCAGCAGCGCATAGACCTGCATCTGGCGCGGCGACATGACGCCGTTCTGGATGAAGCGCGAGCCGCCGGTAAACGGGAACAGGCGGTCCACATTGGCGGCGTCGCTGCCGTTGAGATGATCGTAATAATCGTTGAACACGTTGACGCCCGCTTGCGCCGCCACGGCCAGAAACAAAGTCGACAACGCCAACGGCCAGGAAAAGGCGCTTTCCAGCGCAGTGGCGAAACCCAGCAGGCAGCCGGCCAGCGCTATCGTCAAAAAAGCCGGCCGCGTCGCCAGCAAGTAGCGCTTGACCGGATTGCTCAAGGCCACCGGCGTCGGCTCCAGCGGATTGTCTATCGGTGCAGCGGCCACCTTGTTCACAACATTCTTCCCGCGCGGCGGCGGCGGCCGGCATTGCCCAGGCTGCCAAACTCACCCGCCAGCCCCATGCCGCCGTGCGCATGGCAAATTGCGCAAGCGAGCGCATCGGCCGAGTCCGCGCGCGGCTCGGCGGGCAGGTTCAACAGCCGCTTCACCATATGCATCACTTGCTCCTTTTCGGCATGCCCATTGCCCACTACCGCCTGCTTGACCTGTAACGCCGTGTATTCGAACACCGACTGGCCAGCCGCAGTCAGCGCCGCGATCGCCGCGCCGCGCGCCTGGCCGAGCAATAGCGTGGATTGCGGATTGACGTTGACGAAGACCTTTTCGATCACGCTGACATCCGGCCGAAACTGCGCCAGCACCTCGCTGACGCCATCGAAAATGATCTTGATGCGGCCGGGGAGCTCGCCGGTCTGCGTACGCACGACGCCGCTCGCGACATAGGTCAACTGTTGGCCCGCCTTGTCGATGACCCCGTAGCCGGTGATGCGCAGGCCGGGGTCGATGCCGAGTAGCCTCACGCAAATACGCTCACTCGGGCAAGATCGCCGAGATATAGACGTCCTGCACGTCGTCGAGGTCGTCCAGCATGTCGAGCATCTTCTGGAATTTGACCGCGTCGTCGCCGGCCACATCGGTTTCGTTCAAGGCCTTCATCACGACGCCATCCATCGCCGGCTTGAAGCCGGCTTTTTCCAGCGCCTCCTTGACGGTTGCGAAGTCGCCGGTGGGCGCGGTAATGATTTCGATGGAACCGTCCTCATTGCTGATCACGTCCTCGGCGCCGGCCTCCAGCGCCACCTCCATGACCTGATCTTCGTTGGCGCCCGGCGCCAGGATGATCTGGCCGCAATGCTTGAACTGGAAGACGACCGAACCATCGGTGCCCAGGTTGCCGCCGCATTTCGAGAAGGCGTGGCGCACATCGGCCACGGTACGCACGCGGTTGTCGGTCAGGCAATCGACGATCACCGCGGCGCCGCCGGGGCCGTAGCCCTCATAGCGAATCTCTTCATAGCTGACGCCCTCCAGCTCGCCGGTGCCTTTCTTGACCGCCCGTTCGATATTGTCGTTCGGCATGTTCTCCGACTTGGCCTTGTCGATGGCGACGCGCAAGCGCGGATTGAAGCTCGCATCGCCGCCGCCCATCTTCGCCGCCACGGTGATTTCCTTGGCGTATCTGGAGAATATCTTGCCCCGCTTTTCATCCTGACGCCCCTTACGGTGCTGGATGTTTGCCCATTTGGAATGTCCGGCCATGATCGCTACCCGCTACGAAAAATGGCCGGATTTTACACTGCGGCGCGCGCGCCCAACTGGCCGACCCTGTGTTGTGGTTCATTGTTGCGGCGTATCTTAGGCTTTTAGAATGCGGCATCTCAAAGAGGACCTGCCATGACTCAGCCCATGCTTATCGCCAAGAACGACTCGACCGAGATCGTCCTGCTGCCCGCCATGGCCAACCGCCATGGACTGATTACCGGCGCGACCGGCACCGGCAAGACCGTCACGCTGCAAACCCTGGCCGAACATTTTTCATCGATCGGCGTGCCCTGTTTCATGTCTGACGTGAAAGGCGACCTGTCCGGCATTTCGCAAGCCGGCGGCGGCAACCCGAAAGTCGCCGAGCGCATCGCCAAGCTCGGGCTGCAGGATCATCAATACCAGGCTTTTCCGGTCACCTTCTGGGACGCCTTCGGCGGCGGCGAAGACAGCATGGGCCATCCCGTGCGCACCACGATTTCCGACATGGGGCCGTTGCTGCTGGCGCGCATGCTGGAACTGAACGAAACCCAGGCCGGCGTGCTGAACTTGATCTTCAAGGTCGCCGACGACAACGGCCTGCTGTTGCTCGACCTGAAAGACCTGCGCGCCATGCTGCAATATGTCGGCGAAAACGCGAAGAACTTCACCACCGAGTACGGCAACATCTCCGCCGCCAGCGTCGGCGCCATTCAGCGCGGCCTGCTCAGCCTGGAAACCCAAGGCGGAGACAAATTGTTCGGCGAGCCGATGCTGAACATCGCCGACCTGATGCAAACCGACCAAGGCAAGGGCGTCATCAACATCCTTGCCGCCGACAAGCTGATGCAGGCGCCGAAGATGTACGCCACGCTGCTGCTCTGGTTGCTGTCCGAACTGTTCGAAAACCTGCCGGAAGCCGGCGATCTCGACAAGCCCAAGCTGGTGTTCTTCTTCGACGAAGCGCATCTGTTGTTCAACGACGCGCCCGACGCGCTGGTCGACAAGATCGAACAGGTCGTGCGGCTGATCCGCTCGAAAGGCGTCGGCGTCTATTTCGTCACCCAGAACCCCACCGACGTGCCGGACAAGGTGCTGTCACAGCTCGGCAACCGCGTGCAGCACGCCTTGCGCGCCTTCTCGCCGCGCGACCAGAAAGCCGTCAAGGCCGCCGCCGAAACCATGCGCGACAACAGCGATCTGGACGAAACGGCGGCCATTACCGAACTGGGCGTCGGCGAGGCGCTGGTGTCCTGCCTGGATGAAAAGGGCCGCCCCAGCGTCGTGGAACGCGCTTTCATCATCCCCCCCGGCGGCCAGATCGGCCCGATCGAGGCAAGCAAGCGCCGGCAACTGATGCAAACCTCGCTGGTCGCCGGCGTCTACGAAAAAACCGTGGACCAGGAGTCCGCTTACGAAATCCTCAAGGCGCGCGCTGCGGAAAGCGCGCAACAAGCGGAAGCCGCATCGCAAGCCAAAGCACAGGCCGAAGCTCCGGCCAGCGGCGGCATCGGCGGCATGCTGGGCGACCTGTTCGGCGGCGCGAGCGGCGCCGGCGGGAGAAGACGTGAAGGGGTCGTCGAGGCGCTTGCCAAGAGCGCCGCCCGTTCCGTCGGCAGCCAGGTTGGCCGCGCCATCATCCGCGGCGTATTGGGTTCATTGCTGGGCGGCAAGCGATGAACAAAACCGTCCTCGACAGCGCCCATTTCGACAGCAAAGCGCGCCAGTGGGACGAAAACCCGGTGTTCCGGGCGCGCGCCGACAAGATCGCCGCCGCCATTCAGGCCGCCGTACCGCTGAATCGGTCGATGCGCGCACTGGATTACGGCAGCGGCAGCGGCATGCTCAGCTTTCCGCTGCGAGCCCGCCTCGGCCATATCACGTTGAAGGACACCTCAGCCGGCATGCTGTCGGTCGCGGCGGAAAAAATCGCCGTCTGGGGCATCAACAACATGACCACGCGGCTGATGGACCTCACCGCCGCGGCGTTGCCGGATGAGCGTTACGACCTGATCTATTCGTCAATGACGCTGCATCACATCCCGGACACCGACGCCATTCTGAAGACATTCCATGCGCTGCTGAACCCCGGCGGCTGGCTGTGCATCGCCGACCTGGACCGGGAAGACGGTTCTTTTCACGGCAGCCATGTCGATGTCCATCACGGCTTCGAACGGAGCGCCCTGGCAGCGCGCGCCGTTCAGGCCGGATTCGGCGAGCCCGATTTCAACACGGTGTTCGAGATCAGCAAGGAATCGGAAAGCGGCACTCGAGCCTACCCGGTATTTCTGATGTTGGCGCGCCGCAACTGAAAAGCCGCCTTCAAATCCGCGAGCCGCGCTCGACGATGATGCCCAGCTCCTTCACGCCGCGCAGGATCGCCAGCTTGCGCACCGCAACCCGAACCCAGGGCGCACCGAATTCACGCCGGACGATATCGGCGATCAATTCGCCCAGCGTCTCCACCAGACGAATCTCGCGCGTCGCCACCACTTCCTGGATGCGGGCGGCGACTTTGCCGTAGTCGATGGTATCCGCCACATCGTCGGTATGGCCGGCCTTGTGGTCGTAAAGGCCGATCTCGATATCGAGCATCACCGGCTGCGGCGCTTTGCGCTCCCATTCGTACAGCCCGATAATCGTTTCGAGGCGGAAATCCCGCAAAAAGAGTATGTCCATGTCAATCCAGACTATCCAAAGCCGCTTGCTGAAAAAGCGCGGATTCTACGTAGATAATGTACGCACATGATTGAATCCGCACTTCTTTTGATCACCGCCTACTTGTTCGGCTCAGTTTCCTTCGCCATTCTGGTCGCACGCTTTTATGGCCTGCCGGATCCGCGCAGCCACGGTTCCGGCAATCCGGGCGCGACCAATATGCTGCGTACCGGCATGAAATCC
This sequence comes from uncultured Thiobacillus sp., assembly GCA_964466195.1. Lineage (GTDB taxonomy): Bacteria > Pseudomonadota > Gammaproteobacteria > Burkholderiales > Thiobacillaceae > PFJX01. The sequence continues at coordinate 146,736 of CAYXMQ010000002.1, forward strand.
GCCGCCGCGCTGACCCTGTTCGGTGACGCCTTGAAGGGCTATCTGGCGGTGATATTGGCGCAATGGGTCACCGCCGATTACGGCTTGCCGGCTTACATTCCCTATCTGGCGGCGCTCGCCGCCTTCTTGGGCCATTTGTACCCGGTGTTCTTCGGCTTCAAGGGCGGCAAGGGCGTCGCCACCGCTCTGGGCGTTTTGCTGGCGCTGGACCTGCGCCTGGGCGGACTGACCATCCTGACCTGGAGCGTGGTGTTCGCCATTACCCGGGTTTCCTCGCTTTCCGCACTGGTCGCCGCGTCGCTGGCCCCGGTCTACGGCTATTACCTGCTGGGACCAGGGCCAGAATCCCGCTTCCTGGCCGGCATTCTGGCCGTACTGTCGCTGCTGGTACTGGCGCGCCATCGCAGCAACATCCGCAAACTGATTTCCGGTGAAGAGTCCGCGTTCAAGAAACGCTGAGGAGACATCCCGTCATGTTTGAAAAAACCATCGACTACGCTCGCGGCAGCCTCGCCGCGGCCTCGGAATCCGCGATTGAAAAGGCGGGCGACAAACTGGGCGAGGTGGTGCGCATCGGCGTCAATCAGGCCGGCGATGAGATGCGCGAGGTCGTCGCCGGAGCCAGCAAGGCGATCGACGAGAAATTGGACAAGATTTCGCTGGAACTGCACAGCCAGCGCCAGTTCACCAAAGACGATGTACGCGAACTGGTCGACTATGCCGGCGACAAGCTGTCGCTGGTGCTGGATGAGCGCATCGCCGTGATGAGCCGGGAAATCACCCAGCTGGTGGAGGAAAAAACCGAGTATTTCAAAACCGAGATCGACGATTTCTTCATCAAGCGGCAGATGGATCTGGCGCGCGAACGGCGTCGACTGCTGCTCAATATCGTGTTGGCGACCGGTGCGGCGCTGGGCGTCGGCGCGGTTTCCTTGTTCTACCAGGGCATCCGCGAGTGGGATCTGCTCACCGTTTTCCGCGTAGTCCTGGCCTCGCTGGCCGGCGGTTATAGCGTCTGGTTGGTACTGAGCATGCTGCGCGGCTGGCTGCGCATGAGCGAACACCGCAAGGACATGGTGTTTCTGGCGGCGCGCTACTGGGGCTGGCTGCGCCCGGCCAGCATCTTTTCCACGTTATTGATACTGGCTGTTCTGGTCCTGCTGTCGCTCGCGCTGGCCTTCCCGAACGAGGCGTTGAAACTGATCGGCCAGCCCATTCTGATCCCGGGCGCCGTCAAGCCGGGTGGCTAAGCTCGCCCAGCGCCCAGCGCGGACGCACGCCAAAACGCCCGTCCGCCGGCGGCTGGGCCGCGCTTAAGCGGAGCGCGCCGGCAAACGCGATCATCGCGCCGTTATCGGTACACAGCTCCAGCGGCGGATAAAATACGGCGAAACGGCGCTGTCGGGCTTCGGCATCGAGGCGCTCGCGCAGGGCGCGATTGGCGCCGACGCCGCCCGCCACAACCAGCCGTAGCAATCCCGTTTGTTTCAGCGCAGCAACGCATTTGGCGGCGAGCACCTCGACCACGGCAACCTGGAATGCCGCGGCAATATCGGCGCGCGCACTTTCACCTTCTTTCTTGCTCAGCGTCAGCACCGCCGTTTTGAGACCCGAGAAGCTGAAATCGAGATCACCGGAATTCAACATCGGGCGCGGCAGCCGGAAACGATAAGCCTGCCCGCCATCGGCCAGCCCGGACAAAGCCGGCCCGCCCGGGTAACCGAGGCCGAGCAGTTGCGCGGTCTTGTCGAACGCCTCGCCGGCGGCATCGTCCACGGTTTCGCCGAGCAACTCGTAGCGCCCCACGCCACCCACACGCATCAACTGGGTATGCCCGCCCGACACCAGCAAAGCCACGAAAGGGAATTCCGGCCGTGGATTGGCTAGCAAAGGAGACAGCAGATGGCCTTCAAGGTGATGCACGCCGATGGCCGGAACACCCAACGCGGCCGCCAGCGCATTGGCGAAGCTGGCGCCGACCAGCAAGGCGCCGGCCAAACCCGGACCCTGCGTGTACGCGACGGCATCAAGATCGGCGAGCGTCAGGCCCGCCTGCTGCATAACGCCGCGCGTCAACGGAATCACCCGCCGAATATGGTCGCGCGAAGCCAGTTCCGGCACGACGCCGCCATAATCCGCATGCATCGCGATCTGGCTGTGGATGGCATGCGCCAACAGCCCCGCTTCCGTGTCGTAAACGGCAAGCCCGGTTTCATCACAGGACGATTCAACACCCAAAATTTTCATGGCAAGGCCCGATGCGCTGATGCTGTAAGGCAAAAAACAAGCCGCTGATTGTAATTCTTATTGAAACCGGCTCGGGTAGTGAGATAGAATCCGGCACCCTTTTTAGTCTCCCTACCGATTAACCAAGCAAGTAGCCAGGAACGATACATGCCCAGCGTTCGCGTCAAAGAAAACGAGCCGTTCGAAGTAGCCATGCGCCGCTTCAAGCGCACCATTGAAAAAATTGGTCTGCTGACCGACTTGCGTGCCCGTGAGTTCTACGAAAAACCCACCATGGAACGCAAGCGCAAGGCCGCTGCGGCGGTGAAGCGCCAGCAAAAGCGGCTGCGCAGCCAGACGCTGCCGCCCAAGATGTATTGATCGGCTGCTGCTGACTTTTACGGGCCTGATCTTTCAGGCCCGTTTGCATTTTGGCCGCATTCATTGCTGCACCGCCCTGCAACCGAGGAAAGCCATGACACTCAAACAGCAAATCAGCGATGACATGAAGACCGCGATGCGCGCCAAGGACAGCGCCCGTCTTGGCGCCGTGCGGCTGTTGCTCGCAGCGATCAAGCAAAAGGAAGTCGATGAGCGCGTTGAGCTGGATGACGCCGCCGTCATCGCCATCGTCGAAAAGCTGCTCAAGCAACGCAAGGACTCGGCCACGCAATACCAGGCGGCTGGCCGCATGGACCTGGCCGATCAGGAAAACTACGAAATTGGCGTACTCGGCGCCTACATGCCGCAAGCCTTGAGCACCGACGAAGTCAGCGCCCTGGTCAAGCAAGCGGTGGCCGAAACCGGCGCCGCTTCGGCGCGCGACATGGGCAAGGTCATCGCCTGGCTGAAGCCGAAGCTGGCTGGCCGGGCCGACATGGCTGCCGTCTCGGGTCTGGTCAAAAGCGCACTGGCCTGAGTGCGCAACGGGTCCATGCCCGGACGCGCTGACAGAATTGGCCGGCCATGATCCCGCAGGAATTCATTCAGCAGCTGCTCGACCGCACGGACATCGTCGCACTGATCGAGCGCTACGTGCCGCTCAAGAAGGCGGGCGCCAACTATCAGGCGCGCTGCCCGTTCCATAACGAGAAGAGCCCGTCCTTCTCGGTCAGCCCGACCAAGCAGTTCTATCACTGCTTCGGCTGCGGCGTGCATGGCACCGCGATTACTTTTTTGATGGAACATGCCGGCTACAGCTTCATCGACGCCGTCAAGGAACTGGCCGGCCAGGTGGGCATGCAGGTGCCGGACGACGGCAAACGCGCGGCGCCGGAAGAAGAAAACCGCCGTGACAAGCTGTACGAATGCATGGACGCCGCCGCAAGGCACTATCGACAAGCGCTGAAAACGCACGCAACGGCCATCGCTTATCTGAAACAACGCGGCCTCACCGGCGAATGCGCCGCCCGCTTTGCGCTGGGCGTGGCGAATGACGAATGGCAGCCGCTGGCTGGCGTTTTTTCCGACTACCAGGATGAGCTCCTGGTCGAAGCCGGTCTGGTCATCAGCAACAACGACAAACGTTACGATCGCTTTCGCGATCGCGTCATGTTCCCGATCCGCAACGAGCGTGGCCAAGTCATCGCTTTCGGCGGCCGCATCATGAACAAGGGCGAGCCGAAATATCTCAATTCGCCGGAAACCCCGCTGTTCCACAAGGGCCGCGAACTTTATGGCCTGTTCGAACACCGACGCGCCATTCAGCACGCAGACCGCGTTTTGGTGGTCGAGGGCTATATGGACGTGGTGATGCTGGACCAGCACGGCGTCGATAACGCCGTCGCCACGCTTGGCACCGCGATCACCTCGGACCAGGCAGGGCGGCTGCTGCGCCTGGCGAATGAAGTGGTGTTCGCGTTCGATGGCGACGCGGCCGGGCGCAAAGCGGCCTGGCGCGCGCTGGAAAACAGCCTGCCGCAGGTGCGCGACGGCAAGTTGCTCGGTTTCCTGTTTCTGCCTGACGGCGAAGATCCGGACAGCTTCATCCGCACGCAGGGCGCCGAAGCATTCAGAGCGCTATGCGATCAGGCCATGCCGCTTTCCGACTTCCTGTTCCTCGAACTGAGCAGCCAGACCGACCTCGCCTCGCAAGAGGGCAAAGTACGCCTGGCCACACTGGTGCAGCCCCATCTAGCCAAACTTACCCAGGCCCCGCTGCTGATGCGCGCGTTGCGGCAACGGCTGGACGAAACGACCGGACTGGGGTCGCCACGCCCGGCGGGCGAGCGTTCGCGCTTTGCGGGCCGCCCCAACCAAAGCAGCCACAGCGCCGGCGCGCAAGGTCGAGGCGTCGTCCAGCCCGCCTCCTGGCGAATATTGCTGCAAGCCTTGCTGCACGACCCCGCCCGCGCCCGCCATTTGACCGACCTGCCCGAGTCCGCCGAGCAGGAAGCCGAAGCGGTGCATGTCGTCATCAGCCTGCTGCGCGAGCACCCGGAACTGTCGGCGCGAGACATCCCCGATCACTTTCTAAACCGCCCGGAATACGCGTTGATCAAGCTAGCCGCCGCCGAGACCATGCATTGGGATGACGCCTACGACAGCGAAGCCGATTTTCAGGGCGCGCTGAGAACGGTCACGACGCAAGCCAGCCGACTCGCAGTCCAGGAGTTTTCCGGGCGCAAGCCGAGCGAGTTGAGCGAGCTCCAAAAAGCCAACCTGCTGGCTTCGCTCAAGTTGCGGAAACCAGATTGAAGCCGCGCTGTCGAAGCCACCGCGGGCGATCTGAAAACTATCACCCAAGTTCCTGTATAATATTGCGTTTTTCCGCAGTTTCTCACTGGAGATAGCCCGGCGATGGCGACCAAAACTCTCAATCAGGCCACCCCCGAGGGCGCACCGGCAATCGAGGCGCCCAAGCGCACTTCCAAGAAAAAGGATGCCGCCAACAAGGCGGCATTGCTTGCCCAGGCGCTAAGCCAACAAAACAGCAAAGTCGACGTCGAAGAACGGCGCACCCGCCTGAAGAATCTGATCACGCTCGGCAAGGAACGGGGTTATCTGACCTACGCCGAAATCAACGATCACCTGCCGGATGAAATGCTCGACGCCGAGCAGATCGAAAGCGTCATCAGCATGATCAACGACATGGGCATCCAGGTGTTTGATCAGGCGCCTGCCGCCGAAGACTTGCTGATGTCGGAGAACCCCGCCCCGGTCGCCGATGAAGATGCCGTCGAAGCGGCCGAAGCCGCGCTGTCCAACGTCGACGCCGAATTCGGCCGTACCACTGACCCGGTACGCATGTATATGCGCGAAATGGGCACCAAGGATCTGCTGACCCGGGAAGGCGAAATTGAAATCGCCAAGCGTATCGAAGAAGGCCTCAAGCACATGGTGCTGTCCATCTCCGCCTGCCCGCTGACGATTACCCAGATTCTCGAACTGGTCGACAAAGTCGAGAAGGATGAGATGAAAATCGACGACCTGGTCGACGGGCTGATGGACAGCTCCGGCGAGGATGTCGTCATGGAAGCGACGGCGGCGGCGGCGGCGGCGGCCGAAGAAGCCGAAGCCAACGAAGAAGAAACCGACGAGGACGATGATGGCGGCGCCGCCATCAACGCGGCCAATCTGGCGCAGTTGCGCGCCGATGCACTGGAACGTTTTTCCGCGATCCGCAAGATCAACGACAAGATGCGCCCCGCCCTCAACAAATACGGCTTCACCAGCCCCCAGTATCAGAAGCTGCAGGGCGAGCTGTCCAATCTGCTCATGGGCATACGCTTCAGCGCGCGTCAGGTCGACAACCTGTGCAGCAGCGTGCGCCATATCGTCGAGGAAGTGCGCAGCCATGAACGCGTCATCATGGACTTGGCCGTCGCCAAGAGCGGTATGCCGCGCGCCCATTTCATCAAGACCTTTCCGGGCCTGGAAGGCAACGACACCTGGCTGGCCCAGGAACTGAGCGCCAAGTCGAATTACCAGGAGCAACTGGCCCGGCACCAGTACATCATCCTTGAACGCCAGTCCAAGTTGCGCGCTTTGCAGCAACATGCCGGCATTCCGGTCAAAGAACTGAAGGACATCAACAAGAAGATGTCCACCGGCGAAGCCAAAGCGCGTCGCGCCAAGCGTGAAATGATCGAGGCCAACCTGCGCCTGGTCATCTCCATCGCCAAGAAATACACCAACCGCGGCCTGCAGTTCCTCGACCTGATCCAGGAAGGCAACATCGGCCTGATGAAGGCGGTAGACAAGTTCGAATACCGTCGCGGCTACAAGTTCTCGACCTACGCCACCTGGTGGATACGCCAAGCCATCACCCGTTCCATCGCCGATCAGGCGCGCACCATCCGAATTCCGGTGCACATGATCGAGACGATCAACAAGATGAATCGGATATCCCGCCAGATCCTGCAGGAAACCGGCCTGGAACCCGATCCGGCGACGTTGGCGGAAAAGATGGAGATGCCGGAGGACAAGATTCGCAAGATCATGAAGATTTCCAAGGAGCCGATCTCGATGGAAACGCCGATCGGCGACGACGAAGACTCGCATCTGGGCGACTTCATCGAGGACCAATCCACGCTGGCGCCGGCCGAAGCCGCGATGTACAGCAGCCTGCAATTCGTCACTCAGGAAATCCTCGACAGCCTGACGCCGCGCGAAGCCAAGGTGCTGCGCATGCGCTTCGGCATCGAAATGAACACCGACCACACGCTTGAAGAAGTCGGCAAACAATTCGACGTTACGCGCGAACGCATTCGCCAGATCGAGGCCAAAGCGTTGCGAAAATTGCGTCATCCATCACGTTCAGAGCGGCTGCGCAGCTTCCTGGACTAATATGCTTTACCTCAAGGCGGGGCAACCCGCCTTGCCGGGCCTGTAGCTCAGTTGGTTAGAGCAGAGGACTCATAATCCTTTGGTCCACGGTTCAAGTCCGTGCGGGCCCACCAAAAAACAAGGACTTAGGAAAACCTAAGTCCTTTTTCTTTTGTCGCTGTCAACCAAGTGTCAACCGCGCCAGCGGATTCAGCGCAACCGCCTCTTTCAAATGATCCGGCGCTAGGTGTGAATAGCGCATAGTCATTTGCAAAGACGAATGTCCTAGAACCTTCTGCAAAACCAGAATATTCCCGCCGTTCATCATGAAATGAGACGCGAAGGTATGCCGCAAAACGTGGGTCAACTGACCTCGTGGCAAGACCAAGCCTGAACGCTCTACCGCCTCTCGAAACGCCCCCATGCAGGCAAAGAAATACCGGGAAGCCATCGGAGCCGCATCGCCATAGCGTTCTACCAGGTGAGCATTTAATTCTGAAACCAAAGCATCAGAAACCGGCACTGACCGATTTTTACCGCTCTTCGTCTCAGAAAAATGCACCGCCCCACCGCGAATTTGCGAAACCCGCAATTCTTCCGCCTCGCTCCATCTGGCCCCGGTCGCCAGGCAAACCCGAGCAACCAACAGCGCATCTCCTCGTTTCCCCTCCGACAACGAATCCAATAACCCTTGAATCTGCTCCATCGTAAGAAACGACAATTCCCGCTCTGAGATCTTGATCTGACGAAGCGACTCCAACGGATTCACTCCGGTAAACATCCCCAGCCTGCCTAGCTCATTGAACACGGCACGCAAGTACGCATGTTCCCTGTTCAACGTCTGCGAATTCTTCCCGGCAGAAACCCGAGCAGCCCGATAAGTCGCAAACACATCAGCCGAAAAATCCGAAACAAATGGATCGCCCATAGCCGAGCAAGCAGCAAGCAAGCGTAATCGGGTGTTCTCACCGCTTCCCAGTGCAACGCCATGATGCGTAAACCAAAGCCCTACCAGCTCGGAGAGTCGCCGTCGATCCCGAACGGCCGGAGCCCATTCCGGAGAAACCCGCACCTTTTCCTTCAACCAAGCTTCATAAGCCAGCGCCTCGCCCTTGGTTGCCAGGGTTTTACGAAACCGTTTACCCCCGCGTCCACCTGGTTGCAGATCCACAATCCAACCGGCAGAGCATTTCTTTATCGCCATTACGACCCCGGATATATTGCCAACCGATCATCGCTTTGTTGCATTCTTAATAATCGCAAAACATTCATTCCAAGCAATGGCTGTTCATTTTTTTCGTTGATACCAATCTCAACATTGTGAAAAATAAAGCTTCCGAATACCAAAGACTCCACAATCGCAATACAACCATCAGCCAATCCGTTTGCAGTTTTAAACTTTGTTTTACGGCAATGAGTCACGCCGGCTCTCGAAGCCACTTCATTACTTACAGATACATAAGTAGCACCTGTATCTATCATGAAAACAACCGGAAAACCATTTACCGATCCTGACGAGAAGTAATGCCCGTCTTTACCTGCAACCAGTACGATTGCGTCCCCTTTTACGTATTCGGCTCTATTACCCATTTTTGCAACCGGTATCTTAGGTTCGTTCGAATACCTTACTTCTTCATCACTATTTTTTCTGCTTAATTCATTTGCCAATCTATTATTATTCTCAATTATTTCTTTTGTTCTTTTTTCTCCATTCCATTTGCCGCTATGATTGTTGTTTATATTCCTAATCACCAAAAAAACAATTAGGAAAAGCAAAACATTAATTAGCCATGGACGTGCATTCAATTTGAAAGGCTTTTCACTTTCATTACTATTTGAATCACTATATGAATCGTTTTCTCTATTACTTCTATATAGTTTAGGGTCGTAATTGCTTCCTTTTGCCTTATCTCCGTTTTCCTTCATGTAGTCTCGTTCGTAAATTCCCATCGCGCTCCCCTCCCTTTATCTTCTTGAAAACCAGCGTCGGAGCGCCACCGCGGCTATGCGGCTTCCCTCCCCGCCTTCTTTAAGTCTTTCTGAATACGTTCAAGGACTGGCGAAGTATGACCATGTAATTCATCCGTTTGACCTGTCACCAGCCAGTATGCATATCGCGGGAAAGCCTTACCTACTGCTTCGATCATTTCATCATTAGCCCGCTGCTTGCCCTGACCTAAGTTCTGCCACTTCTGAGCGCTGATGCCAGTGAGCTCGCTGAAGTGTTTGAACTTCCTGTGACCTTCTGTCACGTAATCAATAATTTCCAGTATTCGTTCTCGCATGCAGTAAAAGATACTTGACGTTTGCCACTATGTAAGTAGAATTTACTTCATCGAGTATGCAAAGACTCGTAATGGCTTACAAAGGTGCATGACGTGGACTTTACCCCACCTGAAACGATGCCTCAACTTCCCATGGTGCCTTTCATGCACCGGGATTTGTTCGCCCAGCAGGTAGGTGTCACAACAGATGTAGTTACCGGCTGGATCAACAAGGGCTACATCCCCACCTTCGAAGTTGGCAAATACAACCTGGTCAACGTCGCCTTGCTCAACAAGCTATGTCTTGAGAAGGAATTCCGGTTGTGACCTACACATTCCCGGCCTTCCTCCTGCGCTTCTGCGCCCGGGTTCACCCGATACCGTTCTACGTATCGACCGGCCGTTTTGCCACGATTCGCCCTCTTAAGCATCTCTGGCCCTGATGCTTCGCCTATCTGACAGCCAGTTAAACGACTGGATTGAAGAAAATGGGCCTGTTCCAGCAGGCTACGGCGCTTTTGCCGCATGGCTCGATCTCTGCGACAAAGAACATCAAGACAGCCTTGCGCAGTTACGCCGCGATCTGGATTCACCTGACGCCCCGAAGTTCTTCTTTGTGCCAGGTGTCGGCATGTCGGATTGTCCTTTCTGATGTACGCCGCGCCATTCTGCATTCCCGACCATTGGCTGCGTCTGATCCAGGCCGGCTTTACTCATTCCAGAAACGAAAAACTTGAAGCTCAACGTGCCCGTGCTGCTCATGCCCGCGATTGTCGGCAATCCAAGCGTGAATTCCTTCAAAAGCAGGGTGATTTGTTCGATCAGGTGCAAGAAATCGGAGCCCGTACAGGCGCGCGAAGCGCGACTGCTAGGGCCCCGATTTCGCAGCAAAACGCCCTCGAATCCGAGGCCTCTTTTTTTGTTCGCGGGCGTAGTAGCACCGCGTATCAGTCTCATAAATGAGATTTAAGGCAAATTGATGGCAATCGACACAATCCGCCTCCGTTCTCCTTTCATTTCTGAGCAATTGGCCCATGAAATCGAGATGCAATGCATACGTCGTTCGGCGGTATCCCTTGCCTCTGGCGAAATTCTTTATGAAATAACCAGCGGTGATCTTCGGGGATCATGGGATTCAAGAATCATGGTCAAGGTCAGGCGTGAAGAATTCGAGACTGCTACAACTGGGCGTCCCCGTCTGGTCGATTGTGAGCCTTATATCATCCTTGAATGTTCAGCCCATAAAGTCCTCATGGGTCACAACATTTATGGGGGTCCGACGAACTTTCGTGAGACCTGCGTCACCATTCTCGAAATCATGGAAGGTATTCTCCAGGTTGATCTACCAGGCGTCGCAACTTGGTTGGTTCAACGTGTGGATTGGGCTGAGGTTTATCGCCTCCCCTTTGCCGGCATTCAGGAATTCTTCGAAGGCATTTACACCATTCAATTTCCTCGCCGGAATAAATCGGCGTCGAAACATGGCAGCCACTCGCTGCATATCCCTGGTACTACAACCACGGTCAAGCTCTATCACAAAGGCCCCGAGTTCTATGAACACGACGGGAAACGCCTGAAACGCTTTTTATCCGCCTATTACACCTTCACCAATTCCATTACTACCGAAACCCCTAATGGACGTACCCGCCATTGCTCCATTAATCCGGAAGTGCTTAATCAAATGGTCAATAAAAAGATTAGCGCATTACAGCGCCTCGCAAACAACCGCTTACGCGCAGAAGTAGGCATTAACTCTGAGAAGTTGGATTACGACTTTGGCCACCGGCCGCAAGTGCATGAAGTGACAGACGACTACCTCAAAGGTGTCCACGACAAGGAAATCATGCGGCTATTGAAGGAAGGAAAAAGCGATATGGAAACAGTTCGAAAAACCAAGGATGTCTCTCGACGTCTTAACGCTGTTTATGGCGACACCATTGGAAACCGTCTTTTCGGCTTCTGGCTCCAGTTGGCAGCAAACGGTGAAGAGGAAGTATCACGGCGTATGAAGCGCCCTTCCTTCTATCGCAACCGTAAATCTCTTATGGATGCTGGAGTTAATTGGACAGGTTCTGACGTTGTTATCGTCGCCAACGATTCCGCCCTTCCGAAAGACTTCCGCCCCCTGCGTACCGATCCTCGCGTCTGCACTCTGCCGGCCCGAAAACCCGCGTATCTATTCGATCGCGAATTCCTCCTGAAATTAGCCGCCTGAAAGGAAACATCATGGAACTTGCTTTTGTAGTCTCCGCCGACCGTGGCGTTATGCAAGATGAACGAACCGGAAAACTCAACAACTGGTCGAACTGCCACTACTTGACCGACTACCGCGAAGACGGCCCGGACAGTGCCGGTTTCAAACCTATCAAAGCGCCTTGCACGCCTGAAGCCTTCGCTGTCATCCATGAACACGGTGTCGGCCTCTACAAACTGGATTTCAAGACCCGCCCTGGTGCGATGGGAAAACCGACCTTGACGCTGACGAAAGTCGAGCCTGTTGCGCAGATTGATCTTTTCGAGTTGGGTAACTATCGCAAACAACAAATATCAGCCCAGGTTCGTCCTGCTGCTGTTCCTGCCGATTCCAAAGCTGCGTAATTGTTTCTCTGCGAAACATTTATATTTATTCCCATGAAAATCATCATAGGAATTATCGTTTTATCGGCTGTTATAGCCGTTAAAGGTCTGGTCGATATGGTGCTTATTTACCGGACAAATCCTTCTCTGCACCGTTTGGAGTAATTTCATGAAACAAGTTGCTGCTCTTGCTTTGTTGTTCTCCCCTGCCGTAGCTTTTGCGGCTCTCCCTGCCGGCGTCGATGCCGCTATCACGGGTGCCGGTGCTGATGCCGCGACCGCTTTGGGTGCGATCATCGTTGTAGCCGTCGGCATTTGGGCGCTTCGCAAAATCGTCGGTCTGTTCGGCCGCTAACCAAATGCGTGCCAGGATTTTTACCTTCCTGCCCGGAATAATACTTATCCTGGCCGCATTGCCGTCTTATGCAGGTTATTACGCGTCATTTGTATCTGCATCTACTAATAATGCATCGTATCCTCCTGCAGCATCATATATGCCGACCGGGTGTTATTTACTACCTTCGATGGCTGTACAGGCCTTTTCCGCAAATGCACCTAATAGTTCCGGTAAACAGGTCAATACTCTATCTCTTACCAATGCTTCCTATTTATCTGTTGCATATACACATACTTGGATTGTGAATGTTGCAATTGGCACGTGTTCTGCGCCTCCCAGTACTACTACGCTTCCTGCTTTTATCGGTGGTGCGTCTGACCCGGTTATCGATTCTGGGAATTATTCCCAACCTGGCGCGAGTTCGACTCTGATTGAGCCTCTAAATCCTGCAATGGCAATCGAGGATTCCCTTTCTCTTTGGGGTATGGGTGTTTTATTCCTCGCGACGATTTGGGGTCTAAAACGGATAGTTACTCTTTTTACCAGGGATACAGCATGAGCTATTACGACTATTGGCTTTTAATTGGACTTTCTCTGTTTCTTTTTGCCGGTGCTTGGATGATCTTCAAATGAAATATTTCCTTCCGGTTTTAATCGCGCTCTATTCAGGTTCGGCTTCAGCTTATATTGCGGTCACGCCGACTTTTAATTTTTATACCAATCGTGCTCATGTAGCGGATGCCTGGGGCCGTCTCTCGGATCGCGCTGCGACTTACGACAACCTGACCGGTAAATATCTCGGCTCTGGGCGCGTTGTTGTCGGCAATCGGGCCTTAACCATACCGGTCAAATATGCCCTCACGCCCACAGCCGCCAACATCATCAAAACCGCCATCAGGACGCATCCCGCGTTGATTGTCGGTACAGCGGCCTATCTGTGGTTGCAAGATAATCGCATCTCAAATCCAACCGGTGATCCGACAAAATGGTTGCAAACCCGTGATTTAACCCAACTACAGATTAATGCATCTTATTTGCCTCTTAATTATATTGGAACGATATCGTCTGCTGCTAAGTTGCAAGTAAATGCCATCCGGGTTATGAACGGTTGCCCTTCTGATAATACTGGTGGTTGGTGTCCGACTGCTCTTAATTACTCTTATTATGGGGTTGAGCCTGACGGGCGTTTGCAATATCGTACATACGATTATCTGGGCGGCATGTTGCAGCTATTTACACGATCTATTCCGGGAGGTTCTCAGGACTATCCTTTCGAGGAATCCGATTGGGACCGTATGCCGGATGTGCCCAAGGAAGTCCATGACGAGCTTGCTAAATCGCCGGCTTATATGCCTGAGGGTGCCCCCGTGGGCGACCCCGAAATCCAAGCGCAAGACCTTCCGGATGGTTCACCGGTTCAGCTTCCCGACGGTTCCACTGTGCAGCCTATGGTTCGGCTCACGCCTAACCCTGATGGCACGGTCCGTGTCGATACCTACGAGAAACCTCTTACCGATACGGCGGGGGTGCCGATACCCTCCGAATCTGCAACACCAGTCCCGACGACTACGCCCACTCCCGGCCTTTGCGCGCTCTATCCTGATATCATCGCTTGCCAGACGTTTGGCACACCGGACCCTGAAAAACCGGTGGCCACCGATAAAACCCTTGGCCAATTCACGCCTGGCACGCTCTCCGAAGCGGGCACGTGCCCGGCGCCAATCTCGCTCAATATAGCCGGTGTAAACGCGTTGATGTCCTGGGATCCGGTCTGCAACGTTGCCTCGACGTATATCCGCCCTCTCGTGTTGTTGATGGCTAGTGTCGCGGCCTATTTCATCTTCGTCGGGGGGCTTCGCGGTGGTTAATCTCGCTCTTTGGGCTGCCGCGATAGTCCCTTCAATTACTCGCTCCATTCTGGCCGCCGTGGGTTTCGGCATTTTTACGATAGTTGGTTTGACTGCGATTACCGGGACGATTGAGCAATACATTTATACGTCCGTCGGGGGGTTTAGTTCCGACTTGCTCATGGTCTTGAATCTCGGCGGTATGAGTGCAGGCCTTAACATCGTTTTGGGCGCTTTTACGGCCCGCATCGCCCTCTACGTGCTCACCAACAGTCGGAGGATTATCGGCGCATGATTACGCTTATCACGGGCACTCCTGGGGCCGGCAAAACCCTTTATTGTCTTACTGAGGTATGCCCGGCATTCGAGGGCCGCCCTTTCTACGTTGACGGCATTCCTGATCTGCTGATAAACCACGATCTGCCCTCGGGTCCGGTCGAATCTGAAACTCAGTCGTATGCCGATTGGCTTCCTGATAACGGGGTTTTGGTCGTTGATGAGGCTCAACGTATTTGGCGTCCTCGTTCATCCTCGTCCAAGGTTCCGCGTGGTGTTGAGGCGATGGAAACCCACCGTCATCATGGCCACGACCTGGTTCTAGTAACTCAGCATCCTAATTTGCTCGATAGCAATGTCAGGCGACTCGTTGGCCGGCATTTGCATGTTCGCCGCGTCTGGGGCATGTCGCGTGCGCTTGTCTATGAATGGGATCAAGCCACCGATCCTAATCGCATTTCCACCGCGACTAAATCGTCCTGGGCTTATCCGAAAAAGGCTTTCGGCCTTTACAAGTCAGCCACTGTTCACACTAATCGAGGTCAACGGCCGCCGTTCCTCGTTTTTGTGGTTCTCGTCCTTCCTATCTTACTTGGATATTTTGGCTACATCTCTTATCAATCAATCAAGGCCAGGACTCAAACACCAACGGCTGTCGTTGGTGTTGGCGTTGGTGCAGTTCCGCAGGCGACGGCTATGGCAGATGCTAAGCCCTTTGATGTGTCTGCGTTTGTGCCTGTTATCCCTTCTGAGCCAGCATCGGCTCCAGCTTATGATCATCTGCGGCATGTTGTCGTCATGCCCCGTGTCGCGGCCTGTATTTCCTCGGCTTCTCGATGCATCTGTTACACGCAACAATCGACTCGGTTAAATATGCCGGAGAGCGATTGTCGTTTGCTTGCCAGCGATCCACGCTTTGATTCGTTCTCTGCTCCTGTTGCATCACCTCCATTGGGTTCCGAGCGTGTTTCCCCTGCCGCTCCTGAATCGTCTCCTCCTGAGCGTGAGCCGGTCAGCTGGTCTTAAACCAATTGCGGGACAATCGGGGGCCTTCCGGCCCCCTCGCGCTTGCCCCCGGCGCGCCTTAGCAGGCTGGTGAGAAACCTCCTATGAACCCCGGATTCCCAGGTGTCGGGAAGCTTTTTTGCCACCCCACAGGCACCGAAGGGTGTATTTCTGGTCTTTTGACGACCCAATTCCAGCCGATAGCCCCATCTTGGGCGGACTTATCCTTACGCCGGCATCGCCCGCCGAACCTGCGCCTTGGGTTTCATCAGATTCAACAATCGCAAAAGTAAGAGTAAATTGTGAATCTTCCCCGTGATAGCCGTACTTTTCTGCATGAATTGCCGCCTGTTCTACTGCTACGATGATGTCGATTTTCTTCATGATGTTCTCCAAAAAGGTTTTGACCTACTGCCACCGGGCCCAAGAGCTGGAGCCCCGGTTGCTTCCTGGCATCCCGAAGCGGCTTACTTCCGCTCGAATTGCCTCCGTTCCCCTTTCGCCTTCGCCCGTGCTGAGACTCCGCGCCACTTCGATCAGGCCGCAAGGGTGCTTTCCGGCATTTAATGGGGGGGCCCCATTTACGAAGAAGACCAGGCTTTATCTGGTCTTCTTCGTAGCCGGGGGGGGAGACCGTTCATTGCCGGCCCTTGCAGCCTGATCGAAGTGGCGCAACCTCAGCGCAAAGGGCGACGGCGAAAGGGGAACGGAGGCCCGAGGAAGGCCGAGAACGTGGGAGCTTTGCCAGTAAGCTTTCAAGGGTTTCGAAAACCTATTCCGGGCGGGTTTTGCCCGGTAAAGGTCAAACCGAATGCAAACGGAGTGCGCAGCAAATGGGCGGCTTTATGCGCATTTGCGAAGGCGAAAGGGATTGAAGCCCGAAGGGTCGAGACAATGGCTTTATGTTGGCTCGATGCGTAGCACGAAAGCCTGGCCCGAAGGGTTCGCCAGTCCGTCGACGTACTGTCAACGGCGATGTAACGCGACGATGTGCTATAGTCCTGCGCCTAACCCTAAGCCCTTGTATTGACTGACAAAGGCTTATAAAGGCCTGCAAAAACAAAGACTCATAATCCTTTGGTCCACGGTTCAAGTCCGTGCGGGCCCACCAAACAACCTTAGACAGCCATGCCGAAAATCGAGAAAGATCCAGTCGCCCAGGGCGATGCGCGGGAGCCCAGGGATTTCGAAAGCGCTCTGAAAGAACTGGAAGCGTTGGTGCTCGACATGGAGAACGGCGACCTTAGCCTGGAGGACTCGCTGGCGGCATACAAGCGCGGCATTGCGTTATCCGCCTTCTGCCAGAAGAAACTGGACGCCGCCGAACAACAAATCAAGGTGCTTGAAAACGGCGTGTTGAAGGACTACATCCCGCGCAGCCGCGATGGCAATGCCCGCAATGTCTGATTTCGCCGCCTGGTCACGCCACGTTCAAGCGCGCATGGAAACCGCCCTGGCGCGCGTGCTGCCGGATGCCTCGATCGCGCCGGAAACGCTTCATGCCGCCATGCGCTACGCTGCCCTGGGCGGCGGCAAGCGCATACGCCCGATGCTGGCTTTTGCCGCCGGCGAGGCGGTCGGCGCCGATCCGGCGCGGGTGGAATACGCCGCCTGCGCAGTCGAGTTGATCCATGTCTATTCGCTCACGCACGACGATCTGCCGTGCATGGACGATGACGATCTGCGCCGCGGCAAACCGACCTGTCATGTCCAGTTCGACCAGGCGACAGCGCTGCTGGTCGGCGACGCCTTGCAAAGCCTGGCCTTCGAAGTCCTCGCCGACCCGGCGGCTTGCGCCGATAGCGCGACCCAGCTCGCCATGCTGGCGTTGCTGGCCCAGGCTTCCGGCTCGCGCGGCATGGCGGGCGGGCAGGCGGCCGATCTGGCCGCCACCGGCCGGACGCTGGAACTTGCGGAACTCGAATTCATGCATATCCACAAGACCGGCGCGTTGATCCAGGCGGCCGTTTTGCTGGGTGCGATGAGCGCCGGCGCCCCCTCCGACGCCCAACGCGCAGGCTTGCAGCGTTACGCGCATTGCGTCGGCTTGGCGTTTCAAGTCATGGACGACGTGCTGGATGCGGAAACCGACACGGCCACACTCGGCAAGACCGCCGGCAAGGACGCTGCTCAGGGCAAAGCCACCTACCTCACGTTGATGAGCGCAAAGGAAGCGCGCGGCTATGCCCATGAGCTGATCGAAAACGCCCTCGCCGCCCTCGCCCCGTTCGGCCCGGCCGGCGCCAGCCTGGCCGCCATTGCCCGTTTCATCGTCGAGCGCCGCTACTGATGTCCCTGCTGGACTCCATCACCTCCCCTGCCGACCTGAAACAGCTTGATCGAACGGCGCTCAAGGAACTCTGCGCCGAATTGCGCGCCTTCATCATCGACAGCGTGTCGCGCACCGGCGGCCATCTGGCCTCCAACCTGGGCGTCGTGGAACTCAGCGTGGCGCTGCATAGCGTGTTCGCCACGCCGGAAGACCGCATCGTCTGGGATGTCGGCCACCAGACCTACACCCACAAGATCTTGACCGGCCGCCGCGAGCGCATGCATACCTTGCGCCAGACCGACGGCTTGTCCGGTTTCACCAAGCGGGAAGAAAGCGAGTACGACGCCTTTATCGCCGGCCATTCCAGCACCTCGATCTCGGCCGCGCTCGGCATGGCCGTGGCGGCGAAACTGAAGGGCGAGGACAGGCGCGTGGTGGCGGTCATCGGCGACGGGGCGATGACCGCCGGCATGGCATTCGAAGCGCTCAACAACGCCGGCGCGATGGACGCCAACCTACTGGTCATTCTGAATGACAACGACATGTCGATCAGCGCCAACGTCGGCGCCCTCAACAGCTATCTCACCAAACTGCTTTCCGGCCGCTTCTACAACAACCTGCGCAGCCGCGGCGAACGCCTGCTGTCCAACCTGCCGCCGATACACGAACTGGCCAAGCGGGCGGAAGAACACATCAAAGGCATGGTGACGCCGGGCACGCTGTTCGAGGAATTCGGCTTCAACTACCTGGGCCCGATCGACGGCCACGATCTGGATGCGCTGATCCCGACCTTGAGCAACATTCGCCAGCTCAAAGGCCCGCAGTTCCTGCATATCGTCACGCAAAAGGGCAAGGGTTACGAACTCGCCGAAGCCGATCCCTGCCTCTATCACGGCGTCAGCAAGTTCGAAATCAAGCAGGGCGTCTGCCCCAAAACCTCGAGCCGGCCCAGCTACACCGAAGTGTTCGGGCGCTGGCTGAACGACATGGCCGCAGCCGATGAACGTCTGGTCGGCATCACCCCGGCGATGTGCGAAGGCTCCGGCCTGAATGAATTCGCCGAACGCTTTCCGCAGCGCTATTTCGATGTCGGCATCGCCGAACAGCATGCGCTCACCTTCGCCGCCGGCCTGGCCTGCGAAGGCCGCAAGCCGGTCGTGGCGATCTACTCGACCTTCCTGCAGCGCGCCTACGACCAGTTGATCCACGACATCGCGCTGCAAAACCTGCCCGTACTGCTGGCGATCGACCGCGCCGGTTTGGTCGGCGCAGACGGTCCGACGCACGCAGGTGCGTTCGACCTGTCGTTCCTGCGCTGCATTCCCAACCTGCTGATTGCAACGCCGTCGAACGAAAACGAGTGCCGGCGACTCCTCACCACGGCTTTCCATTTTGATGGACCCAGCGCCGTGCGCTACCCGCGCGGCTGCGGGCCGGGCGTGGAAATCGAAACATCGCTGGAGGCCCTGCCGATCGGCAAGGGGGTCGTGCGCCGCCAAGGCAAGGGCGTTGCGCTGCTGGCCTTCGGCAGCGTCACCAGCGCCGCGATGCAAGTCGCTGAAACGCTCGACGCCACGCTGGCCGACATGCGCTTCGTCAAACCGATCGACCGCGAGCTGATCCACGAACTGGCGCAGCAGCATGACTATCTGGTCACGCTGGAAGAAAACGTGGTCATGGGCGGCGCCGGCTCGGCCGTTGCCGAAGTCCTCGCCGAGTTGAAGATCACGCTCCCGATCCTGCATCTGGGCCTGCCCGACCGCTTCGTCGAACACGGCGATCCCGCCGTGTTGCTGGCGCGTTGCGGGCTGGATGCCGCCGGCATCCTGGCCAGCGTGAAAAGATTCTTACCTGAGTAATTTACTCAAGCATTAGCGACGGCTTATACTTGCGCCCATTACGCCAATAGGAAATCTGTCATGAGCACTTGCGAAACGGTCTGTGAAACAGCCGCCCCGTGTCCGAAAGACCAAGCGATTCCCGATGTCCAGAACTACGCGGACTCGCGCAATATCGCCATCGACAAGGTCGGCATCAAAGCCATCCGCCACCCGGTCAAGGTGCTCGACAAGACCGGCGGCGCCCAGCACACCATCGCCAACTTCGGCATGTACGTGTACCTGCCGCACCATTTCAAAGGGACGCACATGTCCCGCTTCATCGAAATCCTGAACGGCAACGAGCGCGAGTTTTCCGTCGAATCGTTCGAACAGGTGCTCAGACTGATGGTGGTCAAGCTGGAAGCCGAATCCGGCCATATCGAAATGAACTTCCCCTACTTCGTCAACAAGACGGCGCCGGTCTCCGGGGTGGAAAGCCTGATGGACTATGACGTGACCTTCATCGGCGAAATCAAGAACGGCGAATATCTGCAAACCATGAAAGTCCTGGTGCCGTGCACCAGCCTGTGCCCGTGTTCGAAGAAAATTTCCCAGTACGGCGCCCACAACCAGCGCTCGCACGTCACCATCACGGCGCGCACCAACAGCTTCGTCTGGATCGAGGACATCATCAAGATCGCCGAAGAAAACGCCTCCAGCCAGCTCTACGGCTTGCTCAAGCGTCCGGATGAGAAGTTCGTCACCGAAAAGGCCTATGAAAACCCGAAGTTCGTCGAAGACCTGGTCCGCGACGTCGCTGCCGCACTGAACAAGGATGCACGCATCGACGCCTATGTGGTGGAAGCGGAAAACTTCGAGTCCATCCACAACCACAGTGCCTACGCGTTGATCGAACGCGACAAGCAAGCCGCCTGACGCAGGAAACGCGGCGCCACCCGCAACGGTGGCGCCGCGTTTTCCGCCCTGTGGCCGGACCTCAATAGCGCTGGCTCAACGTCAGCCGGTCGCCTTCATTCTTCATATTGGTCCGTTTCAGGAAACTCATGCCCAACAGCGGCATGGCGAGTTGCGCATCGTCCAGGATGATGGCTTCGACCAGACCGGTGCTGACGCCGCCGACGCGGACCGAATTGAGCAACACCCGGCTGGCGCGGACGTGGCCGTTCGCGGTGGAAACCAGCAAGCTGCCGGCGTTATCCAGCGCCACGCCGGATCTGAGCGCCACGCTGCGCGGCAGCGCGACCATGCTGGCGCCGGTATCCACCAGGAAGCGCACCGCATGGCCGTTGACGGCGCCATTGGCCATGAACTGACCGCGGCCATCCGCCACGATCACCGCCACCGCCGCGGAGGCCGCGCCCGGCATATGGCCGAAGCCGATCTGCAGCGTGCGGCGCTTGCCGCCTTGCTCGATCACCACCTGCTGCCCATTCACAGCAATCAGCCGCACGCCGTGCAGGCTGTCGCCGACGGCCATGACTTTGGCGGGGCCGGAACCGATCGCGATCAACGCTTTCTCGCCAAGCACGCCGTTGACTGAGACGTTGCTCGCCGCAGCGTTCCAAGCGCTGAACGCAAGCAGGCATAATGCGGCACATACCGCCCATGATTGCGAGAACACATTCATGCTACCGATTGCCATTTTTCGACATGCTCCCAGCGAAGGTGCCGGTCATTTTGCCAGCTTTCTCGAAAGCCGCTCGCGTCCCTGGCAGCTGATCGCCATCGACGCCGGCGATCCGGTGCCGGCCAGTCCGGCAGGCTATGCCGGCCTGGTGTTCATGGGCGGCCCGATGAGCGTCAACGACGACCTGCCCTGGATCGCACCCAGCCTGAATTTGATCCGCCAGGCGGTCGCCGCCGACATCCCGGTGCTGGGCCACTGCCTGGGCGGCCAGCTCATCGCCAAAGCCCTGGGCGGCGTCATCAGCCGCAATCCGGTCAAGGAAATCGGCTGGGGCGAGGTGCGCGTGGCGGACACGCCGCAAGCCCGCCGCTGGTTCGGCGACATCGATAACTTCCAGGCCTTCCATTGGCACGGCGAGACCTTCAGCCTGCCGCCCGGTGCCGAGTGCATTCTGGCCAACACGCATTGCGCCAACCAGGCTTACGTTTTTGCCGGCAAACATCTGGGCATGCAGTGCCATGTGGAAATGACGCGCGAGATGATCGCGCACTGGTGCGCCCTCGGCGCCGAGGAAATCGCCGCCGCCGGCGACAGTCCGGCGGTGCAAAGCCCGGCGCAAATTGTGGCCGAGGCCGAACGGCAGCTTGCCGCGCTGAATCGGGTCGCGGACAACCTGTACTCACGTTGGCTCGAAGGCGTGGTCGATTGACCGATACGCGCTTGCCGCCGACTCCCTCGAGTGACGCCGAGAACGCCGCTGTCGACCGCATCAGTCTGCCGAATCTGCGCAGCCTGATCGGCTTGCGCGTACGCCATCAAGGCGCCCTCTGCATCATTCTCGAAGTACTGGAATCACCGCCTTCTCTGGTTCTGGAACCGCTGGCCGCCGGCCATGCAACGGCCAACAGCGCGGCCAACATCATGCCCAATCTGCATGGCCAGCCTGGCGAATACGGCATTGAACCGCGCATCGTGCAGGTTTTGACGGATGATCAAACCGGCCTCAACGATGCGCTGCTGGAACTCGACATTCTTGACCAGTAAGCGACCCGGGCGCGCATGAAAATCCCCTCGTCCGCACTGGTTCCCGTCATTACCGGCTTCAGCGTCATGCTGTTACTGCTGCTGGCGGTCACCGCAATCGGCGTGACCCATATCCGCCTGCTCAGCAATCAGCTCACCGATATCGTTGCCGAGCGCAATCAGAAATCCGAATACGCCGCCACCATGCACGCTCTGCAGGAGGCGCGCTTCCAGTCACTGATGCTGGCCAGCAGCCTGCAGGACGCCTTCGAGCGCGATGAGGAGTTGATGCGACTGGCCCACATGGCGCGCGAATTCATTCAGGTGCGCGATCGCTTTCTGGCGCTGCCGCTGGATGCCGCCGAGCTCGCGTTATGGGAAGACATGCGCAGCGAAGTCAGGCAAGTCGAGACGTATGTCAACCAGGTCACCGAACTGCTTCAGTCCGATCAGATGCCGCAGGCGCGCCATTACCTCAAGCAAAAACTCACTCCGCACCAGCAGCGCATGATGCAAGGCTGGGACAGGCTGCTGGACATGCAACGCGAGAAGAACATGCTCGCGCTGGAACAGGCGCATGCCGCACGCGACCGCGCGCTCCACCTGTCGCTCGCGCTTTCCGCCACGGCGATGATCGTCGGCATCATCATCGCCGTCTTCGTGGTGCGTCTTAGCCGCCGTCTGGAAAAAGACCTGTTCGAGGAAAAGGAACGCGCCCAGATCACGCTGCAGGCCATCGGCGATGCCGTCGTGCGCTTCGACGAGCAATTGCTCACCCGTTATCTCAACCCGGTCGCCGAGCGTCTGGTCGGCTTGTCCTCGCGCGAAGCGATGGGCAAGCCCATCGATGCAGTCCTGCGCATGTTCGAGAAAGAAGGCGGCCGGGAAATCACTACCCGCATCAGTCAGGAATCCCTGCTCGGCACGCCTTGCGCATTGCCATCCGGCACGGTTTTGACCTCCGCTCGGGGCACGGAATTCGAAGTTGCCGGCGTTTGCTCATCGATTCACACCCCGGGCGGCGATATCATCGGCGCTGTGCTGGTGCTGCGCGACGTGACCGAAGCGCGCGAAATGCAGCGCAAACTGCTCTGGCAAGCCAATCACGACAGCCTCACCGGCTTGATCAATCGGCGCGAATTTGAAGAACGCGTCTCGCGCGCACTCAGCAGCAAACGCGCCGCCGAATTCCAGACTTCGATCCTGTTCATCGACCTCGACCGCTTCAAATATGTCAACGACACCGCCGGCCATGCCGCCGGCGACGAACTGTTGCGGCAACTCGGCAACCTGATGCAAACCCGCATGCGTGAGGCCGACCTGTTGGCACGGCTGGGCGGCGATGAGTTCGGCGTCATGCTGGCTTCGTGTCCGCCGACTGCGGCGGAGAAGATCGCCCGCTTGTTGCAGGAAAGCGTCGCAAGCTTCCGCTTTGACTGGCAAGGTCAAACCTATCAGGTCGGGGCCAGCATCGGCGTCGTTCACGTTCCGCCGCACTGGTCGAGCCTGGACGCATGCATGGCCGCCGCCGATGCGGCCTGTTACCAGGCCAAGCAAAACGGCCGCAACGAAATCGTGGTTCACCAGCAATGAGGACGCAGTCATGGCGTTGACGACAAACAGGATGGCAGACTGATGGACAAGTGGATGGAGCGACTCAAACCCCTGCTCGATGGCCTGGATACAGCCGGCGCTTGGTTCGGGCTGCTGGCATTGCGCCTGGTTCTGGCCAAGGAATTCTGGAACGCCGGACTAGCGAAATTGAATGGCCAGAACGGGTTTTTCGACATTCAGGCCCAGCTTCCATTCCCGTTCAGCATGCTGCCGCCGTCCTTCAGCTGGCAACTGGCCGCCGGCTGCGAGCTGCTCGGCGCACTGGCCTTGCTGTTGGGTCTGGGCACGCGCTTGTCCGCGCTTGCGCTGTCGATACTGACCCTGGTCGCCATCGCCGCCGTGCATGCCGGACACGGCGACACGATCAGCGGTTGGAAACTGCCGCTGATCTATCTGGCGATGTTGCTGCCGCTGATCTTGTCCGGCCCCGGCAAACTCAGCATCGACCACGGGCTGCGCCGGCATTTCCTGCGCAGCCAGCGCCGGTTGTGGTCGTGAGGGCCGGCGCATGCACATCCTGGTAGGCGACATCGGCGGCACGCATACGCGCCTGGCACTGGCGCAGCTCTCAAGCCAATCGCCGGGCCGGCCCAAGGTTGACTTGGCCCCCGCAGGGGGCGGCTCGGGTTTTATCGAGCCGGGGGCACAGCGACCCCGCAGCCAGGTCAGGCTGCAGCAGGTGACGCGCTACCACAATCGCGACTACCCGGATCTGAACACCATCCTGGCCGAGTACCTGGCGGACAAGGCCGCCTGTACGCTGTGCTGCCTCGCCGTCGCCGGCCCGACGGACGGCCGCAGCGTGCAATTCACCAACCTGGCCTGGCAGATTGAAGTCGCGGCGCTGAGCGCGCGCTTCGGTTTTTCCCGCTGCCAGCTGATCAACGACTTCGCCTCTGTCGGCTGGGGCCTGAATACGCTGACACCGGATGCGCTGGCCACCTTGCAAGCCGGCCAGCCGGCCGCCGGCGGCGCGCGTGGCGCGGCAGTTGCCTTAGGCGCCGGCACCGGGCTGGGCGTCAGCCTGTGCGCCTGGCGCGACGACCACTACCAACCGCTGGCGTCGGAAGGCGGCCATGTCGGTTTCGCGCCGGTCAACAGCGAACAGGATCGCCTGCTCAACTTCCTGCGCACATTGCATGGCCGGGTTTCGGTCGAGCGCATCCTGTCCGGCCCCGGCCTGGTCGACCTGTTCCGCTTCTGCCTGGCCGAGGCCGGCCAGCGCGCAGCCAGCCCGCTGCTCGACGCCGCCCACCCGGCCGCTGCAATCAGCCAGTCCGGGCTGGAGCGGAGCGACCCGGCGGCTATGCACTGTCTACGCCTGTTTGCCGAAATCTACGGCCAGACCGCCGGCGACTGGGCGCTGGCGGCGCAAACCCGCGGCGGCATCTTCCTGGCCGGCGGCATCGCGCCCAAACTGTTGCCGGTGCTGAACAGCGGCGCGTTCCTCGACGGCTTCAATGCCAAGGGCCGTTACAGCGGCTGGATGCGGCAGGTGCCGGTTGCGGTCATCCTCGACCCGGACATCGGCCTCAAGGGCGCGGCTTTTGCTGCGACCCATGCCGCCACCCTTGCCGCCGCCGGCGCGAAGGCTCAATCCGAGTAAATCGCCAACCCGGCGATGCGCGCCTCGATTGCCTCGATCATGCGCTGGTAGGCCGGCTGGCCGACGCCGCCGAAACGGCGCTGGAACTCGGCCTGCTTCATGAACTCGGGCAGATCGCGCACCGGCGGGAAGAAGGACTGGGCGTCGCGCACGCCGGCCAGGCGTTTCTGCACGTTCAGCGCCGACGCGCGTGAACGCGTGCTCGCCTCGCCCAGCCGCGAACCGGCGCGATCCGCCGCCAGATCGTTGAACGAGAAGCCGCTGCCACCCTCGGCATCCTTCAATTCCTTGTACAAGCCGGCCAGGTCCGACAAGCGTTCGCCGCCGGTGGCGGCGAGAAAGGCGGACAAGGCGAAATGCTGGGCAAAATCCTGCCGGCCGGCCAGCGTGATGCCGCTGCGCCGGTCGGCCGGCAGCACGCCCCGACGCGACAGCAAACGACTGCCCAGCACCGTTTCGGCCAGGCTGGTCAACGCCGCGCGGTTCTCGACGATCGGATCGGCTTGCTTGGAACGTTGCTGCGCCAAGGCGAACGCCTCGCCCAGCAAAACCGCAAAATCCTTGCTGCGCGTCTGCTGCAGACGATCCCGGTAGGCCTTCAACGCGGCCTCATCGACACCCAGCGCCACGCTGCCGCGCATGACCTGTTGCATCGCGGTGTCGCGCCAGGTAAAGCGCAGCACCAGGTTCTGCCCGGAAATCTGCGCGCTGTCGAGCATCGAGCGGGCGGCCGCCAACTGGCCGGCGTTGGGATACCCCGCCGGGGTATAAGCCAGGCTCCAGGCCACCAGTTTGCCGGCCAGGCGGGCCGGCAAGGCCAGCTTGCCGACGCGCAGGCGCAACGGTTGCATGACCTCGCCGCCGGCGGCGAATACCCATTCCAGGTTCACGTAACGGCGCGGCCCCGGCAAAGCGAAACTTGCCCGCACGATCAACTGCGACAGCACGATCTGGGCGCTCGCGCTGCCCGGCTTCGCGGCCAAGGCCAAATGGTGCGCCAGGTAATTGACGCCCTGATCGAGATCGTTTTCGGACAACACCAGTTGCCGCACTTCGCCCTCCTTGATGCGGCGCAGGCCGAGCGCATCGACGATGGCCTTGCCGCGATCCAGGTCCGCCAGGCTGACCTGTACGGAGCGGCTCACCCGCGGTTGCGCATCGGTCAGTGCAACATACAGCCCGGCAAGCAGAAAAAACGGCGGCGCGAGCAGCCAAAACAGCCGATACATCAATCCGCGCTCCGGTAATCCTTGAATTTCTCCAGCGCGTCCTGCATCTCGCCATCAGTCAACCACACCGGCTCGGCGACCTGGCAGGCGCGCAGATATTGCGCGCTCAGCGCCTCGACTTCCTGCGCCAGAGCCAACGCGGCGGGCAGACTGCCGCCCCAGGCCAGCAGGCCATGATTGGCCATCAGGCAGGCGCGGCGGCCCTGCAGGGCGGCCAGCACCGCATCCGACAAGGCTTGCGTGCCGAACGTGGCATAGGCGGCGCAGCGGATATCGACACCGCCGGCCAGCGCGACCATGTAATGAAACGGCGGGATGCTGCGCCGCAAGCAGGCCAGCGCGACCGCGAACGGCGAATGCGCGTGCACGATCGCCGCGGCGGCCGGAAAGGCGGCGTAGATATCGCGGTGGAAACGCCATTCGCTCGACGGGCGGCCGCCCGCCGCCTCGCCCTGCAGGTTCATCGCCACCATGTCGGCCGCGCTCAACGCGGCCATTTCCCGGCCGGACGGCGTAATCAGGAAGCCGTCGCCGGCGCGCACGCTGAGATTGCCCGAAGCGCCCTGGTTGAGGCCGCACTGCACGCTTAGGCGCGCCTGGGCGGCCAGCTCGGTGCGCAAATCGTTGTTGTTCATTCGTGCCTCATTCACGGCTGCGCTCCGGAAACAGCGCCGCCAGGCCGGCGGCGCTGGCGGCGCAGACGCCGCGCTCGGTGATCAAACCGGTGACCAGCCGCGCCGGCGTGACATCAAAGGCCGGATTCGCCGCCGGGCTGCCGTCCGGCGCCAAACGCACCGACAACACGCGGCCATCGGCGGCGCGGCCCTGAATGCAAACGACTTCTTCCGGGTCGCGCTGCTCGATCGGAATCTCGGCGCCGCTGGCCAGCTTGAAATCGATGCTCGGTCCCGGCGCCGCGACGTAGAACGGCACGCCGTTATCGTAGGCCGCCAGCGCTTTCAGATAAGTGCCGATCTTGTTGGCGACATCGCCATTGGCCGCCGTCCGATCGGTGCCGACGATGCAGACATCGACCTGGCCGCACTGCATCAAATGGCCGCCGGCGTTGTCGGCGATGACATGATGCGCAATGCCGGCCTGCTTCAGCTCCCAGGCGGTCAGGCTGGCGCCCTGGTTGCGCGGCCGCGTTTCGTCGACCCAGACCTGCACCGCCAGGCCGGCCGCCTGCGCCGCGAAGATCGGCGCCAGCGCCGTGCCCCAATCCACCGTCGCCAGCCAACCGGCGTTGCAATGCGTCAGGATGTTGAGCGGCCCGGATTTTTTCGCCGCAATCGCCTGCAACAAGGCCAAACCGTGCCGGCCGATGGCCTGGTTCTGCGCGACGTCTTCATCGCAGATCGCCGCGGCTTCGGCCCAGGCGGCGGCGACACGCTGCCCGGCCGGCAGCGGCAGCAGACGCCCCAGCATGCGCTGCACCGCCCAACGCAGATTGACCGCGGTCGGGCGGGTCGCGATCAGCAACGCGCCGGCGGCCTGCAACGCCGCCGCGCCGGCATCATGCACCGCCGCCAGCGCCAGGCCATAAGCCGCCGTCGCGCCGATCAACGGCGCGCCGCGCACCCGCATCACGGCGATCGCTTCGGCCGCATCGGCCACGCTGGCCAGCCGGCGCAGCGCGAATTCGTGCGGCAACCGGGTCTGATCGATGATGATGACCGCATCATCCCCTGCCGCTTCGCTGCGCCAGAGGGTTCGGGTCGGAGTGCCGGCAATGAGCATGCTTGTTCCTGAAAATTCGTCGAGGGCTAAGTTCGGGCGTGTCGGTTCGGCGGTTTTCCACCGATGCCGCCGGATTATCCGAGATAAAATCGCCGCATGCCCCCCGCCTTCCCCGAATCCACGCTCGCCGTCGCCCTCAATGCCCTGCTCGACGCCCAGCCCGGCGCACGCAGCCGGTTGCAACGCCACGCCGGCAAAACTTTGCGCCTGGCGTTGCCGGTTTTGCCGCTGCATCTTGAACTGGATAGCGAAGCGCGCTTTCGTCCGCCCAACGAAGCCGGCGTCGAGCCCGACCTGATTCTGACCCCGATGCCCAGCGCGCTGCCGTTGCTGCTGGGCGGCGGCAAACTGGCCGATCTGTTCCGCATCGAAGGCGACGGCCTGTTCGCCGCCGACCTGTCCGGCGCACTGGCCGAGTTCGATTGGGTGCTGGCGCTGCGCCCCTACCTGGGCGATATCGCCGCCAGCCGGATCGATCAATTCCTGCGCGGCCTCGGCGCCGGCCGCGAACAGGCCGTCGACGCAGCCGGCCGCAACCTGGCCGAATACGCCGTTTACGAACAGGACCTGCTGGCCGAACCGTACGCCGCGCGGGCGTTCATCGCCGACGTGGACGCGTTGCGCGAGGATGTCGACCGGCTGGCGGCGCGCCTGCAGCTGCTCGAATCGAAGCGGCCGGCCTGATGTACTTCTTCCGCCTGCTGCGTATTTTCTTCACCGCCACCCGCTACGGCCTGGACGAGTTCTTCCTAGGCCACGAGCGCGTCAAGCTGGTGCGCTGGGCCGTGCAAGCGCTGTTCTTCTGGCGCGCGTTCGTTTTCCAGCTCGACCGCCCGCGCGGCGAACGGCTGCGCCTGGCACTGGAGTCGCTCGGCCCGATCTTCATCAAATTCGGCCAGATGCTGTCGACCCGGCGCGACATGATCCCGGCCGACCTCGCCGACGAACTGGCCAAGTTGCAGGATCGCGTGCCGCCCTTCCCCAGCGTGCAGGCGCTGGCCGTGATCAAGCGCGCCTACGGCCGCGACGCCGCCGATGTGTTCGCCGAATTCGACGACACCCCGGTCGCCTCAGCTTCGGTCGCGCAAGTGCATCGCGCCACGCTGAAGGACGGCAAGGCCGTCGCGGTCAAAGTGTTGCGTCCCGGCATCCATCGCATCATCGGCCACGACGTCCAGATCCTGCACGCCATCGCCGGCCTGATCGAACATCTGTGGTGGGACGGCCGCCGCCTGAAGCCGCGCGAAGTGGTGGCGGAATTCGCCAAGCACCTGGACGACGAACTCGACCTGATCCGCGAAGCCGCCAATTGCTCGCAGCTGCATCGCAACTTCGCCGGCTCGCCGTTGCTGGCCGTGCCGCAAGTGGAATGGGATTACTGCACGTCCGAAGTCATGGTGATGACCTGGATGACCGGCCTGCCGATTTCGCATCTCGACGAACTGCGCCGCCGCGGCGTCGACGTGCCCAAGCTGGCGCGCGCCGGAGTGGAAATCTTCTTCACCCAGGTCTTCCGCGACGGCTTCTTCCATGCCGACATGCACCCCGGCAACGTGTTGGTGACCGATCAGGGCAAATACATCGCGCTCGATTTCGGCATCATGGGCACGCTCAACGAGACCGACAAAAACTATTTGGCGCAGAACTTCCTCGCCTTCTTCCAGCGCGACTACAAGAAGGTCGCGCGCGCCCATCTCGACGCCGGCTGGGTGCCCGCCGACACCCGTGCCGACGAATTCGAAGCGGCGATCCGCGCGGTCTGCGAGCCGGTGTTCGACCGGCCGTTGAAGGAAATCGCGTTCGGCAAGGTGCTGCTGCGCCTGTTCCAGACTTCGCGCCGTTTCGGCATGGAAATCCAGCCGCAACTGGTCATGCTGCAAAAAACCCTGCTCAACATCGAAGGCCTCGGCCGCCAGCTCGACCCGGAACTGGACCTGTGGTCCACCGCCAAGCCGTTTCTGGAGCGCTGGATGAGCGAGCAGATCGGCTGGCGCGGCTGGCTGCGCACGTTCAAGGAAGAAGCGCCGTATTGGGGCGCCGTGCTGCCGCAACTGCCGCGCCTGGCGCATCAGGCCCTGCGCACCGATCGCCTGGAAAAGCTGGAAAGCGGCCTCGCCGTGATGCTGGCGCAGCAGCAGGCGCGCAATCGCTGGCTGGCGATCATCGCCGTATCGCTGGCGGCGCTGGCCTTCGCGCAACTGCGCTAACGCGCCGATCTGAATGGGTGAATCCCCGCGAGCGCGGGGAACACATGCGCGGATTCGCCACCGTCGCCTCGGCCAGCGGTTCATCCCCGCGAGCGCGGGGAACACAGCACCATCTGCAATGACGACCAACCACCGAGCGGTTCATCCCCGCGAGCGCGGGGAACACCCACCACCGGCGCCGCCTGTGCGGGCATCACCGCGGTTCATCCCCGCGAGCGCGGGGAACACGAGAATGCAACCCCACGGGCGCGCTGTCTTGTCGGTTCATCCCCGCGAGCGCGGGGAACACACCGTTGCAGAGCACGGCCACCACCGTTCTGTCGGTTCATCCCCGCGAGCGCGGGGAACACATATCATCGATGTGATCGATAAGTACGTGCCGCGGTTCATCCCCGCGAGCGCGGGGAACACTCGATCTGCGTGCCTGTGGCCTCATAGATCGTCGGTTCATCCCCGCGAGCGCGGGGAACACGGCAAGATGGTCGACCAGGCGCCGGATGATGGCGGTTCATCCCCGCGAGCGCGGGGAACACCTTGAAACGCTGGCGATGTTGGCGGCGTATTGCGGTTCATCCCCGCGAGCGCGGGGAACACGTTGCGGCCGGTGCGGGCGGCGCGGATGTCGGCGGTTCATCCCCGCGAGCGCGGGGAACACGCGTGCGGTTAAGCGGGCGGTGGGTAGCGGGGGCGGTTCATCCCCGCGAGCGCGGGGAACACGCCGCATCCGTGAACTTGCTCATGTCGCTCTCCGGTTCATCCCCGCGAGCGCGGGGAACACCAACGGCAAACAGGCCAGCGAGAACAAGAAGGCGGTTCATCCCCGCGAGCGCGGGGAACACCTGATAATACTGGGGGTTGGTGTCCTACCGTACGGTTCATCCCCGCGAGCGCGGGGAACACCGAAGGCGTTTGATGCGTCATCTTTTGTCCCGCGGTTCATCCCCGCGAGCGCGGGGAACACGTCCCCGACATCGGATTTACAGGTCGGCAAGGCGGTTCATCCCCGCGAGCGCGGGGAACACCGACCGTATGCTAGTAATCGGCGGATCGCCTGCGGTTCATCCCCGCGAGCGCGGGGAACACAATGTACGGTTATGTCACACGTGGAAAAACCGCGGTTCATCCCCGCGAGCGCGGGGAACACTCTGTAAC
Source organism: uncultured Thiobacillus sp. (assembly GCA_964466195.1). Lineage (GTDB taxonomy): Bacteria > Pseudomonadota > Gammaproteobacteria > Burkholderiales > Thiobacillaceae > PFJX01. The sequence continues at coordinate 178,346 of CAYXMQ010000002.1, forward strand.
GTCGCATCGACGTATATCCGCCCGCGGTTCATCCCCGCGAGCGCGGGGAACACTGGGTGTTTTATTTCTTGCGACGATTTGGGGTCGGTTCATCCCCGCGAGCGCGGGGAACACTGGAGGTTTCAGACATGTCCAATTTACAAAGTCGGTTCATCCCCGCGAGCGCGGGGAACACCAAAATGGGTGGAATCACGCGATCTAACTCAACGGTTCATCCCCGCGAGCGCGGGGAACACGGTTTCAATTTCCCCTTGACCTGGTGTTGACCCGGTTCATCCCCGCGAGCGCGGGGAACACACTTAAAAAACATCCTTGTTTTTAAAGAACATTCAGGCATCAGGAAATTCTACCGCGGGCTACTCGCCGTCTTCGGGCTCGTTTTCCGGCTGTGGCGGCAGGAAGGAAACCAGTTTCGCGCCGTCCAGTTCCACCGGGATGCGGCGGTTGGCGCCCAGCGTGATGAAGTCGAAACCCGCTTCGTTGTGCGCGCGCCAGGCCAGCACGGCGTTGCCGTCGCCAATGCCGGCTTCGACGTGGCTCCAGATGTGTTCGCGCAACTTGGCCGAGTAGTTGCCCACATACACGCCGGCGCGGATTTCCAACAGCCACAAGGCGAGCCGGCCGCGCAAGCGCGGCGGGGCGTTTTCAACCACGATGACCAGCATCGCCCAGCGGTTTCGGTTCGGGAATGGCCGGGCCGACCTGTTCCGGCGCGGCCTGGGGCGGTTCGATGCCGCCGGCGGCGAGCATGTCTTCGATGCCGGGAATGATGCGCTCCAGCAATTTGGTCTCGCGGAAGATGTCGCGGCAACGCAGACGCACTTCCCGTTCCGGGTTGCCTGCTTTCAGCTTGGCGGCGACTTGGAAAGCGACCGGCACGACGGTATCGAATTTGTAGATGTCGGCCACGTCGTAGACGAAGGACAGCGGCTTGCCGGTGTGGATGAAGCCCACCGCCGGGGCGTAACCGGCCGCGAGCACGGCCGCTTCGGTGACGCCATACAGGCAGGCGGTGGCGGCGGAAAGACAGCGATTGGGCAGATCGCCGGCCTCCCATTCGCGGGTGTCGTAATTGCGCGCATGCCATTCGACGCCGTATTGCTTCGCCAGCCGTTTATACATTTCGCGCACGCGGGCGCCCTCGATGCCGCGCAGTTGTTCCACCGAGCGGCGTTGCGGCGGTTCTTCGCCGAAGCGGATGGCGTACATCTTGCGTACGACCTTGAGCCGTAAATCGTCATCCAGCGCCAGTTTGGCCTGAAACAGCAAGCGATCCGAGCGAGCGCCGCCCGGCTGCCCGGCCGAGTACAGCCGCACGCCGGCCTCGCCGATCCAGACCAGCAAGGTGCCGACGCGGCCGGCCAGCGCGCAGGCGGCGTGCGAGACGCGGGTGCCCGGCTCCAGCATCAGACAGGCGACACCGCCGATCGGGACGTGGGTGCGTACGCCGCTTTTGTCAACCACCACGAAGGCGCCGTCGAGCACATCCAGACGGCCGCGTTCGATGAACAGTATCGACAGGCGCTCCTTGATCGGGATGGGGCGCAGAGGCGGCAGGAGATCGGGCATTGCTCAGGTGCTTTTCATTCGCCTACGCTTGCCAAGGCGGCTTCAATGATATTTCCGGATAAGAAATAGCCCGACGCCACGAGTTGTTCGACCAACGGCCGCACCTTGACCACTATACCGAGTCGCTTGGCGCGCATCAGCACACCCAGGGCGCCAATGACGCGCAAGCCAAGGTCAACCGCCACCCTGCGCCCGGCACGGTCGTCGATCAATATTCTGGCTTGTGTGGCCAGGGCGGCAGCGATGGCGCTGGCTTCGCCGGGGTCCAAATCCCAATCGTGGCTGACCGAGATATCGGGTTTGACTTGCAACCAACCGGCCTTGACGGCCGCGAGGATTACAACAGCATCTGGCCGATCCGGACGTGCCGTGCATTCCGCCATCACCGTCTGGGTCAGCCAGACTTGCCCGAAGATTTCCGGCAGCACCGAGAGGCTGATGACTCTGGAAAGCGCAATCAGCGGGCCGGTATCGGCAATCAGCAGGTCAATCGAAGGCGGCAAGCTCTTGCTCCAGTTCGCCGGGTTGCGGCCGCGCAACCGGAATATGCAGTTGCGCCAGATGGTCCATGAATTCCGCTACGCTCATGGCCGCCAGACGCGCCGCTTTGCCTAACGAGACGGATTCCTGGTCGAACAGCCGCACCGCCAAGGCCACATTGACGCCGTTCTTGAGCAGGTTTTCGTCGAATGGTACGGCCACAAACACCGGCTGACCGTGCTTGGTGATGAGGGAAAGTTTGCCCGCTTCGGCATCGCGCACCAGTTCACCGGTGCGGTCGCGCAGGTCGCGGATAGTGAAGGTTTGCATGGTCGGCTCCTGTTGTGCCCACAAGTAGGGGAACACTTTATCGGGTTCGCCGCACCAGCAACAGCCCGCAGCCGAAGGATTTGGCGGGGCCGATGCCGTTTTTCATCAAGCCCACCAACTGTGCGGGTGAAACCACGCGCAATACGCCCTCAAAGGTGCAGGTCACCAGCTTGCCGCCTTGATTTCGCTTTCTGAAATACAGGGGGGCATGCGGCAGGATGTCCACGCTTTCCAGTGCGGCCGCGCCCGCCAGCTTGCGCGCCAACCATTGCTGTTGCTCGTCTTCCTTGATCAGCGGTACGCGGCATTTGGGCGGCTGGGGCTTGTCGTCTGAACGCCTGGAGGTCTTCATCGCGTGGCGTTCCGCTTTGTCCGGCTTCTCGGCGCTTTGTGCATCGACGATGGTTTTGACCGGATTTGCGGTCAGCACGAAAGCCAGACGCTGACCTTCACTCGGTGCGGGGGAAAACTCACGGCTGCCAAGCAGAGTGAGTCCTTCCCTGCATGCCGATTCGACGGCGGGCGATTGCCGCGATTGCACCAACAAACGAACCGGCCGCCCGGTCTCGAATTGCTCGAAGCGGAATAAAAATCCTTGCCGGTCTTCTTCAGCCGAACCGCGAGGTTCTCGATCCTGTCCGGGAAACAGGGTCCATAACTTTCGGTGGACTTCATAGGGATTGCGTACCGCATCCCAAGGTGACTCGACACGACTCAAGTACATGACGGCTCCTTATGCAGATACACCAGCCGCGTGCCGAATTGACGCTTGCGGCCATGCAAGGGCACATCGCGCAGGCGCAGGGGTTGTTCGGAAATCACGCTTTCGCTGTAGACAAGGCGGCCGCTGCCACCCGCCTGGCGCAGGGCTTCGACACCATTGGCCGCTGCAACGGGTTCGCCTTCGAGCAATGGCCGTGTCGGCGGGCAGGCGCGGCGGCCTAACGTGGGCGTATAGCAGGGATGGCGCAGCGCTTTTGCAATCTGTTCCAGCGTGTGGCGGGCACCCGGTATTTCTCCCACCGCCACGGTAAACGCCGCGTCGAACAGGTATTCCCGCCGCGACACCACGGGAAACTTGTTTGCTTTGCCGTCCACTTTGCGGGCGTCCATCACCGTGTGGAAATCGGTCAGCTTGATGCCCGGCTTTGCGACGGCCTTTTCCCGCCCGAAGCGCTCGATCTGGTCGTCGATACGCACGCTGAATTCGACGCTGGCCGCCAATTGCGATTGGCCCTCCAGATCGCTGCGCTCGATGCCCAGACAGGCGGCTAGCAAACCGAGCAATCCGCTCCGTGTCGGGTAAAGATTTGAAGGCCGGAAGTCCTCGTAGGTGTGCGTGCCCCAGGCCTGCATCGGGCCATCCAGCCGCAGGATGAGAAAGCGCGGCATGTTCAACCCTGCCCGTCGTTGGCGATCCAGGTTTCAAGACTGGCCAAGGCGGCGCAAGCCGCGTCCTTGCCCAGCTTCATCTCAGGCTGTACTGAGAAGGCGCGCGCCTTTTCATCCAGGCCGTAGGCGGTATTGATGCGTGTCCAGTAGTCCGCGAGCGTGGTCACCGATGGCTTGAGGAATCCGCCGTTGCGGTCGCGTTTCACGGGTTCCTCGAAGGCATTGGCAAGTGAAATCGGCTGGTCGGCAAAACTCACCACGGCAAAATCGGCCAGGTTGTGGGCGGCAAAAGACTGCTGTTTGGCCGAGGGCACAACAGTTGCCAGCATGTGGAAGACATGGCGGGCGATGTCCAGCGCAGCTTGGCGCGAGTCGGCGGTTTCCGGGGCCTTCATGTCCGGCAGCAAGCCAAGGTTGACCTGCAACTGCTTGAGGTTGAGGCTGGCGTAGCGGTAGAACACGCCGGAAGAAAATTGCTGGGTATCGAGGTGCCCGGCGCCGGTTTCGCCCGCATCCTGGGTGAGATCGTCGACGGCGGTGAACCAGTCCACATCCTGCGGTTCGACGGCATGAGTGGTGATCGCGTGGGCGATAGCCATGGCGCCGTCAACCGGCAGGTTGCTCATCAGGCCGCTGGTCGCCATTCGGCCGGACAGGGCAATGTCCTTGGTGTTGCCAATCGCCGCGCGGAAGGGCTTGGCTTCTTTTTCAATCTGCTTTTCCAGTTTCTTGAGGTCTTGTCCTTCTTCGCCCAGCAGACCGCAAAAATACGCGACTTCTTCCACGCCCCAGGGTGCGACGGCATCGCCTGTCACGCCCTCCGCAATGCCTTCCTTGCCGGACATCCATTCCAGTGTCTGGGCCACGCGCGCCGCATCGAAGCGGTCTTTCAGCACTTCCGTTAAGCGCGTTTTCAGCCGTGCCAGATCGCGCGTCCGGATCGAAGGCGCGCCAAGGTGTTGTGCGTGGTAATCACTGGTGCGCATGGCCCGTTTCAGCGACTGGCTGGAAACCCGCACCCGGTTGACACCACCGAACACAGCGGTTTTCTGCATGTTCATATCGTCGCGGTTGAGACAGGACGGGCTGTGCGAAATCAGCACATGGAAGTTGATGAAATTCTTGGCGGACATTACTTGTCTCCTTTGGCGGGGGTGAATTTGGCGAGGTAGTAGTTTTCGACGAACTCGCGTTTCGCGCGCTCGCCCCAGAACCAGATGGCTTTTCCGAACTCCGCCCAGTTCACGGTGGGTTGGACGTGCGCGAGCAAGCGGCGCAGTTGCACGAGATCGAGCGGCGGATGCGAACGCGCCACTTGCAGGACGCGAGCCTCCGCCACCTTGGCGGCAGCCAATTGAGCGCCCAGGGAGTTGGCCTTGGCGTCGTGCTTGCAGCACGGCAGCAGGAAGGCCAGTCGCCAGTGCCGTTCAGTGGGCTTTTGGCCTGGAAACAGGCGATACAACCCAGGGAGAAACGCGACGGATTCCGCATCGGCCGCGCGACGCAGTTCCGCGCGTGATCCAGTTGGGAATGCTTCGCTCTCGAAGCGCGCTTTCAGCGCTATGAAATCCGGCAGGTCAGTGCTCATGCGGCTTCCTCCATCAGTTTTTTTAGATCGGTGTTGAGTGCGCGACGAGACCAGGCAATGACCGGGATCAATTCCGGTTTCGCGGCGTAAGGGTTGGTCAACTCTTCAAAAATATCTCGGCAGTGTTCGCTGATTTTTTTTGCAAAAGCGCGTCGGCTCTCGCCCCACTCCCGAAACGTAGCGTCGCTGGAAAAGGTGGTGTGGATAAGGTTTTCAGTACGGGCGTAAAACAGCTTTTCGGCCGTTTCGTGAATGGCGGCACCGATGCCTTTCAGGCCTTTATCCTTGTTGCCCTGCACCGCGAAATAGAGTTTTCCGCGTAGCGCTTTTTTTGCCAGTTTGCCGATTTCGACCAACAGGGTAAGTCGCTGTTCACGCCCCCACCCCTGTGCAAGACCAATCAGTTCATGTCGACGTTCCAGAACCGAAGCCTGATTGGTACGGTATCCGCCGACAAGAATATCGAGCCTGGCTTCACCCAATGCTTCAGCCTGCACAATGGGCCCTGCTGGCATGGAACCTTCCTTGCTGTCCTTGTCCTGGATACCGCGTGGTACGACAAATTCATTCAACTGCGTCCAGGCGGGCGCAGTGGTAGTGAAACTGGCGAATCTTTGTTCCAACACATTCCTTTTTAGACTCATGCTCATGGCGCCATGCGGATGGGGCCACACGCCTTCCACCATGAAATTGAATTTTTCCTTGCGGAATCCGCTGTAGACCGCCACGGGCTCTCCGCCCAACACGTCGCAAGTCGCTTCGCGCTCCGCCGTGATCAGTTCCACATGCGCGGGTTGCCAGAACAAACCCCGCATGAGACCAATCTGGTCCCAGTGGATCGTGGACTTCTCGGCAATCGGCGCAACCCAGGTCGGCCGGTCTTGCGCCGGACCCGGCGCAACGATCTGACGCTCGGAAAGTCGCAGTCGCGTCAGCACATTGCGCCAAACCATACGACGCATATCCTGATCGAACACCAGCGTGGTAATCGGTGCGCCGCCGCGTAAGCTGCCCTTGAAGCCGCCTCCGAAACTGGGGCAATTGCTCGCTTGATTGAACAAGGCGATTGCCGCCACCGGTCCGCTCAAATGGCGAACTTCACCCGCCTCGTTGAACAAGGCGTGGTTATTGCCTTCCGGCAGCCCGATCAGCAATTTCTGGATGGGTGTGTGTTCTGCTGCCCTAACCCCGCGCGTCTGCATGAATGGCTGCGTCGGGTGATCAAGGTCGAACCAGTCGCTGTAAGGCGCAATGCCGGCGTTGAAGTCTGTTTCCGTCAGCGGACTGGCGATACGCTGGCGTAACCTAGTGTCGTCTTCCGGAAGAAACAGCACTTGCGTCATGCACACCAGCAATTGCAGGCAGGCCAGCTCCAGATCATCTCGCGGCAGGCTGATTTGCCATTCCTGGCCGGGATCGCACAAGAGCTGCCGGTAAGTCAGCAAGTGAAACGCGCCCGTGCCATGGTTGGCGCGGGCGGGAATCCAGGGGTGTTCAAGCAGGTTCATGGCGGTGTTTCTCCAATCCGAAATCGTTTGAATAAGTGAATTGGCCGTTCTGGCTGTGCCAGATGCCTTCTGACTCGGTCGACATAATCAGCTGCAGATAGCCGGCTAGCGGCCCATCCGTTTCCATGCGGCAGTCGTGTAGGCTGTTTATCCAACTGGCGGGGACGGGAACAGCACCAAGATCAAGCGCTTCCTCCAGTGCGTGCTTAGAAATGTCCTCGATGAGACTTCCATCAAGTAAGCGACCATCCGCAGTCAATGGAAGCACGCTCAGACTCATTTCGCCGTCACGCGTAAGGCTGGCGATGAGTCCTTCGTCACGAAATGCCTTGACGGACATTCCAGTCAGCCTTTTTGCGTCTTTATCGCGGGTGTTTTGCAAAGCGCTGAACAGGCTGAAGCCCACGGCGATTTTTTCCGGCTCGTCATCCCAATCTTCGCGCCGGTAAACCTGTTCGATCCAATCGCGGTAGGCCTGCGGGAAAACCAGGGAGACGTTTTGCGAGAGCAAGGTGTCGGTTCGCCAAAGCACTCGGGCATTGCCATAGATCAGCTCAAATACACCGTAGTCTTTCCCTTCCACGGTCAATACCGTGCAACGCGGCGTTTCATGTCCGGGTGGGCGATGCGCCCGCACGTGTCGGTGCAGGCGGCCCAGTCGCTGGAACAGCAGATCGACCGGGCATATCTGGGTAATCATCCAGTCGAAATCGAGATCAAGGCTTTGTTCCACAACCTGGGTGGCGACCAGAATACGGCCCGCTGTACGCGGCGCATGGCGTCCGTAATGCTTGAGCGCCGCATCCTCTTTTTCCTTCCTGTCGGCGTAGCGGTAGCGGGCGTGGAAAATATCCACTTCGATTTGCGTGCGTTCCCGCAATAAACGCGTGAGTCGTTGGGCGTCATCCACCAGATTGACCACGATGGCCACCAACGCGCCGCTTTCTCCGGCGGCGACGATGCGGGCAAGCAACGATTCGTCGGGGAAGGCCCCGGTCAGCCGTAGACATTCGATTTCGACTTCTCGGCGCGGCGGTTGCTGCGCCGCCGCCACGGTGATGGGCAAGGTAACGCCGCCGGTGGCCTGCCAGATTGCCGGATAGGGGGCTGATGCGTCTTCCGGACCTACGGATTCCCAAGCTTCCAGTAGTTTTGCGCGCTGCCCGGCCGGCAGGGTGGCGGAAAGCAAGATCGCGCTGCCGCCGCAGGCGGCCTGGTTTTTCAGGACTTCGCCCAGGAGGCCGTGCATATAGGCATCGTAGGCGTGGACTTCATCCACGATCAGTACCGACTTAGCCAGTCCGAAACCACGCACGAATTTGTGCCGCACCGGCAATACCGAGAGCAAGACCTGATCGACCGTACAGACGCCGATTTGTCCCAGAAACACGCGCTTGCGGCTGCTGGCAAGCCAAGCGGCACATTGCGTGGCGGCGTCCTCTTCGCCTTGCGCGGTGGGTCGTTGACCGCGTTCGACGAGTTGCTGGAAGGCTGCGTTGAATTGCCGCTTGCCGTGCGCCAGCACGATATTGGCCTGGCCGAATGCATGCACGGCAAAGTCTTCAAGACGTTGCAACATGGCGTTGGCCGTGGCCTGGGTCGGCAACGCGAACACGATACTATCTGCCTCGCCCGCAGCGAGCAGTCGCCAGGCGCAGGCCAGCGCCGCTTCGGTTTTGCCGCTGCCAGTCGGCGCTTCGATCAGGGTCATACCCGGTTGGACCGGCAGCGCATCGATGACCGTCTGCACGCCGCGCGGCATTTCATTCGTCGCGAGCAGTGCTTGCAAACCGGCATATTGGATTGGCGAGGCAAGAAGGCCGAAATGCTCAAGCAAACGCTGTTGCCGGATGTGCTGGATGCGTTGTTCAAAATAGGCATTCAGCGTCATGCCCGCTAACTGGTAATTGAATATATCGGCGTTCGAACCCAGCCAGTCGCACGTCGAGCAAAAACCGGCCAACAAGGCACGAGCGGGCAGCGGGCAATTGGGGGGCGGATCGATCAGCCTCATTCCAACCGGTTCCAGAAACAGCTTTGCCAGCGCCGCGACTAAGGCGAGTCGCGCCTGCCGGTCATGTTCAGTCAGCGTCTTCTCGGCTTCAATGCTATCCAGACCAGGCCAGCCGGGGACGGTGTAATCGCCATGATGTCCGGTCACGGCGGCCAGCCAGTTTTCCCAAAGCGGCCAGACGGATACGGGCTCTTCAGGTTTTAACCATGCCGCCATTTCCTGCTTGGCCCAGGCCATGCCCGCTTGCCCATGGTCGAAGGCGCGAATTTCCATGAGAGGAATTTCATGATCCCGCCCCTGTTCCAGCCGACGCCACGCGGCTGCCATGGCCTCTGGTGCCTTGAGTTGAAAGCGCACATCCAACTTGCCGAGATCGTGCAAGGCGACAAAGAACAGAACCCAAGCGCGCAAATGTGGCAGTTCGTCCAGCGAACTTGAAAATGCCGACCGAAATTTTGCGTGTAGCGCGGGGTTCTCATCCCACCAGGCTGCAGCAACCGCCGCCACATCCAGGCAGTGATAAACCAGCGGGTGCCATTTCGGCTCCCCCGCGTAGGTCTCATCCGCCTTGCCCCAATATTTTTCAAACATCTGCTCCCCTTTTTTCTCACGGGCCTTAAAGATTCAGGCCCATGCCGCTTTTTCTATGCGGGTTTCGATAGTACTTGATGCATTCAGGGTGCGGTCGGCGCCTGCACGCCCTGCCGACCTTGTTAGCCATCCGGCCCCGAAAAAGATAGCGCATAGATTTTCAGCGTCATTGACCAATACTGAATGCAGCAAGCGCGCTCGTCTCAACGCATTCTTTCAGGTCAACCGACATGGCCCTGCTCGAAATCCGCAACATCACCCGCCGCTTCGGCGACTTCGCGGCGGTGAGCAACGTCAGCTTCAGCGTTGAAAGCGGCGAATTCTTTACGCTGCTGGGCCCTTCCGGCTGCGGCAAAACCACCATCCTGCGCATGATCGCCGGCTTCGACCTGCCGGATGCCGGGCAGATTCTGCTCGATGGCCGCGATCTGGCCGCCACGCCGGCGGAGCGGCGGCCCATCCATACGGTGTTCCAGAGCTATGCGCTGTTTCCGCATCTGACCGTCGGCCAGAACGTGGCTTTTCCGCTGCGCATGGCGGGGGTGCAGGACGGCGAACTGCAGCGCCGCGTGCGCGCGACGCTGGAGCAGGTGCATCTGGCCGAACTGGCGGCGCATTACCCGCATGAAATCTCCGGCGGCCAGAAGCAGCGGGTGGCGCTGGCGCGCGGCCTGGTCAATCGGCCGCGCCTGCTGTTGCTGGATGAACCGCTGGGCGCGCTCGATCTGAAGTTGCGCGAGGAAATGCAATTGGAGCTGATCAAGCTGCAGCGCGAAGTCGGCGTCACGTTCGTCTTCGTGACGCATTCGCAACCCGAGGCGCTGGCGCTGTCGCACCGCATCGCGGTGATGAACCAGGGCCGCATCGAGCAACTGGACGAACCGTCGCGCCTCTACGGTTTCCCGACAAAGCGCTTCGTGGCGGACTTCATCGGCAACTGCAATCTGCTGGAAGCCGCCGTGATCGAGCGCTGCGACGGCGTGTTGCGCCTGCAGGCAGCCGGTCTGGGGGAGATACTGGCGCCGGCCGCGGAGGCCGGGGCGATCCATGCCGGCGACAAGGGGGTGCTGGCGCTGCGCCCGGAACAGGTGCGGATCGACACCGAGGCGGGGAGGACGGCGGCGGAAAATCACTTTGCCGGCCGCGTGCGCAATTTTCTTTATGTCGGCGATGTCACCACCTATCAGGTCACGCTCGACAACGGCCAGGAGCTGGCGGCGCTGCGCCCCAACAATGCGCCCGGCCGTGCGCATTTCTTCGAGATCGGCGACCGCGTCACGCTGAGTTGGCCGGCGGACGCCGGGCACTATGTCCATGATTGAAAAATCCTCTCCGGCTCCCCTTATGCATGCAGGGGAGAGGAGCGCACGTTGGGCGATCACCGCGCCGCCGACGCTGTTCCTGCTCGTCTTCTTCCTGGCGCCGGCGCTGATCGTGGTGCTGGCGTCGTTCCAGTATCCCGGCGAGTTCGGCGGCCTGGCGCCGCTGATCGACCGCGGCAAGGGCGGCGAACATGGCCTGACGCTGGAGAACTACCAGTTCTTGTTCAGCGATTTCCTGTTCACGGAAATCCTGCTGCGCTCGTTCGCGGTGGCGGCCGCCACGACGCTGATCTGTCTGATCATGGCGTATCCGGTGGCCTGGCTGATTGCTCAGAGCGCAAAACAGCATCGCGATTTTCTGGTGCTGCTGGTGATTCTGCCGTTCGCCAGCAACTTTTTGATCCGCGTCTATGCCTGGATGATCATCCTGGGGCCGCAGGCGGCGCTGGCGCAGCTGGTCAACGGCAGCCTCGGCGCGCTCGGCCTGGAGCCGGTGCGGCTGTTGTTTTCGCCGTTCGCGGTGCTGCTGGGCATGGTCTATGTGCATCTGCCGTTCATGATCCTGCCGCTCTACACCAATCTGGAGAAACACGATCCGGCCTTGCTCGACGCCGCGCAGGATCTGGGCGCCGGCGCCTGGCAACGCTTCTGGCGGGTGACCTGGCCGCTGTCTGTGCCGGGCATGCTGTCCGGCTCGGCGCTGGTGTTCATTCCGGTGCTGGGCATGTTCGCGATTCCCGACATCCTCGGCGGCACCCGCGACATGCTGATCGGCAACCTGATCAAGGATCAGTTTCTCGGCGTGCGCGACTGGCCGTTCGGCGCGACGCTGTCGATCGGCTTGACGCTGTGCGTGCTGGCGCTGGCGGGATTGGCGGCCTGGGCGGGACGGGCGAGGCGGAACCATGCGTAACCGCCTGCCTGTCGACGGGCGCCGGCTGCCGGTCTGGCTGAAGCTGGCCGCCGCCGCCAGTTTCGCCTTTCTGTATCTGCCGCTGCTGGTCGTGGTGGCCTATTCGTTCAACGACTCGCGCCTGAATGCGGAATGGGTCGGCTTCACGCTGGACTGGTACCGGGTGTTGTTCAACGATACGGAAATGCTGCTGGCGGCGCGCAATTCGCTGTTCATTGCGCTGATCGCCAGTCTGTGCGCGACCCTGCTCGGCACGCTGGCCGGGCTGGCCATGCACCGCTATCGCCCGCGCTGGCTGCCGCTGCTGGTGATCACCCCGGTGGCGATGCCGGAAATCCTGCTCGGCGTGTCGCTGCTGGTGTTCTTCATCCAGGTGCTGCATCTGACGCTGGGCCTGCTTTCGGTGATCCTGGCGCACATCACGTTTTCGATCGGCTTCGTCGCGATCATCGTGCGCGCCCGTCTGGCCGGCATGGACGAAAGCCTGTTCGAAGCCGCGCGCGATCTCGGCGCAACACCGTGGCAGAGCTTCCGCCTGGTCACCTTCCCGCTGATCCTGCCGGCCGTATTGGCCGGCTTCCTGATGGCGTTCACGCTGTCGATCGACGATTTCGTCATCACCTTCTTCACCGCCGGCGTCGGCGTTTCGACCTTGCCGCTGCAGATCTATTCGATGATCAAGATCGCGGTGACGCCGGAGGTGAATGCCATTTCGACGCTGCTGATGCTGCTGACCTTGCTGCTGGTGATCGTCGCCTCGCGGCTGGACAAGGGTTTTCTCCAGGGGAGGGCGTGATGCGTCTGCGCTTTCGCTGCAGGCTGGTGCAGGCGCTCGCCGGCCTGCTGCTGGCGGGCGTGGCCGCCCACGCCGCGTTCGCCGTTCCCCCCACTCTGTATCTCTACAACTGGAACAACTACATTTCCGCGCGCACCGTCGCGCGCTTCGAGGCGCAATGCGCGTGCCGCGTGGTGCAGGACTATTACTCCGACAACGAGGAGATGCTGGCCAAGCTGGCGGCGGGGGCCTCCGGCTACGACCTGATCGTGCCGACCGGCAACGCCGTCGAAGCGCTGATCCGATCGCAGCAGTTGCAGCCGCTGGATAAAACCCGGCTGCGGAATCTGGGCCACATCAAACCGGAGTATCTCGACGCCTTCTTCGATCCCGGCAACCGCTATTCCGTGCCCTATGCCTACACGGTGACGCTGCTCGGCTACAACGTCGAAAAGCTGCGCGCGCTAAATCTGCCGACCGATACCTGGGCGCTGATCTTCGAGCCGCGTTACCTGAAGAAACTGAAAGGCCGCGTCACGGTGCTGGATTCGCAACGCGAGTTGATGGCTGCCGCGCTGCGCTATCTGGGCTATTCGGCCAACGCCACAGAGGAGGCGAAATGGCTGCAGGCGCGCGACCTGATACTGCGCGCCAAGCCCTATTGGGCGGCATTCAACGCGTCGAGCTACATCAAGGAACTGACCGTCGGCAATATCTGGCTGGCGCACGGCTATTCCAACGACATGTTCCAGGCCCGCACCGACGCCGAAAGAGCCGCGCGGCCGTTCCGGATCGGCTACTCGATCCCGCAGGAAGGCGCGGTGCTGGCGCTGGATTCGATGGTGCTGCACAAAACCGGCAAACAGCCGCAGCTGGCGCTGCAATTCATCGACTTCATGCTGGAAGGGCCCAACTCGGCGGAACTGACCAATCTGATCGGTTCCGGCAACCCCAACCGCGCGGCGATGCGCTACATCGAGCCTAAGATCGCCGATAATCGCGCCGTTTTTCCCGATGCGTCGGCCATGCGCCGCCTGGAAATGCTGCGCGACCTGGACCGAAAACAGCGCCGCGTGCTCAATCGCATCTGGACCGAGATCAAACTGCGCTGAACGAAAGGCTCGCCCCATGCTGCTGGGTTTCGTCATTCTCTATCTGGTCATCTCCATCGGCATCGGCATGTTTGCCGCCACCAAGGTGCACAACGCGGGCGATTACATCTCCGCCGGACGTTCGCTGCCGCTCTACATCGTCATCGCGATGGTGTTTGCGACCTGGTTCGGCGCCGAGACGGTGCTGGGCATTCCCGCCACCTTCATGGAAGAAGACCTGGGCGGGCTGATTTCCGATCCGTTCGGCGCGGCGTTGTGCCTGGTGCTGTTCGGCCTGTTCTTCGCGCGCAAGCTGTACCGAATGAATCTGCTGACCATCGCCGACTTCTACCGGCAGCGCTTCGACCGTCGCGTCGAGGTCATCGCCGGCCTCGCCATCGTGCTGTCCTACCTGGGCTGGGTGTCGGCGCAGATCACCGCGCTCGGGCTGGTGTTCAATGTGCTGTCCGACGGCCAGATCACGCAGGCGCAGGGCATCCTGATCGGTTCGGCCGTGGTGCTGATGTACACGCTGTACGGCGGCATGTGGTCGGTGGCGTTGACCACGTTCTTCCAGATGATCGTCATCGTGCTCGGCCTGCTCTACATCGCCTGGCTGGTGGCCGACATGACCGGCGGCGTCGCGCCGGTGATCGCGCATGCCGCCGCCAACGACAAATTCCATTTCTGGCCGGAAATGAACGCCGTCGCCATGGTGGCGTTCATTTCCGGCTTGCTGACCCTGGGCTTCGGTTCCATCCCGCAGCAGGACGTTTTTCAGCGCGCCAACGCCTCACGCAGCGAAAATGTCGCGGTCTGGGGTACGGTGCTGGGCGGCGTGGCCTATTTTCTGTTTGCCGCGGTGCCGCTGTTCCTGGCCTATTCCGCCAATCTGATCGACCCGACGCTGGCCGCCCGCTGGCTGGCGGAAGACAGCCAGAAGCTGCTGCCGGAACTGGTCAAAACCCATCTGCCGCTGTTCGCGCAGGTGGTTTTTTATGGCGCGCTGCTCTCGGTGATCATGTCCACCGCTTCCGGCACTTTGCTGGCGCCCTCGGTGACATTGTCGGAAAACGTGCTCAAGGGCTTTTTCATCCGGCCCCCGCTGGCAGAACAGCAGCCCCTTGGCACGGCAGAGCCGACTCCGCCCGTCTCGCAGGACATGCAATTGTTGCGGCTGACGCGCTGGGTGGTGGGCGTTTTCGCCGTATGCGTCACGCTGTATGCACTGTGGGCGTTGGGCGAGGACACCGGTATTCATAAAATGGTGGAAAACGCCTACAAGGTCACGCTGGTGGTGGCTTTCGTGCCGCTGGTCGCCGGCCTGTATTGGCGGCGCGCCAACACGCTGGGCGCCTATCTGGCCATTGCGTTCGGCCTGCTGACCTGGCTTGGCCTGGAACTCTGGCTGCCCGCCGGCCCGATACCGCCGCAGTTCGCCGGCTTTCTGATGGCCTGTGCGGGGATGCTTGCGGGGTCTTATACTGGACCAAGACGCTAGGATCGGCTGTCGCCATGCCCAGCGCGCATTGCATCAAAAATCTCCACGTGGTAAGTCAACCGTCACGCCCTCATCGCCAGCCACATGAGCAATGAAAAAATTCACTCTTCCCTTTCTGACGTCTGAACCGGAAGCCATCAAGTGCCGGCACTGTGGCAGTACGCAGGTGCGCCCCTCGCATAAGTCTTCCGGCAGCTCACCGCAACAAACGTATCGCTGCCAGGCGTGCAAGCGGCATTTCAGGGTGGCCTCTGGATGGGCGGACTCGCGCGTCGCCATGGCCGGCGCGGCAGCGCTGGTGCTCGTGCTGATCGGCGGCGTGGTGACGCTGATTACGGCCGACACCGCAGAGGACGCCGATCTGTCACAGACCGGGCTGCACGAGCCTACCGCGCAGATTCATTTGCATCAAAAGGCCAAGCAAGGCGATGCGCAGGCGCAATTTGACCTGGGCCGAGCTCACTGGAAAAACGCCGAGTACCCGCAAGCCTTCCCGTGGTTCAAGGCTGCCGCCGAACGCGGCCATATCGAGGCCGAATACATGCTGGGCATGGCCTATCTGAGCGGGCGCGGCACGCTGCAGAACTACCGCGCCGCGCTGGATCAGTTCATCCAGGCCGCCAAGCATGGCCATCTGGAGGCCGAGTACCGCTTGGGCCTGCTTTATCGCGATGGCTTGGCCACGCCGCCGGACAAGGAAACCGCCTATCTCTGGCTCAACATCGCCGCGGCGCGCGGGCACGAGGAAGCGCTGCAATATCGCGACAAACTGGCCGACGTGATGTCGGCGGAAGAGATTGATCGCGCTCAGGAGGCCAGCACACAAGCGCATGCCAAACTGATCGAGACCTTGGCGGGCAAGCCCTGAACAGCGGGCGGTTGATCCAGCCCCTGACCGACTGCGCCGTGAAGCCGTCTCGCCTGAAAGCATTCATTGCGCTGTATGCGCTGTTCCTGGCGGTCGGCAGTCTGTACCCCTTTTCCGGCTGGACGCCGCTGCAGGACTGGTCCGCCAGCTTCCTGACCGACGCCTGGCCGCGCTATATCACACGCACCGACCTGGCGACCAATCTGTTGGTTTATGTGCCGCTGGGCTACGCGCTGGCCAGATGGAATGCCCAACCCGGCCACGGCGCCCGCGGCGTCCTGACCGGGGCGCTGGCCGGCCTGGCGCTGAGCCTGCTGTTGGAAAGCAGCCAGCAACTGCTGCCCGGACGTATCGCTTCGAATCTGGATATGCTGGTGAACGGCCTCGGGGCGCTGACCGGCGCGCTGCTGGCGCTGCATCATCGTCGCTGGCTGCGCGCCGGACGCGCGCTGCTGCGCTGGCGCCACCGTTGGTTCCAGGCCGGCGTACCCACCCATATCGGTCTCGGCCTGCTGCTGCTCTGGTTCCTCGCGCAATTTGTGCTGCTGCCGTTTCCCGGCCTGGGCTGGCTGGACCTGCATCTGCGGCCGATCGACATGCCGCCGGGCGGGCTGGACCAGATCAACCTGCCTTGGTTCGCCGCGGTATTTCTGGAAATCGCCGCCCTCGGCGCGTTCACCGCCAACCTGCTGCGGCCGGGACGCTACGTCAGCGCCATGCTGTTGCTGGTGGTGCTGGCCTTTGTCATGAAGCTGCTGGCCGCCACCATCCTGCTCAAGTTGAAGGTGGTGGGCGGTGTGCTTTCGCTGGAAACCCTGGCCGCCTTCCTGCTGGCGTTCTGGTTCCTGCTCAACCCACTGGTTTCGCGGCGCAGAAAGCACGTTGCGCTGCTGCTGTTGCTGGCCATACCGTTACTTCGCCTGGGCCTGGCCCACCCTCACTGGTGGCCCGCAGTCAGCCTGTTGAACATCGTCGGCCTGGCCAAGGCGGTGGCCGCGCTATGGCCCTTGCTGGCGCTGGGCATTCTGATGGCCGGGTGGCTGACCGAGCGCAAGCGTTTGCGCGTTTCGAAACCGGCCCGCGAGCGCTAACGCGGCTTCCAGGGAATTCGCGACGGTCCGGACAGCGCCGTCATGAACAGCATCAGATAAGCGACAAAGATCACCCGCGGCATATCCAGCAAACCGCCAAACAATCCGACTGACAAAAAGCTGGCCATGGCCGTACTCACTGCGAAACCCCAGGGATCGCCCTGGCGAGCGCGCTGAATGGCGGCCATCAGGGTGGCGGCAAGGAATCCGGTCAGACCGATCAGGCCCAATACGCCTTGATCGAAGTAGATATGCACCCACAGGTTCTTGATGTGCCAAGGCAGGTGATTGAAGTCGTAATAGGGAAACCAGCGTTCCATGGCGTGGGTGAAATCGCCATTCGCCAACCACTCTCGTCCCTGAGCGTCTTTCAGGCTGACGTTATCGATTTCCACCACGGTACGCGGCCCGTGCAGATACTCGTAACGCTGCCAGTTCATGAACTCCAATAGCAACGGCTGGCGCCCTGTCCAACCCCGTTCACCCAGTGCGCCGGTATTGAATTGCCAACTGACGCGCTGCCATTTCCCGTGCGTGTTTTCCAGATTCTTGTTCAGCTCGCGGTAGTCCGGCGGCGTATCCGACTGCAGCAGAATGTTGCGGCGATAAACCATCGCACGCAGCCATAAACGTTCGTCGTTGGTGCGGGCATCCAGCGACAACGTGAAATCCTCTCCGGCCGGCAATGCGACGCGCTGCGTCATGCGTGCATCCTGGCCACTGCCCAACGCCAGCACGACGTTGCCATTCGCCTCGCGAACGAAGCGATAGGTGCCGATGTCGCTTTGCAAGCCGGCCCAAAGGTATTCGGCCGGGAAGCGGCCGACGCCCATGCCAAACAAACGCGTCGGCCAGTCGGCAGGCATCAGGTTGAGCGCATCGCGCCAGTGATTTTCGCGCGTCACCATGTCGACCTGGTTGTTGGCCAGACGCTTTTCCATGCGCGCGCCCAGCAACGAAGGGGTCACCACGGCAATACACCCAACCACCAACATCATGGTCACCGCCACACCTTTGTAACCCGTCGGCCCGGCCAGCCGCAGGCCGGCCGCATAGCCGCCAACGCCCACCAGTGCGGCCAGGCCGAGCAATACCCATATCGAAAAGTCGGGCGTCAACAGGGTTAGCGACATGCCCAACGCGGCCCCCACCACGGCCAGCAAGGCAATCGGAACGCCCAGCAGCGTGCTTTTCTTGGCGCTGAAAGCCCCGCCCCACAACCCGCCCGCCCATGCCAGCAGGCCGATCAATAGCGGATAAAGCCCGGCCGGGGTATAGAGCGCGGCCAGGGCCAGCGGGCTCAATACGCCCAACAGCGTAATGAAGTCGCGTCGTCTTGCCGTCTGGTGTTTGTCGTGCGGAAAAAAGTGAATTCCGGCCGCCATCACCAAACCGGCAAACAAGGCCAAGTAGGTGGCGCGCGAAAAAGTCGTCACCACGGCATAAACCGCCAGCACGAATAACACCCCGCCCAGCCAGACCCAGCGGCGTTTTGACGCCTGCGAGGCGGCCAGCAAGCCAAACGGCCAGGTCATGGCCATGAAACTGTCGATGGCCTCGCCGCCGGTATGCATTTCAGAAAACAGTCCGGTGACGCGGTACTTGGTGCCGAAGTCGAGCAGATGCGACACCACCGCCGCCACCGAACCGGTCTCGATGGCCGCAGTGAAAACCCCGCGCTCCCACATGGCCACCACGCCCATGGCTCCGCCCGCTGCCGCCAGTCCCCAGGTCAAGGTCGCCCGCGCGCGGACTTGATCCTCGCGCAGCAGCGCCACCAGGCCGGGCAGCAGCAGCAGCGCCCAGACAAAGCCTTTAGCCAGACGTACCGCATGCCAGTGGCTGTAATACGTGGACAGTTCGATGGCATCGAACGGCGGCAAAGGCCAAAGGCCCCGCACCGTGCTCACCATATATGACAGGCTCAACAAGCCCAGAAACAACCATTGCGCTCGCGTCAGACGAACTTTCAGCGCATAGCGGCCCGTGGCCAGGAATACGCCGAGGGTGACGGCCAGCACCAGGTCGTAGTCTTCCCGATACATGCGCCCGCTCCAGGGCGCCAGGTTGACCAGAGCCAGCCAGAGCGGAAGCAAAAACAGCAGCAGGTGCGGTCGCCAAAGGCCGACAGCCGCGTACGCCACGAGCCCTATGCCCAAGCCCACGCGCGCAAACGGATAAGCCTGCAGCACATAACCGGCCAGCGCAAAACACACCAGCCCACCCAAGAAGAGGATGCTGCGGCCGCGTGTCATGTTCGGCTGCAGTAGCAATAAGTGGTTTTCACGGAGCGCGCCAAGACGCCAACGCGAGCGCCGTTAATCCAATCAGTCGCCCAGGTCGTTCCGCCATCGTTACGGACGCCTGTTTGGGCCTGGAGGTTTGGCGGAGAGAGGTGGGCATGGCGAATGTCGAGCAATGAACTGTCGCGACTTTAGCAGCAGGCGCCGCCTGACGGTGCGCTTCAATGCGGCCGAACACCGCGCTTCGATGCGGCGCGGGAATGGCCGTCGCCCCCCTGCCGCGGCTCGCGGGACTTCCCTTGCACGCTTGCCGGCGCCGGTTGCCGAAGGCTGTGTGCGCCCAGCCAGGCACCGACCCAGATGCCGGGCAGCGCGAACAGCAATTCCAGCGCCTCCTTCAAAGGCTGTCCCCACAGCAACGGCAGCCCCTGCAGCGCCCAGGCGACGGCGAGAGCGATCCCCCAGTGCGGCAGCGCGCTGCCGCGTCCCGACAAGGTGTAAAGAAATCCGACAGGCGCCCACAGAATGGCGCTTTTGATCAACAGATAAAAGCGCTGCGGGATATCGAGCAGATAGCCGGACAGCCCGCCGGACAAAGACGCCGCGCTCACGGGCGCAGCCATATCCAGGGGCAGCAGCACGGACAACAGGGCGCAAAGAACCAGTGCAGACCAGAGCCGCGTCGACTGCAGCGGCAGGCGCCGACTCAGCGCCGGGCCGAGCAGCCACCACAACACCATGCCGACCGCGTAGCCGAGCAAGGGCGCCAGCAGCCCGGCGGAAACGGCCAGGCGCGGCGGGTAGACGATCTGGCCCAGCAGCAGCAGCAGTGTCAGCAGGCCCAGCGCCAGAAACACCGCGGCGGCGGCGGCGGGCCGCGCCGACACCACGCGCGGCCATAGCGCGCCCTGCCAGAAAAAACCCAACGGCAGCGCCAGCAACAGGGGAAGCAGCAAGGGCCCCTCTGCGGCCAATCGCCCCGGCAGCAGACCCAGCGCATCGCCCCAGCTTATCCCGTCAGGCGTGAACGGCAGCAGGCCCAGTCCGAGATACAGCGCGGTGCAGGTGACGGCAAAGGGAAGCAGAGCGGGGTTCATGAGGAAAACGGGGGGTTGGCAAAATCGTTGGCTGGGTCGGAACGGACTATAGAGTGCGCCGCGCCGGCTTGCCAAGGACGTGGTCTTGCAGAGAATGGCGGCGATTCTGGTTGAAGCGCGTCGCCGGGCGCTGCTTTCCGGTGTGCGGCCCCGCTTGCTGGAATTGCGCGCAGCGGGCTACTTCATTGCCGCTAGCGTGATCCCACGCCGCGAGCCAGGCTGTGCGGGAATAGCCAGCATCCAAGGGAGCAGGGGGCGGATGCGTGCTCTACCCGTAGATTATTCGAGCTTGACCACATCCCCTTTATTTCCCTGTGCCTGGCCCCTACGACCCCATTTCTCCTGTTGCCGCAGCCTTCGTGGTCGGGCAAACGGGATGATCACTGCCAGCCTCCCCTCGAACACCAGCCCGTCCTGCCTGTCCACGGAAATAGAGGGTGTCGCAGCCCGCCAGTTGGGCGGCGGCAATGATCAGTCAATCCCAGAAATTCAGATCGAACTGTGCCTCGATGTCCATGGCCTTCAGTACCACAGAGGAGGTTCACGGCGACCACATCGCAGCCAGCCATCAACTCCAGGGCCAGGCGATGACGGGTAGCCACATCGATCTAGAGCTTCACCCGGCAGACGTTGAGGATGCCTGGGTGCTGATAGTCGGGCGATTGGCCAGCAGCGTCCTGGCCTTGGCCTTTTTCGCCTTATCCTCGCCGAAAACAAGGGCAGCGATGTTGGTATCAACGAAGACAGGCACGGTCATATGGCTCTTTTCGGTTGAATTTGCCATCGTAGGCGGCCTTCACTTGGTCGAAGACGCTGAAATCGATGTCCCGACTCGCGCGCGTCACAAGCGCACCACGCTCTTTCACATACTCGGCGAAGTCGAGCACTTCCGCCGCTTTGTCTTCGGGAAAAGCCCGAACCAGTTTATACATGCGTTCTGCCAGTCCCATGATGGGCTCCTTGATCCTGAAATACGCACAACACTACCGATCAGTGCGCGTATCCCGCTTGATTTTCCAGCCAAAACGCCCGCCAACCTCTCAAATTCGCCCCATCCGATAGCCATCGCCGTCCGCGGCGATCCAGCAATCTGCGCCTGGACCCTTTCCGTTCGGTAGAAATACACACCCACGCTCAGACTCATACCATGTCGGAAAAGACTCTATTTGTTGGGCGTCGGTATTATTTACAGAGGCCTCGTCGTACTGTAACCGCAGCCAGTCATCCTCAATGAATTACATCGCAAAAACAATAACATAGTAATTTTTCTGGATGATGGCACAGATTATGCTTGACGCCTACCGGGCACTTAAAGCCGATGCATGAACCCACCGCCCCAAACTTTACGGAGAAACCGATCATGAAAAAGAACTTGCTCGCCGTTGCTGTGGCCGTCGCCGCCTTCGGTGCCACGAATGCCAACGCCTATGTCACATTTTTTGGTGAAGACCTGAACAGCAGCGCTACCGTACCGCTCGCTTCGACCCCCAATGCTTCCGCCGCCGAAACCGCTTTCAAGTCCAGCTTGACCGGTGTAGGCACCGAGACCTTTGAAACACAAACCCCGGGGGCGACGACGCCGTTGGCTCTGACCTTCCCTGGCGCCGGAATAGCCACGCTGAACGGCGGCGGTTCGGTTGAAACGGTGACGCCCGGCTCGACCAATAGCGTCGGTCGCTACAGCATCCCCTCCGCCAGTTCCTCCAATTTCTGGGAAGCTAACGCTACGGGAGGCCTGTTTACCATTAACTTCTCCCAAGCGATCGCCGCATTCGGTTTTTATGGCATCGACATCGGTGATTTCGGCGGCGCACTGTCACTGACACTGACCAATGGCACCATCCTAGATGTGGGTAACACTGAAGGCAGCTCTTCCTCCACGGATGGCTCCGTATTGTTTTATGGCCTCATCGCCGCTGCGGGCGAGGAGTTCACCAGCGTGAGCTTCAATAGCAGCGCTAGTTCTGACTTCTTTGGTTTCGACAACTTCACCATCGGCACCCGGGCACAGGTTTGCACCGGGCCGAATTGCGGCTCGATTCCCGAGCCCGCCACCCTCGGCCTGCTGGGCCTGGGCTTGATCGGCCTGGCCGCTGCACGCCGTCGCAAGACCGTGTAAGACAGCTGCACAGCGACCCTGCAAACGGCAGCTTCGGCTGCCGTTTTCGTTTTTGCCCGGCATTGAGATTCCCCTGGTTTTTCCGACTTACCAAGGGTGGTGCATGCTCCCTGATTGAGTGGCTCTCAATCCTCTCGTTGCAGTCAAGCAATAACCGCTCTACTGCTCCTAATCTGCGAGCCTGTACACCTGTCAGGCTAAGCCGGCCGGGTAGGACATGACCCGCGCGGTGAGACGCAAGATGAATGGCCGGAACAACGCCCTGACGGAGGGGGCTTCGAGGGCGAGTGGGGAGTGGACTGAGTTCGAGTCGCGCAACGCAATCAGGCGATGATCTTCGAGCACTGCAACATGTTCTATCACTGGAAACATCTGCATGCGCCTCTCGGAAAGTACGTCCACCCGGTACCCACTGCCAGGCGCACCTGCAGAACCACACCTATCGCCTGCACGCCCCTCAAGCAATACGCCGTCGCTTGTTTCGAGAAAACCTGGACACACAAAACAAAACTCCGGCCTGCGGCCGGAGTCTGGGTCTTACTTAAACGTTCTGTTATGGAGGTGCGTGGGAAGACAGCAAGCGGATGACCCTTGCCTCATGTGCGTAATCAAGGCTGAGGCTTATACCGACGCAAACCGGTCATCCGCGCCCTTGCTTACGTCGCGACAAGGCCAGTAGCCCCAAACCGCCCAGCAGCAGCAATAGCGTTTCAGGTTCTGGTGTCTGGTGGAGGGTGTTGACGACGTGATAGGGGCGATTAAACAAGAGGGTCGAAGATGTTGGATTATTGAAATTAGGCGTTCCATTGGTGCATCTACCCATAGTTTCCACCAAGGTATAGGTGCGGCCCCCGGGAGCCCCACTCGTTCCCGGCGTGGAACTGAAGGTCACGGCCCACTGTGCAAGCCGAGTACCATTATTTGCATTTGCCGGCACATCGCCGAAGGCACAGCCCCTAGTAAAAATCTGACTGGTCAGCGTACCCGTCAACCCGTCCATGTTCGGGCCTTGCGGCTCGCCGTTGAGTTTGATGTTGCGAACGACCGCGGAAAGCGTGCCAGTCATGGCCAGATTCACCGCAGGAAGACTAGGACCAACACAGCTTTGCGCGATGCTCATCGTCATGTTCGTGACAGGCTGACCGCTTTCCAGGGTTGTCCCGGATTTCGAGAATTCAAAGCCACCAGCCGCACACTTGGTTGTACCCTGCACATAAGGGGCATTCGGCCCGCTCTTGAGCCAGAAATTGTACGTGTCGGCTGCCGCTTCGCCCGCCAGCGCCATGGCGCAAAGACCAGCCACGGCCGTAGCGCTTCCGAGCCACCTGTGCTTCCTGGAAGAGGGGGTAAGTTGGGCGTACATGATGCACCTCAGTCTGTAGATAATATCGTGCAGAATTATAAGCAAGAATCGAACCAACCTTTCCGTGCCTCATGAATCCATGGGCTTGGAGAAGCCACAGGCACGGAAACCCACGTTTTGTAAAAAAAACCGACACCTCGTCCCCTATCTCTTCATCAAGACGCGCGCCTGACTTTGCAGCACCAGGGCTGCGGCGAGAAGCAGATAGAGCAACTCCCAATAGGCAATGCTCAGAAACGCCGCCCCCACCAGATAAGCCACCAAGGATGTACGCAAGGCTGCAGCCTGGTCGGATAGCCAAGGTGTGGCGTGACGTCGACCCAGGCTGATCAAACGGCTCAAGCTCTGAAGCGTGGCGCCCAACAATAGCCCCCATAAACCCAGCCCAACCAAGCCATGTTCCGCCGCCATCTGCACGAAGGCACTGTGCCAGGCGCGGAACTCGGTGTCGGGCGGGGTAAAAAGTATCCAGCTTTGAAAACCGCTGCCGAATACGGGGTGCTGCAGGGCATAGTTCCAGCCCAGGCGCCAGACAAGCAGCCGACTGGCAGCGGATTCCTCCAACTCGGGCGCCCCCAGGGTCTGCATGCGGGCGAACCAGGCATCCGGCAACCCCACGAAAGCCAAACCAACGCCAGCAAGCAGCAACGGAATCGCCAGCCATTTCCTGCGGCTCTGCAAGATCAATAAGATGGCCACCGCGCCGAGACTCAACAGCCCCCCACGGGACCAGGACGACAGGGCAGAGGCGAAGCCCAGGACAATCAGGCCGCCGACTACCCAGCGTGGCCAACGAGTGGGCAGGGATCGATACCAATACACCAGCAAGGGGATCGCCATGGTGGTAACGACCGCGAATTCATTGTTGCCGCCATAGGCGCTGCCGGAAGGTCCGTAGACCCGGTCATGAAAGCCCGTCATGACGGCCCAATAGCCCCCCTTCAGAATGACCACCGCGATGGACAAGGCAAGGGTCAACAACAGCCAGCGAAGCTTCTCTTGGCTATCGATGAGCAACAGCACCAGTAGCATCGGTGGGAGCAGTTTTGACACCTCCAAAAACTTGTCCCTGGCCGGGAGAGGGTTGATGGCGAAATAGGTTGTGAGCGCGAACCAGAACCAGATCAACGCAATAAGTCCCAGGCGCCAATCCCAGAACAAACGGGGCCACGCTCGATGCCTGTAGAACTCCCAGCCAGCGGCCAGGACAACAATCGCCATCAAGCCGGAATAGGCAGGAAATCCGCGCATGGCGTCCACCGCGTAGTTCTGTGGGTGCAATATGCCGACTGATACCAGACCTAACAGTCCCACCCAAGGCTGGCGCCAAGCCGCCCAGGCCAGACCCAGCAGGATGAACAGAATGGCGATATCCCTCATGAGTTCCGCTCCCGCCCCGACATATGGCTTCTCGTATCAACCCGGCGACGGGGTGTGGTCGCCAGACGTGTGCGGATCACCCGCAACAGCCCATACCCCATCAATCCGCCCAGGCTTTCCAGGACCATGTCGGTCGTGTCGGGATATTTGCCGGGCAACAGCACCTGGCCCAGCTCGATCCCCAAGGCGACCATGATGATGATCACGATCGACGCGGCGGCGGCATAACCCCGCCACATCCAGGGCAGGCCGACCACGAACCAGGCCAGCAATGCGCCCAGCGGCGCGAAGAACAAGGTCTTGTGGAACACCTCGGTGACGGCCCGGAATTCGGTGCCGTAGTAATACACCTCGAACGGCACGCGCTGCAGGAATACCAGGCGCTCGCGGATGAAAGCGCCGTCGCTGCGATAGTCGAACGGATACCAGAACAGCCCCATCAACAGCAGCACCCAGCCCAAGGCCAGAACCAGCGGCAACACCCCGCCCGGCGCGCCGGCTCCGCTGCGGCCTGATCTGGCACTCCGACCGAGCCGAGCGCCCAGCATGGCGCCGGCCCAGGCGCCCAGCGCGGCGGTCAACAGATCGGTGATGTCGCTGACGCGGGAGTAAACGAACAACTGCAGCACTTCCAGCACCAGCGCGGCGGCAAAGCCCAGCCACCAGGCCCGCGCGGTCGTGCAGCCGCCGCGGTAACGCCAGAGAAAAGCCGGCGGCAGCCAGATCAACGCATCGGTGAGCACTTCGTAGAGGGCATGCGCCGGGTCCGCCGGCAAGCCGGCGAACGGGATCAGGATCAGTTTGCCTTCGCGCCATTTGTGGAAGATTTCCACCGCGCTGATGGTCAGATCCAACGGCAGCACGTTGTAGGCGAACACGAAGGCGAGATAGCCCCAAATCAGGCGCTCGGACAGCGCGGCCGGCTCGCGTATGTCCAGCCAGGACTCGTACCAGCCGAGAAAGCGTCCGCCCACCCACCACCAGGCGACGATGCCGATCAAGCCGCCCAAACTCTCCGCAGCGATGTCGTTCTGCGACACCGTGCGCTGCGGAAAGAACAGCTGGGTGAATTCGATGCCCAGACTCAGGCCGACGCTGGCCGCCAGGACCAACGCCGAAGCCAGCAGCCGAACGACGATGCCGCGCCCGTGGGCGAGCGCGCCGGTGAAGATGAAGGCCAGCGGAATGAACAACAACAGGTTGGCCATCCAGTCGGCGCGCGAGGCGATGCCCAATTGCAGCCAGGGGACTTGCCGGAAAGCGGCGATCGCGGCGTCCAGCGGCATGGCGCGATAGTCCAGCGGCACCAGGCTGCCGTAGATGACGAACAGCAGGTAGGCCAGCCCGGCCAGCCAAAGGTGCGTTCTGGCTGCTGCCGAGCGGTTCATGGCCGGCGCGGCGCGACCAACGGGCCGAGGTTCGCCGGCGGGCGCGGCTGGCCGGCATAGTCGAGCGCGATGTCGGGCAGATCGGCGCGCCAGTGATCCGGCAGCGAACCCGAACGCAAGCTCAGACGCGACCCTGGTCGCGGCGAAAGATCGATCTCGTCGCGTTCCGCAAAGGGGCGCACCAGGTATCGCGCGGCCTCATCCAGGTTGCCGCTGAAATTGTGCAATTGACTGCCGCCTTCCAGCGGTCGCGCGGCGAACACTACGTTGCCGGCGACAATTTGCTCGTAGGGATTGTTTTCCGGCAGCCGCAGCGTGATGCCGTTGCCGCTGGCGAGCACGCTGTTGAACAGCACCCGGACTTCGCGCGGCGCGGCGTTGTGCGGCTGGATGCGCAGCGCATCCGGTCCCTGCGTGACGAACAGATTGTTGTACAGCGCCAGATTGCCCTCGCCCTGGAACAAGGATTCGCCCGGATTGCGCCAGAACAGATTGGCGTAAACCAGACTGCGGTCGTGCATGCCCGCGCCGGCCAGCGGCCCATGTCCGATCAGCACGTTCGGCCGGGCCATCGGTCCGGGCGGACCGCCGTTGGACTTGTCGAAAACATTGCGCCGGATGATCGTGTCGTGGCGCTCATCCGCCTGCGGCAGGTCGGCCGGGCGCGCCTTCTGGTGCTTGATCTGCAGGTTGTAACCCAGCGTATCGCTGATCCGGTTGGCCTCGATCAAGCCCGCCACGAACGGTGCGGAACCGTCCGAATTGCCCAGATACAGGCCGGTGCCGACCCGCTCGATGCGATTGCCGCGGATGACCCAGCCGAACGCCGGGCACTTGCTCGAGATGCCGACGTTCTGCTGGCTGGCGGCATGGTCGTGGATATACAGGTTTTCCAGCGTGACGAAATGCGCGTAGCGGGCATGGCCCTCGGCTTTGACCGCATCCACCGGCAGGTTGGCGCCATCCAGTTCCAGATTGCGCAGATGGATATGGCGCACATCGGCCAGGCTGACGGTATTGGCGCCGGGCCGGGCGATAAAGCGGGCGCGCGCTTCGGTCGCGGGGCCTTCGATGACGATGGCGCGCCCCGGCTCGCCGCTGAGGCCCTGCAACGGCAGACCGCGGCGGTAATCGCCGCCGCTCAGCAACAGGCGATCGCCCGCAACCAGCCGCGGCAAGTAGCTGCGGTAGTCCTGCGGGCCGGCGTGGTAATCGGCGGCGCGCGCCCAGCCCGCGGCCAGGCCGCATCCGATCAAGGCGTAAGCGGCTAGCCCGGCGAGGCGGCGAGGCATGGCTTGCTGGCGCCGATGGCCGCCAGGCTGAGGCTGTTTTCCAGGCGACGCACCAGGGCGTGCGTACTCTGGCGGCCGGAATCGAGCACCACGTCGGCCGTTTCCATATAGAACGCGTGCCGCGCGGCGTAGAGCTCTTTCAGCTTTCTCAGCGGATCGTCGGTTTGCAGCAGCGGGCGGTTCTTGTCGTGGCGAGTGCGCATGAAAAGCTCCTGCGGCTGGCAACGCAGATACACCACGGTGCCGCGCGACTTCAGCGCGATGCGATTCTCCGGCGCCAGAATCGCGCCGCCGCCGGTGGCCAGCACGATGCCCTGTAGCTGGCTCAACTCGTCGATGACGCAGGCCTCGCGCCGACGAAAGCCGGCTTCACCTTCTATCTCGAAGATCGTCGGAATGGAGACGCCGCAACGCGCGACGATTTCATGGTCGGAATCAAAGAAATCCAGGCGACGCTGGCGCGCCAGAATCTTGCCGATGGTGGTCTTGCCCGAACCCATCAGGCCAACCAGGAAAATATTGCAGCTTGGAATCATGGCGAAATCGGAATCATGGCGAAATTGTAACCGGCCGGCTGCAGCCGGTTCAGCGCCCGCGACGCCGATTGAGCAGGCGCTCCAGCGCGCTTTTCAGGCCGCCGTCGGGCAGGCTGGCTTCCAGCACCTTGAACGCATTCAGCCCGGCGGCCGGAATGTCATGTTTTTCCGGCGCCGGCGGCACGCTCCAGTCGGCCCGAATCTTGACTTTGATGCTGCCGACCGGGGCGTCCGCGCGGCTCAGAGCGCTGGCGACGCCCTTGGCCTGCGCGCGCACCCGGCTGGCGGCGGCGCCGTTGGCGCAGAAGATCACCGCGTTATCGCCTTGCACGGCGGCGATCCGGCAGGCTCGCGCCACCGCTGCCGGCACCACGCCGGCAAAGCGGCGGTTGAGTTCGAACAGCCGTTCCGCCTCGGGCAGCGCCACGGCAAAATGTGGCTCCGCCTGCAACAGACCGCGTACTCGCAGGAGAGGAAAAGGGCGCATGCAAAAAGCGCTTAAGAAAGCCTTAAACGACGGCATGGTAGCATTCGCGGCATTCGTAAATTCGGCCTAACTCGTTCATTTCCCATGATTTCCAGCCTCCTCCAAAAAGTTTTCGGCAGCCGTAATGATCGCCTTCTGAAACAGCTCAGAAACGTCGTCGACAAAATCAACGCACTCGAACCGGCCTACCAGCAACTTTCCGACGCGCAATTGCGCGCCAAGACCGATGAGTTCAAGGCGCGCAGCGCGCAAGGTGAAAGTCTCGACGCCCTCCTGCCGGAAGCTTTCGCGGCGGTGCGTGAGGCGGCCGTGCGGGTGCACGGCATGCGCCATTTCGACGTCCAGATGATCGGCGGCATGGCGCTGCACCAGGGCAAGATTTCGGAAATGCGCACCGGCGAGGGCAAGACATTGATGTCGACGCTGCCGGCCTATCTGAATGCATTGAGCGGCAACGGCGTACATATCATTACCGTCAACGATTACCTGGCCAGCCGCGATGCCGAACAGATGGGCCGCATCTTCAGCTTCCTCGGCGTCAGCGTCGGCTGCAATCTGTCGCAGATGTCGCACGAGGAAAAACAGGCCGCCTACGCCGCCGACATCACCTACGGCACCAACAACGAGTTCGGCTTCGACTATCTGCGCGACAACATGGTGTTCCAGCCGTCGCAGCGCGTGCAGCGCAAGCTGAATTACGCCATCGTCGACGAAGTCGATTCGATCCTGATCGACGAGGCGCGCACACCGCTGATCATTTCCGGCCAGGCCGACGACAACGTCGCGATGTATCAGCTGATCAATCAGGTGCCGCCGCGCCTGACGCGGATGGAACATGAACCCAAGATCGATGAACCGCCGCCGCCCGGCGACTATTCGGTCGATGAAAAAGCGCACCAGGTGCTGCTGTCCGAAGCCGGCCACGAAAAGGTGGAAGCCATCCTCACCGAGCTGGGCATCCTCGCACCCGGCACCAGCCTTTACGACGCCGCCAACATTTCGCTGATGCACCACATCTATGCCGCCTTGCGCGCGCATGTGCTGTACCACAAGGATCAGCATTACGTCGTGCAGAACGGCGAGGTCATCATCGTCGACGAGTTCACCGGCCGTCTGATGCATGGCCGGCGCTGGTCGGATGGCCTGCACCAGGCGGTGGAAGCCAAGGAAGGCGCGACCATCCAGCGCGAGAACCAGACCCTGGCCTCGATCACGTTCCAGAACTATTTCCGCATGTACCGGAAGCTGTCCGGCATGACCGGCACGGCGGACACCGAAGCCTACGAATTCCAGCAGATCTACGGTTTGGAGACGGTCATCATCCCGACCAACAAGCCGATGATCCGCATCGACAATTCCGACCGCGTCTATCGCACCGCAGACGAGAAATGGCGGGCGGTGATCGAGGACATCCGCGATTGCCACCAGCGCGGCCAACCGGTGCTGGTCGGCACCACGTCGATCGAGATCAACGAATTCCTGTCCGAACTGCTGACCAAGGAGAAGCTGCCGCACCAGGTGCTCAACGCGAAGCAGCATGCGCAGGAAGCGCAGGTCGTCGCGCAGGCCGGTTTACCCGGCGCCGTCACCATCGCCACCAACATGGCCGGCCGCGGCACCGACATCGTGCTGGGCGGCAGCATCGCCAAGGAAATCGACGCCGTACAGTTGAACGAGTCTCTCAGCGCGGAAGACAAGGCGGCTCACATCGCCGCCATCAAGGCGGTCTGGGCGCCGCTGCACGCCGCAGTCCTCGACGCCGGCGGCCTGCACATCATCGGCACCGAACGGCATGAATCCCGCCGCGTCGACAACCAGTTGCGCGGCCGCTCCGGCCGCCAGGGCGACCCCGGCTCCTCGCGCTTCTATCTGTCGCTCGACGATTCGTTGCTGCGCATCTTCGGCGGCGATCGCCTGAAGATGATCATGGAGAAGCTGAAGATGCCGGAAGGCGAAGCGATCGAACACGCCATGGTCAACCGTTCGCTGGAATCGGCGCAGCGCAAGGTGGAACAACGCAACTTCGACATCCGCAAGCAACTGCTCGAGTACGACGATGTCGCCAACGACCAGCGCCGCGTCATTTACCAACAGCGCAACGAACTGCTGGAAACCAACGACGTATCCGAGGGCATCCTGGGCATGCGCGCGCAGATTCTCAACGACACCATCAACAATTACATCCATCCCGGCAGCATGGCCGAGCAGTGGGACATCGCCGGCCTGGAAAACGCGCTGAGCAGCGAATTCCTGCTGTCATGCCCGCTGCAGGCATGGCTGGCGACGGATGATCGCCTGGCCGAGGAAGGCCTGCGCGAGCGCATCGTCGAAACCGCGAATCAGGCCTATGAAGCCAAGCTGGCCCTGGCCGGGCCCGACAACATGCGCCAGTTCGAACGTTCCATGCTGCTGCAAAGCCTGGACAGCCATTGGCGCGAACATCTGGCCGCGATGGACCATCTGCGCCAGGGCATCCATCTGCGCGGCTATGCCGCCAAGAACCCGAAGCAGGAATACAAGCGCGAGGCGTTCGAGTTGTTCGAGCGCATGCTTGACGCCATCGCGCGCGAGGTCACCCAGGTCACGCTGACCGTGCAGATCCGCAGCGAGGCGGATGTCGAAGTGGTGGAACCGCAGGAAAACCTGTCCAATGTGCGCTACCAACACGCCGACTACGATGCCGCGCTCGCCGCCGACGACGAGGCCGCCGTCGCGCAGCCGATCGAACGGCAATTCGCCAAAGTCGGGCGCAACGATCTATGCCCTTGCGGCTCCGGCAAGAAATTCAAGCATTGCCACGGCAAGCTGGCCTGAACCCATCACGGAAACTGTCATGCCTTATTACGTCTACAAGATCGGCCCGCTCAACATCCTGGCAAAGCAGGGCGTTGCGGAAAGCTTCAAAGAAGCCAAAAGCCTGGCCAACGAGCAGCGCAAGACGCTGCTGCCGAACAGCGGCCAGAGCGTCAAGATGATCTTCGCCGAGAACGAACTGGCCGCCGAAGACATGCTTTCGCAGCCGCGCGAAGGCGAAGTCGGCTTGATCGGGGACGATTACTAGTCGCCCCCGGCCAGCATGTCCGGCTACAACGAGAGCGCCTACAAGCAAGCCCGCGATACGGCTATCGCGTTGCCTTGCCCGTTTGAACGAGCGCTGCTGTCGCTGTGCGTCGGCTGCGCCATGTCGCGGAAATTGCTGCTGGCTGAGCGCGAAGCGATTTCCTGCACCCAACAGCTCGCCAACGAACGCTGCCTGGCATTCCATCGCGCCCTGCACGCCAACGCGCGCTTTGCGCTGCACATGGACCCGAATCAACAATGGCCGTTCGGCAAGGAAATTCGCGCCCAATGCGGCGGCATGCTCGGCCTGCGCGATGTACTGAACCTGCCGGACAGCGGCGACGCGTTGCCCGATATCGCCCACCTGGTCGAGACCGGCCTGGCGCGCTACGGCGAGATCGCCGACTTTCCGTACTCGGAAATCATGCGCGCCGTCGTGCATTACGAACCGCGCAAACGGCGCGGCGCCAAATAGCGGGCTAGCGGCTAGTGCACCCGCCCCGGGGCGGGGCTGGTGAGCTTGACCAGATCGCCCACCTTCAAATCGAGCAGGTCCGCGGCATTGGCGCGATTCGCGGCGATCTCGATCAAACCGGCGCTGTTCTCATACCAGAACACCTCGCCTTTGCCGGCTTCGGCAAACACGCGCCGCCAGGGCAAGCGCCGGCCTTTGACCTCCAGCTGCACGGCCGTGTCGGCCAGACCGGCGCGGATGCCGGTCCACGCATTGCCGAAGTGATCGATATACAGGATGCGCGGCAGATCGGCGGCATCGAACTGAATCTCCGGCGCAGCCACCGGCGTCAGCTTATCGTCCGGAAAAGCCCCGGCGGCGATCCAGGCGGCGATCGGCGCAAACAGATCGCGGCCGTGAAATGAAGCGGACAAGCCCTCCGGACGCCAATGGATATGCCAGGCCCGATACGCCTGCGCGCGCGCCGCGACGATCGACAGCAGGCCATTGTCCGGGCCGACGAACCAACGCCCGTCCGCCTCGACGACCAGCGCCTGGCGCGCCGCGCCGACGCCCGGATCGACAACGCTGAAAAACACGCTGCCGACCGGAAAGGACGGCGCCAGCGCGGCCAGCAACTGCGCGCCGGCATGCGCGTTGAAATCCGGCACGGCGTGCAGCAGATCGACCACCGCAACGCCCGGCGCCTGCCGCGCCATGACCGCCTTGACCTGGCCGACATAAGGATCGTGCCAGCCATAGTCGGTAAACAGCACCAGCATGGCCGGCGCTCCCGCGCTGGACACGCCTACTCCTTGTCGCCGCAGCCGCAGTCACCGGCGCGCGGCGTATCGGAGTACTTTTCCTCTTCCAGGTTGGCGCGGTTGGCGAGGTATTCCTCGCGCATCTGTTCGGCCTTGGTCTTCAGGCGTTCGATGCGCGCCTCGTAGGCGCCCGGTTGCTCGACCAGGAACTTCTCGCCGAACAGCGCGTGCTTGAGGAAGTTGTAGCCGAATTCCAGCAGCGTCTCGTCGTCGGCCAGCAGGCTGGCCATGACTTCCAGCGGAATATCGTAAGTGCGATTGAACGAGTCGCTGGAGACGAAGGCGCGAAAGCGGTCGATGTCATAGCTGGCCATGAAGAACAGCTGATTGGAGGCCGCCGGCGGCTTGCCGATGCCCGGGCCGGCGGACTTGCGCTTCAGCACCAGCTGGCGCCAGCCGCGACCTTTTTCGTCATAGATATCGACGCCCTGTTCCTGGCGATATTCATCTATCGTCTGCGAACGCGGTTCCTGATGGCCGAGACAATGCGCCTCCTGCACCAGCGCATAGGCGGCGCGGTCGGTGAACTCATCCTGGTTGCGCATGGAGAGCAGCGCGATGGGGTAATACCGGCAGGCAGTGGGGCGATCTTCGTAGACGCCGCAGCCTTCCGGCTTCATGAAGCGGCAGGCGGTGCCGCCATCGACCGGACGCAGCTTGATGCCCGGCATGCCGTCCTGATCCATTTCGTAGGGCACGGTGTATTGCTTCAGAAAATCACCCGAAGACAGCTCCATGCGGTTCTTCAAGCGCAGCACGTCATACGGCGTCAGCGTGATGTCGATATTGGCGCAACAGGCGTTCCAGCATTTCACGTCCTTGTGGCAACGGAACTGAATCACCTTGTCGCCATCGAGCATGTTGGGCATGACCGGACTGAGCTCGAACGGCGCGTCCTGGGCCAGGTTTTTGAATTGGGTAGCGTCCATGATTAACCTCGAAAAATGCTTGGCGTGAAGAAACGCGTAAGTGGGGGAGAAATCGGCATTCTCAAGAGCCGATTATGAATGGCGAGGATGCCGAACGCAGCGCAACGTCGAGCGCCGGTGTTGGCCGCGCCAGCCTGGGGATGCTGTGAACCGCCGCGAGATAGGTGGAGGCGCCAACGCTCGAGAAGACGGCGCCGTGAAGAAGCCAGCGAAGTTCTCACAGGCCATTGCCGACAGTCAAACCATGGCTGTCAGTTCATGTGCGTGCCAGCTATGCGGCGACACCCCCATCGGGCAGGAGTCGGCCAGGAGCAGTCCTTGGAGAAGCCGGAAAAATCCGATCCTGGGCAGTAGCCCTACGCCAGGAGAAGATCGCCGCCGGCAGCCGCAATGCCGCGTTTTACGCCGACCACGCCAAGTGGCTGCTGGACAAGCAGGATGATGCCGATGCCGTGCTGAAGGTGCTGGAACAGGCCCGGCAACGGGGGTGTTCCGACGAGGTCACCGCGACGATCCGCGCCCGTGCCTTACAGCGGCAGTCAAGGTAGGGCGCCCCGCGGGAGCCCGCCGCCTACTCGGGCAGTGCCAGCTCCGTCTGCCGCGCGGAATCCGGCAAGGGCAGGTCATCGGTCTTGATTACCGCCAAGCCGTGGCGCTGACCGATGCGGGCGATGTCTCCATCTTCCGAGTAGATGGTTCGGGCATTGGCCACCCTGGCGATGGCGACGATCTGCCAGTCGAACTTTGCCTTGGCCCAGGTCTTGGCTTGGGCGCGCTTGTCGCCACTGGTCAAAGCGGCATCCAGCAGCAAAGCGCACTCCATCGCGGCACGGCTATCGAAGGCGGTGACCTTGAAGGCGGCTGAGGTACTCAACCGGGAATAGTAGGCATCTCTGGCCTTGCCTGCCCGCGCCAGAAACTCGGCAAGCGCAGGCGTGGGAATAACGATCTTGATCTTCTTGCGCTGAAGATCGGCGATGAGGTGTTCGAGCTTGGCCTTGCGGTCGGGATGGGTGCGGGGATGGAACAGGTCGATGAGAACGCTGGCGTCGAAAATGACCATTTACGCGCCCCGCATACGCTTCAACTCGGCTTGGGGATCGTCCATCTCGTTCCAGCCGCTGCCCTCCAAGGAACGCAGACTGGCAATGACTTCCGCAACCGGCGTTTCGTCGAGGGTCTCGAAATCCTTGATTTCGAAGGTCTCCAATTCCCACTCGCCTTCCTGAGTACGCCGCCACTTGCCGCGACCGATCACGCGCACCACTTGCCCGAAGAGATACGCAGCCAGTTTGCGGGCATTTTCCCGACTAGCGTTGCAGTGGTAGTAGACGCCACTCTCCCCTTCCATCAGAACCGGGACGGTTTCATCCTTGCCGCCGATGCGGATGACGACGCCATCCAGTTCCCCGAGCTCGTAAACCACGGCTTCTTCGGCCAGGGTTGTCTTGCGGCCGGGAAACTCCAGGATATTGGCGCCTGCCTTTTCCCGCAGTACTCCGCTGGCATTGTCGTCACGCAACATGCGATTGATTTCCCGGTTGGCGCGGGTAAGGTCTTCCGGCGCGTCTACCGTCCCGACCAGACTTAACCGGGCCTTGACCTTGGGTACCGCAGTTTCATCCACCAAGATTTCGGGGATGGCACTGCCCTTGCGCACCTTCATGAAATGCACATGTTCCTTATTGCCGAACAACACCGCCAGACGGGCCAGATATTCGGCCAGCCGGCCCATGGGAAGCGTGTCCGGCTTCCATGTGTCGATGCGGAAATCAAAGGTGGCATTCATGGTTGGAACTTAGCTCAATCATGCTTACCGCGTCAAAAAAACAAGCCAATTGACCTTCAGAAATGGCAGACAAGCTGCAGATCACGGTAGGCTGCTGAATGGCAGCTCAACCTCTGGTACCTGACTGATTGGGTGCCGAAGGCCGAACGGCTCTTCCGGGTCGAAATCGCCAGTTCGCGCATTCGAAAAGCAGACGCTCAACCATGGGACTCGAAACTCCGGCTCGAAACTTCGGCTCGAACAGCTCGCTTGCCAAACTTGAGACACGTGGTGCCGCTAAGCCCTGCGACTTCTTTGGCCCGATTCCCCGGTGACGTTGGCGAATAGCACCCGCATCTCTTCTTCGGTGAAGCTACAGCTCGCAGCACACTCGTACAACCTGCAAACCATTTCAGCAATGAGGCGTGCGGCGGATTACCCCAGCGCACGCCTATTCCTGCGCAATCAATTGCAGACTATGGAGGCCCCACAAGGCAGGCGCGCCGACGCTTTCGACGCCTAGCCGCACGCCCCCACCGCCCCGCACGCGGTACAGAAATCGCAGCCATCCTTCTTGATCACGGTGGCGTTGCCGCATTCCTTGCAGACTGATCCGGTCATAATGACCTTAGCGGGTTCGCCGCTGGCGGAGGGCGGCAGGGACGGGGTTTGCAGGATGCCCATTTCCTTCACCGGCAGCCCTTCTTCGGTCAGGATGCCGAGCATGGCGTAGCGGTGGATGATCAGGCGGGCGAGGTAGGCGACGGTGGAGGGCCAGTTGGTCTGCTTTGCGGTTGTCAAACCCGTGCCGGGCACGAAGGCCATGAAGTCGCCCAGGGGTTCCGGATAGTTCAGCAGCTTGCGCAGTTTCATGCCGATCCAGGCCGGGTCCATCACGCGCATGTCCAGCGACAGCAGCTTGCACAGGCCGTCGAGCGCACGCGGGTATTCGCCGGAGAGCCAGACCGAATAGGGCCGGGTGACGCCGTCCGGCAACGTGATTTCCTTCAGGCCGAGCACGAAGTCGTCGCCGGTATGCGGGTTGAGGACATCGACGGTCCAGGACAGCGTGCCGTCGGTGCCGGTCTTGGGTTCCTTGTGCGAGAACAGCGCGTCGAGCACGGGTCCGGTTTTGCCCTCGCCGGTCTCGTCGAGCGCATTCAGATCCTCCAGCCGCCAGCGCAGCAATTGCGCGACGGCGGAGACCAGGCTGGGCACCTGGCGCGGCTCGCCTTGCGGCGGGAAGGGAATGGCGCAACTGTCGTCGCCGCGCGTTTTCGCCAGCGTGTCGAGCTTCAGCTTCAGCCAGCCGCGATCATTGGCGCGCATGTCCATCGACAGCGTTTTGGCGATCGCGCCGAGGCCGCGCGGCTGTTCGGCGCCATTGACCCAGACTTCGAACGGCCAGGCGCGGCCGTCGCCCTCGCTGACTTCGGTATGCCCGACGAACAGCGCGAAGCTGCCGCAGGCGCTGTCGATCATGTAGCACCAGGCCGGGTTGCCACCGGACAGTTTCGGGCGGCCGGGCCATTTCAGGCTTTCCAGCACCGGCGCCGGCAGCGCCTTGATTTCGATGCGGCGATTGACGTCGGACAGTTCGAAATCCTGCGGCGATTTGGCCTTGGCCGCGGCGATCGGCGCGGCCTCGCCGGTGGACAGCACGCTGCCCAGCACCGCGTTGGGGCGATAGGTGGCCAAGCCTTTCAGGCCGGCTTTCCAGGCGGCGAAATAGAGGCCTTCGAATTCGGTGTAGGGGTAGTCGGCCGGCACGTTGACGGTTTTCGAAATGGCCGAATCGACATACGGCGCCACCGCGGCGACGGCATTCATGTGCGCCGTGGCGCTGATTTCCAGCGCCGTGACGAAGGCCGGCGGCAGTTGCGTGACGTCGCCGCCTTGCTCGCGGTACAGCCGCCAGGCGTGGTCTTCCACCTGATATTCCTTCCAGCCGCCATCCGGTTCGCGTTTCTTGCGCGTGTACGCCCAGGAGAACGGCGGTTCGATGCCGTTGCTGGCGTTGTCGGCGAAAGCCAGCGAGATGGTGCCGGTGGGGGCGATGGAAAGCAGATGCGAATTGCGCATGCCGTGCGCGCGGATCGCTTCCTTGATCGGGCCGGGCAGGCGGCTGGCGAAGCTGCCGCCGGACAGATACAGATCGGCATTGAACAACGGGAATGCGCCGCGCTCCTTGGCCAGCTCGACCGAGGCGAGGTAGCACTGATCGCGCATGAACTCCGCCACCTGGGTCGAGAAGGCCAGCGCTTCCGGCGTGTCGTAACGCAGGCCCAGCATCACCAGCGCATCGCCCAGACCGGTGAAACCGAGCCCGACGCGGCGTTTGTTGTGCGCCTCGACGCGTTGTTTTTCCAACGGCCAGGCAGTCAGGTCGAGCACGTTGTCCAGCGCCCGCACGCAGACCGGCAGCAGCCGGCGCAATCCGTCGAAATCGAAATTGGCGGCCTCGCCGAACGCTTGCCGCACGAAGCGGGTCAGGTTGACCGAACCCAGGCAGCAGCAGCCGTAGGGCGGCAAGGGTTGTTCGCCGCACGGGTTGGTCGCCTCGATGCTTTCGCAGTAATACAGATTGTTGTCGCGATTGATGCGGTCGAGAAACAGGATGCCGGGTTCGGCATGGTCGTAGGTGGAGGACATGATCTGGGTCCACAGATCGCGGGCGCGGAATTTCTTGTACACCCAGAGTCCGTCGCTGCTGCGCTGATACGCGCCGGCGGCTTTCTGTTCGGCGCCCGGCTCGGAGCGGTGCACCAGTTCCACCTCGGTATCGGCGGCAACGGCCTGCATGAACGCATCGGTGACGCCGACGGAAATGTTGAAGTTCTTCAGGTCGCCCTGGTCCTTGGCATGAATGAACAACTCGATATCCGGGTGATCGCAGCGCATCACGCCCATCTGCGCGCCGCGCCGGCTGCCGGCGGATTCCACCGTCTCGCAGGAACGGTCGAACACGCGCATGTAGGAAACCGGGCCGCTGGCGCGTGACTGCGTGCCCTTGACCAGGGCGCCTTTCGGCCGGATGGTGGAAAAGTCATAGCCGACGCCGCCGCCGCGGCGCATGGTTTCGGCGGCTTCTTCCAGCGCGACATAAATGCCCGGCTTGCCCTCCGACTCGCCGGAAATCGCATCGCCCACCGGCTGCACGAAACAATTGATCAGCGTCGCCTGCAGCGCGGTGCCGGCGGCGGAGTTGATGCGTCCGGCCGGGATGAAGCCGGCCTCCATCGCGGCGAAATAGGCGCGTTCCCAGTGCATGCGCTCGCTTTTCTTTTCCGCCGAAGCCAGCGCGCGGGCGACGCGGATACGCACATCGACGACGTTCTTCTCGTCCCCCTTGGCATATTTTTCCAGCAGAACTTCGCTGGAAATGGCTTGATCGGCGAGTTCGGGGAACAGGGCTTCCTGCATGGCGTCGGCCTCCAAAATACTAGATATATGGTTGAGATTGCTTTTTAGACGCTACATACAGCGTCCGCAAGTCTCAAATTCAAACTCGCCCGATTCAAAGGAGGTAGGCCGGCGAATGCTAGGGCAGCGCCAGCGTCGCCAGCACCGGCGTGTGATCGGAAGGCCGTTCCAGCTTGCGCGGCGCCTTGTCGATTTCGCTGGCGCGGCAAAGCGGCGCCAGTTCCGGCGAGAGCAGGATATGGTCGATGCGCATGCCGAGATTGCGGCGGAAACCCATCATGCGGTAATCCCACCAACTGAAGCTCTTGTCGGGTT
Source organism: uncultured Thiobacillus sp. (assembly GCA_964466195.1). Classification (GTDB taxonomy): domain Bacteria; phylum Pseudomonadota; class Gammaproteobacteria; order Burkholderiales; family Thiobacillaceae; genus PFJX01. The sequence continues at coordinate 218,057 of CAYXMQ010000002.1, forward strand.
GTTCAAACAGCCGGAACGCATCTTTCAGGCCGAGATCGAGCAGAGCCTGAAAGCGGGCGCGTTCCGGATCGGATACCAGCACCTGGCCGACCCAGGCCGCCGGGTCGTGGCAATCGCGGTCTTCCGGCGCGATGTTGTAGTCGCCCAGCAGGGCCAGCCGGGGATGGCGCTGCAGTTCATCCTTCAGCCAGGCGATCAGCGCATCCAGCCAGGCCATCTTGTAGACGTATTTGTCGGAATCCAGGCTCTGGCCGTTCGGGATGTAGACGCAGACGATGCGGACGCCCGCGATGGTGGCCGCCAGCACGCGTTTCTGTTCGTCGGCGAAACCGGGTATGCCGGTTTGCACATCGAGCAATGGCGCGCGGCTCAGAATCGCCACGCCGTTATAGGTTTTCTGGCCGGAGAAGGCGGCCGCATAGCCCGCCGCTCGCAACGCCTCGGCGGGAAAAACGTCGTCACTCTGCTTGGTTTCCTGCAAACACACCACATCGGGTGCAGCGCTTTGCAGCCAATCCAGCAAATGCGGCAGACGGACCTTCAGCGAGTTGACATTCCAGGTGGCGAGTTTCATGGTGGCGTGCTTCTCAAGGAGTGGCCCGGATTATCATTGCCAACCTTTCTCAGCTACAACATGCAACCTCGCCCACGACCATGCAGACTCTGACCGTAGAACTCGGCGACCGCGCCTACCCCATCCACATCGGCCCCGGCCTGCTCGAGCGCGCCGACCTGGTGCTGCCGCATCTGATTCAGAAACGGGCGGTGATCGTGACCAACACCACCGTCGGTCCGCTGTATCTGGAGCGCTTCGCCCAGACCTTGCGCAATGCCGGCATCCAGGTCGAGTCGGTCACACTGCCCGATGGCGAGGTGTACAAGAACTGGGAAACTTTGAATCTGATTTTCGACGCCCTGCTCACCCAGCGTGCCGAACGCAAGACCACGTTGATCGCGCTCGGCGGCGGCGTCATCGGCGACCTGACCGGCTTTGCGGCCGCGTGCTACCAGCGCGGCATGCCGTTCATCCAGATTCCGACCACGCTGCTGGCTCAGGTCGATTCCTCCGTCGGCGGCAAGACCGGCATCAATCATCCGCTCGGGAAAAACATGGTCGGCGCGTTCTATCAGCCGCAACTGGTGCTGGCGGATACCGCAACGCTGAACACGCTGCCGGCGCGCGAACTCTCCGCCGGCCTGGCGGAAGTCATCAAATACGGCCTGATCCGCGATCTGCCTTTCCTGGAATGGCTGGAGACGCACATCGAGGCGCTGCTGGCGCGCGATACGACGGCGCTGACCTACGCGATTTATCGCTCCTGCGCGAACAAGGCCGAAGTGGTCGCCGCCGATGAACGCGAGTCGGGCCAGCGCGCCCTGCTCAATCTCGGCCATACCTTCGGCCACGCGATCGAAACCGGCATGGGTTACGGCATCTGGCTGCACGGTGAAGGCGTCGCCGCCGGCACCATGCTGGCCGCCGACTTATCCTGCCGCATGGGGCTGATTTCCGCGCAGGACGTCGACCGCATCGCTTCGCTGTTTCGCCGCGCCGGCTTGCCGATCGTCGCGCCCGATCTGGGCTACGACGCGTATATGAATTTCATGGGCGTCGACAAGAAAGTGGAAGCCGGCCGCATCCGTTTCGTGCTGTTCAGAAAATTGGGCGAGGCTTTCGTCACCGCCGACTACGACCCGAACGCGTTGCGCGCCACGCTGACCGAAGCGGTCGGCAAACCCTAGCCGCCTGTCGGACTACAAGGTAACCATGTCGGATCTCGCCCCTTTTGCCGCCCGTTCCGCCCAGACGCAAGGCCGCCGCCACCCGGAACCGCCGGCGGCGCCGCGCTCCGAGTTCCAGCGCGACCGCGACCGTATCGTCCATTCCACCGCCTTTCGCCGGCTGGAATACAAGACCCAGGTGTTCATCAACCATGAAGGCGACCTGTTCCGCACGCGTTTGACGCACAGCCTGGAAGTCGCGCAGATCGGCCGCACGCTGGCGCGCATGCTGGACCTCGACGAAGACCTGACCGAAACCCTGGCGCTAGCGCACGACCTCGGCCACACCCCGTTCGGCCATGTCGGCCAGGATGTGCTCAATGCCTGCATGAAGGAACATGGCGGCTTCGAACACAACCTGCAGTCGCTGCGCGTGGTCGATGAACTGGAACAAAAATACGCCGAATTCGAGGGCCTCAACCTGACCTTCGAAGCGCGCGAAGGCATCCTCAAACACTGCTCGGCCAAGAACGCGGAGAAGCTCGGCGATGTCGGCCAGCGTTTCCTGGCCGGCCGGCAACCCTCGCTGGAAGCGCAGATCACCAACCTGGCCGACGAAATCGCCTACAACAACCACGATGTCGATGACGGCCTGCGTTCCGGCCTGATCACCGTCGAGCAACTGGAACAGGTGGAAATCTTCGCGCGCCACTTGGCCACCGTGCGCACGCTCTATCCCGACCTCAACGACCGCCGCCTGATCCACGAGACCGTGCGCCGCATGATCAATACGCTGGTCGTCGACATGCTGGAGCAGACCCGCGCCAACATCGCCGCCCACCGCCCGGAAAGCCTGGAAGACGTGCGCCGCTGCCCGCCGCTGGCCGCCTTCAGCGCGGAGGTGCTGGCGCAGCACCGCGAACTCAAGCGCTTCCTGTTCCAGAATCTGTACCGCCATTACAAGGTCGTGCGCATGAGCGAGAAAGCGCAACGCCTGCTGCGCGAATTGTTCGTCGCGTTCAGCAGCGAACCCCGCTTGATGCCGCCGGAACATCACGCCCGCGCCGACCAGAACCCTTACCGCGCCGTCTGCGACTACATCGCCGGCATGACCGACCGCTACGCCATACGCGAACATCGGCGGATATTTGATATTGAAGAGTTGGCCTAGGCGCCTTTAAAAACAGTTGTCTATGCGCCCGACAGGCGAATCACACTGAACGTTAAAGCCGCTGCTGCGTTCGTCCGGGCCGCATGGCCGGAATGAACATCGAAGAACGGTCAAATATGCTGCTCAGACTCAAACATTTCAGCGATTAACAGAGGCTTATTGTGCAACCTCCACGCCCTGACTCCAGTACTGCCCGCAAGGAAAAGCGCGACGTCAAAATCACTTCCGCATGTCCCCAATGCGGCCAGCGCTGTCTCGTACAGACCTCGCGGCGGGCCATAGACCGTGTGCTCGGGCTGTTCGTCGGCCTGCGCCGGTTTCGCTGCCAGAACTTGGAATGCGGTTGGGAAGGCAATCTGGCCAAGTCGCGCGCACTCAGACGAACGGTTGGGCAGATGCCGACATTCACGAAACAGGTCAATTGGCTATTGGTTGCCGGCAATGTGGTCTTGGCGCTGTCCATTTTGTTCATCATCATTGCGCTGTTCATCGGCTGGATCGACGGCTCTTTCAAAGGTGACACGGGCCTATTCCAGCGCGAGACGCGTAATGCCGAGTAGACCATTCGAACTTTCCCGTTACGCGTGAATCAGCCTCAAACACCACTTCAGATTCCATCCCTGCTCGAATCACTTAGGAAAACAAGCGCATGAAAGTACTCATTTTCGCCGGCAGCACCCGCCACGACTCGGTCAACCGCCAACTCGCGCGCGCTGCACTGCACGCCGTTGAGGCCGCCGGAGCTGAAGCCACGCTGCTGGAACTGGCCGATTACCCGATGCCGCTGCTCAGCGGCGAGATCGAAGCCGAGAGCGGCCCGCCGGAGAACGCGTTTCGCCTACAGGCGGTCATTGCCGCCCATACCGGGCTGATCATCGCCTCGCCGGAACATAATCACAGCATTTCTGCGCTGTTGAAGAACACGTTGGACTGGGTATCACGCACGCCGCGCGTCCAAGGCGGCAATCCGTTCAGCGGCAAAGTCGCCGGCATCATGGCCGCCTCGCCGGGCGGCCTCGGCGGGCTGCAGGGCCTGGATCATCTGGAGCGCGTGCTGACCACCTTGGGCGTGCTGGTGTTGCCCAAAAAAGTCGCGGTACCCCACGCCGACCAGGCGTTCGATGCCGAAGGCCAATTACTGGACGCCACCTCGCAAAGGCGGGTCGCCGAACTGGCCGCGGATGTCGTCGATGTCGCCCGCAAGCTCAACACCTGAAATGGCAGCCCCGCCCAGCGGCATGCGGCTGCCCCAGTCGCTCGCTGCCTGGCAGACGCCGGACTTTGAAGCCGTGTTCAAGCAGGAGGTCAAACAGCTCGATGCCGACTTGCTGCCCTTGCAGCAAGGCCTGTCGCATTCCAGTCGCGCCGTCACGTCCAATCTCGGCATCACGCTATTGCGTGTCAACGAGACGCAGCATGCCATCTCGATCAAAGCCGGAATCTTCTACGCCGGCATCATCGCCGGCTGCAGTTGCGCTGACGACCCGACGCCGATCGACGAAATCAATGAGTACTGCGAACTGGAGTTTTCGATTGATAAGCGCAGCGGCGCGGCAACGGTCGCCCTGTTGCAGGACTAGCGACGAGTTCTGGCGGGGCCAAGCGCTCGGTGCCGGATCGGCGGCTTGGCCGGAACTTGATGCGTCATGCATGCGCCTGCGCCGAATCGGATTGGCCATGTCGGTCTAACTCCCGCGCAGGCCAGGAATTCTTGGCCATAAAAAAAGCCGGGCGCCTTGTGAGCGCCCGGCTTTTTTAACTACAGAACCCGATTAGTGAGGGGCTGCTGCTTTGAACAACTTGGACTTGTCCACCAGATCGACGTGAGCGCGCTTGAAGTTGGTCCACTTATGCGTTTTCTTGTCGTAGATGGAGTTGCCGAAACACTTCCAGTTTTCCTCATCGACAAAGTTCTTGTCGGTGCGGTAGTAGAAGCCGGGGTAACGGCTTTCTTCACGGAACTGGATGTGCTTCATGTGGGCTTCCGCCGTCAGGATACGGTGGTAGTTTTCCCAGGCGCGCAGCAGTTCGTGCAGGTCTTTCGCACGCATCTTCATGGCGTCTTCTTTCAGCATTTCCAGCTTCTGCTCGGCTACTTCCAACATCTTGTCGTTGGTGTTGTAGTAGGTCGCGACGCCGGCAACGTACTCGTCCATGATCTTCTGCAGACGGAACTGCAGCATCTTGGGCGTGATGTAGTTGGGGTTGACGTCGATGGCAGTGGTGTAGTCCTTGAACTCCAGGTAGGTACGCACCGGACGGTAGATGTCTTCCACCAGCTGATCAACAGCGGTGTCGAGCTCAACCTTCATGTCCTTGTTGTCGATGCAGTACTTGACCATCGCCTTGGCAGCCAGACGGCCTTCGGTATGCGAACCGGAAGAGAACTTGTGGCCGGATGCGCCCACGCCGTCGCCGGCGGTGAACAGACCCTTGACGGTGGTCATGCCACGGTAGCCCCAGTTCCAGCCGGAAGGCAGGTGAGCGGGGATCTTGTCCTTGTCGGCGTGCAGTTCTTCGGTCGGAGCGCCGACGTCAGTCGGGCCGGAGACCCAGATGCCGCAGCAACCGGAGTGGGAACCCAGCAGGTAGGGCTCGGTCGGCATCAGCTCGGAGTTCTTCTTCTCGGGCTCGACGTTCTCACCCACCCAGATACCGCACTGACCGACGCACATGTCCAGGAAGTCTTCCCAGGCTTCGGCTTCGAGGTGCTTCACTTCACGAGCAGACAGCGTGTCACGCAACTTGCCGAGGGCGGTCACGGTGTCCATCCAGATCGGACCACGGCCTTCCTTCATTTCCTTCAGCATGACGTGGTTACGCAGGCAGGAGGCGGGCACGGCAGCCTGACCGTACGGGGGGTACTGGTCCAGCATGGCCTTGTTCTTGGTCAGGTAGTCTTCGCCATAACCGTTGGTGGCGCGGGCCTTGAACAGCAGGAACCAGGCGCCGACCGGGCCGTAACCGTCTTTGAAACGGCAAGGCACGAAGCGGTTTTCCATCATGGTCAGTTCTGCGCCGGCTTCAGCAGCCATGGCGTAGGTGGAACCGGCGTTCCACACCGGGTACCAGGCGCGGCCGGTACCTTCACCGACTGAACGCGGACGGAAGATGTTTACGCAACCGCCAGCGGCCAGCAGGATGGCCTTGGCCTTGTAGACGTGCAGGGTGTGGTTACGGGTGGAGAAGCCCACAGCGCCGGCGATGCGGTTGCTGTCGTTCTTGTCGTTGATCAGCTTGACGATGAAGATACGCTCTTCAACGCGGCCCATGCCCAAAGCCTTCTTGGCGGCTTCGGCGACGATCCACTTGTAGGATTCGCCGTTGATCATGATCTGCCATTTGCCGGAACGCACGGGCTTGCCGCCGTCCTTCAAGGAGGGCAGGCCTTCGCCGATGGCGGCGGCGCCGTCGTGACGCTCGCCGTTGGCGTCGGTTTTCCAAATGGGCAGGCCCCACTCTTCGAACAGGTGCACGGAGTCGTCAACGTTGCGGCCCACGTCGTAGGCCAAGTCGTCACGGGTGATGCCCATCAGGTCGTTGGCGACCATACGGGTGTAGTCGGCAGGGTCTTGCTCGGTGCCGATGTAGGTGTTGATCGCGGACAGGCCCTGAGCCACGGCGCCGGAACGGTCCATAGCGGCCTTGTCGACCAGCTTGATCTTCAGATCGATGCCGATTTCCGCTTTTGCAACGTCGGCCCAGCGCATGACTTCATAAGCCGCACCGCAACACGCCATACCACCACCAATCATCAGGATGTCGACTTCTTCCTGGATGACGTCGGGATTTCCAAATTCAGCCATATTAATTACCTCTTCTTAATCGAATTACTTGCGAATCAGTTCGGCGGGGTTGCCGGCGCGGTAACCACCCGTCACGTCACGTGTGAACGAGCCGACGGCTTCGATATCCGCCAGCTTGGGCGTGGGCTTGCCGCCGTAGCAGTCGATGGAACCCTCGGGGGTGGTACGGATCGGGAACTTGAAGCGCTTCAGCACGCCGTTGCGGAACTTGATGGTCCACATGATGGAATCGGAACCACGCAGGGGCTGCACGGAACCGCCCAGAGGCACGACGTCGGCGTAGTGGCGGCACTCAATGGCTTGCTGCGGGCAAATCTTCACGCAGGAATAGCATTCCCAGCACTGCTCGGGTTCCTGGTTGAAGGCGCGCATGGCGTGGCCGGTTTCGGAACCATCACGGTCCAGTTTCATCAGGTCGTGCGGGCAGATGTACATGCAGGCGGTCTTGTCTTGACCCTTGCAGCCGTCGCACTTGTCGGTACGGACGAAGGTTGGCATTCAATTACTCCTTGTTAGCTAACAATCCGCGCTCTTCACGCGGCCCATTCAGAAAAACCGAGCCCAACCTTGGCCGGGGGCGTATCGCGAATCCGCTTCCGGCGGGCTCGATTCCGAATTGCTTGGCTAGTGACACGTGGTCAGCAGCGAGTGGCCGAACCCCGGCCACTTGCGACTCGCCACGTGCCGCCCGCCAACTCAGGCAGCCGAATGGCCCTTGAGTTCGATCTTGACGTTCTGCTCGGCGGAAAGGCTGGCATAGTACTTCTGCAGCACCTTGGCCACTTCCGGACGGCTGAATTCGACGGGCAAATCCTGGCCTTCGGACAACATGGCGCGCACCTTGGTGCCGGACAGCAGGATACGATCATCCTTGGTGTGCGGGCAGGTACGCTGCGAAGCCATGCCGCCGCACTTCTTGCACCAGAAGGTCCAATCGATGTTCATGTTGACGGTCTCGAGCGAGCCCTTCGGAATCTCGTCGAAAATCTTCTGCGCGTCGAACGGGCCGTAATAGTCGCCCACGCCGGCGTGGTCGCGACCGACAATGAGGTGCGAACAGCCATAATTCTGGCGGAACAGCGCGTGCAGCAGCGCTTCGCGCGGGCCGGCATAACGCATATCCAGGGGGTAGCCGGCCTGGATCACGGTGTTGGGGGCAAAGTAATTCTCGACCAGAGTGCTGATCGCCTCGGAGCGCACTTCGGCGGGAATGTCGCCCGGCTTCAAGGCGCCCAGCAGGGAGTGAATCAACACGCCGTCCATGGTTTCAATGGCGATCTTGGCCAGGTACTCGTGCGAGCGGTGCATCGGGTTGCGGGTCTGGAACGCGGCGATCTTGGACCAGCCGGCCTTCTCGAAAGCCGCGCGGGTCTCGGCGGGGGTCATGAACTGATCGCCGTACTCTTCTTTGAAGCTGCCGGTGGACAGCACCTTGACCGGACCGGCCAGGTTAATAGCGCCCTGATCCATCACCATCTTGACGCCGGGGTGCTCCAGATCGGTGGTCTTATAGACCATCATGCACTCGTGGCCCTTGTCGATACCGTAGATCTCGGTGACTTTCATGGTGCCCATGATTTCGCCGGTTTCGCTGCCCAGCAGCGCGACATCCTGGCCCAAGCTCAAGGTCTGCGCGGTCGCCGTATCGGTAGACAAGGTCACCGGAATCGGCCAGAACAGACCGCTGGCGGTCTTGAAGCCATCGCATACGCCCGCCCAGTCGGCGTGGGTCATAAAACCCTCCAGCGGGGTGAAGCCGCCGATTCCCATCATGATCAAATCACCGGTCTCGCGAGACGACATTTTGATCTTGGGCAGAGTCTGGGCGCGAGCCAGTTCAGCTTCACGTGCAGCGCCTTCAAGCAGAAGAGGCTTAAGTTCGCCACCACCGTGGGGTTTCACGAGACGAGACATGCTGACTCCTAAAAATATAAATAAGTAAAGGCTGATAAGCCGATTGGTCGGTCAGGATAGCACCAGCCCCGCCCCCTCACTAATCAGACTTATTTCTTTGTAAATAAATTTTTTTTGGGATAGAACCCTCCGAATAACCTACTGTTCGCGTCCGTTTTAACAGCGAAGACGGTAAGCCCGGCTTCTCGCTACAATGCTTCGGCACCTCTGCAGCGGCCCTCGAATCGCCAAATAAATGAGCGCATCAGCATGCCTTTTTTTATTTCATTCCTTTTGCTCCTCGCATTGAGCGGCTGCGCCAGCCAGCAGATCCAACGCAAGGATGGCGTCCCCAGCGCACGGGCTTTCAGTCCGGCGACGCTGGCCAAGGGCGATGCCGACAGCATGGCGGAGATGAGCCAGCGCGAGATGTTGAAGAGTTTAAGGCTGCTGAGTGAGAAGCTCTATCGTCGCAATCCGCAGGAGTTTCGCAAATCCGGTTTTGCATCGGCCGAAGCCGCCAGCGCGCACATTTTCGAGCAAATTCCGAAATGGTCCGATCCCGCCGCAACGCCTCCAAACTGGCAGGAAGGCTTCAAACTCGCCTTTGTCGAAGAGTATGGCGGCGATCGCGTGCAGACCTTCATGAGCGCACTGACCAGCATGCTGATGGCCAGCTACAACTACAAGACCGAGCTTTTCCTGCCCGATTCGTTATCCGCGCAAAAACTCTACAACAGCGCGCGCAATATTGAAGTGGCGGTCTGGAAGCTCTCCAACGCCAAGCAAACGAGTGGCGCAAAGCTGCTGATCAGCAACAGCATGGATGGCGAAATCGCGAATCTCAGTTTCGAACGGGAGTTCGGCAAGCTGATCGCCCTCCAGGATTTGACCGCGCTGGTGATCGAGGACAACAACAATCGCTCGATCAGCCGGGTCATACAAAATGTCGCCTCCTTTGTCTTTCTGCCCATCTGAAGCGCACGATGGATTGGCGATGCGACACTGACTATGCCTTTTGCGATCAACTCGATCTTGCCGGTTGGGCCTGGCAGTTCTTGCGCCGAGCGCCTGAGTATCGCGCCGACTACACCGAGTTCATCGCCATTTGGCGGCAGTTGGAGGCGAGCTACGGCGCGCCGCCGCAACGTGATTTTTTCAAATGGCGGCAAGACCCGCGCGCGTGGCGATCGGAAGCCGACCTAGCCGGTTGCGGCGCCGAAATCTGTCCGGGAGAGAACGATCAAGTTCTGATCGAGTGCTGGATGGGGGCAAAGTGGGGTTTCCGCAAATTTCCGCTCGACCCGGCCATCAACCTGCCCGATGAACTCGCCTGGCGCGAGTTTCCTGTCGATGTGGCAGTCGTCGAATCCGATAGCGGCCTCGCCTTTCCACCGGAAATACTGGCGCTGCGTTTCGACCTCTCACTCCCGTTACCGGCGCAACTTGAGGCCGCCAAGAAGCAACTCCTGGCCAACCGTCTTTTGCGCGAAAAGGGCGGCCATCTGCCGCCACGCAACTTGCGAACTGGCGCACCGCTGTGGCGACTTTGGCTGCGTCTGCTGGATGCACTGGAAAGCGGGGATACACCGAGCCAAATGGCCGCCACGCTGGGTTTAAGCGAGCCGGAGCGCGAGGTCGCCGCCGCCATCCAGATGCGCAGCGGCGGTTATCGCCGCATCCTGATGCTGGAGCACTGACTCTTCACGGCTATGTAACATGACCCTTTTACCCTCACCGGCATTTCAGGCGGATAACAGTATGGACTTGATTCTCTGGCGGCATGCCGACGCGCAGGATGGCGAGAACGATATGGCGCGGGCGCTGACCGCAAAAGGCCGCAAACAGGCGGACAAGATGGCGGCGTGGCTGCATGCGCGTCTGCCCGCGAAGACGCGCATCCTGGTCAGCCCGGCGGTGCGCGCGCTGCAAACCGCGGACGCGCTGAAACTGGATTACGAAGTGGTTGCCAACATCGCCCCGGGCGCAATCGGCGTACAGATACTGAGTGCGGCCGGCTGGCCGGATGCGAGCGGCACGGTGCTCGTAGTGGGCCATCAGCCGACGCTGGGCGAAGCGGCGGGTCTGTTGTTATTTGACGAAACCGACGGCGAAGGCCGCGCCCTCAGCCTGAAAAAAGGCGGTCTGCTATGGTTGACCAACCGCGTACGCGGCAGTCATCCGCAAACCGTTTTGAAAGCGGCGATGTCGCCCGAATTGGCCTGAACCGCGGCCTGAAACGGCATCCGGAATCAATCCAGGCCGAGTTGCTCGACCCAGGCCAAGGCCTGCAGATGCGCCTGGCTGACTTGATCCGGCGTCACCATCAGCGACGAAGCCAGATCCTCCAGTTGCTGGCTATTGCCACTTTCAACCGCCTCGGTCAGCGCCAGGAAGGGGCCATAAATACCGGTACGGTCAGACAGCGCGTCGACCAATTTTTCCGGAATGACGATGCGCTCCAGCACCTGTTCCATGGGCATTTCGAGAAATGCCGGCAACAGAGAAAAGACGCCGACGATGAACAAGTTGTCCTGATCCCCTTTGGACAGACAAACCTTCCCGATCAATTCGCACAAGCGGCCGCGGGTAATCGCAGTACGAGCAAGCGTCGGCATGGTCGGGGCGCTGCCGGCGGTGACCAACAACAAGGTCAGCCAGCGGTAAAGCGGCTGCATGCCGAGGATGCTGACGGCATGACGAATCGATTGCACCTCGCAAGACAAACCGAAACCGGCGGAATTGATATAGCGCAGTAATTTGAAGGTCAGCGCCACATCCTTCTTGAACAGGCTTTCAAGCTCTTTCGCATCCGCCTCCTGACGCACCTTTTCCAGCAACTGCACCACCGTTCCGTACACCGGGTTGATGATCTTGGCGGCAAGGTTTTCCGGATGGGCGAAATAGTAGCCCTGAAAGAAATCAAACCCCAAGGACTGGCAATGCCGGAACTGCTCTGGGGTTTCCACCTTCTCTGCGATCAGCTCGACCGGATACTTGCGGACGGCCTTGACCAGATTGGCCAATTCCGCCGGGCTATGCGCCAACACGTCCAGTTTGACGAAACTGGCCAAGGCCAGCAGCGCCTCGGATTCAGGCTGATAGTGGTAATCATCGAGCGCGAAACGGTAGCCCGCCGACTTCAGCTCAGTCAGGCGATCCAGCACCTCGGGGGTGACCTGGACGCTTTCCAGGACTTCGATCACCACTTTTTCCGGCGGCAACAAGGTCGAAAAACTCGACATCAACATCGAGGTTTCCATATTGACGAAAGCCAGCTTGCCCTTCAGCAGCCATTCCGTACCCATGTTGACCAGCGTATTGGCAATAACCGTAATCCCGGCATCCACATCGGTATCGATGCGTGCGGTACGGGCAAGCGCTGAATGCCTGAACAACAGTTCGTAGCCGAACAACTGATGCTTAGCGTCAACAATGGGCTGGCGGGCGATATAAGCGTTGGAACTCATTAGGCTTTTAGCAAGACTCAGGCGCGTGCGAACAGATTCATCGGGGTATCGGCCGTGTTGTTCCCCAGCAACGCTTCCATATCCAACACCAGCACGATCGAGCCGTCACCCGACAAAGTCGCTCCCGCGATGCCTTTGGGCTTGATGTCGGACAACGGCTTGATAACCACATCATCACGTCCGACAAAGCCATCCACGGCCATGATGAACGTGGTGTCCGATGCATGCATCAGCACGCCAAATGCGGGCGATTTCTTCGCCTCCCACCCCAGCAGCCGGGCCAGACTGCGTATGGGCAGCACTTCATCGCGCACGACCATGGTGGCGCGTCCGGAAACGCGTTGCACTTCAACGGGTTTAAGAGGAATGATTTCACGCACCATCGACAGCGGTATGGCAAACGACTGTTCATTCAGGCTGACCACCAGAACCGGCAGAATGGCCAACGTCAACGGCAGCGAAATCGTGAAAGTGGAGCCTTGGCCGGGCACCGAGATGACATCGATCTTGCCGTTGAGACGGGTGATATTGGTCTTCACCACATCCATACCGACTCCGCGCCCGGACACGCTGGAAATCTGGTCCTTGGTCGAGAAGCCGGGCAGGAATACCAGATGCAGGCTCTGCCGATCATCCAGGCTATTGGCCGTTTCCGCGTCAATGATGCCCTTTTCCACCGCCTTGGCGCGGATCACATCCGGGCGCATGCCCTTGCCGTCATCAGAAATCTCGATGTAGATATGGTCGCCGACCTGACTGGCGGAAAGCGTGACGATGGCTTTGGAGGATTTGTGTGACAGCGCGCGCTCTTCCGCCGCTTCGATACCGTGGTCGACCGCATTGCGCACCAAATGCACCAAGGGATCGTTGAGGTCTTCGATCATGGTCTTGTCGAGCTCGGTTTCCTCACCCGACAACACCAGTTCGACGTCTTTGCCTAATTGCCGCGCCAGATCGCGCGCCAGACGGGGATACTTCTGGAACAGGCGACCAATCGGCTGCATACGCGTTTTCATGACGGCGTTCTGCAGATCGGAAACCAATAGATCAAGTTGGCTGACTGCGATATCCAGCGCCTTGAGGGTTTCCTGGTCGTTCTTGCCATGCAAAATCTGGGTCTTCAGATTGGCGATACGGTTCTTGGTCAACCCGATTTCACCGGAAAGGTTAAGCACCTGATCGAGCCGCACGGTATCGACCCGGATGGTGGTTTCTTTCTGCAGGCTTTGCTGCGGAGCTGACGACGCGCTGGCCGCGCGCGACGGCATCGGCAAATCCTGCACCGGACTTGCGGCAGCCTGCTGAGCCGGTGCGGCGGCACCCTCCAAAGGTTCCTCGACCGCCGCCGGTGCGGCTGCGGTGTGAACCGCGCTGGCAGGCACCGGTATGCCGGTCAAAGCGGCATGCAGCACATCCCAATTGATATCGTCTATCGTCGGCTCAGCCGGCGCGCTGCTCGCTATTTTGGCGGCCACGGCTGCTGGCGGGACGTCCGGCTTCGCGGCAGGCGCAGTCGTCGCGCCACTTTTTCGTTGCACCGACTTGCCGGCCAGAGCGGCTTCCAGGCTATCGATCAAAGCGGGATCGGCCGCTTCCGGCTGCGTCGCCTGCGACAACGAGGCAAACATATTCCGCACCACGCCGGTCGCATCCATGATGACGTCCATCAACCCGGTGGAGAGCGTCAACTCGCCGTTGCGCAACTTATCGAACAAATTCTCCGTGCGATGACAAAGCGAAACCAGATTCTCGGCATTGAGAAAACCGGCGCCGCCCTTGATGGTGTGAAATCCCCGAAAAATATCGTTCAGAAGTGCGCGATCGTCAGGTCGCTTTTCCAGCTCGACCAGTTTGTTATCGACCTCGGACAACAACTCTCCAGCCTCCAGCAGGAAATCCTGCAACAGCTCTTCCATTCCGGCGAAATCACTCATTTTCTTCTCCTTTTAGCCGATAGCTTTGGCCACAGCAGGTAGCTTTTGCGCGCCTCTCGCAGCGCACTCTCGGCGACAAGCTGGCAGCGACCGGTTACCCGCTTTGCTAGAACCCAAGACTTTCCAATAGATCGTCCACTTGTTCCTGACTGGTTACCACGTCGCTGCGCCCGGCTGCATTGATGACCGGGCCGTTCAGCAAGCCCGGATCGACGATCTGGCGTTTTTCATCCGGTGTTGTTTCGATCAGCAGTGCAAGAAGCTGGGTTTCCAGATTCTGCGCCGCCACCAGCACTTTCTTGATGACCTGTCCGGTTAGATCCTGAAAGTCCTGCGCCATGATGATTTCCATCAGTTGCGCATTGGTCGCCTCGGTTCGCTGCGGCACTTCCTTAAGATAGGTGCGCGTATCGCTTACCAGACCTTTGAACTCGGCGACGCCCAACTGCTTGTCGAACAGCTTGTCCCACTTTCCGGCCAGATCGGCAGCGGTTTCGCCCAACTGGTTCTGCAAAGGCTGCGCCGCCTCGGCCGCATTCAACGTACGTTCGGCCGCTTGCGCGGTCATCGCCGAAATGTAGTTGAGGCGGTCCCGGTTATCGGGCATTTCATTCGCCACCTTGGATAACATCTTGTCGTAGCCCAATTCGCGCAGCATATTGTGCAGACCGCGTGTCATCTGCCCCAATTGCGAGAAGACACGCGCCGAGCTATCGCCGTCGGTTTTAGCCTCTTCATTGCTCACGGCATGTGAAATGCTGTCGAACAAACTTTCCAGGTCCGGGGTATCGCCGGCCTCCCCTTTTGGGGCGGCCTTTTCCGGTGCGGGCGCTTGCGTGGAAGCGATACTGTCGAACAGGGCTTCAAGGTCTGGGGAGTCACCGCTCATCTTGTTTCCTTGGTGTAGTTGGCCCAACTCACATGCCGAATTTTTCGAAGACCTTGTTCAGCTTTTCTTCGAGCGTACCGGCTGTGAACGGCTTGACGATATATCCAGAAGCGCCGCTCTGGGCTGCTTCGATAATATTTTCCTTCTTCGCCTCGGCGGTGATCATCAGCACCGGCAAGTGTTTGAGCGTGGCATCGGCGCGAATGGCTCTAAGCAACTCAATGCCGGTCATGTTGGGCATATTCCAGTCGGTCACGACAAACTGGAAATTGCTGCCCTTTAGTTTCTGTAAGGCGGCCACGCCATCCTCCGCCTCATCGACATTGGTGTAACCCAACTCCTTGAGCAAGTTACGCACAATCCGTCGCATGGTGGAAAAGTCATCCACCACCAAAATTTTCAAGTTCTTGTCAGCCATCGTGGATCCTTATCTATCCTGCAATCGCGGCATTGTAACCAAGCATGTCAACGCTTCAGGAAAGCCAGCAGTGTATCTGCCAGCACT
The DNA here is from genome assembly GCA_964466195.1 of uncultured Thiobacillus sp. Lineage (GTDB taxonomy): Bacteria > Pseudomonadota > Gammaproteobacteria > Burkholderiales > Thiobacillaceae > PFJX01. The sequence continues at coordinate 233,447 of CAYXMQ010000002.1, forward strand.
GCAGGATCGAATTTCGCGACATAGGCATCAACGCCGACCTGTTGCCCCATCGTGCGATTAGCGTCCGACGAAAGCGACGAGTGCATGACCACTGGAATGCCGGCAAAACGCATGTCCGACTTGATATTGCGGGTCAACACATAACCATCCATTTCCGGCATTTCCGCGTCGACCAGAATCAACTGGATCTGGTTCTTCAGCGGCGCTTGCTCAGAAGTCACGCGATTGGCCATGCCGGTCAGCTTGTTCCAGGCTTCCAGGCCATCGCATGACTGGATGTATTTCACGCCCAGCTTATCCAGAACCGAGATGATCTCCTTGCGCGCCACGGCCGAATCGTCGGCAAAGAACACCGTTACCTCGCGCCCGACTTCGATGGTGGGCAAATTCGGCACCGGCTTCTCGCCCAACACCTCTACCAGCACCCGCTCCACATCCAATATGGAAATCAGGCGACCGTCATCCAGTTCGGTGATCGCGGTAATCATGCCGTCCTGACCGGCCAGCATGTTTTCCGGCGGTTTCACCTTGTCCCAGTCAACACGAATGATGCGGTCGACATCCTGTACCAGAAAACCCTGGGTATGGCGTGAGAATTCCGTCACGATCATGGTCTCGCCCACCCCTTTGGGGGCATCCTCCAGCTTGATGAAGTACGCCAGGGAAATGACCGGAATAATGCTGCCGCGCAGGGAAATGACACCTTCGACACCCACCGGCATATTGGGAGTCATCGTTATCGGCGGCGTCGGCGAAACCTCGCGCACCTTAAAGACGTTGATGCCGAAAGTCTCGTGCGTTCCCAAGGAAAACAACAACAGTTCCATCTTGTTGGAGCCGGCCAGTTTTGTGCGGCCATCGACCGCATCCAGCAACTTGTTGGGTTCTAACGAATTCATGACGTGCATTCCCCTTATTTGATCATGCGGCTCAGCGCTTCAGCCAAGCGGTGCGGCTCGAACTTAGGCACATATTCGTCAACTCCGACCGACAAACCAAGCTGCTTGTTGGCGTCGGATGAAAGCGAGGAGTGCATCAGAACCGGGATGCCGGCAAAGCGGGGGTCAGATTTGATGTTCTTGGTCAACACATAGCCATCCATTTCCGGCATTTCCACATCGGTCAGCACCAATTGCAGGAAATCGCTAACCGGTCGGCCGGCAACTTCGGCCTGAGCCGCGATCTTCTGAAGTTCATCCCAGCCCTGGCGACCGTTGATTGCACCGATGCCGTTGACATGGAGCACCTCCAGCGTCTTTTCGATCTGCTTGCGCGCGACCGAAGAATCATCGGCGAAAAACACCGTCCGGTTCGGTTTATCAAGCGGCTGCAGGCTGGCGAAAAGGTGGCTATCGTCAATCTGGGAAGTGTCGGCAAGGATTTTCTCGACATCCAGCATCATCACCAGGCGGGTATCCTTCAACTCCGTCACGGCGGTCACCAGACCGCCCATGCGGGCGGTCAGCATGCTCGGCGGCACCTTCATCTCCGACCAATCCAGACGCAGGATGGTATCCACTTCGCCGACCAGGAACCCCTGGGTATGACGGTTGTATTCAGTCACGATCATGATCGCCGGCGGAGCATCCGTGGAAATGCCGATGTACTTGGCCAAATCGACGACAGGCACCAACACGCCGCGCAAACTGACCATGCCTTCAACCGCAGAGGGCATGTCCGGCGCACGAGTGATTTCCGGGATGCGCATCACTTCGCGCACTTTGAAAACATTGATGCCGAAAGTCTCCTTGCGGCCGGTGTTGACATCCGTACCCAACGTAAAGAGCAAAATCTCCAGCTTGTTCGCCCCCGCGAGCTTGGTACGCGCATCAATACGTCTAAGCAGATCCGACATAGTTACCTCAGTTATTCATGCGGCCTATTTGAACAAGCCGCCGGGTTTCGACAGTCGCAGTATCGGCTGCCGTTAAAAAAACTTTAGGGGTCGATGGTTTAATATCCGCCATCGATGCCCGCCCTCACTGCCATGACTGCTGTCAACCCCGAGGACGCAGAACTGCGACAGGCCTTTGCGCTGTTCAGCGAAACCTCCGAGAAACTAGCCGGCGCCTATCTGGAACTGCAGAGCCAAGTCGCTCGCCTGACCAGCGAACTGACTGCAGCCAATGGCGAACTGGCCCGGCGGGAACGTCTTTCCGCACTGGGTGAAATGGCCGCTCAGGTCGCCCATCAGATTCGCACGCCGCTGGCGACTGCGTTGCTCTACACCGGCAACCTGACGCGTCCTCAACTCAGCGAGGCCGACCGCATCCGCTTTGCGGAGAAAACGCGCGCCAGGCTGCTCTACCTGGAGCGTCTGATTCAGGACATGCTGCTGTTCGTAAAAGGCGCCCAATTGGCTGCAACGTCATTTTCACTGGCCACGTTATTCGAGGAAATCGCCCACACCCTGGAGCCGCATGCCAGCGCCCGCAACGTCTCGCTGCACCTGACCGAAATTGTCCCCGAGCTACACTTGACGGGTGATCGCCAAGCCATCGCCGGCGCGCTGATCAATCTACTTGAAAACGCATTACAAGCCTCATCGCCAGGCGGCGCGATCGAATTGATTTTTTCCGGCCAGGGCAGCCCGTTCGCTGCTTTCCAGGTCAGTGACAGCGGCGCCGGCATCCCGCAAGGTGCGCGCGAACGCCTGTTCGAACCCTTCTTCACCACGCGCGGCGAAGGCAGCGGCCTCGGCCTGGCCATCGTGCGGCAAGTCGCCGAAGCCCATGGCGGCTGGGTAGAATGGGCGCCCAGAAACGGCGGCGGCAGCACCTTCACGCTCTACCTGCCATTTGCCGGACAGGGACGGCACGATGCCTGACGCGTTGCCGATACTGGTCGTCGAAGATGATCCCGCATTGCGCGAGGCGTTGAGCGACACACTGGAAATGGCGGGATACCACGCAATTTCAAGCGAAGCGGCAGAACAGGCCCTGGCATGGCTCGACCACGACACCCCCGGCCTCGTGCTGACCGACGTGCAAATGCCCGGCATGGATGGCCACGCGCTCTTGCGCACGTTGAAACTGCGCCACCCGGAAATCCCGGTGATCCTGATGACCGCGTATGGCCAGATTGAGCGTGCAGTGCAAGCCATGCGCGATGGCGCATCCGACTATCTGCCGAAACCCTTTGAACCGGACAAGCTGCTGGCGACCGTGGCGCGGCACTTCCGCCAACCGGGCGACACCACTGCAGCCGGCATGGTGGCGCACGATCCCGCCAGCCTGGCCTTGCTGGAACTGGCGCGACGGGTAGCCGCCAGCGAGGCCACCATCCTGCTCACCGGCGAATCCGGTGTCGGCAAAGAGGTTTATGCACGCTACATCCATCAACACTCGATGCGCGCAAAAGGACCTTTCGTTGCGCTGAACTGCGCGGCCATTCCGGAAAACCTGCTTGAATCGGTATTGTTTGGCCACGAAAAGGGCGCTTTTACGGGAGCGACCGCGGCGCAAAGCGGGAAATTCGAGCAAGCCAATGGGGGCGTGTTGTTGCTGGATGAGATTTCGGAACTGCCGCTCAACCTGCAAGCCAAGCTGCTGCGCGTGCTACAGGAGCGAGAAGTCGAGCGCGTAGGCGGACGCACGTTGCTGACCCTCGATGTACGCGTCATCGCCACGACCAACCGCGATCTCACCACCTGGGTGGCCGAAGGCCGTTTTCGCGACGACCTGTATTACCGTTTAAACGTATTTCCACTCGAAATCCCCCCTTTGCGCCAACGTCCGGCAGATATTCCTGCCTTGGCGAATCACTTCCTGAAGTGCCATGAAAACATTGCCGGCAGAAGCGGCTTTTCCTTTACTGGCGCGGCCTTGGCCGAATTGACTGGGTATGACTGGCCCGGTAACATCCGCGAGCTGGGTAACGTCGTGCAACGTGCAATGATCCTCGCGTCGGGCGCGAAAATCGGACCGGAGCATTTGATGTTGCCGGATGCTTCAAACCGGTTGGCGCATGCGCCCGTACGATCTTCAGGTGGCCAGATTGAATCGGGTCTCAAGGATATTGAACGGGACACCATCCTGAGCACTTTGCAGCGAATGCAGGGTTCTCGGCGTAAAACGGCGGAAGCGCTGGCGATGAGCGAGCGGACATTGCGCCATAGGCTCAAGCAATACCGCGAAGCAGGCTTTCTGGATGGAGACGACCTCCTATAATGAGTCGCAGGAGGCAAGACGATGAGCAATATCGATCTGATGGTGAACCAGCTGCGTGCCGTTGCGGCACAGGCCTCGGTCGCTCCTGTATCCCAGCCCAAAGATGCGCCGGCGCTCGACTTTTCGGCCATGCTCAAATCCGCCATCGACGAAGTCAATGGCGCCCAGGTGGATGCCAAGCAATTGACCAGCCAGTTCGAAACCGGCGCCCCCGACGTCAACCTACAGGACGTTGTCCTGTCACTGCAAAAAGCCAGTCTGTCCTTTCAGACCATGGTTCAGGTACGCAACAAACTGGTAACCGCGTATCAAGAAGTCATGAGCATGCAGGTCTGATCAGGCACGGTTGACGGATGGCCGCACAGCCTCAGCAATTACTCTCCAACTTCGCCTTACGCTTCAACGAGCTCCCCGCCCCCCGCAAGATGGGTCTGGCGGCGGCCTTAGCGGCGTCGATTGCGCTCGTCGTCGGATTGCTGCTGTGGTCCAGCTCGCCTGATTACAAAGTCCTTTTTTCCAATCTTTCGGAACGGGATGCCGGCAGCATCAGCAACACGCTGCAACAGATGAATGCGCCTTACAAAACCGAGGCGGGCGGCACGCTGCTGGTGCCGGCCGATCAGGTCTATGATCTGCGCTTCAAGCTCGCGGCGCAGGGCCTGCCCAAGGGCGGGGCGGTCGGCTTCGAGTTGATGGATTCCGCCAAACTGGGCATGACCCAGTTTCAGGAACAGGTCGCCTTCCAGCGCGGCATGGAAGGCGAACTCGCCCGTACCGTACAAGCGCTGGCCCCGGTCGAGTCGGCGCGGGTGCATCTGGCGATACCCAAACCCTCGGTATTCATCCGCGACAAACAGATGCCTTCCGCCTCGGTGCTGGTCAATCTGCATCCAGGTCGCGCGCTTGACCCGGGTCAGGTGCAGTCCATCGTGCATCTGGTTTCCAGCAGCGTGCCGGAACTCTCGCCCAACAACGTCACGGTCGTGGATCAGGCCGGCAATCTGCTCACCAACAAGAGCGACAGCCAGTCCGCGCAAGGCCTCAACGCCAGCCAGCTGGATTACATTCGGCAAATGGAGGGCTATTACGCGCAGCGCATCGAAGCGATCGTTTCGCCCATCGTCGGCACAGGCAATGTCAAAGCCGAAGTGCGCGCCGATCTCGACTTCTCCGTGTCCGAAGCCACCAGCGAATCCTACAAACCCAATCCCACTCCGGATGCTCAGGCCATACGCAGCCAGCAAACGGTCGAAGACATCAATTCAGCCGGCAATCAGGCGCAGGGCGTTCCCGGCGCGCTCACCAACCAGCCGCCCGGCCCCGCCACCGCCCCCCTCAATGCGCCGCCGGGCGCTAATGCCGGACCCAATGTCGGCGCCGGACAAGCCGCAGGCGGCAATTCCAGCCGCAAGGAAAACACCACCAATTTCGAACTGGACAAGACCATTCGCCATACCAAAGAGCCGCTTGGGCGGGTCAAGCGCCTTTCGGTCGCCGTGGTCGTCAATTACAAGGCCGGCGCCAAGGATGAGGCCGGGGTGACCGCCAAACCGACGCCACTCACGCCGGCCGAGCTGACTCAAATCAACAACCTGGTCAAAGAGTCAATGGGCTACAGCCAGCAACGTGGCGACACCGTCAATGTCGTCAACGCCGCCTTCACCGACAGCAAAGTCGAGCTGGATATCCCGCTCTGGAAAGACCCCGACAACGTTTCCATGGCCAAAACGCTGCTGAAGAACCTGCTCATTTTCGGCCTCGCCTTCTATCTGGTCTTTGGCGTCCTGCGTCCGATCTTGCGTGACATGGTCAAACCGCCCGAGCCGGAAGAGTCGCCCCTGGGTGAAGCCGGCGAATACGGCGAAGGCGGTCTGGCCGGCGGGCATGGCGAAGGCCGTGCGCCAGTGGACGGCTATGCCGAAATCCTGGCCAAAGTCCGCGAGTTCGCCAAGGCTGACCCGAAAGTCACGGCGGATATCGTCAAGGAATGGATGGCCAAGGAATGAGCGACGAAAGCGTCAACAAATGCGCCGTGCTGATGCTGGCGCTCGGCCACGATGAGGCGGCTGAGGTTTTCAAGTATCTGGGCCCGAAAGAAGTTCAGAAGCTCGGCTCGGCGATGGCTTCGGTGGGCAATATCAGCAAAGAGGGCATCCAAGCCGTCTTGCAGGCGTTCCACGATGAAACTGTAGGCCGCATCAGCCTGGCCGACTCGGATGAATACATTCGTTCCGTGCTCAAGAAGGCGCTCGGCGACGACAAGGCGGCGCACCTGATCGACCGCATCCTGCAGGGCAATGAAAGCGCCGGCATTGAAAGTCTGAAATGGCTGGATTCGGCCAGCGTCGCGGACATGATCCGCAACGAACATCCGCAGATCATCGCCACCATCATGGTGCACCTGGAGCGTGACCACGCCAGTGAAATCCTCAACCTGCTGTCTGAGCGCTTGCGCAACGATGTCATGGTGCGCATCGCCACGCTGGAAGGCGTGCAGCCAATGGCGATGCGCGAACTCAATGAAGTCCTGACCCAGTTGTTGTCCGGCGGTGAAATCACCAAGAAGAGCTCGTTTGGCGGCGTCAAGGCGGCGGCCGACATCCTCAACTTCATGGGCGGTGCGGTCGAAGCCTCCGTGCTGGCCAACATCCGCGAACACGACGCCGATCTCGCCCAGAAAATTCAGGATCAGATGTTCACCTTCGACAACATCCTCGGACTCGACGACCGTTCGGTCCAGCTCCTGCTGCGCGAAGTGCAATCCGAAACGCTCATCGTCGCCCTCAAAGGCACTTCGCAAGAACTGCGCGATCTCATCTTCAAAAACATGTCCAGCCGCGCCGCCGAAGCCCTCAAGGAAGACCTGGAGGCGAAAGGCGCCGTGCGGCTATCCGAAGTCGAGGCCGAACAGAAGGAAATTCTCAAGATCGTGCGCAAACTGGTCGACGAAGGCCAGATCGTGTTGGGCGGCAAGGGCGGCGACGAGGCCCTGGTCGGGTAAGACGGCAACAATACCCGCCCGCTTCGCCACCTGCCCTATCATCCGGCCATGTCCAAGGTCATCCCCAAAGAGCAGCTCACCGCTTACCAGCGCTGGGAACTCGCCACGTTCGACGATGCCGGCGCGCCACCCACCCAGGCGCAACTTCACGCAAGCGCCTCCGAAACCCCGCCGGCCGAACCGCCAGAAGCGCAAGTCGTGTTGCCCACGGCCGAGGAAATCGAGGCGCTCCATCAAGAAGCCTGGCAGGAAGGTTATCGACTCGGCCTTGAGGAAGGCCGCAAAGCCGGCCTGCTTGCCGGCCAGGCCGAAGCGGAACGCTATGCAGCAGAGTTGCGTGCGCTGGCTACCGCGCTCGAAGCGGGGCAACTGTGCCAAGACCAGGAAGTCGCCCGCGAAGTGCTCGAACTGTCCCTGGTCATGGCCAGGCAGATTCTGCGCAGCGCGCTCAAGATCAGGCCCGAGCTTCTGCTGGATGCGATCAGCGAAGCCCTGAAAACCCTGCCCGCACTGAATGGGCATCACAAGATCGTCACGCATCCCGACAGTGCGCAAATCGTGCGCGACTGGCTAGCGCATGAGCATGGCCATCTATCCTGGAAAGTCGTTGAAGACGTGCAAATGGAACTCGGCGACTTCCGCTTTGAAAGCGCGTACAGCGAGCTTGACGGCAGAATCCGGACGCGCTGGGTCGAACTGAGCAGCTGCCTGGGGGCCGATGCATCGTGGTTGATCTGAGCCTGCCGACTGACCCGCCAGATGAACGGCCTGACGAGCTGGACAGTGTGCTGGAGCCGTCAACCTCCCCCCTGCTGACTTATCTGCGCGATTGCCAGGAAGCGGCCAGCCATCTCAATCCCTGGAATACGACCGGCCGCCTCACCCGCGTCGCCGGGCTGATCATGGAAGCCTCCGGGCTTAAGCTGGCCACCGGCGCATCCTGCCGCATCAACATGGCAGGCGGCCAGCAGGTTGATGCCGAAGTCGTCGGCTTCTCCGGCGAACGTCTCTTTCTGATGCCCTCGACCGACGTCTATGGCCTGGCGCCCGGCGCTTCCGTTGAAACGGCGCCCGCCTGCGGCTTCGAGCCGCCGCGCATCCACAAACCCTATTACCGACGCCGTCGTATCGAGGATCGCATACGCCAGGTCGCCGTCGGCGCCGAACTTCTCGGCCGCGTCATTGATGGCGCCGGCCGTCCGCTCGACCGACTGGGCCTATTGGAAGCATCACGCCGCGTGCCGCTCTATTCGCGCCCCTTCAACCCGATGGAGCGCGAGCCGATCAAAGACGTGCTCGATGTCGGCGTGCGTGCCATCAACGCCTTGCTCACGGTCGGCCGCGGCCAGCGTATGGGTCTGTTCGCCGGCAGCGGCGTCGGCAAGTCCATGCTGCTCGGCATGATGGCGCGCTATACCGCGGCGGATGTGGTGGTGGTGGGCCTGATCGGCGAACGCGGCCGTGAAGTCAAGGATTTCATCGAAAACATTCTTGGCGAAGAAGGCCTGCGCCGCGCCGCCGTCGTCGCCGCACCCGCCGACTCGCCGCCGCTGATGCGGCTGCATGGCGCCGCCTACGCCACCGCCATTGCCGAATTTTTTCGCGACCAGGGCCTCAATGTACTGTTGATCATGGACTCGCTGACCCGCTACGCGCAGGCGCAACGCGAAATCGCTCTCGCCGTCGGCGAACCCCCGGCGACCAAAGGCTATCCGCCCTCGGTCTTCGCCAAATTGCCGCAACTGGTCGAGCGCGCCGGCAATGGGCGCAAAGAAGGGGGGTCCATCACCGCGTTCTACACCGTGCTGATGGAAGGCGACGACCAGCAAGACCCGGTGGCCGACGCCGCCCGAGCCATCCTCGACGGCCACATTGTGTTGTCCCGCCAACTCGCCGACCAGGGCCACTACCCGGCCATCGACATCGAAGCGTCCATTTCGCGTGCCATCACCGAATTGCTGCCGAAGGAGGAGCTGGAACGGGTGCGCCGCTTCAAAGCCCTCTATGCCCGCTTCCAGCGCAGCCGCGACCTGATCACCATCGGCGCCTACACCCGCGGCAACGACGCCCAGCTCGACGAGGCCATCGCGCTTTATCCGAAGATGGAGGCCTTTCTGAAACAGGATTTCCTCGACAAGGAAAACGACCTCGCCAGCCGCCAGCAATTGGCGCAGTTGTTGGGCGGCCAGTAACCGGCGAACCCGCTACAGCCGATTTTCTGCGCGTTCAGAACGGGTGGCGCCACCCTTTGAGGATCAAGGTAAGCGGCTATTGCAGCGTCATCTGCATCGCGTAGGTGCACAGCGTGATCAGCGGCTGCGGCATGATGCCCAGCATCAGCACCGCTACGCCATTGAGGCTCAGCAAGGCTTGCACATCCGGGATCGCCGGGTAAATCGGGGCATCCGGTTTCGGCGCATCGAAATAGAGCACTTTCACTACGCGCAGGTAGTAGAACGCGCCGATCAGCGAGAACAGCACGGCGACCACGGCGAGCCAGGTGAAGCCGGCGCCGACCAGAGATTGCAGGATGGCCAGTTTGGCGTAGAAGCCGATGAAGGGCGGCAGGCCTGCCATCGAGAACATCAGGATCGCCATCAACGCCGCCAGCCAGGGGTTGCGGCTGTTGAGGCCGCGGAAATCATCCAGATTTTCGGCTTCCAGACCGTTTCGGGACAGGTAAACCACCAGGCCGAAGCTGCCCAGGCTCATCAACACATAGGCGATGACATAGACCATGCCGGCGGCATAGCCGGCGAAGGTGCCGGACAGGATGCCCAGCAGCAGGAAGCCCATGTGCGAGATGGCGGAGTAGGCCAACATGCGCTTGATATTGGTCTGCATGATCGCGGCCAGATTACCTATCGCCAGCGACAACACGGCCATGACCGCGAGCATGCCTTGCCAGTTCTCCACTTCCGGATGCAAGCCATTGACCAGCAGGCGAATGGAGAACGCAAACGCCGCCAGCTTCGGCGCAGAGCTGATGAACAACGTTACCGCGGAAGGAGCGCCCTGGTAGATATCCGGCACCCACATATGGAAAGGCGCCACGCCGAGCTTGAAACCGAGTCCGGCGACCAGGAAGACCAGGCCGAACACCAACACGGTCTGATCCTGCACGCCGGCCTGCAGAATGTGAGCCATCGCCGGCAGCTCCAGCGTGCCGGTGACGCCGTAGAGCAGCGACATGCCGTACAGCAGGAAACCCGACGCCAATGCGCCGAGAACGAAAAACTTCATCGCGGCTTCAGTCGATTGCGCCGAGTCGCGTTGCAACGCGACCATCGCGTAGAGCGATAGCGAAAGCAATTCCAGGCCGATATAGAGCGACAGGAAATGATTCGCGGAAATCATCACCATCATGCCGAGCAGCGAAAACAGGGCCAGCACGAAAAACTCGACCTTGAACAGACCGCGCTCGACCAGATAGGGGCGCGAGTAGATCACCACCGCCAGCGTCGCGAAGTAGGCCATCAGTTTGAGCACATCAGCCATTGCGTCATCGACGAACTGCCCGCTGAACGTGACCTGCACTTGCGGCACGCTGGTGAACACCGTTATCGCCGCCGCCACTAGCAGCGTGACCAGGGTCAGCGGATAGGACCAGTCGCGATCCTTGAAGATCACGCCGAGCAGCAGAATGGCGCAAGTCATGACCAGAATGAAAATTTCCGGCAGAGCGGGAGCGAAGTCGGGAATGGCGAAAAGTTGTTGAGAGTTCATGGCGCGCCCTTGATCAGTAGGCCAGCTTGCTGTGGGCGACGTGCGCCAGCAGATTGTCCACCGAGGCATGCATCACTTCGGTGAAAGGCATCGGGTACAGACCCATGCCCAGCACGCAGACGGCCAGCAGTCCCAGCACCACGAATTCGCGTGAATCAATATCCTTCATCTCCGCCACATTTTCGTTGCCGACCGGGCCGAACACCACGCGCTTGTACATCCACAAGGTGTAGGCGGCGCCGAAGATCAGCGTGCTGGCTGCCAAAGCCGCCCACCAGAAGTTCACCTGCACCGCACCCAGAATGATCATGAACTCGCCGACGAAACCGGAGGTTGCCGGCAGGCCGGCATTGGCCATCGCGAACAACATGAAGAAGGCGGCGAAACGCGGCATGGTGTTGGCGACACCGCCATAGTCGGCGATCTGGCGCGAATGCACGCGGTCATACATGACGCCGACGCAAAGGAACATGGCGGCGGAAATAAAGCCGTGCGAGATCATCTGGATCAGGCCGCCCTCAATGCCCAGCGGGTTGAACAGGAAAAAGCCGAGTGTCACAAAACCCATATGGGCGATCGACGAGTAGGCGATCAGCTTCTTCATGTCGGACTGCACCAGCGCGACCAATCCGATATACACCACGGCAATCAGCGACAACGTAACGATGATGTAAGCGTATTCATGCGAGGCATCGGGCAGGATGGGCAGGATGAAACGCAGGAAGCCGTAGGCGCCGACTTTCAGCGTGATGGCCGCCAGCACGACAGAACCGCCGGTGGGCGCTTCGACGTGGGCATCCGGCAACCAGGTATGCACCGGCCACATCGGCACTTTCACCGCGAAGGCGAAAAAGAACGCGATGAACAACAGGGTCTGCGCAACCATGGTCAGCGGCACCCGGTGCCAGGCCAGAATCTCGAAACTGCCGCCGCTCTGGAAGAACAGGTAGATCAGCGACACCAACATCAACAGCGAACCGAGCAAGGTGTAGAGGAAGAACTTGATCGCGGCATAGACCCGGTTCTGGCCGCCCCACATGCCGATGATCAAATAGAGCGGAATCAGCATGGCTTCGAAGAAGACGTAGAACAGCACGCCATCCAGCGACGCAAACACGCCATTGAGCAATCCGGACTGGATCAGGAACGCCGCCATGTATTGGCCGACGCGTTGTTTGATCACCGCCCAGCCGGCCAGTACCACCAGCACCGTGGTGAAGCTGTTGAGCAAGATGAACGGCATCGAGATGCCATCCACGCCGAGACGGTAATGAATATTGAACGCCGGCACCCACTGCGCCACTTCGACAAACTGCATCGCGGCGGTGGCGGTATCGAATCCCGTCCACAGCGGTAGCGTGACCAGGAATCCGAGCACCGATCCAAGCAGGGCCAGGGTGCGCTGGCCATCGGCGCTCCTGTCGTTGCCGCCGGTGAGGAGGATGAGCACGCCCGCCGCGATAGGCACCCAGATGGCGAGGCTTAACAGGCCGATCCCTTCAATCATGAGTTGCAATCGCTTTCATAAAAAATTGTTGCCGCATGTGTGCTGCATCAGCCGCGCACGAACCAGGTGGCGAGCAGCAACACGCCAATGATCATTGCGAACGCATAGTGGTAGATGTAACCGGATTGCAGGTGGCGCACGACGCCGGCGATACGGCCGACCAGACGCGCGGTCCCGTTGACCATCAGGCCGTCGATCGCCGCCACGTCGCCCCAGCGCCAGAAACGGCCGCCGACCAGGCGGGCGCCGCGCGCAAAGAACCAGTCGTTGAATTCGTCGAAGCCATACTTGTGTTCGAGGATGGTGTAAATCACGCCGAACTTGCTGCGCAACAGGGCGGGAATGTCCGGCCGTTTCAGGTAGAAGAACCAGGACAGCGCCACGCCCGCCACAGCCAGCCAGAACGGCAGGGTTTGCAGCGCGTGCAGAGCCATCGCGAAGGCGCCGTGGAACTGCTGCGCCAGTTGCGCCATGGCATCGTGCTGTGGCGCGACCAGGATGGCATGACCGAACCAGTTGCCGAACAACATTCCGTCGATGGTCAGATAGCCGATCAGCACCGAAGGAATGGCCAGCATCACCAACGGCAACGTCACGACCCACGGCGTTTCATGTGGTGCGCTGTGGCCGCCGTGATGATGGCCATGGACGTCGCCATTCTTGTCCGCTTCATGATCGTGCGTGTCGTGCGCCTGACGGAAGCGTTCCTTGCCGTGGAAAACCAGGAAATACATGCGGAAGGAATAGAACGCCGTGACGAACACGCCCAGTGTGACGGCGAAATAGGCAAAACCGGAGCCGCCCAGGCTGGAATGCTTGACGGCCTCGATGATGCTGTCCTTCGAATAGAAACCGGACAGGAACGGCGTACCGATCAAGGCCAGCGAACCGATCAGCGACGTGATCCAGGTGATCGGCAGGTATTTGCGCAGGCCGCCCATGTTGCGGATGTCCTGTTCGTGATGCATCGCGATGATCACCGAACCGGCGGCGAGGAATAGCAGCGCCTTGAAGAAGGCGTGCGTCATCAGATGGAACATCGCGACCGAGTAAGCGGACGCGCCCAAGGCCACGGTCATGTAGCCCAGCTGCGACAGCGTCGAATACGCCACGACGCGCTTGATGTCGTTCTGGATGATGCCGAGAAAACCCATGAACAGTGCGGTGATGGCGCCGATCACCATGACGAAGGACAGCGCGGTGTCGGACAGTTCGAACAGCGGCGACATCCGCGTCACCATGAAGATGCCGGCCGTGACCATGGTGGCGGCATGGATCAGCGCCGAGATCGGCGTCGGGCCTTCCATCGAGTCGGGCAGCCAGACATGCAGAGGGAACTGGGCCGACTTACCCATTGCGCCGATGAACAGCAGGATGCAGATCACCGCCAGCAGGCTCCATTCATGGCCGGCGATCAGGTTGATGCTGTGGCTGGCGAACTGCGGCGCCATCTGGAACACCTGGGCGTAGTCCAGCGTACCGAAATAGGCCCAGACCAGGCCGATGCCGAGCAGAAAGCCGAAATCGCCGACCCGGTTGACCAGGAAGGCCTTCAGGTTGGCATAGATGGCGGTTTCCCGCGTGTACCAGAAACCGATCAACAGGTAGGACACCAGGCCGACCGCTTCCCAGCCGAAGAACAACTGCAGAAAGTTGTTCGACATCACCAACATCAACATCGAAAAGGTGAACAACGAGATGTAGCTGAAGAAGCGCTGGTAACCGGGGTCATCGGCCATGTAGCCGATGGTGTAGATATGCACCATCAACGATACGAACGTGACCACCAGCATCATCAGCACGGTCAGGCGGTCGATCAGGAAGCCGATCTCCAGGTGCAGATCGCCGGAAGTCAGCCAGGTGTAAACCGCGCCGTTATAGGTATTGCCGGCCTGCACGTCCTGGTAAATCAGCAGCGACGCCAGAAAGGCGATGGCCACGCCGAGGATGGTGACGGTATGTGCGCCGGCTCGACCGATGGTTTTGCCGAACAGGCCTGCGATCACGGCACCGGCCAGCGGCGCCAGAGGGACGGTCAGGTACAGACTTTGCATATCCATGGTTCAGCCTTTCAACCTGTCCAGGCCGTCGACATTGATGCTGCGCAGGTTACGGAACAACACCACCAGGATGGCCAGGCCGATGGCCGACTCGGCCGCCGCCACGGTGAGGATGAAGAATACGAATACCTGGCCGGAGATATCGTCGAGGTAACGCGCGAAGGCGATGAAATTCATGTTCACCGCCAACAACATCAATTCGATCGCCATCAGGATGATGATGATGTTCTTTCGGTTCAGGAATATCCCGACCACGCTGATCGCGAACAGGATGGAACCGAGAATAAGGTAGTGATTCAGGCCGATCATGCGTCATCCTCTTTGGGGGCTTCCGGCTTTTGCGGCTTCAGATTGACCAGGCGGATACGGTCGGCGCGCTTGACCTTGACTTGCTCGGCGGGATTGTTCTGCTTGGTATCACCGCGTTTGCGATGGGTCAGCGTGATCGCCGCCACCATCGCCACGAGCAGAATCACCGCAGCCAGCTCGAATGGATACAGATATTCGGTGTACAGCACCCGGCCCAGTTCCTTGGTATTGCTGTAATCCGCGGCATGCGCGAGCGGTTCCGCCAGACCGAAGTCATGGCCGCCCAGCACCATGATCATCTCCACCACCATCAATCCGCCCACCAGCGCGGCAGCCGGCAGATAACCCCAGAAGCCGCGGCGCATTTCTTCCAGATTGATGTCCAGCATCATTACGACGAACAGGAACAGCACCATGACCGCGCCGATGTAAACCAGCACCAGCGTGATGGCGAGGAATTCGGCTTCCAGCAGCAGCCATAGGCCGGCCGCCGTAAAGAAGGCCAGCACCAGGGACAGCGCAGCATGCACCGGATTACGCGCGGTAATGACGCGCAAGCTCGCCAGCAGCAGAATGGCAGAGAGAAAGTAGAAAACGAAGGCAGTAAATTCCATCTCGATTCCGTCAGCGATAGCAAGCATCGGCCGCGCGATCCCGCGCAATCTGTTCTTCGTACTGGTCGCCTACCGCCAGCAGCATGTCCTTGGTGTAATACAGATCGCCGCGCTTCTCGCCGTGATATTCCAGGATGCGCGTCTCGACGATGGCATCGACCGGACAGGCTTCTTCACAAAAACCGCAGAAGATGCACTTGGTCAGGTCAATGTCGTAAACGGTGGTCCGACGAGTGCCATCCGCGCGCTGCTCGGATTCGATCTTGATCGCCAGCGCCGGACACACGGCTTCGCACAGTTTGCAGGCGATGCAGCGCTCTTCGCCGTTCGGGTAGCGGCGTTGCGCATGCAAACCGCGAAAACGCGGCGACTGCGGCGTTTTTTCTTCCGGAAACTGCACCGTGATCTTGCGTGCGAACAGATGCCGGCCGGTCAGCGCCATGCCGCGCAGCAATTCGACCAGCAGGAAGGTGGAAAAGAAGGACTTGATGCTGTTGAACATGACTGCCCCTCCTTAGTGGAACCAATGGCCGATGGGTGTCTGCATCGCCGCGCCGACGACCAGAATCCATACCAGCGTGACCGGGATGAAGACCTTCCAGCCCAGGCGCATGATCTGGTCATAGCGATAACGCGGGAAGGTGGCGCGGAACCAGAGGAACAGGAACAGTACGAAGCTCATCTTCGCCGCAATCCAGATGAATCCGTCCGGCAGGAATGGGAAGGGCGACAGCCAGCCGCCGAGGAACATGATGCTGACCAGGCCGGCGATCAAAATCATGTTGGCGTATTCGGCCAGGAAGAACACCGCGAATGCCATGCCGGAATATTCGACATGGAAACCGGCGACGATTTCCGATTCGCCTTCCGCCACGTCGAACGGCGACCGGTTGGTTTCGGCCAGGCCAGCAATCAGGTAGACGATGAACAGCGGGAACAGCGGCAGCCAGTACCACTGCCAGAACCCGCCGGCCTGGGCATTGACGATTTCGGTCAGATTCAGGCTCTGCGCCGCCATCAGCACGCCGACCAGCGCAAATCCCATGGCGATCTCATACGACACGATCTGCGCCGAGGAGCGCATCGCGCCGAGGAAGGCGTACTTGGAATTGGACGCCCAGCCGGCGACGACGACGCCATAAACGCCCATCGACGTGATCGCCATGATGTACAGCAAGCCGGCATTGATGTCGGCCAGCACCATCTTGTCGGTGAACGGGAACACCGCCCAGGCCGCCAGCGCCGGGGCGAGCACCAGAACCGGGCCGAGGATGAACAGCCCCTTGTTGGCGCCGCTGGGGATGATGATTTCCTTCATCAGCAACTTGAGGCCGTCGGCAATCGGTTGCAGCAGGCCGAGCGGGCCGACCCGATTGGGGCCGATACGGACCTGCATGTAGCCGATGACTTTGCGCTCCAGGTAGGTCAGGTAGGCCAACGCGATCATCAGCGGCGCGACGATGGCGATGATTTTGACCAACGTCCAGATCGGCAGCCAGGCCGGGCCGAGCAATTCGGCGACAGGTGCGAGCAATGCATCCATAGTGTTAGACCTTCTCCACGCTGATCGGGCCGAGCCGCGCACCCAGCGCAGCGGTCGCGGGATGCGCCGCAGCGATGCGGATGGCGCCGACCGCCAGGCGGTCATCGCGGCGCACCGCCAGAACGACTTCGCCTGAGTTCTGGCGCACCCGCACCAGGCCGCCCTCGGCGACGTTGAGGCGTGTCAGCCACTCGCTGCCGATCCATGCCTGCGGAGCGGCGGCGGCCGCCGTCGCCTGCAAGGCTGGTGAGCGGCGTACGATGGGATCGAGTTGATATAACGGCGTTTCGCCGACGCGCTCCAGATCGTCCGTCACCTCGCCCTGGCTGACGGCCACGGCCGTAGCCGTATTGTTCAGCGCCGCCGCCAGATCGCCTGGCAGCGCGTCGGCACGCACCGCCTCGGCGGTGTCATAGTCAAAGCCGCCCAGGCTGAGCAGATTGCCCAATACGCGCAACACTTTCCAGGCCGGACGCGCCTCGCCCTGCGGTTTGACGACGCCATGGAAGCTCTGCAACCGACCTTCCATATTGATGAAACTGCCGGCGGTTTCGGTGAATGGCGCGACGGGCAGCAGCACATCGGCGTAATTCATTACGTCACCCTTGAATGCCGTCAGCGCGACCACGAACTCCGCGGCGCGCAAAGCCGCCGCAGCGGCGGCCGCATCATAGGCATCCAGTTCGGGCTCGACGCCAAACAGCACATACGCGGAAAGCTTGGCAGTTGCAGGCTCGGCCAGCATCGCGTTGGCGGCCAGGCCGTTCGGGCCCGGCAGCGCGCCGACCACTTGTGCACCGACGCTGTTGGCGGCGGGCGACAGGAAGCCGAGACGGGCGCCGCAGGCCTGCGCGATCGCCTGCGCCATCGCGTGCAGTTGCGCCGCGGCGGGATGGTTCTGCGCCAACGCGCCGAGCAGGATGGCCCGCTTGCCGTCGTTGCCGGCCAGCAGGCTGGCGGCTATGGCGCGGGCGGATTCGCTCACCTTCACATCGGCCAACGCGTTGGCAACCGCCGCCAGATCGGCGCCGGCGTCCTGCATGGCGCGCGCAATCTGCGCCAGGGCGTTGAGCCAGGCGCTCGGCTTGGCGAGCAGACGGGCATGCACTTTGCACAGCAGATCGTCGCCGGCGGCATGCAGTACATTGAGTTGCGCACCGTGCTTGACTGCCTGGCGCAAACGCTGCGCGATCAAGGGCTGCTCCTCGCGCAGGCTGGCGCCGATCAGCAAAATGCGCTGCAAGGTATTGATGTCGGCGACAGGCATGCCCAACCAGCGTGCACCGGAACCGGTCGTGGCATCGGCTTGCGCCAAACGGTGGTCGATGTTTTCCGTGCCGAGGCCGCGCATCAGCTTGGTGAACAGGTACAACTCTTCCACCGTCTGGTGCGGCGAGGCGAGCGCGCCAATGGCGGCAGCGCCTTTGCTGTCACGGATATGCCCCAAACGACTGGCCACCCGCTCAAGTGCGTCCTGCCAGCTGACCGCCTGCCACCGCCCGTCCTGTTTCATCATCGGCTGGGTCAGACGTTGGTCGGAATTCAAGGCGTCATAACTGTAGCGATCGCGGTCGGCGATCCAGCATTCATTGATCGCCTCATTTTCCTGCGGCACCACGCGCAGGACGCGGTTGTTCTTGATGTGAACCTGTACATTCGCGCCGAGGCCGTCATGCGGGCTCACCGCTTTGCGCCGCGACAACTCCCAAGAACGGGCGCTGTAGCGGAACGGCTTGGAAGTCAGCGCACCGACCGGGCAGAGCTCGATGACGTTGCCGGAGAGTTCATGGCTGACCTGGGTTTGCAGGAACGGCATCACTTCGACATGTTCGCCGCGACCGGGCATGCCCAGTTCCATCAGGCCGGCGATCTCCTGGCCGAAACGCACGCAGCGGCTGCAATGGATGCAGCGCGTCATGTCGGTGGCGATCAGCGGGCCGAGGTCTTTTTCTTTCACCACGCGCTTCGGTTCGCTGTAACGCGAGGCCGAGCCGCCATAGCCGACCGCAATGTCCTGCAACTGGCATTCGCCGCCCTGGTCGCAAATCGGGCAATCGAGCGGATGGTTGATCAGCAGGAACTCCATCACCCCCTTCTGCGCGGCGATGGCCTTGACCGAACGGGTCTGCACCTTCATACCGTCGGTCACCGGCGTGGCGCAGGCGGGCAGCGGCTTCGGCGCTTTTTCCACTTCCACCAGGCACATGCGGCAGTTGGCGGCGATGGACAGTTTCTTGTGATAACAGAAGTGCGGGATGGCGATGCCGGCTTGATGCGCCGCATCCATCACCGTCGCCCCAGCGGCGACGTTGATCTGTTTGCCGTCGATTTCAATCAGAGGCATGTCATGACTCCCGACGGGCCGTTCCGAGGGAGGCATGGCGCCACCTCGGGTAGAAGCGAACGGAGTGGGTAAGGGGGTTGTTCATCTCACGCTCCCACCAGGCACTTCTTGTGTTCGATGTGGTGCTCGAACTCTTTACGGAAATGTTTCACGAAGCTGGCCACCGGCCCCACCGCCGCTTCGCCCAGTGCGCAAATGGTATTGCCGCCGATGTTCTTGCCGATGCGCAGCAATTCGTCGAGGTCTTCCGGCCGCCCGTTGCCGCTCTCGATGCGCTGCACGATGCGGTACATCCAACCGGTGCCTTCGCGGCAGGGCGTGCACTGGCCGCAGGATTCCTCGTAGTAAAAATAGGCCAGGCGCTGCAGGGCCTTCACCATGCAGACACTGTCGTCCATCACGATCACCGCGCCGGAGCCCAGCATGGAGCCGGCTTTGGCGATGGCGTCGAAGTCCATTGTGCAGGCCATCATCACGTCGGCGGGCAGCACCGGTGCCGATGAACCGCCGGGAATGACCGCCTTCAGCGTATGCCCGCTGCGCACGCCGCCGGCCATCGCGAGCAGATCGGCAAACGGAGTGCCGAGCGGAACCTCGTAGTTGCCGGGTTTGTTGACGTGGCCGGAGACGGAAAAAATCTTGCTGCCGCCGTTGTTGGGTTTGCCCAATTCCAGGAACGCCTGGCCGCCGTGGCGCATGATCCAGGGTATCGAAGCCAGCGTTTCGGTGTTGTTGATCGTCGTCGGCTTGCCGTACAGGCCGAAGCTGGCCGGAAACGGCGGCTTGAAACGCGGCTGCCCCTTTTTGCCTTCGATGGACTCCAACAAAGCCGTTTCTTCGCCACAAATGTAGGCGCCATAGCCGTGATGCGCGTGCAGATCGAAATCCCAGCCGGAACCCAGGATGTCAGCACCCAGGAAGCCCGCGGCGCGCGCCTCTTCCAGAGCGCGCTCCCAGGATTGGTATTGCTCGTAGATCTCACCGTGGATGTAGTTGTAGCCCGCCTTGGCGCCCAGCGTGTAGCCGGCGATGAGCATGCCTTCGATCAACTGATGCGGGTTGAAACGGATGATGTCGCGGTCCTTGAAGGTGCCCGGCTCGCCCTCGTCGCTGTTGCACACCACATATTTGTCGCCTGGAAAACTACGCGGCATGAAGCTCCACTTCAGACCGGTAGGAAAGCCGGCGCCGCCGCGACCGCGCAGCGCGCTGGTCTTGACCTGGGCGATGATGTCTTCGGCCGGCGTTTTCTCGGCAAGTATCTTTTTCAGCGCCTCATAGCCGCCGTTGGCAATGTAGGTAGCCAGCGTCGCCGGCTCCGGATGCTGCAGCGTCCACAGACAGACTTGGGTATCGGGCGTATTCAAACTCATTGCATGTCATCCAGGAGTTTGTCGACCGAGTCCGGGGTCAAATGCGCGTGCATCTGATGATTGTTATGCAGACAGAGCGGGCCATGTCCGCAAGCGCCCATGCACTCGCCTTCTTTCAGCGTGTAACGGCCGTCGGCCGTCGTTTCCCCGAACCCGATGCCGAGCTTGGCCTGCATGCGCTCGGCAATCTGGTCCGCACCCTGCAACTGGCAAGGCAGGTTGGTGCACAGCGTGACCTTGTTGCGGCCGACCGGCGCCAGGTCGTACATGTTGTAGAAGGTGGCGACCTCATAAACTGCGATGGCCGGCATTTCCAGGTAGTTGGCGACGTATTCGATACAGTCCTTGGAAAGCCAACCCAATTCAGTCTGGGCGATGCGCAACGCGCTCATGACGGCAGACTGCTTCTGCTCGGCGGGGTACTTGGCGACCTCTTTGTCGATCAAGGCCAGGGAAGGGGCGGATAGCATGTCGTTACCTATCAATGTCGCCGAACACGATGTCCAGACTGCCGATGAGCGCCGTCACGTCGGCGAGCATATGGCCGCGCGCCAACTCGTCGAGACCGGCCAGATGCGAGAAACCGGGCGCGCGCAGCTTCATGCGGTAAGGCTTGTTGGCGCCATCGGAAACCAGATAGACGCCGAACTCCCCCTTGGAATGTTCGATTGCCGCATAACACTCGCCCTCGGGCACATGCATGCCCTCGGTGAACAGCTTGAAATGGTGGATCAGCTCTTCCATGTTGGACTTCATGGACTCGCGCGACGGCGGCGCAACCTTGTGGTTGGCGACGATCACCGGCCCGGCGCCCTTGGCTGAATCCGCCTTCAACCATGCCACGCACTGCTGGATGATGCGGTTCGACTGGCGCATTTCCTCCATCCGCACCAGATAGCGATCGTAGGTGTCGCCGGTGCGGCCGACCGGGATCTCGAAGTCCATGCGGTCATAGACCTCGTACGGCTGCATCTTGCGCAAGTCCCAGGCGATGCCGGAACCGCGCAGCATGGGACCGGTGAAGCCCAGCGCCTTGGCACGCTCGGGCGTAATCACGCCGATGCCGACGGTGCGCTGCTTCCAGATTCGGTTGTCGCTGAGCAAGGTTTCGTATTCGTCGACGTAGCCGAAAAACCGATTCGAGAAATCCTCGATGAAATCGAGCACGCTGCCCTGGCGATTCTCGTTCATGCGGCGCAGGTCGGACTCGTTCTTGCGCTTGCTGGCCTGATATTGCGGCATCGCGTCGGGCAGGTCGCGGTAGACGCCGCCCGGACGGTAATAGGCGGCATGCACGCGAGCGCCGGTCACCGCTTCATACATGTCCATGATGTCTTCCCGCTCACGGAAGGCATACAGAAACACAGTCATCGCACCGATATCCAGCGCATGCGTACCCAGCCAGAGCAGGTGATTCAGGATGCGGGTCAGCTCATCGAACATCACCCGTATGTATTGCGCCCGCTCCGGCACCTCGACGCCAAGCAGACGCTCGATCGCCAGGCAGTAGGCATGCTCGTTCTGCATCATGGACATGTAGTCCAGGCGATCCATGTACGGCACGGATTGCAGGAACGTCCGGGTCTCGGCCAGCTTCTCGGTGCCGCGATGCAGCAGACCGACGTGTGGGTCGGCGCGCACGATCACCTCGCCATCGAGCTCCAGCACCAGGCGCAGAACGCCATGCGCAGCCGGATGCTGCGGCCCGAAATTGACGGTGTAATTGCGGATTTCAGCCATGACTCGCCCCTTTGACCACTTCTTAGGCCGCCCCGTAGTTGTCTTCGCGCAGAATGCGCGGGGTGATTTCACGCGGCTCTATGCTCACCGGCTGATAGACGACCCGCTTGAGCTCCGGGTCGTAGCGCATTTCCACATGACCGGAGATCGGAAAGTCCTTGCGGAACGGGTGGCCGATAAAACCGTAATCGGTCAGGATGCGACGCAGATCCGGATGACCATCGAAAACAATGCCGAACAGATCGAACGCTTCCCGCTCAAACCAGTTCACGGCCGGCCAGACCTCCATCAACGAAGCCAGGATCGGCAGTTCGTCATCGGCGCAGAAGGTGCGCAGACGCAGACGGTGATTGCGCCGCACGGAAAGCAGGTGCACGACCACCGCAAAGCGCTTGCCCTCCCAGGTTCCATCCTTGTAGGCCGAGTAATCGACGCCGCACAAATCCATCATCAGATCGAACGCCAAGCCGGAATCGTCGCGCAAGCTCAGCGCCACCTCCAGCCAATCCTCCGGGCGCACCTCGATGACCGCCTCATTGAGCGCAACCGCGCTGTGCACGATCTTGTCGCCCAAAGTTTCTTGCACACGGGCGAGCAGGACTTCCGGGGTTAGTGGCATAGGCGCGGCTTATTCAACGAATTCGGTTAGCGGGCGATGGTATTGGTACGACGAATTTTCTTCTGCAACTGAATCAAACCGTACAACAACGCCTCCGCCGTGGGCGGACAACCCGGCACATAAATATCCACCGGCACGATGCGGTCGCAGCCGCGCACCACCGAGTAGGAATAATGGTAATAGCCACCGCCATTGGCGCATGACCCCATCGAAAGCACCCAGCGCGGCTCCGGCATCTGGTCGTACACCTTGCGCAAGGCCGGCGCCATCTTGTTGCACAGCGTGCCGGCGACGATCATCAGATCGGACTGGCGCGGACTGGCACGAAACACGATACCGAAACGATCCAGGTCATAACGCGAAGCCCCCGCCTGCATCATTTCGATTGCACAGCAGGCCAGACCGAAGGTCATCGGCCAGAGCGACCCGGTACGGGTGTAATTGACCACCGCGTCGACCGTCGTGGTGACGAAACCTTTTTCGAGTACGCCTTCGATGCTCATCTCAGCGCTTCCTTGATAGGCAGATCATGACTCATTCCCAATCCAGCGCGCCTTGCATCCACTCGTAGACGAAGCCGACCACAAGAATGCCAAGGAAAACCACCATGGACAGAAAACCGAACAAACCGATTTCCTCCAGCACGACCGCCCAGGGAAACAGGAAGGCTATCTCCAGATCGAACAGAATGAACAGAATGGCGACCAGGTAATAGCGCACATCGAATTTCATGCGCGCGTCTTCGAAAGCCTCAAAGCCGCATTCATATGGCGAGAGCTTTTCCGCATCCGGCTTGTGCGGCGCGAGCACAAAGCCCGCAACCATAGGCAAGACCCCGACCGCCAGACCCACCAGAATGAACATCAAAACCGGAAAATAATTTTCGAGCATGTGATCCCCGAAACGCATGATTGATTCATGCTTGGAAGGCCAAAAGTCTAGGCTTTCAGCCGCCTCACGTCAAGGCGGCATAAAACAAAAAACCCATTGATATCAATGGGTTATTAATTAAAACGAAGGGATATAAATAAATTCGATGGTGCCGACGGCGAGACTCGAACTCGCACGACTTTCGTCACTGCCCCCTCAAGACAGCGTGTCTACCAATTTCACCACGTCGGCATTACATGGCACGCCATCACGGCATGCGCACAACAAACCTCTGTTATTTGGGTATTGCACCCGATTTATCGACACCGCCCAAAGGCGCCACCGGCACGCTTTGCGGTGTAGCGGGCTGCTGCACCACCGGCTTCATTGATGTCACGTGCTTCTGGCCGGAAAAATACGTCAACGCCAGACTGGTCACAAAAAACAACGTCGCCAGCACGGCTGTTGCGCGGGACATGAAATTGGCGGAACCGCTGGCACCGAACAAACTGCCCGACGAGCCGCTACCGAACGCCGCCCCCATGTCCGCACCCTTGCCGTGCTGCAGCAACACCAACCCCACTACGGCTGCGGCCACCAGAATATGTACGATCCAGACCAGAAATTCCATCTTTAACCCAAACCCTTAGTTCACGCCGCGCGGCAGATCGCCAGAAACTCATCGGCATTGAGCGCTGCACCGCCAATGAGGCCGCCATCGATATCAGGCTGACCGAACAATTCAACCGCGTTATTCGCCTTGACGCTACCGCCGTACTGAATAATCAAATTCTCCGCCACCGCCGCGTCGAGCGCACGCACCTTGCCGCGGATGAACGCGTGCACCGCCTGCGCCTGCTCGGGACTCGCCGTCTTTCCTGTGCCGATAGCCCAAACCGGCTCATAAGCCAACACCGATTTGGCCAGCGCCGCTACGCCGCACTTGGCAATGACGGCATCCATCTGGCGCGCAACCACGGCCTCCGTCACACCACCCTCGCGCTCCTCAAGCGACTCGCCGACACACAGTATCGGAGTCAGCCCGGCTGCCTGCGCAGCAGCAAATTTCTCCGCCACCAACGCATCGCTCTCTCCGTAGATGGCGCGCCGCTCGGAATGACCGACGATGACGTAGGCGCAGGCGAAATCCTTCAACATGCTGGCCGACACTTCGCCGGTGAACGCCCCCTTGGCGTACTGACTCATGTTCTGCGCCCCCCAGGCGATGGCGCTGCCGGTCAGCCGGGTTTGCGCCTGGGCCAGATAGGGAAACGGCACGCAAACCGCCACACCCGCCTTGACGCTGCCCATACCGGCAAGCAAACCGGCAAGCAAAGCTTCGTTCTCGGCCAGGCTGCCGTGCATTTTCCAATTGCCGGCGACAAGTTTGCGACGCATCGGGGTTCCCCCTTAAAAAAGACCGCGAAGTCTAATGACGAAGCGACAACAGGTCAACCGCCCGCTCGCCCTTTCCGCGACCAGGGCGTGACAGATCATCGCCGCTTCGACATCAATCGCCGGCTGTCACCGGGGCGTCACATTTGGCGGGCAAATTGCCCGTCCATGCCAACCGTCCGCTCCGTCTTCATTTCGGATGTCCATTTGGGCACCCGAGCCTGCCAGGCCGATAGCCTGATTGCGTTCTTACGCGAATACCCCGCCAACCATCTATACCTGGTCGGCGACATCATCGATTTCTGGAGCATGAACCGCGGCATCCACTGGAGTCCGGCGCAGAACACCGTGATCCAGAAAGTGCTCAAGCGCGCCCGCCATGGCGAGCAGGTGGTGTTCGTGCCGGGCAACCACGACGAGGCGATGCGTGATTACGCCGCGACCGCATTCGGCGATATCCGGGTCGAACTCGAATGCATCCACGAAACCGCAGACGGCCGCCGCTTGCTGCTGATCCATGGCGACGATTTCGACCAGGTCACCCGTCATCACCGCTGGGTCGCGGTATTGGGGGACGTCGCCTACGACCTGCTGGTGCGTCTGAACGGGTGGCTGTCGCGGCTGCGTCGCCTGCTCGGCATTGCCGGCTATTGGTCGCTGGCCGGTTATGCCAAACGGCGAGTGAAAACGGCCTTGCAGTTCATTTTTGATTTTGAGGATTCCGTCATCCGCCATGTCCGCGAGCGCGGCCTGGATGGCGTCATCTGCGGCCATATCCACTGGGCGGCGCTGAAGGAAGTCGACGGCCTGATCTATGCCAACTGCGGCGACTGGGTCGATTCCTGCACGGCCATCGTCGAACACCTCGACGGCCGCCTGGAAATGGTGGAGTGGAGCGCACTCTGCCGGCTGCCGCGCAACGACTTCAGCCCGGTACTGGTGGAGGCCGACTGATGCGCGCGCTGATGCTGTCCGATGTTTACTTCCCGCGCATCAATGGCGTTTCCACGTCCATCGAAACCTTTCGCGGCGCACTGGAAGCCGAGCGTATTACGACGCAACTGATCGCGCCCAGCTACGGCAATGAAACACCCTCGCCGGATATCGTGCGAGTGCCGGCGCGGCCGGTCTGGGGCGATCCGGAGGACCGTCTGGCGCATTACGGCAAGTTACGCCAAGCCACGCTGAAGGCGGCACAGGACTGTGACTTGATCCATATTCAAACGCCGTTTGCCGCGCATTACGCCGGCCTGCATGCCGCTCGCGCACTGCACAAACCGGTCATCGCTACCTATCACACGCTGTTCGAGGAATACCTGCAGCACTACATTCCCTGGCTGCCGGCTGCCGGCTTGCGCGGGTTGGCACGTCGTTTCTCGCGCGGTCAGTGCAATGCGCTCGACGCCGTCATCGTGCCCTCCTCCGCCATGCGTAAACGCCTGCTCGAATACGGCGTTACACGGCCGCTGCATGTGCTGCCGACCGGACTACCGGCCAGCGCCTTCCAGCCGGGCGATGCAATCGGCTTCCGCACCCGCCACGGGATCGCAACAGAGCGACCTGTCGCGCTGTTTGTCGGCCGCGTAGCGCATGAAAAAAACATCAGCATGCTACTGCAAGCCGTCGCCCACGTCCGTCGCACGCTGCCCGACCTGCTGTTTCTGATCACCGGCGAAGGGCCGGCCCGAGTCGACCTGGAGCGGCAGGCCGAGCAACTCGGCTTGCACGGACATGTGCAATTCCTCGGCTACATGGATCGCAAGCGCGAACTGCCTTCCGCCTATGCCGCCGCCGATGCGTTCATCTTCGCCTCGCGCACCGAGACCCAGGGCTTGGTGCTGCTGGAAGCGATGGCGCAACGCTGCCCGGTGGTCGCACTGTCCGTCATGGGCACGGCAGACATCCTGCAGGACGGCAGGGGCTGTCGCATCGCGCCGGATGATCCGGCCGCTTTCGCGCAGACCCTGCTCGATCTGCTGACCGACCCGGTCGCCCGCCTCAGCCTTGGCGATACCGCCTACAGCTATGCCCGGGAATGGTCTGACCAGGCCCTGGCGGCCAAGCTGGCCGCCCTTTATCGCAGCCTGCTGCGCTGAACCGTGCAGCACCGGCCATGAAACCGCTGCGCATCCTGCTGATCACGGAAACCTACCCGCCGGAAATCAACGGCGTCGCGATGACTACGCAACGTTTGGTTCTGGGGCTGCGTGCTCGCGGCCATTGGATCGGCTTGGTGCGTCCGCGCCAGCGTAATGAGCCGACCCAAA
Source organism: uncultured Thiobacillus sp. (assembly GCA_964466195.1). Lineage (GTDB taxonomy): Bacteria > Pseudomonadota > Gammaproteobacteria > Burkholderiales > Thiobacillaceae > PFJX01. The sequence goes on from CAYXMQ010000002.1 coordinate 260,984, forward strand.
CGCAACTTGAAGCGGACAGCTGGACCGTCCCCGGCTTGCCGATTCCGAACTATCCCGGCCTGCGTCTCGGGCTGCCGGCGTATTGGCGTCTGGGCCGCCTGATGGACCGTCAGCGTCCCGATCTGATCCATGTCGTCACCGAAGGCCCGCTCGGCTGGGCTGCCGTGCAGGCTGCTCGCGCCCGCAATCTGCCGCTCACGTCCGGCTATCACACGCATTTTGCGCAATACAGCAACCATTACGGCGTCGGCTGGCTGATGCCCAGAGTGAATGCCTGGCTCGACGCGCTGCATCGGCGCTGCCACGCCACCTGCGTACCGACCGCTGAACTGGCCGCCCAACTCGGCGCACGCGGCATTCCGAATGTGCATGTGGTGGGTCGCGGCGTCGATACGCAACTGTTTCACGCCGGCCGGCGCGATCCCGCATTACGCAAGCTCTGGGGTCTGGCAGACGACGATCTGGCCTGTCTCTATGTTGGCCGCATCGCGCCGGAAAAGAATCTGAACCTGGTCCAACAAGCGTTCAGCGCCCTCGCCGCCGACCACCCGCGCGCGCGCATGATCTGGGTCGGCGATGGCCCCGGTTTGGCGGCTCTGCGACGAGCGCATCCTGAACATATCTTCGCCGGTCCGCGTATCGGCATTGATCTGGCCAACCACTACGCCAGCGCCGACCTGTTCCTGTTCGGCAGCCTGACGGAAACCTGGGGCAATGTGTTGACCGAAGCGCTGGCCAGCGGTTTGAATGTGGTCGCCTACCGGCTGGCGGCCGCGGAAGTTCTGATACGTAATGGCGAAAACGGCGTTTCGGTCCAGCCTGGCGACGCCCAGGCTTTCATCGAGGCTGCCACGAGGCTGGCTCGCGACCCGGCATCGCGGCGACAACTCGGTCGCGAAGCCAGCCTGTCGATGCGTGAACATGGTTGGGAACGCATTATCGAGCGCTTCGAAGCCATACTGCACGCTGTTTCAGCGCGCCCTTAGCCGCCCCCTCCTGCAAGAAACGCTAGTCTTCCGCCGACGTATCGGCCGGTTCATCCAGATATTTCTGCAATCGACGCTCGAACACATGCCGGTCGAAACGCCACTCCTCAAGCAGGTTGATCGCCAATTCGAACGGTTTTTTATCCAACCGGTACAGGCAGCCCAGATCGAATGACGCGGACGACTCCAGTGCCATACAGAGATCACGAAGATCCGAAGAGGCCTTGTCTTCCGGATACTTCCGGATGAATTTGGCGATGTTTTTGACAGCGTTGGCCATGATGTTTACTTCCTTACCAATGTAATGCCCGCAAGCGGGCGGATTTTTTATGCTGATGTGCGCGCATGCGGCGGGCGATGTCATCCAGCATGGCGATCGCATCCAGCACGAACGGCCCTTTGTTCAGCATCACGCATTCGGCGCGTTCAGACATGGCGGCATCGGTCATCTCGGCGCGCGAGGGCAGATTTTCCTTGATCAACCGCTCGAACACCTGAGTTGCCCATACCACCGGCACGTGCGCCGCTTCCGCCAGCCATAATATTTCCTCCTGAATCTCGGCGAGTCGGCTCCAGCCGATTTCCACCGCCAGATCACCACGCGCAATCATCAAGCCGAATGGCCCGCGACTCGCGCCGTGGACTATGATTTCCGGCAGATTGGCCACTGCGCGCTGCGTTTCAATCTTGGCGATACGCCCCAGATTCCCGGCTCCGCGACTGTCCAGTTCATCCGCCAGGCGATCCATATCCGCTGCCGACTGCACAAAAGAATAGCCCACGATGTCGGCTTCGCGTGCAATGAAATCAAGATCGAGCAAATCCTTTTCCCCCAACGCCGGTAAAACCAACTCGCTGTCCGGGAAGTTCAGCCCTTTTGCCGGACGGATCTTGTCGCCCTCCGGCCGCGCGCGCGTAATCCTGAGCCAGGCACCGGCCTCGTTCAGCCGCTCCACCTCGGCGCCGATCTGGCCGTCGTCGATGAACACCCGCTCACCGACGCGCAGGCTATCGAGCACTTCCGGCTGCGCGCAGGGAATGCGGCCGGCATAACCGTCCTCGCTGGCGGCCTCGCCGGGTGCGGCCGCGCGCGACAGCAAAATGCGCTCGCCGACATGCACCAGCAAGCTTTCCGGACGGGCTTCCAGGGCGCCGACCTGGGCGACGCGCTGCTTGCCGGCGCCGGCCAGATGCTTCAACGCGCACCCCGTCTCCAGCCAGACCGAATCGGCGGTACAGGCGAGCATGTGCGTTTCGCCCATGCGTTCGAGCACATTTAAAATGCGTTTCTTGCCGCGCGTATCGGTGGCCTCCACCAGATCACCGGGGCGTAAACGCTCTAGCCAGTCACGCGCGACGCTGACGCGGGCGTAGCCGGCCAACCCGGTGGCACCCCGCAAGCCGGCCGCCCCGGGCTCGCCGCTGGCGTCGAGCAGAAAATAGGCCGGCGCCCGCGTGCCGCCGCGCTCATCGCGTTTCGGTTTCAGGCGCAGCAGGCCGGGACTCGCGGCCATCTCGCCGGTGCGCAATTTCGGCCCGGCCAGATCCATGTGGATCAGACAGGTCCGCCCGGTTTCCGCCGCAGCGGCGCGTATGTTGGCGATCATCGCCTGCCAGGCGGCGGCATCGTCGTGCGCACAATTGATGCGCGCGATATTCATGCCGCGCTCGATCAGATCGCGTACGAAGCGCGGCTCGCCGGCCGCGACGGTCGGCAACGTCACCATGATGCGGCTGCGGCGCAGCTTCGGTTCCGCACCAAGCAGGCGTTGCGTGTTCTGTTTCAGGCGTTTGTCGCCGCGCCGATTGGCCCGCCCCGGATGCAGCAGCGCCGACGCGTCCGGGCATTTTCCGCCGATCGCATCAAGCGCCTGCGCAACCGCATCCAACGTAGCGATAACATGGCCTTCGCAGCGCCCGAGAGAGGACAGACCCAGTTCCGACAGACTTTCCTGCAAGCTGCGCAGGTCTGCACGCCGCAGTGCGATATAGGCTGCCAGATTGGCGGCGTCTTCGGCGTAGTCGGAGGCCGGCAGGATAGCTTGCCAGGCGTCCAGCAAGGCGCGCTGGCCGGCTGCCACATTGCCGCGCAGCTCGCTCAGTTCGCGTTGAATATCAACAAGAGATGGCATGGCCCGGGCGCGAATGCGTCCACATCAAAGCGGACAGCATAGCCAGGCCAAGTGACAGAAAGATGAAGGATTTATGACCCCGAGCGGCCTCGAGGCGTGCAGCCTGTCCGGTGCAGGCTCAGCCGAAGCGGCCGGTAATGTAATCCTCGGTCTGCTTCTGGTTCGGCTTGACGAAAAGCTTGTCGGTATTGCCGAATTCGATCAGCTCGCCCAGATACATGAAGGCGGTGTAGTCGGATATTCGCGCCGCCTGCTGCATGTTGTGGGTGACGATGGCGATGGTGTATTCATTTTTCAGTTCGTTGATCAGCTCTTCGATCTTCGCGGTCGAGATCGGGTCGAGCGCAGAGGTGGGTTCGTCGAGCAGCACGATTTCCGGTTTCACGGCGATCGTGCGGGCGATACATAGACGCTGTTGCTGGCCACCGGATAGCGCCAGCCCGCTCTGCTGCAGAATGTTTTTGGTTTCATCCCAGATCGCCGCCTTGCGCAACGCCCATTCGACGCGGTCATCCATTTCCGATTTGGGCAGCTTTTCATACAGCCGCACGCCGAAGGCGATGTTTTCGTAGATGGTCATCGGGAACGGCGTCGGCTTCTGAAACACCATGCCGATCTTGGCGCGCACCAGATTCACGTCCTGTTTCTTGTCGAGCAGGTTTTTGCCGTGAAAATTGATCTGGCCTTCGGCGCGCTGGCCGGGATACAGGTCGTACATGCGGTTGAAGGTGCGCAGCAAGGTGGATTTGCCGCAGCCGGAGGGGCCGATGAATGCCGTCACCCGGCTTTTGGCGATATCCAGGGATACGTTGGTCAGGCCGCGAAAATCGCCATAGTAAAAATTCAGGTCGCGTATGGCCAGGATGGCCTCGCCATCGGCGGTGGACTGGGGGGCGGACATAATCTACTCCGGGTTCAGACTGAGGATTTATTACGGAACATGACACGCGCAATGATGTTGATGCCCAGCACCAACAAGGCGATCAGCAGCGCGCCGCCCCAGGCCAGGCTGACCCAGTTGTCATAAGGGCTCATCGCGAACTGGTAGATGACCACCGGCAAATTGCCCATCGGCTGCGACATATCGGTGCTGAAGAATTGGTTGTTCAGCGCGGTAAACAGCAACGGCGCGGTTTCGCCGGTAATGCGTGCGATGGAGAGCAGGATGCCGGTCACTACCCCGGCCTTGACCGCACGCAAGGTGACTTTCAGCGACACCTGCCAACGCGGCGCCCCGACCGCGAATGCGGCCTCTCGCAGCGCCGTGGGCACCAGCAACAGCATGTTTTCGGTGGTGCGCACCACCACCGGAATGGCAATCAGCGCCAGCGCCAGCGAGCCGGCCCAGCCCGAGAAGCCGCCCATGGTATGCACCGCGAGTGCGTAGACGAACAGGCCGACGACGATGGACGGCGCCGACAACATGATGTCGGTAACAAAACGGGTGGTCGACGCGAAGCGCGAGGTGGCGCCGTATTCCGCCAGGTAGATGCCGGCCAGAATGCCGATCGGCGTCGATACCAGCGTCGTCACCCCGACGATCATCAGGCTGCCGACGATGGCATTGCGCAAGCCGCCGCCTTCGCTGCCGGGCGCCGGCGTATCTTGGGTGAAGAAGTCCCAGCTCAATGCCGCGAAGCCGTTGTAGAACAGGGTCCAGAGTATCCATAGCAGCGCGGCCAGGCCGAAGGCCATCGCGATCATGGACAGCGCAATGCCGATGCGGTTGACCAGAATGCGGCGGGAATAAAGACTCATGGCGGCGCTCCTACTTGCCCTGCTTGGCGACGCCGCGCTGGATCATCCAGCGGGAAATGGCCAGCACGATGAAGGTGATGATGAACAACACCAGGCCCAGGGCGAACAACGAAGAAATATGCAGGCCGGGATCGGCTTCGCCGAATTCGTTGGCCAGGGTCGCCGCAATGGAGGTGCCCGGCGCGAACAGGCTGCCGACGATGCGGTTGGCGTTGCCGATGACGAAGGTGACCGCCATGGTTTCGCCCAGCGCGCGGCCGAGGCCGAGCATGATGCCGCCGATGACGCCGACGCGGGTATAGGGCAAAACGATATGGGTGACCACTTCCCAGGTGGTGCAGCCGACGCCGTAGGCGGACTCCTTCAATTGCGCCGGCACCGTCTCGAACACGTCGCGCATCACCGAGGCGACGAAGGGAATCACCATCAATGAAAGCACGATGCCGGCGGTCAGAATGCCGATGCCGATCGGCGGGCCGGCGAACCAGCCGCTGATGATCGGCGTATCGCCGACTGCCGCCTGCAGGTAGGGCTGTACATGTTGCGAGAACAGCGGGGCGAACACGAACAGGCCCCAGATGCCGTAGATGATGGATGGCACGCCGGCGAGCAGTTCGATTGCGGTGCCGAGCGGACGGCGCAGCCAGGCCGGACAGGTTTCGGTCAGGAACAGGGCGATGCCGAAACTGACCGGTACGGCGATGATCAGCGCGATGATCGAGGTCACCACGGTGCCGTAGATCGCGGAAAGCGCGCCGTACTGATCTTCCGGCACATTCCAGACATTGGTCCATAGGAAGGCCGGGCCGAATTGCCTGAACACCGGCATCGCTTCGATGGCCAGCGAAATCAGAATGCCCGCCAGCGCCGCCAGCACGATGAATGCGAACACCAAGGTAACCTGATGGAACAGCATGTCCTGCAACTTGAACTTCTTGACCTGACTGGCGTGCGGGTCGTCTGGGGCAGTCGCTTCGCTCATTGCGATCTTTCCTGATTTGATTGGGCGTTCTTCGGAAGCCCCCTCGTCCATAAGGAGGCTTCCGAAGAAAGTTCGGGCGCGGAGGAGGTTACCCCCCGCGCCCGAATTGGTGAAGCGCGTTGTTACTTGATGTTCTTCATCTCGGCTTCGACCATCTTCACGACGCTGGCAGGCAACGGCACGAAGCCCAGCTCTTCAGCCATCTTCTGGCCGTTATTCAGAGACCAGGTGAAGAATTCGACTATGCCCTTCTGCTTGGCGGCGTCCGAACCCTTCTCATAGGCCAAAACGTAGGTGGCGCTGGTGATCGGCCAGGCGTTCTTATGGGCCTGGTCGAGCAGGTCCGGGGCCATGCCCTTGACCTTGAAATTGGCGCCCGCGGCGGCGGCCTCGACGGCGTCCTGGTTCGGGACGATGTAATGGCCGGCCTTGTTCTTCAGGGCCACGAAATTCATCTTGTTCTTCATCGCGTCGGCGATATCCACGTAGCCGATGGCGCCGGCAATCTTCTGCACATTGGCAGCGACGCCCGGATTGCCCTTGCCGCCGACGCCGTTGACCGGCCAGTTCACCGTGTTGCCGGCGCCGACGTCGCGCATGAAGGCCATGGATTGCTTGGCCAGATAGTTGGAGAACACGAAGGTGGTGCCGGAACCGTCGGAACGATGCGCGACGGTGATCGCCAGATCGGGCAGCTTGACGCCGGGATTGAGCTTGGCGATGGCCGCGTCGTTCCACTTCTTGATGTCGCCGCGGAAGATATCGGCGACAGTGGCGCCGTCCAGTTTCAGCTTGCCGGACTCGATGCCGGGCACGTTCATGACGATGGTCACCCCCCCCATGACGGTGGGCACCTGGATCAGATTGGCGGCATCCAGATCGGCTTCCTTCAGGGGCGCGTCAGTGCCGCCGAAATCGACGGTCTTGGCCTTGATCTGCTTGACGCCGCCGGAAGAACCGATGCCTTGGTAGTTGACCTGATTGCCGGTGGCGGCCTTGTAGGCTTCGGCCCACTTGGTGTAGACGGCATACGGGAACGTCGCACCGGCGCCGGTGATATCGGCGGCGAGAGCGGAAAGACTCAGCGACATGGCGGCAGCCAGAGTGGACAACTTGAGCAGGGTGCGCGTGGTATTCATATTCGATCTCCAGACAATTGCGTCTTCAGTTAGTGACCGACGCAGCATATCTTCGAATTATTACAAGCTTGTGACGGCTGTAATAATTGGAAATTTTACCCGCGCCCGCAAGAGGTACGCCGGATTCGTAAGCCGCTAAAGCGGCAACGACTCCGCTGCCGTGCGGACGGCGTTGGCGATGTGATCAGCGCTGCGCCGCACCTGGACTTCGTCGCGACCTTCCACCATAACCCGGATCAACGGTTCTGTGCCGGAGGCGCGCAGGACCACGCGCCCGCTATCGCCCAACTCGGCTTCGACGTCCGCCACGGCTTGCGCCACGCCGGCGTGGCCATCTGTCTTGAAACCCTTGGCGACGCGTACATTGAGCAATATCTGCGGGAAGGCCGGGCAAGCGCGCGTGTAGTCGGCCAACGACTGGCCCGAACCGCGCAACGCCGCCAGCACCTGCAACGCGGAGACGATGCCGTCGCCTGTGGTGTGCTTGTCGAGACAGAGGATGTGGCCGGAGGCCTCGCCGCCGAGCTGCCAGCCGCTCTGTTGCAACAGCTCCAGCACGTAGCGATCACCGACCTTGGCGCGTTTGAATTCACAACCGAGGGCCTTCAACGCCAGCTCAGCGCCGAGATTGGTCATCAACGTGCCGACCACGCCGCCGAGGCAAAGGCCGCTTTCCTTGCGATAGCGGGCGATGGCATAGATCAGTTTGTCTCCGTCCATGACCAGGCCGGTGGCATCCGTCATCATCAACCGGTCGCCATCGCCGTCCAGCGCGATGCCGACATCGGCCCGATGCTTGCGCACGGCGCGCGACAAGGCGTCGGTGTGGGTGGCGCCGCACTCCTTGTTGATGTTCAAGCCGTTGGGCTCGTTGGCGATGGCGACGACATCGGCGCCCAGCTCATGAAAGACGTGCGGCGCGATGTGGTAGCCGGCGCCGTTGGCGCAGTCGACGACGATGCGCATGCCGCGCAGGTCCATATCGGTCGGGAACGTGCTCTTGCAGAACTCGATGTAACGTGCGGCCGCGGCCTCGACCCGTTTGACCCGACCCAATTGCTTCGATGTCGCGGTCTGCATCGGTTGCTCCAGCGCCGCCTCGATGGCCAGTTCGACTTCATCGGGCAGCTTGGCGCCGCGGGCGGAAAAGAACTTGATGCCGTTGTCCTCGTAGGGATTGTGCGAAGCGGAAATCACCACCCCGGCCTGCAAACGCAGCGCGCGGGTCAGGTAGGCCACGCCCGGCGTCGGCATCGGCCCGGTCAGTTGTACGTCGACCCCGGCCGCCGTCAAACCGGCCTGCAGGGCGGATTCCAGCATGTAACCGGAAATGCGCGTGTCCTTGCCGATCAGCACCGCCGGATGTTCGCCGTGGAGCGCATCGTGTTCCGCCGCGGCAAGCACCTTGCCGGCGGCATAACCTAAACGCATGGCGAAGTCGGGCGTAATCGGCTCTTCGCCGACCTTGCCGCGAATGCCATCGGTGCCAAAATATTTTCTGCTCATGCCTGCACTCCCAATTCTTGCCATAAATGAATCGCGGTAACGGTTTCTCTTACGTCATGCACCCGCACCACCGCTGCGCCGTTTCGAATGGCCAGCAAGGCGGTGATAACGCTGGGCAGCAAGCGGTCCTGCGTGGCCCGCCCGGTGAGTGCACCGAGGAAGGATTTGCGCGATACGCCTGCCAACACCGGGGCGATATCGGCCAGTTCAGCCAGATTCTTGAATAGCGCCAGGTTGTGCTGCAAAGCCTTGCCAAAGCCGAAACCGGGATCGATCAGCATGCGCGCCGGAGCGATGCCGACCGCCTGCGCTGCGGCCAGGCGCTGGCGCAAATAGGCCGCCACTTCAGTGACGACCTCGTCGTAAGTCGGGTTCTCCTGCATCGTGCTGGGCATGCCGCGCATATGCATGAAACACAGGCCGCAATTGGATTGCGACACCGCTTGCAAAGCCCCCGGCGCCTCGAAGCCGCGCACGTCGTTGATCATGTCCGCTCCGGCCGCCAGTGCTGCAATCATCACTTCGGGCTTCATGGTATCGACCGACAAGGCCACATCGGCGCTACGCAATCCCTGCAGCACCGGAATGACCCGCGCAAGTTCTTCGTCCACATCGACCGGCGCGCTGCCGGGACGGGTCGACTCACCGCCGATATCGAGTATCTGAGCGCCCTCGGCCTGCAGCCTCAAGCCATGTTCGATGGCTTGTTCAGTCGAAAAAAACCGGCCGCCATCGGAAAACGAGTCGGGCGTGACATTGACGATGCCCATGACCAGCGGCTGCGTCAGCGGGAAGCGGTAACGACCGCAGCAATACTCGGTCATGGATTTGAGTTGGTTTTCCGAAGTGCGACAGAAAAACGATCAGGGGCGGCCAGAGTTCCCTCTAAGCCGCCCCTGATCTTCAAGCCGAAAGCAGACTGATCACGCCTCTTCGGCCGGAGTAGCGGTCGGTTCAGGCGCGCTCGGCGGCGCATCTTGCGGCGGGTTGGCGCTGCTGACCGGCGGCGTCACCGGCTTCGGCGGATGCGGCTCCTGGCCGGCCATGATGGCGTCGATCTGATCGGCGTCTATCGTCTCCCATTCCAGCAGGGCGCGCGTCATGCGTTCCACCTTGTCGCGATTGTCTTCCAGTGTCTTGCGCGCCAGGGCGTACTGTTCGTCGATGATACGGCGCACTTCCTGATCGACCTTGCGCATGGTTTCCTCGGACACGCTCTTGTGCGTGGTGACCGAGCGGCCCAGGAAAATCTCGCCTTCCTCCTCGCCGTATACCATCGGGCCCAGTGCATCGGACATGCCCCATTGGGTGACCATGCGACGGGCCAGATCGGTGGCGCGCTGAAAGTCGTTAGACGCGCCGGTGGTCATCTGATTCATGAACAACTCTTCGGCGATACGACCGCCGAACAAAACGGCGATGGTCGACATCAAACGGGTGCGATCCTGGCTGTAACGGTCTTCCGTCGGCAGTTGCATGGTGACGCCGAGTGCGCGGCCGCGCGGAATGATGGTGACTTTGTGCACCGGATCGGTCTTGGGCATCAACTTGGCCACCACCGCATGGCCGGACTCGTGGTATGCGGTGTTCTTGCGCTCTTCCTCCGGCATGATCATCGATCGGCGTTCCGCTCCCATCATGATCTTGTCCTTGGCGCGTTCAAAATCGTCCATATCGACCACGCGCTTGTTCGAACGGGCGGCGAACAGTGCGGCTTCGTTGACCAGATTGGCCAGATCGGCGCCGGAAAAGCCCGGCGTGCCGCGCGCGATGATGTCGGCCTTGACGTCTTGCGACATCGGCACCTTGCGCATATGCACCAACAAGATTTGTTCACGACCGCGAATGTCCGGCAACGGCACCACGACCTGACGGTCGAACCGCCCCGGGCGCAACAACGCCGGGTCCAGTACGTCGGGTCGGTTGGTCGCAGCGATGACGATGACGCCGACGGTGGCCTCGAAGCCGTCCATTTCGACCAGCAACTGGTTCAGGGTCTGCTCGCGCTCGTCGTTGCCGCCGCCCATGCCGGCGCCGCGCTGGCGTCCGACCGCATCGATTTCATCGATGAAGATGATGCAGGGCGATTGCTTCTTCGCCTGCTCGAACATGTCACGTACGCGCGCCGCACCGACGCCGACAAACATTTCGACGAAATCGGAGCCGGAAATCGAGAAGAACGGCACTTTCGCTTCGCCGGCGATAGATTTCGCCAGCAAGGTCTTGCCGGTACCCGGTGAACCCACCATCAGCACGCCGCGCGGAATCCGCCCGCCCAATTTCTGGAAGCGTGAAGGGTCGCGCAGGAATTCCACCAGTTCGCCGACTTCTTCCTTGGCCTCGTCGCAACCCGCGACATCGGCGAAAGTCACCAGATTGCTGTCCTGATCGAGCAAGCGCGCCTTGCTTTTACCGAAGGAGAACGCGCCGCCTTTGCCGCCTCCCTGCATCTGGCGCATGAAAAACACCCAAACGCCGATCAACAGCAACATCGGGAACCAGGACACGAAGATGCTCATCAGCATCGACGGCTGCTCTTCCGGCTTGGCTTCCACCTGTACGCCGGCCTTGAGCAGATCGGAAACCAGCCAGGGATCGGAAGGCGAGTAGGTCGTAAACCGCCGCCCGTCGACGCCAATGCCGCGCAGCACGTGATTTTCAATCGTGACCTTGGCGACCTGTCCCTGGCGCACCTGTTCGATGAAAGTCGAATAGTCGATCTGCGACTGCACGGTCTGACGCGTGTTGAACTGGTTGAACACCGTCATCAGCACCAGCGCAATGATCAGCCAGATACCGACATTCTTGAAAAGATTATTCAATTTGACTCCTTAGCGACACCACTGCCGCAGTTAGGCGAAGTTAGACCAATTCCGGCCCTGGTTCAATCGAGACGGGCGTCTTCAGCCCCCGTCCCAGCAAATACACCTCGCGGCTGCTATCGCGAGAGGCTTTCGGCTTACGTACAAAAACCGACTTGAATGTGCTCCGCATCTGATTCATGTAATCCTCAAATCCCGCGCCCTGGAATACCTTGACTAAGAAAATGCCGTCAGGTTTCAGCCACTCGGCAGAGAATTCCAGCGCCAGTTCGGCAAGGTAGTAAATGCGCGCCTGATCCGACACGATGACACCGGTGATATTGGGGGCCATGTCGCTTAAAACAAGGTCGGCTTTCTTGCCACCCAGTCGCTCTACCAACGCGGTCAACGTCGCCTGTTCGGTAAAGTCGCCCTGCAAAAAATCGACGCCGTTGAGGCCGACCATTTCCAGCAGATCGATCCCGACGATGCGCCCCTGGCCTTTCATCCGTTCCAGTGCGACCTGGCACCAGCCGCCCGGCGCACAGCCCAGATCGACCAGAGCCGACCCCGGTTTCAACAGATGATCGCGATCGTCAATTTCCATCAGCTTGTAAGCAGAACGCGAGCGGTATCCCTGCTCAACCGATTGCTTGACGTAAAAATCATTGACGTGGCGCTGATGCCAGACGCGACTTTTGGCTTGCCGTTTCACTGAATACACCTCATGGACTACTATCGCACCCTTTTTCCGCCCCTTTGACAATTACAGGAACGCGAATGCTCGAATTAACGGTGGAACAGCGCAAATACCTCAAAGCACAAGCGCATGCTTTGAAACCCGTGGTCATGATCGGGTCGCAAGGACTCAGCGATGCCGTGATCAAGGAAGCCGAACGCGCCATTGCCGCACATGAATTGATCAAGATACGCGTACTGGGTGATGACCGAGCTGAACGCGAAGCGTTTCTCGCGCAATTATGCGTAAGCTTGAAAGCCGCTCCGGTCCAGCACATCGGAAAACTGCTGCTGATCTATCGGCCGGCGCTGAAACCGAAACTGCGGCTACCTTGAATGTTGCTTGGCCACCAGAGCCAGGCCCAACAGACTTTGAAGCAGGTAAACCACGCTGGAAATTCCATGCCAGGTCGCGAAACGATCCCTGAACAGGCTTTCCATGACATCTTTGGGTAGTGCCGCTTCCTTGAGTTGCGCCATGATGGGCTGAATACCGAAGTGTCCGGCCAGAGTCAGCAGCAGCATCGACAGGACACCCCAAAAGAACGTTTGTTTGAAAGCGTCCGCCCCAAAGCGGGCAAAGCGAAACATCAGCAACCAAACAGCGCACGCCATGCCTGACCAAGCCATGGCAGTGAACATCTTGCCGGCCAGCAGGCCGGCGAGCATGCGGTCTTCGAGGTTGTAAAACAGAATCGGCGCGGCCAGGTAACCGACCGCCCAGAGCCCGCCCACCCAAAGCGTCAACGCCCAGGCGGCGAGAAGATCGGGAAGGCGTTTCACGTTAAACGTAGTGGACGTCTACGATCTCGTAATGGCGCAAGCCGCCCGGCGCATGCACATCGGCGACATCGCCGGCGTACTTGCCGATCAAAGCACGCGCGATGGGCGAGCTGACGGAAATCTTGCCTTCCTTGATATCGGCTTCATCGTCCCCGACGATCTGGTATTTGACCTCGTCACCGGTTTCGGCATCAACCAACTCCACGGTGGCGCCAAACACGACGCGGCCTTCGACGTCGAGATGGCGTGGATCAATGATCTGCGCATTGGCAAGCTTGCCTTCAAGGTCCTTGATGCGTCCCTCGATGAAACCTTGTTTTTCCTTTGCCGCATCGTATTCGGCGTTTTCAGAAAGATCGCCGTGCGAGCGCGCTTCTGCAATGGCGGCGATGACACTGGGGCGCTCGACGCTCTTCAAACGTTGCAACTCATTGCGCAGTTTTTCCGCGCCGACCACCGTCAGAGGGACTTTTATCATTTGGCGTAACCTCGGTTTAGTGCAGACGCTTGTGCAGCTCTTGCAGCGAATAGACGGTGATTTCCCGGCGCTCCTGCATGCCTAGACATGCTGCCTTGCCACCCGCCAGCGTCGTGAAATAGGGAATGTTCTGGGTCAGCGCGGCGGCGCGGATTGCAAAGGAATCCTTTACTGCGCGCTTGTCCTCGACCACATTGATGATCAGCTGGATTTCACGGTTCTTGATCATGTCGACAATGTGCGGCCGACCTTCCGCCACTTTGTTGACACGCGTAACCGGTACGCCCGCTGCCTCGATCGCCTTGGCCGTACCGCGTGTGGCAAACAACTTGAAGCCTAAATCATGCAGATCGGCGGCGATCTCGGCGACATGCGGATGCTCAGGATTGCGCACGGAAACGAACACATTGCCTTCCCGCGGCAACTTGACGCTCGCTGCGTACTGCGATTTCAAAAAGGCTTCGCCGAAGCTCTCGCCCACACCCATCACCTCGCCAGTCGATTTCATTTCCGGCCCGAGCAAGGGATCGACGCCCGGGAATTTTCGGAACGGGAAAACGGCTTCCTTGACCGAAAAATAGGGCGGCACGATTTCGCGCACGGCGCCTTGCGACTTCAGCGAGATCCCAGTCATGCAACGTGCTGCAATCTTGGCTAGCGGGCGTCCTGTGGCTTTGGAGACATAAGGCACAGTCCGCGACGCTCGCGGATTGACCTCGAGCACATAGACCACCGCCTCGTCGCCATGTCCCTTGATCGCAAACTGAACATTCATCAAACCCACGACCCCAAGCGCCTTGGCCATCGCGACTGTTTGCTGACGCAAAATGTCCTGGATTGCCGGCGACAAACTATAGGGCGGCAGCGAGCAGGCGGAATCACCGGAGTGCACGCCCGCCTGTTCGATATGCTCCATGATGCCGCCGAGCAAAACATCTTCGCCGTCGCAAAGCGCATCGACATCGACCTCGATCGCGTCGTTTAGAAAGCGATCGAGCAGAACCGGGGAGTCGTTGGAAACCTTGACCGCTTCGCGCATATACCGCTGCAAATCGGCCTCCTCACGCACGATCTCCATCGCACGGCCACCCAGCACATAGGAAGGGCGCACAACCAGTGGATAGCCTATCTCGGCAGCCAGGCGCAGAGCTTCATCTTCCGCGCGAGCCGTTCGGTTGGGCGGCTGCAGCAAGCCAAGCTCATTGATCATGCGCTGAAACCGTTCACGATCTTCAGCACGATCGATGGCATCGGGCGTGGTTCCGATGATGGGTACGCCATACTTCTCCAAATCGCGCGCCAGTTTCAGCGGCGTCTGGCCGCCATATTGCACAATGACCCCCACCGGCTTTTCAATGCGCACGATTTCCAGCACATCTTCCAACGTCAACGGTTCGAAATAGAGACGATCAGAGGTGTCGAAGTCGGTAGACACCGTCTCCGGGTTGCAGTTAACCATGATGGTTTCATAACCGTCCTCACGCATGGCAAGCGCAGCATGGACGCAGCAATAGTCGAACTCGATGCCCTGCCCAATGCGATTCGGCCCGCCGCCAAGGACCATGATCTTTTTGCGATCGGTGGGTTGCGACTCGCATTCCTCTTCATAAGTGGAATACAAATAAGCCGTGGATGTGGCGAATTCGGCTGCGCACGTGTCCACCCGCTTGTATACCGGGTGCACTGCCAACTGCCAGCGCCGCGCGCGTACAGCGTGCTGATCGGTAGCCAGCAACTTGGCCAGACGACGATCCGAAAAACCATTGCGCTTTAAGGCGAACAGTTCTTCGCCAGCCAGGCTTGCAAGATCACGACCTCTCAACGCCTCCTCTTGCCTAACCAAATCTTCAATCTGGGCAAGGAACCAGGGATCGATCTTGGTGATTCCCTGGATGTCGGCAAAACTCATGCCCAGCCGAAATGCGTCGGCGACGTACCAGAGTCGTTCCGCGCCCGGATTACCCATTTCCGCTTTCACTTCGTCGACGTCGATGGACTTTTCATCCAGGCCATCCACCCCTGTTTCCAGGCCGCGCAGGGCCTTCTGCAAAGATTCCTGCATCGTCCGACCGATCGACATCACCTCGCCGACCGACTTCATTTGCGTCGTCAGACGATCGTTGGCCTGAGGGAATTTCTCGAATGCAAAACGCGGTATCTTGGTGACCACATAGTCAATCGACGGTTCAAAGGAAGCCGGAGTGGCGCCGCCGGTAATCTCATTCTTCAATTCGTCCAGCGTATATCCGACAGCCAGCTTGGCGGCCACCTTGGCAATCGGGAAACCGGTTGCTTTTGAAGCCAGCGCCGAAGAGCGGGAAACGCGCGGGTTCATCTCGATCACAACAATGCGACCATTGTCCGGATTGATCGCAAACTGGACATTGGAACCGCCGGTATCAACACCGATTTCGCGCAGAACCGCAATGGAAGCATTGCGCAAGAGCTGGTATTCGCGATCCGTCAGCGTCTGGGCCGGAGCAACCGTAATCGAATCACCCGTATGCACACCCATCGGATCGAGGTTCTCAATGGAGCAGATGATGATGCAATTGTCGGCACGATCCCGGACCACCTCCATCTCGAATTCTTTCCAGCCGATCAAGGATTCCTCAATCAATAACTCGCGGGTAGGCGACGCCTCCAGACCGCCTTCACAGATCGTGACGAATTCCTCCATATTGTAGGCAATGCCGCCACCGCTCCCCCCCATC
This sequence comes from uncultured Thiobacillus sp., assembly GCA_964466195.1. Taxonomy (GTDB): domain Bacteria; phylum Pseudomonadota; class Gammaproteobacteria; order Burkholderiales; family Thiobacillaceae; genus PFJX01. Next base: position 277,001 of record CAYXMQ010000002.1, read on the forward strand.
GTGAAGGAGGGCCTGATGATGGTTGGAAAGCCGATACCGGCCTGGATTTGCATGGCCTCTTCCAGGCTATGCGCCAGAGAAGAGCGAGGATTCGCAAGCCCGATGCGTGACATGGCTTGTTTGAATTTTTCGCGATCTTCGGCTTTATCAATGGCCTCCCGCGAAGCGCCGATCAACTCAACATTGTATTTTTCGAGCACGCCAAACTTCGCCAGATCAAGGGCGCAGTTCAATGCCGTCTGCCCTCCCATGGTGGGAAGAATGGCATCTGGCCGCTCTTTCTCAAGGATCCGTTCCACTGTCTGCCAGTTGATCGGCTCGATGTAGGTCGCATCCGCCATATCCGGGTCAGTCATGATCGTAGCGGGATTTGAATTCACCAGAATGACGCGATAACCCTCTTCCTTCAGCGCCTTGCAAGCTTGCGCGCCGGAATAGTCGAACTCGCATGCCTGGCCGATGATGATCGGCCCCGCGCCGATGATCAGGACAGAATTAATGTCGGTACGCTTAGGCATGGGTCGCCCTGTTTTCTAGCATCAGCTTGATGAATCGATCGAACAAGTAGCTCACGTCATGCGGGCCGGGACTGGCTTCGGGATGGCCCTGAAAACTGAATGCGGGGACATCCGTTCGTTCGATGCCCTGCAGAGAGCCGTCGAATAAAGAAATGTGCGTGACACGCAAATACTCAGGCAAGTTGGCCGCATCCACGGCAAAACCATGATTCTGGCTGGTAATCATCACGCGCTTGCTATCCAGATCTTGAACAGGATGATTGCCGCCGTGGTGGCCGAATTTCATCTTAACGGTACGGGCACCCGACGCTAACCCAAGTAACTGATGACCCAGGCAGATACCGTAGGTGGGTATACGCGCGGCCAGGATTTCTTTGATTGCACGAATTGCGTAGTCACAAGGCTCGGGATCGCCCGGGCCATTCGACAGAAAAACACCATCCGGGCGCATCGCCAGAACATCGGCAGAAGAAGTCTGCGCCGGCACGACAGTCACTTTGCAGCCTCGGCTAGTGAGCATGCGCAAAATGTTGCGCTTGACGCCGAAATCGTAAGCGACCACATGAAACTGCTCAGAGGTTGCGACAGCGAATCCCTTACCTAACGCCCACTCACCCTCAGTCCATGCGTGCGCGGCTGAGCAAGTCACTTCTTTTGCAAGATCTTGCCCACTCATGCTCGGGCAGGAACGAGCGTGCTGCAAGGCGACAGTTGCATCAATGCTCCCGACCATGACGCAACCATTTTGTGCGCCTTTTTCGCGCAACAGGCGCGTGAGCTTTCGAGTGTCGATGCCTGCAATGGCTACCACATTCCGCGCTGCCAAATAGGAGGACAAGGACTCGTTCATGCGAAAGTTGCTTGGCAACAAAGGCAGATCACGAATAACCAACCCGGATGCATGAATGCGCGAAGATTCAGCGTCTTCAGCATTGGTTCCAACATTACCGATATGCGGGTAGGTCAGCGTGACGATCTGTCGGCAATAAGATGGATCCGTCAGGATTTCCTGATAACCGGTAATCGAAGTATTGAAAACCACTTCACCGACACCGACCCCATCAGCGCCAATTCCGTAGCCACGAAACACGGTGCCGTCGGCTAACACTAAAATTGCAGGCACGAACGCAGACAAAATTACCCCTGGTCCAGATGTGACAAGCGGGACAGGCTCGCGCCCATCCCGCTCAATTGAAAAATATGCGCAAGTATACGTTTACGATAGCGGCGGCTCAAGCACCGCCTGATTCGGCACTGCCACACAAAAAGCAAACGCCCCTAAATAGGGGCGTTTGGAGGTAAGGGAGT
>CAYXMQ010000003.1:0-247369 GCA_964466195.1 uncultured Thiobacillus sp.
GATGCGTTCAGTTTAGGAAAGTTGGGCGTTTTCACACAGCCTCGCCGATCAAGAGTCACACGATACGGCCCGTTTGAATGACTGTAGTGGGTCGACTCCAGCCACTGAAACCCAGGTTTCCATATCGTGTAGCCAGTTCAGGTCGGTGCGGAGCGGGCCTTTTAAACAGCGAATTGCGGATGCCTGCCAAAAAGGCGTTACCCAGGCCTGCGCCGGACGGGTGGGCGGGGCATCGGGATGCCGCGATGTGCTTTTGGCTTCTCAGCTTGCGGGAGATAAAGCAGGAAAACCGCCGGCCGTTTCTGTATCTCGGGCAGAGTGCCGCGCCAAGCGGATACCGGACGGGTGGCTAGATACTCGCTCTCCAGCGTCAGGTCGCAGGCTATCGTGAGCAAGGTATCCGCCTGGCAACTGGCCAGAATGGATTCCAGCATGGCCTGGTTGCGGTACGGCGTTTCGATGAATACCTGGGCGGCGTCATCCTGCTGCGCGCGCTTTTCCAGATCGCGCAGTGCGGCGGCGCGTTCATCCGGTTTCACGGGCAGGTAGCCATGAAAGGCGAAACGTTGACCGACCAGTCCGGAGCCCATCAGCGCCAGCAAGATCGAAGACGGACCGATCAACGGCCGCACCCGGATGCCCTGTTGATGCGCCAGCCGCACCAGATTGGCGCCCGGGTCGGCGACGGCCGGACAGCCGGCTTCGGAAATCAAGCCGATGTCTTCGCCGGCCAGCAGCGGGGCGAGCAATGCCGCCAGTTCGCCGGCGGGCGTGTGTTCATTGAGCTCGCGCAACGTGAGCTGCTGCAGCGGGGTGGTGGTCGGCAGTTGCTTCAGGAAGGCGCGCGCGGTTTTCGCCTGTTCGACGATGAAGCTCGTCAATCCCGCCGCGATACGCCGGGTTTCGTCCGGCAGGATCTGCGCCAGGGCCGTGGGCTGCTCGGATTCGCCCAGCGGCGTCGGGATCAGGTAGAGGACGCCGGCCACGTCAATACATCCAGGCCTTCATTGGCGAGCATTTCCGTCAGTTTGATCAACGGCAGGCCGACCAGCGCATTCGGGTCTTCGGTTTCGAAGCGCGCGATCAGCGCGATGCCGAGCGATTCGCTCTTGGCGCTGCCGCAGCAGTTATAGGGCTGGTCCTTGTTCAGATAGGCCTCGATCTGGGCGTCGCTGTATTCGCGCATGACCAGCCGCACCGGCACGTTGGCGGTTTGCGTGCGGCCCGTGCGCGCGTTGAGCAGGGTCAATGCGGTATGGAATTCGAGCGTCTTGCCGCGCATGCGCTTGAGCTGGGCGACGGCGTTGGCGAAATTGCCGGGTTTGCCGAGTTGCTCGCCGGCCAGCAGTGCGACCTGATCGGAACCGATGACCAGGGCGTCGGGAAACGTTTTGGCGACGGCGCGGGCTTTCAGTATCGACAGCCGCTGTGCGGTGGCATCCGGCGACTCGCCCGGCAGCGGCGTTTCGTCGACATCGGGCGCGGCGACTTCGAACGGCACGCCCAGTCGGGCGAGCAATTCGCGTCGGTACGGGGAGGTAGAGGCGAGGACGAGGTGCATGGGGAGCGGGGAGCGGGGAGCGGGGAGACTGTTTCGGCTCACTGCTCACCGCTCACGAATTTATTCAGGCTGAATCTCGACCAGAACCTGATCGGGGGTCACCGCGTCGCCCTTGGCGACGTGAACCGCGACGACGGTGCCGCTGACCGGCGCCTGAACTTCGTTTTCCATCTTCATCGCTTCGATGACCAGGACGCCGTCGCCGGCCTTGATCTTGTCGCCGACCTTGACCTTGACGTCGACGATGGCGCCCGGCATCGCGGTGGTGACGCAGCCGGCATGGGTCGGGCGGGGGCGCTGTTTGGCGCCGCCGGACGCATTGGCCTTGCTGCTGGGCGCCTTGCGCGGCGCACTGGAGCCCGGTGTGACTTCGACTTCATCCAGCGCTTCCAGCAGCACTTCTTCGGCGACGCCATCGACGTGGACGTAGAAAGGACGTTCGCCGTCACCGGCATGGCCGGTGCCTTTGATGCGGATGTGATAGGTCTCGCCGTGCAAGGTGACGTTGAACTCGCTCGGGGCATAGACCGCCGGGCAGGCCGTAGCCAATTTGGACTCGGGCGGTAACAGCGGTTCCGGCATCAATGCGCCGCTGGCGCGCTCGAGCAGGAAGGTGCGGCCGAGGTCGGGGAACATGGCATAGGTCAGCACGTCCTCATCGGATTTCGCCAGGCCTTCCGCTTCGCCGCGCAATTTGTCGAGTTCGTCGGTCAGCAGGTCGGCCGGACGGCAGGTGATGACTTCCTGATTGCCGACCGCGAGTTTCTTGACTTCGTCGTTGACCAGACCCGGGGCGGCGCCGTAGCGGCCCAGCAGGTAGCTCTTGACCTCGTTGGTGACCGATTTGTAGCGGCCGCCGGTCAGCACGTTCAACACGGCCTGGGTGCCGACGATCTGCGAAGTGGGGGTGACCAGCGGCGGGTAGCCGAGGTCTTCGCGCACGCGCGGGATTTCGGCCAAGACCTCGTCCATGCGGTTGAGTGCGCCTTGTTCCTTCAACTGATTGACCAGATTCGAAATCATGCCGCCGGGCACCTGCGATACCAGGATGCGGGTATCGACCTGCTGGCCTTTCATCTCGAACTGCCAGTATTTCTTGCGCACTTCCTTGAAGTAGGCGGCGATCTCCTGCAATTTGATCAGGTCCAGGCCGGTGTCATATTCCGTGCCGGCGAAGGCGGCGACCAGACTTTCCGTAGTGGGGTGGCTGGCGCCTTCGGAGAAGGCGGACAAACAGGTGTCGATCACCGACACTCCCGCTTCAACGCCTTTCATGTGCGCCATGCTGGCCAGGCCGGAGGTGGCATGGCTGTGCAGGTGGATCGGGATGGAAACCGCGCCTTTGAGCGCCTTTACCAGGTCCGCCGCCATGTAGGGCGTCAGCAGGCCGGCCATGTCCTTGATGGCGATGGTGTCGCTGCCCATTTCTTCGAGTTTCTGCGCCATGGCCACGAAGTAGGCGACGTTATGCACCGGGCTGGTGGTGTAGGACAAGGTGCCTTCGGCATGTTTTCCGGCAGCCTTCACCGCTTCGATCGAGACGCGCATGTTGCGGATGTCGTTCATTGCATCGAAGACGCGGAACACATCGACGCCGTTGTCGGCTGACTTCTGCACGAAGGCGCGGACCAGGTCGTCCGGGTAATGCCGGTATCCGAGCAGGTTCTGGCCGCGCAGCAACATCTGGATGCGCGAATTGGGCAGCGCACGGCGCAATTTGCGCAGGCGCTCCCACGGATCTTCCTTGAGGAAGCGCACACAGGCGTCGAAGGTGGCGCCGCCCCAGGCTTCGAGCGACCAGAATCCGACGTTATCGAGTTTGCCGCAGATCGGCAGCATGTCTTCGGTGCGCATGCGGGTGGCGATCAGGGACTGATGTCCGTCACGCAGAACCAGTTCGGTGATCTTGACTTGAGTCATCGTGCTTCCTTATCTATCTAAGGTTGTGAACGGCCTTGCGATGTCGTTCGGGCGTTGTTCAACCCGTGTTCAAATGCCCAGGTGCGCGGCGATCGCCGCCGATATGGCCGCCGCTTTCATTTCTGGCGGCTGACGCACGGCATAGTTGAGCAGTTCCGGATGCGTATCGACAAAGCTGGTGTTGAAACGGCCGGTGCGGAAATCCTTGTTTTGCAGAATTTCCTGGTAGTACGGAATGGTGGTTTTTACGCCGTAGACGCCCATATCGTCGAGCGAGCGCCGGCCGCGTTCGATCACCCCTTCCCAGGTCAGCGCCCAGACCGTCAGCTTGGCGCACATGGAGTCGTAGTAGGGGGGGATGGTGTAACCGGAATACATGGCGGCATCGGTACGTACGCCAGGGCCGCCGGGCGCGTAGTAACGCGTGATGCGGCCGAAACTGGGCAGGAAGCCGTTTTTCGGATCTTCCGCATTGATCCGGAATTCCATGGCGAAGCCGCGGTGCTGGATGTCTTCCTGCCTGTACTGCAGCGGGAGGCCGTCGGTAATGCGAATCTGCTCCTGGACGATGTCGATGCCGGTGATCGTCTCGGTCACCGTATGCTCGACCTGCAAACGCGTGTTCATTTCCATGAAATAGAACTGGTTGTCGGCATCGAGCAAGAATTCCACCGTGCCGGCGTTTCGGTAGCCCACCGCCTTGGCCGCGCGCACGGCCAGTTTGCCGATGTATTCCCGCTGCGCTTCGGTCAATTGCGGAGACGGTGCGATCTCGATCAGTTTTTGATTGCGCCGCTGGATGGAACAGTCGCGTTCATACAGATGCACGCAGTTGCCGAAATTGTCGCCGATGATCTGGACTTCGATGTGCTTCGGATTGACCACGCATTTTTCGATGAATACTTCCGGCTTGCCGAATGCCTTGCTCGCTTCGGATACGACACGCTCGTAGTTCTTGACCAGTTCTTCATCCGAATCGCAGCGCCGGATGCCGCGACCGCCGCCGCCGTTGGTGGCTTTCAGCATGATCGGATAGCCGATTTCGCGGGCCAGCTTCAGCGCCTCATCGGCGTTTTCCAGGTTGTGATCGGAGCCGGGAATCACCGGAATGCCGGCCTCGATCATCGCCAGCCGCGCCTGGATCTTGTCGCCCATCTGAGTGATCACTTGGGAAGACGGGCCGATGAACTTGATGCCCCGGCGGGCGCACACTTCGGCCAGGACCGGGTTTTCCGACAGAAAACCGTAACCGGGGTGCAGCGCGTCGCAACCCGAAGCCACGGCCAGGTTGACGATATTGTGGGCATTCAAATAACCCAGCACCGGGTCGGAGCCGATATTGAACGCGGTGTCCGCCTTTTTGACATGCAAGCCATGCCGATCGGCGTCGGTGTAAATGGCCACCGCCTTGATGCCCATTTCCTTGCATGCACGAACAATCCGAACGGCAATTTCGCCTCGGTTTGCGATGAGTATTTTCCTGATCACGCTTAGGCCCTAGAAAATGGTGTTGCCTTTGACAAAAACAGCCGCGCAGCTTAACATTTACGGCTTATGTCTGCACGGAAACCCTTTGATAGCCTGCAATTTGCCAAGTCCGGCGAGAGCCTGAGCGGTGTATTGCGCGTCGAGGATTTGCCGCGTTTGCGTGAGAGTTTGAGGCCAGATGATGCTGCAGTGCAATACCGCCTTACCGGGGTGTTGGCGTCCGGTCGTCCGGCGTTGCGCCTGAAGGTTGAGGCCAATGTCTGGCTGACCTGTCAGCAGTGTATGACGATGTATCCGGAGGCGATGAATCTGGATGTGGTGCTGCCCGTGGCTAGGAATGAGGCTGAGTTGGCGCGCTGGGAGAATCTGGACCCCTTGCTGGATGCGTTGATTGCCGATCCCGAGTTGGATGTCGCCGCTTTGGTTGAGGACGAGATTTTGCTCAGTATTCCGGTGGTGCCGATGCATGCCGAGGGTGAGTGTGATCCCGATGGCTTGGCGCTGGCGGGTGAGGTTTGATCTGATCCGGGTGTGTCGCCCGGCAGTTTTTTGAATTAATAGAATTAGTTTTGGTTTATTGGAGATCGTCATGGCTGTTCAGCAGAATAAGAAATCCCCTTCCAAGCGTGGCATGCATCGTGCGCACGACTTTCTGACCACCCCGCCGACGGCCGTCGAGCCGACCACCGGTGAAATGCATCTGCGTCACCATATCAGCCCGACCGGCTTTTATCGTGGCCGCAAAGTCCTGAATACCAAGGCGGACAACAGCTGATTTTTAGTTTGGCCCGGTCTGAGGCTATGCCAGGCAATTTGAACTGGTTTTTCTTGGGCTGAGCGGTCATGCGAGAAATTACTATCGCCATTGACGCCATGGGTGGCGATCACGGCCCTCATGTGACGGTCAAGGCGGCGCTGGACTTTCTGCGCAAGGCGCCGGATGTCAACATCGTTCTTGTTGGTCTGGAAGATGCGCTCCATGCAGAGCTGAAGGCCAATAAATCGGCGGCAGGCACTCGCCTGCGGGTTCATCACGCCAGTGAAGTGGTGAAGATGGACGACCCCTTGCCGGTCGCCTTGCGAACGAAGAAAGACTCGTCGATGCGGGTGACCGCGGACCTGGTCAAGCGCGGCGAGGCCGATGCCGGCGTGTCAGCCGGCAATACCGGCGCGCTGATGGCGATCTCCCGTTTCGTGCTGAAGACCTTGCCAGGCATAGACCGCCCGGCCATTGCTTCGACATTGCCTTCCCGCACCGGTCGCACCTACATGCTCGATCTGGGCGCCAATGTCGATTGTTCGGCCGAGCACCTGCTGCAATTCGCCATCATGGGCTCGGCATTGGTGGCGGCCATCGAGCATAAAGACCGCCCCAGCATCGGGCTGCTCAATATCGGCGAAGAGGACATCAAGGGCAACGACGTGGTCAAGCAAGCAGGCGAGTTGCTGCGATCGAGCGGGCTGAATTTTCGCGGCAATGTCGAGGGCGACGATATTTACAAAGGCACCGTCGATGTCGTGGTGTGTGATGGTTTTGTCGGCAACGTAGCGCTGAAAACTTCGGAAGGGTTGGCCAAGTTGATCGGCGACCAGTTGCGCAGCGAGTTCAAAAGAAATCTGCTCACTCGTCTCGCCGGCCTCATGTCCTGGCCGGTATTGCGCGCGTTCAAGAGCAAACTCGATCCGCGTCGTTACAACGGCGCCAGTTTGCTTGGCCTCAATGGCGTCATCATCAAGAGCCACGGTTCTGCCGATGTGTTTTCTTTCGAGCAGGCGATTCTCAAGGCTGCCGAGGAAGTGCGTGGCGGTTTGCTGCGTCGAATTGCTGACCAGGTTGGCGCTCACAATGACATCCCCAACGGTTTGCTCGAAGAAGGAGAGCTGGCATGACGCGCGACGTACCCCCGATGGCCAGAATCTATTCCCGCATCATCGGTACCGGCAGCTATCTGCCGACGCATATTTTGACCAACGCGGACCTGGAAAAGCGGATTGATACCACCAGCGAATGGATCGTCGAGCGCACCGGCATACGTGAACGCCATATTGCCGCCGAGGGCGAACTGACCAGCGATCTGGCGCAGAAGGCTGCTGAAAGCGCGATCGAGGCGGCGGGGATAGACGCAGGCGAGATTGAATTGATCGTGGTCGCCACCACGACTTCGGATCGGGTGTTTCCGAGCACGGCTTGCGTATTGCAGGCCAAACTGGGCATCACCAACGGTTGCCCGGCGTTTGACGTGCAGGCGGTCTGCAGCGGTTTCGTCTATGCCGTTTCGGTGGCGGACCAGTTCATCCGATCCGGCCAGGTCAAGACGGCCTTGGTGGTCGGCGCCGAGACGCTGTCGCGCATCACGGACTGGGACGACCGCAGCAATTGCATGCTGTGGGGCGATGGCGCCGGCGCGATCATCCTGCGCGCTTCCGAGCAGCCTGGAATCATCGCCACCCATCTGCATGCCGACGGGCGTTATCAGGATCTGCTGTTCGTCGATGGCGGCGTGTCGCTGAAGAAGGAAGGCGCCTGTTACATGCGCATGTCCGGCAACGCCGTGTTCAAGATGGCGGTCAATACGCTGGATGCGATCGTTGATGAAACCCTGGCGGCCAATGGCCTGCAGAAATCCGACGTGGATTGGCTGGTGCCGCACCAGGCCAATATCCGCATCATTCAGGCCACCGCCAAGAAGCTGGGCATGAGCATGGATCGGGTCGTGGTGACGGTGGATCGGCATGGCAACACTTCTGCCGCTTCGATCCCGCTGGCGCTCGATACCGCCGTGCGCGATGGCAGGATCAAGGCCGGTGAACGGGTGCTGATGGAAGCGTTCGGCGGCGGTTTTACCTGGGGCTCGGTACTGGTCCAATTCTGAGGTTCCCGCACCGGACGGTGCGGGGTTCCGGAAGCCGCTTGCTTCCGGAAGTGGCTTAATTGCGGAGACTTTGAATGAAATTCGCGCTTGTTTTCCCCGGTCAGGGCTCGCAATCGGTGGGGATGTTGGCGGCTTATGGCGATGCCGCGCCGATCAGAGACACGCTGGCCGAAGCGTCCGAGGCGCTGGGACAAGATCTTTGGGCCATGGTCGCCGACGGCCCGGCCGACCTGCTCAACCAAACCGTCAATACCCAGCCTGCGATGTTGGCGGCGGGCGTCGCGGTCTATCGCTTATGGCAAAGCCAGGGCGGCTCGGCGCCGGCCATGATGGCGGGACATAGCCTGGGCGAATACACCGCCCTGGTGTGCGCGGGCGCCCTCAAGTTTGCCGATGCGGTCAGGCTGGTTCGCTTGCGCGCCGCGGCGATGCAAGCCGCGGTGCCCGAAGGCGTCGGCGCGATGGCGGCGGTGCTTGGCCTGGATGACGACGCCGTGCGCGCAGTCTGCGCCGAGGCCGCCCAGGGCGAGGTGCTGGAAGCCGTCAATTTCAATTCGCCCGGCCAGGTGGTGATTGCCGGCAACAAAACGGCAGTGGAGCGCGGTTGCGTCCTGGCCAAGGAAAAGGGCGCCAAGCGGGCGCTGCCTTTGCCGGTTTCGGTGCCGTCGCATTGCGCTCTCATGCGGCCGGCCGCAGAAAAGCTACGTGCGGCACTGGCCGAAGTCGATGTGCAAGCCCCCAGCGTGACCGTCTTGCATAACGCCGACGTGGCCGCTCATGCCGCCCCCGATGCCATCCGCGATGCGCTGGCGAGGCAGCTCTACAGCCCGGTGCGGTGGGTCGAAACCGTGCAGGCGTTTTCCGCACAGGGCATTCAGTTGGTCGCGGAGTGCGGCCCCGGCAAGGTATTGGCCGGCCTCAACAAGCGTATCGTCGAAGGCCTGCCGGGCGCAGCCATGGCCGATGCCGCCGCGCTGACCGAGACATTGGCAAAGATCAAGGCATAAGGAGATGAACATGGAAGCACGTGTCGCACTGGTGACGGGCGCCTCGCGGGGGATCGGCAAGGCCATCCTGCATGCTTTGGCGAATACGGGGTGTTTTGTGGTGGGCACCGCAACCAGCGAGTCTGGCGCTGCCGCCATTGTCGACGCGTTGCAGGCGGCGGGGCTGAACGGAGAGGGCCTGATGCTCGATGTCAATGATGCGGCTCAGGTCGATGCGGCCATCGCCGGCATCGTGGCCCGGTACGGCCGGATCGATATCCTGGTCAACAACGCCGGCATTACCCGCGACAACCTGCTGATGCGGATGAAAGACGAGGAATGGGCGTCGATACTGGAAACCAACCTGACCTCGGTCTTCCGGCTCTCGCGTGCCGTGTTGCGGCCGATGATGAAGGCCCGCTTCGGCCGCATCATCAGCATCGCTTCGGTCGTCGGCGCATCCGGCAATGCCGGTCAGACCAACTATGCCGCCGCCAAGGCCGGCATGATCGGTTTCACCAAGTCATTGGCGCAGGAAGTCGGCAGTCGCGGCATTACGGCGAATTGCGTGGCGCCCGGCTTTATCGACACCGACATGACCAAGACCTTGCCTGAGGCCGCGCGGGCCAAGTTGCTGGAGCGGATTCCGCTCGGCAAGCTGGGTTCGCCGGAAGACATCGCCCACGCCGTAGCCTATCTGGCTTCCGACGGCGCCGCCTATGTCACTGGCGCCACACTGCACGTCAACGGCGGGATGTATATGGAATGAAGCGTTTGCTGCGGCAAGCCTGCTTCAATCGTTGGATTTCAATTTTTTTCCTGGCGGGACGCCATGCTGTCGGTTTCTTCGTGTTGGGCAGACTGCTAGAATGCCCCCGCTTTTTCTACCCGTAATTTTTCTACCCAAGTGGGAGTTATCTGATGAGTGATATTGAACAACGTGTCAAAAAGATTGTTGCCGAGCAACTGGGCGCCAACGAAGCCGATGTGAAACTGGAGTCTTCGTTCGTGGATGACCTGGGCGCCGATTCTCTCGACACGGTGGAACTGGTGATGGCTCTGGAAGAGGCTTTCGAGTGCGAAATCCCCGACGAAGAAGCCGAAAAGATCACCACGGTTCAGCAAGCCGTCGATTACGTGAACAGTCATCTGAACAAGTAATTTCGCTATAACGGAGCGGCGGGTACTGCCGTCACTCCGTGATTGATCATCAGCACCAACCGGCTGGGCGTTTCTTATTCGAGCGCCGCATCCCGGTTTTCCGCAGCATGCGTTTCCCCAGGAGTTTCCCATGACCAAGCGTAGAGTCGTGGTTACCGGGCTCGGCATCATTTCCCCTGTCGGCAATAACGTTGAAGATGCCTGGGCCAGTCTGATGGCAGGTCAGTCCGGCATTTCCCGGATCAGTCGTTTTGATGCCTCGGCCTTTACTTGCCAGATCGCAGGCGACGTGAAGAATTTCGATCTGGCCAAATACCTCACTCCCAAAGAGGCACGCCGGATGGATACCTTCATCCATTTCGGCCTGGCTGCGGCCATCGATGCGTTCAAGGATTCCGGCCTGGAAGTGTCGGATGCCAATCGTGAGCGTATCGGCGTCAACATCGGCTCCGGCATCGGCGGGCTGCAAATGATCGAGGAAACCCACAAGGTCTATCTGGCCGAGGGGCCGCGCAAGATTTCACCCTTTTTCATTCCGGCCACGATCATCAACATGATTTCCGGCCATCTTTCGATCATGTACGGTTTGCAGGGGCCGAACGTGGCCATGGTGACGGCATGCACGACCGGCACGCATTCGATCGGCGAAGCCGGGCGCATGATCGAATACGGCGAAGCCGATGTGATGATCGCCGGCGGCGCCGAATCCACCCTCTGTCCGTTGGCGATCGGCGGCTTTGCTTCGGCGCGCGCACTGTCCACCCGCAACGATGATCCGACGGGCGCCAGCCGGCCCTGGGACAAGGACCGGGATGGTTTCGTCATGGGCGAGGGCGCGGGCGTCTTGGTACTGGAAGAATACGAGCACGCCAAAGCGCGTGGCGCGCGCATTTATTGCGAGCTGATCGGCTACGGCAAGAGCGCGGATGCCCATCACATGACCGCTCCGATCGAGGATGGCTCCGGTGCGGCGCGCTGCATGGATGCGGCGCTGCGCAATGCCGGCATCAATCCTGATCAGGTCGACTACATCAATGCGCATGGCACCTCCACGCCATTGGGCGATCTGGCCGAAACCAAAGCGGTGAAACGTTCGCTGGGCGATCACGCCGGCAAAGTCATGGTCAGTTCCACCAAGTCGATGACCGGGCATTTGCTGGGTGCGGCCGGCGGTATCGAAGCGGTGTTCTCGGCGTTGGCCATTGCGCGCCAAGCGGTGCCCCCCACCATCAATCTGGCGCAGCCGGACGAAGGATGCGATCTCGACTACGTGGCCAACATCGCGCGCGATGCCAAGGTCGGCGTGGCGTTATCCAACTCCTTCGGCTTCGGCGGCACCAACGGCACGGTCATTTTCGCCAAGCTTTGATGACGTCTTGTCGTTGCTCCTGACCTGACTGCGCGCGCCGGACCATGACTGCACAAAGCGTCGTTCTGGTCGATGGCGCGCCCACGGTCTGGCTGCCTGCGACCGATCGCGGCTTGATGTATGGCGACGGGGTGTTTCGCACCGTAAGAGTCGCTGACGGCAAGCCGCGTTGGTGGCACGAGCACGTCGCCAAATTGGCGCAGGATTGCGCCCGCCTCGGCCTGTTGGCGCCTGCACCCGCACAATGGCTTGCCGATCTTGATCAACTTGCCCCGCATATGGCCGACGGCGTGCTGAAATTACTGGTAACGCGCGGCAGTGGTCAGCGCGGTTATCTGCCGCCGGAAGGCCAGCAGGTGCGCCGTTTGATGTATTACGACGCCAGCCGCGTGCCCGCGTCCGTGCCGTTGAGCGATATCACGCTGCGGGTGTGTACGCTGCGCTTGGGCTGGCAACCCAGGTTGGCCGGCATCAAGCATCTGAACCGACTGGAAAATGTGCTGGCGCGCGCCGAATGGCACACGCCCGAGATTCATGAAGGCCTGCTGCTGGACCAGGCAGGAAATGTGATTTCCGGTGTGATGAGCAATTTATTTCTCTGGCATCGCAACCGGCTGCTGACGCCGCGACTCGATCAATGCGGCGTCGCCGGCCTGACGCGCGCGCGGCTGATGCGGCTGGCGCAGGCCGAGGGACTGGATGTGCAGGAAACCGCATTGAGTATGCAAGACGTGTTGGATGCCGATGAGCTGATGCTGACCAACAGCCTTTGGGGGCTGCGCCGCGTGGCTCGCCTGGAGACGACAAGCTGGCCGACGCCGGTGATCAGTGTACGGCTCGCGGGACTGCTCGATGCGTAGGTGGATCAACCGATTTCTGTTGCTCGGCCTGATCGCCACGTTGTTCTTCGGCGGCGGTCTGCTCTGGCATGCCAACCAGCCGATGCACATGCCCGGTACGGTTTATCCGATCGATTTTTCGATCCAGCGCGGCGCCTCATTGACCGCTGCCAGCGAGAGTCTGCATCGCAGCGGCGTGCTCAGCCGTCCGTGGGTATTCGTGCTGCTCGCTCGCCTGAAAGGGCAGGCGGGCGAAATCAAGGCGGGCAGTTATGCACTCGAGCAAGCGGCTACGCCGCTGCAGCTGCTGCGCAAAATCACGCAGGGCGACACCGTGCTTGGCAAGCTGGCTCTGATCGAAGGCTGGACCTTTCAGGACATGCGCCGCAGCGTGGCGGCCAACCCGGCTCTGCGCCACGACACCGTCAAGATGAGCGATGCCGAACTCTTGCAAGCGGTCGGCGTGCAGGAAGCGCATCCGGAAGGCCTGTTCTTTCCGGATACCTATTTCTTTGACAAGGGCAGCTCGGAACTGGCGCTGTACAAGCGCGCCTATCATGCCATGCAGGAGAATCTCAAGGCGAGCTGGGCGGCGCGCCGGCCGGGTCTGCCATACCGCACGCCGTACGAGGTGCTGATCATGGCGTCGATCATCGAGAAAGAGACGGGCGCCGCCGAAGAGCGTCCGCTGATCGCCGCGGTCTTCCTCAACCGTCTGCGCATCGGCATGCGTTTGCAGACCGATCCGACCGTGATCTATGGCCTGGGCGCGCGCTTTGACGGCAATCTTCGCCGCGACGACCTGCTCGCCGATACGCCTTACAACACCTATACCCGCGGCGGCTTGCCGCCGACGCCGATCGCCTTGCCCGGCCTGGCGGCGATTCAGGCGGCATTGCATCCAGAAACCAGCAAAGCGTTGTATTTCGTGGCCAAAGGCAGCGGTCGGCATGTGTTTTCCGAAACGCTCGATGCCCACAACCGCGCCGTCAACCGCTACCAGAGAGGGCGATGATGTCCGGCTTGTTCATCAGCCTGGAGGGTGTCGACGGCGCCGGCAAGAGCAGCCACCTGAGCTGGCTGCAAGACTGGTTCACGTCGCGCGGCCGGCGCGTGCGGATGACGCGCGAGCCGGGCGGTACGCCCATCGGCGAGAAATTGCGCGCCTTGGTGCTGCATGAGCCGATGCATCCGGAGACGGAAGCGCTGATCATGTTTGCGGCGCGGCGCGAACATGTCGAACAGGTCATTCGGCCGGCGCTGGCCGCCGGCGATGTGGTGATTTCCGACCGCTTTACCGATGCCAGCTTCGCCTATCAGTGCGGCGGCCGCGGTTTGCCGGAAGCACGCCTGGCCGTGTTGGAAGCTTGGGTGCATGCCGATTTGCATCCGGATTTGACCCTGCTGTTCGATCTCGCCCCGGAAATCGCCGCCCAGCGTTTGGCGAGCGCGCGCGCGCCGGATCGTTTCGAGCGTGAACAAGGCGATTTTCATGCCCGCGTGCGCGCCGCCTATTTGCGCCGCGCCGCGCAATTTCCGCAGCGTATTCGGGTGATAGACGGCCGTTGCAGCATCGACGCGGTACGCCAGCAACTGGCCGCCATTCTTGAGGCGCAGATGTGATCCATCCCTGGAACCAGGCGCTATTCCAGCAACTGAGCGCCGACCGCGAGCGCATGCCGCACGCGTTGCTGTTGCAGGGCCCGGCCGGGGTCGGCAAGCGCGATCTGGGGCTGTCGCTGGCGCAGTGGATACTGTGTGAAGCCCCCGGCCATGAGGGCCCCTGCGGCGTGTGTGACGCCTGCAACTGGTTCCTGCAGGGCAATCATCCGGACTATCGTTACCTGGAGCCGCGAGAACAAGAAACCGACGAATCCGGCAAGGTCACTAAAAAGGCCAGCAAGGAAATCAAGGTCGATCAGGTACGTGAAGTCACCGATTTCCTCTACCTCAGTGCACATCGTGGCGGCTGGCGCAGTGCGGTGATCCATCCGGCCGAGTTCATGAACGCTGCCGCCGCCAATGCGTTGTTGAAAACTCTGGAGGAACCGCCGCCGCGCGTGTTGTTGATTTTGGTGTCGCACCAGCCTGGCAGGTTGTTGCCGACGGTGCGCTCACGTTGTCGCAAGGTTGCGGTCGGCTTGCCCGACCCAGCGCCGGCACTGGATTGGATGCGGCAAGCCGGTGTGGCGCAGGCCGACGCAGTCCTCGCCGAAGCCGGCGGCGCGCCCCTGGCCGCCATCGGATTTGCCGAGCCTGAGCGAAGCGAGCGGCGCGAGGCGTTTCTCGATCAGTTGTCGAAACCCGCTCAGATTGACGCCTGCGCCGTTGCCGAAACCTATAAGCCGCAATTGGCCGAGGCCTGGGGTTGGCTGCTGCGCTGGCTGCATGACGCCCTGTCGCAGCGTCTTGCCGGTTCGTCGCGCTATTTTCCGGCGCGCGCCGAAGCGGCCGCACGCCTAGGCCGCCAGGCCGATCTGGCCGGCTTGCTGGCCTTCGAGCGGGAGCTGGCGGCGGCCGGGCGCTGGTTGCGCCACCCTTTGAATGCGACCTTGTTGCTAGAATCCTGGTTGATCCGTTACGTCGAAGTGGTAGCAAGCGCATGATCTACAAGGAAGACAGATGAGCGAAAGTGCAAAACAGCCGGCCGGCCGCGCCGGCATGCTTTCCTTGGCGATCAAGGAGAAAACGGCGTTGTTTGCCGCTTTCATGCCGCATATCAAAGGCGGCGGTCTGTTTATTCCAACCAATCGCCCCTACCAGATGGGGGATCAGGTCTACATGTTGCTGACCCTGATGGACGATCCCAACAAATTGCCGATCTCAGGCCGCGTGGTCTGGATCACCCCGGCGGGTTCGCAAGGCAACCGCCAGCAGGGCATCGGCGTCCAGTTCGACGAAAACGAAGGGGCGACGGCGGTGCGCAACAAGATTGAAAGCATCCTGGGCAATGCCCTCAAATCGACTCGGCAAACCCATACCATGTAACTCCACGGGCGACTTCGTGTCGCCCATATTTCCGGTCTGCCGCCATGTTCATCGATTCCCATTGCCATATTGATTTCCCTGACTTCAGCGCCGGCGTGCCGCCTCTGCTGGCCAACATGCAGGCGGCGCAGGTCGACGCCGCGCTGTGCGTATCGGTCAATCTGGAAAACTTTCCGCGCGTTCTGGCGGTGGCAGAAGCGCACGCCAATCTGTACGCCTCGGTCGGCGTGCATCCCGATCACGATGCCGGGCGCGAACCCGATGTCGCCGAGCTGGTTTCACTGGCCAAGCATCCACGGGTCGTGGCGATAGGCGAAACCGGGCTCGATTACTACCGCATGGCGCGGGAGGACGTCGATTGGCAACGCGTGCGCTTCCGCACCCACATCCGCGCTGCGCGCCAGGCTGGCAAGCCGTTGATCATCCATACCCGCAATGCGGCGGCGGATACGTTGGCCATCATGGCGGAAGAACAGGCGCATCTTGCCGGCGGCGTCATGCACTGTTTCACGGAGAGCTGGGAAGTGGCCGAAGCGGCGCTGGCGATGGGCTTTTACATCTCGTTTTCCGGCATCGTCACGTTCAAGAGCGCGAAAGACCTGAAAGAGGTTGCGCAACGCGTGCCGCTGGAGCGGATGCTGATCGAAACCGACGCGCCTTACCTGGCGCCCATGCCGCATCGCGGTAAACGCAATGAGCCCGCTTATGTGCGTCACGTCGCCGAAGCCATCGCCGGTTTGCGTGGCATTCCACTGGAACAGGTGGCGGAGGCGACCAGCAAGAATTTCTACGATTTATTCAAGGCGGCGGTTTGAAGCCGTGAAAATGAAAACGGGCGCTTCAGTACTCTGAAAACGCCCGTTACCGGCAGGGTGCGGCCGCGATCAGGCCGGCACAAGCGCTTCCTTGAAACCGAGTGCGATTTCATCGTTGTCGCCGATGTCGACGGTGACTTCGCCGCCTTCGCTAAGCCGCCCAAACAGCAGCTCATCAGCCAACGCCTTGCGAATGGTGTCCTGAATCAGGCGTCCCATCGGGCGGGCGCCCATCAGCGGATCAAAGCCCTTGCGCGCCAGCCACTGTCGCAAGGCTTCGCTGAAGTGGACTTCCACTTTCTTGGCGTGGAGCTGCTCTTCCAGTTGCATCAGGAACTTGTCGACCACGCGCAGGATGATTTCTTCGCTCAGCGCGGCAAAAGAAATGGTGGCATCCAGCCGATTGCGGAACTCCGGCGTGAACAGACGCTTGATTTCCGCCGATTCGTCTCCGGCTGTCTTCGGCAACGAAAAACCGATGCCGGTTTTGTTCATCGCTTCGGCGCCGGCATTGGTGGTCATGATGATGATCACGTTGCGGAAATCGGCCTTGCGGCCGTTGTTGTCGGTCAGTGTGCCGTGGTCCATGACCTGCAACAGTACGTTGAAGATGTCGGGATGCGCTTTCTCGATTTCATCCAGCAACAGCACGGCATACGGGTTTTTGGTGATGGCTTCGGTGAGCAAACCGCCTTGTTCGAAACCGACATAGCCGGGAGGTGCTCCGATTAGGCGCGAAACAGCGTGCCGTTCCATGTACTCCGACATGTCGAAACGGATCAGTTCGACACCCAGGGTATACGCGAGTTGCCGTGCGACCTCGGTTTTTCCGACGCCGGTGGGGCCGGAGAACAGGAAGGATCCAATCGGTTTCTGCGGGTTGCCGAGGCCGGAGCGCGTCATCTTGATGGCGCTGGAGAGGGCATCGATGGCGCGCTCCTGGCCGAACACCACGGCACTCAGATCGCGATTGAGATTCTTCAGTGCATTGCGCTCGTCATTGGCCACGGTCTTAGCCGGCACGCGCGCTATCTTGGCGACGATGTCCTCGATTTCCTTCGGCGTGATGATTTTTTTCTGTTTGGATTTAGGCTGAATGCGCTGTGCCGCACCGGCTTCGTCGATCACGTCAATGGCCTTGTCCGGCAGGTGGCGGTCATTGATGTAGCGGGCGGAGAGCTCTGCGGCAGTTGAGAGCGCACCCTGGGTATATTTGACGTTGTGATGCAACTCGAAGCGCGATTTAAGGCCTTTCAGGATGGCGATCGTTTCCGCCACCGAGGGTTCATTGACGTCAACTTTCTGGAAACGCCGCGACAGCGCATGGTCTTTTTCAAAAATGCCGCGGAATTCGCTATAGGTCGTGGCGCCGATGCAGCGCAGTTGACCAGACGAGAGAGCGGGTTTGAGCAGGTTAGAGGCATCCAGAGTGCCGCCGGAGGCTGCTCCCGCACCGATCACGGTATGGATCTCGTCGATGAACAATATCGCCTTGGGATTGGCCGCCAATTGCTTGATCACCGCTTTCAGGCGCTGTTCGAAATCGCCGCGGTATTTGGTGCCGGCCAGCAGGGCGCCCATATCAAGCGCAAACACCGTGGCGCCTTCCAGCACGTCGGGCACGCTGCCCTCGACGATGCGCCGCGCCAGCCCCTCGGCGATGGCGGTTTTGCCGACGCCGGCCTCGCCGACCAGCAAAGGATTGTTTTTACGCCGCCGACACAGGGTCTGGATGACGCGCTCCAGTTCCTGATCACGACCGATCAGCGGATCGATCTTGCCGGCTTGCGCCTGCATATTGAGATTGCTGGTGAAGGAGTCGAGCGGCGAGGCGGTTTTTTCCTCGTTTTCCGGGGTTTCGTTCGAGGGCTCGCCACGTCCGTTCGGTGCGGCTTCTTGAGCGGTTTTTGCGATGCCGTGTGAAATGAAGTTCACCACATCGAGACGGGTGAAGCCTTGCTGGGTCAGAAAATGCAGGGCATGCGAGTCTTTCTCGCCGAAGATCGCGACCAGTACGTTCGCGCCGGTGACTTCCTTCTTGCCGGACGACTGCACATGCAAGATGGCGCGTTGAATGACACGCTGGAAGCCCAGCGTGGGCTGGGTATCGACATCGGCCTCGCCGGGTACTCTGGGCGTGTGGCGTTCGATGAACTCGGCCAGTTTCTTGCGCAAATCTTCGATGTTTGCCGAGCACGCCCGCAGCACTTCGGCCGCAGACGGGTTATCGAGCATCGCAAGGAGGAGATGCTCGACGGTAATGAACTCATGGCGCTTCTGCCGTGCCTCCATAAAGGCCATGTGTAAGCTGACTTCCAACTCCTGGGCGATCATTGACTTTCCTCCATCACGCATTGCAGCGGATGCTGGTGGTTACGGGCGAATTCTCTTACTTGATGCACTTTGGTTTCAGCGACATCGCGCGGGTAAATTCCGGCCAGACCAGCACCTTCATTATGCACTTTGAGCATGACCGCCGTGGCTTGTTCGCGTCCCATCTGAAAAAACCTTTCGAGGACATGAATAACGAATTCCATCGGTGTGAAATCGTCGTTCAGAAGCAATACCTTATATAGCGGCGGAGGCGCTGTTTTGGTGCGTTCCGCTTGAATGACTGATTCGTCTTGATGCCTTGCTGCCATTGGGGGTACGGGAAACTCGGACACGGTTATTGTGGTGATTGAAAGTTTTTTTTCAAGCCGATTGACGACAGGGGGATCAGGCGAGTAAAAAAGCCCCCGTTTGGGCTCGGGCGACCCTTAGTGGACGTGATTAGTTCAAACGTTTTATCTGTTTTTTTAATTGAGTTATGTCGGTTTTTGTTTAGGAGTAGTTTCAATGGCCACTGGCACTGTTAAATGGTTTAACGACTCTAAAGGCTTCGGCTTCATTACCCCTGATGGGGGTGGTGATGATGTGTTCGCCCATTTCTCCGCGATTGCCTCCAAGGGTTTCAAAAGCCTGAAAGAAAATCAGCGTGTTACTTTTGATGTGGTGGACGGCCCCAAAGGCAAGCAAGCCTCCAACATCCAGCCGATGTAATTCGGTTTTTTATGCGGACGGGGATATTGCCGTCCGCCGGTCTGGTTCGTGGGCCGGGTACCTGCGCCATGCGTCCCTTGTGCTATAGCTACAAGAACAGACGCTGGCGCAGGAGCGGCCAAGATGAATAGCCCCAATCGGTTGCTTGAAGCAAATGACGAGTGTTTTCAGACCCGCAGCAGAGCCGGAGCAGGAAGCCGGATCATGCATCTGTTGGCTGGCTTGGAGCGTCAAAAGGAAGAGCTCGGTCCGATTGCCGACGAGTTGATCGGCCTGCTGCACCGGCTCGGGGTAGCGGGATCGTCTGAAACCCACCTTCCCCGCAGCAAGCGCTAGTTTTCGATCAGTCCATGCAGCGAATGATTTCCGTGCCGAATTCTGAGCACGGGATTTGCGTGGCACCCTCCATCAAGCGGGCGAAATCGTAAGTCACTTTCTTGGCGCGGATTGCACCGTCCATGCCCTTGATGATCAAATCCGCCGCTTCCAGCCACCCCATGTGGCGCAGCATCATTTCGCCGGACAGGATGATCGAACCCGGATTGACGTAGTCCTTGCCGGCATATTTAGGCGCGGTTCCGTGCGTGGCTTCAAACATCGCCACGGAATCAGACAGATTCGCGCCTGGGGCGATGCCGATGCCGCCGACTTCCGCTGCGAGTGCATCGGAAACATAGTCGCCGTTCAGGTTCAGCGTTGCGATCACGTCGTATTCTTCCGGACGCAGCAGGATCTGCTGCAGGAACGCATCGGCGATCACATCCTTGATGACGATGCCGCCTTTGTCTTCCGGCAGTCGCATCCACGGACCGCCGTCGATCAGCGTGGCGCCGAATTCGCGCGCCGCAAGCTCATAGCCCCATTTCTTGAAGCCGCCTTCGGTGAACTTCATGATGTTGCCCTTGTGCACCAGCGTGACCGACTTGCGATTGTTGTCGATGGCGTACTGGATGGCGCGGCGGATCAGGCGCTCGGAGCCCTCCACCGATACCGGCTTGATGCCGATGGCGGAGGACTCGGGGAAGCGGATTTTATTGACGCCCATTTCCTGTTGCAGGAATGCGATGACCTTCTTCACCTCATCGGAGCCCGCTTCCCATTCAACGCCGGCGTAGATGTCCTCGGTGTTCTCGCGGAAGATCACCATATCGACCCGTTCCGGATGCTTGACCGGGGAGGGCACGCCTTCGAAGTAGCGCACTGGGCGCAGGCAAACATACAAATCCAGCATCTGGCGCAGCGCTACGTTGAGCGAGCGGATGCCGCCGGAAGTCGGCGTGGTCAGCGGGCCTTTGATCGAAACCACATAGTCGCGAATGGCCGCCACGGTTTCTTCGGGCAGCCAGGCATCGTCGCCGTAGATCCGGGTTGCTTTCTCGCCGGCAAACACCTCCATCCATTCGATCTTGCGCTTGCCGCCGTACGCTTTGTCTACCGCGGCATCCAGCACTTTGCGCATCACCGGAGTGATGTCCACGCCAGTGCCATCGCCTTCGATAAACGGGATAATCGGGCGCTCCGGCACATTCAGTGAAGCATCGGCATTGACGGTGATTTTTGCGCCTTCGGTCGGCGCCTGGATTTGGCTACTCACGTTTACTCCTGATCAAAAAGAAAAAATCTGATGGCCCGCGTCATTTTGTTCAACAAACCCTACGGGGTCTTGAGTCAATTTACCCCCTCAGATGGCCACCCGGGGCTCAATGCCTATCTCGATATACCCGACGTTTATGCGGCGGGACGGCTGGATTTGGATAGTGAAGGCCTGTTGATTTTAACTGACGATGGTGCGCTACAGCATCGCCTGGCCGACCCGCGCCATAAACTGCCCAAAACCTACTGGGTGCAGGTCGAAGGCGCGCCGACCGAAGCCGACCTGGCGCCGTTGCGCAAGCCGCTGGACCTGGGCGATTTCGTCACCCAAGCGGCGCAGGCGCGTCTGATCGATGCGCCGGCGCAGCTCTGGCCGCGTGATCCGCCGGTGCGTTTTCGCAAGGCCATCCCGACCACCTGGGTCGAAATCATTCTTAAAGAAGGCAAGAACCGTCAGGTCCGGCGCATGACGGCGAAGGCGGGCTTTCCGACTCTGCGCCTGGTGCGCGTGGCGATCGGCCACTATCGACTGGATGGCTTGCAGCCGGGGGAATGGCGCGAAGAAACGGCGTGAGCCTTAGCCCCGGTCTGCTGCGATACGCCCACGCCAGACGTGTGCGCGGTTTATGACTTCATTCGTTTCCAACGTCTGGCATACGCCTTCGATCACAATCGCCTTGCCGGCGATCCAGACATGGCTGACCTGATCGCTGCCGGCGCTATAGACCAATTGCGAAACCGGGTCGTAACACGGTTGCGTCGCCGGCTGGTTCAGGTCGATGGCGACGATGTCCGCCATTTTCCCAGCTTCCAGCGAGCCGATCCGGTCATCCAGTCCCAGCGCGCGTGCACCTGCCAGCGTGGCCATGTGCAAGACCTGATGCGCCGGCAAGGCTGCCGGGTCCGCTGCCACGCCCTTGCCCAGCAGCGCGCTCAGGCGCAGTTCGCCGAGCATGTCGAGACGATTGTTGCTGGCTGCGCCATCGGTGCCGATGCCGACGTTGACGCCTGCGGCAAGCAGGTTCGCTATCGGCGCAAAACCGCTCGCCAGTTTCAGGTTGGAGCTCGGGCAATGCGCCACATGGCAGCCGTGCCCGGCCAGCCAGCCGATTTCCTCCAGGTTCAAATGCACTGCATGCACAGCGGTCAGGCTCGGTGTCAGCAGTTCCAGCGCCTTCAAGCGGGCAAGTGGCCGGACGCGGTATTTTTCCAGGCTGTGCCGGATTTCGGCATCGGTCTCATGGACGTGCATATGGATCGGCAGATCGAGTTGCGCCGCATAGGTCGCGATCTTTTCCAGCGTTCGATCGCAAACCGTATACGGGGCATGCGGCGCTAAACAAAAACTGGCCAGCGGATGGCCGCTCCAGTTGTCGCGCAACGCCAGGCCTTTTTGCAGATAGTCGTCCGGGTCGGCGGCATATGGGGTCGGCGCATCCACGACGATCAGGCCGGCGGCGACGCGCATGCCTGCTTCCAGCGCGGCTTCCACCACGGCTTCCGAGAAAAAATACATGTCGTTGAAGCAGGTCACCCCGGCCTTGAGCATTTCCAGGCAAGCCAGCCGCGTGCCGTCGTACACGAAGCCGCTGGAAACATGGCGTGTTTCCGCCGGCCAGACGTGTTCATGCAGCCAGGTCATCAGCGGCAAGTCGTCGGCATAGCCGCGCAACAGCGTCATCGCGGCGTGGGTATGCAGATTGACCAAACCGGGAATCAGGACATGCGCCGGCAGGTGGATGCGCTCCGTGCTGATCCATTTGTCCGCCTCTGCACTGGGCAACAGCGCGGCGATGCCACCGTCCTTCACCAGCAGGCTATGGCCGCTCAATACAACGTCGGCGGGTTGCACGGGAACGATCCAGCCTGCGTCGATGCGCAGGTCGGCAGTTTGCAGTTGAGAGTCAGGCGCGGACATGGCGGGTTCCATCAGAACGATGGCGGGATGCTAGTGCAGTGTCGCGCACTTTGCTGCTCGGCTTGATGCCGCCGCGGGGCGCCTCACCCCGACACCCGGGGCGATGGGCGGTTGCGATATCCGCGTTTTGCCTAGCTTTGGCATGGTTAGAGCCTGATAACAAAGTGATCGATATCTGTAATTTTTGGTTACTAGATAACCGATTCGGGCTGTTTGCAGGATGCCGTGGATACTGCATAACACCATGAATAATTGAAACTAATTGGAAAAATAAGGCCTTGGCACGCTTCTTGATCTAGTCCCTCTGCCATCCACCGGTTTCATTCGTCTCCGGGGATGTCTTCAACGATCAAGAGGAGACCCGTTCATGGTGGAGACCTTTTATGAGGTGATGCGGCGGCAGGGCATCACCCGCCGCAGCTTCCTCAAGTATTGCAGCCTGACCGCGGCCTCCCTGGGCCTGGGCCCGGCCTTCGTGCCGAAGATCGCACACGCGATGGAAACTAAGCCGCGCACGCCGGTGCTGTGGCTGCATGGCCTGGAATGCACCTGTTGTTCCGAATCCTTCATTCGCTCCGCGCATCCGCTGGCCAAGGATGCCGTGCTGTCGATGATCTCGCTGGATTACGACGACACCCTGATGGCCGCCGCCGGCCATCAGGCCGAGGCGATCCTGGACGAGGTCATGACCAAGTACAAGGGTAATTACATCCTGGCGGTGGAAGGCAACCCGCCGCTGAACCAGGAGGGCATGAGCTGCATCATCGGCGGCAAGCCGTTTCTGGATCAGTTAAAGCATGTGGCCAAGGATGCCAAGGCGATCATCTCCTGGGGCTCCTGCGCGTCCTGGGGCTGCGTGCAGGCGGCCAAGCCGAACCCGACCCAGGCCACGCCGATTCACAAGGTCATTTTCGACAAGCCGATCATCAAGGTGCCGGGCTGTCCGCCGATCGCCGAAGTCATGACCGGCGTCATCACCTACATGCTGACCTTCGACCGTTTGCCGGAACTGGACCGCCAGGGCCGGCCGAAGATGTTCTACGGCCAGCGCATCCACGACAAATGCTATCGCCGCCCGCACTTCGACGCCGGTCAGTTCGCGGAAGCCTGGGACGACGAGGGCGCCCGTCGCGGCTATTGCCTCTACAAGTTGGGCTGCAAGGGGCCGACCACCTACAACGCCTGTTCCACGGTGCGCTGGAACGGCGGCGTTTCCTTTCCGATCCAGTCCGGCCACGGCTGTATCGGCTGTTCCGAGGACGGTTTCTGGGACAAAGGCTCGTTCTACGACCGCGTCACCGATATCCAGCAGTTCGGCATCGAAGCCAACGCCGACGTGGTGGGCGGTGCGGCGCTCGGGGTAGTGGGGGCGGCGGTGGTGGCGCATGCGGCGGTCAGCGCGATCAAGCAGTCGCAAAACAAATCCGGCAACGACCAATAAGGAACGACCATGAGCGCCTATGAAACGCAGGGCTTCAAGCTCGACAACTCCGGCAAGCGCGTGGTGGTGGACCCGGTGACCCGCATCGAAGGGCACATGCGCGTGGAAGTGAACCTGGATGCCAACAACGTGATCCGCAATGCGGTCTCCACCGGCACCATGTGGCGCGGCCTGGAGGTCATTCTCAAAGGCCGCGACCCGCGCGACGCCTGGGCCTTCACCGAGCGCATCTGCGGCGTCTGCACCGGCACCCATGCGCTGACCAGCGTGCGCGCGGTGGAAGATGCCCTCGGCATCCAGATCCCGGATAACGCCAACTCCATTCGCAACATCATGCAGTTGACACTGCAGGTGCATGACCATCTGGTGCACTTCTATCACCTGCACGCGCTGGACTGGGTGGACGTGGTTTCGGCCTTGAAGGCCGACCCGAAGAAGACTTCGGAACTGGCCCAGAGCATTTCCGCCTGGCCGCTGTCCTCGCCCGGCTACTTCCGCGACATCCAGAACCGGCTGAAGAAATTCGTCGAATCCGGCCAGCTCGGCCCGTTCATGAACGGCTACTGGGGCAATCCGGCCTACAAACTGCCGCCGGAAGCCAATTTGATGGCGGTGACCCACTATCTGGAAGCGCTCGATTTCCAGAAGGAGATCGTCAAGATCCACACCATCTACGGCGGCAAGAACCCGCATCCGAACTGGCTGGTCGGCGGCATGCCGTGTGCGATCAACGTGCACGACACCGGCGCGGTCGGGGCGATCAACATGGAACGGCTCAACCTGATCTCGCACATCATCGACCGCACCATCGAGTTCATCGACATGGTCTACGTCCCGGACCTGATTGCCATTGCCGGCTTCTACAAGGACTGGACTTACGGCGGCGGCCTGTCGTCGATGAGCGTGATGTCCTACGGCGACATCCCGGACAAGGCCAACGATTTTTCGGAATCGAACCTGATGTTGCCGCGCGGCGCCATCATCAATGGCGATCTGTCGAAAGTGCACGCGATCGACCTGCGCGATCCCAGCCAGATTCAGGAATTCGTCGACCATTCCTGGTTCAAGTACGCCGGCGACGGCAACCGCGCGGGCAAGGGCCTGCACCCCTGGGATGGCGAAACCGAAGCCCATTACGAGCTGGGCAAGAACGCCAAGGGCACCTCGACCCACATCGAACAGATCGACGAAGGCGGCAAGTACTCCTGGATCAAAGCGCCGCGCTGGCGCGGCCACGCGATGGAAGTGGGGCCGCTGTCGCGCTACATCATCGGCTACGTGCAGAACAAGCCGGAGTTCAAGGAGCCGGTGGACAAGGTGCTGAAGACGCTCGGCCTGCCGCTGCCGGCGCTGTTTTCCACGCTGGGACGCACCGCCGCACGCGGCCTGGAAGCGTCCTGGGCGGCGCACAAATTGCGCTATTTCCAGGACAAGCTGGTGGCCAACATCAAGGCCGGCGATTCCAGCACCGCCAACATCGACAAGTGGGACCCGGCGACCTGGCCCAAAGAAGCCAAGGGTGTCGGCTTCACCGAGGCGCCGCGCGGCGCCCTCGGCCACTGGATTCGCATCAAGAACGGCCGCATCGAGAACTACCAGTGCGTCGTGCCGACCACCTGGAACGGCAGCCCGCGTGATTCCAAGGGCCAGATCGGCGCTTTCGAGGCCAGCCTGTTGAACACCCCGGTGGCCAAGGCCGACGAGCCCCTGGAAATCCTGCGCACCCTGCACAGCTTCGACCCCTGCCTGGCCTGCTCCACCCATGTGATGTCGCCGGATGGGCAGGAAATGAGCCGGGTACGGGTTCGCTGAACGGAAAGCAGTAAGCGGGGAACGGAAAGCAGTAAGCAGGGAACGGGAAGCGGTTGCTGCGGCGGTTTTTCCGCTCACCGCTCACCGTTCACCGCTCACCAAGGAGATAGAGATGCTCTCGTCACAAGACATGCAGGAAGCGGCGGCGCACGGTCGCTCGGTCAAGGCGGTCTACGTCTATGAAGCGCCGGTGCGGCTATGGCACTGGGTCAACGCGCTGGCCATCACGCTGCTGGCGATCAGCGGCTGGTTCATCGCCAGTCCGCTGCCCAGCCAGCCCGGCGAAGCCAGCGACAACTTTCTGATGGGCTATATCCGCTTCGCCCATTTCGCCGCCGGCTACATCTTGCTGATCGGTTTCATCGGCCGCTTGTACTGGGCGTTTGTCGGCAACCACCATGCCCGGCAGCTGTTCGTGCTGCCGATCCTGAACAAGCGCTGGTGGCAGGAAGTGGTGTTCGAACTGCGCTGGTATCTGTTCCTGGAACGCGATCCGAAGAAATACGTCGGCCACAATCCGCTGGCGCAGTTTTCCATGTTCACGCTGTTCCTCACCACCACGCTGTTCATGGTCGTCACCGGCTTCGCGCTCTACGGCGAAGGCACGCTGGAAGGCAGTTGGGCGCACACGCTGTTCACCTCCTGGGTGATTCCGCTGTTCGGGCAAAGCCAGGATGTGCACACCTGGCACCACCTGGGTATGTGGGTGATGGGCCTGTTCGTGCTGCTGCATGTCTACGCCGCCATCCGCGAGGACATCATGTCACGCCAGAGCATGGTCTCCACGATGTTGTCCGGATGGCGCCTGTTCAAGGATAACAAGCCATGAACGATCTCGATTACCGCTGCGACATCCTGGTGCTGGGCATCGGCAACCTGCTCTGGGCCGACGAAGGCTTCGGCATCCGCGCGCTGGAGCAACTGCACGCCGCCTGGACTTTTCGTCCCGGCGTTCACCTGCTCGATGGCGGCACCCAGGGGCTCTACCTGCTGCCCTACGTGGAAGGCTGCCGCCGCCTGCTGATCCTCGACGCGGTGGACTACGGCCTGCCGCCCGGCACCTTGAAAGTGGTGCGCGACGACGCCGTGCCGATGTTCATGGGCGTCAAGAAGATGAGCCTGCATCAGACCGGTTTTCAGGAAGTGCTGTCCGTGGCGCGGCTGCGCGGCTGGAATCCGGACCACATCACGCTGATCGGTTGCCAGCCGGAAACGCTGGAGGACTACGGCGGCAGCCTTTCGGACACGGTCAAGGCGCGCATGCCAGAGGCGCTGAATCTGGCGCTGGACATGCTCTACGGCTGGATGGCCAAACCCGAACGCCGCGCCGCGCCGGCGGCAAACCTCACCCTGGACAGTCTCGGCCTGGATCGCTACGAAGGCCAGCGACCCAGCGCCGCGATGGCGTGCCGGATGGGAGATGGGCGGTTTTTGGGGGTGGCGGGATGAGGGGCGTGAGGGGATTTAACCCCGCCCGAGGTAGCACTCCATGTGCCTAGGCCTCCCCATGCAGGTCATCGAATGCAACGGCTATGTCGCCCATTGTCAGGGGCGCGGCGGCCGGCGCCAAATCGATCTCGCCCTGGTCGGCGAACAGCCGCCCGGCACCTGGTTGCTCGCCTTCATCGATGCCGCCCGCGAAGTCATCGACGCGGATTCCGCCGCGCGCATCAATGCCGCCCTCGACGGCCTGGAAGCCGTGATGGCCGGCGAAACCGACGTCTCGGCGCACTTCGCCGATCTGTTCGACCGTACCCCCGAATTACCGCCTCACCTGAGAGGAGTCACCCCATGCATCCCCTGATCACCCGTTTGCTCGACGAGTTCGGCTACCCCCTGTTGACCGCCGACAACCTGGAAGCCTTCTGCGACGCTCCCGGCGACGCGGTTTTGTTCTGCGGCGGCAACCCGGCCCAGCATCCGGAATGCCTGGATGTCGCCGTGGTGCTGCCGGAACTCCTGCGCGCCTTCCCCGGCCGTTTCCGCGCGGCGGTTGCGTCTTCCGATCTGGAGCCGGTCATGCAAGCCCGTTTCGGCTTCAGCGTTTGGCCCGCGCTGGTTTTTCTACGCAATGGCACCTACGTCGGTGTGATTCCTGGCATCCAGGACTGGTCGGTCTATCTCGCCCGCATCCAGGACTTGCTTGTCGCGCCGAGCAGCCGGCCGCCGTCCATCGGCATCGCCGTCAGCACCGCCTCCACCCCCTGCCACTGAGGAACCGCCATGCACGCTTTTCCCATCCCTGTTGTTGCCCTCGGTCCCGGTTCCCAGCAGGAAGACGAGACCCTGGATTACCTGCCCATGCCCCACGACATGCACACCTACCGGGCGCCGATCCTGCCGGAACCGGAAGAGGTAAAGGATCTCGCCGAAGCGCGCGTCTGGTTGGGCCGCTTGCTGCAAGCGGTGCGGGACTGGCAGGCCAGGCAGAAGACGGTCAGCCTGGATATGAATGGCCTGGGCGAAGCCGACCGGCTGCTGATCGACCAGGTGCTGGGTGAAGGCGAAGTCGGCGCCCAGGTGGTGGGCGAGGGCGGCACCCTGACGATTCAGGAAAGCGTCTTTGCCGGTGTCTGGCGCTTGCGCGGGCGCAACAACGAGGGTCATGTCTATGCCGATAGCGTCGAGGTCGGCGACGTGCCGGTCGCGGTGCGCGCCGCGACCGGCGCAGCCAGCCCGAGCGCAGCGCCGCTTGATGTCGGCGTCGTTAATGCCCCGGCCTTGCTGGCGGAGATCGCCGAACAGGTGGCGCAGCCCGCTTCTGACGCTCATGTCATCAACCTCTCCCTGCTGCCCTTCACCCCGGAGGACGGCCTCTGGCTGGATCAGTGCCTGGGCCGGGGACAAGTCACCTTTCTGTCGCGCGGCTATGGCAACTGCCGCATCACCGCTACCGGAATCGCCCGGGTCTGGTGGGTGCAGTTCTTCAACTCCCAGGATGCTTTGATCCTCAACACGCTCGAAATCACCGACGTGCCCGAAGTCGCGCGCGCTGCAGCGGAAGACCTGGCGGACAGCGCCGAGCGTTTGAAGGAAGTCCTGGAATGGATAAGCTGAACTATTCCCCACTTCCAAAAGAGGGGGAACGTCGTCGTAGGAGGCATCGCTTGCGGGCCGAATCAGCGAACCAATGCGGGTTGTTCGGCACGCAAGCGTTGCCTCCTACGGGGTGTTTCATTATCCGAGGACGATGCATACGCCATGCTGTCAGTGGGGCTACAACCATCGCCCAATCCCCCTTTGCAAAAGTGGGAGACAAACCCGCTCATTCAGGGCCAACATGTTGCAGTGCAAACAAACCCGGCCGCCATGACCACTTTTGAAGGCTCCTTTCTCGGCGATGCCAGCCGCTTGCCGCCCGATGCACGGCTGGAATGCAAGATTTGCTGGCATGTCTACGACCCGGCGGAGGGCGACCCGGTCTGGCAGATTCCGCCCGGCACCGCCTTTGCCGACCTGCCGCCGCATTGGCGCTGCCCGAACTGCGACGGCGCCCGCGAGCAGTTCATGGTGCTGGACACATGAGTCCTTGTCTTGCGCACCGGGATGTCTGCCGGAGTCGCCATGGCCCGCGCCGCTGAATCCCCGATGCCGCCTCAAGCTCACGCCGCCTCCGTCGACACCCGCGCCGCCGAACTTGCCGCGGTCTTCGGCCATATCGCCGCCACCCGCATGGCCGGCGTTGCCCTGCTCAACCCGGCGCTGGCGGTGGAGGCCGTGGGATTTCGGCCCTGGCGCGAAGACTGGGTGGGCGTGCTCATCACCCCCTGGTTCATGAGCCTGATCTGCCTGCCCGGAGCGGGTTCGGCCACTGAATCGCGCGCCAGCGGCAGCAAGCAGCACGTGACCTTGCCTTCCGGCGACTATGAATTTCTCTCCGCCCACGAAGAGGCGCTGGGGCCTTACCTGACCAGTTCATTGTTTTCGCCGATGTTCGAATTCCCCGACATGGCGCGGGCGCGTGCAGTGGCGGAGGCGGTGCTGGCGGAAGTGTTCACGCCGGCCGAGGCGGCCCCGCCGGCGCCGCCGGCGGGGATGGCCGCCAAATTGGAGCAACCGATGAACCGGCGCGGCTTCTTCGGCGCGTTGTTGCGCCCGGGCGACCCCGATGCTTAGCGAACCCAGCCTGATGGCGCATTACACTTGCGGGCGCTACCCACGCTTCGAGGAATCGCCGACATGAGCGGCCAAGTGAAAAAAGGCTATACCCGCCCGCTGGACATCAAACACGGCCGCGTCGACATGAGCCACGGCGGCGGCGGTCGCGCCATGGTGCAGTTGATCAGCGAACTGTTCGCCAAACACCTCGCCAACGACTACCTGGCTCAGGGCAACGACGGCGCCTGTTTGCCGCAAGGCGCCGGCCGACTGGTGGTGTCCACCGACAGCCATGTCGTCTCGCCGTTGTTTTTCCCGGGCGGCGACATCGGCGGCCTCTCGGTGCACGGCACGGTCAATGACGTCGCGGTGATGGGCGCCACGCCGCTCTACCTGACCGCCGGTTTCATCCTGGAAGAAGGCTTTCCGCTGGCCGACCTGGCGCGCATCGTCGAGTCGATGGCCAAGGCGGCGGCTGAGGCCGGCGTCAAACTGGTTGCCGGCGATACCAAGGTGGTCGAGCAGGGCAAGGGCGACGGCGTGTTCATCACCACCACCGGCATCGGCTTCCTGCCGGAAGGCATCCACCTTTCCGGCGATCTGGCGCAACCGGGCGACGTGCTGCTGGTGTCCGGCAGCGTCGGCGACCACGGCATGGCGATCATGAGCAAGCGGGAAAATCTTTCCTTCGACGCGCCCATCCTGTCCGATACCGCGGCGTTGAACGGCCTCACCGCCGCCATGCTGGCCAGCGGCGCCGCGATCCGGGTGATGCGTGATCCCACCCGCGGCGGCCTGGCCGCGACGATCAACGAGATCGCCCAGCAATCCGGCGTCGGCGTGCATCTGGAGGAGGCCGCCATCCCGGTGACAGCCGAAGTCGAAGCCGCCTGCGAACTGCTCGGCCTGGATCCGCTCAACATCGCCAACGAAGGCAAGCTGATCGCCGTCTGCGCCGCCGAGGACGCGGAAAAACTCCTCGCCGCGATGCACGCTCACCCGCAAGGTCGACAAGCTGCCGTGATCGGCAAGGTGGTGGCAGACCCGAACGGCTTCGTTCAGATGAAGACCAAATTCGGCGGCCGCCGCATGGTGGATTGGCTCTCCGGCGAGCAGTTGCCGAGGATTTGCTAGTGGCGAGGGTGAAACCAATCCCCGCTAACCCCCCTTTAGGAAAGGGGGGACGGGGGGGATTTAGCAACGTGTCCGACCGCGACAAACGCCAAGCCTAGCCATGCGTATTCTTTTCCTGACCCACGCGTTCAACAGTCTGACCCAGCGCCTCTATGTGGAACTCACGGCGCTGGGCCATCAGGTGGCTGTCGAGTTCGACATCAACGACAGCGTCGCCGTCGAGGCGGTGGCCTTGTTTCGTCCGCACCTCATTCTGGCGCCTTATCTGCGCCGGGCGATTCCGGAAGCCATCTGGCGCAAACAGGTCTGCTTGATCGTGCATCCCGGCATCGTCGGCGACCGGGGGCCGTCGGCGCTGGACTGGGCGATTCTCGATGGGGAGTCCGAATGGGGCGTCACTGTGCTGCAGGCGGAAGCCGAGATGGATGCCGGCCCGGTGTGGGCGAGCGCAACCTTTCCGATGCGCGTGGCGAAGAAGTCCAGCCTGTACCGCAATGAAGTGACCGAGGCCGCCGTGCGGGCAGTGCGTGTTGCACTGGAACGCCTGCCGGACTATCGCGCCGGAACCTGGCAACCGCAGCCGCTGGGCCCCGCGCGTGGACGACTGCGCCCGTTGATGAAACAAGAGGATCGCGCCATCGACTGGCTGCGCGACGACACCGCCCGGGTGCTGGCCAAGCTCAACGGCGGCGACGGTTTTCCCGGTGTGCGCGATAGCCTGTTCGGGCAACCCTGCCATCTCTACAACGCCGGCGCTTTTGCTGCGACGGGCGCACCCGGAACGCTGCTTGGACGCGTGGGGGAGGGCGTGGTGCGGGCCACCGTCGATGGCGCGGTGTGGATCGGCCATGCGAAGACGGAGGCTGTCGGGATCAAGCTGCCGCTGGCGAGCGTGTTTCCGGAAGCCGCGGCGTTGACGGAAATGGCCGCGTCCGTCTACCCCCCGGAAATCCGCTACGAAGAATCCGGCCTGGTCGGCTACCTGTATTTCAATTTCTACAACGGCGCCATGCGCACGGCGGCCTGCCAAGACTTGCTGGCCGCCTATGAGTCCGCGCGGCAGCGGCCGACCCGGGTCATTGTGCTGATGGGCGGCGAAGACTTTTTCAGCAACGGCCTCGACCTCAACCATATCGAGGCGGCGGCCAGTCCGCCGGAGGAATCCTGGCGCAACATCAATGCCATGGATGACCTGTGCCGAGCCATCCTGACGACCGAGAGCCAGCTCACGGTCAGCGCGCTGCGCGGCAATGCCGGCGCCGGCGGCGCCTTCCTGGCGCTGGCCGCCGACCAGGTCTGGGCGCGGCGCGGAGTGATTCTGAACCCGCACTACAAGAACATGGGCAACCTGTACGGATCGGAATACTGGAGCTATCTGCTGCCGCGCCGGGTGGGCGCGGAACAGGCCGGCGCGATCATGCGCAACCGCCTGCCTCTGGGCGCCGAGGCGGCAGCGCAGACGGGCTTCCTCGATGCGGCATTCGGCGACGACCTGCCCGGTTTCGCGGCCGAAGTTCAGTCACGCGCCGAAACCCTGGCCGCCGGCACGGATTTCAACGAACGCCTGCAAGCCAAGCTGCAACGCCGCGCGCAAGACGAGGCGGCCAAGCCGCTGGTCGCCTATCGCGCCGACGAGCTCAAGCACATGCAGCGCAATTTCTACGGCTTCGACCCCAGCTACCACGTCGCGCGCCATCATTTCGTGCGCAAGACCCCGCATTCCTGGACGCCGCGGCATCTGGCCATCCATCGGGAGTTGGGCTGGGTGGCGCCAGAGGATGTCGAAGAATGAATTCACGCGGCTTGAATCCGCCCTGTCCCCCCTTTGATAAAGGGGGGCGGGGGGGGCAGACGCTTCCTTTGGCTCCCGCCCTGACCAACCGATGACCCCGCTCCCCACCGTTCTGGTCATCGACGACGAGGTGCGCTCGCAGGAGGCTTTGCGCCGCACGCTGGAAGAGGACTTCGAGGTGTTTACCGCCTCCAGCGCGGTGCAGGCGCGCGCCATCATGGAAAAGGCATCCGTGCAGGTGGTGCTGACCGACCAGCGCATGCCCGAGGTCAGCGGGGTCGAATTCCTCAAGGAAGTCCGCCAGGCCTGGCCGGACACGGTGCGCATCATCATTTCCGGTTACACCGACAGCGAGGACATCATCGCCGGCATCAACCAGGCCGGCATCTACCAGTATCTGCTCAAGCCCTGGCAACCCGAACAATTGCTGCTGACCCTGAAGCGCGCCGCCGAGTTGCATCGCTTGCAGCGGGAAAACGGCCGCCTGGCGGTGGAATTGCGCGCCGCCGAGCCGGTGCTGCGCAGCCGCGTCGAGGCGATCCGGCGGCAAGTCAAGCAGGCGTTCTCGCTCGACAGCATCGTGCGCACGCCGGCCAGTCCGATGCATACGGTGTGCGAGCTGGTGGCGCGGGCGGCGCGCTACGACGTGTCCATTCTGCTGACCGGCGACTCCGGCACCGGCAAGGAATTGCTGGCGCGCGCGATCCACTATGCCAGCGCCCGCGCCGATCAGCCCTTCGTCGTAGAGAACTGCGGCGCCCTGCCGGACAACCTGCTGGAGTCCGAACTGTTCGGCCACAAGCGCGGCGCCTATACCGGCGCTTTCGAAGATCGCGTCGGCCTGTTCCAGCAGGCCCACGGCGGCACGCTGTTCCTCGATGAAATCGGCGAGACCTCGCCCGCCTTCCAGGTGAAGCTGCTGCGCGTGCTGCAGGAAGGCGAGTTTCGGCCGCTCGGCGGCAATCGCACGGTGTCCGTCGATGTGCGCGTGATCGCCGCGACCAATCGCGATCTGGAAAGCGAGGTGAAAGCCGGCCGCTTTCGCGAAGACCTGTTTTACCGCCTGGCCACCGTGCCGCTGCGCCTGCCGGCCCTGCGCGAACGGCCGATGGATGTTCCGGCTCTGGCCAAGGCCATCCTGCTCAAGGCCGCGGCGGCTTTGGGGCGCCCGGTGGAGGGGTTTGCGCCGGCCACGCTGGATTGTCTGGCGGCCTATGCCTGGCCCGGCAACGTGCGCGAGCTGCAAAACGAGATACAGCGCATGTTGGTGCTGTCCGACGGCCCGCTGCTGACGCCGGATCTGCTCGCTCCCCAGATCCGCCATGCCGGATTGGCCGACGCGCTGGAAGGCGACGTCCAACCCGGCTTGCGCGGCCGCGTCGAGGCGCTCGAAAGCCATCTGTTGACCGAGGCTCTGGCCCGCCATGCCGGCAACATTTCGCAAACGGCGAAGGAATTGGGCTTGTCCCGCCTGGGCTTGCGCAAGAAGATGCAGCGGCTGGGACTGGAACGGCCGGCGCAGGCCGGCAAGGAGGAGCGAGGTGGCTGAACGGCTCAATCTGCTCTGGTTGCAATCCGGCGGTTGCGGCGGCTGCACCTTGTCGTTGCTCAACGCCGAGCAACCGCCGCTGTTCGCACTGCTGGAGCAGGCCGGCATTCGCCTGCTCTGGCATCCCAGCCTGAGCCAGGAAAGCGGCGCCGAGGCGTTGGCCATCCTGGCGGCCTGCGCCGAGGGCCGCGAACGCCTGGATATCCTGTGCGTGGAAGGGTCGGTCATGACCGGTCCGCACGGCAGCGGGCGTTTCCACATGCTGGCCGGAACCGGCCGGCCGATGATGTCCTGGCTGCTCGACCTGGCGGCGCGTGCGCGGCATGTGCTGGCGGTGGGCACCTGCGCGGCGTTCGGCGGCATCACCGCCGGCGGCGGCAATCCAGGCGGCGCGGTCGGCCTGCAATACGACGGCGAGCATGTCAGCGGCCTGTTGGGCCCGCATTTCCGCGCCGCCTCCGGCCTGCCGGTGATCAACGTGGCAGGCTGTCCGACCCATCCAGGCTGGGTGCTGGATACGCTGCTGGCGCTGGCGCTGGGGCGCTGCACGCAAGACGACCTGGACCCGTACAACCGCCCGCGCCTGTATGCCGATCATCTGGTTCACCACGGCTGTCCGCGCAACGAGTTCTACGAGTTCAAAGCCAGTGCCGAGAAAGCGTCCGACCAGGGCTGCATGATGGAAAACATGGGCTGCAAGGGCACTCAGGCGCATGCCGACTGCAACACCCGTTTGTGGAACGGCAGCGGTTCCTGCCTGCGCGGCGGTTACGCCTGCGTCAGTTGCACCGAACCGCGTTTTGAGGAACCCGGCCACCCCTTCGCCGAGACGCCGAAAGTGGCCGGCATCCCGATCGGCCTGCCCACCGACATGCCGAAAGCCTGGTTCGTCGCCTTGGCGGCGTTGTCGAAATCCGCCACGCCGAAGCGGGTGCGCGAGAACGCGGTGGCGGACCATAACGTGGTGACGCCGGCGGTGCGCAAGACCGGGTTGAAATGAGGCGACTGAAATGAGCACGCGCATCCTCGGCCCCTTCAACCGCGCCGAAGGCGATCTCGAAGTGCATCTCGACATCGCCGAGGGCCGCATCGCCGCCGCGCGCGTCAATTCCCCGCTGTATCGCGGTTTCGAGGAAATGTTGCCGGGCAAGCATCCGCTCGACGCGCTGGTCATCGTGCCGCGCATCTGCGGCATCTGTTCGGTTTCCCAGAGCGCGGCCGCCGCCGCCGCGTTGCGCGGCCTCATGGGCCTGACGCCGCCGCCCAACGGCCTGCTGGCCGAACATCTGGTCACCGCCTGCGAGAATCTGGCTGACCATCTGACTCATTTCTACCTGTTCTTCATGCCCGATTTCGCGCGTCCGGCGTATCGCGAACGGCCCTGGTTCGGCGCAGTAGAAACGCGTTTCAAGGCGGTCGCGGGCAGCGCAGCGGCGGATATGCTGCCGGCGCGCGCCGAGTTCCTGCATCTGATGGGGCTGATGGCCGGCAAATGGCCGCACACGCTGAGTCTGCAACCCGGCGGCAGTTCGCGGCCGCTGGAGCAGGCGGAATGCCTGCGCCTGATCACCGTGCTGCGCGGCTTCCGCCGCTTCCTCGAACGCCATACCTTCGGCGACGAACTGGAGTCGGTGGCCGGCCTCGACAGCCTGGCGGCATTGGATCGCTGGCGTGACGGCCGGGGTGGCGATTTGGCGCTGTTTCTGGAGGTGGCCGACGATCTCGCCCTGCATCGACTGGGCCGCGCCACGGACCGCTTCCTGAGCCACGGCGCCTACGGCCTGTTTCCCGCCGGCGTCTGGGATGGCGGCCTGGCGGCCTTCGACCCGGCCGCCATCGTCGAGGATGTCAGCCACGCCTGGATGGCCGGCGGCCCGATGGCGCCGGCGCAGGGACTGACGCGCCCATTGCCGGACAAGTCCGGCGCCTACACCTGGTGCAAGGCGCCGCGCTATCGCGGCCAGGTGATGGAAACCGGCGCACTGGCGCGGCAGATGCTGGCCGGCCAGCCGTTGCTGCTGGATCAAGTGGCCCGTGATGGCGGCAGCGTCCGCGCCCGCGTGTTGGCGCGCCTGCTGGAGCTGGCCATCGTGCTGCCGGAGATGGAACGCTGGGCGCGCGCATTGACCCCCGGCGAGCCGTGGTGCCA
Source organism: uncultured Thiobacillus sp. (assembly GCA_964466195.1). GTDB lineage: Bacteria > Pseudomonadota > Gammaproteobacteria > Burkholderiales > Thiobacillaceae > PFJX01. The sequence continues at coordinate 36,529 of CAYXMQ010000003.1, forward strand.
TCACGCGGAACTGCCGGATGAGGGGCAGAGCGTCGGCCTGGTAGAAGCCGCCCGCGGCGCGCTCGGCCATTGGCTCGGCGTGCGCGGCGGCCGCATCGAGAATTACCAGATCATCGCCCCGACGACCTGGAACTTTTCGCCGCGCGACGCCGCCGGCGCACCCGGCGCGCTGGAGCAGGCCTTGGCGGGCATGGCCGTCGACGAAGGTGAAGCGATGCCGGTGGCGGTGCAGCATGTGGTGCGCTCGTTCGACCCGTGCATGGTTTGTACGGTGCATTGATGTCATCCATCTCCAAACACCTCCCCCCGCCTCTCCTCGCCGAAGGCCTGCAAAGCCTCGGCGAGGAGGCCTGGATCGAGGTCATCCAGAAGATGGACGAGGTCTACAGCGACCTGCTCCAGTACGAGGTGGCGCTGGAAGAAAAGAACACCGCGCTGGAGGAGTCGCAGCGTTTCGTGTTCTCGGTGCTGGGCGCCATGTCTGACATCCTGCTGGTATGCGATCGCGACGGCCGCATCGAGGTGGTCAACCAGGCCTTGGTGGAATTCACCGGCAAGGCGGAGAGGGACCTGATCGGCGCGCCGTTGCTCGATCTGTTCGCCGACGCCGAGGCGCGCGCCGCGGCGGCGCGCATGTTCGCCGGCCATGGCATGACCGGCTTGTCCGATTGTGAACTGGCTTTGCTCGGAGTGGATGGCGTTGCCGTACCGGTGTCGTTGAATTGCACGCCGCGCATCAACCATTCGGGCGGCCAGGCCGGTATGGTCATCACCGGGCGGCCGCTGGGCGAGCTGCGCCGCGCCTACCAGGAGCTGCGCGAGACGCATGAAGACCTGAAGCGCACCCAGCAACAGTTGCTGCACTCGGAAAAAATGGCGTCCCTCGGCCGCCTGGTGGCGGGCGTGGCGCACGAACTCAACAACCCGATCAGCTTCGTGCTGGGCAATGCCCATGCGTTGCATCGCTACGCGCAGCGCCTGGGCAAATACCTGGACGCCATTCACGCCGGCCGGCCGGGCGACCAACTCGCGGCGCTGCGCCGCGAGCTGCGCATCGACCGCCTGTTGGAAGACCTGCCGTCGTTGATCGACGGCACCGTGGAAGGCGCCGAGCGCACCCGCGACATCGTCGACAGCCTGAAGCGTTTTTCCGCCGTCGACCGCAACGAGAGCCAGCCGTTCAACCTGACTCTGGTCATCGAACAGGCGGTGCATTGGGTCACCAAGGCCAGCACCGACAAGCTCAAGGTGACGCTGGAGATTCCGGAAGGCATCAACGTGTTGGGTTCGCCGAGCCAGATGCAGCAGGTCATCATGAATCTGGTGCAGAACGCCTGCGACGCCACTGCCGAGGAGGCGCGGCCGCGTCTGGTCATTACGGCGCAGCGCGGCGGCGACAGCGTCGAAGTCAGCTTCCGCGACAATGGCCCGGGCATCGCCGCCGACAGCCTGCCGCACCTGTTCGAGCCCTTTTTCACGACCAAGCCGGTGGGCAAGGGGACCGGCCTGGGGTTGGCGATCAGCTACGGCATCGTCGAACGCCACGGCGGCCGCCTTGCAGCGAGCAACGCGCCGGAGGGCGGCGCGGTGTTCACATTGCGCTTGCCGCTGGCGAAGCCTTGAGCATGCATCTCGAAGGCCGCATCGATATTCAGCTGGCGCTGCACGCCGGCGCAGCGGCGACGGTGAGCATCGCCTCCTCGCGGCCGCAGCTGGCGCAGAAGCTACTGGCCGGACGCACGCCGGTGGAAGCCGCCCATCTGGCCGGACTGATTTTCAGCCTGTGCGGCAAGGCGCAGCGGGTCGCCGCCGCAGCGGCTTGCGCGGCCGCCCAGGGGCAGGCCCCCGAGGCCGCCGTGTTGCACGCGCACGAAGCCGCCGTGCAGCTGGAGTCGGCGCAGGAACACGCTTGGCGTCTGTTGCTCGACTGGCCGCAACAACAAGGCTTGCCGCCTGACCAGGCCAGCCAATTGCGGTTGCGCCAAAGCGCCGCCGATCCGCAGCGCTTCGCCGAGACGCTAGCCGAGTTGTTGCGCAGCACCCTGTTGGGCGAGCCGGCGGCGGTCTGGCTGGCGCGCGATCTCGCCGGTTTCGATGCCTGGTGTCGCGCCGGCGGCACCCAGACTGCCCGCCTGTTCGCCGGGTTGGCTATGCCCGCGGCTCGGAAAGAACATCTGGGCCGTCGCAAGAACGAGTTGCGGGGCGAGGGTGCTGACATCGGCATCAGCCAAGTCGAGCTGCTGCCGCCGCTGTCGGCGTTAGACGAAGCGACGGCGCGCGATCTTGCGCGGCGCGCGCTGGCGACGCCGGCGTTCTGCAGCCGGCCGCTGTGGCGCGACGCGCCCGCCGAAACCGGCGCGATTGCCCGCACCGCTTCGCAGCCGCTGCTCGCCGCCTGGATCGCGCAACGCGGTCGCGGCGCCGGCGCCCGCTTGCTGGCGCGCCTGCTGGAGCTGGCCGCGCTGCCGGACCCAGTGCTGGAATCCTCGGCGGGCGGCGCGCCGGCCCGACCGCCGACGCTGGTTCGGGCCTGGTCCCTGGGCGACAATTCCGGCCTGGCCGGGGTGGAAACTTCGCGCGGCTTGTTGCTGCATGTGGTGCGCCTGCACGCGGACCAGGTGGCGGAATACCGCATCGTCGCCCCCACCGAGTGGAATTTTCATCCTGCCGGCCCGCTCGCGCAGGCTTTGGCACAGCTGGACAGCGGGCCGGGCTTGGCGGCGCAAGCCCGGCTGGTGGCCCAGTCTCTGGACCCCTGTGTGGCTTTTGCAATTGAGGTGAAAAATGCATGAAATGTCCCTCGCCGAAGGCATCCTTCAGATCGTCGAGGACGCCGCCGGCAAGCAGGATTTCAAGAAAGTGACCGAAGTGCGCCTGGAGATCGGCGCACTCTCCGGGGTGGAACCGGAGGCGCTGACGTTTTGTCTCGATGTGGTGTTCAGAGGCAGTGTCGCGGAGGGCGCCCGCGTCGAACTGGAACGCTTGCCCGGACAGGGGTTTTGTCTGGCTTGCGCCGAAACGGTGCCGGTGACGGCCCTGTACGATGCCTGCCCGAAATGCGGCAGCTATCAGGTGCAGGCCACCGGCGGTACGGAAATGCGGGTCAAGGACCTGCTTGTTGAATAACCGGAGTAACGACCATGTGTACAGTTTGCGGCTGCGGCCAAGGCGAAACCAGCATCGAGGGGCATGAACACGACCACCCGCACGAACATGAGCATGAACACAGCCATGCCGACGGCAGCGTTCACAGTCATCCGCATCCGCATGAGCACAGCCATCCCCATACCGAGCACGGCCACGCGCATGACCACCAGCACGCGGCGGGTGCGCCGCATTACCACGAGCACAAGGGCGACATCCACTACGGCCTCGGCCCGGCGCACGCGCACGCACCCGGCTTGAGCCAAGCGCGCATGGTGCAGATCGAGCAGGACATCCTGGGCAAGAACAACGGCTATGCTGCCGAAAACCGGCAATACTTTGCCGAACACGGTCTGTTTGCGGTCAACCTGGTGTCCAGCCCCGGTTCCGGCAAGACCACCTTGTTGGTGAAGACGATCGAAGATCTTGCCGGCAGTTTTTCCGTTGCGGTGGTGGAAGGCGATCAGCAGACCAGCCACGATGCGGATCGGATACGCGCGACCGGGGCAGCGGCGATTCAGGTCAACACCGGCAAGGGCTGCCACCTGGACGCCCACATGGTCGGTCATGCGCTGGAACGCCTGAACCTGCCGGACGACAGCCTGTTGATGATCGAGAACGTCGGCAATCTGGTTTGCCCGGCGGCTTTCGATCTGGGCGAAGCGCACAAGGTGGTGATCCTGTCGGTGACCGAGGGCGAGGACAAGCCGCTGAAGTACCCGGACATGTTCCATGCCGCCGACCTGATGATTCTCAACAAGATCGATCTGCTGCCCTATCTGAGCTTCGATGTCGACAAGTGCATCGATTACGCGCATCGCATCAATCCCAAGCTGGACGTGATCAAGCTTTCCGCCACCAGCGGCGAAGGCATGCAGCGCTGGTTGGCCTGGCTGACCGAAGGCGTCGACGTGGCCGTCTCCGCCCGTCAGCAGAACGTCAATCTGCTGAAAAAACGGATCGCCGACCTGGAAGCGCAACTGAAGCAGCAGGCGACGCAAGCCTAGTCCGGCGCGCGTCCAGACGGCGTGCTGCGCCGTGCGCGAATCCGGCTTGGCGCTTGCCCGGCATCCTCGCATGGCGGATGCCGCTACGGCAGTTCGCTCTGCGCTGTAGCGGCGCTGACCCCGCTTTAGCCGGAAACAGGGGGTTGCCGTGCTAAAATCCGCCGGCTTTTTTCAGTAAAAGCGCCAGTAAAAATAAAACGCTCTTCAGCGCAAAACACGAGACGCCCCGCAATGGAAAACCAGTTCGCCAAAGAAACCCTGCCCGTCAGCCTGGAAGAGGAAATGCGCCGTTCCTACCTCGATTATGCGATGAGCGTGATCGTCGGGCGGGCGCTGCCGGATGTGCGGGATGGCTTGAAGCCGGTGCATCGCCGCGTGTTGTTCGCGATGCACGAACTGAACAACGACTGGAACAAGGCATACAAGAAGTCGGCGCGCGTGGTCGGCGATGTGATCGGTAAATACCACCCGCACGGCGACACGGCGGTGTACGACACCATCGTTCGCATGGCGCAGACCTTTTCGCTGCGCTACCCGCTGGTGGATGGCCAGGGCAACTTCGGTTCGGTCGACGGCGATAACGCGGCGGCGATGCGTTACACCGAAATCCGCATGGCCAAGATCGCGCATGAACTGCTGGCGGACATCGACAAGGAAACCGTCGACTTCGGCCCCAACTACGACGGTTCCGAACACGAGCCGCTGATCCTGCCGGCCAAGTTCCCGAATCTGCTGGTCAACGGTTCTTCCGGCATCGCGGTCGGCATGGCGACCAACATCCCGCCGCACAACCTGAATGAGATCGTCGACGCCTGCCTGGCGGTGCTGCGCGATCCGATGATCAGCATCGACGATCTGATCGAGATCGTGCCGGCGCCCGACTTCCCCACCGCCGGCATCATCTACGGCACGCTGGGCGTGAAGGAAGGCTATCGCACCGGCCGCGGTCGTGTGGTGATGCGCGCCAAGGTGCATTTCGAGGAAATCGAGAAATCGGTCGGGCGCCAGGCGATCATCGTCGACGAGCTGCCGTATCAGGTGAACAAGGCCCACCTGTGCATCAAGATCGGCGAACTGGTGCGCGAGAAGCGCCTGGAAGGCATCAGCGAGATTCGCGACGAGTCGGACAAGTCCGGCATGCGCATGGTGATCGAGCTGAAGCGCGGCGAAGTGCCGGAAGTGGTGCTGAACAATCTGTACAAGCACACGCAGATGCAGGACACCTTCGGCATGAACATGGTGGCCATCCTCGACGGCCAGCCGCGTCTGCTGAACCTGAAACAGATCCTCGAAGCCTTCCTGCGCCACCGCCGCGAAGTCATCACTCGGCGCACCCAGTTCGAACTGAAGAAGGCGCGCGATCGCGGCCATATCCTGGAAGGCCTCGCCGTCGCGCTGGCCAATGTCGATGAAATCATCGCACTGATCAAGGCCTCGGCGACGCCGCCGGAAGCCAAGGCGGCGCTGCTGTCAAAGGCCTGGCGCTCCGGCGTGGTGGAAGAAATGCTAGCCCGCGTCGCCGGCGAGGTGATCGGCACCGAAGCCTTCCGTCCGCTCAACCTGGCGGCCGAATACGGCTTGCACGCCAACGGCTATTTCCTGACCGAAGTGCAGGCCCAGGCGATTCTGGACCTGCGCCTGCAGCGCCTGACCGGCCTGGAGCAGGACAAGATCGTCGGAGAATATGGCGACATCATGACGCGCATCGCCGACCTGCTCGACATCCTGGATACGCCCGAGCGGGTCACCGAAATCATCGCCACCGAACTGGGCGAGGTCAAAGCTGCTTTCGGCGACAAGCGGCGTTCCGAGATCGTCGCCTACGCCGGCGACATCTCGCTGGAAGACCTGATCACGCCGCAGGACATGGTGGTCACGCTGTCCAACACCGGTTACATGAAGGCGCAGCCGCTCGACGAATACCGCACCCAGAAGCGCGGCGGGCGCGGCAAACAGGCGGCCAGCACCAAGGAAGAGGATTTCATCGAGAAGCTGTTCATCGCCAACACGCACGATTTCATCCTCTGCTTCACCAATCTGGGCCGCATGTTCTGGCTCAAGGTCTATGAAGTGCCGCAAGGCGGCCGCGGCGCGCGCGGCAAGCCCATCGTCAACCTACTGAAGATGGAGCCGGACGAGAAGGTCAACGCGATCCTGCCGGTGAAGGAATTCGACGCGAACCATTTCATCTTCATGGCCACTTCGCTGGGCATCGTCAAGAAGACCCCGCTGACCGATTTCTCGCGTCCGCGCAGCGCCGGCATCATCGCAGTCAATCTGGACGAGGGCGACTATCTGGTCGGCGTCGCCATCACCAACGGCTACAACGACGTCATGCTGTTCTCGGATGAAGGCAAGGCCAACCGCTTCGACGAAAACGATGTCCGCGTGGTCGGCCGCGGCGCCCGTGGCGTGCGCGGCATCCGTCTGGGCGACGATGCGCGCGTGATCGCGTTGCTGATTGCGGAAAACGACGAACAGAGCGTGCTGACCGCAACCGAGAACGGCTTCGGCAAGCGCACCCCGGTCGGCGATTACACCCGCCACAACCGCGGCGGCCAGGGTCTGATCGCGATCTCCACGTCGGCGCGCAACGGCAAGGTGGTGGCGGCGACCTTGGTCAATGAGACCGACGAGGTCATGCTGATCACCACCGGCGGCGTGCTGATCCGCACCCGCGTCAGCGAAATCCGTTCGCTCGGCCGCTCGACGCAGGGCGTCACGTTGATCAACCTCGACGCCGGCGAAAAGCTTTCCGGCCTGCAACGGATACTGGAAGCGGATGCGGAGCTGGAAGCGGATGTTGCGTCAGATATCTCCACGGATGGCGCCGCAGACGACGCAGGCCAGCCGGACGCGGAATAGCCGCAACGTGCAACAACCCGGCCCGGTAGGAGCGCCGCTTGCGGCGCGAACAGCGCAGAGGCCTGCAATGCGCGATTCAGCCCGCAAGCGGCCTGCATGGCGCGCAACACAAACGATAGTTAGCGCCAACTTTTTATTGGGAGCCGCGCATGTCCACTGCCATCCTGTTTTACGGGCCGCTCTTGATCCTGCTGGTCTATGCGGTGTTCATCTACAACAGCCTGGTGCAGATCAAGCACAACGTCGCCAAGGCCTGGTCGAACATCGACGTCCTGCTCAAGCAGCGCCATGACGAACTGCCCAAACTGATCGAAACCTGCAAACAGTACAAGCAGTTCGAGCAGGACACGCTGCGCCAGGTCACCGAAGCGCGCAGCCGCGTGCAGCAGGCCGGCGCGGCGGGCGACATTCCCGCGTTGGGGCTGGCGGAAGGCGCGCTGCGCATGGGGCTGGGGCAGATTTTCGCGGTCGCCGAGGCGTATCCGGAACTGCGCGCCAACGAGCAGTTTGCCCAGTTGATGGCGCGCATCAGCGGTCTCGAAGACGCCATCGCCGATCGGCGCGAGCTGTACAACGAGCACGTCAATATCAACAACGCCCGCATCGAGCAGTTTCCCGATGTCTTCCTGGCGCATCTGTTCCGCTTTGGCGCCAAACCCCTGCTGGCCTTCAGCGCGGCGGACAAGAAAGACGTGGATGTGAAAGCCCTGTTCAACTGACCGTCATGCCGCGTTGGCTGCTCTGGGGGCGAAGCTGGCAGAGCGTGCAGGGGCTGGCGTTTTTCCTGCAAGCGGGACTGTTGGGCTTCGCTTTTTCGTCCCCTTCCCGCCAGGTCTGGCTGGTCGTCTTCGTCGCCGTCGCATTGATCAACCTGGGCGCCTGGATCGTCGCGCTGAGCCGCCGGCGCGCCATCGTCGATACGCCGACCTCGCGCGTCGCCTCCGCCGCGCAAGGCTATGTCGAATTGATCGGCGCAGGCCGACCGGCCGGTCCGTTGTTCAGCCCGTTAACCCAACTGCCCTGCCTGTGGTATCGCTATACGCTGGAGCAACGTGAGAACGGCGAGTGGCGGCAGACTGCACAGGGTGAAAGTGAACAGCCCTTCCTGCTCGACGACGGATCCGGCTGCTGCGAGTTGGACCCGGTCGGCGCCGAGATTCTGAGTACTCATCAGGAAACCCGTACCCAGGGCGATCAGCGTTATAGCGAGCAGGTCTTGCTGAAGGGCGACCGGCTTTATGCGCTGGGCGACTTCGTCAGCGTCAACGGCACGCAGGCGGCGCTGAACGCCCGCCTCGACGTCGGCGACTTATTGGCCGACTGGAAATCCGACCAGCCGGCGCTGCATCAGCGTTTCGATCTCGACCGCAGCGGCGGCATCGACGCCGCCGAATGGCAGTCGGCCCGGCAAGCTGCCGAACGCGAAGTGGCGCGCCGGCACCAGGCAATCCGCAACCAGCCGACGCGGCATCGAATGCGCCGGCCCGGCAGCCATAAATTCGCAATCCGCAAACCCTATCTGATCGCCAACCACCCGCCCGAGAAGCTCGGGCGGCGCTACGCCTGGCTGGGTGCGCTGCATCTGGTTTTGCTGCTGGCCAGCCTGATCGGCATCGGCTGGGCGCTGCGCTTGCCGGGATGACTCGCAAAACCCGGTGCGGTTGCCGGCGGGAGGACGGCGGGTTTCTGAGCGAAGCGATTCGTCGTAAGCTCAACACCACTACCTGACTCAGACGGCGGAGGTTCCGATGGCACAAAACAATGACCGGCTCGATCGCGTCGTACTCGAAGCAAGGCGCAATGCCGAACAGCGCGAACAAGGCTACCGGGCCCAGGCGCTGAAACTGTATCCCTGGGTCTGCGGCCGCTGCGCGCGCACGTTCGACCACAGCAATCTGCAACTGCTGGAAGTGCACCACAAGAACAACAATCACCATGACAACCCGCCCGACGGCAGCAACTGGGAATTGCTGTGCACCTACTGCCATGAAAACGAGCACGCCAAGCTGAAAGACCTGGAAGGCCGTACGCATAGCAGCAACGCCGCGCCAACATCGACTTTCAATCCGTTCGCCGATTTGAAGTCGATGTTGGCGGCGAAAAAGTAACGGCGGAATCGTCGATACAGTCGGAATTGTCGACATGGCCATCGGAGCGATCAGCGGCGCAGTCGATTTCTCGGCCCTGCAAGCGGCGCGTTCCAACCTGGCCGGGGCCCGGCAGCTGACGCCGGAACAGCAGCAACAGGTCCAGAAACTCAAGCAGATCGATCAGAAAGTGCGCGAGCATGAAGCCGCGCACCAGGCGGCCGGCGCCGGGCTGACCGGCGGCGCGAATTTTCAGTACGCGCGCGGCCCGGATGGCAAGCAGTACGCGGTGGCCGGCGAAGTGAAGATCGACGTGTCGGCCGCGCAAACGCCGCAGCAGACGCTCGACAAGGCCAAGCGCATCCAGGCCGCCGCCCTGGCCCCTGCCGATCCTTCCTCGCAGGACCGGGCGGTCGCCGCCCAAGCTGCGCAAATGGCCGCCAAGGCGCAGGCCGAAATCAGTCAGCAGCGCCGGAATGACGAGTCCGGGCAGGGCCCTGACGCCGCCTCGACGCGTGCAAGCCGGGCGGTTGCGGCCTATACCAACCAGGCGCCGCAGCCGGAGCCGCTGCTGAGCCTGTTCGCCTGAGTCACCCGGCCCGGTCGGCAGCGGTTTGCGTCCCCCAGGCGTCCACATAGGCCGCCAGCTTGCCGGTGTTCGCGGGAAGCGGGAAGGGCAGAACGGCGACGCCGAATGCACGGGCGAGGATCCAGCCGTGCAGGCTGCTGCCGCAATAACCCTGAGCGTTGGCAACAAGGGCGCAGATGTCCCAGACATTCAGGGACTGGAACAGATGGAGGCGGCGCTGGGGCAGGCGTCGGGCCAGTCTCCGGTAGACGGCGAGGTCGTCGTGCCAGGGGGCGGCGCCGGCGCGGAACAGGACCAGGCCGCGCGCGCCGAGGCGTGCGTCGAGATGGGCGGCCAGCCGGTCCAGGCTGGGGTCGTCGCCGTATTCGGCGGCGAACTGGGCGGCCAGATAGCCGTTCGGGAAGGCGGCTTGCACGGCGGCGGGCTCGCCGCTGAGGCTACGCCGGCGGATGCGCTGGCCGAACAGCGCGGCGATCCGGCTGACCGGGTCGGGCGCGAGGGCGGCGGCGATGCCTTCCGCGGCGAGATGCGCTTGCGTGCGGCGGTCGCGCACGCTGATCCGGTCGGCTTCACGCAGCCGTTGCAGCGCTTCGGCGCGGAATTCTTGCGGCAAGCGCTGCAGATCGACACCGCCGACGGCGCGGTATTCGAAATGGCCGGGTCGGCGGAACAGGGCTTTGGCGGCGAGGTAGGGCAGGTGCGCGGGCCGCCCCAGGGTTGCCCGCGTCCAGCGCCGGCGCGCAGCCGAGTCCTGGTCAACGCGTGCGTCAAGGCGGACATCAAAGCGGGCGATGACGGCTTCGGCGTCTGCCTGGGTTTGCAGCATCACGGCCGCTTCGTAACTCGTGCACGTGAGCAGTTCGCCGCCGACGTGCAGCAGGTCGGCGCGCGTATCACGCCGTTGCATGTCCCATTCCGCTGCCAGCGTGGTCAGGGCATGCACGCGGTGGCCGCCGCAGGCGCTCAGGTCGCGTTCCGCGAGGCCGGCGAAGAGGACCGGGCGGGGCGCGGTCTCCGCCGCGGCGACATGGGCGAGCAGGATGTCGCCGAGGTTATGGCGGTCGAAGGCGCCGAACAGTATCAATGGCGGCAGCAGCGGATCGTCAGACATCGAGTGGGTTCAGGCGAGGTATCCGGTTTCAGGCGGCAGCCGAACAAGAAGCGGCTTGGGCCGATGATAAGTCGTGCGCGACAGGCGGGTGTCATTGCTATACATTAGCAATGTCTAATATTCAGGAGATGGGTATGAGCCCGGACGAGAAGAGCCTCCTTGCACAAACCGCCTACGACAAGGCGTTGAAATACGAACTCGACTACGGTTGCTGTCCGCAATGCGTGCTGGCGGCGGTGCAGGAAACCGTGGGCGTGATCGATGACAGCGTGATCAAGGCGAGCCATGGCTTGTCCGGCGGCGGCGGCTTGTCCGGCGTGGGCGCCTGCGGCGCACTCACCGGCGGTCTGGTGGCGCTCTCCGCCAAGCGTGGGCGCGACCGCGACAAGCTCGACAAGGGCCGCTTCATCAACAATTTCAAGAAGGGCCAGGAACTGGTGGATCGTTTCCGCAGCGAGTTCGGCGGCATCACTTGCGAGCAACTGCAGCATCAGTTCACCGGCAAGACCTATGACATGTGGAAGCCCGAGGAATATAAGGCCTTCGACGAAGCGCGCGGCCAGCAATGCGCGCGGGCGACGGCGACGGTCACCAAATGGGTGGTGGAAATGATGTGACGCCGCCGCTGCCAATTCGTCCGGGCGCCGGCCGCGGGCGCATCACTTCGGCCGCCAGCGCTTCAGCAGCAAGGCGTTGCCGACCACTGAAACCGATGACAGAGCCATCGCCGCACCGGCGATCACCGGATTGAGCAGGCCGGCGGCGGCCAGCGGCAGCGCGAGGACGTTGTAGAAGAACGCGAGAAACAGGTTCTGGCGTATTTTGCGCATCACCGCCCGCGACAGCTCGACGCTATCGGCGACGCTGTTCAGGTCGGAGCGCATCAAGGTGATGTCGGCGGCTTCGAGGGCGATATCGGAACCGCTCGCCATGCCAAAGCTGACATCGGCGCCGGCCAGCGCGGGCGCGTCGTTGACGCCGTCGCCGGCCATGCCGACGACGCGGCCGGCCGCTTTCAGTGCGCTGACGGCGGCGGCTTTTTCCTGCGGTTTGACGCGCGCCCGCCAGTCTTTGATGCCGGCGGCTTCGGCGATGCTGCGGGCGGCTTCAGGATGATCGCCGGTCAGCATGACGCATTCGACGCCCAGCGCCTGCAGGCGTGCGACCGCCTGCTGGCTGCTCGGGCGTAGGCGGTCGGCGCAGGCCAGACGGCCGAGAATTCCGGCGTCATCGGCCAGCATGATCCAGCTTGCGGCGCCGTGTGCTGCATCGCTGCGCACGGCACCCAGCCATTCCGGCGTGCCCAGCCGCAGCCGGCGACCTTCGACCGTGCCGGCGACGCCTGCACCGCTGACGTTTTCGAAATCCGCTACGGCGGCATGGCGGATGCCGCGGGCTTGCGCGGCTTCCTGCACGGCGATGGCGAGCGGATGTGTGCTGCCTTGTTCGAGCGTGGCGGCCAGGCGCAGCAATTCGTTTTCTTCCAGGCCGGCGGCCGGCTCCAGCGCCACCAGCGCCATGCGTCCTTCGGTCAGCGTGCCGGTCTTGTCCAATGCCAGCAGCGTGAGTTTTTCCGCACGCTCCAGCGCTTCCGCCGAACGCACCAAGATGCCCAGTTGCGCGCCGCGCCCCAGACCGACCATGACTGCGGTCGGCGTCGCCAGGCCAAGTGCGCAAGGGCAGGCGATGACCAGTACCGCGACGGCGGGTATCAGGCTGGACGCGAAATCGCCGCTGGCCAGCCACCAGCCGAGGCAGGTGAGGGCGGCAATGGCGATGACGGCGGGCACGAAGATGCCGGAGATGCGGTCGGCCAGTTTCTGGATCGGCGCTTTGGAGCCTTGCGCGGCTTCGGTCAGGCGCACGATTTCCATCAGCTGGGTCTGTGCGCCGACACTCTCCGCCTGCACGCGCAGCAGACCGTCCAGATTCTGGCTGCCGGCATGCACGCGGTCGCCGACGCGTTTGGCGAGCGGCAGGCTTTCCCCGCTGAGCAGGCTTTCATCCAGGCTGGAGGCGCCGTCGATGACCAGGCCGTCGACCGGGATGCGCTCGCCGGCGCGAATCCGTACGACGTCGCCGACGCGCAGGCGCGCGGTTTCGACTTCGCGGGTTTCCTGGCCTGTTTCAACCCAGGCGGTGCGCGGTTGCAGGCCGATCAATTGTTCGATCGCGCTCGAAGTGCGCGACTTGGCGCGGGCTTCCAGCAGTTTGCCGAGGCGAACCAGGGTCACCACGGCGGCGCTGGCTTCGAAATAGACATGGCCGCCGAGGTCGAACACCAACACCGCGACGCTGAAGAAATAGGCGGCGCTGGTGCCCAATGCGACCAGCACGTCCATGTTGGCGCCGCCGCCGCGCAGGCTGTTCCAGGCGCCGCTGTAAAAGCGGCGGCCGGCCCAGAATTGCACCGGCGTGGCCAGCAGCCATTGCAGCCAGGGCGGCATCCATTCCACATGGTGTGCGCCGGCCAGCATCGGGACCATCATCGCCAGCAGCGGCAGCGTGAGCAGTGCGGAAATCACGAATACGCGCAGTTCGCTGCGGTATTCCGCGGCTTTGCGCGCCTTCGCTTCGGCGCGGCTGGTGGCGCTGATCGGTGTGGCGGCATAGCCGGTTTTGGTCACCGCCGCCAGGATTTCGTCGATGCCGACGCGGCCCGGCGTGTAGCGTAGACGCGCTTTCTCGGTGGCCGGATTGACGCGCGCCTCGACCCCGGGCAGGAGGTTCAGCACATTTTCGAGCCGTGTCGCGCAGGCCGCGCAGGTCATGCCGGAAATGGCCAGATCGAGGCTTTGCGGCGGCACGCTGAAGCCGGTTTTCCTGATCTGTTCGAGGAGGGCGGCGGGGGCGATGCGGGCCGGGTCGAATTCGATGCGGGCGGTTTCCGTGGTCAGGTTGACGTTGGCCGTGACGCTGTCGAGCCGGTTCAGGTTTTTTTCCAGCCGCGCCGAGCAGGCCGCACAGGTCATGCCGGCGATCGGAAGTTCGATGCTGCGTGTCGTAGGCGAGGTCATGCCGGTCAAGGTACTAGCATCCTGCCGCGGCGGGCAAGTCTTCCCTTGTTGCTCCCGCCGTCTGGCGTCCCGGATAATGGCCGCGTCCAATTTCTGCCGAGAACACCATGGAAATGCAAGCTGCGCCGGATTTCGAACTGCCCGCCACTGGCGGAACGTCTTTCAAACTGAGTGATTTCAAGGGACGCGGCGTCGTGCTGTATTTCTATCCCAAGGACGATACCTCGGGTTGCACCACCGAAGGTCTCGATTTCAGCGCGCGGTATGCGCAGTTTCAGGCGCTCGGCTGGGAGATCGTCGGCGTCTCGCGCGACAGTCTGAAGGCGCACGAGAGCTTCAAAGCCAAATTCAATTTTCCATTTCAGTTGCTGTCCGATGCCGATGAGAAGGTGTGCGAGTTGTACGGTGTCATGAAGATGAAAAACATGTATGGCAAACAGGTCAGGGGTATCGAGCGCAGCACTTTTGCCATCACTTTTCCCAACCCGTCTGACGGCCAGATAGCGCGGCTCTGGCGCGGCGTGAAAGTGCCCGATCATGCCCAGGAAGTGCTGACCTTCGTCAGTTCCCTGTAATTCTTTCCCGGAGACCTTCCCCGATGGCGCGCAAATCCAGCAAGAAGCTGAGCAAGCTGTTTGTTCTCGATACCAACGTCATGTTGCACGACCCGACCTGCTTGTACCGCTTTCAGGAGCACGACATTTACTTGCCGATGGCGACCCTGGAGGAGCTGGACCACAACAAGAAGGGCATGACCGAAGTCGCGCGCAATGCACGTCAGGTCACTCGCTTCCTTGATGAAATCGTCAGTGCCTGCGAACTGAACATTCTGGATGGCGCTTCGCTTTCGAAACACAGCCACAAGGCCGCCACCGGCCGTTTGTTCCTGCAGACGCATCCGATCACCAGCGATGTCACTTCGATACTGCCGTTCAGCAAGGTCGACAACCAGATCCTCGGCGTGGTGGCTTTCCTGAAGCAGCAGCAGCCGGAGCGCCAGGTCATCCTGGTCTCGAAAGACATCAACATGCGCATCAAGGCGCGTGCGCTGGAAATACCGGCGGAGGATTACTTCAATGACAAGGTGCTGGAAGACACCGACCTGCTGTACAGCGGCGTGCTGGAGCTGCCGGCCGATTTCTGGGACAAGCATGCCAAGGGCATGGAGTCGTGGCAGCGCGACGGGCGTTCCTATTACCGCATCACCGGCCCGTTGTGCGAATCGCTGCTGGTCAACCAGTTCGTCTGGCAGGAAGGCGCCAATCCCTTCCAGGCCAAGGTGATCGAGATTGCCGGCAAGACGGCGACGCTGGAAACGGTGAAGGACTTCAGCCATCTGAAAAACAACGTCTGGGGCATCACCGCGCGCAACCGCGAGCAGAACTTCGCCCTCAACGTGCTGATGGACCCGGAGATCGACTTCGTGTCCCTGCTCGGTCAGGCGGGCACCGGCAAGACGTTGCTGACCCTGGCCGCCGGCCTGACCCAGATACTGGAAACCAAGACCTACAGCGAAATCATCATGACGCGCGTCACCGTGCCGGTCGGCGAGGACATCGGCTTCCTGCCCGGCACCGAGGAGGAAAAGATGACGCCCTGGATGGGCGCGCTGGAAGACAACCTCGATGTGCTCAACAAACCCGACGAAGAGGCCGGCGAATGGGGCCGGGCGGCGACGCAGGATCTGGTGCGTTCGCGGATCAAGGTCAAATCGCTCAATTTCATGCGCGGCCGCACCTTCATCAATAAATTCCTGATCATCGACGAGGCGCAAAATCTGACCTCCAAACAGATGAAGACGCTGATCACCCGCGCCGGTCCCGGCACCAAGGTGGTGTGTCTGGGCAACATTGCGCAGATCGATACGCCGTATCTGACTGAAGGCAGTTCCGGCATTACCTACGTCGTGGACCGCTTCAAGGGCTGGGAGCACGGCGGCCATATCACGCTGGCGCGCGGCGAACGCTCGCGCCTGGCGGATTACGCGGCGGGGATACTGTAACGGCAGTGCGGCGACTGGATCACTCGCAGGCGTTGCCGCGGCCTGCCGCCTTCGTGTCCGAGTTCCAGTCCGCTGCTGGCGCTTATTCGCGTGGATTGAATCGCCATACCTCGGGATAATGCGTTGCGTTTTACAGGTAAAACAGTCTGCCCGTTGGAAATGGGCGGCATCGACGGTTTTGATAACGACAGAGGAATTGAAATGCAAAAAATGCACCGAATTGGCCTGAGCGCCCTGGCAATGGCAGTCGCCCTGACGCTGGCGGGCTGCGGCGACAAGAAAGCCGACAAGCCGGCAGCCCAGGTCGCGGCGAAGGTGAACAGCGACCAGATCACCGTGGATCAGCTCAATTTCGAGGTCTCCAAGCTGGGCAACCTCAACCCGGAACAGGCCAAGCAGGCGGCCAATCAAGTGCTGAAATCGATGGTCGATCAGCAGCTTCTGGTGCAAAAGGCGCTCGCGGAAAAAATCGATCTCGATCCCCAGGTCATCCAGTCCCTGGAAGCCTCGCGTCGCCAGATTCTGGCGCAGGCGGCGATCCAGAAGCTGACCGTCGACCAGGCCAAGCCCAGCGATGCGGAACTGGCCGATTACTATGCCAAGCACCCGGCGCTGTTCGCCGAGCGGCGCATCTATCGTCTGCAGGAGATCAATGTTCAGGTCACGCCCGACAATGTCGAGTCGGTCAAGGCGCAACTGCAGCAAACCAAGAACCTGGGCGACTTTCTCAACTGGTTGAAAGCGCAGAATATCCCGGCGCGCGCGGGCCAGTCGACCAAGACCGCCGAGCAGCTGCCGCTTGAATTGCTGCCGCGCCTGCATCAGTTGAAAGACGGCCAGGCGATGACCTTCTCCGTGCCGGGGGCGCTGAATGTTCTGGTTGTGGCGAGTTCTGAAACCCACCCGCTGACACAAGAACAAGCCAAGCCGACGATCGAGCGCTTCCTGGCCAACACCAAAAAACGCGAAGCGGCCGAAGCGAGCCTGAAGAAGTTGAGGGAAGCGGCCAAAATCGAATATCTGGGCGAGTACGCGGCAGCCGGCAAGGCGGAAGTCGGGAAAAACGCGGAAGCCGCCGCCCCCGCGCCGGTGCCAGCGGCAGCCGCGCCGACAGCGGGTGCTGTCGGCGGCGTCGAAAAGGCCGCCAGCGGCAACAAGTAAAACCCGCTAAAGCGCGGCATCGGCGGGACTGACGTGAACCTGCTCGGTCGGCATATCGACGTGCAAATCCTGGCGCGGATTCTGCCGTTCGCCCTGTACATGCTGTTTCTCGCCATCGAAGGGGCGGTGGCGGACTTCGCGCCCGGCGTCGATGTACGTTGGTTGTATCCGGCCAAGATCGCCGCCGTGGTGGCCGCGCTGTGGTATTACCGCGCCGCTTATGCCGAGTTGTGCGCCCGGCCGGGCTGGTTTTGGGCCGGACTGGTCGCGCCGTTGCTCGGCATCGTGGTGTTCGTGTTGTGGATCAACCTGGATTCCGGCTGGATGGTGGTCGGCGCCGGCGCCGGGTTTGATCCGCGCGATTCGGAGGGGGCGTTCGACTGGCCGCTGCTCCTGCTCAGGCTGGCCGGCGCGGCGCTGGTGGTGCCGTTGATGGAAGAACTGTTCTGGCGCTCGTTTTTGCTGCGCTGGATACAGGAGCAGCGTTTTCTCGAGCTGGCGCCGGTACAAATCGGCCTGCGTGCGATTCTGATCAGCAGTGTGCTGTTCGGCCTTGAGCACAGTCTTTGGCTGGCCGGCATCGTCGCCGGCCTGGCCTATGCCTGGCTGTACCGCGCGAGCGGAAATCTTTGGGCGCCGATCATCGCGCACGCCACGACCAATCTGGTGCTGGGCTTGTGGGTTTTACACACAGGCAACTGGCAATTCTGGTAAGCCTCAAGCGATAAAAAACATGATCTATGACGTATTCAATGGCGATGCCGACGGTATTTGCGCACTGCACCAGCTGCGTCTCGCCGAGCCGCTCGAAAGCACGCTGATTACCGGCGTCAAACGCGATATTGGCTTATTGAAGCAGATCGATGCCGTTGCCGGCGACGAAATCAATGCGCTCGATATCGCCGTCGAGAAGAATACCGCTGCGCTCGCTGCGATGCTGGCCAAGGGCGTCAAGGTGCGCTGGTTCGATCACCACAATCCAGGCGAATTGCCGCTGCACCCGAATTTCCAGGCCCACATCGATACCGCTGCCGACGTCTGCACCAGTTTGCTGGTGGATCGTTTTCTGGCTGGCCAACATCGCGTCTGGGCGGTTGCGGCCGCCTATGGCGACAATCTGCATGCCGCCGCCCGCAGCGCTGCCCAGTCTTTGATGTTGTCGGACGCGCAGCTCGCACAACTGCGCGAACTCGGCGAATGCCTGAATTACAACGGCTACGGCGACAGTCTGGACGATCTGCATTTCCACCCGGCCGAGTTGTATCGCCAGCTGCATAGGTACCGCGATCCGTTCGAATTCATTCGGGAAGCGGCGGCGTTCCAAACCTTGAGCGCGGGCTATGCCGCCGATATGGCCAGTGCGCGCGCCTGCCAGCCGCTTGAGGCACACGCCGGCGGCGCGGTGTTCATGCTGCCGGATGCCGCCTGGGCGCGCCGTGTTTCCGGCGTCTACGCCAACGAGCTCGCCAGCGCCTCGCCGCTGCGCGCCCATGCCATGCTGACACGCGCGCCGAAAGGCCATTACGTGGTCAGCGTGCGCGCGCCGCTGAGCAACAAGAGCGGCGCCGACGAGCTCTGCAAACGCTTCGATACCGGCGGCGGCCGCAAGGCGGCCGCCGGCATCAATGTATTGCCGGAAGAGCGCATTCCGGATTTTGTCGCTGCCTTTTTCGCAACCTGGCCGGCTTGAAGCCGCGTAATGCAACCGACAATGCAACCGACAACGCAACCGACGAGAGCGCAAATGGATAACCTGATCAGCCCCTACGGCGGCGAACTGAAATGTCTGCTGGCCGGCCCGGCGCGCATCGCCGCGATCAAACAGGAGGCGATGCAGCTGCCATCGCTGGATTTGAGCTGGAAGCAGATCTGCGAACTGGAACTGTTGCTCAACGGCGCGATGTCACCGTTATCCGGCTATATGAATCAGGCCGAAATGCATGCCGTTCTAGCCGACATGCAACTGCCGGACGGCCATGGCGGGACGCTGTTCTGGCCGCGACCGGTGATGTTGGTCGTATCCGAGAAAGCCGCCGAGAAGCTGGCGGTCGGACAGGTGGTGGCGCTGCGCGACAGTGAAGGCGTCATGCCGGCCATTCTGCATATCTCTGAAGTCTGGCCGGCTGACCCGGAGGCCGAAATGGCGCTGGCGGAGGCGTCCGGCGTGCCGCTGGCGCGGGCATCGGCCGAACCGGGCCAGTACTACGTCAGCGGCCGCCTGGAAGGCGTGGCCTTGCCGCCGCGGCATGATTTTTTGAATCTGCGCCTGACCCCGGCCGAAATGCGCGAACAGTTTTCCCGCCTCGGCTGGCGCCGGGTCATGGCCTACCAGGCCGGTCAGCCGTTGCATCGTCCGCAGTATGAGTTTCTGCTGCACACAGCGATGCAACAGGAAGCCAATCTGCTGATCCATGCCGTGGCCGGCTCCGACCCGGTGCTGGAATCCGGCCATTTCGCGTTGGTGCGCGCCTGCCAGGCGCTGATGCCGCGGCTGCCCGCCTCCACCAGCATGTTGGCCTTGAACCCGATGACGCCGTGGGCGGCGGGGCCGCGCAAGACCTTGCTGAAAGCCATCATGGCGCGCAACTACGGTTGTTCGCAGTTGGTGATCGGCGGCGAGACCGAGTTGGAAAGCCTGCCGTCGAAAGCACGCCAGCGGCGCGGCCAGGACATTCCCAATCTGGCCCAGGACAGCGTTTATGCCGTCGCGCACGCGAGCCTGGGCGTGACCTTGCTGCCATTCCCGCGCATGGTCTATGTGGAGGATCGTGACGAGTGGCTGGCCGAGGCCGATGTTCCCGCCGACGCGCGCAGCGAAAGCATGAGCGGGGCGGAGCTGACGCGCCGGCTGATGCAGAACCTCAAGGTGCCCGACTGGTTCAGCTTCCCGGAAGTGCTCGACGAATTGCGCAAAGCGTATCCGCCGCGCAGTCGCCAGGGGTTCACGGTGTTCTTCACCGGCTTGTCCGGCTCGGGAAAATCCACCATCGCGCGTGCGCTCACCGTGCGCCTGATGGAAATGGGCGGCCGTCGTCTGTCGCTGCTGGACGGCGATATCGTGCGGTCGCACCTGTCTTCCGAACTCGGCTTCTCCAAGGCGCACCGCGACATCAACATCCGCCGCATCGGTTTTGTCGCCAGCGAAATCAGCAAACACGGCGGCATCGCGATCTGCGCCCCGATCGCGCCGTACCAGGCGACGCGGCGGGCGGTGCGCGCAATGGTCGAGGAATGGGGCGGCTTCCTGGAAATCCATGTATCCACCTCGGTCGAGGTCTGCGAGTCGCGCGACCGCAAAGGCCTCTATGCCAAGGCGAGAGCCGGCCTGATTCCGGAATTCACCGGGGTGTCAGACCCCTATGAAGTGCCCGAGCAACCGGAACTGGCGATCGATACCGCCCGCTACAGCGTCGATGAAGCCGTTCAGATGATCGTGTTGAAGCTGGAACACGAAGGCTATCTGCGCTGAGTTGGGGAGGGCGGATTAACTCAAATAAACCGCATCGACAGATCGAGCGCGCGCACCGTCTTGGTCAGGTTGCCGACCGAAATCCGGTCGACGCCGGTTTCGGCAATCGCCCGCACGGTTTCCAGCGTAATGCCGCCGGACGCTTCCAGCGCGGCGCGACCCGCGCTCAGCGCCACGGCCGCGCGCATGCCGGCGAGATCGAAGTTGTCGAGCAGGATCAGCTTGGCGCCGGCATTCAGCGCCTCCGCCAGTTGCGTCAGGCTTTCGACTTCGATCTGCACGCTGACCGGGTCGGCCGCCAGCGCGGCGGCCGCCTGCAATGCCGGCCGTATGCCGCCGGCGGCGGCGATATGGTTTTCCTTGATCAGGATGCCGTCGTACAGGCCGATGCGCTGGTTCTCGCCGCCGCCGCATTTCACCGCGTATTTCAGCGCCAGCCGCAGTCCCGGCAACGTCTTGCGGGTGTCGTAGATCTTCGCGCGGGTGCCGGTGATGGCGGCGACGTAGCGCTGCGTTTCAGTGGCCACGCCCGACAAGGTTTGCAGGAAATTCAACGCCGGGCGTTCGGCGCTGAGCAGCGCGCGCGCGCGGCCGTCGATTTCACACAGCGTCTGGCCAGCCGCGACGGCGTCGCCGTCGCGGGCGCGCCAGCGGATTTGCACGTTGGCATCAAGCGCCGCAAAACAGGCGTCGAACCAGGCCGTGCCGCATAACACGGCGTCTTCGCGGCTGATGACGCGGGCGCGGACTATCGCGTCGGCGGGAATCAGGCGGGCGGTGAGGTCGCCCGTTTGCCAGTCTTCCCCTATATCTTCAGTGAGGGCGGTGTGGATGTTGGCCTGGACGGCGGCGGCGAGGGCAGGGGTCATGCGCGCATTGTAAATGTCCTCGCACACGGGCTGGCCCGATTCGTAAACGCTGTAGCGCCGACGCCCGCACTATCTCTACCCGGCCGGTTGAAATCTGCAGCGGCTTGCCTCACTTGGGAGGCAATCATCCAATTAGGGAGTACCCCATGCGTTTCGACAAACTCACCACCCCGTTCCAGTCCGCCATTCAGGATGCGCAAAGCCTGGCGCTGGGCAATGACAATTCCTATATCGAGCCGGTGCATCTGCTCGCTGCCCTGATCAATCAGGAAGGCGGTTCGGTGCGGCCGATTTTGCAGAAGGCCGGTGCGCGCCTGCCGTCGCTGGTCGCTGCCTTGCAGGCGGCGATGAACCGTTTGCCCAAGGTGGAAGGGACGGGCGGCGAGATTCAGGCATCGAAGGAATTGGTCAACCTGTTCAACCTGACCGACAAGGAAGCCAGCAAGCGCGGCGACCCGTTCATCGCCAGCGAACTGTTTTTGCTCGCGGCGGTGGACGACAAGGGTGAAGCCGGCCGTCTGCTGCGCGAGAACGGCGCCACCCGCAAGGCCTTGGAGGCGGCGATCAGTGAAGTGCGCGGCGGCGAGGCGGTCGATACTCAGGAGGCCGAGGGCCAGCGCCAGGCGTTGAACAAGTACACGCTTGATCTCACCGAGCGCGCCCGCCAGGGCAAGCTCGATCCGGTGATCGGTCGCGACGATGAGATCCGCCGCGCGATCCAGGTGCTGCAGCGCCGCACCAAGAACAATCCGGTGCTGATCGGCGAGCCGGGCGTCGGTAAGACCGCCATCGTCGAGGGCCTGGCGCAGCGCATCATCAACGGCGAGGTGCCGGAGACGCTGAAGGGCAAGCGCGTGTTGGTGCTGGATATGGCCGGCCTGCTGGCCGGGGCGAAATACCGCGGCGAATTCGAAGAGCGCCTGAAGGCCGTGCTGAAGGAGATCGGCCAGGACGAAGGCCGCATCATCCTGTTCATCGACGAACTGCATACCATGGTCGGCGCCGGCAAGGCGGAAGGCGCCATCGACGCCGGCAACATGCTGAAACCCGCACTGGCGCGCGGCGAGCTGCACTGCATCGGCGCAACCACGCTGGACGAATACCGCAAGTACATCGAGAAGGACGCCGCGCTGGAACGTCGCTTCCAGAAGGTGCTGGTCGAGGAGCCCAGCGTCGAAGCCACCGTCGCGATCCTGCGCGGCTTGAAGGAAAAGTACGAGCTGCATCACGGCGTCGACATCACCGATCCGGCGCTGGTCGCCGCCGCCGAGCTGTCGCATCGCTACGTCACCGACCGCTTCTTGCCGGACAAGGCGATCGACCTGATCGACGAAGCCGCCAGCCGGATCAAGATGGAGATCGACTCCAAGCCCGAGGTCATGGACAAGCTCGACCGCCGCCTGATCCAGTTGAAGATCGAACGCGAGGCGGTCAAGCGTGAAAAAGACGAGGCGTCGAAGAAGCGGCTGGCGCTGATCGAAGACGAGATCCGCAAGCTGGAGAAGGAATACGCGGATTTGAATGAAATCTGGAAGGCCGAGAAGGCGGTTGTTCAGGGCAGCGCCCACGTCAAGGAAGAAATCGACCAGTTGCGTGCGCAGATGGCCGACCTGCAACGTCGCGGCCAGTTCGACAAGGTCGCCGAGATCCAGTACGGCAAGCTGCCGGCGCTGGAAGCGCGCCTTAGCCAGGCCGAGGCCGGTGAAGGCAAGCTGGAATTCAAGCTGCTGCGCACCGAAGTCGGCACCGAGGAAATCGCCGAAGTCGTCTCGCGCGCCACCGGCATCCCGGTGTCCAAACTGGTGCAGGGCGAACGCGACAAGCTGTTGGCGATGGAAGAGCGCATCCATCAGCGCGTGGTTGGCCAGGACGAGGCCGTGCGCCTGGTCTCGGACGCCATTCGCCGCTCCCGCGCCGGCCTCTCCGACCCGAACCGGCCCTACGGCTCCTTCCTGTTCCTCGGCCCCACCGGCGTCGGCAAGACCGAGCTGTGCAAGTCGCTGGCCGATTTCCTGTTCGATTCGCAGGACCACCTGATCCGCATCGACATGAGCGAGTTCATGGAGAAACACTCGGTCGCCCGCCTGATCGGCGCGCCGCCCGGCTATGTCGGCTACGAGGAAGGCGGTTACCTGACCGAGGCCGTGCGCCGCAAGCCGTACTCGGTGATCCTGCTCGACGAAGTCGAGAAGGCGCACCCGGACGTGTTCAACGTGCTGCTGCAGGTGCTCGACGACGGCCGCATGACCGACGGCCAGGGCCGCACCGTCGACTTCAAGAACACCGTCATCGTGATGACCAGCAATCTCGGCAGCCAGATGATCCAGGGCATGGCCGGCGACGATTACCAGGTCATCAAGCTGGCCGTGATGGCCGAGGTGAAGAGTTACTTCCGGCCCGAGTTCATCAACCGCATCGACGAAGTCGTCGTGTTCCACGCGCTGGCCGAGCAGCACATCGCCAGCATCGCCCGCATCCAGCTGCATTATCTGGAGCAGCGCGTCGCACAGATGGACATGAAGCTGGAAGTATCCGACGCCGCGTTGATGGAGCTGGCACGCGAAGGCTTCGACCCGCTCTACGGCGCTCGCCCGCTCAAACGCGCGATCCAGCAGCAGATCGAAAACCCGCTGGCCAAGGAAATCCTGTCCGGCCATTTCGCACCCAAGGACATCATCCGGGTGGACGCGGTGGACGGCCGCATCGTGTTCGAACAGGTGATCGAGGCGGAAGCGGTTTGAGCTTGATGAACTGACCGCCGGGCGAATCGGGCTGATAGACTCGATTCGCTCCTGGACACAAGGAAATGCCATGAAAACCAGTGAATTGATTGCTGAAGCGGTAGCCCTGCCGGTGGAAGAGCGCGCGCGTATGGCAGAGACCCTGCTTTCCAGCCTGAACCCTCCAGAATCCGCCGTGGATGCGGCTTGGGCTGGCGAAGCCCGGCGTCGTCTGGATGATCTGCGCCAGGGAAGGGTGGAGGCCATTCCGGGGGAGACCGTCTTCGAGCGGATACGCCAGCTTTACGCGAAATGAACTATGCCTTTCACCCGGAGGCGGAAGTGGAATTCCTGGACGCCATTGGGTATTACGAAGAGCGCTCACCGGGTCTTGGTCTGGATTTTTCAGCCGAGGTCCGGGCTGCGATTCAACGTATTCTGGCCTTTCCCCGCGCCTGGCAGGTGTTGGAAGGAGATATCCGGCGCGCCCTGGTTCATCGCTTTCCTTATGGCGTGCTTTACGCGGTAGAAGAAAACCACATCTGGATCGTGGCGGTGATGGGCCTGCACAGGCAGCCGGAATACTGGCGGAAGCGTCTTGAATGATGCCTTCTCATAGACATACGAATTCCACCATGCTTGGGAATCGCGTCGGCGCGGGGCAAGCCATCCAGAGGTGCTCATCTACCGGAGGAGGAATGACAACGTCGTCTGCGATGACGGTGAACAGTGGAGCAATCTCGAAGCGTTTTTCCAGAAGCCCCCATTCCAGGAACACGGCCACCGGATTGGCTCGCCTGAACATTATGAAAACTTTGAGACATTCACCAAGAAGCTGGCAGGCCATCGGCGCAAGTGGTTGAGCCGGCGCCAACCCGGGGCCATGGCACCCTTTACCGTGGCATGGGCAATCTGAACGCTGACGGCCGAATGCAGACGGCTTGGATGTAAAACGAGTTGCTCAAGAAGCCATTATCGGCATTGTTTTGTGACCGGCAGCTTCCTCTGCCTGATTGGCGCGCCGCCCGGCTATGCCGGCTACGAGGAAGGCGGTTACCTGACCGAGGCCGTGCGTCACAAACCGTACTCGGTGATCCTGCTCGACGAAGTCGAGAAGGCGCACCCGGATGTGTTCAACGTGCTGCTGCAGGTGCTCGACGACGGCCGCATGACCGACGGCCAGGGCCGCACCGTCGACTTCAAGAACACCGTCATCGTGATGACCAGCAATCTCGGCAGCCAGATGATCCAGGGCATGGCCGGCGACGATTACCAGGTCATCAAGCTGGCGGTGATGGCCGAGGTGAAGAGCTACTTCCGGCCCGAGTTCATCAACCGGCTCGACGAGGTGGTGGTGTTCCACAGCCTGAGCGAGCGCCATATCGCCGGCATTGCCCGCATCCAGTTGCAATACCTGGAAAAACGCCTGGCCCAGATGGAAATGAAGCAGGAAGTCAGCGACGCCGCCCTGGAAGAACTGGCCAAGGCCGGCTTCGACCCGGTCTACGGCGCGCGGCCGCTCAAGCGGGCGATCCAGCAGGAACAGGAAAACCCGCTGGCCAAGGAAATCCTGTCCGGCAGGTTCGCCGCCAAGGATGTAATCCGGGTCGACGTGGTGGACGGGCGGTTCACGTTCGAGAACGTGATCGAGGCGGAAGCGGCCTGACCGTCGCCCGCAGGAGCGAGCGCGTCCGCACTCGCTCCTGGCAGGCGGCCATGTCTGACATTGCGTCAGAAGCCTTGCGGCACCAGTCCGAGCGAGTTGATCTTCTCGTTCACGAGGGATAAGGCCTCGTGGATCGCCAGCACTTCCGTGTAGTCCCAATACTTCAACTTGCCTGACAGCCCCGGCACGTTGGCCGAGTGCTTCTTGATCTTCTCGATCTGGGCCGCGTCGGAGACCGCGACCACGCCCTGAACGGCAGGATTGTTAAGCGATTTCAACAGGTTGATGATCAGGCTGTCGATGGAGCCCTTGGTCTGCACCTCGAAAACATAGATCACCCGGCCCATGTTGCCGATGGTGGATTCCCACACGGCATCCACCTTGGAGCCGTCGGCCACCTTCACCTCGACGCGGCTGCTGAGTCCCAGCCAGGCGCCGATGTCCTCCAGCTTGTCACGGATGTCGCTGTGTATGAAATCGGCTTCTTTTTCGCTGGTCGTTTTGACTTCCACCTCCGCCTTGCCCTTGTCGAAGAGGCGGCTGAGGTTGTCCTCCACCTGCATTTCATCCCAGATGAAGTAGTCAGCCGTCAGCATGTCGGGGCCCTCTGCGCCCGCGTCACGCAAGGCTTGGGCGATTTCTCCGACCCGCGTGGAGATCTGCTCGTAGCGCTTGCCGTTCATCTGGTAGTCGTAGCGTGGCAAGCCCTCGACGCCCAGATGGTTCAGGCCCACATAGGCGCGACGATTCCAGATGGCGCATCGGTCTGGATGGGTATGGCAGAGCAACTCGCTCATCATGGCCGGGCCGATGCCCTTGATCCGGCTCCGGAAATGATCCCAGCGTTTGGCGACTGTGGCCCCGCCCCAGACCAGCTCCGCCAATTCGGCGCGCAGCACGTCCAGGCCGTTGTTTTCGATCAGCTTGTCGGTGACGTAATGCTTGTTGCCCCAGATCAGCATGGCCCACAGGGGCGCCAGGTATTCATAAAGGCCATCCGCGTCCAGTGCCAGCAAGCGCTGCCGTGTCCAGGCCTGGAAGTCGATGATCCGTTTCTGGCGTTCTTCCAAGTCTGCATAATGTTTTTCCGGGCTCTTCTTGAGATGAGCCAGATAGGACTGGATATGCTTCTTCAGTAAGGCATCGTTCATTGCGCCTCCCCTAAATCCCCAAACTCCCGTTCAATCTGCTCGATGCTGGGCAGGCTGGTTTGAAGTTCGGCGGGCAGGGATTCGACCAGCTTGTATTCGGCGATGCCCATGGGCTGGGATTTATCGCCCAGGGCATATTCGGCCACCACCTTGTTCTTGCTCTTGCACAGCAACAGGCCGATGGTCGGGTTGTCCTGCTCGCCTTTTACTTGGCGATCCACCGCCGTGAGGTAAAAGCCCAACTGCCCCAGATGCTCCGGCTTGAACTTGCCGGCCTTGAGTTCGATCACCACATAACAGCGCAGCTTGAGGTGATAGAACAGGAGGTCGATGAAAAAATCGTCCCCGCCCACCTCCAGCAAGACCTGCCGCCCGACGAAGGCGAAGCCCGCGCCCAATTCCAGCAGGAATTCGGTGACATGTTTCACCAGGGCATGTTCGATTTCGCGCTCGCCCGCCTCTTCCCTCATTCCGAGAAAGTCGAAACGGTAAGGGTCTTTCAAGGATTCCCGGGCCAGATCGGATTGCGGCTTGGGCAAACGCGCCTCGAAATTGGTGACCGCCTGGCCGGCGCGTTCCAACATCCGGGTTTCTATCTGGATGTTCAGCACATTGCGCGACCAGCCGTGGGTCACGGCGGCCTCGGCGTAGGCCAGGCGCTGGCGCGGGTCTTTCAGACGGGTCAGCAGCACCAGGTTATGGCCCCAGGGCAATTGTCCAACAGCCTGTTGGACGATTTCGGCATCCGGCCACGCCTCGGCAAAGGCCCGCATGTACATCAGGTTGGCGCGGGAAAAGCCCTTCATGTCGGGAAAGGCGGTGCGCAGATCATGGGCCAACCGCTCGATCACCTTCGCGCCCCAGCCTTGTTCCGCCTGGCGGTTCAGGATGTCCCGGCCGATCTGCCAGTACAGCAGCACCAGTTCCCTGTTCACCGCCAGCGTGGCACGCTGCTGGGCGATGTGGATGCGGGTTTTCAGCTCGGCCAGCCAGTCGGCATAGCCGGTGGGAGCCGGGGCGAGGGATGCTGGCGGGGTGTCGGTCATGTCACTAATCCCAATTCCGTTTGCCAAGCGTCGAGCCGGGCTTGATCCAACAATGCATTGGCCAATATTTGGTGGATTTCGTGATAGGGCTCGGAGGCCAACAGATCATCCCGATAATTCTCGGCGAAGTCGGTGACCTCAGCCTGAGTATGGCGGGGCTCGCCCCGTTGCAATCGCTTCCGCTCCCTACCCTTCAAGATGCCTTGCTGCTTGGCATATTCCATCTTGAATTCCCGGGTCCAGCGGTCGGTCAGGTTCAGCAGCTTGTTCAGGTTGCTCACGCGCTCTGTATCGGCGGGATGGATAGCGGAAAGCGTGATGGCTGGACCAAGTGGTGTGTAAGCCAACAGCAACGCCCCAGCGCCAGACCGAAGGTAAGGATGGAACCAGGCCTGGAAACCATCTGGACCAAACACGTTTTGGCTTCCCTTATTGGTTGTGGAGTTGCAGTCACCGCAGATTGGCAGCAGGTTGACGGCACACACGCTCAGCAATGGGAAGGCATGTTTTGCGATCCAATGATCCACCTCCGGTGTGCTGCCCAGTGGGCCACCGCATAACACGCATACCTCGCGGGCTTCCGGATCGGGGTTATGTCGATGCGCCTCCCGGAAGGCCTGGACGAAATCGGCATAGGTGACGCCGCCATTAGCCACGGGTGCGCCATTCGACGCATAGGGAAGCCCGGCCTTCAAACCTTTCTCGTAAAACGCTTCCATCAATTCCTTGAAAGAGCGCCATGCCACCGGGGGAATGGCCGGTGGCTGGGTAGGCCATGGTGGCGGGTTGGGCTGGAACTGGTCCACTAGGGCGGCCACGGACTGTCCCCAGGCCAGCAAGGCGGCTTTCTCGGCACGGGGCATGGCGGCCAGAACCTGGGCACGCTCGAGAAGCAGGCGCCTGTCATCCGTCTTTTGGAGGAATGCCCAAAGCCAATCCACCTCAATATCACTTGGTCCGGGCACGTTGGCGCGAACAAGTGTGGCCGGGTTGGTGGCGGGATCGCACAGCCAGGCCAACAGCCGTTCCTGCAAGCACCGGCAAGCACGCAGGGCGGGGGAGCAGGCGACGTGATGAATCGGCTTAAGCATTACAGGGGCCGCGCGTTTTCTTCGGGGCGAGTTTGCCGCCAAGTGTTCAGCAGGGTGCGCAGCTCACTGCGGTAGAAGCCGCTGCCCATGCGTGCGATGAGTTGCTCCAGTTGCCGGATGTCATCCTCACTACCGCGGGCCTGGCGTAGCTTCCCTTCGATGAATTCCTGGGCGCGCTTGCCGATGCTGTCTTCGGCCTCGAACACGGTCATCATCAAGGCGCTGGGGTCGGTGGCAAAGGTTTGTTGATCCACCGGGCGGGCAGTGGAACCGTCCAGGGTCTTCTCCACCAGCACGATCTCGTCGTTGAACACATCGGAAAGCACGATGGCCGAGTGGGTGGAGATCAGCACGTCGTTGGCGGTATGGCCGATGGCCTCGTCGATGATGTCCACGATTTCCCGCTTCCACTTGTCGTTGAAATGGGTCTCCGGCTCATCCAGCAACAACAGGGCATCCTCCTGGCCCGAGAGCAAGTGGAACAGGGCCATGCGGCCCAGCACCATCTGCTCACCGTCCGAAAGTTCTTCGTAGCGCAATACGCCGATGTCCCGATCCAGCGCTTCCGGGGCGGCATCCGGTTCCGGCTTGTCGACGCGGCGCAGGCGCAATTCCAGGTTGTCGAACAAGCCGGTCTGATGCAGCTTCACCAGGCTGGTGAACAGTTCGAAGGGCGGCACGTCCTGGCCTCCGCTCAGCAAGGACCAGAGCGCCTCGCCGTGGGTGGTGCTGATGTCGATTCCGTCATTGGCAGCCAGGGTGTCTACGCCCCGGCTGCTGAAGGGTTGTTTCAGGTCGAAGTAGAGCAGGCGGCGAGTTTCGCCGGGATGGGGTTCGGCAATGACCTCGCTGGCGCAGAGCAGCCAGTCGTGGGCGGTTTCGAGCAGGGTGCGGTTCCACGTCTTGGGTTGTAGACGACAGCGGATGGCCACGGCTACCAGGTGGTGCCACCCGCCCCGTTCCAACAATTCTTGCAGGGGGCTCTTGTTGTCCACGCGGTGGCGGAGCTTGGCCATGGCGGCGTCCACCTCGACCCGGCCTGGATAATCATGGGTCTCAACAAACGCCTGGGGCAGGGCCACGGCCAGCAGGGCGCACTTGAGCAGAATCGGGTTGAGTAGGAGGGGGCGGCGGTAGTCTGGCTCGCTTTCCGTGATGGGATGCTCGGCAATGTCTGCCGCTTCGCCGAATGTGCTGCCGTCAATGACAGTTCGCTCCTCGTCTACCACGGTCCAGCCTGCCGGGCGTTCCTCGATGTTGTCCTCGCCGCCCTCTCCGGAACCCATGTCCAGTCCTTCCGCCGCCTGATTGCGGTTCCAGATGGAACGCCAGGGGCGCAGATCGCCGGTGGTGTAGGCCAGCACCGCCTTGGGCAGGGCCATGGGCATGGCTTGTGGCCAGCTTCCACGAGGAATCAGCGCCACGAATCCCCTGGGCGCTTCCCTCGCGCGCAAGGCTTCAAGCAACTGCTCGAAGGTTTCAGCGGGGGCGTTGTCGGGAAAATGGAAGCCTTCGGCCATCCACAAGCTGGCTTCGCCCTTGCCGCCCGGGCAATCCACCACGAAGGTGTGGTTTCGCTGGGTATGGTGCGGTCCCAGTTCGTAGATCAGGCTCACTGGGAAGGGCGGCAAGCGTTCGTCGGCCAGGGCCAGGAACACCTCGGCCACGGCGCGCAGCAGGTTGGATTTGCCGCTGCCGTTCACCCCCACCACGAAGCGGATGGCGCATTCCCGATCCAGGGGCGAGCCGCTGGCGAAGCGTACCGCCAAGTCCTGGATGGGCGGGTAGTGCTTGAGGTGGAGGTAGCGCAGCCTCATGCCGGGGAGCCCTCGTCACTCGGGTTCGTATCCAGCCCCAGGCTGCGGCGCAGGGTTGCCACGTCGGCCGCTCGGGTCTGCTCGGCGGGACGCAGGGGGCGAAAGGCGGTGAGGAATTCCTGTTTCTTGGTGGTGGGGTCGGTGCGGGGCAGGCTGACCTTGGCGATCAGCCCCAGAGCGGCCAATTGGCTGAGGGTGCGGCGGAGGTGGTTGGGCGAGGTGGGCGGAATGGCCGCCAGCTTTTCGCCCAAGACTTCGCTGTCGCAGAAGCCGGCGAAGATGTCAGGGTCTTCCGCCAGCAAGGGCTGATTCGGGTAGGCGAGAAAGGCATCGAGGACGAGCCGCTGGAAATCGCTCAACTCGGCGAGCAGCCAGGGGCGGGCGGGAAGTTGAGTTACCGAAACCGGTGTGGCCTGCGGAACGGTGTTGGATGGGCGGATAGTGAGTTTGGCGCCGTGTTCGAGCAACAGGGCATCGCGGGTTTTGGCGGCGGCGATGATCTCTTCGCGGTGTTGGTGGCGCCATTCCGTCGTCAATTCGCCAGACAGCGCTTGTACTGCGATGTTCTCGATGAGTTCATAGCGCTTCGATTCGGACTCACGGAGTAACTGGCGCAATCCTCGCACTTCCGACCAGACTTTCCGAAATTGTTGCTGATCGGGCATCGATGGCAGCGGAATGCGCACCTTAAGCAGGTTTTCACCGCTCAGATTGCTTTGCCCAGCCGTGGTACGAATCGCGTTACGCATCGCAGCGCGGCCATAAGGACTATTCAGAAAGGCACTGAGAAATTCGGGTAACAAGCGGGCGGTATTGGCCCTAAGCCGGATTAAATACGATGCATATACCAAGGTCCATTTGACCAAGTCCTCGGTGATTGGCGCGGAACGACCCACGTACTTGGGGTTACCGTTGGAACGTACGATTAGCACGTCACTGGTGGTTAAACGTAGACGGTCGATTTCGGCATCAGATAGGGAGACGAATTTCATATCCCCCATATCTACCTCTCCACCAACGACATTAGGAATGCGCAAGACCGGTAGGCCATGTTCGCCCGATTCGTCGGCAGATACCGAAGTGCCATAGCGGGTTTCTACGAGGTCATCCAGTCTTACCCATTCGGCTTCATCGATTTTCAGTACAAAGCGATCCAGTTCCGCCTTCAGTATTGAATCAAGGCTCTTATGGCGTTTTGTTTGGCTGTCGCTTATCTCCTCAGCTTGCCGCAGCACATCGACGATGCGCTGTTGTTCGGGGAGGGTGGGGAGGGGAAACGAAATCCGGTCAAACGAATCGGCTGAAACCCGAGGCAGGTTGGCGCCGACCGCAATTTGGGCGGCGCGGATATGTATTGCCGGTGACCGCAAATAATAGGCAGCAAACTCCGGCAGAATTTCAGAGGCCGCACGCAATGCCCAGATGTCGGTGCTACAAATTCCCTCCTGTTCGGCGAGATGCACCTTGTTCAAATTGGGCCGTAACTTCCCGTAAAGAATGTCGCCTTTCTGAAACGCAGTCTTGATGCTGAGAATGTCACTGCCTTCAGTAACATCCTTCGTATCACGCAGCAGGCGCCCCGTATGGCTTTCAATGTGTTCGAGCCCCACGTAGAAGTGGGTCAGAACATCGGCTGTCTGCGGATCTACTTTCGTTTCGACCCGCCATAAAACATCGCCAAGACGTACCTCCCGCCAACTCTTCGGCAACTTCATTCCCGCCCCTCAACCATCGCCAGCAGCTTGTCGAGGCCGCCGATGATCTGTTGCTCGGTGGCGCGCAGTTCGCCGATCAGCTCGCTGACGCTCTTGTCGCTTTTCAGTTGGGTGAAGTCGAAGGGTTTGTACTGGCCCGCCGAGAGGTTCCAGTCGCGGGCTTCGATGCAGTCGGGGTCGAGCAGGCCATCTTTGAGCGCGCCTTTTTCGTCGTAGAGCCCGGCGGCCAGCATGGCCTCGACATATTGCGGACGAACTAGGCCGTCGGCGTCGTGGGAACCGACGAGATCGCCCTCGCGCCATTCGTCGTCGCGCGTCCAGGCCCGCACCGGCACCACCCAATGCTTGGCGGCCTTGATTTCGCTGGCCTGGTCGATGGCCAGGGTGCGCAGGGTGATATCGAAGCCGTCGAGCTTGGCGACTTCGCGGGCGATGGCTTCGAGGGCGGCTTTGATGTCGGCGACGGGGTCCTGCGTGGGAAAGCGCATGACGTCGTCCATCGCGTGCTTCAGCCAGTTAGTGCAGTGCTCCAGGCCGACAGGGGTTTCGCGCTTGACGAAGTCTTTCCACACAGCCAGGGCGGGTCCGTCTTCTTCGAAAAAGCGCCCCTGCACGTCGCGCACTGCACGGTTGAATTCCTGCATGAGCGGCTTGCTGGCTTTGTCCCATTCAGCCATCGCCACTTCTTCGCTCATGGTTGATTCAGTCTCACGGCTGTCGCGGCGTTGCTGGCGAATGGGACCGACTAGGGGGAAGAAAGTGGCTTCGACGAGTTTGCCGTAGGCCAGGGCGGTTTGATTGCGCACCTGTCTTTCCGCCTGCTCGGGATCGGCGGGCAGTTCGGGAAATAGTTCGTGCAGATTCCACACCTGGCCGTCCCACATGCCGGCGTCGGCGCTGGCGGCAAAGGCCTGGCCCGCCGGGGTGAGCTTGTCGCCGGTATCCCGCAGCAAGGCCTGCCGCCAGCGTTCCTTGCGGAAGCTGGGTTGCAGCAGGGTCTTTTCGTTACGGCGGGCGCCGACGCGGCCCTCGTTGATCCAGGCGCGGAACTTGACCAGGGCATCCCACAGGTCGTTTTGCTGGCCGGGTTTGGGGTTGCGCTTGGCGTCGCGCGTGTAGCCGTCTTCATCCACCTCGTAGAACCAGACGTGCTCTGTCCTTGGCGCTTGCCCGGTGAAGGTTTGCTTGTCTTCCCGCGAGGTTTCCTTGCGGAACAGCAGGATGGAGGTCTTGACCCCGGTGTAGGGCTGGAACACGCCTCCGGGCAGGGAGATGACGCCTTCCACCACGTGCTCGGTGAGCAGTTCACGGCGCAGCCGCACATGGGCGTCGGTGTTGCCGAACAGCACGCCCTCGGGAACGATGACGGCGCAGTTGCCGCCCACCGACAGCAGGTCGAGCATCAGCCAGAGGAACAGGAGTTCGCTCTTGTTGGTGATGGCTTCTTCCTTTTTCTTGCCTTTGTCGGCGGCGCGGGGGAAGAGCTTGCTGTCTTTTTCAAGGTCGTTGCTGTCCACCGAGCCGGTGAAGGGCGGGTTGGCCATGACGAAGTCGTAGCTTTCCGGGGTGAGCAGGGCCGTCGATTGCTTGCTTGGATCGCGTTTCGATAGGCTGTCGGCCTGATATAGGTGGGGGTCGTGGATGTCGTGCAGTACCAGGTTCATCCAGCCGATGCGGGCCATGGTGCGGTCATTGTCGAGGCCGACGAAATGGGCGCCGTTGTGGATGGCGGCGTATTGCTCCGGGGTGGCCGCCGCGCCGTCGGTGCGGTGCGGCGTGCCGTCCCATTCCAGCACCAGGTTGTCTTGTGCGGAGTATTTGCGCATCAGGTATTGCTGGGCGCTAAACAGAAAGCCGCCGGTGCCGGCGGCGGGGTCGATGATGCGCTGGCCGGGTTCCGGGTCCAGCAGTTCCACCATGAAGCGGATCAGGTGGCGAGGGGTGCGGAACTGGCCGTTCTTGCCGGCGGTGGCGACTTCGCTCAGCAGATATTCGAAGGTGTCGCCCATGATGTCCTGGGCGGCGGAGCCTTCGCCGGCACGGGCAAAAAGCTGGTCGATCTTGTCGATGGCATCGGCCAGCACCTGGCCCTTGTTGGGATCGAGCTGGAAGTAGGCGTCGGCCATGCGTTTATTGAGGCTGACGAGTTCGTCGTCACCCGATTGCTTGGACAAGCGACTCTCAATGCTACGTAGCCAAGGGAAGACGTTGTTGATGAGGTTGTTGACGTCATTCGGTTGCTGCTGGATGTAGCTCCATTTGCACTTGTCCGGCTCCATCCCTGAAGGGTCGGAATCGCGCCTCTCATAGATGGATATGTAAGGTTTGCCGGCTTGCGTTGCTGCTTCCGCTCGATTGCGATCTATGCCTTCAAGTCGCTTAAGAAAGATCAGATAGGTGATCTGCTCGACGGCCACCAAAGGGTTGGTGAGGCCGGCGGCCCAGAAGCGGTTCCAGAGTTCGTCAACTTTTTTCTTGATGTGAGGGGCAAGCATTCAGGGTTTCCTTGGGGTGCGGCTTACGCGGCTTCGTCGATCAGTCGGTTGGCGAAGGCGATGAGTTCGTCGATGTCCTGGGGCGGGAACAGGGCTTCGATGCGGGCGATGCGGGATAGCGGCGGTTCACTCAGGGCGGCGCGGGTGATGCGGCCATGGCGCAATACCGCTGCCTTGACGGCGCGCAGGTAGTTCAACTGGTTGGCGCGCAGATAGCCGTGCTGGGCAATGAAGGCATCGAACGCGGCGTTGATGCGATCTTCCCGGTTGGGCAGGCGGGCATCCTGACGGAGGATGTGGCGCAGAAAATCCGCCAGGGAGGCGGCGGGGGCCTCGAAGGCGCGGCGTAGCGTGTCTTCGGTGACGAACAGGTCGGCCTGGTTGAGGGTCTCGCTGATGCGTTCGAGTTCTTCGTCGTCCAGCGTTTCACCGTTTTTGAGCCGGGCCAGTTCCGGCACTTGCTCGGCCAGGCGGCGTACCAGGGCTTCGACTTGCTCACGGTAGCTGGCGGCGAAGGCGCCTTCGCCGGTGGGGCCGTAGATGATCCAACTGCGTTGGGTGATGCTGTCCGGCAGGTTGATTTCCACCGTGTTGCCCGGTGTGGAGACGCGGTAGCGCATCAGGGGGGCGAAGGTGGTTTGCAGCATGGTCAGCCGTTCTTGATCCAGGTGCTGCCAGAAGCCCGGTGAGCGGACCCAGGCGCGTTGTTCATTGACCTTTTTAACTTCTGGAATGTTGTCGGCCAGGCTGGCGAGGGCTTCCTGGATGCGTAGGGCCACCTTGGCTTGTTCGCCGGTATCGGCTTTCAGGCAGGCCACGCCGAGGCGTTCGCACCAGATGCGAAACAGCAGTTCGTCCAGCGCCCAGAATGGGACCAGGCGCATCAAGGGGGCGAGGGCCTTGCCAAGGTGCGAGAGGGTGGATGTGTCAGGGGCGGGCCATTGCCGTATCAGGGCATCGAGTTCATCCCAATGCGGGCGGACATCGATACTCTGACGTGGGAGCGCGGCCAGCATGGCTTGCAGGTCTTCGATGATGGGCCGGGTGTCGTGTTGCTGGGCGTGCAGCAGTTGCCACTTTTCCAGGCGCAGGCGGAACAGGCGCACGGGCAGGGGTTCGCTGGGGTGGTCGGTTTCCCCATCCGGCTTGAGCTTGAAGCGGGCGAAGTTCTTCCAATGGTCGAGGATGAGGAAGTCTTGCTTGGCCGTGCCGGTGGCCTTGTCGGTGTGTAAGCGGGTGCCACGACCAATCATTTGCCAGAACTTGACCTTGCTGAATATTGGCTTGGCGAACACCAGATTCTGGATGGCGGGGATGTCGACGCCGGTGTCGAGCATGTCCACCGAGATGGCGACGCGGGGCATGGTCTTGAATTTGAAGTCGTCCAGGGTGGCATCGGCCCGCTCCATGTGGCTGTCGATGATCTCGGCCAGGCCTTGGCGCTGCCATTCCGGGTAGAGGCGATTGAAGCTCTCATAGAGCCGTTTGGCGTGGGCGTGGCTGACCGCGAAGACGATGGATTTGTGCGGCAGACCCCGGATGTCCTTGCGGGATTTGTCCATGAATTCCCGCACCATGGCATCGGTAGTGCCCTGGTTGATGATGCTTTTCTCGATTTCGCTGCCGTCGAAATTGAGTTCGTCCGGGTCCACACCTTGATCCCGCGCCATTTGCTTCAGGGTTTCCGGCAGCGCGTCGCCCTGGATGCCTTTGAGCTGGAAATTGGTCTGGGCATCCAGCACCCGGTAATTGACCAGATTGCCGTCGGCGATGGCCTGTTCGTAGCTGTAGTAGTAGCTGGGGGCGCCGTCGCCACAGTCGAACAGTTCGAAAGTGTTGTGGTCGATGTAGTCGGTGGGCGTGGCGGTGAGGCCGAGTTGGATGGCGTCGAAATGGTCGAACAGGGCCTTGTAGCGCTGGTAGATGGAGCGGTGGCTTTCATCCGCGACGATCAGGTCGTAGTAACCGACGGATAGCCGTTGGTAGACCTGCATCATGCTGGGGTAGGTGGAGAACTGGATGCGGGCGCCGGAGGTATCACCGCCTTCGATGCGGGCCAGGCTTTCGTTGGGCAGGTGGGTCTTGAACTCGCGCATGGCCTGACGTACCAGTTCGCGCCGGTCAGCCAGGAACAACACGCGCTGGACCCGCTTGGCTCTCAGCAGGGCATCCACCAGGGCAATGGTGGTGCGGGTCTTGCCTGTGCCGGTGGCCATGACCAGCAGGAAACGGCGCTTGGCGGCGTCTATGCCTTCGGTGACGCGGCGGATGGCTTCGTTTTGATAGTCGCGCCCGGCGATGTCAGCGTTGATGGCAATGGTGTCGAGTGGTTCGGCATGGCGCTGTTGATGCCGTAGGCGTTCCAGATCGTCGCGGCTATAGAAACCGGCGATCTTCCTGGGTGGGTAGCGGCCCCGGTCCCAGAACTGGATGGTCTTGCCGTTGGTGAGAAAGATGAAGGGGTCTTGGCCGAAGCGGGCCTTGATGCGGTCGGCGTAGTCAGAGGCCTGGCGCTTGCCGGCGAGTTCATCGCGGCTGCTGCGTTTGGCCTCGACGATGGCAATGGGTTTGCCATCCGCGCCCAGCAGAGCGTAATCGGCGAATTCGGGCGTATTGCCCAAGTTGGGCGAGCCTTGTTGGGCGGTGAGGACGAATTCCTCGATCAGGGTGCGCCGCGATGAGCTCCAACCTGCGCGAGCTAAATCCTGGTCGATCAGGTGAGTGCGGGTTTGTTGCTCTGTATTGAATTGACTCACTGGATTTGTCGGTTCCGCCCTGTTTGGCGGACTTTATAGCGTGAATGGAGCTTGTTCAATGTGCATCTTCAAAGCTAACCCCAGTTCGCATGAGCAGAGCTGAGATGTTGGTCAGGTGTGTTCGCCCTGTTTATCAACCAAATCGGCGACGTCGTGGTGTTCCACGCCTTGGCCGAGCAGCACATCGCCGGCATCGCTCGCATCCAGCTGCATTATCTGGAGCAGCGCGTGGCGCAAATGGACATGAAGCTGGAAGTATCTGACGCCGCGCTGATGGAACTGGCGCGCGAAGGCCCGCTCTACGGCGCACGGCCGCATCGTGTTTGAGCAGGTCATCAAGGTGGAAGCGGTTTGAGCTGCCGGATCGGCCGGCGCCGGTTAAATCGCAATCATGGCAGGGCCTAGGTCCGGAAGCGCTCGATCTGGCCGCGCATGCCTGCGGCCAGGCCGCGCAGTTTTTGCGCCGACTGGCTGGACTGGCCGGCGCCGGCGCTGTTTTCCTCGGCAGCCTGCGCGACTCGCTCGACCTGCTGGGCAATCGAGGTGCTGGCCATGCCCTGCTCGGCGATGGCGGCCGAAATCTCATTCATGACGCCGCTGACTTCGCCGGTGGCGGCGCGGATCGAGGTGATGGCCTGACCCGCCTGTTCGGCCAGCTCGGTGCCGCGGCCGACCTGCGCCACGGCTTCGTGCATGGTGCCGACCGCCGATTGGGCGCTGCCCTGGATGGCGCCGATCATGGCGCCGATCTCGCCGGTGGCCTGGGTGGTGCGCTCGGCTAGTTTGCGTACCTCGTCGGCGACCACGGCGAAGCCGCGGCCGGCTTCGCCGGCGCGGGCGGCTTCGATGGCCGCGTTGAGCGCCAGCAGATTGGTTTGGTCGGCCACATCGCCGATGGTTTTCACGATGGACGAGATCCGATCGGATTGCTCGCCGAGGGCGGCGATGGCGTCGGCCACGTTATGCACGGACTTGCCGATGCGCTTCATTTCGGTGACGGCGTCATCAATGACGGCGCCGCCATCCTTGGACAGTTCGCCGGCGCGCTGGGCGATCTCCTGGGCTTGCCTGGCGCTGTCGGCGACGTGGTTGATGCTGACGGTCATCTGTTCGACGGCGGCGGCCATGGAGGACACCGATTCGGCGGCGGCGGCCGAACCCTGGGCCGACTTCTGCGCTGCATCGGCGACGGTCGCAGCGGCGGCGTCGACTTGATCGACGGCGCCGCGCAATTCCTGGACGGTGGCCTTGAGGCCTTGCTGCATGCTCTGCATCGAGGCCATCATGCTGCCGCCGTCGCCGGAACGAACGCTGAGCGGACGCGTGAAGTCGCCCTGGGCGATGGTCTGCGCGACCGCGGCCGCTTCCTCGGGCTCGCCGCCCAACTGGCCGACCAGCTTGCGGGTGATCAGCCAGGAGGTGACAGCGGCGGCGGCGACGCCGAGCAGCAACAAGACGATCATCACCGTCTGTGCCGTTGCGGCGGCTTCCTCGGCCAATTTGCCCTCTTTGACCGCCGACTCGGTCTGGAAGGCGATCAATGCATCCAGGGTGGCGATATAGGGGTTCTGCACGGCGCGCAGCTTGGCCAGCAAATTCGGGCCCGAAGCCTCCGTGGCGCCGGCTTGCAGTTCCTGCATGATTTCGTCCACCGCCTTCAGGTAGGCGGTGCGCGCCTCGATGACCTCGGCCAGGAATTGCTTGCCCGTTCCGGACTTGACGCTGTCCTCGAGCTTCTTGAGGTTCTCGGCGATGACGGGCCGGCTCTCGGTAACCCGCTTGAGTTCCTTGCCGACGGAAGCCGGGTCTTTGTCGATCAAGGCGTTGCGCAAGGCGCGGGCCTGGATGTTGACCTGGCGGATGATGTTGTTGGCCCAGATGGTCTTGGGCATCCGATCTTCGGTCACCTTGGTGATCTTGCTATCGAGGTTTTGGATATTCACCACGCCGACGAGGCCGACGACGATCATGACCAGCACCACTACCCCGAAACCCAGCGCGAGACGAGTTCCAACCTTCATCGATGCCATTTTGCTTCTCCCCATGCCCGTATTTGCATGAACGCGGGCTCTCTATTGAACGAATTTTCTGTTGCTCCTCGCTTCTCCCGCGATCCTGCTAGCGGGCGTTACGTCAGCAATATGCTAGCGCATGACGATGTCGCTTGTGTGGGTATTCGTTCTTTGTGTAGCTGCGTGCGACGCCTATTCGGGCCGTTCGCTGCGCCGGTCGCGTCGGTCTGTCGCGCGAGGAGCAACCATGACGGAGACGACTCAAGTTGCGGAAACCCAAGTGCTGTTTGAACCTGTCCGCAGCGCGCTGAAGGACTTGCCGGTGATCGAGAGGAAACGGTTCGGCGGCTGAGTGCGCTATGTGCAACCGGCGCGCAACTGATTTCGCAGCCGCCCGCCTGATTAAGGCCGCCTGCCGGCTCGGCGTGGGATGATGCTTGCCCCGAATATTTCAGCAAAGCCGGAGCAAATCATGAACCCAACCAGACGCACTATCCTGCGCGCAACAGTTTCGAGCGCAGTGCTCTCGGTTGCGGCGGCGGCCGGGCTCTTGCGCCCCGGCAGCGTGCAGGCTTCCAGTCTGGCGCGCGGCTTGTCCAATTCCTTGCAGGCATTGCGGAGCCATTCGCCGATTCCGTCCGATGCGATCCAGCTCAAGGCGCCGGATATTGCGGTCGATGGCGCGATGGTGTTTATCGATTTCGCCTGTGCGTTGCCCGAAGTCGAGGCTTTGATGGTGTTTGTGGACAGAAATCCGCAACCGCTGGTCGCTGCTTTTCAGATCGCTCCGGAAGTGGTTCCGGCGCTGCAAATGCGCATCAAGGTTTCTCAAACCGCCCAGGTCTGGGTGGTTGCCCGCAGCGCCGGGCAGTTCTACAAGGCGGCGAAAACGGTCAAGGTGACGGTCGGCGGTTGCGGGAGCGGTTTGAACTGATCGATCCAGCCGGCCGAGCTTGACTTTCCGGGCTCTGGCACCTGATTGCAGCCCGCAGCGTTGGCGTGACTCCCCGTTGCAATGACACAAATCTTGAGGGCTAAGTGGCTGTGGTCAGCTTGCCGGCAAATTTGGCCCTTAACTTGGCCAGTTTCGGTTCGACCACATAGATGCAGTAGGGTTGGCGCGGGTTCTGCTCGTAGTAGCGCTGGTGGTATGCCTCGGCCGGCCAGAATGCCGGGGCTTCGGTGATTTCCGTAACGATGGGCCGCGCATAGGCGTTTGCCGCGGTCAACTCGGCGATGTAGGCTTCGGCCGCCATTTTTTGCGCCGGCGTGTGCCAGAAAATGGCCGAACGGTATTGGCTGCCGACGTCGTTGCCTTGGCGGTTGAGGCTGGTGGGGTCGTGCAGAGCGAAGAAGACTTCCAGCAGTTCGCGGTAGCTGATCCGGTCGGCATCAAAGTGGATTTGCACGACTTCAGCGTGGCCGCTGTCGCCGCTGCAGATTTCCTCGTAGGTCGGCTGGACGGATGCGCCGCCCATGTAACCCGAGATGGCCTGTTGCACGCCTTCGAGCCGGTTGTAGGCGGTTTCCAGGCACCAGAAGCAGCCGCCGGCGAGTGTTGCGATTTGTGTGTTCATGCGTGTTTCCTCGGTAGATGGCTTGGATTTGAGTGCGTGTTTGCACTCAGGTTCTGGCGTTATCCGCCGATAACGCGCTTTCCTTTTCCGCTTTTTGATGTGGCATATGAATCCGGGTGATCAGCGTATTGCAATTGACCAGGTCAGGGTCGGCGTGTTCATTCGCCTGGATAGCTGGATGGATCATCCGTTTCTGTTCAGCAGTTTCAAGATCCGCAACGAAAAACAGTTGCGGGTCTTGCGTTCGCTGGGTTTGAGTGAAGTGGTCTATGCGCCGGGGAAAAGCGATGTGGCGCCGTTGCCGCCGCCGAAGCCGGATGCGCCGACAGCGCCGGCGGCGGAGATCGACCCCGAAGTGGTGGCGATGATGCAGGCCATGCGGGAAGAGAAACGTGCGCGCCGCGAAAAAATTTCACGGCAGCGCGAAGCATATGGTCGTTGCGAGAAGCAGTTCGTCGGCAGCATCGCGACGGTGAAAAATCTGCTGCGCAATCTGTTCGCACGGCCGCAGGAGTCGATTGAACAGGCGCAGACGCTGATCGTCGAGATGGTCGATTCGATGCTGGCCGAGAAGGATGTGCTGATTCATTTGATGAATGCCAAGACCGGCGACGAGGGAGCGTATTACCACGCCCTCAATGTCACCATGTTGGCCTTGTTGCTGGGCCGCGAGGCGGGGCTGAAGCCGGCTGACATGTGCGCGCTGGGTTTGGGTACGCTGTTGCACGACATCGGCAAGGAACGGGTGCCGAGCCAGATTTTGTTGAAGAAGACGGCCTGGACCCGCGCCGAGCGCAACTTCTATTTGCAGCATGTGGCTTACGGCGTGGAGTTGGCGTCCAAGCTGGCTGCGCTGCCGGCCGGCGTGATGGAAGTGATTGGGCAGCATCATGAAATGCTCGACGGCAGCGGTTTTCCCGCCGCTATCGGTGCGGCACGTATCGGCAAACTGGCGCGCATCGCAGCGATCGCCAATGCTTACGACAATGCCTGTAACCGGGTCAACCCGGCCGATTCACTGACGCCGGCT
Source organism: uncultured Thiobacillus sp. (assembly GCA_964466195.1). GTDB lineage: Bacteria > Pseudomonadota > Gammaproteobacteria > Burkholderiales > Thiobacillaceae > PFJX01. The sequence goes on from CAYXMQ010000003.1 coordinate 78,926, forward strand.
CAAGCCTTGTCGGTGATGTTCAAGCGTGATCGGGCCAAGTACGACAGCGAGTTGATGCAGCACTTCGTGCGTTGCCTGGGGGTTTATCCGCCCGGCAGTGTGGTGCGTCTGAACAATGAGGCGGTCGGCCTGGTGGTCAGCGTCAATCCGAGCCAACTGCTGCACCCCACGTTGCTGCTGTATGACCCGACGGTGCCGAAGGAAGAGGCTTTGCTGATGGATATGGCCGATATGCCCGGATTGTCGGTGGTCAGCACGATACGGCCGGTCGATTTGCCGAAGCCGGTGTTCGATTACCTGAGTCCGCGCAGCCGGATCAGCTATTTCAGCGAGTCGACGGCCACGGCGCGACCGCAGGCACGATAGCGCCGCCTAATGAGCAATCCGGGTTTATGGCTGTGCGGCCTGATTGCGCATATGGTCGGCCACCTTCATGAAGGCTTGATACAGCTCGCCGCGCAGCGTGTCGTCGGCGACCACTTCGTCCAGCGCCAATTGCATGCAGTGCATCCATTGATCGCGCTCGGATTCGCCGATGGCAAAGGGCAGATGGCGGCGGCGCAGCATCGGGTGGCCGTGCTTGTCGGTGTAGAGCGGCGGGCCGCCCATCCAACCGGAGAGAAAATCGAACAGTTTCTGGCGTGAACCGCTCAGGTCTTCGGCGTGCAGCTTGCGGACGCCGTAGGCTTCCGGCAGTTCGTCCATGTGGTCATAAAAGCGCTGGACCAGTTCGTGCACTTTGGCTTCGCCGCCGATGCGCTGGTAATGGGTCTGAGGGAGCATAGGTGTTCGATCTTAACGGGCGGCTGAAATTGCTCGGGCCACGCCTTTCACAACTGCGCTTGGCCCGACGTAACTGGGACGAGGAGGGTAGCAGTTTTTTGGCTACGGCCCGATGCCGGAAGCGGCCGGATTGTCGCTTGGCAAGCATTTCAGGCCGGCCTCCGGCGCTTAATGGCGGTGACTGGGCCTCTGGCTGGAAGCCTCCAGATCGATTTCGTCCAGTGTGCCATTGAGCCACGCGTTGACCGCGCGATCGGGATCGGTCTCGAGAGTGGTCACCGCCTGAATGGCGTGTTGTTTCAAGCGGTAGCGTAATTCCCTGGCTACGCTGGCGGCAATCAGCACGTTGATGTCCCTCATCTGGGGCGGCAAGTTGAGTTCGTGGAAACGCTGCCCGGCGGGGAGCTCAACCAGTTGCTTGGCAACGACATCGTAATATTCAGTCTGATATATCCAGAATCTGGCGCAACAGCCGGCATGGCCGCTGACGGTGCTGTCGTTTTCGCTGGTGACGGCGATTTTCATGTTCGTGCCCTGGAGAAAGTATGTTCGCTGTTAAAAATAGCAATTTCCGCGCCAAGTTCCACCGCCATTGCCGTTTTGCGGTGAAAACCCGCGATGGCAGCGAGAGTGCGGGCTATGCCCGGGCGAAGTAGGCCGACGAACTCGAGACGAGGTGTCCTATTTGTGTGCATTGCGGCGGGGTAAGTGTCTCAACCAACACTCAGGCAGGAATTGCGCGCTTTGTTTCCCAAGACAATGCCGATGCGCGTTTTTTTCTAGCCGGCCGCGCCAGACCCCGTCATTCCCCAGTCTTGGCATGGTTGACCAGCCTCGCCAGCCTCCCTATCCTCGCGTAACAATTTAAGGAGTTGCTAATGAACGTCCCTGTCACCCTCAGCCCGGATCTCGCCAAGACCATGCATTCCATCATCCAGCGCATCGCTACTGGACCGGAGTTATCGAAGGATATTTCGCTGGAAGAAGCCAAGCTGGGCATGCAGGCGATCCTGGAAAACGCGGTCGACCCGGTGCAGGCCGGGATATTCTTTATCGCGTTGCGCATGAAGCGCGAGAGCCACGATGAGTTCAAGGGCATCCTGGACGCGATCCTGAACGCCACCCAGCGTGTCACCGCCGAGGTGGACGAGGTGGTGGATATTGCCGATCCCTACGATGGCTACAACCGTTGCCTGCCGGCGGCGCCTTTTTTGGCGCCGCTGCTGGCCGAGTTGGGCGTGCCGGCGGTATGTCATGGACTGGAAGCGGTGGGGCCGAAGTACGGTGTCACCGCGCGCCATGTCATCCGCGCCGCCGGCGTGAATGTCGATTTATCGCCTGCGGAGGCCGCCGCGCGCTTGAGCGATCCCGCCCTTGGCTGGAGCTATGTCGATCAGGCGCAGTTCTGCCCGACCCTGCACGATCTGATTCCGCTACGCAGCAAGATCATCAAGCGGCAGGCGGTGACCACCATCGAAACCCAGGCCAAGCCGATCATCGGACGCAAGAAAACGCATTTGGTCACCGGTTACGTGCACAAGCCTTACCCGCCGATCTACGCGATGCTGGCGCGCCATGCCGGTTTCGATTCGGCGTTGATCATTCGCGGCGTTGAAGGCGGCGTGATTCCGTCACTTCGCCAGACCGGCAAGGCGACGCGCTACGATCATCATGGCGAGGAATTCGAGTTCGATCTGGATCCGACTGCGCTCGGTATCGAGCAGACGGCGCGCGCCGTGCCGTTGCCGGATGATCTGCCGAAAACCGAACGCGCCGATGAAGTCGCCATCGCCGTCGACATCCATGCCACTGCCGCGGCCGCGGCCAAAGCCGGTCTGGCGGCGCTGCGCGGCGAGAAGGGGGCGACTTACGACTCGCTGTTGCTGACCGCCAGCCTGATCGTGCATCACGTCGGCAAGGCGGCCTCCTTCAAGGCGGCCGGCGATCTGGTGCGCGCGGCGCTGGACTCCGGCCGTGCCGCGAGTCGTGTCAAATGAAGGGGGTGAAGTAATGGCCTGGACTGCGGTAGCCAAAGAAGGCGAACTCGGCGTCGGCCAGATGAAGCGCATCGCCCCGGCGGGCAAGCCTTTGCTGCTGGTCAACGCCGAGGGCGGTTATTTCTGCGTCGATGAAATGTGCAGCCATGAGGACTTTTCGTTGTGGTTCGGCTGCGTCAATGGCCGCTCGATCAAATGCTCGCTGCACGGCAGCTATTTCGATCTGGCCAGCGGCAAGCCGCTGAACGAACCGGCCGACTGCCCGTTGGCGACCTATCCCGCCAAGATGGAAGACGGGCAGGTCTGGGTGGATGCCGGGTAGGGCGGCATAGGCCCGCTAGCGCGCCCGCCCTTTCGCGGCGATCTGCTGTTTCACCTGCCGGAGACGGCCAGATACCGCCACTGGCGACGCGGGGCTAATCCGTTCCGGGCGGCGGCTGCAGGTCGGCAGGCGCAGTAATGGAATCGGGGGCTGTTGGCGGCCTTGCGGATGGGCATCGATTCGAAGCTGTTGTTAGTGACCAATGTACAGGGCTTGTCGCCCACGGACATCGTCAAGCATGTCTAGTCGCTTGCCGACATTGTGCGTGGCTTCAAGGTGCTAAAAGCGGCAATTGAGATCGGCCCGGTATATCACCGGTCGCCTTAGCAAAGTCGGGCGCGCGCTTCGATTCGCTGCATTGCCTGGCAAGGGTGATTAGGCCATGACTTGATAAAGCCGCTGCTTCAGTTTGGCGTTGGCACACACCCAACACGATTGGGTATGGTTGGAAATCTCGGTTGGCGTGTGAAAGGCTATGCCGCAGCAAGGACAGCGTTGTGCGACCAGCGACAGAGCCCATTGTGTCGGTTCAGCCCAGGGTTGCAGCGTGACTGCATGATGCTCGCAAATATCCTGACAAAGGCCGCAACCGGTGCAGGCGCGATGGCGCAAACAATATGCCGGTGCTTCCGCATCGAATTGAATCGCAGCTTCCGGACACACCCGGACGCAGGCATGGCAGCCTACGCAGCGGCTAGCATTCAGATGAATCACCCAGGGCATCAGGGCGTCATCCCCATCAGGCAGGTATTCGCCGGGCGGTTTTTTCTGTTCCGCTTCCACTAAGGGCGAGGCGCCCAGAAGTGCCGCTGCGGGACGCTGTGACAGCGCGCGAAAAAAACCTCGCCGCGCATGTGTCTCGACTGCGACTGCGGTATTGATCAGCGCTGTCCAGGCCGCCAGCGTCACCTCGCGCAGCACGATGGGCCGCCGCCCGCGCTGACGCAGGGCGGCATTGAGATGCGCCAGCCGGGTGGACAGCTTCTCGCTCTGCCCGCGTGGACAGCGATTGCAATCGCCATGCGTCAGCAACCAGATGTTTTGGCCGGTGCGATAGGCACGCAACAGTTCGCCAAGGCCGATGGCGTGCAAACAAGCGATGTAGCCAGGCTCGCCGTGGCTAACGGCATCGCTGCCGGCGCGGTCGCAGGCGGCCAGCACGGCGTTCGTACCCGCCACCGGTCGAAGAGCAAATGAAAGGGGCAAGACGATGGCTTGCCGCGGACAGGCCGGCACACACAAGGCGCAGCCGTCACACAGGCCGCTATCAAATTCAAGCGCTGCATCATCCAGATGCCAAGCACCGCGCGGGCATACGTCGACACAGGCGTGGCATGAAGCGGTCTCGATGGCGGCATGCACGCAGCGCGCACCATCGAGTTCCGGCAGGCGGGCCTCCCCGGCAGCGGTCATGCCATTTACTGCGCCAGAATCCAGGCCACCACTTTTTTCAGGTCGGCGTCGCTGATCTTGGTTTGAGGGGGCATGGGGATTGCTCCCCAAACGCCCTTATTGCCGGCCCGGACTTGGCGCGACAACTTGTCGGCGGCAGCGGCATCGCCTTTGTATTTGTTGGCGATGCTCTTGAAGGCCGGGCCGACCACTTTCTTGTCCAGCGCATGGCAGGCCATGCAGCCGTTGGTTATGGCAGTGGCCTCGTCGGCGGCAGCCTGGCCGGCGGTAAGAAGGAGGACGAGAGCCAAAGTGATGGGAACGAAGCGGGTTGCATTCATGCTGTGCTCCTTGAGGATGCGGGGCTGAAAAATGCTGAAAACCGGTTACCAGGATGGCGACATACCGGGAGAAAAGGTGACCGGAGCCGTTTCTGCGACCTGTCGCGGCCGCATGCCCGCTTCCACTGCATCGACGCTGGGACGCGGTTCGCCCAGCAGTTCGGCCAGTAGGTCGCGCAGCTCGTCGCAATACGCTGCCGTCAACCGAGCGGCGCCGGCATAGAACGGGGTCGCGCAACGGGCGGCCACGCGCTTGCCAAACAGGGGTAGCCAGCGCAACAGGTGGGTGTCCAGAAAGCGCGCGGCCTCCGGCAGGGCTAGGGGATGGCTATCCCGGAACAAGGCGGCGAGAAACTGGAGTTCCAATACCAGGTGGTCGTCGGGCCGCGTGCGCCAGTTGGCGGCGACCAGATTGAACAGCTTGTAAAACTCGCGCACCTGGAACATGGGCGCCTGCATCGCCAGGTTCTCCTGGTCCAGCCATACCGACTCGCAGGGGGACGCGTGATAGGCGTAGGTCAGGTAGATCGCGGCGTAGTCGGCCGCCAGTTCGTCTCGCACCGCTTCCGACAGAGGCGCGGACAGTTCCGCCAAGGCCACGCTCATCAAGGCCAGCGCCCGCATTCCTTCATCGCCGAACAGACGCAGGCCGATGCGGTCGGGAAAACCAGCCCGGGCCAAATCGCCCAGCAAGGCGTCGTCCAGTTCCGCGTGATGCAGCGTCGACAGCATAGCCAAGTCCTGGGCCACCGTTTCGCGGAACAGTGCCAGGGTTTCGTCTTTCGCATTGTTCATGTCGTGTCTCCTCCTGTCTCGGATTAGTCGGCTGCCAAACTCATTCCACCTTGGCTTTGCTGTGGGGAATGAAGGCGATGGACGGCCTGGTCAGTTCCGGGTCAGCCAGGTTCTTCACCGTGCGCACCGCTTTTTCGTTCTTGCCCATGGCCTTGGTGGCCCATTCGCCGGTTAGCAATTTGTCGATCGGGCCGATGTCCAGCACCCGCATCATGCAGGCCATCACGCAATAGGGTTTACGCCCGGCGTCGATCTCATCGATGCACATATTGCATTTGGCAACGATGTTCTGCTCCGGGATGAACTGCGGCGCACCGTAAGGACACGCTGCCTCGCAGCGGCGGCAGCCGATGCACAGCGTCGAGTCGATATCGACGATGCCGTCCTTCTTGCGTTTGAAGATCGCGCCGGTCGGGCAGGTCGGCAGACAGGCCGGTTCGGCGCAGTGATTGCACGACATGTTCAACTTGAAGGCATAGACCTCCGGGAAAGTGCCGCCCTCCACATACATCACGCGGCGGAAGCGCGGACCGGGCGCCAGGCCATTCTTGTCCTTGCAGGCAATCTCGCAGGCGCGGCAGCCAATGCAATCGACGTTGTGGTGAACAAAACCCAACTGCATATCCGGCACGACGGGGGTATAGACCGCTTTCTTGCGGCGTTTCACTGCCGCCTTGATCTGCTCCAGGTCTTTGCCATGAACTGCTTTTTCATCAGCCATTTTTCATGCCCCCTTTCAGTAATCGCGGCGAAACACGTGGGAACGCGACGTGGACGTGGTGTCCCAGCCCGGGCGATGCTCCAGTTCGGTCTTCTTGATGTTGACCAGGGCGTTGTTGTAGGAAAAAGCGCCGGCCGGACTGGGTTCGTCCAGGGTCAGGAAATCCGGGTTGCCGCCTCGATCGACGCCGTATTCATCCAGGTCCATCCAGGCACCCTCGTAGATCACCAGCACGCCTGGCATCAGGCGCTCGGTGACATAGGCCGGCACCACCACCTTGCCGCGCTGGTTCCACACTTCGACGGTATCGCCGGTCTTGATCCCCAGCCGTTTCGCGTCGCTAGCGTTGATCGTGCATTCCTGCTCGAACGCCTCCTTCAGCCAGGTGCAGTTGGCGAAGATGGAATGCGTGCGATGGCGCGGGTGCGGCGAAATCAGGTGGAACGGATGTTCTTGGGTCTTCGGACTGTTGAGGTATTCATTTGGCTCGATCCATTTCGGAATGGACGGAATGTGCGCGCCGTACTTGGTCTTTTTCCAGTCGTGGATGCTGGCCAGTTCGGAGCTGAGGATCTCGATCCTGCCGGACGGTGTAGCGAACGGCTTGCCCTGCTCGATCTGGTCGCGGAAGGCGACGTGCGGCTTGTCCAGCTTGAACTTGTAGACGCCATGCATCTTGAAGTCTTCCCAGCTCATGCTGACATGCTGGTGGGCCATCACCTTGTGCTCCCACCATTCGCGCAGATAGGCCTCGTCCACCGCATCGTCGTTGTCGAAATAGTCGCGGTTGGCCTTGGGGTTGTAGGCGCGGCCGAAGGTCTCGCCGCCGATGCGCCAGGCCAGCTCGGTGAAGATCTGGAAGTCGGTCTTCGACTCGCCCAGAGGCTGGATGGTCTTCGGCCGGTGGATGTAGTAATGCCCCTTGTACCAAGGCAGCGCCACATCGTGCCGCTCGAAATGGGTCGCTACCGGCAGCAGAATGTCCGCCCACAGGCCGGATGGCGTGATGGTGGAATCCATGCACACCACCAGTTCCAGCTTGCGGATCGCGGCGATTTCCTTGTTGATGTTGGTGAGCTGGTTGAACCAGTCTGAGCCCTGCCAGAAGAGGCCCTTGATGTTGGGAATCTGCCCGTCGGTATGATCCTGGCGCGGCCAACAGCCGATTTCCTCGCGCTTGACGTTGGGGTAGTTCAGCACGCAATGCGCCCAGCGGTCGCTCTTGATCGAGGCGAACCAGACGTTGGCGTACTGATCATAGGGATAGGCCACCGCCTCCGCGTGCCACGCCTTGCCCACGCCTTCGGCGCAGCCGCCGAGGATGCCGATGTTGCCGGTCATTGCCTGGAGCGCCGCGGCCATGCGGCTGTACTGCTCGCCATACTCGGCCCGGCCCGGCGCCCAGGACGCTTTCAACGCCGCCGGCTTGGTGGTGGCGTACAGGTGCGCCAGCTTGACGATGTCCGCCGCCGGCACGCTGCAGATCGCGGCAGCCCATTCTGGCGTCTTCGCCACGCCGTCGTACTTGCCTAGGATGTAATCCTTGAAGTTCTCGCCGCCATTGGGCGACTGCGCCGCCCAGGCCGGCATGGTGCCGGCGTCCATGCCCTGGCAGAACCTGTCGATGAAGCCCTGATCCTGCAGGTTATTGCTGAAGATGTAGTGCGCCATGCCGGCCATCATCGCGGCATCGGTATTCGGCTTGATCGGAATCCACCAGGCGTCGTAGGCCGCCGCCGAATCGGTGAATTGCGGGTCGATCACCACGAACTTGCAGCCATTCTGCTTGGCCAGACGCATGTAGTAGAACGTGTTGCCGCCGTGGAAGGTGTAGGCAGGATTCCAGCCCCACATGATCACCAGCTTGGAATGGGCGAAGGCGTCGTCCTCGTTGCCGTCCTCGATGGTGCCGAAGGTCCAGCGCGAGCTGGTGGTGGTCGCTTGGTAGGACGGTACCGACCAGGAATTGGTGCGGCAGCCGAACATGCCCATGAAGCGCCCGAGCAGCCCCTCGATCTGATCCGACTTGTGCAGCACGCCATAGGAAGCGCCGGCATAGGACTGGTCGAGCAAGGCGGTGGGGCCGTATTTATCCTTGATTTCAATCATCTTGCTGGCGACATAGTTCAGCGCCTCATCCCAGGTGATGCGCTTGAACTTGCCCTCGCCGCGCTTGCCCACCCGCATCATCGGGTAAAGCAGGCGCTCGGCGGAGTAGATGCGTTGGCGATAGGAACGGCCGCGCAGGCAGGCGCGCAGTTGCGGTTCCTCGAACGTGTCCTTGCCTAACGCACCGCCCTGCTGATAACGCCCGTCATCGGTGGACAGGCGCACGATCACGTCGCCCTTCTTGTGCGCCACCAGCATGTGGCGTGAGCCGCAGTTATGGGCGCAGGAGGTGACTACAGTGGTCAGCTGGTCGTCCTTCGGGTAGGGCTCGTAAGCGAAAGCTTTCGCTTCCGGCACCGTGCCCAAGTCGATCAGCCCGCCGGTAGCCAACGCCCCGACGCCCGCCGCCGTGGTCTTGAGAAAATCCCGCCGGCCCGGATTCAGGCGTTCGCTGAGCAGGTTCAAGTCGAATTCAAATCTGGCTGACATAGTGGCTTCCCTTGTAGATCTGGATGCGGACAAAACTACTGTTGCTCGTTTTGCGGGCAACAGCGGGACGGGATCTAGGCTTGGTCTTCCTGCTACTGGTTTTCGCAGCGGGCGCAGGGGTTGCCGCCGCCGGTTCGACTGAAGGCGAAATCCACTCCTCCAGCAGGAAACGGGGTTCCGAACGGGTAGGCCGCTGCTTGGCCCACTCCGGCACGTCCTTGTCCATGCCGTCCCAGGCATGGCGCGGGTAGGGGAAGGGAATGCGATACCAGGCGCGACCACCATGGCAGCCATAGCAGTTATCGGCGGATTCGCGCCCTGCCGCTTCAATGGCGCGGGCTTTGAGGAAATTCACGTTGTGCCGGCTGGTGCGGATGCCGTCGTGGCATATCAGGCAGTTGTTGCCGAAGGACTCGCCGTGCTGCGCCCAGGGACCTGGCAGGCCCATCACCTCGTAATTGAACTGGCCGTGGCACATCAGGCAGGTTTTGGGATCGACCTGTTTGCGCAGGGCGTATCCAGTGGCCTGCGTCGTGGCCGAAGTCCCAGGCGCCTCGTCGCGCGGGTCGTGGCCCTGGTGGCAGGTATTGCAGCGCAGATTCATCAATTTCTTGGCCGACTCGCCGACCAGATGGCGGCGATGGAAGGTGTCTTGATTGCCGCTGTAAACATCCAGGGTCTGATACCAGGCGATGGCAGTATCCGCCCTTACTCCGGCAGGCGACCAGGCGCGCACGCTGGGTTTCAGCACTTCGGCATGGCAGACCAGGCATTCCTTGTCATCCGCCAGTTCGATGGCGGGTTTGAAATGCAATGGATTCCAGCGTGCGGCGGCATGGCCCGTGGGCTCGCCAGCGGCAAAAGCCAACACGGCAATAAGTAACAGCATCAGGCCGAGGCCTATGCACACGATGCCTTTGCAACATTTTTCATCGAATGGCTGTGACATATCTTTCTCCCCAGCCTATCCAGGCCTGGATCTCACAAGGTGGCGGCGAACACGACCATGTCCGCCGCCCGGAAACCGGCGCACCGAGAAGGCTCGGTGCGCGCGGCGTCTTACTTGGCCGGAGGCGTCCAGGCCTTGTCGCCGGACATACCGGACATGCCACCCATGCCCGACATGCCACCCATACCGGACATGCCCGACATGCCACCCATGCCACCCATGCCCGACATGCCCGACATGCCGCCCATACCGGACATGCCTGACATACCACCCATACCGGACATCCCGCTCATGCCTTGCTGGGGATAGAAGAAAATTTCACCGGAAGGGGAAATACGGAAGTAGCCGCTCATGCCGCTCATGCCGCTCATTCCGGACATGCCACCCATGCCCGACATCCCGGACATGCCGCCCATGCCGCTCATGCCCGACATGCCGCCCATGCCCGACATGCCGCCCATGCCCGACATCCCAGACATGCCACCCATGCCACCCATGCCACCCATGCCGCTCATGCCCGACATGCCACCCATGCCCGACATCCCGGACATGCCGCCCATGCCGCCCATGCCGCCCATGCCCGACATCCCGGACATGCCGCCCATGCCGCTCATGCCCGACATGCCACCCATGCCCGACATCCCGGACATGCCGCCCATGCCACTCATGCCACTCATGCCCGACATGCCTTGCTGCGGGTAGAAGAAGATTTCACCGGCGGGGGAAATACGGAAGTAGCCGCTCATGCCGGACATGCCACCCATACCGGACATGCCACCCATACCGGACATGCCGGACATGCCACCCATGCCGGACATGCCGGACATGCCGGACATGCCGCCCATCCCGCCCATCCCGCCCATCCCGCCCATGCCGGACATGCCGGACATGCCGCCCATCCCGCCCATACCGGACATGCCACCCATGCCGGACATGCCGGACATGCCGGTGGGCGGGGCGTAGAACCACATCATTCCATAGGGGGTGTTGACAGAGTTCCAGGTGCCGGACATCCCGGACATGCCGCCCATGCCGCCCATGCCGGACATGCCGCTCATGCCGCCCATGCCGGACATGCCGGACATGCCGGACATGCCGCTCATGCCGCTCATGCCGCTCATGCCAGACATGCCAGACATGCCAGACATACCGCCCATGCCGGTCTGCGCGGCAGCGGAGGTCACACCGACAGCGGTAACAGCAGCCATTGCCGCGACCAGTTTCAAAATGCGCATTCGAGTCATCGTCTTCTCCTGAATATCAAATCAGCCGGCTTTCTGACCGGCACGGAAATACGCTCGCAAAAGCGTACATTCACCGTCCGAAGACGGATCGACCAGCGCCGCCGGAAGCGGAGCCGTGCCAATTTCGGATGTCGTAGGGGCCGGTTAGGCCCGGACGATTGAAGGGGGTGTACCAAGCGCCCTGGTCTTCCAGAAAACGCAGGCTGAAGGGATAGGGAGGCGCTTCGATTCCGTTGAGCGCGGTGCGGTACCAGGCGGCATCTTTGGTGAATGAGAGCAGCACCGGCGCGCCGACGGGCCGTAGCGATGGCTCCGTGCCGGCAATGAACTCATCGCCGAGAGCGTTCGCTGGCACCACGGCGAGAAGGGCGGCGAGCTTGACAACCACGGGTCGCCAGATTTTTCGGGTCAGGTCGTGAGACATGTTTCCTCCAGACGGACTGCAATCAAGGCGAACAGCGATCTGCTGGCGCCGCACCACATGCAAGCCATTCAGCAAACCCCGTGCCATGCTGATAATCGTTGCTAGCCCATTGTTTTTAATGAATATTGCTTTTTGTCAAAGCGGGCGACGCCGTGTTCTTCTGCCAAGTTGGCAGAGCGCCGCGTGAGAACCCCGGAAAATCGTCGGTCGGCTCTGCCAAATTGGCAGGTACGGCATTCATTTGTAGGAATCGGGACTGGATGATCCGTACCATTGCGGCAGGCCAGTTCGGTTCGAGGGCTGCCAATCTGGCAGCCGGCCGGTTTGAGTGTCTGTTAGCCGTGTGTTGAATAACTTAGAAACTAAATTCAACTGTCATGCGGGCACAGGCCGGCGTCCTGAAGCTGTTGACCCTGGATTCAACCATTCCGGGACAAGCTTCGTTGAGAGCGCTGCACTGGGCCGTTGCCGGGGTGACCGGCTGTTTATCGACAGCCGATTAGCGCGACGAAACACGAGGTGTTTGCATGACTTTTTTTCATATCACAAGTCTGCGCAATAAGTTTTTGCTGGGGACGGCGGCGGGATTGCTCACCTTGTCGCTGGCCCTGATCGGCCTGGCCGCGGCGCTGTACCAGCACCAGTTGACGCAGGAGCGCAGCCAGGCCTCGCGCGAGGTCAACCGGCTGCTGCAGGCGGCGTTGGAAAACGCCATGCTCAAGCGCGATCTGCCCGGCTTGCGCGGGATCGTCACCCAGATGGGGCGGCAAACCGGCGTGCGCGGGGCGATGATCGTTGCACCCAACGGAGAAATCCGCTTTGCCTCCGACCCGGCGCAACTGGGCCAGACCTTTCCCTTGCGTGCCTATGGGCTGTGCCTGGATTGCCCGCCACAAACACCAGCCGCCGCGCTTTCTACCCGTTTCACCCTGGATGCGAAGGGTCACGAGGTCATGCGCAGCCTCAACCCGGTGGCCAACAAGCCGTCCTGCACCGGCTGCCACGGCGCCGCGAAAGCAAATCCGATTAACGGCATTCTGGTGGTGGATTACGACGCCGTGCCGATTCGCCGCCAGGCCATTCTGTCCGCCATGAGTCTGGCCGGCATGGGCGGGGTACTGCTGCTGGCGACCCTGCTTGGCGGCGCCTGGTTCATCCACCGTTATGTGCTGTTGCCAGTGGCGCGCCTGGCCGATGCCAGCCGCGAGCTGGCGGCGGGGCATATGGAAAGCCGCTCCCACCTTTCGGGGCACGACGAACTGGCCGACCTCGGCCACACCTTCGACCTGATGGCGGAGAACCTGCAAAACCTGATCCGCCGCACCCGCGAGCAAGAGGCTTTCCTGCAAGCCCTGGTGGATGCCATCCCCGACGGCATCCGGGTGATCGACAGCGAGAATTTCCGCATCGTGCTCGACAACCAGGCCTATCGCGACCAGATCGGCCTTCTGCCTGCGCAAAGCCACGCCGGCACGCCTTGCCACGTTTCCAGCTTCGGACAGGCCACGCCCTGCCCGCCTTCAATGGTGTTTTGCCCTCTGCACGAGATCGGCAAGAACGGCCAGCCCTGCAAGAGTCTGATGAACTTCAGCCGCGCCGAAGGCGGCTCGCGTCAGGTGGAAGTGTTCGCGGCGCCCCTGCTGGCGCAAGTGGAGGGGGTGGAAAAACGTTTTATCGTGGAATCCAGCCGCGATCTGGCCAAGTTGCTGAAGTTCTCCCAGGAACAGAAGCTAGCCGAGATGGCGCGTCTGGCCACGGGGGTGGCGCACGAGATCCACAACCCGCTCGCCTCGATCCGCCTCGCCCTGCATGCCATGCTGCGCGCCACCGAACTGGACGCGGCACTACCCGCGGTGATGCGTGAGTATCTGCAGATGGTGGATGGCGAGATCGACCGTTGCATCAACGTCACCGAACGCCTGCTGAAACTGGGCATGCCGCCGCCGGCGACGGTGCAATTGGTGGCGGTCAATCCGGCGGTGGAAGACACCCTGTCGTTGCTGGCCTGGGAGGCGGGAGACGGCAAGGTGGTCATCACCACGCAACTGGAAATACCGACGCCGCGCATCTTCGCGACCGACAGCGAACTGCGCGCCGTGGTGCTGAATCTGGCGCAAAACGCGTTACATGCCATGCCAGACGGCGGCACCTTATGCGTAAGCACCCGACATGACGGCGAGCAGGTGGAAATCGTGTTTGAGGACACCGGGGTGGGCATCACGGCCGAGGATGCCCCGCATGTGTTCGAACCTTTCTTCAGTCACCGTGCCGACGGCCTGAGCGGCACCGGTCTGGGTCTCTCCATTTGCCGCTCGATCATCGAAGGTTACGACGGCAAGATCGAATTCGACAGCCGACCCGGCCGCGGCAGCCGCTTCGTCGTGCGCCTGCCCGAGGCTTCAACGCGCATGCCAGCATGACGACACTCACGCCGATTCTGCTGGTCGAGGATGACCGCCTGCTCAACCGCCTGCTGACCGGTGAGCTCAAGCGCATGGGCTACGCCGTGACCAGCAAGCATTGCTGGCGCGATGCCCATGCTCACCTTGACCAGCACGAACCCGCTCTGATTGTGGCCGACGTGCAGTTGCCCGATGCCAACACTCTGGATTTGCTGCCTAGCCTGACCAAGGATTACCCGGTCATCGTGCTCACAGCCTTTGGTTCGGTACAGGGCGCGGTCGCCGCGATGAAGGCGGGCGCGCGGCAATACCTGACCAAGCCGGTCGACTCGGATGAACTGGAACTGGAGGTCAGGCGTGCCCTGCAACACACCACCTTGCGCCGCGATCAGCAGTTCTGCAAGGAACGCCTGCGCCCCAGCGGTTGCATGGTGGGGGCCAGCGCCGCAATGGCCGAATTGCAGCGCCTGATCGACGCCGTCGCCCACTCTGAAGCCACGGTGCTGATCCAGGGCGAAAGCGGCGTCGGCAAGGAGCTGGTCGCGCACGCCATCCATGAACGCAGTCCGCGCGCGGCGCGCAATTTCGTCGCTGTCGATTGCTGCACGCTGCAGGAAAAGTTGTTCGAGTCGGAACTGTTTGGCCATGAAAAAGGCGCGTTCACTGGCGCCGATCGGCAGAAGCCCGGCCTGATCGAAGCCGCGCAGGGCGGCACCCTGTTCCTAGACGAAATTGGCGAGATCGAAGCGGTCATCCAGGCCAAGTTGTTGCGCGTCCTGGAAAGCGGCGAATACCGCCGCCTGGGCGGGGTCAAGGACTTGCAGGCCAACGTGCGCATCGTTGCCGCCACCAACCGCAATCTGGCGCAGATGAGCAAGGATGGCAAGTTTCGCGCCGACCTCTACTATCGGCTATCCGCCTTCACCCTGCGTATTCCGCCGCTGCGCGAGCGTTTGCAGGACGTCCCGGCGCTGGTCGATCATTTCCTCGCCCACCACAACTTTTCTCGCCGCCTGAACAAACGCTTGAACCCGGCGGCGCTGCGCCTGCTGATGGCCTACGGCTTTCCTGGCAACATCCGCGAACTGCGCAACATGGTCGAGCGCGCCATCATCGTCGGCGGCGGCAGCGATGAAATCCGCCCCGAGCATTTCTCCTTCGAGGCGCTCGGCGAGCAACCGGGCCAGTTCAGCATGGGTTTCCAGCACGAACCGACGCTGGATGAAATTGAACGCCGCTACCTGGAACTTCTGGTCGCCAAATATGCCGGCCACCGCGGCCAGATCGCTGCCATCCTGGGCGTGAGCGAACGCAGCATCTACCGCCTGTTGGAAAAGCATGGGTTCAAAGAGGAACGATGACTTTACCGATGCCCGCAGCAATCGCCAAGGCGAATCAGGCAATAAGGTGGGTAGGTTGCCTTCGGCCGTTATATGCACCCGATTGCCGACCTGTGAACTGGCGCGACCCCATGCGGCTGAAGCGCCTATTCCGCAATCGATAGCCGCAGCTTGTCGCCTTCCTGTTCCATGCGCACTTTATTCAGGGCGTTCATGCCGAGCAGGGCTTCACTGCTGAGGTTGGGAAGGATGGCAACAGCGGCGTCGTCGAGTCTGAACGGCCCGAATTCGAGTCCTGCCACCCGGCTGCTGCAACCCTGCACCACGCCGTTGGCGGTGCGGAACGTGGTGGCGACATCGCAGCCGAGGCCGATGCGGTTGGCAAGCCGCTGCGAGATCGACACCGTGCTGGCGCCGGTGTCGATCAGAAACCGCACTGGCACGCCCTGGATCGCGCCGTCGATATGGAAATGACCGTCGCGCGCGCGGCTGATTTCAACGCCGTCGACGCCGATCAACTGCGCCGGCGGCGCTTCCTGGCGCAGAAAGAAGACGTAAATCAGCAGTCCCAGACCCAGCCAGATGCCGGCGTGCAGAAAGGCGGTGGCCAGCTTGTTCACGTTCGCCTTGCCGGTTACCGTGTTGCGCTTTGCTTACTCGCGATAGGTCTTTTTCTTGTCGCTGGCCATGCTTTCGATGACCCGGCCGGCCCAGTCTTTCGCGCCGATGCCGAAGGCGATGGCGAAGGCGAGGCCTACCGCGCCGAACGCGATGATGAAGGCCGCAGTCAGCAATTCATTGGCGATCTGCAACTGCTCCATCGCAATGAAGAACACGAACACCATCATCGCGTATTCGGAAAAGGTGGATACCGTCAACGCGCCTTCGAACTCCATATTGGACAGCCAGGCGAACACCAGCCGGTTGATGAAACGGGCGAGGATGGTGCCGAACACCAGCACCAGAATGGAGACGATGATATTGGGGATGTACAGCACGACTTTGTTGAACAGCTCCGCCACCATGTGCAGGCCGAGCGAATTGGCTACCGTCACGATCATGACCAGGATGATCAGCCAATAGATCAGGTTGCCGATCACGGACGCCACCGACAATTCCAGATCGGCATGTTTCATGAAGGCTTCCAGGCCGGATTTCTCGGTGGCCTTGTCGAATTTCAACATGGTCAGCACGCGCATCACGCCGGTTCGCGCCAGTTTTGCCAGTATCCAGCCCAACAGCAGCAATACGATGGCGCCGAAGAGCTGGGGAATGAAACTGGCAAGTTGGGTCCAGAAAGAGGTCAATGACGTGACGAAGATGTCGATTTGTTCCATGGCGGACTCCATAGTGGCTGGGCTTTCAGAATGATTGGTGAGTGTTGTTACAGCAATTGTTCGCGCGTGATGACGAACACCGTGTCGGCGCCGCCTTCGATTTCCGGCCAGGTCAGTTCCAGGTCGGGGAAGGCGGCTTCCAGTTCGGCGCGATTGTGGCCGATTTCCACCGCCAGCAAGCCGCCGGGATTCAGGTGGCGGGCGGCATCGCGCAGGATGATCCGGGTGGCGTCCAGTCCGTCGACGCCGGAACCCAGCGCCAGCGCCGGTTCGTGGACATACTCGCGCGGCAAGGTGGCGACGCTGTCGGCATTGACATAGGGCGGGTTGGAAATGATCAGGTCATAGGTCTTTTCTGCCAGAGGGGCGAACAGATCGCCCTGATGCAGCGTGATCTGTTCGGCCAGGCCGTAATCCGCCACGTTGCGTCGGGCGACTTCCAGTGCGTCGGGCGATAGATCCACCGCATCGATCGCGGCATCCGGAAAGGCTTCCGCCAGCAGGACCGCCAGGCAGCCGGAACCGGTGCATAAATCCAGAGCCCGCAAAACGCCGGCCGGATCGGACAGCCAGGGCTGCATCCGTTCCAGGATCATCGGCGCCAGGAACGAACGCGGCACGATGACCCGCTCGTCGACATAGAAGCGATAGCCCTGCAACCAGGCTTCATGCGTCAGATAGGGCGCCGGCAGGCGTTCATTGACGCGGCGATCCAGCACCTGCCCGATCCGCTCGGCTTCTTCCGGCAGCAGGCGCGCGTCGAGGAAGGGCTCCAGCCTGTCCAGCGGCAGATGCAGCGTGTGCAGGATCAGATAGGCCGCTTCGTCAAACGCGTTGCTGCTGCCGTGGCCGAAAAACAGTCCGCCGGCGTTGAAGCGCGACACGGCATAACGCAGCCAGTCGCGGACGGTGAGGAGGGTCGAGTCGGCGTTATCAGGCATGCAGCAAGCGCTCCAGTACGCCCTGGTATACCTGGGCGAGTTGCGCCAGTTCTTCAACGCCGACGTTCTCGTCGATTTTGTGAATGCTGGCGTTGATCGGGCCGAACTCGACCACTTCCCGGGCGATATCGGCAATGAAACGTCCATCCGAAGTGCCGCCGGTGGTGGACAGTTCCGGGTTGATGCCGGTGCTGTCCCGGATGGCGGCCGCCAGCGCATCCACCAGACCGCCGCGCGGCGTCAGGAACGGCTTGGCGCCGAGTTCCCAAACCAGGTCGTATTCCAGATCGTGTCGGTCGAGAATGTCGCAAACGCGCTGTTGCAGGCCTTCGACCGTACTGGCGGTGGAAAAGCGGAAATTGAAGGCGATGTCGGCATGGCCGGGTATCACGTTCGCCGCGCCGGTGCCGCTGTGCATATTCGAGATTTGCCAGGTGGTCGGCGGAAAGTACTCGTTGCCGGCATCCCATACCGTGGCGGCCAGTTCGGCGATGGCGGGTGCGGCTAAATGAATCGGGTTCTTGCCCAGATGCGGGTAGGCGATGTGGGCCTGTACGCCTTTGACGCGCAGGCGGCCGTGCAGCGAACCGCGGCGGCCGTTCTTCATCATGTCGCCGAAACGGCTGACACAGGTCGGTTCGCCGACGATGCAGTAATCGATCAATTCATGGCGGGCCGCCAGCCGTTCGACGACTTTTACGGTGCCGTCGACCGCCGGGCCTTCTTCATCCGAAGTGATCAGCCAGGCGATGGAACCGGTGTCGGCGGAAGCGGGATGCATGGCGAGATAGCCTTCGACCGCGGCGAGAAAGGCGGCGATGGAACCTTTCATGTCGGCTGCGCCGCGTCCATACAAGCGGCCGTCGCGCTCGCTCGGCACAAACGGGTCGCTGCTCCATTGTTCCAGCGGGCCGGTCGGCACGACATCGGTATGGCCGGCAAAGCAGAGCAGGGGGGCGCCGGTTCCGCGCCGCGCCCAAAGATTGACGACAGCGCCGCTATTCACCGTTTCGATGGCGAAACCCAGCTTGCCGAGTTTCTCCGCCAACCAGGCCTGGCAGCCGGCATCCTCCGGCGTCACGGAACGACGGGCGATGAGTTCACAGGCGTATTCGTAGGCTTTATTGGCCATGGGGTTTTCCAGGTAGAGCCGCTTCGATGGCTTGAATCACTTCGTCCTCGACTTCCTGCAAGGTTTTCTGCGCCGGGCTGTTCCGGGCGATGGCGGTCGGTCGATTGAACAGCGCCGTGGTGATGCCGGCCTTGTGGGTCAGCGTGATGTGCAACGGGCACAGACCGAGCAACTGAGGGTCGAGATTGCTGACCTGGTTGACGTACCAGCCGCTGCAGAACACCAGTGCAGTGATGCCTTCAATTTGGTTGCGGTTGTAGTCGTCGCCCCATTTGCTTGCCATCCGCTTCAGATTTTCCGAGATGGAAAGCTCATCCACCACGGCATAGCCGGCCGCATCGAGCCGGTGGTTGAGCGCTCGCACCGCCTGCTGCAGCGGCAGTTGCGCGTTTTTCTCGAAAACGGAAGGGTTTGCTGCAATGGCAGGCGTAAAAAATACAATGGAAACAATAGACAGCAACCATCTATTCAAGCTTATTCTCCGAAGAACGCAGCGTAGTTTTCGTCGCTGAAGCCGACTTGGTACTGACCATCGCGATCCAGGATCGGGCGTTTGATGACGCTGGCGTTTTCCTGCATCAGCGCCAGGGCGGCGGTGGCGCTGGTAATGGCGGCCTTGCGCTCGTCGCTGAGTTTGCGCCAGGTCTGGCCGTTGCGATTGACGATGGATTCCCAGCCCAGCAGCTTGCACAGCGTCTTCATCAGGTCCGCCGGTACGCCTTGTTTCTTGTAGTCATGAAATTCATAGGGAATCTCACGTTCGTCCAACCAGGCGCGGGCTTTCTTGACGGTGCTGCAATTGGGGATGCCGTAAAGTTTCATGGCAAACTCGCTCGTTAAAAAAACCGCGCCATTTTACCTGCCTCGCATGCCTCACGCCTTTATCGTTCGCGCCGCCGACTGGAAACTTGATGAAATCGCCATGGCCGAAGTCCGGCGCGCGGTCTTCATCGTGGAACAGGGCGTGCCGGAAGCACTGGAATGGGAAACGATAGACCCGCACTGCCGCTGGCTTGTCGCGATTGCGCCGGATCAGACGCTGATCGGCATCGTCCGTTTGACCTCGGCCGGGCGTATCGGCCGCATGGCGGTGATGCCGGATTGGCGCCGGCGCGGCGTTGGCCATGCACTGCTGGCGGCCGTGTTGCAAGCGGCGCGCGAACTTGATTTGAGACAAGTGCACCTTTCCGCGCAAACCCATGCCGTCGGCTTTTATACCCGGCATGGCTTTCTTGCCGAGGGGCCGGAGTATCTGGATGCCGGTATACCGCATCGCAGCATGACATTGGATTTGAAGGATTCCGCATGAACATACGTATCGGGCACGGTTTTGACGTGCACGGCTTTGCCGAGGGGCGCAGGCTGATCATCGGCGGCGTCGACATTCCGTACGCGCGCGGTCTGCTCGGCCATTCCGACGCCGACGTGCTGTTGCACGCGATCTGCGATGCCTTGCTGGGGGCGGCGGCATTGGGGGACATCGGCAAGCATTTCCCGGATTCCGATCCGCGCTTCAAAGGCATCGATAGCCGCAAGCTGCTGCGCCATGTCGCGCAAGCGCTCGCCGGCCACGGCTGGCGCGTCGGCAATGTGGATGCCACGATCATCGCGCAAGCGCCGAAGATGGCGCCGCATATCGCCGCCATGCGCGAGCATATCGCCGAGGACCTCGGCATACCTGCCGAGCAGGTGAATGTGAAGGCGACGACGACCGAACGACTGGGCTTTACCGGACGGGAAGAGGGCATCGCCGCCGAGGCGGTCTGCCTGATCAACAAGGCGTGATCCTGGCGGGGTTCATCAGCGGCTGCCGCCGTGTCCGCTCGCTCTTGCGTCAGCAAGCCTGAAAAGGAGGGCGATGAGCAGGGCTCGATGGCCTGCCGAGTGCGGAGGGCGGAACAACCGGCAGAACCGATCGGCAAGGGCGAAGCAGACAATCTCTGCGCACTTGCCTAAAGTAATGTTCACTTCAACCGATATCTCCTCAACAAATTAGCGGCGCACAGCCGTTCTTTCATTCGATTCCATGAGGTGGATATTCATGATGCACGCTCGATGCCTGTCCCCCAAACGCGTTCTATCTGCGCTGATCAGCTTGGCCCTGACGGCGGCGCCCGTGCAAATGGGGCATGCCGCCGACAACGTCCAGAACACGCTCGATCTCAGTTTGGAAGAGCTGATGCAGATCATCGTGACGTCCGCCTCCAAAAAAGCGCAGTCGCTGGCAGAAACCGCCGCCGCCGCATTCGTGATCAAGGCCGAGGACATCCGCCGCTCCGGCGCCACCAATATTCCGGAGGCATTGCGCCTGGCGCCCGGTGTGCAGGTCGCCGCCATCGGCCATAACCGATGGTCGGTCAGCATACGCGGCTTCAATTCCCGCTTCGCCAACAAGCTGCTGGTTCTGGTCGACGGCCGCGCCATCTATAGCCCCGCCTTCTCCGGCGTGTTCTGGGAACACAATGACATTCCGCTGAACAACATCGAGCGCATCGAGGTGATCCGCGGTCCAGGCGGTTCTCTTTGGGGTGCGAATGCGGTCAACGGCATCATCAACATCATTACCCGCTCCGCCGCGGACGTTCCTGGAGGCCTGCTCAGCGTCGCGCTCGGCAATGAAGTTCGCGGTACGCTTCTGGCTCGCTATGGCTGGGCGCTGGACGAAGAAACGGACATACGATTGCACGCCAGCGCCAAATCGGTCGATGCCGGTCGGGCCGTCATCGGCGGCGAGGGTCCTGATGATTGGAAAAGCAAGCAAGCCGGGTTCCGTCTGGACGCCACACGCGCAAGCGGTAACTACTCCCTGCAAGGCACTTTCAGCGATTACCAGGCGGGAGATCGGATCACTGCCTTCACCGCAGCTTTTCCGTATGCCGGCCGCCTGAACAGCGATGGAGAGGGTAAGACCGCTCATCTGCTTGGAAAATGGGAGCGACCGACCGCCACCGGCACGCATTCACTTCAGGCTTTCATCGACCATAGCGACAACGATCTGGGGGTGGCGCGCTACCGAAACGACACCTTCGATCTGGAATACCAGCAACAAATCACCGCTGACAATCATGACTTAGTCTGGGGACTGGGTTATCGAGTCAGCGATGACCAATTGGACGGTACGCCGCATGTCGTTTTTGCCCAGCCGCGTAAGACGTTCAGCCTGTACAGCGCCTTTATCCAGGATGACATCACGTTGGTGCCGAATCGTTGGCGGCTGACCCTGGGCAGCCGTTTTGAACATAATGATTTAACCGGCTTCGAGGTACAGCCCAATGTCCGCCTGCTGTGGACGCCTTCGCAACGGGACAGTCTTTGGGGGGCGATCTCCAGCGCGGTGCGTACGCCTTCGCGCGGCGAAACCACGGCCACGGCCTTCGTTTCGCCGCCGTCGCCGCCGTTCATCCCATTACCGCTGGCTTCGGTTGGCGACCCGAGCATGAATTCGGAAAAGCTCAAGGCGCTGGACCTGGGCTGGCGGCGCCAATGGAACCCGGTCGTCTCCTCGGAATTGGCGGCTTTCTATTACCGTTATGCCGATTTGCGCGGCGCCATTCCTGTCGCCTCCATACCGATGTTCTCAGGGCCTGATCCTTACCTGCCGCTCTCTCTGACCAACGCCATCGGCGCCGACTCCTACGGTCTGGAAATGGCGGTGGACTGGCGGCCGATGTCGAATTGGCGCTTGCAGGCGAATACCTCCTTGTTCCGTATCCGCTCTCGAGATCCCTTGCCCGGCGCCTCGGGCGGCGAGTTTCTCGGCGCCACGCCCAGCCATCAGATTTCGCTGCGCTCCTCGCTGGATATCACGCCGCATTTGCAATGGGATGCCTGGCTGCGACGTGTCGGCCAACTTGCGGGAAACGGGTCCGGTATCGATCGCGTACCGGCCTACACCAGTCTGGACATGCGGCTGGCCTGGAAGGCGCAACCGAATCTTGAGATCTCGTTGGTCGGACAGAACCTGCTTGATGCCGACCATCCGGAAATGGTCATGACCAACATCCTTTCCTCCCCTGTGCAGATCGAGCGCGGTGTTTACCTGAAAGCGGACTGGAAGTTCTGAGTCATGTCACCTCCAATCTGGCTGGCTAGGCTCTGTCTGGCAGCAGTGCTGCTGTCCGGCGCTGGTGCGCGGGCGGATGCATCCATGGAAGACAGTGCAAAAGCGGGCTTCGTTCATAATTTCACCAAGTACACCGATTGGCCGGCAGCCTTCGCGTCCAGCAATACTTTGCTGGTTTGCAGCCTGAGCGCCCAACCCCTGTCAGGCAAGCTGGAACTGATGCAGGGACGTCAGGTACAAGGTCGGGAGATTCGTGTGCGTACACCGATTCGCTTCGGCGAAATGCGCGATTGTCAGGTACTGTTCATCGCCGCTGACGAGGAGTCGCGCATCGATAGCATCCTTCGCAGTGCCGGACAGTACCCCATACTCACCATCAGTGATGCATCTGGTTTCGTCCAGGCGGGTGGCATCATCGAATTGAAGCTGCGCGGCGGGCGCTTCCGTTTCGATATCAATCAGGGCGCCGCCCGTCAGGTCGGCCTGAAATTGAGCAGCCAGATGCTGAAGCTGGCCGATGAGGTCTTGCCATAAGGTGATGCCATGACACGATGCCGCTGCTGCCTGTTATGTCTGGCGCTGTTGCCGGCCACGCCTGGATGCTTCTCGCTTGAGCCAAGATGGACCTGACCAGTCTGCTCAAGCCGGCAAGACACGTGAAATAACCATGAAGACTATTCTGCCCAAAGCCTCTTTGAAGCGGCGCCTGATCTCGATGTTGGCCGGCATGGCGTTAATGGTGCTGATCCTGGCGTTGCTGATCTTCAGCGTGGCCGGCGTGCTGCGTCAGCAAGCCGGCATGATGGCGCAGTTGCGCGGTCTGGCCCAGGTGGTGGCGGCCAATGCCGAATCGGCCATCGTGTTCGGTGATCCCCAATCGGCGGGGTTGAGTTTGTCCAGTCTCCGCGAGCGGCCTGAAATCGTCGCGGCACGCATCGCTTTGCCCAACGATCAGGTCTTCGCGGTTTACCCGCGCAACGCTGCGCAGGATACTTTCACGGCGCTGACGCCGCATTCTTTCGATGAACTGATGCCGTTCACCGCCCTACGTTTGCGTCTGGATTACGAGATGCTGGCGCAGGGAGGTTTGCGGGATGGCGAGGAGAAGTTGGGTACGCTGTCCATCGTCATCGACCTGTCCGACATGTGGGACCAGATTCGCCAGGATATTCTGTTTACGTTCGGTCTTAGCGTGGTGGTCTTCCTGCTCGCGATCACCTTGGCGCAACGTCTGCAGCGCAGCATTAGCGAACCGATATTGAAACTGGCTGACGCCGCTCGCGATGTTGCCCAAACCCAGCGCTACGATCTGCGTATCAATAAGACCAGCCAGGATGAGATCGGCATTCTGGAAGACAGCTTCAACGAGATGCTGGGCGAGATTCAGACCCGTGACGCCAGCTTGCGCGAGCATCGCGATCACCTTGAAGACATTGTCGAGGGGCGCACCATGGAGTTGCGCGCGGCGAAGGAGCATGCCGAAGCCGCCAGCCGGGCCAAGAGCGAGTTCCTGGCCACCATGAGCCATGAGATTCGCACGCCGATGAACGGTGTGCTGGGTATGACCGAATTGTTACTGGATACTCAACTTGACGTTGGCCAGCAGCGTTATGCCGAGTCGGTGCTGCAATCCGGTCGGCATCTGCTCAGCATCATCAACGACATTCTGGATTTTTCCAAGATCGAATCCGGCCACATGGAACTTGAGTCGGTTGAGTTCAACCTGGGCGACCTGGTTGAGGACACCGTGGCCATGTTTGTTCAGCCGGCCGAGGAGAAAGGCTTGGAGCTGGCGATTCAACTTTCGCCTCCGAACTCGCTGCCGATGCTGCGTGGCGACCCGTTCCGTCTGCGTCAAGTGCTGGCCAATCTGCTCAGCAACGCGATGAAATTTACCGCCCGCGGCGAGGTGGTCGTTCGCGCCCGTGTCTTCGATGAGACGGAGCAGGATGCCCGCGTCCATTTGAGTGTCGAGGACTCCGGCATCGGCATCGCACCCGAGTCGCAGAAAAAGATATTCGCGCATTTCTCCCAGGCTGACGGCTCCACTACGCGTCAGTATGGCGGCACAGGCCTCGGCCTGGCCATCTGCAAAAGCCTGGTGGAGTTGATGGGCGGCAGCATCGGCGTGGAGAGCACGCCGGGCAAGGGTGCGAAATTCTGCATCGATCTTCCCCTTCCCAAGGGCCCGGGACTGGCACCGCTGCCGGCGCCGGTTCTCTCCGTCAAGCTGGACGGCGTGCGGGTGCTGGTGGTGGATGACAATCTGACCAATCTGGAGATTCTGCGGTTGCAACTGTCCGCTTGGCAGATGCGTGTCACCACGGCCGAGAATGGCGAGCGGGCGCTCAACGAAATGGCTGCGGCCATGCATGCCGGCAAGCCGTTCGATCTGGCCATTCTGGATATGCACATGCCGCAGATGGATGGTCTGCAGCTGGCGCGCGCCATCAAGTCGTGGCCCGAATTGGCCGCAACTCGCCTGATCATGCTTACTTCCACCTACGAGGTCGGCAATAGCCAGGAACGCGAGCAGGCCGGTATTCTGCGTTGCGTCAACAAACCAATCCGCCAATCGGAGCTGTATGAGGTCGTGTCTGGCGCGTTGACCGCCGGCCCTGCGTTCGGCACGGCGCAGGCGGAGTTCGAGGCGCCGGCGAATAAGGTGGCTCTGAACGGCAGAATACTGCTGGCCGAGGACAACCCGATCAACCAGGAAGTGGCCAAGGCCATGCTGGCCAAACTGGGCCTGGTCGTGGACATCGCCAACAACGGAGAAGAGGCGCTGGCGCTGATCGAGCAGCAGATTTACGACGTCGTCCTGATGGACTGCCAGATGCCGGTGATGGACGGCTACCAAGCCACAGCGGCGGTACGTGCGCGCGAGGTGAACAGCGCTGAACGCCTGCCTATCGTCGCCTTGACCGCCAATGCCATGGAGGGCGATCGCGAGCTCTGTCTGGCGGCCGGTATGGATGACTACCTGACCAAACCGTACTCCAGACTCCAGTTGCTGCAAGTGCTTGGCCGCTTGATTCCATCAGGCGAAGCACAGGCGATCAGCGACGCCGTCCCGGTCCGGGCCGCTGCCGTAGAGCAAGATACGCCTGGCTTGGCGCGGGTTGCCAGTCTCAATTTGCAGTTCCTCGAACAGTTGCGCGAACTGGATCCGTCCGGCGGCATGGACTTGGCGCGGCAAATCCTGCAGGTCTATCTGGATAGTACAGGCGATCTGGTGCGTCAGGCCGAGCAGGCCATCGCCGCCGGCGATGCCGATAGCTTGCGTTTTGCCGCCCATACGCTCAAGTCCAGTTCGCTGAACGTCGGGGCGGAGACGCTTTCCGACCTGTTCAAGCAACTTGAGGGCTTGGGCCGAGTGGCCAATCTTGACGGGGCAGGTGCACTTATTGACTTGGCGCGGCAGGAATACACGCAAGTGCTGAAGGAAATACGCGCCTTGCTGGAGCAGACCGAATGACTGGTCAGGCTGTTCGGATTCTGGTCGTCGACGATGAATTGACTGCGCGTCTGCTGATGCGCGCGGCACTGGAGAAGTCCGGCTTCGAGGTCTGTCTGGCCGAGGATGGCGCCGACGCGCTGAATCAGTTCCAGGCGCAACCCTGTGACCTGGTCATGCTGGATGTGGAAATGCCCGGTTTGAATGGCTATCAGGTCTGCACCGCGCTGCGTTCTTATGCGGGTGATGAATTACCCATCGTCATGGTGACCGGCATGGATGATTTGGAGTCCGTTGAACGGGCCTTTGATGCCGGCGCCACGGATTTCATTGCCAAGCCGATCAATTGGGCGTTGATCGGTCATCGGGTGCGCTATCTGCTGCGCGGCTACATGGTGTTGCAGGACTTGCACACCGCCAATGCGCGCAATTCGGCGATCTTGAATGCCGTCCCGGACACCCTGCTGCGCCTGAATGACCGGGGCCGGATTCTGGATGTACGCAGCGGCGGGCGGTCACTGGACACCGGCCTTGTTCCCAGCCCCGGCGTTACCCTGACGGACAGCTTTCCGGCCGATGTCGCCGCGCTTGTGTTGGCCAGTGCGGCGCGGGCGCGGGCAGCCAACACCACCGTAAGCCTGGACATCAAGCTTTTCTCAGGCGGCGGCGAGGAACGATATTACGAGGTCCGTCTGAGCAGCATCAATGAGCGGGAAACGCTCTGTCTGATGCGCGATATCAGCGAGCGGAAGGAGGCCGAGAAGCGGGTTTACCGTCTGGCCTACTTCGATACGCTGACCGGCCTGCCCAACCGCTTGTCCTTCTGCGAGCGGTTGCAAAGAGAGGTTCAGCGCGCCTGCCATGGCGAGGGCAAACTGGCCGTTCTGTATATGGACCTGGACGGCTTCAAGAATGTCAATGACACCCTCGGCCATCGCGTTGGCGACCTGCTGTTGCAATGCGTAGCCGACCGGTTGCAGCAAGGGGTACGCCCGACGGACTTGCTGGCGCGCAACGATGGCAGCGAGGTTGAGAACGATTTGGCTCGCCTGGGTGGTGACGAGTTCACCTTGCTCGTTCCGCAGTTGCATCACGCTGAATCCGCTTTGATCTTGGCGCGCCGTATCCATGCGCTGATGCGGCGGCCCTTTGTCTTGGAAGGGCGAGAGGTGGTGGTGACCACCAGTATCGGCATTGCTGTTTATCCGGAAGATGGCGAGGACGCGGCGACCCTGCTCAAGCATGCGGATACCGCCATGTACCATGCCAAGGATCAAGGGCGTGACAACTGCCAGTTCTATAGCGCCGCGATGACACAGGAGGCGATACGGCGGCTCAATCTGGAAAGCAATCTGCGTCTGGCCTTGGAGCGGGACGAGTTTTACCTGGTCTACCAGCCGCAACTCGATCTGGCCAGCGGCCGCATCCGTTCGTTGGAGGCACTGATACGCTGGCAACATCCGGAGCACGGTCTCGTCTCGCCGATGGATTTCATTCCCGTGGCGGAAGAGAACGGTCTGATCGTGCCCATCGGCGACTGGGTATTACGCACCGCTTGTGCCGACATTGCCCGTTGGCAGGCCGCCGGGCATGCTCTGCGCGTGGCGGTGAATCTGTCTGCCGTGCAATTCAGGAATCCTGATCTGCTCAGCCGTATCAAATCTATTCTGACCGAGACTGGAGTTGCGCCGGAACGGCTTGAGCTGGAAGTGACCGAGAGCGTCTTGATGGAGGACTCCGCCGCCACTCTGGCCACCCTCAACGCCTTGCGCGCGGTCGGCATGCAGTTGTCGCTGGATGACTTTGGCACCGGCTATTCCTCGCTGAGCTATCTGCAGCGTCTGCCGCTGAACAACCTCAAGGTGGACCAAAGCTTCGTGCTCGGCCTGCCGACGGACCAGGGCAGCCTGTCCATTGTCCGCGCCATTGTCTCCCTGGCAAAAAACCTTGGCTTCACGATTACCGCGGAGGGTATCGAGACTCTGGAACAGGCGCGTATTCTGCACGCTTTCAACTGCGATACCTTGCAGGGTTACTACATCAGTAAACCCGTAGCAGCCGGGGAAATTCCTGCCTTATTGGGACGGCAATGGCGTTTCGACGAGCACTAAGTCAGCAAACATGAACAAAATCGAACAACTGCGCATCAGCGGTCAGCTCCCCAGTCCGAAAGGCGTGGCGTTGGCGATCATGGAGATCAGCCAACGCGAGGATGCGACGCTGGATGAGGTAACCCGGCTGGTGCAGACCGATCCCGCTCTGTCCGGCCGCCTGTTGCGCTTGGCGAATATGTCGACCCACAATGGCCGGGCAGTGGCATCCATCAGCGATGCAGTGCTGCGTCTGGGTATGACGATCGTGCGTCAACTGGCCGTGGGTTTTTCTCTGGCAGACCAATATCCCCAGGGCCTGTGCAAGAGCTTCGACTATCCCGCTTTCTGGTCGCATTCCCTATTCATGGCCGTGGCCAGCCAGGAACTGGGCAAGGTGGTTCGGGTGGGGGTGCCGGACGAGTTGTTCGCGTGTGGCCTGTTGGCTCAAATCGGTCAACTGGCTCTGGTTACGGTCTATCCATCCGACTATGCGGCGCTTTTGGAAAAGCAGAACTGCAGTCTGTCGACTGTGGAACTGGAGCGTGCGAGCCTGGGGGTGGATCACACCGAATTCACTAAGGTCATCATGACCGACTGCGGGATTCCCAAGGCCTTGGTGGAGCCCGTCTATTACCACGAGGCGCCCGAAAGCTCAGGTTTTGCCGAGGGCTCGCGACCAGACCAGCTGGCTAACCTGTTCTTCCACGCGCGCCGCATGGCGGATCTGGCTCTGGCACACGAGGCTGGGCGCTATTCAAATATCTCCGAACTCATGCGTCTGGGCGGCAAGATTGGTCTGGATGCGGAAGCGCTGGGTGAAGTATTTGACCGGGTGGTAAAGCAATGGCGTGAGTGGGCCGAGTTGTTGAAGGTCCCGGCCAATCCGCTGCCTTCATTCGGCGTCATGGCGCGCGCTCCGGTTCCCCGTCCCGAGCAGGAACCCAAATCAACCTGCAAGCGGGTGTTGCTGGTGGAGGATGAACCGACCTCCCGCATCATGACCGAAGGCTTGCTGCGCCAACTGCTCGGCTGCGAGGTCCATACGGCCGAGAATGGTCGGGAAGCTCTGGCGCTGGCCCTTGCCGTGATGCCCCAAATCATCATCACAGACTGGCTGATGCCGGTCATGGACGGTGTCGATTTCTGCCGCGCTCTGCGCGCCTCCGAATGGGGCCAGTCCATGTACGTGATCATGCTGACCGGCGTGGAGATCGAGGAGAAGATCGTCGAGGCTTTCGAGGCGGGGGTGGACGATTACATCACCAAGCCGATGAACATCCGCGCGCTGAACGCCCGCATGCGAGCGGCTCTGCACTACGTGAAGCTGTTGGAGGCCTGGGAACACGACCGGGCTCAGCTTAAGCAATTCGCGGCGGAGCTTGCGATCAGCAATCGGCGTCTCGAACACGCGGCGCTGACGGACCTGCTGACCGGGCTGCCTAACCGGCGTGCCGGCATGGAAGCGCTGGCCAAGGCTTGGGGTGCGTCGCATCGCACCGGTCAGCCGGTCGCGGCACTGATGATTGATGTGGACCGCTTCAAGTCCATCAACGACCGGTACGGCCATGCTGTCGGCGATGTGGTTTTGCAGGAAGTGGCCAAGGGAATTCAGGCTGCCGCGCGAAAAGACGACAGCGTCAGCCGCATCGGCGGGGAAGAATTCCTGCTGGTTTGTCACAACGCGGACGCCAGGACGGCGCTGCTGGCAGCGGAGCGTCTGCGCAAGATGGTCAAGGCGCTGAAGATCAGCATCGCCGGCGTAGTCGTGCAGACTTCAGTCAGCATAGGCGTCGCGAATCGGGAGGCTGGCATGCTGGATGCCGACGCGCTCGTCCTGGCAGCCGACAATGCGCTCTATGCTGCCAAGAACGCGGGTCGGGATCGGGTCTGTCTTTTCGCTCAGGGGAAAGCGCGTTGCGCCTGAACTCAGCGCTTGAGTGCGTTCCTAGCAGTTTCTCGTCCGATATGCTTTCCAGCACGATGACGCGGGTATTTTTTGCGCTCTGGCCTGATGACGAATCAGCCGCACGGCTGCATGAAATTGCGCACCAGTGGCAGGGCATCCTGGGGGGGCGTGTCATGCGCCAAGACACGCTGCATACCACACTGGTATTCATCGGAAATGTTTCGCCTCTCCATTTGCCGGAATTGCAGGAATCAGCCGCGGGTCTTGATGCGGCCGCATTTCGGCTGCAATTTGATCAACCGGGCTGTTGGCGGCACAACCATATCGCCTATCTCGGCATGCGACAGATTCCAGACGCTTTGCAGCGCTTGCAACTGGACCTTGCTACGAGGCTTCAGGCGGCAGACTTCAAGCTTGAGCAGCGGCCCTTCAGACCGCATATCACGTTGCTGCGCAAAGCAAATTGTGGCGTTGCCATAAAAGAAAATCCCGCAGCGGAGCCAGTCGCCTGGACGGTGCGGGATTTCGTGCTGGTCAAATCCAGCATGAGCGCGAATGGTTCGCGCTATGAGCAGATCGGCCGGTGGCCCCTGCTATAAAAGAACGCGACTTCTGATATGTGCCGTCAATGCCGTTGCCGGCAGACGGGTGTAATCCTTGTCGATGCTTTCCGATAGCACGCTCCTGACCTGACCCGGTAGGCGGTTGTTGATCAGTCCCACAAAGGGGGCTGAGGCCACAAGGATGAGCCGGTCATAGGCTTTTCTCGCCAGACCTTGTTCCAGTTCCCGGGTGACTTCCTGGGCAAAAAGCTCGGCCTCGTGGTGCTTGGGATCGGTTGCTTGCTTAAACGCGCCGTGCCCCGTGCCGGTTCGCGAACCGGAGCGGTCACTGACCAAGTTCGATGTTTTCTCTCGACTTTGCGGATGGGCCAATTCCTTGATGAACTGAAGCCCCCTTTGCGGTCCGGTGTTCGAGAAGAACTTGGCTTGGCTGGCATTGGCAACCATGACCCACGTAACAATCATTGAATCCTCCGGTAAATAAAAAACGTTGAAAGATCAATCTATTACATTGCTTTCCAGGGGAATCGCCAGCGTTGTTGGCGAGACAATCTCAGCCTAGCAGCAAGATGCGTTTCGTCAATAACCGGATTCGATGAGTTGTTTGGCCAAGCGCGAAAAAGTCATATCGTCGGCGGACGACAAGTTGAGCGTGGCGGCAGAAAGCGCGCCGACGTAATTCCGGTCGAGCGAGCGGGTGTAGGCGGGGTCGTAATGATGGACGAGCAATTCGGCGACCAGGTCGTCCCAGCGTCCGGAGCGGGCCAGTGCTTTCCAATTTTCGATGCGCTCCCTCCCTTGGATGGCAACCAAGCAGTCGAGCTTTTCGACTAACAAATCGGCATTGCTCAGAAAATGGGCGTATTCCTCTTTAAGAAGTTGCACGCGTACCGGGATGTCAGCATTCAGGTTGATGCATTCGGCGGCGCGCATACGTTTGAGCAATTCATCCGGAGTGTGCAGGTTGCCTATCTTTTTGCTTTCGGATTCGACAAATATCGGTCGTGTCGGGTCAAAGCTCTGCAACGCAAACCAGACGCGGGATTCGAACAGTTTCTGTGCCGGTTGCGATCGCGCAGGGTAGGCGCCCAGGACTGAGCCCATGTGGGCGGCCAGATCTTCCAGATCGAGCACCTGTGCATTGGACGTTTTCAACTCGCGCAGGAAACGGCTTTTGCCGACGCCGGTAGGGCCGCAGATCACCCGGAAATCGAGTTGCGCCGGCAAGCGCACCAGCTCGTCGATGACATGTTTTCGGTAGGCCTTGTGGCCGCCTTCGAGCTGTGCGGCATCCCAACCCACGGCTCGCAGCACGGTGGTCATTGCACCGCTGCGGCTGCCGCCGCGCCAGCAGTAGATCAGCGGCCGGTAATTACGAGGTTTGTCGTGAAAATAGGTTTCCAGATGGTGGGCGATATTGCGCGCAACCAGCGCAGCACCGATTTTTTTGGCATCGAACGCCGAAGATTGTTTGTGCAAGGTGCCCACCCTCGCGCGCTCGGCATCATCCAGAACGGGCAATGAAATTGCGCCGGGCGGGTGATCATCGTTGTATTCACCTGGCGAGCGGACATCAATGATTTCGTCGTAGCCGAATAGCTCCGTTACTCGGGCGCGGCCTTCCTTGCGTTGATAGGCTGCCACTGTTTGAGTGCCGCTCACGCGTTCTTGTCTCGCATCAACCTGGATTTCTCTCGTTGCCAGTCGCGATCTTTTTGCACTGCCCGCTTGTCATGCAGCTTTTTGCCTTTTGCCAGGCCAATTTCAATTTTCACGCGGCCTTTGGTGAAATGCAGATTGAGTGGCATCAGCGTATAGCCGGCTTGTTGAACCTTGCCGATCAACTTGCGTATCTCATGCGCGTGCAACAACAGCTTGCGGCTACGCACCGGGTCGGGATGGATATGAGTCGACGCCGTCGGTAATGGGCTGATATGACAGCCGATCAGCCACACCTCTTCTTTCTTCAGGACGACATAGGCTTCCTTGAGCTGCGAGCGGCCGGCGCGGATGGCTTTCACTTCCCAGCCTTCGAGCATCAGGCCCGCTTCATAGCGTTCCTCAATGAAGTATTCATGGAAAGCTTTCTTGTTATCGACGATGTGCATGGGGGAGAGCGGTGACCGAGGCGGTTTGGATTTCGTGATATTTTAGCAGGCCCCACCTCTGAACCTTGCGCGCCCGATATGGCTGAAGTTGTGAAAACCGTTCTCGTACCTTATTCGGCGGAAGAGATGTTCGTGCTGGTCGATGGCGTTGAGAGCTACCCCCAGTTCCTGCCCTGGTGCG
Source organism: uncultured Thiobacillus sp. (assembly GCA_964466195.1). Taxonomy (GTDB): domain Bacteria; phylum Pseudomonadota; class Gammaproteobacteria; order Burkholderiales; family Thiobacillaceae; genus PFJX01. The sequence continues at coordinate 112,015 of CAYXMQ010000003.1, forward strand.
GCGGCACCGAATTGCACCTGCGTGACGACTCGATCACGGAAGCCACGATCCATATCCATTACATGCAGGTGAAACAGCAGTTCACTACGCAGAACAGCAAACGCCACCCGGAAGAGATGATCATCCAGCTGAAAAGCGGCCCATTTCGCAAGCTGGAAGGGGCCTGGCACTTTAAGTCACTGTCGCCGGAGGCCTGCAAGATTGAATTCGTCATGCATTACGAATTTTCCAGCAGCCTGCTTGAGAAAATTCTCGGGCCGGTATTCGGCATGTTGACCAACAATATGGTGGATGCCTTTGTCCGCCGTGCGGAACAGGTTTACGGCGAACGATGAGCGAGCAGATACATGTCGAGGTGGTGTATGCGTTGCGCGACCGGCAAAAAGTCGTGACTGTGCCGTTGCCTGCCGGCGCCAGTGTGCGCGAGGCCGTTGAGCGCTCTGGCTTGCTGGCTGAATTCCCTGAGATCGACTTGGCGGTAAACAAATTCGGCATCTGGAACAAACTGGCCAAAGCCGATGCCGTGTTGCGCGACAAGGACCGAGTCGAAATCTATCGGCCCTTGATTGCCGACCCGAAAGAAGTACGCCGCCAACGCGCCGCCGAGGGCAAGGTCATGAAAAAGGGTGGCGGCGACGCAGAGACTGCATGAGCAGTCGAGTCCTGTTCATTTTCGTTCGGTTGTCGGATAACTGAGTTGTTCCAGCCCCAGCCTGACCTGGCTGGAGGCGAATCCGGACTGCTTAATCACCCTGGCGCTGTCGCCTGCTCTGGCGGCTGCTTGAGCGGCGGCCAACGCAGCTTCGGCCGTGGTCCAGAGCGCAAATTTCGACTTGGCGTAGCTGACGTCGGCTTCGGCTCGCGCCAGCGCGGCCGCGGCTTCTACGCTGATCGTCGGGGTGGCGCTCGCCTGCTCGGCGGTGGCGGAGGGGGTCATCACGCTGCAAGCGGATATGAACAGCGCGATCAGGCTGACGGCAGCGGCGGATAGGAAATTCGAGCTCAAGGTAACCTTCTGCGTAAAGGGTCAGGCCAAAGCCTGGGACAGGCCGATAGCATGCAGCAAACATCAAGTGTCTGACCATAGATTCCCGTCGGGCTGGGCGTCAATGGCTTTCCAGGCGGAGAATTCCACACGGAATTTGGGAGCGGCCATGCGCATCGGTATAATGCTGTTTTTGTGCGCTAGGCCTTCCCATCATGCGAGTTTTGCAAAAAGCACTGACGTTCGACGACGTCCTCCTGGTTCCTGCGTATTCCGGCATCCTGCCGCGCGACGTCAGCCTGAAAACCCAGCTTACCCGGGAAATTTCTCTCAATCTTCCAGTGGTCTCCGCCGCGATGGATACCGTTACCGAGGCGCCGATGGCGATTGCCATGGCACAAGAGGGCGGCATCGGCATCATCCATAAGAATCTGACGCCGGAACAGCAGGCAGCCGAAGTGGCCAAGGTCAAACGTTACGAATCCGGCGTCGTGAAAGACCCCATCACCATCAGCCCGACCATGAGCGTGCGCGACGTGCTGGAAATCACCCGTCGATACCGCATTTCCGGGCTGCCGGTAGTCGATACGGAAGGGCGCGTGCAGGGGATCGTCACCAACCGCGATCTGCGTTTCGAAACCAATCTTGATCATCTGGTGCGCGACATCATGACGCCGCGCGAGAAATTGGTGACGGTGAAGGAGGGCGTCGACAAAGAGGAAATCATGGCTTTGTTGCACAAGCATCGGCTCGAGCGCCTGGTTGTGATCAACGATGATTTCGAGCTCAAGGGACTGATCACCGTCAAGGACATCCGCAAATCAAGCGAGCATCCGCTGGCCAACAAGGACAGCATGGGCCATTTGCTGGTTGGCGCCGCGGTCGGCGTGGGGCCGGAAAACGAGGAGCGCATCGCCGCCTTGGCCGAAGCGGGCGTCGATGTCATCGTCGTCGATACGGCGCATGGCCATTCTCAAGGCGTGCTCGACCGCGTCAAATGGGTCAAGGTGCATTACCCTCATATCCAGGTCATCGGCGGCAATATCGCCACTGCCGATGCCGCGCTGGCGCTGGCTGATCATGGCGCCGATAGCGTCAAGGTCGGCATCGGCCCCGGCTCAATTTGCACCACGCGCATCGTGGCCGGCGTCGGCGTGCCGCAAATCAGCGCGGTCGCCAATGTCGCCGCCGCCCTCGCCAAGATCGGCGTGCCGTTGATCGCCGACGGCGGCATCCGCTATTCCGGCGACATCGCCAAGGCCATCGCCGCCGGCGGCCATTGCGTCATGCTGGGCGGCCTGCTGGCCGGTACCGACGAAGCGCCGGGCGAGATCGAGCTGTTTCAGGGCCGTTCCTACAAATCCTATCGCGGCATGGGTTCTCTGGGCGCGATGCAGAAGGGTTCCAAGGACCGCTATTTCCAGGACAACGAGGCTAATGCCGACAAGTTGGTGCCGGAAGGCATCGAAGGCCGCGTGCCGCACAAGGGCAGCGTGCTGTCCGTGCTGCATCAGTTGATGGGCGGCCTGCGTTCCTCGATGGGCTATCTGGGGGCGGCAAGCATTCCGCTGTTTCACGAAACCGCGCAATTCGTCGAAATCACCAATGCCGGCATCAAGGAATCGCACGTCCACGACGTGCAGATCACCAAGGAAGCGCCGAATTACCACGTTTGAAATTGGGTAAGCGGTGAGGTGGGAGCGGTAAGCGGCCGCTCACTCTCCCTGCTTACTGCTTACCGATTACCGCTTACCGACACCATGCACGCCAAAATTCTGATTCTCGACTTCGGTTCCCAGTACACCCAGCTTATCGCCCGTCGCGTGCGCGAGGCCAATGTCTACTGCGAGTTGCATCCCTATGACGTCAGCGAACAGTTCATTCGCGACTATGCTCCGGCCGGGGTGATTCTCTCCGGCGGCCCGTCCTCGGTGACCGAGGACGACACGCCGCGCGCACCCCAGGCGGTATTCGAACTGGGCGTGCCGGTGCTGGGCATCTGTTACGGCATGCAGACCATGGCCGCGCAACTGGGCGGCAAAGTCGAGAATGCCAGCCACCACGAATACGGCTATGCCGAACTGCGCGCGCGCGGTCACTCCCGTTTGCTCGCCGATGTACAGGACCGCACCGATCCCGACGGCAAAGCCTGGCTGGATGTCTGGATGAGCCACGGCGACCGGGTCGTCGAGTTGCCGCCCGGCTTCAAGGTGATTTGCGATAACGCTTCCACTCCGGTCGCCGGCATGGCCGACGACGCGCGCCGCTTCTATGGCGTGCAGTTCCACCCGGAAGTCACCCACACGTTGCAAGGCAAGGCCATCCTGAGCCGTTTTGTGCATGAGCTGTGCGGCTGCGGACAGGACTGGAACATGCCGGACTACATCGCCGAAGCGGTGGCGAAAATCCAGGCTACGGTCGGCTCTGATGAAGTCATTCTGGGCCTGTCCGGCGGCGTCGATTCATCTGTTGCGGCGGCGTTGATACACCGCGCCATCGGCGAGCAACTGACCTGCGTGTTCGTCGATACCGGCTTGTTGCGCCTGTACGAAGCCGAGCAGGTGATGGAAACCTTCGGCAAGAACCTCGGCGTCAAGGTCATCCATGTCGATGCCGCCGCGCAATTCATGGGCAAGCTGGCCGGCGTTGCCGACCCGGAGCGCAAGCGGAAGATCATCGGCGGGGAATTCGTCGCGGTGTTCCAGAGCGAGTCCGCCAAGCTGGCCAACGCCAAATGGCTGGCGCAGGGCACCATCTACCCGGACGTCATCGAATCCGCCGGCGCCAAGACCAAGAAGGCGCATGCGATCAAGAGCCACCACAACGTCGGCGGTCTGCCTGACGACATGCACCTGAAATTGCTGGAGCCGCTGCGCGAGTTGTTCAAGGACGAAGTGCGCGAACTCGGCGTCGCGCTCGGCCTGCCGCACGACATGGTGTATCGCCACCCGTTCCCCGGTCCCGGCCTGGGTGTGCGCATCCTGGGTGAAGTGAAGCAGGAATACGCTGATCTGCTGCGCCGCGCCGACCATATCTTCATCGAGGAACTGCGCGCCAGCGGCTGGTACGACAAGACATCGCAGGCGTTCGCGGTGTTCCTGCCGGTGAAGGCGGTCGGCGTCATGGGCGACGGCCGCACCTACGACTATGTCGTCGCGCTGCGCGCGGTGCAGACCCAGGATTTCATGACTGCACACTGGGCCGAACTGCCTTATGCGCTGCTGGCCAGGGTCTCCAACCGCATCATCAACGAAATCCGCGGCATCAACCGCGTCACCTACGACATTACCGGCAAGCCGCCGGGCACGATCGAGTGGGAATGAGCAACAAAAAGCCGGCGTCAGCCGGCTTTTTGTTGGGGTGGCGGGGTCGAGCTTATCGGCTGCTGTCGTAGCCGGGCGCGGCGGCTTCGCCGCTGCCGCCAAAGTCGACCTTGGGCGGGGCGCTGAGCGCTTTTTCGCTTTCCACCGTGAAATTCGCTTTGGTCTGATGCCCGAACAGCATCGCGGTCAGGTTGCTGGGGAAGGAGCGTACCGTCACGTTGTAGTCCTGCACGTTCTTGATGTAGCGGTTACGGGCGACGGTGATGCGGTTTTCGGTGCCTTCCAGTTGCGCCTGCAGGTCGCGGAAACCGGCATCGGCCTTCAGTTGCGGGTAGTTTTCCGACACCACCAGCAGGCGGCTCAATGCGCTGGAAAGTTCGCCCTGGGCGGCCTGGAATTTCTGCATCGCGGCGGCATCGTTGACCAGTTCCGGCGTCGCGGCGATCTGGCCGACGCGGGCGCGGGCGGCAGTGACTTCGGTGAGCACTTTGGCTTCGTGCGCGGCGTAGCCCTTCACGGTGTTGACCAGGTTCGGCACCAGATCGGCGCGGCGCTGGTACTGGTTAAGCACTTCCGACCAGCCGGCCTTGATGGCTTCATCCTGAATTTGCAGCGTGTTGTAGCCGCAGCCGGACAGGCTCAGGACGGAAATCGACATGACCAGGGTCATCAACAGTTTGCGCATGGTTTGCTCCTCGGTGGACGGCGGTCGTTCATTGCTTCAGGTCGTGCATGGTATCGCGCGCCAGCACCAGATCTTCCCAGACTTTGGCTTTATCCAGCGGGTTGCGCAGCAGGTAAGCCGGGTGATAGGTGACCACCAGCGGCACGCCGTGGTAGCGATGCACCTGGCCGCGCATTTTGCCGATCGGCGTATCGGTGGCGAGCAGGCTTTGCGCGGCGAAACGGCCCAGCGCGACGATCAGCTTGGGCTGGATCAGTTCGATCTGGCGTTCCAAATAGGGCAAACAGGCCGCCACTTCTTCCGGTTTCGGGTCGCGGTTGCCGGGTGGACGCGATTTCAGCACGTTGGCGATATAGACATTCTTGCCGCGCGCCAGCCCGATCGCGGCCAGGATGGCGTCGAGCAGTTTGCCGGCGTCGCCGACGAAGGGTTCGCCCAGACGATCTTCATTCGCGCCGGGCGCTTCGCCGACGAACAGCCATTCGGCGTGGATATCGCCGATGCCGGGCACTGCCTGCGTGCGTGACTTGGCCAATTCACAGCGCGTGCAGTTTTTGATCGCGGCGTTGAGCGCAACCCAGTCAAGCGCATTGACCGGACTGTCTGGTGCAATCGGAGCCGGCGGCGGCAACACGGCTGCCGTCGGCGCCGCGATCGGTTCGGCTAGCGGTTCTGGCGCCTCCGCCGGTGTGGCGGCTGTGCGCAGCCGCCACACCGGCGACAAGCCGAGCGCGTGCAGACGCTCCTGGCGGGACAAACTCATTGCGGCACGCCGGTCATAACTGCAAGCGCATGACCAGCGCATCTTCCGTGCCGTGGTCAGCCGGGTAATAGCCGCGCCGCAGGGCGATGGTCTCGAAACCGAGCTTTTGATACAGAAACACGGCGGCGGTGTTGGATGGGCGCACTTCCAGATACAACAATTGCACGCCATGGCCGCGTGCGGTCTCGATCAGATGTTCGACCAGTTGGCGGCCGAAACCGCGGCCCTGCCAGTCGGGCGCCACGCAGCAGTTGAGGATGTGGCCTTCATCCACCACCAGCATCATCACCCAGTAGCCGGCAGCTTTGCCGTCGATTTCCGCCAGCCAGCAGGAATACCCCGATGCCAGGCTGTCGCTGAAATTGCCCAAGGTCCACGGATAGGGATAGGCGGTGCGCTCGATGCCGACGACATCGGCCAGATCTTCCGCGTTCATCGGGCGGAAATGGAAATCGAGCGGTTTCAGAATGGCGTTCAAGCTACAGACCCCGTTCGCATATCTTCAAAGCGACCTTGTCACGGATGTAGAGCGGCTCGGCGTTTTCCGCCGGCCAGCCCTCGCCACGCATCAGACGCGGCGCGGCGAGGCGGGCCATGGCGCGGGCATGCGGGATCAGGCTGGCATCGACGCGGCGCAAATGGGCGCGAGCCATGTCCGGGTAGGCGGCAAAACCGGAGCCGACCCCGATCCAGTTGTCGCCACTCGGGGCGGGCACGGCTGCGGGCGGGCAGACCAGCGGTCCGGCCAGACAGCGCCAGGCCGCGTTTTCACGTTGGTAGAGCGCGGCATAAACCTCATTCATGCGCGCATCCAGGCAGGCCAGCACCCGATCCGTGTCGTTCGCACCGGCCTCTTCGGCCAGGGTCTCCAGCGTGGATATACCCAGTACCGGCAAGTCCGCACCCAGCGCCAGCCCTTGGGCGACGCCGCAAGCAATGCGCAGGCCGGTGAAGGAGCCGGGGCCCATGCCGTAAACCAGAGCGTCGAGTTGGGTCAGCTTGAGGTCGGATTCGGCCAGCAGCTCCAGCAACATCGGAACCAGCAGGTCGGAATGCTTCTGGCCGGCATGGACTTCCCGCTGCGTGCAGGCGCCGTCTATCCAGAGGGCGGCGCTGCACCATTCGGTGGCGGTGTCGAAAGCGAGAAATTTCAAGGCGGCGAGGAAAGGCGACAAGGGCGCTGATTTTACCGGACGAGCGGCGAATTAGCGCTCGTCCGCTTGCACCACATACAGTTCCATCAGAATCCGTTTCCATGGATCGCGGCTTTTCTGTAGATGCAGGATGCGGCCTTCGACGGAATGTCCGCGATCCATCAGACGCGCCAGATCGACATTGTCGGCGCGTGGCGCATAGCCGATCTGTACCCCACGCCATTCCACCCGCACCGCTTTCGGGTCATACGGATTGGCGGGTTCGCGCCGCAGAACCAGGCTATCCCCTGTCTGCATCAAAGGAAACAGGGCGGCACCGGCGTAATGCTGGAAGCCGGCCAATGGCGAGGTTTGCAGAATCAAACGGTATTCGCTGCCGGCCGCGGCCTGCAGCGAAGCCACAGCCATCAGCCCAAGCAGAAGCAGGCGAATGCCAGGCATGCGTCGCTTAAGCGTTTTCCGCAGCGGCATCGCCGGCCGGACGGGCGAAAAACGCCACCGCTTCGTCGCATTTGCGGCTGCGCTTCATCGGCGGCAGCGCTTGCCAGATGCGGCGGCCATAAGGCTTTTCGACCAGGCGCGGGTCGCAGATCATCAGCACGCCGCGGTCGTTTTCGCGTCGAATCAAGCGGCCGGCGCCCTGTTTCAAGCTGATCACGGCGTGCGGCAGTTGGTAGTCGAAGAACGGGTTCTTGCCGGCCCGTTTCATCGCCTCCATGCGCGCGGCCAGTACCGGGTCGTCCGGCGGCTGGAACGGCAAGCGGTCGATGACCACCAGCGAAAGCGCATCGCCAGCGACATCGACGCCTTCCCAGAAGCTCTGGCTGCCGAGCAGTACGGCATTGCCGAGACGACGGAATTCGTCGAGCAGATCGGTGCGGCTCTTGTCGCCTTGCAACAGCAGCGGGAAAGGCGCGCCATCGGAGCGGTTCGCGATGCGCGCCTGCAGCAGCCGATAGGCCTCGTTCATCGCCCGCAACGACGTGAACAGCAGGAAGGCGCTGCCGCCGCTGGCTTCCAGTATGGGCCAGGCGGCGGCCACCACGGCTTCGGTGTAGCCAGGCGAGTTCGGATCCGGCATGCCTTCCGGTACATAGAGCAAGGCTTGCTGGTCGTAATCAAATGGGCTGTCCCAGACCGCGGTTTCCGCTTCCTTTAAGCCGATTTCATGCAGGTAATGCGAGAAATCCTTGCGTACCGACAGCGTGGCAGAGGTAAAGATCCAGGCGCGGGCGTCGTTCTCGATCTGGCGCGCGAACAACTCGCCGGCATTCAGCGGGGTAGCGTGGAACAGCACGGAATGCGTACCGGCTTCCAGCCAGCGCACGATGACGCCCTCCATGTTTTCCGCCGCATCGCTTGGCGGCGACAGCCAGCGTTCGATGCGTCCAGCGGCTTCGTGACAGCGCAGATGCAGCTTCTCCAGTTCGTCAGCCCGCTCGGCCTGGCTTTCCAGCAATACGTCGAGCTTGGCCAGTGCACTGACCATTTCATCCAGTGCAGCCCGAAACTCGGCGCGTTCCAGGCCGCGCGCGGCGGGCATGCGGACTTGCGCCGGCCCCAGGCCGAGACGAACCTGGCGGGCGGCGATTTCCAGTTCGCCGCAGGCATGCGGCAGGTCGGTGAAGTCGGCGGCGTTGATGGAGGCTTCCACGCGCACGTCGCGGCACAGGTCGAGCAGCATGCCGGTGGTCACGGTTTCGCCGAAGAACAGGCTGGCGGTGGCGGGCAGCTGGTGCGCCTCATCGAAAATCACCGCATTGCTGGCCGGCAGCAGTTCACCCGCGCCCTCGTCCTTGAGCCAGACATCGGCAAAAAACAGGTGGTGGTTGACCACCACGAGGTCGGCTTCCAGGGCTTTCTTGCGTGCCTTCAGCACAAAGCAGGCCTTGTGATGCGGGCATTCGCCGCCCAGGCAGTTGTCGCGCGTCGACGTCGCCCAGGCCCAGGCCGCGGCTTCTTCTGGAACCTCGCTGCAGGCCATGCGGTCGCCCGAGTCGCTGCTCGCGGCAAAGCGCGCAATGGCTTGCAGGTGCTGGGCATCCTCGCGGCTTTTGAAGCGGCCTTCAGCGAGTGCTCGCTCGAGGTGATACGGGCAAACGTAGTTGGCGCGCCCTTTCAGCAAGGCGACGCTGATCGGCCGCGCCAAAGCTTTGCGGACGGCGGGAATGTCGCGGTGGAAGAGTTGGTCCTGCAGTGTTTTGGTGCCGGTTGAAACGATGACCTTGCCGCCGAACAGCAGGGTCGGCACTAGATAGGCCAAGGTCTTGCCGGTGCCGGTGCCGGCTTCCGCGACCAGTCGCGAGCGCTGTTCCAGCGCCGATAAAATGGTGCGGGTCATTTCCAGCTGCTGCGGGCGCGGGCGATAGTGCGGGAGAACGTTGGCAAGCGGCCCGCCAAGCGAGAAGATTTCATCCAGATTCATGCCCCGAGTTTATCCGAGGGCCTGGTCAATCAATGGAGAAGGGCGCGGTTGCAGCCGCCTTTTTTAATGTGCAGATGCACTCGATGCGGCCGGGTGTATTTGGATATCAGCAGCCAGACCGGCATGCACGATGCGGCCTGCGGTGATGTTCAGTCCCGCCGCGAAACCGGCATCGGCCTGGAGCGCAGTTTCCGTATCGGCCGCCAGCTTCAGCAGATAGGGCAGAGTGGCTTCCGCCAGTGCCAGCGTTGCCGTGCGCGCCACCGCGCCGGGCATGTTGGCGACGCAGTAATGCACTACGTTTTCTGCAATGTAGAACGGCGTGCTGTGGGTCGTGGCCTGCGAGGTTTCGCTGACGCCGCCCTGGTCGATGGCGACATCGACCAGGGCGGCGCCGGGCGGCATGCTGCGGATCAGTTCGCGTGTCAGCAAACGCGGCGCGCGGCGGCCATGCAGATACGCTGCGCCGATGACCAGATCGGCTTCGACGACGCATTCTGCGATGTTGGCGGCATTCGAATAGCGGGTCTTCAGGCGGCCGGCATAGTGATCATCAAACCTGCGCAGGCGATCGGCGTCGCGGTCAAGCAGGGTGACGTCGGCGCCGATGCCGACGGCGATGCGCGCGGCATTGGCCCCGACCACGCCGCCGCCGAGTATGCACACCTTGCCGGGCGGTACGCCCGGGACGCCGGGAAGCAGAACGCCGCGGCCGCCGTGTTTCATTTCCAGCGCCTGCATGCCGGCCTGTATCGCCAACCGACCTGCGATCTGCGACATCGGCGCCAGCAGCGGCGTGCGCCCGTCCGCGTCGAGCACGGTTTCGAAGGCGAGCGCGTTGACGCCGGCGCGCATCAGTTCGGCGGTCAGTTCGGGTGCGGCGGCGAGATGCAGATAGCAGAACAGCCATTGCCCGGCCTGCAGACGCGCCACTTCGACGGCTTGCGGCTCCTTGACCTTGAAGATCAGCTCGGCTTGGTAGACGCCGGCGGCATCGGTCAGCTCCGCGCCGGCGGCCAGGTAGGCGACATCCGGATAGGCGATGGCGGCACCCGCGCCCGCTTCGACGCTGATGCGATGGCCGGCGGCGACGAGCGCGGCGACCCCGGCCGGCGTCGCCGCGACGCGGTATTCGTGATCCTTGATTTCCTTCGGGATGCCGATATGCATGACTAAGTCCGCAACGCCTCGACGCATTCCTTGACCAGCGCCGGGCCGCGATAGATCAGGCCGCTATAGAACTGAACCAGGTCGGCGCCGGCGGCGATTTTGGCTTGCGCATCGGCGCCTTGCAGAATGCCGCCGGCGCCGATGATCGGCACTTCGCCGGCCAGTGCGGCGTGAAAGGCGTGGATGACGCGGGTTGATTTTTCGCGCAGCGGCAGACCGGACAGACCGCCGGCTTCCGCGCCGTGTTTCAGCTGTTCAACGCCCTCGCGCGATAGCGTGGTGTTGGTGGCGATCAGTGCATCGATGCGGTGCTTTCGGAACAAGGCGGCCATGTCGGCGATTTGAGCCTCATCCAGATCGGGCGCAATCTTGATCGCCACCGGCATGAACACGCCGTGTCGTTGGCTGAGCTCTTGCTGGCGGCTTTTGATCGCCGTCAGCAAGGCGTCGAGTTCGTCGCCGCCTTGCAATGCGCGCAGGTTCTTGGTGTTGGGCGAGGAAATGTTGACGGTGACGAAACTGACCTTGCCGTACAGCTTGTCCAGACAGATCAGATAGTCGTCGGCGGCCTTGTCGATCGGAGTGTCGAAGTTCTTGCCGAGGTTGACGCCCAGGACGCCTTTGAACGCGGTGTTGTCCAGATTGCGCAGCAGGTTGTCGACGCCGAGGTTGTTGAAGCCCATTCGGTTGATGATGGCCTGGGCCTGCGGCAGCCGGAACAGGCGCGGCTTCGGGTTGCCGGGCTGCGGGCGTGGCGTGACCGCGCCGACTTCGATGAAGCCGAAGCCGAGATCGGCCAGTGCGTCGATGGCCATGCCGTTCTTGTCGAGACCGGCGGCGAGACCGACCGGGTTGGGAAAGTCGAGTCCCATGACCCGTTTCGGCAGCGCCGGCACGCTCGGCAGGAACGCTTTCAGCAGGCCGAGGCGATGCAGCCGGACCAGGCTGTCGAGGGTGAGGTTGTGGGCGTGTTCCGGGTCGAGTTGGAATAGCAGCGGACGGAGTAATTCGTAGAGGTTCATGGTTCAGGTATGCGGCCGGCTGTGTACGTGGTGGCCGATGCCTTCGATTTCGACCGGCACCAGATTGATCTGGCCGTGACGCACGCCGCGTTCGGCGGAGATCTTTTCCGCCAGACCGCGCACCTCGGCGGTGGCACCGCGCAGAAACAGGGTTTCCAGGCAGTTGTCGTGGTCGAGATGGACATGCATGCTGGACACGACCAGGTCGTGCGCGTGGTGCTGCAAATCGGTGAGGCGTTCGGCCAGGCGGCGTTCGTGGTGGTTGTAAACGTAAGACAGGCTGGCGATGCAGTATGGCGCTTCGGCATGGTCGAGCCGGTGTGCTTCGAGTTCGCGCCGCAACATGTCGCGTACGGCCTCGGAGCGATTGGCGTAGCCGCGTTCGCGCAGCAAGGCGTCGAATTCCTGCGCGAGCGTTTCATCGAGCGAGATGGTGAAGCGTTCCATAGGCGGTCCAGATCAAGAATGGTCCTTGCACGAAGGGCGCCGGAGTCACCAGCGATAAACGACAAGCGCAATCGCGCCGAGGACTCCGCTGAAGCGGCCCGGACCGAGGCGGGCGGGTCGCTTGTTTAAGGCCGATTATTGTTCATCCTGCTCGGGCTTGTGCTGCGCCGCCATCTGCTGCTGCACATTGGGCGGCACCTGTTCGTAATGGCTGAATTCCAGCGTGTAGGAACCCTGGCCGCCAGTCAGCGATTTGATGCGCGATTGCAGGCTGTCGAGCTCGGCCAAGGGAGCCTGGCCGACTACGGTAATCATGCCGCCGCGACCGCTGACATGGCCGGTGATCTGGCCGCGACGGGAGGACAGGTCGCCGCTGATATCGCCGATGGCGCTGTCCGGAGCGGTCAGTTCAACGTTGACGACGGGTTCCAGAACGATGGGTCTGGCCTTGGCGGCGGCATCCAGAAAGGCTTTCTTGCCGGCCGTGACGAAAGCGATTTCCTTGCCGTCGACCGGGTGGTTTTTGCCGTCGTAAACCGTCACCCGCACATCTTGCAACGGGAAACCGGCGACGCTGCCGGTCTGCATGGCTTGGCGCACCCCTTTTTCGACGGCCGGAATGAAGGTGTTGGGAATGACGCCGCCCTTGACCGCGTCGACGAATTCGAAGCCGCCGCCGCGCGGCAGCGGTTCGACGCGCAGATACACCTCGCCGAACTGGCCGGAACCGCCGGTCTGCTTTTTGTGGCGGTAATGGCCTTCGGCCGGCTGGGTCAGGGTTTCACGGTAGGCGATGGTGGGTGGATGGGTTTCCAGATCGAGGCGGAACTGTTCGCGCATTTTTTCCAGCACGCGCGTCAGATGGGTCTCGCCGAGCCCGCGAATCACCGCTTCGTGCGTGGTCGGATCATGTTCGACATGCAGGCCGGGGTCTTCTGCGACCAAACGGTGCAGTACGTCGGCGAGCTTGTCCATATCGGATTGCTTTTTCGGACGCACGGCGAGGCCGAACACGGCATGCGGGAAGTCGAGCGGCTGCATGTGGATATGGTCGTCTTCCGGCGCATCGTGCAATACGGAATCGAAATTGAGATCGTCCACCTTGGTGACGGCGCAGATGTCGCCAGGACCACAGGATTCGACCGGCAAGAGTTGCTTGCCGAGCAGGCGGAACAGGTGGCCGACCTTGAACGGTTTGCGCAGGTCGCCAATGTACAGAGACGAATCGGGGGTGATGGTGCCCTGGTGCACGCGGAATGTGGCAATGCGGCCGATATAGGGGTCGACCTCCAGCTTGAAGACGTGGGCGAGGGCGTGCTTGTCCGGATCGGGCTGCGCAATCAGCGGTTGCGCCGCTTCGCCTTCGCCTTGCAGGAACAGGGGCGGATTGCCTTCGGTCGGGTTGGGCAGCAGGCGCACCATGATGTCGAGCAGTTCCGGCATGCCGGCGCCGGTTTGGGCCGAGACGAAGCAGACCGGTACCAGATGGTTTTCCCGCAGCGCTTTTTCGAACGGTGCATGCAGTTGTTCCGGCGCGATGTCGCCTTGTTCCAGATAAAGATTCATCAGGTCTTCGTCGATTTCGACGACCTGATCGACCAGGGCGCGATGTGCGGTTTCGACGTTGGAGAAGTCCGCTTTGCCGCTGGGATTGAAGAAACAGTCGGTCACCCGCGAACCTGCCTCGGCGGGCAGATTGATCGGCAGGCATTCACGTCCGAAGGCGGCTTGAATCTCTTCCAGCAATAGAGGCAGATCGATATCGGGCGCGTCGATCTTGTTGATGACGATCATGCGGCACAGTTTGCGGGTTTGCGCCCAGTGCATCATCCGGTGGGTGGTCAGTTCGATGCCCTTGCGGGCGTCGATGACGACTACCACGGTTTCCACCGCATCCAGCGCACACAGGGCCTGGCCCATGAAATCGGGGTAGCCGGGCGTGTCGAGCAGATGAATCAGCGTGTCCTGGTGCTGCAGGTGGGTGGCCGCGACCTTGATGGAATGCAGATGCGCTTTTTCCAGCGGATCGTAGTCGCAGACGGTGCTGCCGCGTTCCACTGAACCGGCAGCGGCGATGGCGCCGGTGGCGGCGAGCAGGTTTTCGATCAATGTGGTCTTGCCGGAACCGCCGTGGCCGACCAGGGCGAGGGTACGTAGGTTTGTGGTGTTCATGATGATGACTTTCTGCTTGGGGAAATGCGAAAAAGGTCGGGGCTGGCTCAGCCTTCAGTTGGCTTGGCGCAACAATTCCCCGCGATTGGTGATGAGGTCCCATACCGATGGGGCGGTTTTTCTGATGCTGGGCAACGCTTCTTCCGCCGTGGTGATGCAGGGGACGCGGATGCCGTGGTAATCGACATCCTGGCCGATACGGTTGAAAACCATGCCGAAGCGGTTCAGCAAACGCAATAAAGCGGGTTCCATCACGGCGTAGCAATGGGTGATGTGATGCTCATGCACCATGCGCATCACCGCAGCAAACAAGCCCAGCGAAATATGCGGCAGGACGCGGCGTTCGTCCTCTTCGAAGTAGATGTCGACATCGTGCGCCACGCCGGCCAGTGTGCCCATTTCACCAATACGGCGCTTGAACACCTTGGAGACGGCAAAGCGGGAGATTTCACCCAGGTGGCGGCGAATGGCCGGATCCGCTACGCGCTCATTTAGCGGGCAATGCAACTCGATCGGGTAAGGTGCTGAAACATCGAGCTCGCTAGGCAGTATCAAACGCGCCGTGGCGGCAAAAAGCCCGGTGCGGCGATGGCGCAGCAGGTAATGGTCGGAGCGTTCGTCGAAAGCGTCTTGTTCCCACAGGATTGCATGTCCGTCTGCGTCCGAACCGCTGTGGCAGTCCGATTCGGCTTCGAAACCTGTCTCCAACACATAGACCTGATAGCGCAACAAATAGGCCTGCATGCGCAATTCGTCGGTATCCGCATGCACCAGTTCGAAAAACTGGTCGAATGCGGCAATCAAATCATTTTTCATGACATTGTCCCGAATGGGTTTTGCGCAGAGTAGCCAAGCATGTGTTGTTGGTAAACAACAAACAAGCGCAAATCGCTGCCCGATATTGGAACAGATTCTGAAAATTGTTGTTCATCGAATCCGTATATTAGACAATTCTAATAACAGTGAGGGCACTTGGTTCCAAGCGCTTTCAGTGTTGTCTCCTCCATCCTCCTTCATAGGTGGATTTAGCCCGGTCTTCCCGACCGGGCTTTTTTTTTGCGCGCGCGCTGCGACAATCGCAACCCTCATATAGGCATCGGCCATCGATGCAGGGGCAGGCATGACGCAGTCACTTTGGTATCTCAGGCATGAAGGACAGGTTTTCGGCCCGTTTCCACCGCCGCAGATTGAGGAAGCCTTGAAATCGGGCGAGGTGAGCCCGGACTGGGAAATCAGCCTGAATGAAGTCGATTGGCTGAGCATTGCCGATAGTGACCAGTTCAAGCCTGAACAGGCCGTCTCGGCCGAGAGCGAGACGGACAATGACAGTATGCAAGAAGCGGCGGCCTGGAGAGATCAGCGCCAGCAGGCGCGCAAGCGCTGGTTGCAGGAGGGGGGCGCTGTCACTGAAGTGGCGCACGACCCGGTGCGTGATGCCGCCGTACGTAATTCGGTCGTACTCGATCACATCCGCACCGAAGCTTTGTTGCAGCAGGAAAAAACCAAGCGCGCCTCGCCCTGGATCGCGCTTCTGGCATTGGGACTGCTTGCCGGCGTGGGGGTCACGGTATGGCTGGGGCAACGCGATCAGCCCATCCAGGCCGGCATCAGCCAGGCGGCGAATTGCAGCGCGGCATTAGGTGCGGGAGTCAACTGGAGCGGGTGCAGCAAACGCGCTTTTTCACAACCCGGCGTGCAGGCGCGCAATGCTCGTCTGGACAAAGCCCAGCTCGACGAAGCGAGCTTGAAAGGCGCCGATCTCGCCTATGCTTCGCTCAATAGCGCCAGTTTGCGCAATGCGGAACTTGCCAGCGTCAATTTGACCGGCGCCGACCTGACTGGCGCGGACCTTTCCGGTGCCGATCTCAGCAATGCGGATTTACGCTTTGCGGTATTGACGGAGGCCAATCTGACCGGCGTCCGTTTCAGCGCCACCCGACTGGACAAAGCCACCTGGGTCGATGGCCGTGTCTGTGCGCCGGGTTCGATGGACGTATGTCGATGAAGGCCATTCGTTCGCGCGACAACCCGGTTTATAAGGAGTTGCTGGCGCTTGCCGGCGACCGTCGTGCGCGGCGGCAAAGTGGGCGAACCGTGCTGGATGGCCCGCATCTGCTCGAAGCCGGCGTGGAGGCGGGCGCCCTGTTTCGCCGCCTGGTGTTTTCGGAAACGGCCGCTGCGGGCGAACTGGCGGATTGGACCCAACGCTTGCCGGAGGCGCTGGCCTGCGTGCTGCCGAATGCCTTGTTCAACGCATTGGCCCCGGTTGAGACGCCGGTCGGCGTGCTGGCGGTGGTCGATATCCCCAAGGCGGCAAACACGGCGCAACAGGATTGCATCGTGCTGCTGGAGAACATTCAGGATCCCGGCAACCTGGGGGCGATCCTGCGTACGGCCGCCGCCGCCGGTGCGGATACGGTATTTCTGTCGCCAGGCTGTGCCGAAGCCTGGTCGCCGAAATGTCTGCGCGGCGGGCAGGGCGCGCATTTCCAACTCGACATTCACGAACATACAGACTTGCCCGCTTTTGCGCGGATGTTTGACGGCCCAATTTACGCTGCCAGTCTCGGCGCGAGCATAGCGCTGTTCGATCTCGACCTGCGCGGACGCGTCGGTTTCGCCTTCGGCAACGAAGGCGCTGGATTGTCGGTGCCGCTTTGCGCGGCGGCACGGCCGTTCATCATCCCGATGCCGGGCAAGGTCGAGTCGCTCAATGTGGCGACGGCGGCGGCGGTGTGCCTGTTCGAGCGGGTACGCCAACGGCGGACAGCCTGATTCATCTGGCTGCCCGGTTTCGCTGGCGAGTCCGTCCGTCGGGAGTTTGCGCTTAGACCGCGCTGCCGAAACCCTTGTCCTGCGCCCCGGCGGGCGGTTGCAGGCCGGCTAGCCGGCAGCCCTGGGCCACGGGCCCCCGCGGGAACAGCTGGTAGAGATACTTGATGCCGCCTTCGGGGTGGAAATATTCGTCCAGTGCATCATGCAGTTCGCGCACGTTGATCGTCGGGTCATCGTGGCGCGCATAGAACTCCTGCAACGCGCAGATGACCTGCCAGTGCTCTTCGGTCAGCATCAACTCTTCCGATTTGGCCAATTCCTTGGCGTTTTCACGCGACCAGTCGATCGGCGCATTCGGGAAATCCGGGTCGGGGCGGATTTCGAAACCCGGTCGCACGTAGTTCTGAGTGGCATAGTTCATGATCGTCCTCCTGTTGTTCAACTCCATTCCTTTCCTAGCGGAAAGGTGCTTATAACCGTCGATAAAAACCGGATTCAGGTTCCCCCGCCGCACTCGTAGACGCCCTGGCTTGAGCGTTCCAGTTCCTGCGCATAGGAAAAATGTTGCTCATCCATCGCCAGGGCGACCGCCGCCCGGCTGGCATGACCATCGTGATACAACAAGGCCTTGATGGCCGCGTTTGGATCGCTAATGGGCGGGACCATCAGGCTTAACAAACGGTCGTAGACATCTTGATCGACGTTGATTTGGATTTGCTCTTGCATAGCGGACTCCTGCAGGTAATGGAAACATGAGTCATAGTTAAACCTAGTTCAAATACCCGACTATTCAAGTCGGAAAAGAGGCCATCTCCCCGATACGTTGAGCTCAACGCCACGTATGCAGACCCTGCGACTGAAACGCCGCCAACCTGATTCATATTCCCTAGAACTGTTGCATCGTCCCGACATGATCCCAAGCATTGATACTCCTTACGGTTTCTACACCCCGTGCGTCCCAGAGAAGGACGCAATGGCGCGAGCCGCCGACCTTATGTCCGATGCCGTGGAGGCCATCGCCGAAGTCAACCACGACGTCTGGGCCGCCAAGCGTATTGCCGAGGGCTGGCGCTATGGAGCCAGACGCGACGACAGCCACAGACTGCACCCCGATCTGGTTGCTTACGAATACCTGAGCGAGGAGGAAAAGGCGTATGACCGCGCGACGGCGCAGGTCGTTGTCGCCGAACTGCTGCAGCGCGGCCTGATCAGGTTGCCGGCGTAACGCGAGCATTGGGCGGCGTTCAGCGGCATGCGCCGCCTCAAGTCGTCAGATGGTCGAGGATGGCGCGCACGATCCTGCGCCGCCCTTCGGCGCACTGCACCAGACGGGCGGCTTCGCGGGTGGCGTCCAGCCAGTCGAAGAGTTTGCCAGCCGCATCCAGCGTGGTGGATGCGTCGCGACAATTGGCCAGAAACACCATCTGGATCTTTTGCACGCCGTCCGCCACGTACACGCCGAAGTCGGCCTTGACGATGGTGGCGTCGGGATAGCCCAATTGGCGCATAGCCTGCGCTTCGCTAACGCTCTTCTGGCAGGCGATCAGATGCACCGGCCCGGCCGGCTGCTTGCTGCGCCGGTGGGAGAGTTCGACATAGTTATGGTCCTTGAGAAAAGGCTGGCCTACCAGCTCACGCGCCGCAGGCACCGTCAACGCTGCTGGAATCGCATGGCAGACGAACAGCAGCGGGCGCCCGTCAAGCGGCAGCACGTAGCAATTGTCCTGGCCGGCCACTCGGGCATCGGAGCGTTGGTCGATGAAATACCGTCCCAGCGCTTTTTCCATCTCTTTTTTTCGGCGGGCGAAATCCAAACGGCTCCAGTCCAGCGGGCCGCCGTGGGCGTATTCGCCGCGGCGTGCCTCGCGTCGCCCTAGTACCGTCAATTGCGCCATCGCCTCCCAGACCTGACGGCAGCCCAGTTCGACGATTTCTTCCACGCTATGAGCCTCGGGGCTGGTCGGGTTATGGCGTTCGAATTCCGCCCGAAAGCGCTCGTCGCGCAGCTTCTCGTCGCGCCGGCGCGGCTCCAGCACGGCGCCCGCCACCCGCATCACTTTCAGCTTGGCCCGTTCGCCGTTCCAGGCCTCCAGATACTCGGCATGGCAAACTCCCAAATCCCGCTTGGGCGCCGCCCAGCCCGCCTCGCCGGTGTACAGCACGAGCACGATATCCGCTTCGCGCGTCCGCTTGATCGACTCGTCCCAGGCAGTGTCGGTTAGGCCCAGGCCGGCATCCGCGGGCGATTCGGATGTCCAGACCTCGAACAGCGGCAGACCAAACAAGCGGGCGTTTTCGAGCGCCTGTTTGAGGCTTAAACGCGCCTCGCTGAGTACGAACCCGTCATCCGGCACGGCGTGGTTGAAACGAGTACGAATTCGGCTGGAAAGCATTACCCGGATGCGTTTGGTCTGGGCCATGGCGTGTCGTCACTCCGTGTTGATGGAAAATCTCGCTTGACGCACGCAGGCGCCAGCAGCGCATTGCAATTCGGTTTTGCGGTCGCGGACGTTACCGGCAAGGATGAACTTGTCTGGGCCGAATCGTCTTGCCTTGCTGTCGGGTAAGGCCGTCATGATCACTGGGGATGCTCGTCCGCCCCGAACAAGCAGACCAGCACCGCCTCAGTTCTGGCCGCGTCCAGGCGCCCGGCTTCCAGCCAGACGAAGCGTTCCGGTGGCGCCCCGGCGAGGTCGGTCATGGCCGCTTCGCGTGCGGTGTCGCTGTCGTACAGCAGAACCACCCGGTGCAGGTGCAGTTCAGCGGCCAACACGCGCAATTCAAAACGGCAACCGAGGTTTTCCGGTTTGAAGCCGCGTAGATCCATGAGTGCTACGTCGCTTTCGCTCGCCAGGGCGCGCACGGCGGCCTGCCAAGTCGTGTCAAAGCAGTAGCACTCGTTGACTCGGTAGCGGCCGTCCGGATCGGGGCGCAGGTCCAGTTGCGCCAGACGGCGGGGAATTTCCGCTGCGCCGGCGATGAAGCGATTCGCCAGTTGCCCGTTCAGGAAGGCGAACAGGTCGTCCGGGTCCAGCGTACGGCTGATCAGATCACTACCGGCGATCAACACGGTGTTGCCGGAGAGACGCCAGCGTTCCACGATGTGGTCGAACAGAGCCTCCACTTGCGCGTCGCGCTGAAAGACGCGCAACACCAGCAGCGTGGGGGGCGCGCCGGAAGGCGCCAGCCAGCCCGGCAAAACGCGCCAGGCGACGGGCAACCACAGCCAGGGCAGCAATTGGCTCAGCCCCGCCAGGCCGGCCTCCGCCATGGCCGGCAGGGTACTGGCGGCGAGCACGACGAACCAGTAGGCGGCGACTAGGTAGCCGATGTCCGAGAAGCGTTTTTCCCGGTAGGCCCGCGCCAGCCCGCGGCCCAGCGCATACACCGGCCAGGCCAGCAGCAACCAGGGCGCCAGGACGAAGCCCAACAGCGTGCCCCAGGCGCCCAGTGCAGAGACCAGGCCGGTCAGCCAGGCCGGCGGGCTTTCCACCCCGACGGCGAGGAGCTGCAGGGCCAGGACAGAAGCGGCGGATAGCAGAAGGAAGGGCGGCAGCAGGTACGGAGCTACGGCGCGAATGCGGCCGCTGGCGGCGATGGCCAGGGTCACCAGCATGGGAATGGCGACCACACTGCCCAGCCAGGCGCCGACTCCGGCCACAGTCTGAGCCTGATGGGAAGTCAACATGACCAGCAGCGTCATCGCTGTCATGTACAGCGCAATGCCGGCCAGCACCCGCCCCCAGGACCAGCGCCGCGCCAGCCCCCAGGCCATCACCATGGGCCAGGCGTAGACCGCGCCGAGCACCAGGAGACGGCTCGGCGAAACGCCGCCGTCCGGGTAGACAAACAACAAGGCCAACCAGGACTGGGTAAGACCGATCAGCAGGCTGAGCCCGGACAAGGCCAGCAGGTAGCGGGTCGCGGCGCGCCGGTTGGCCGCCATATCCAGATGTGGTGGCCCGCGCTGCGTCTGCAGCATGTAGGAAGTTACCGGCGCTGACTGTTTGATGTCGGGGGCCGGACCGCCGCGCATCAGCGCCACCATGCGCCGCCGGTACAGCTCCGCCACGCCCCAGGCTACGCCGGCGGCGAGCAGCACGGCGAGGATCAGCGTGAAGAGCAGGGCGCCGGTGTGCTGAGCCATGTCTCAAGCCGCCGGACAGACGTCGCCGACGAGCGTGCACGTGGATTCAAAGGCGGACTGCGCGCGAAGCATCGCTAGCGCTCAACCCGCTTTCTTTCCCCGGCGAAGCGGAGTTTTGAGCGCCGCTTTAAGTGCTGCTTTCGGCGAGGCTTTCCTGGCGGCTTTGGTGGTGACTTTGGCGTCAGAAGGCGGCTCGGGTTGGCCGGCAAAGGTTGTTGCGGACTGCGGTCGGAATTCGTCGGCCAAGGTTTCCAGAATCTTGGCTTTATCGGTGTCTGCGGTATTTCGCAGTCGTATGAAGCGCGCCAGCAGCCGCCATTGCTTGACCACCGAATCCCACTCGCGGTCGGATTGGGGCAGCTTGTCCATCGCTTCCGCATAGTGCTTGCGCAAGGCGGCGGCGGCCTCGTCAAGCGACTTGCCAAGTGTATGGCCGAGCAGCCAGGCGGTCATTTCGGCATCGGCGCTCATGACCGCGTCCCAGAAATCCTTGCTCACGGCATAACGCCGCCTTGCCGTCTCGCCGCATTGCAACGCGATGGCGATGCCTTCCGTGTTGCTCGACGCCTGCGGGTTGGCCAGCCAGGCCAGCGGCAGCCAGTTCAACGTGTTGTACGGGCTTTTCGCCGGCTTGCCGGCCACGGCGCTGTTGTAGGCTTGCGCAGCCTTGGCGATCGCCGCCAACAGCTCCGACCAGTCGGCGCCTTGCCCCGCCAGCGCGGCCGCTCGCAGTTTGTAGGCGCTGCCCAACAGGGCGGCGCGTTCGGCGTTGGTCTCGGCAATGCTGTCTCCCTGCACCGACTCGGCGAGGGCATTGAGCCGGCGGATGGCGCTGTCGATCAGCGCTAGACCCGGTTCGATCTGGCCCTTATCCGCCAGCTTGCCGCCGTGGCGCGCTTCCATGTTGGCGAGTTGTTCGATGCTGCGCAGCGCGACGCGGCCGCTCCGGTCTTCCAACTGGATGGCGCGCTGGTAGGCCTGACGGGCGGCGTCAAAGCCGTCCGCGCCGAGTTCGCCGTAATACTGCGCGATGGCCTGCAAAACCTCGGGGTGATCCGCCCATTCGGGCGGACATTTCGCAAGTTGCCGTTGCAGCCACAGGTTGTGCTGGCTGAAGCCGAGCGGTTTTTCACCGCGTTGACGGCGTTTGCCGCCGATCCGCCGCCGGTTCAGTTCGGACAGCAGTTCGGCCAGTGAGACGTAGTCGCGCGTGCGGCCGGCGGCCGCTTCGTCCGGATTCGGCCGCAGCCGATAACCGGGGTCGCCGTAGGCCTGGTAGGCGCCCCAGGTGTTGCTGCCGGGATGGCGCCGATAGGCGGTTTTGCGTGCCGCGAAGAGGGCGTCGGCAAAGGTGGCGCCCCCGCTCAGCCGCTCGAAGAACGTGCTGGCGAAGGTGCAGGCGGCGGCGTCGTCCACCGCCCAGCCGGCCGCGACCACGCAGCGCACCCCCGTTTCGATCAGTTCGCGCGCCAGGCTGTAGGCCAGCCGGTTGGGTTCGCTGTAGGCGTTGCTGACGCTGCCGAGATGGCAGCAGCTGAGGAACACCAGTTCCGGCACCACTTCCATCTGGCTGACTTCCACCGCGGTGATCAGCAGGCCGTCGGACAGCACGACGCCGGAATAGCTGCGCCCGTCGCGGGCTTGCGCTTCGAACACGCCGTGCGCCCCTATCGCCAGCACGCGGTAGGGGCGATCAAACAAGGTATTGAGGATGTCGAGCGCGTCTTTGCCCGGCGGCGTCAGCGTGACGTCGCTCCAGCCGGCGGCGCGCAATTGCGTGTTGATGGCCTGGCCTTCTTCGATCGCGCCGGGAAGTTCGGCCAGCTCCTTCGTACTGCCGGGGAAGCGGCGGTCGAAATTGGCCGTGCTGGGGGCCACGATGATGCAGGCGGCGTCGGTGCTAGCGCTGCGTACTTTCGGCCGGTAGCGGGTGGTGGCCAGTTGGCGGACCATCGGAATGAGCAACACCAGCGCGTTCTGCTCCGGTGCGCCGGCATCGCTTTGCAGCAACTCCCAAGGCAGGTTGGCGGTATAGCCGTCCAGCACCAGCAGCAGGCGCGCTTGCTCGCGCGCGGCGGCCTTGTAGTCCAGCGGCACCATGAGCTGGAACAACGTGTGGCCGAGCTTGGGGTCGTAGCCGGGATTGCGGCGCTGGGCGCCGATCAGGGCCTCGAGCAGGCCGGGCTGGCGTTGCTGAACCAGGGTTTCGGCGCGGGCGCGTTGCGACAGGAACACGTATTTCAACCGCTCCGGGTAGTAGCGCGCTTCGACCGGCGAAGCATCGGCGGTTTGCGCTTGTCCCGCATCGGCGGGCCTTTCCGCTTCGCCGCAAGCGGCCGGCTGGCACAGGCGGCGCAGCGTGTCGCGCGGGATGGGTGAATTGCAGCTCACTGCGTAGCACTCCGGCGGGCACTGGACGTCGCCCGCGTCGGCATCGGTGACGATCAGGCGTGACCAATGGCCCATGTCGCCGAGCACGCTGAGACGATCCACCACCCCGGCGCCCTCGATCAGGCTTGCCGCCGGTTCGAGGCGTGTGCCCAGGCGATTGAGTTCGCCCGACAAGGCGTCCGGCAGGGTCCGCGCCGCATGCGCCGCGGAAATGGCGGCGTCGCGATACAGCTCGATGAAGCACAGTTCGCCGACGGCGATCGTCTGTTCGCGTCCCGTGCTCGTGCATACACAAAACTGGCGGTTGGCCTCCAGCACGCCGCGCGTGATCGCAGCTACCGACTCGGCCACGCTGATGCTGGCGGTCGAATTCCATCCGATCAGCACGCTGTTGAGCTGGACGCAGGAATCCTGCCGCGGGCCGATGACATCGCGCAGTTGCAGCAGGAAGCGCAGCACGCCGGCGCGCACGCTCTCGCTGACCTGGCGGGCGCTCAATTGGCCGGTAAACTGGCCGAGTCCGACGATGACCGCTCCCGGCAGGCTGCCGCGATGGCGTTCCGCCGTATTGGGCGGGCGCAGAACGATGGCCGAGGTGCCGATTTCGGCGGCGTAGGCGCTCAGTCGTTCGCGTTCCGACAGCGCGCCGTCGAGCATTTCGTCCAGCGCCGCTTCGGCGCCGGAAATGGCGTCGCCGATGTAATGGCCGCACAGCACCGGCTGGTCGAGAAAGCGCAGATCGCCCGCCCGGACCGAGACTTTGAGCGACTGCTTGCCACGTGCGGTTTTGCGGTGACGCGGGCCGCTGCCCAGGAAGGCGCGCGCCAGTTCCTCCTCGCCGGGCAATACCGGCGGTTCGGCTTCCAGCGTGAAACTTTGCGCCGCCTCGCCGCGCCGCCGCGGCAAACGGCCCAGCTTATCGGTGACCCCCTTCTCCAGCAGGTCGACGATGGCCGGGAAATAGGCCTCTTCGCCGGTCAGGTCGGCATGTTCCACCGGCATGTACCAGCAGCGAGTGTCGGCATCCAGATTGCCCAGCCGGCCCGACGCCCAGGTCACCGAGCCGTCGCCGTCGGGTGTGAACAGCAACTTGAGCCGGCCGTCGGCGCTGCGCTGCACGCCGCACGGGGTCTTGTCGCTCTGGCCGAAGACGTAGCTGACCCGTTCGGGATTGGCGATTTCGTTGTCGGGCAGGGTGCGAGCCCAGAATTTTTCCGCCTCGCCCAGCACGCCCGCTGCCGGCAGCGCGCAGGTGCCGTCGTCATACCAGCGGTCGGTGATCTGCGACTTGAGGATAGGCCACGCTTCGGCTTGGTAGTACTCGCCGGCAGCGATGGCGTCCGTCCCCTGGCCGGCATCGATAAAGCCGTTCGGCCGCGGCAGCAGCGACAGTGCGCCGGGAAAACCGGCGACGATATCGAGGATTTGTTGCAGGCCGTGGACGGCGTCCAGCATTTCCAGCTTGCGCATCGAATCGCTCTTGCCGAGCAGCGTATGCACCATCAGATGCGAGCCGTTGTTGGGCGTGCCCAGCATGACCAGGCGGCCGCCGGAGGCCAGCACCGTATTCCAGGCGTCGGCGTGGTGCTGCATCAGCGTGCGCGCGACCAGGCCGCCCATGCTGTGCGCCAGCAGCCGTATCGGTTGGCCGGGATGCGCGCGGGCGGCCTGTTCGATCTTCGCCTTCAGTTCGCCGGCGGCGACGTCCAGCGTGCGCCGCCAGTCGTACGGGCAGCGGATGACGTTGTGCGTCGCGGCGAGATGGTCGGCCAGATCGCCGTAGAACATCTCGAACAGGTCTTCGGCAAACACCTTGGGCGAATTCGGGTCGCCGATCTTCTCCAGCTTGCCCAGGAACAGGCTGGGAATGTCGAACCAGATGCGGTCGCCGCTGCCGGGCGGATCGTCTTTGCGTTTTTTGAGTTCGATATGAGAGCCCATGATGCCGGGGATCAGGATCGCTACCGGCCGTGAAGCCGCCGGTCCGCCGCGCAAGGCGGTTGCAGTGCGATCTTGCCAGGCTATCTTGCGACCGCTGGTCAATGCCTGGAACTGCGTCAATGCGTCCGGTTCCTTCACCGTCAACCAGTCGCGCAGTGCGTCCCGGGTGGACGGATTGGCGAAATAGCGGAAATGGGTAACCGAGTCGTCCTGATCGTACAGATAGCGCGCGCCGTCCCGGAAAGCCAGACCGGCGTACATGGAATCGGTATCCACGACCAGGTCGTTGTCGTTGCGGTCGAACAAACGCCAGTCGCAGAACAGATTGGCGATGCGGCGGCCCAGGTTGCTCGCGCCGAAGCCGTCGAACTCGGTATCGCCGGCGATCACCGCCATCTGAACGTCGTCATGGCGGCGGGTGTCGGGATGTGCCAGGAAGCGCCCCAGCGGCGAATCGGTGCGCATCGCGGCGATGCCCGGCACCATGCGCGGGTCGATGCGCCGGCCGGCGATTTCCAGCACCAGACGCTTGACCACGCCCAACGCGCTGGACGCACCCTTGCCGAAGTTCTCGCCCGCCACCGGCCCGCCCAGCGCCGTCGCCGCCACGCCCACCAGCGCGCCGCCGCCCCATTGCAGCAGGTTGAGGAAATCCGATAGCGCCGCATCCAGGTTGTCGGACAGGAAGCGCGTGCCGCGCGCCGGGCTGGCCACTCGCACATAACGTTGCACGCTGATGTGGCCGGCCGCCAGCTTGTCGCGGATTGCGCGCAGGCGCGCCCGCTCTTCCTGCGCTTCCCGCTCCAGGCCGTCCGGGTCGGCGCTGTCGCGGCTGTCGATGCGGTAGGCGTCGATCACCGCTTCCTTGACCTGGCCCAGGCAGAGCAGGTCGCCGACCAGACCGCCGCGCGAATGGGTGAGCAGCGAGACCTGGGCGCCCTTCGGCAGCGCATTCAGCAGCGCGAGGGCGTTTTCCAGCGGGCTTTCCGAGAAGGTGCGGTGTTCAAAGCCGAAGATGCCGCCGGGGAAGCGCTGTTGCAGCGCATCCCAAGTGGCGGCGTGTTCACGCAGGTCGGCATACGCACTCAGTGTGTAGGAGCCGGTGCCGTGGATCAGCACCAGTGCGGGCTTGCCTGCGGCCATCGCCTGCAGACGCGGATCGTCCGGCAGACAGCGGTCGGACGCGTCCAGCGTTTTGTTATGCCAGCGGTACAGGCCCGGACGCCCGGCCAGTCGCGATTCGATCTTCCAGATCAAGGCCTTGGCGCCGAGAAAAGAGCCCAGGTCGTAGGCCTGGGTGGTCACCTGCTCGCCCAGCTTTTCCTTGGCCCATTCCAGCGCCTTTTCCTTCGCCTCCTCGAGCAGGCCGTCGCTGCCCAGACGCAGCACCGAAGCCAGTTTCCACATGACATCGCCGAGGCCGCGCGCGCTGGCATTGGGGTCGCGGAACAGGCTGAAGTCGACCACGCCGTCCACCACGGCCTCCGGCCGCCGTCGCGCCACCGCTTCGGCGAGCGCGTCGGAACGAATGAACAGCGTGGCGCCGTCCTCGCTCTCCAGCGCCAGCAGCTGCGGCGCTTCCGGCTGCAACGTGTGCACCTCGGCCGCCGCCTCGCCGCGCGCGGCCGCGCCGATTGGGTAAATCGCACTGACCGCGATCTCCGCCAACAGCGGATCGACCGCAAGGGTGCCAGCATTGACGCCGGCACGGGTGGCGTTGCGCAGGATACCGGGTAGCGGCAGATCGGTCCCGGTCTGGACGGCGCTGCTGATCAGCTTGAGGGGGTGGGCTAAGTTCATTTATTGGCTCCCGGTAATCAATTCGGTTGTGGCTTCAGTTGCTGAGGTGCTCAGCGAGGCGGGCTACGGCGCCGCGGCCTGTGCTTCCTGACGAAAGTATTGCAGCGCCCGCCGCGCGGTCAACGCATCGGCATGCCCAGGCCCCAGCGCTTGCGCCAGGCCATCGGCGGCGGCCTGCATGAGTTTGAGCGCGGCTTCGCGCTGATTCAGCTTCCACAGGGTCAGGGCCAGATTGTTCATGGCGATCAGCGTGAGCGGGTGCGCCCCGCCTTGCACCTGGCGGCGAACGGTCAGCACCTGCTCCTGCAATGTGCGGGCGCCGGCCAGGTCGCCCTGAGCCCGCAGCGCTTCGGCCAGATTGTTCATGCTGGTGACGGTGTCCGGGTGCGCTTCGCCCAATACTCGGCGGCGAACCGCCAGAATCCGCTTCAGCAGGTCGCCGGCGGCGGCCAGATCGCCTTGATCCATCAGCGTGCAGGCCAGCGTGTTCATGCCGGTGAGCGTGCTCGGATGGTGTTCGCCCAACACCTTGCGACTGCTGGCCAGCATCCGCTCCAACAGCGTACGAGCGGCGGTCAGGTCGTGCTGGATGCGCAGCGTTTCGGCCAGGTTGTTCATGCTGGTGAGGGTGTCTGCGTGCGTCTCGCCCAACACCCGGAGATGCGCTTGCAGCACTTGTTCTTGCAGCGCGCGCGCGCCGGCCAGATCGCCCAGGGCGCGCAGGCTGCCGGCCAGGTTGTTCATGATGCCGAGGGTGTCCGGGTGCGCGTCGCCGAGCACCCGGCGGCAGGTTTTGAGCGCCCTTTCCTGCAGCAGGCGGGCGCCGGCCAGATCGCCCTGGGCCCACAGCGTATTGGCCAGATTGGCCATGCTGGCGAGCGTGTCCGGATGGGTCTCGCCCAGTTCCTGTTGATCGATCTCCCAGGCGCGGCGCAGCCAGCGCACCGACTCGGCATAAAGGGCGGGGCCGGCGCGCAGATAGGCCGCCACGCGATCCAGCAGCCAGCTGTAGGCGCGGCTGTCGAGCCAGCCGGCGGCGTAGTAGCGGTCCAGTTGCGTCACATGGCCGGCCAGGGCGGCGAAGCGAGGCCAGTGCGCCGGCAAGTTGGCCTCGGCCGGGCAGACCGTGCGCAGCATGGCTTCCAACGCGCGGCAATCCTGCTCCGGCTGCGCCAGCCGGGCGCGCGTGCTTTGCTGCGTCAGACGGTGCAGGCTGAGGGCGGCTTCGGTACGCTCGCCGGCTGCGCCGGGAGTGCGCTCAAGCGCGGCGATGGCGATGCGCTCGGCCAGGCCATAGCGGCGCAGCTCGCCGGCCGTTTGGTTCCAGGCCAGGGTGCTGACTGCGGCCGCGGCCAATTCCGCTGGCAAACCGGTAGCCGCCTCGTGAAAGAAGCGCTCGGGCAGCGGTTCCGGCGCGGCGTAGGCAGCCAGACGCAGCAGCTGGCGGGCGGCGGGCGAGAGTTTCTCGAATGCAATGGACAGCGTGGCGGCCACGCTGCGTTCGTAGCCGGTGGCGGCGCGGCCTTCATCCAGTATCAGGCCCTCGTCCTTCACGCTCGCCAGCAGCGTGTGGTAGGCGGCCACGCCGGCGCCGGTTTCCTCTAGATAGCTCGCCGCCTGCTCCAGCGCCAAAGGCAGGCCGCCGAGCGCTTCGGCGAGTCGTTGCAGGTCATCCCGGGCCTGTGCGCTGCAGCGCGACAGCAGAAAGTCCAACGCCTGATCGAGGCTCCAGACGTCCAGTTCCAGCGCCTGCGCCAAGCCGCCCCAGGCCGGGTTGCGTGACGTGATGATCTGGTGGTGCGGGCCGCTTTGCGGCAAATGCGGCCGCAGCGCCGCCACGTCCTCGGCGTTGTCGTACACCAGCAGCCAGGGCGTTTCCTGCTGTTCCAACCAGCGCCTCAATGCCGAGTTGGGCGTTTCGCCTTTGCGCAGCGGCACGCTGGCTTCCTGGCAGCAAGCCAGCGCGTCGAGCTGCAAAGCGGTTTCACTGTCGGCATGGAACCAGCAGACGCCGGCATAGAGATCGCGGTAGGCATAACTGTACTTGAGCGCCAACTGGGTCTTGCCGACGCCGCCCATGCCAAACAGGGCCGTACGCGCCGGCATGGCCGTCCCGCCGGATTGGGTGTTTTTTGATTCGAGGAGTTGGGCGTGCAGGCGGGCGAGCAGACCGTTCGGATCCTGGAAATGCAGGCTCAACAGGTGATCGATGACGCGGAACGGCTGCTCGACGCCGGGCGGCGCGCGAAAGCGCGGCGCGGGAATGCCGGCCGTTTGGGCGATGCGTTCGCGCAGGCGCACGAACTGGGCATTCCAGTCGGCCTGATTGCCCCTGAACTCATGCGCATTCAGGCCGCACAGCGGAGCCAATGCGCTTTGCAGTTCGGGGCGAAGCTGCGACGCGGCAGGCATGGCCGCGCCATCCAGCAGCACAGGCAGAACCAGCGTGCCATCGGCATGGCGCGCCAGCGCCATTTCCACTTCGCGCCGGACGAAGTCCACGCCGGGTTGGTCGATGCGACGGTTGATCTCATCCAGCCAGTGCGGCCCGATCAGCACCAGCACGACGGCGGCGTTGTTCAGTGCGCTGGCGATACGCTCGGGAAAGACCTCGCCGATGTCGATGCCGTCCTGGTCATAAAACAAGCTGTCCGCATCGAACCAATGGCCGAGACGGTCGAACAAGCGGCCGGCATGGCCGCCGGTGTCGGCGCGGCGGTAGCTGATGAAGATCATGTTCTGGCTGCCCGGGATATCGCCTTCGAATTCCTGTCTGCCGACCCGATCAGGCCAGAACTCGGTCTGTTCGGGCTGCGAAGAGGGCAGGCATTTCGCCGTCGGCTAGTGCGCCGACTGGGTCGTTGGCGTCGTTGGTGCCGCAGTAAAGCGCGTTTTTGTTCATGCCGGAATCCCTTTTTTCTAATTGCAGACAAGCTGAATACCAGCGCCAGGTCGGCGCGCCGATGCGAACTCGACGGGATGGCGTGCAGGCCGTGCACAGCAGAGTGCTGCAAGGAACATGCCACGCGCGGAAGTGCCATCGGATTGGGTGACGGTGTGGCGGCAGCGGCCGGCGCATACTCGCGCCGCTGGCTGTGCTGCCTCGGTTCATATCGGGTATTGGGTGCAGACCGACCCACCCGACCGCATCAAGGGCGCCAAACCGGGTCGGATTCGACCCGACCGATCCGCGCGTAATTTTCGCCCGACCGTTGCTGTCGGCAGCGATCAGGTCTTTCGCGGCGCCCGGTTTATGAAGCGATACGGCATGGCCTCAGGCGATCTCGCGCAGCAGGCCTTTGACCAGTTCCACGCGTTTATCCAACGTCGGGCAGTCCTTAATGATCTTCAGCCTATCCTGCCCGGCCAGTTTGTATTCGCGTTTGGTCTGTATCAGTTTGATCAGCTTCAACGGGTCGATCGGCGGGTTCGGCTCGAACTGGATGTTGGCGCCGTCCGGGCCGACGGTTAAGCGGGCGATGCCGAACGGTTTGGTTTCCAGGCGCAAGCGATGCACGGCCAGCAAGGTATGCGCCGGCTCCGGCAGCAGGCCGAAGCGGTCGATCAGTTCTTCCTTCAGATCGTCCAGTTGGGCGGTCGAATCGCAGTTGGCCAGGCGCTTGTAGAGCACCAGCCGCTCATGGATGTCGGCGCAGTAATCCGCCGGCAGCAGCGCCGGCAGATGCAGGTTGATTTCGGTCGTCACCGCCATCGGCGCATCCACATCCGGTTCTTTTCCTGCTTTAAGTGATTTCACAGCACTCGCTAGCATGTCATTGAAAAGATTGAATCCAACTTCTTGCATCTCGCCGCTTTGGCTTTCGCCCAATACCTCGCCGGCGCCGCGAATCTCCAGGTCGTGCATGGCCAGGTAGAAGCCGGAACCGAGGTCTTCCATGCTTTGTATGGCCTCCAGCCGCTTGACCGCGGCCGGCGTAATCTTGACTTCGCCGGGCGGGGTCAGCAGATAGGCGTAGGCCTGATGGTGCGAACGCCCGACGCGGCCGCGCAACTGGTGCAACTGCGCCAGGCCGAATTTGTCGGCGCGATTCATGATGATGGTGTTGGCGGTCGGTACGTCGATGCCGGTCTCGATGATCGTGGTGCACAGCAGCAGGTTGAAGCGTTGATGCGTGAAATCGCGCATCACATGTTCCAGTTCGCGTTCCGGCATCTGGCCGTGGGCGATGACGATGCGCGCTTCCGGCAGCAGTTTGACCAGCTTTTCGCGCATAGCGACGATGGTATCCACCTCGTTGTGCAGGAAATAGATCTGGCCGCCGCGCTTCAGTTCGCGCAGACAGGCTTCGCGGATCAGGCCTTCGGAAAACGGCTGTACGAAAGTCTTGATCGACAGGCGTTTTTGCGGCGCGGTGGCGATCACGGAAAAATCGCGGATGCCTTCCAGCGACATCGCCAGCGTGCGCGGGATCGGCGTCGCGGTCAGTGTCAGCACATCGACCTCGGCGCGCAATTCCTTCATGCGCTCCTTCTGGCGCACGCCGAAACGATGTTCCTCGTCGATGATGGTGAGGCCCAGATTCTTGAACACGATGTCCTTCTGCAGCAACTTGTGGGTGCCGATGACGATGTCGATCTGGCCGGCTTTGATGCCTTCCAGCGCAGTCGCCACTTCCTTCGCCGAGCGAAAGCGCGACAACTCGGCAATCCGCACCGGCATGTCGGAGAAACGGTCGGAAAAAGTCTGGAAATGCTGCTCGGCCAGCAACGTGGTCGGACACAGCACCGCCACCTGGCGGCCGCCGGCCGCGGCGACATAAGCCGCGCGCAATGCGACCTCGGTCTTGCCGAAGCCGACATCGCCGCAGACCAGGCGATCCATCGGCCGGCCGGAAGTCATGTCGCTGACCACGGCTTCGATTGCCGCCATCTGGTCCGGCGTTTCCTCGAAGCCGAAGCCCTCGGCGAAAGCGGCCATGTCGTGTTCGCTGGTCGCGAAGGCGTGGCCCTGGCGTGCGGCGCGTTGGGCATAAAGATTGAGCAGTTCCGCCGCCGTGTCGCGCGCTTTTTCCATCGCCCGGCGCTTGGCTTTCTCCCACTGGCCGCTGCCCAGGCGGTGCAACGGCGCGGTATCCGGATCGCCGCCGAGATAGCGTGAAATCAGATGCAGATGCGCGACTGGCACATACAGTTTGTCGCCGCCGGCGAATTCCAGGCTTAAGAACTCCTCGGAGCCCTCGCCCAGGTCCATGCCGGACAGGCCTTGATAGCGGCCGATGCCGTGCTGGACATGCACGACGGGATCGCCGATCTTGAGTTCGGAAAGGTCTTTCAGCAGGCCTTCGGCGGTGCTGGCGCGCTTGCCTTCGCGGGCGCGGCGAGTGATCGGGCTGCGCGCATACAGTTCGGTTTCGGTGATGACCGCGAGTTTGTCGTCGAGGTCGATGAAGCCGGTGGCGAGCGGGCCGGTGGTGAGCTGGAAGCGGTGAGCGGTGAGCCGGGAGCCGGGAGCGGTGGGCTCTTTCCGCTTCCCGCTCGCCGCTATCTGCTCACTGTCAGAAGGCCAGCCCTCCAGCATGGCGGGCTTCAAACCGTATTCGGCCAACGCATGGGCCAGGGTTTCGCGCCGCCCCAGGCTTTCCGCGAGCAGCAAGGTGCGGCCGTCGTAGGCGTCGAGATGCGCTTGCAGGCGGTAATAGGGGTTTTCCGCCTTGCGTTCGACTTCCACCGCCGGCGCGGCCTGGAACGGCAGGATTTGATCCGCGTCCGAGCGCGCCCCGAACGGGCTGCCGAATTCCAGCCGCGAGTAGGGCCGCAGCTGTCCGAAGAACTGATCGGGCGGCAGAAACAGCAGCTCCGGCGCCAGCAACGGCCGATGTTTGTCGCCGAGCATCAGGCGATGGCGGCTCTGCGTGTCGTTCCAGAAACCCTCCACGGCGGTCTGGATCTCGCCGTGCAGCACCAGCGCGGTGTCGTCGCCCAGGTAGTCGAACAAGGTCGCGGTCTGCTCGAAAAACAGCGGCAGGTAGTACTCGACGCCGCCCGGCGCGAGTTTGTTGGAAACGTCCTTGTAGATCTGGCTCTTGCCTGGATCGCCTTCGAAGCGGTCGCGAAAACCCGTCCGGAAGCGGGTGATGCCGGCTTCGTCGAGCGGGACTTCGCGCGCCGGCAGCAGGCGAATCTCGGCGACCTTGTACAGCGTGCGCTGGCTGTCCGGGTCGAAGGTGCGGATCGATTCGATCTCGTCGTCGAACAAGTCGATGCGATAGGGTAAGGCGGCGCCCATCGGAAACAGGTCGATGATGCCGCCGCGCACCGCGAACTCGCCGGGCGACAGGACCTGATTGACCGCGCTGTAGCCGGCCTGCGCCAGGCGCGTGCGCAGCTTGTCGGCCTCCAGCTTGTCCTTTTCCTTGAGCAGAAAGGCATGCGCATTCAAGTAACTGGGCGGACACAAACGCTGCATCGCCGTGGCGGCCGGCGTGACCAGCACGTTGACGTTGCCGGCGGCCGCCAGCCAGAGCGCGGACAGGCGATCCGATACCAGATCGGGGTGCGGTGATAACGGGTCGTAAGGCAGGGTTTCCCAGTCGGGAAACAGGCGCGTGTTCAGTTCGGGTGCGAGCCAGGCCATTTCTTCGACCAGGCGGGCGGCATCCTGTGCCGTTTGCGTCAAGATCAGCAAGCGGCGCGACTGCCGTGCGAGACCGGCCAGCACCAGGCTATCCGCCGAGCCGGGCGGCGACGTGAGGCGGTGGCGTTGGCCGGGCGGGGGGAAGAGGGGGAGAGCGTGCATGGGGTGGATTGTGCTGTGGCGTGTCGTATCGGGCGTTCGCCGGCATTTTCCGCCATACCGCGGCAGGACGCTAAGAAGTCGCACATTTCCGCTGCACGCGACCAGGGCATCCTTCCTATAATCAGCGCTATTGCAATGCACAAATCCAGGTGATCCATGCTCGTCGATGTCAAAGCCCCGGAGCTTTCCGAGTCGGTCCAAAGCGGCTCCATGCTGGATTGGCGCAAACAGCCGGGTGATTTTGTGCAGCGGGATGAAGTGTTGACCGATCTGGAAACCGACAAGGTCATTCTGGAAGTCGCCGCTCCCGTTTCCGGCGTGCTCAAGGAAATCTGTCTGCCCGCAGGCAGCGAGGTGAAAGCCGGCGATGTGCTGGCGCGCATCGATACGGCGGAGTCGTTGCCGCTGCCAGCGGCGGCCATCTCGGGCGCAGCGCACGAATCCGGCGCGCCCGTCGGCGCTGCGCCGGAAGCGATGGATGCGGTGCTTGCCGTCGCGCAAGTCGAGCCGGAACGCTATGTCGCGCCGCTGCCGCCCGACGACTCCGCCGCGACGCCGGAACTCGCCTTGTTCTTGCCGCCCGCAACCACCGCGCCAGGCGCCCAGGAGCGTTCGCCCTGTCCGCCTTGCGGCCCCGAGCGCAACGAGCGGCGGGTGCAGATGACGCGGTTGCGCCAGCGCATCGCCGAACGCCTGAAAGAAGCGCAGAACACCGCGGCCATGCTGACCACGTTCAACGAGATCGATATGCAGCCGGTCATGGACTTGCGTAAACGCTATCAGGAGCGCTTCCAGAAGGAACATGGCGTCAAACTGGGCTACATGTCCTTTTTCACCAAGGCGGTCTGCCAGGCGTTGAAGGTCTACACCCTGGTCAACGCCCGCATCGACGGGCGCGACGTGGTCTATCACGACTATTACGACATCGGCGTGGCGGTCAGCTCCGAACGCGGCCTGGTGGTGCCCATCCTGCGCAACGCCGACCGGATGTCATTCGCCGAAATCGAAAAGCAGATCGCCGACTTCGGCCGCCGCGCCAACAGCCTGCAATTGACGCTGGAGGAGATGGAAGGCGGCACGTTCACGATTTCCAACGGCGGCGTGTTCGGCTCGTTGTTGTCGACGCCTATCCTCAATCCGCCGCAATCCGGCGTTCTCGGCCTGCACAAGATCCAGGATCGGCCCATCGCCGAGAATGGTCAGGTCGTGATCCGCCCGATGATGTATGTCGCGCTGAGTTACGACCACCGCATCATCGACGGCCGCGAGGCGGTGAGCTTTCTGAAAGCGGTGAAAGAGGCGCTGGAAGACCCGGCGCGCTTGCTGCTGGAGCTGTAGACGACGCCTACATCCGCGGCGTCGGGTAACAGAGATTGTTGCTGTCGAACGACAGGCTCATCTGTTCGGTGTTGGGCAGCACGATGTACTTCACGCCGATGAATTCCAGATTGTTTTTCCAGAACAGCGCGAACACGGCTTTCTCGCCGTTGCTGACCACGTGGGTGTTGGAATACACCCGGTGCGGTTGGCCGTATTGCTGGTTGTAATTGTTGACCGAGATGATCAGCGACTTGAGCGTAGGCCGCACGTCCTGTTCGAAGCCGACCAGCTTGCCCTTGCAGAAGCGGAACTGATAACGCCGCGCGATGGTGGGGTCGTTGTCGTAGGCGAGGATGACATCATCGGACGGTTCCAGCACGCGGTCGAAATTCCAATTCGCGAGAAGCAGGGTTTTGACTTCATTCTGGGCCATGCCGCTCTTGAATTCGGCGACTTCGAAAGCGTGCGCGGCGGCGCTGAGTGTGTAAATCGCGAGAAGCAGGAGGACGGAACGCAGGCGGGAAAGCGGCATGGCGGCGGCGGATATAAGCAATGCCCGGCATGATAGCGCGCGCCGCGGCCGTCATGCCGGCGAGGTGCTTAGCTGCGGAAACGCGATACCGAGCCATGCAGCAGATCGGCGAGCTGGCCCATTTCCTGGACGGTGCGGTCGGAATGCTCGATCGCGTGCTCGGTGCCGGCAGCCAGATCGGCCAGACGCTCCACATTGCGTGAGATCTGGTTGCTGGCCAGCGATTGCTCCTTCATCGAGCGGGTGATTTCTTCGATGCGCTGGCGAGCATCGATCACCGCGTCGTGCGCCTGCTCGACGATGTTCGAGACCTCGCTGCTGCGAGTCGCCCCGGCCGTCAGCGCGGCTTCACCCTGGTTGATCGCCGCTTCGACCTGTGTCGACTGGGTATTCAGTTCCGCCGTCACGCGGGCGATTTCGTTGGCGTATTGGGCGGTTTTTTCCGCCAGTTTGCGCACTTCGTCCGCCACGACGGCAAAGCCGCGCCCTTGTTCGCCGGCGCGCGCCGCCTCGATGGCGGCGTTCAGC
Source organism: uncultured Thiobacillus sp. (assembly GCA_964466195.1). Lineage (GTDB taxonomy): Bacteria > Pseudomonadota > Gammaproteobacteria > Burkholderiales > Thiobacillaceae > PFJX01. The sequence goes on from CAYXMQ010000003.1 coordinate 148,352, forward strand.
GCCAGCAGGTTGATTTGTTCGGCGATGTCCTTCACATGTTGGGTGGCGCCGACGATGCTCTGCGTGCTGGTCAGGAACTTGCCGACCGAGTCGGCCATGCCCTTGACGGCGATTTGCACGCTGGACATGGCCTGGCCGAGATCCTTCATGCGATCTAAGCCTTGATCGGAGTATTCCGCGCTGCGTGCAGAGACTTCGCGCACCTGTTCGGCGTTGTCCGCTACCGAGGCAATGCTGGCGGTCATCTGTTCCACGGCGGTGGCGGTCGAAGTCACGGCGCCGGTCTGATCCGCCGTCGAACTGCGCAGGCTGGATGAAGTCTGCGCCAATGTCTGCGACAGCTGGTGCAACCGGTCGGCGTGATCCTTGATGCCTTTCACCATGCTCTGCATGCCTTCGACAAACTGGTTGAAAGCCGCTGAAATGCGGCAGAGCTCATTGTTGCCCTGAACCGGCAGACGTGCGGTCAGGTCGCCTTCACCGGCTGCCAGTGCTTCGATCGAGTGGCCCAGCAGGTTGAGCTGACGAATGATGTTCTGGACGATGGCCAAGGCGATGCTGAGGCCGACCAACACCGCAATAAAGGTCAGGGCCAGCGTGATCCACTGGGCATTTTCGGTGCTCTTCTGTACTGCCGCTTCACGCGCCGCGATGCGGTTTTTCTGATTCTTGATCAGCTCGAGCAGATGCTTCTTGATGTCGCGCCAGACCGGCGTTTCATCTTTGTTCAGACGGATTTTTGCTGTGTCGATGTTGCTTTGCTCGACCATTTCGCGGATCTCCCGCTGCAGGCCTTTCTGTGTTTCGCGCAATTGCACGATCTGCGCGAAGACTGACGCCTGCTCACTGTTGCCAAGCAGCAAAGGCTGGGTTTCGCCGAGCAGCTTGTCCATGGCCTCGCTGGCCTTGGCAAAATTCTCGTATGCCTTGGGGTTGGCCGGATCGAGGATGATGTTGCGCAGCGCCTGGCCCATTTGCAGGCCGTCCGCGTACAACTCGGTGTAGTTGAGCAAGACGCGCTGCTCTTGTTCGATGAAGCTGGTGAATTCCGTCTTGGCCTGGTTCAAGGCCTGGTAAGACACGCCGGTGGCGATCAGGAACAGGGTGGTCATCGCAGCCAGCAAAATGATCAGTTGGCTGCGAATCTTCAGATTACGTAGATTCAGCATATCGGGCCTTTCAAGGCAAACAGAGTCGAAATCGAACGGCGCACTGTGTTCCGAACGCAGCGACGCAATGACAAGCCGCATTAACGGCCGGCTAAGGGAAAACTTTAGGCAAGCCTACGGTGTTTGGTATGTTTGCCAGTCTGGCGAACCCTGGCCATGTCGGCTGCAAATCAACCGCGCCGGGCTCCTCAGCCTCGGCGAGCCGAGTCCGGCTGCCGGATTCAGGTCTTGTCGTCGTCGCTGCGCGGCAGCGTGAATACCGGCAGCGTGATATCCCAGATGATCGCCGCCAGGCGCAGGCCGGCAATACTGCCCATGCCGATCAGGGCCGCGCTGGTGCGATCGAGCAGCATCTGCAGCGCCAGATAGACCATCACCCCGGCGATGGCCGCCGTCGCATAGATGCGGCCGCGCCGCAGGATGAGCGGAATCTCGGCGCACATCACGTCGCGCAACAAACCGCCGGCTGCGCCAGTCAGCGTACCCATGATCACGACGACGATGCCGCCGTAGCCGGCGTTCTCGGCAATCTGTGCGCCGCTGATCGAGAACAGCGCCAGGCCCAGCGCATCGGCGATCAAGATCTGCCGATCCGGCGGGTGCCGGTAGCGGACATACACCACCGTCAGCAGGGCGGCGGCGATGCAGACATAGAGATAGGTGGTGTCGGCGATCCAGAACACCGGACTGCGGTCGAGCAACAGATCGCGCAACGTGCCGCCGCCGGTCGCGGTGACCGTGGCGATGACCACAACGCCGAGCAGATCGAGGCTGCGCCGGCCGGCCGCCAGCGCGCCGCTGACTGCGAACACGGCAACGCCGAGGAGTTCTATGGCATGCAGGACGGTCATCGGCTAAATCCGTTCGATGCGGAACCCACGGCTTTCGAGGTTTTCCAGGCGTTGTTCGATGGCGGGCATGGCGTGTCCTGCAAGGGTAGTCGGGCTGTCGGCAAAGAGCGCTGCGCTCCTGACGCGTTATTACAACCCAGTCGGCCGCACGCGGCAGGTTATTCGCTGAGTTTTCAGTGCTGCGTCAAACGCCTCCCCGATTTTGCCGTTCCGGTTTGCTATCGCGATCGGCAGCGGGTTCGGACTGGAGCGAGGCGGGCGAGCCTGGCTGGTGCGTCTTTAGAACCGCTCATCCCCGCGCAGATAGCGCCATTGCCCGGGCGGCAGTTTCCCCATCGAAACGCCGCCGAGGCGGATGCGCTTCATGGCCAGCACCTGCAGGCCGACGGCTGTACACAGTTTTTCGACTTGTCCGATCTGCGCGCCTTTCAGCGCCACCCGCAACCGGTTTTCGCTTTGCCAGCTGACCTTGAGGCTGCCGGCCGTGCGGCCGTTGAAGGCGACGCCCTGCATGCGTTTGAGCGCGCCCGGGGTCTGGTTGGCGGCGAGATCGCCGGCAACTTCGACGACGATTTCGTGTTCCACGGTCGCGGCGTCTTCGGTCAGCTTGCGCACGATGCGCCAATCCTGGCTGAACACGACCAGACCGCTGGCCGCCGTATCCAGCGGCGCGCAGACGGTGAGTTGGGTGAAATGGATTTTCAGCGGCTGCATGCGGGCCGGGTCTTGCAGCCATCTATTGGCGGCATCGAGGTATTGCGCGGCGGATGCGGCATCCGCCGGCGGCAACGTGACAACGCCAGTCGGTTTGTGCAGCAACAGCGTGACGGCTTGGGTCTGCGCGGGATTCGCGCTGGGGTCGATTTCGATCTGCTGATCGCCGACGCGAAACTGCGGCTCTTCGATCACGCTGCCATCCACCCGCACCCAGCCGCCGGTAATGATCTGTTCGGCTTCACGCCGCGAGCAGGCGCGCAGTTCGGCGACGCGTTTGGCAAGGCGGATGGAATCGGTCATGGCGGGCGGGGCAAGGGAGACGGGCCGCGAGTTTACAGCGGCGGAAACGACCGTCAGTTCGCTTGTGGGGGTGTTCGCACGGGGGTTCAACGGGTCCGGGCGGGCTTAAAACTTGCCGCGCCAGTTCAGCATGGCCAAATTTTCGGCCGGCATGCTGGTATCGTTGCCCGGGTTCAAACGGCGCATCAGGCTGAACGAAAGCGTATCCAGCTTGCTCGGCGAGTAGCTGTAGCCGAGCGTGTAGTTCACTTCGGTCGCGTCGGATTTCAGCGCGATGTTGCGGCTGCTGTATACCAGTTCGCCCATGTCGTCGTAGGACGCCTGTTCCACGCCGATGACGCCGCCCACGGTCTTCAGCGGCAGCGACACCGACAACGTGGCGCGGTCGCCGCGCAGCAGCGCGTTGTTTCCCACCAGGCCCAGCGAAGCGCCCAGTGAACGCACTCCCGAGAGGCGGGTGACCATGCCGCTGGTTCCGGAAGAAGTGGTGCTGCCGTAATGCGCACTGGCCACCAGGCGCCAGTCGTCCGCCAGCGCTTCAGTGCCGGTCAGCGAGACAAAGGTGGTGCTGCCTGCGCCCAAACCGAGCGCGCCGGCGCTGACCGAGCCCAGGAAGGCGCCGCGCTCGCTGGCATGGCCGAGTTGCACCGACAAAACGCTCTCGCCGGTGCCACCCATGCCGGTCTCCCATTCCAGCATCAGGCCGCGGGTGGAGTGCGAACTGGATTCGCCGGAGCCGGCAAGCAGGCCCACTTTCAAACCATCCTGGATGCCGTCCAGGGCCAGCGATCCGAACAGGCTGCCGGCCGCGTCGGCCAGGAAGGGGTGCTGCAAGCCATGCCCGTAGTGGCGGGCGGCATCGAAGCCGAGCGTGATCCGGCCGGTCGAAAGTGGGTTGGACGGCTGCGAAAATCGGGCCAGGCGATCCTGGAGGCTGGGGCCGGCGAGGGCGACGCTGCCGCTGAAATCGGCGTTGTAATCGCGGCCGTATTCATCCAGCACCGTCGTTTTGAACGCGCCTTCCTGCCCGGCCTTCTTGAGAGATGAATAGACCCCGCCGGAAGCCGCCAGCGCCGTCGTCGTGGTCGCCGTGCTGCCGCTGCTGCCGGGCAGGGAAACCGTGCCTGCAGGACGCAGCGCGGCATCCAGGTTCAACAGGCCGCGACCGTAAACCGCATCGACACCGAGCGCGCCCAGGTCGGTCGCCGACTTGAACAGGATGCCGGCAACCTGATTGGCGTTCAGTTTGGGCCAATACTGCATCAACAAGGCTGCCGCACCGGAGACGGCGGGCGTGGCCATCGACGTACCCGACATATAGGCGTACTGGCCGTTCTTGTAGGTGGAGGCGATGTTCTCGCCGGGCGCCACCAGATAGAAGTCCATGGCGTCGCCGGCGCGGTTGGAAAAACTGGACATGGCGTTGTTTGCATTTACCGAACCGACTGCAATGATTTGGCCATTGGCCCAGGTTTCCTTGGCGTAGCGCGCGGGCCAATCCGGATTGGCGGCGCCGGTATTGCCGGCAGCCGCCACCAGCAGCGCGCCTTTGCCTACGGCCGACTGGAAATCGGCCACGGCCGCAGGCGCGCCATTCCAACTGAAACTCATGTTGAGAATGCGGGCCCCATTGCCGATGGCGTAGCTCATGCCCTGGCCGAGGATGGCCGTCGAGCCGCTGCCGTTGGCGCCCATCACCTTGACCGGTATCAGGGTTGCGCCGGGTGCAACCCCTTGGGTCATGCGGCCGTCCGCGGCGGCGGCGATGATGCCGGCGACATGGGTGCCGTGGCCTTGGGCGTCGGCGGCGGTGGGCTCGCTGTCGACGAAGGACTTGGCGGCCAGGATGCGGCCGTAGAACTCTCGGTGGGTGAGGTCGAGGCCGGTATCCAGCACGCCGACGCGCACGCCCGACCCGGTCAGTTTCAGCGTGTCGTAGGCGTAACCGGTTTTGATCTGGGCCAGCGGTACGCGCGAGTAGGAATCGACGGCGGCGAGCCTGATCTGATAATCCTCAGCCTGCGCGGCAGCGGCGGCGAGGAGGCTGGAAAGCAAGGTGGGAAGTAGCGCGGGGTGCTTCATGGGAGGATCTCCTGTTCGTTAAGACGGGAGCCAAAGCACCCGCCGGTAGCCCGGCTGCCGTGAGGCGGTTCCAGTGGGTCAGGAACAGCCTGTTAGGCCCGTAGCTTTGCGTGCAATCGTCTTTCGACGATGTTGCCCTTTTCAGCGTGTCGACAAACCAAACTCAACGAGCAGTTCGATCAGTCGGCAAATTCTAAGCCCGATATGTCGCTAACACACCAGCAAAAATAATGAACAGAGCGAATACGATGTTTTTCCGGATATTACGTTTCGCCCGTTACTTGGCACTACAGAGCCATCAAGTCCTGGTCATCGCGACCGGGATCCGCTGTGCGCCGAACGCCCGGGTGTAATGGCCGAAGCGTCCGGCGATGGCTTGGCCGCAATGCGGGCAATGACCCGAGTCGTCGAGATGGTAGGCCGGGATTTCGTACCAGTCGCGCACCACCAACGCGGCTTTGCAATTGGGGCAGTAGGTGGTGCCGCCATCGCGGTCGTGGACGTTGCCGGTGTAGACGTAGTGCAGGCCGGCGGCGAGCGCGATAGTGCGGGCGCGCTGCAGGGTGGCGGGCGGAGTCGGGGGCAGGTTGTCGAGTTTCCAGTCGGGATGGAAGGCCGTGAAATGCAGCGGCACCTCCGGGCCGAGTTCGCGGCCGATCCAGTCCACCAGCGCGTGGATTTCCGCGTCGCTGTCGTTCAGCGTGGGAATCAGCAACGTGGTGATCTCGAACCAGACCGAAGTTTCGCGCTTCAGGTAGATCAGCGTGTCGAGTATCGGCTGTAATTGGCCGGCACAATATTTGACATAAAAATCGTTCGTAAAACCTTTCAGGTCAATATTGGCCGCATCCATACCGGCGTAAAACTCGACCATCGCGGCGTGGTGCATGTAACCGGCGGTCACCGCGACGGTCTGAATGCCGAGCCGATGGCAGGCCGCGGCGGTGTCGAGCGCATATTCGGCAAAGATCACCGGATCGTTGTAGGTGAAGGCCACGCTCGTGCAGTCCAGCCTTTTCGCTTCACGGGCGATCTTCTCGGGACTGGCGGTATCCATCAGCCGGTCCATGTCTTTCGACTTGGAAATATCCCAGTTCTGGCAGAACTTGCAGGCCAGATTGCAGCCGGCGGTGCCGAAAGAAAGCACCGAACTGCCGGGGAAGAAATGGTTGAGCGGCTTTTTTTCGATCGGATCGACGCAAAAGCCGGAACTGCGGCCATAGGTTGTGAGCACCATGTTGCCATCCTGCATCTTGCGTACGAAGCAGGCGCCGCGCTGGCCTTCATGCAGTTTGCAGTCGCGTGGACAGAGCTCGCACTGGATGCGGCCGTCGCCCAGCGCATGCCACCAGCGTGCGGGGTAGTTGCTTTCAGGCTGGTTCATGTTCTTCCTTGAATTTTTCCACCTGGTAGCGTGACAAACGGACGTCATCCGCCCAAAAGTCAGGCGCCAACCCGGCTTTGTGTTTGAGATGCGCCATGAACTGGCTAGGTTCAGGCAGCTGTTGCCAAACTTGCGGCAGGAAGGTGGCGTGATGCAGGCCGTGTTCGAGAATCACGCCGTCCAGGCCTGGGCGCAGTTGCGAAAGTGCGTCGGCTTCGTCGCTGAAGTGCATCGGCTCGGCGGGTGACAGGATCGAAACCTCGACCTGCGTGCCGGCGAACTCGTCGCGGCTCAGCGGCAAAAAGCGCGGATCCTTGAACGCGGCGGCGCGAGCGTTGATCTGCACGTCGTCGCGTAACGTGCGATGCGCTTCCAGGCTGCCGATGCAGCCGCGCAATTCGCCGCGCTGGGTCAGCGTGACGAATGTTGCGCCGGGTTCCTGTAACCATTCCGGCCGTGGCAACTCGGCGGACACTTCTTCAAACTCACTGGCAATGGCGCTGCGCGCCAACGCAATCAGCAATCGGCCTTGTTCAAGGCTATGCGGGTTCATGTTCAGGCTCCACCAAAGCGAACGCGCCGTAGCCGACGACCCGGTGGCGATCACCCGAGGTATCACCGGAGTTGCGCAGATCGAGCAGATGCGGCAGCAGACCGCGCCGCTGCGCGGCGAGCAGCAGTCCGTTGATCGGATAAGCGCCGCATGCCTGTTCGCCGATCAGATGGCTATCCAGCTTGAGGATGGCGTCGGCGGTGACTTCGTCGACGTTCTTGGCCTCGGCGTAAGGCAGGAAGTGTGACAGATCGGAACTGACCACGATCAAGGTTTCGTCGCCGCCCCAGAGCCGCTCCAGCACCTGGGCGACCGCTTCCGGCAGCGCGCCGCCGACCGCCAGCGGAACCAGCGTGAAGTCGGCCAGTACGCTCTGCAGGAAGGGGAGATGCACTTCCAAGGAATGCTCTTCTGCATGCGCAGCGGGAAAGACGCTGACTTGCGGCAAGTCGGCGATTGCGGCGATGCCGGCTTGATCGAGCAGCACTCGGCCCAACGGCGTTTCAAACTCATCCACTCCGGGCAGGGCTAGACCCGGGACCCAGACCCGATGTACCGGCCCGAGCAGAACCACACGCCGGATAACCGCACGCAGCGGCTGCAACAGGGCATATGCAGAGGCGGCTATCGGGCCGGAATAGACATAACCGGCATGCGGTACGATCAACGCTTTCGGCCGCAGTTGCGCGGCCTTGGCGTTCGCGAAGCAGTCAGCAAGCATCTGGCGCAGGGCGTGCGGTTGCGCTGGATAGAAAGCGCCGGCAACGGCGGCAGGTCGGACATTCAACATGGCGCGCTCCAAAGAAAAAACCGGGTCGTCAATTAGAATCTAGGGCACTTCCCTCTGCTTACAAGCCCCAAGTGAACCTGCAATGCTGATGCACACTGATTTCTTTGGCTGCGAAAGTCGTCTCCATTCAGGTGGGCACACGGCGCAAGTGCGCTGTCGTCCGCCGCATTCTTTTCTCGCGCCGGCCGCGGCCGATCGCCGGGTCTAGGGCGCCATGGCGCGATATTTCGCTTTGCTTCCGGCCGCCGGCGTCGGCGCCCGCATGGGGGCGGCCCATCCCAAACAGTATCTGGACATCCACGCCCGGCCGATGATCTGGCATGCCATCCGGGCGTTTGAGCGGCACGCCGCGATTGCCCGGGTTTATGTGGTGCTTTCGCCGGACGATGACTGGTGGGACGGCTACGACTGGTCGGCTTTCGGCAAACTGGTCGTGTTGCGCTGCGGCGGCGCGACGCGCGCGGAAAGCGTGCTCAACGGCTTGCGCGCCTGTGCGGGCGAAGTCGATGCCGACGACTGGATGTTGGTGCACGACGCCGCGCGACCCTGCCTGTCGCAAGCGTTGTTGGACAAACTGCTGGCGCAATTGGATGCCGACCCGGTCGGCGGCCTGCTCGCCGCGCCGGTGGCGGATACCTTGAAACGGCAGAGCGCGGACGGCCGCGTTGCCGAGACCGTGCCGCGGGCCGGGCTTTGGGGCGCGCAAACACCGCAGATGTTTCGCCACGGGCGACTGCTGCAGGCCCTGGCGAAGGTGGGCAGTGAAGTCACCGACGAAGCCTCGGCCCTCGAAGCGCTGGGTTTGGCGCCGAAGCTGGTTGAAAGCGACCTGACCAATCTGAAGGTGACTTATCCGCGCGACCTGGATGTGGCGGCCTGGTTGCTGGGTCCGACGGCTTAAGCACGGATTTTTGCTCCGGCGAGCTTGCGGCGGCTGATGCCGGCCACGCTCGGGTACAGGCTCCCTTGGCGCTGAAAGACGGGCCAAGAAAAAACGCCCGCCAGGTCGGAAACCCGGCGGGCGTCTAAGGCGTGCGTTACGAAATCAGGCTGCGGCTTGCAGGCTGGCAGCCTGGGTCATTTGCTCTTGCGCCAGCTTGATATTTTCCTGAGCCAGATTGCCGTACTCGGCGGAAGAGGTGTTGGCAAATTCCACGCCGGAGCGCACGGCGCTGATGCCGCGCTCGCCGCATTCGCGCAGCAGCGCGGTCTGGCCGGCCATCAGGTCCTGGTAGCCTTTGGCTTGGGTCATCAGCGCCAGGCTGCGGGCGCCGGCATCCATGAAGAAGGCGGCCAGTTCGGCTTGTTGCTGAACGAGTTTGTCGAAGGTGCGTTGATTGAGAGCGCCGATCTTGCGGGCGGATTCCAGCGCGGTTTCGGTGGATTTCTCAAACATTTCGATCATGTGCTTTTGCATGTTGACTCTCCTGTAGGACCAATAAAAAGTTCGATTTCGCTATTGTGCACCGCACAATTGTTGCAATGCACAATAGCGAAATCGAACGCGGTCTGTCAACAACCAAAACAAAAATATGATCGCCCGGCGTACGGGCGGAAACACGCTGTAACACTTGCTTACGTCATGGAAACGGACCCGGAACAAGCGCCGGATAAGCTGGAAGCGTAGTCAATCCAAGGAGTCCATCATGAAAACCCAATTAATCGCCCGTATGCTTTTGTTGTCCGGTTTGGCCGTATACGGAAACGCCGCCATGGCTTCCGACGAACTGGCGGGTGCGTTGATCGGCGCCGGAACCGGCGCGGTCATCGGCAATGCGATCGATCGCCATGACGGCGCTGTCGTCGGTGGTGTAATCGGCGCCGTTCTGGGTATCGCCATCGCAGGCGATGACGATCGCCGATACGCACCAGTCTATCGCTCGCGCCCGATCTACCGACCGGCGCCGGTGGTGGTGTATGAAGCGCCCCGCGTGCGTTACATCGAGCAACCCGTGCTGGTGGAATACCGCCCGCTGCCTTATCGCTGGCACTACGAGCGTTACGATCGGCATGATCGGCATGACGGCCATGACAGCCGCCGGGGTCGGGACAATCGGGATAAGGGCCGCTGGCATGAAGAGCGCGGCGATCGTCGCGGCTGGTAGGCCGGATCAGAAGGGCGAGTGAGCCGGGCGCTTGAGGGTCAGTGCAGTATCTGGCGTCAGCTTCCGGAGTCGGCTGTGAGGGCGCTCCGGCATGCGCTTATCAGCGCTTGTCGCCAGGGTCTTCGCCCGTGCCGGAGCGCTTGTAGAGGGCGTCCATGTCCTGCCAGAAGCCGATGTTCTGCTGGCCCAGCTTCATCCAGAATTCCATTGGGTTGCCGCCCCAGACACCCTGCATCTGTTCGGTGAACATGCGTTGCTGTTTGACGAATAAATCCAGGCTTTGGTCGAGAAAGGTCGTGAAGGCCTCTTGCGCGGTATCGCCGTAAAAGCGGATGAAGCGTTGCAGCATCGCCGCGGTAAACAACGGATTGCCGCCAGCTTCCTGCTCCATGATGATTTGCAGCAGGATGGCGCGGGTGATGTCGGTTTCGGTCTGGGAATCGACCACTCGGAACGCAATCGCGTTCATCACCAGGTCTTTGACCTCGGCAAGGGTGATGTAGCGGCTTTCCTCAGTGTCGTAGAGACGCCGGTTCGGGTACTTCTTGATCAGGCGTTCAGTAGTCATATTCCTCTCCCGAATATAAAAAACCGACGGCACGCGCACAGCGCGCCGTCGGCGCGTGGCGTCAGCACATGTGCTGGCCGCCGTTGGCTGCGATGTTGGCGCCGGTGATGAAAGCGCCGTCTTCGGAGGCCAGGAAGGTCACCAGAGCGGCGATTTCTTCCGGCTTGCCGAGACGGCCGATGGGGATTTGCGCGACGATCTGATTGCGCACGTCTTCAGGAATCGCCATCACCATTTCCGTGCCGATATAGCCGGGGGAAATGGAATTGACGGTGACACCTTTCTTGGCCGTTTCCTGCGCCAGCGACATGCTGAAACCATGCATGCCGGCCTTGGCAGCGGCGTAGTTGGTCTGGCCGAACTGGCCCTTCTGGCCGTTGATCGAGGAGATGTTGATGATGCGGCCCCAACCCTTGTTCATCATGCCATCGACGAACTGCTTGGTGACATTGAACACCGAAACCAGATTGACGTTGAGCACCGCGTTCCATTGCTCGGGCCCCATCTTGCGGAAGGTGCCGTCCTTGGTAATGCCGGCGTTGTTGACCAGCACATCGACGCCGCCGAAATCGGCATTGAGCCGGTCGCCCATCGCGCGGCACTCATCGAAGCTGGAGACATCGCATTTGACCAACGTCATGTCGAAACCGGCCGCCGCCATTTTTTCCTGCCACGCGCTGGCCTGGGCTTCATCCATGTAAGTGGACACCACCTTGCAGCCGGCTTGCGCCAGTTTCACGCAGATGGCGCTGCCGATGCCGCCGGTGCCGCCGGTAACCAAAGCCACTTTTCCATTCAGTCCGCTCATTTTCAAATCCTTTCGACAGCAAGGGCGACGCCCTGACCGCCACCGATGCACAAGGTGGCGAGACCTTTGTTGGCTCCGGTGCGCTGCATGCCATACAGCAGCGTGACCAGGATGCGCGCGCCGGAGGCGCCAATCGGATGGCCGATCGAGATCGCGCCGCCGCTGACATTGACGTTGACCGGATCAAAGCCGAGTTCCTTGTTCACCGACAGGGCTTGCGCGGCGAAAGCCTCATTGGCTTCGATCATATCCAGATCCTTGGCCGACCAGCCGGCGCGGTCGAGACACTTGCGCACGGCCGGAATCGGGCCGGTGCCCATGATCGCCGGATCGACCCCGGCGCTGCCGAAGCTGACCACGCGGGCGAGCGGCTGCAACCCCAACTGCCTGGCCATGGCGCCGCTCATCACCACGACGCCGGCGGCGCCGTCGTTGATGCCGGACGCATTGCCGGCAGTGACCGTGCCGTCCTTCATGAACGCCGGTTTGAGCTTGGCCAGCGTATCGGCCGTGGTGCCGGCGCGCGGAAACTCGTCCTTGGCGAAGATCACCGGCTCGCCCTTGCGTTGCGGAATCTCGATCGGAATGATTTCCGCGTCGAAATGCCCGTTGCTCTGCGCGGCTTCGGTGCGCTGCTGCGAGGTGGCGGCGAACAGATCCTGCTCGGCGCGGGAAAACGCGTACTTCGAAGCAATGTTCTCTGCCGTGATGCCCATATGGCAGTCGTTGAACGCGCACCAGAGGCCATCCTGAATCATCGTATCGACCAGTTCCCAGTTGCCCATGCGTTTGCCGTCGCGCGATTTCGGCAGCACGTGCGGCGACAGGCTCATGTTCTCCTGGCCGCCGGCGATGACGATGCCGGAATCGCCGCACTGCACCGCCTGCGCGGCCAGATGCACGGCCTTCAGGCCGCTGCCGCACACCTTGTTGATGGTCAACGCCGAAACCGTATCCGGCAGACCGCCCGCCAGAGCGGCCTGGCGCGCCGGGTTCTGGCCGACTCCGGCCTGGAGCACCTGGCCGAGTATGACCTCGTCGATCTGGCCGGGCTGCAAACCGGCGCGGACGAGCAGGGCTTTGATGACATGCGCTCCGAGCTGACTGGCCGGAACGCCCGCCAGCGCCCCGTTGAACGCGCCGACCGCGGTTCGACCCGCCGCCACTATGACTACATCGTTAAACATTGGAAGTCTCCTGCAAAGAATGGAATGCTTCCTCCCCCAAGGTAAATTCTATTCGGGTTTTTGTGCATTGCACTTGACATATTTTGTTGCGTTGCACAAAAATGGTTTTGCTATCACCAACCGAGGAGTGGCAACGTGAGCAACGCGAACGACTGGACCGAAAGCTGGATGAATTCGCAGCAGAATTACTGGAAAGCCTGGGCCGATTTGGCGCAGCGCGGCATGAAGACGCCGGAAGCTCCGAAGCACCCCTTGGCCGATGGCTTGGCGCAATGGTGGCAGACCGTCTCACCGATGGCGCCGCCGGCGGGACGCGATGTATTCGACAAGCTGATGGAAGTCAGCAAAGGCTATTACAGCCTGGCCGAGCGGTTCATGTCAGGCGATCAGGCCAAGCCCGATGGCGGCATGGAAGCGATCAACAGCTGGCTCGACGGCATGCAGAAGTGCTGGAGCGACTGGTCGCAGATGGGGTCGGCCTTCCGCCCCGAGGGCCTGTTCCAGGCCGATCAGTTCAAAGGCATGACCACGTTCTGGGATCTGCCGATGGACACCTGGAACCGACTTGCCGCCAACGTCATGCCGATGCCGGGCGATTTCACCCAGGCTTTCCATCCGGAAGGCGGCAACCCGATGCACCAGCAGGCCAACAAATTCCTCTCCATTCCCGCGGTCGGTTACTCACGGGAATCGCAAGAGCAATATCAGATATTGGCCCAACGCCAGCTGGACTACATGGCGGCAACTCAGGCTTATCAAATGGCTTTCGGCAAATTGGGCGCGGACAGCGCGAAAGGCTTTCAGGCGGCGCTGCAGGCGCGGGTCAAGGAAGGCAAGCCGATATCCAGCCTGCGCGAGCTGTATGACCAGTGGGTGGAACTGAGCGAAGCGGCCTACGCCGATTTCGTCATGACCAAGGACTATCAGACGCTCTACGGCCGCCTGGTCAACACACTGTTGGCGTTGAAGCAGCAAATGGCGCGCATGGTCGATCAGAACCTGGAAGCGATGCACATGCCGACGCATGCCGAGATCAGCACGCTGCAATGCCGGCAACAGGAATTGCGGCGCGACAACCTGAAACTGCACAAGGAACTCAAGGCGATGCAGGCGCAACTCGAAGCCATGCGGCAGTCCCTGTTGCAAGTGCAATCAGCGCCTAAAGCCACCCCGAAAGCCACCCCGAAAGCCACCCCGAAAGCCGCCCCGCCGGCGCCGGCCCAAGCAGCGGCCGCCCAGGCCGCAGCGCCGAAAACGGCAGCTAAACCGGCGGCAGCCAAATCTGTCGCCAAGCCTGCCGCCAAACCAAAGTAAGCCGGAGACTGAAAAATGATGCCATTCGACATGCGCCCCGATGCCGTCATGCAAGAGCTCACCGCCTATGGCCAGAAGCTCTCGCATGGCATGAAAAACCTGATGGAAGTCGGCGAAATCAGCACCGGCGTCACCCCCAAGACGGTGATCTACCAGGAAGACAAGCTCACCCTGTTCCGCTTCAACCCGAGCGCCGAGAAGGTGCAGAACAAGACTCCGCTGTTGATCGTCTATGCGCTGGTCAATCGACCCTACATGGCCGACATCCAGGAAAACCGCTCCACCGTCAAAGCCCTGATGGATGCCGGCCAGGACGTCTACCTGGTGGATTGGGGCTACCCGGATCGCGCCGACCGCTATCTCACCCTCGACGACTACATCAACGGCTACCTCGACCGTTGTGTCGACGTGATCTGCGAACGCCACCGCCTCGACAAGATCAACATCCTCGGCATCTGCCAGGGCGGCACCTTCTCGCTGTGCTACTCGGCGCTGCACCCGGAAAAGGTCAAGAACCTGGTCACCATGGTCACCCCGGTCGATTTCCAGACCCCGGACAACATGCTGTCGCACTGGGTGCAGCAGGTCGACGCCGATCTGGTCGTCGACACCCTGGGCAATGTGCCCGGCGAAATGCTGAACTGGACCTTCCTCAACCTGAAGCCCTACCAGCTGATGGGCCAGAAATACCTGGGCCTGCTCGACACGCTGGACGACCCGGAAGCGCTAAAGAACTTCCTGCGCATGGAGAAGTGGATTTTCGACAGCCCCGACCAGGCCGGCGAAGCCTTCCGCCAGTTCATCAAAGACTTCTACCAGCAGAACAAGCTGCTCAACGGCGGCCTGGAAATCGGCGCGCCGGTGAGCCTGAAGGCCATCACCATGCCGGTGCTGAACGTGTTTGCCGAACAGGACCACCTGGTGCCGCCCGATGCCTCCCGTGCGATGCGCGGCAAGCTGGGCACCAAGGACTACACCGAACTGTCCTTCCCCGGCGGCCATATCGGCATCTACGTCAGCGGCAAAGCGCAGAAGACCGTGCCGCCGGCGATCGGCAAATGGCTGGACGAGCGCGAGAAATGAACTCGCAATAGGCGACAGGTATTTGGCGACAAATGATGTTAGGGACGACCGCTCGCCGGGAGCGGCCCGCATGCATCGGCGCGACGGTGAATAGGCGGGCTGCCGGGTTCCGGAGAATCACGCCGCCGCGCGGCAGAAGCGTCTAGGCGCTCGCAACAACGCCCGTTTTTTCCGGGCAATGTGCTTGCGACTGGCCGCTTTGATCCCGCTACGTGTCGGCAAAGAAGCTCGCCAGACGATTGTTGCCGCGGTGGATGATGTGCAGATCAATACCAGGCCGTATCAATCGGGCGCGGCGAGGCATGGACCGGGTAGAGCAGGGAAAGGAGATGCCGACAAATTGAAAACCGGGCACTGATCTGATCTCAGGACCCTGCTGATGATTGACGCCGATGCCATTTCCCAACACTCTCGGGTCATTGCGATAAGCAACCTATGTCTCCCATCACGGGCAACCTGAAGCAGGTTTCGAGCGGAGAAGGACATGAGCCTAGAAATCCCGCCACGCCGGCATGCGATCAGAATCGTCGATCTCGGGTTCGGTGTGCTGATCACGCTGCTGCTGGTCATCGCCGTGACCACTTTCATGCGTCTGGATCGCATCCGTGAAAGTCTCCGGGCGATTACCGAGGATCACACCGCGCACGCTCAGCTTGCCCACCGGATGTATGACGTCTCGCGGGAACGTGCCTTCCTCCTGTTCAAGGGCGTGCACGAAAACGATCCGTTTATGGCCGACAAGCTGTCCATGCGCTTCAGGGAGCTTGCTGCCGAGTTCAGCCAGGCGCGACAAACGCTCTTGAAAAACCCCCTGGCCCCCGCAGAGAGAGCGCTTCTGAAAAAGCAGGGGCAGGCCGCCGAAGAGACCATGCTGCAGCAGGATGTGGTCCTGGGCCTTGTTTTCGTCGGCAATCAGGCCAAGGCCCAGGAGACGCTGATCAACTATGCCCTGCCGGCCCAGGAGGGGGTTCTAAGCGCCATCGATCTACTCATCAAACTGCAGCATCGAGAGGTGGAGATCGCCAGCAAGCGGGCCGCCGAACAGGAACGCGCGGCCTATCGCTTCCTAGCGGTCGGCACGGCCATGACGGTCCTGCTCTGCATATGGCTTGCCTACTACGTGCGGAAAAACCTGACCGGGCTTAAGCACAACTAGTCGGACAACCGCCGACAGCTTTGCCGCAGCCTTCTCGATCCGGTTACAGGAGCAGGCCGTCGGCAAGCAAACGCCCCATCGCCTCCGGATGGATCAGGCGCGGGCTGGTCTGCGAGCGCCGAAGGCGGCTCACTCCGCCTGGATAGCCGCCAAACGCACCACCGGCGCCACGCGCTTCCAATCCGGCAATACCTCGCCCGAGACCGACTGGGTCGAGGGATACGCCTTGAGCCAGTCGGCGGGATAAAGCAATCGGCCTAGGCCGTTTTCACAGTCTAGGGCTCAAGGCTTGTTGATTACGGGCAGTCGGGCGATGTCGGGCCACTCCAAGGGCGTGACCGCATAGGTGTCGACGTTGATGAGGGCGAGGACGGGGGCCTCGCGGACGTAGTAGGCATCCGCATCCGTTGGGGGCCGATCCAGCTTGGGGTACTGCTTTTTCGTGAAATAGAACCGGCGCATTGGATCGTGCGCGCCGTTCTTGAACAGGGTCGTACCGGTTACCGCGACGGCGGTGTCACCTTGTCGGTTGAGGTCGGCGTCGGCGCGTTGGATCGGTCCCGTTTTGAAGAAGCGGGGCTTTGCCTGCAGTGTTGTCGCATCAACAAACCCAAGCCAGCTTCCCGTGAGCAACCCGCGTTCCCTGTGGTGCATATAGGGAAGGCCGATGTTGGCCTTCTCCCGGCCCATCCGGTCGGTGGTCACCAACTTGTAGGTCTCGCTTGCGCGGTCGTAGAAGAAGCAATTCGCCGCCCAGCCCGGCACCGGGTGGACGAGTGGCTGCTGGGTGACCGGGTCGCGCAGGTAGGTCTCGTCGTTGAGGGCGCAGAAGAACAGCGTCTTGCCGTCCACCGTGTAGCGCGGCGCGGTCAGGTCGGCGATGAAGCGCACGCCGTAGGGTTTGCCCGGCGCGGACTCCATCGACTCGACCAGGGGCGTCTCCCCGCCGCCGGCGAGGTCGTATTCGTAGACGCTGACCGAGCCGAAGGGACGTCCGCTGGCCAGCTTGCCGGTGGTCTTGATGCGCCAGTAGGTGAGCCGCCGGTCGTCGGCGGTGAAGTGCGCGCGCCGCGCCAGGCCGACCGGCAGCAAGTGGATCGGACCGCCCTCGGCCGCCATGGTGGCGAGCTGCCCGTAACCGTCGTTGCACTGCTTGCGGTCCGGGCTGCACGCGGCCTGGCTGAACGCCAGGGTCCGGCCGTCGTGGGAATAGCTCGGCCGGAAGTAGCTGACGCCGTCCTCCTGGTTGGGCAGCAGGCGCCAGTCCCGGGTGGCGATGTCGTACTGCACCATGCGGCAGTAATAGGGGGCGTCGCCACGACAGAAGTTGAGCACCAGGCGCGTGCCGTCCGGGTGGAAGCGGGCCTGCACCGGGAACCAGTCGGTTTCCGGGACGAAGCCCGCAGCGGGCTTGGCGGGGGGCGGGGTATCCGGCAGTTCGATGAACGGCCCGCCGTAGTGGCCGAAGCGCGGCGGCGTGGGGACGCAGGCGACCAGCGCCGCCAGGCTCGCGAGCGCCAGGCCTGCCGCCAGCAGGCGCGTGATGCGGCTGCCCAAAAACGGGGTTGGCGTCATTTGCGGCCTCGCCATGAAAGAGCGCCAATCAAAGGGTCAATCAAAGGGGCCAGCATCACATTGGTTTTCATCATCTCTCCCGTCAGAACCCGAAAGCCGTCAGCTCGTCTCGCGTCTTCGAGTTGCTTTCCTGCGTCTTCATCGGCTTGCCGCGCCGCGCCTGGGTCCGCCTCACTCCTGTCGCTGCGCAGGTCATCTGCGTGAACCGCTCGTTGCCAAGCGGCTGTCCTTGCGCAATGGCCAGGCGGATTGTCGCCGATCGCTTCATCATCGAGATGGCTGCGAAACAGAACACGGTAGGGCGCCCGCCGTGATTCATCAGCCAGCCCCCGCGAACGGTAGAGCGGATGCTCGCTGATCCGCGGGTCGTTCCGCCCCAGTCCATTGTGACAGTAGCTGGACCGGCGGAATTCGTCGGGTCGTTGTCCATACCGGCACGCACGGGGTTGAGTTCGATGTAGCGCATGCCGGTGAGCAGGTCGGTTTCGGCCTGGATGACGCTGGATTTGTAGCGGCCTTACCACAGGCTGCCGGTCCGAGGGATTGCATGCGTTTGGCGAGCCCGCTCGCGGTTTGGGGGGTGACGAGCAGGTGGACGTGGTGGGTCATGAGCACGTAGGCATGAATGGCGCAGCGGTAATCGACAAACCTGATTTGTTCGTGATTGGGTAGGTGGGCGGGCTGGAGGCTTACGAAGTAGCCGCCGCTGATCGTGCCATTGGCAATGGGCAGGCTGTTGTATATCTGCGCGTCCAGCCCGTTGCGCACGGCAAAGCTTTGCGCCATACCCCCACCCAAGCTATGGCCGACGGCGATGATCTGGAAGTCGGGGTAGCTGAGCTGGAGCGTTTCCAGCGCCACTTGGGCCTGAGACTGAATCTTGGCGAATTCTGAGGCACCGCCGTTTGCAAAGTCGGATATCCAGTTGCTGGTCGCGTCGGAGCCTTTGAAGGAGATGGCGATTTGGTTTTCTTGTTGATTAATGAAAACGGAGAAGCTGTTTTCAACCGTGCCGTTGATATCACCGCCGGCATGCTGGAGGTTGTAGCCGGTGCCAAGGGACGACACGAGCGAGTTGCCGGCTTCGTTGTTCGGCGAGTCGATGGATACCCACTTCTCGCCCAGCGTCGCCTTGAGGTCGGCGGGGTTCGTCTTGCTCCGGTCGTAACCGTAATACGCCAGCACCATCCCGGTCTGTTCATTGAGTCTGGCCGTGGTGGTAATCGGAGTCATGGTCATGTCGTTCTCCCTTGTTGATTCAATGGGTTAGCTGCCAAAAGGCCGGCATTGACGAAGCGCCGCTTGATACTTCGGGCTGGCTTCACAGGCGTCTCGCTTTTGTTTCCAGTAGTCCCTCAACGCCTCGTCCTTCGGGTAGACGTAGCCGTCACGGAACGCCAGCCAGGGCTTTGTTGCAGCAACAACAGGCGTTAAGCAGCGTTTGTTAAAGCGAGGGAATATGTAGGGTGTGTAGTACCAGCATTGCTTTTGGCTGGCCCGTTCAATGCGTTTCAGGCCGTCTTGCATGATGGTGGCGCGCGAGTCGTATTTCGCCACGATGCCGTCATCCCAGCGGTGGGTGTCGGACCCCGCGAAGAACTGCCTGAGCCCGAGCATGATCTGCGCATCGACAGACCCTTTCTCTGCCGCCACGGTGTACATCTGCGTCAGGACTTGCTGGTCTTGGATGGGGGCGTCGACCATCCCGTCTTCATTGGCCTTGACCCACAGGTAATCCCCCATCGGGTCACCCTTGGCCTGGAGCGCCTTGACCCATTGCAGATGGGCTGCCACCAGGTCGGAGAGCCGGCTGCGATACTGGTCTTGGTCAATCTTGTTAGCGACGTTGATTGTCGTCCCGACCACGGTGCCGCAGCCGGAGAGTATTGAAGCAAACAGCAGGGCAAGGAGTGGCAGGAACTTGATTTTCCGTTGTTTCGTTTCCTGGGGTTGTCCGCTGACCAATTGTGTTACTGCTTTCATGCCGCTTTCCTCCAACGCGGGAACAGTGCGGGAACAGGGGACAAGGGAACAGCGGACAGACCACGGTTTTTTCCATACATTTGAACAACGCCCTGTTTTCCTGTTCTCGCATCGGCTGCGGCCCGGATTTTCCGTGGTGTGTTGGCCGCTGTTTTTGGTGATTGAGATTTCGGACAGGAATCTACTCAAGCCGATTCGGGCGGTCTATATGACGAAAGATATGTCCGCCGCCTAGGCCGGGCGGCGGGGTCGGTTTGGTGCGGTTTTTCGGCGCCGCTAGCTTGCCGAGCCGGGGCCATTTGGGATAAATGGCCGGCGCGGCGTTGGGGCGGGTGAGGGAGGGGGCAAGCTGCGTTCGGCCGGATCATCCGGCTTGAGCCAGGAAACGGCTATGGCACCAGCCGACCAGGTCCATCACGCCGCTGACCGTGTCCAGTACATCCACGCGCCACCAGAGGCCCTGTTGTTCGAGCACGGCCAGTTTGACGCCGGCCGGCAACGGGCTGCCGGGCAGCACGGCGAACTCGGTGCCGGGGCCGGCGCGTACATTCAGTTGGGCGAGCGTGACGTAGCGTTCGAGCGTGTCGTTGGCGCGGCCCATCAGACGGGCGCGGAAGCTGTCCATCGGAAAGGCGGGCCCGGGGTCGGCTTTGCGCCCGGGGGCGATGTCGTCATGCCCGAGCACGTCCTTCAGGACGTACTTCTGCATCAGCAACAAGCCGACCGCTCCGGCCGCTTCGATTTGCGCTTCGCTGTATTCGTGCCAGCCGCGCGGCGGCGTTCCCGGCTTGTCCTGTTTGTGGTTGGCGACCAGTACGTCGTCGTCGGCATAGGCCCGCTTGCTGACGGCCGAAATCCAGCGGCTGCCGGCGCGCTCCAGCTTGCCGGCGTTGTCCAGCTCGATGCCGATGGAGAAGTTATTCAAGCCGCTGCGTCCCGCCCATTCCGACTGGCCGGCGTGCCAGGCGATGCGGTTGAACGGCGCCAGTTGGGTGATGCGGCCATCGCGGCCGATCAGCAGATGCGCCGCCGCTCTCGCGGCCGGATTGCACATCCAGCTGACTGAGCCTTCGGCGCTGCTGCCGGCGGTGTAGTGGATGACCAGATACTCCGGCGCCATCACGCCGCTCTTGTTGGGCGTCTCGATATAGCGGACCGGGTTGCCGTCGTCGGCGATCAAACGGTGGTTGCTGATTTTCATGCTGGCCTTCCTTTCGCTCATGGTTCGGGTTGGGGTTCGCGTCGTGCTTCATGTCCTGCCGCCGGCGGCTTGCTGTGCCTGGCCGCGGCTGCAGATAGGGCTCGCGGCGGCCCGTCATTTCCCGCAAGCCGCGTGCCAATTCGCCGTGCATGCTTGGCCGCGCGTCTGCACGAATCGGCGCAGCGGAATGCAGCTCGGGCGGGTGGTCTGCGACCCGGGCGAGCGTTTTTTCCGGCGCCGCGGCGGGTCGAAAATGACCCGAAAAGGGCGCGCCGTTAGAAACCGCAGCGGCCAGTGCCGCCGCCGCAGAAGCAGGTATACAGTCCGCGCAACGTGCCCGGCACGTTGACTCGAACATCAACCTATCAGGAGACCCGCATGCAACCCACTGTCTACTCCCGCCGTGACTTCCTCACCGCCGCCGCCGCCCTGGCCGCGGCCCCGCTGGTCGGCGCGCCGTCCATCGCCCGCGCCGCCAGTCCGCACGTATTGCCGCCGCTGCCCTATGGCGAGGCCGCGCTGGAACCGGTGATCTCCGCGCGCACGATCGGCTTCCACTACGGCAAGCACCATCAGGGCTATCTGAACAATCTGAACAAGCTGGTGGCCGGTACCGACATGGCCGACATGAGCCTGGAGAAGATCATCCTGGCCACGGCCGGCGCACCGGAGAAAGCAGGCGTGTTCAATAACGCCGCCCAGGTCTGGAACCACACGTTTTACTGGGCCAGCATGAAGCCGAATTGCGGCGGCAAACCCAAAGGCGCGCTGGCGCAGAAGATCGATGCGGATTTCGGCGGTTATGACGCGATGCGCAAGGAACTGGCCGCCGCGGCCGGCGGCCAGTTCGGCAGCGGCTGGGCCTGGCTGGTGATGGAGGCCGGCAAGCTCAAGGTCGTGAAAACCGGCAATGCCGATAACCCGCTCAGCAAAGGCATGCAGCCGCTGTTGACCATCGACGTGTGGGAACACGCCTACTACCTGGATTACCAGAATCGCCGCGCCGACTACGTCAATGCCGTGCTCGACAAGCTGATCAACTGGGATTTCGCCGCGGAAAACCTCGCGCAGCTATGAGGGTGTTGGTCTAGCCAGTCGGCCGCTTGATGCGGCCGGCTGGCAGGTGGCTGCTGCGCTTACGCCGGGCTGTCGCTGGCCGGTATCGGGTTGCCGGATGTAAGCCGAAACGAGGCGGAATAAGGTCGGCGCGCCGGTCAGTGGTTTTTCAGCAGCGCCAGCACCCCGGACTCAAACGTCTGCGCGCGCGAGGCGGAGGCTACGGAGGCGATGACTTTCTTGCCGGCGGCCACGGCTTCGATGAATTCCGTCCGGCCGTGGCTATCGTTGATGCGGGCATAGAGGGGGGATTGCTTGCCCACCAGCGAGGCGATGACTTCCAGGGCATGGCCTTTGGCGCTTTCGATGCCGTTCATCTGGGCATGAGGTGCGGCCGGGAGCGGCTCCAAATCCGGCAGATTCAGGATGGCGAAGACGCCGCGCTCGAACTCGCCGGCCTGCGCCGAGGAGGCCACCGCCGCCAGCAGCTTTCTGCTGTGGCTGATGGCGGCGATGAAGGCATCGCCATCCTGGGCCGCCAGCACCCGCGCGTATAGCGGAGACTGTTCCCCGACCAGGCTCGTCAGTACGGCGAGGGCGTGGTGGCGGGCGGCCTCCAGGCGGGAGCCGCGCAGCACACGCAGCGCGCTGCCGACATCAGGCGGCGGGGGGGCGTTGCCGATAGGCGCGGCAGGCGTACTGCCGTGTTTGACCTGGCCGATGAAGCCGTCTTCCCAAAGCTGCTCGAGAATGGCCTCGAATTCCTGGCAGGACGGCAGCTTGAGTTTGAGTTCAGCCACGCTGATCGCTTCGCCAATGAGAAACAGTACCTGCCGCTGGCGCAGCTTCAGCGTGCGTTGGTCGCCCAGTAGTTCCGCCCGGCCTTTTTCGGTGCGGGCAAAGCAAAGATGCTGATCCATGCGGCTCCTCCCATTTTGTGGACTTCGTTTTCTAGCCGCCGACGATTCCAAGCTTCGACAGGCTGCCATGTGGCGGCGATGTTGCTGCCGAGTCGGGCAGCCTGTCAAACCCAATAACAGCGTAACCCCCTCAGTTTTTTCCGTATTTTCTAGGGGTTGCTACGGCAGGAAGCAAGATTGGGCCAGCGACGGTTGCCGCCGGCTTGCCAACGTTCGTATCGAGGCGACAGCTCAGCGCGAATACAGCACATGCCGATCGGCATTGATGCGGCGATGCACCAGGCCTTGCGCCTCCAGACGCGCCAGCGCCGACTGCACGCTGCGGGTGTCGACGCACCATCTAGCCGGCAGCCACCATTTGGCGATGCCTTCTACTGTGTCGGCGGCATCCGGATGGCTATGCAGGTAGCGCAGGATGGCATCGACGATTTCAGTGAGGTGCTGGTCCTGCGGTTGCATGTCACACCCCTCGGCGACGTGAGGCATGCGCTTACGCAACCTGTATGCCAAGCCAGGAAAAGACTTAACTGGCTTTTAAATCAGTATGTTGATTGAAGCCTGCTTGGCTGCGGCGGGGTGCGCCGGACCCGGTCTTATCGGGTTGCGGCGTGGCGGCGGGTCAGTAGCGCCCCAGGCAAGTCACTAGGCGCCTCGGAAGCAGCCGGGTTCGATGCAGTACTTTTTCAGCAACTTGCCCAGGGCGCGGCGTTCCTTGCCGGCCAGACGCGCGGCCTGCGTGACGTTGCCGGCGCTGGCGCGCATCAGGCGGATCAGGTGGTGGCGTTCGAAGGCCTGTAGCGTGGCTTGTTTGGCCGCGTTGAAATTGAGCGTGTCGGGATGGACGCCGAGCTGCGTCTGGCGGCGATCGGCTTTTTGCCGCCGCTCGGATTCGGGGAGCGGGTCGCGAATCAAAATGTCGGGGCCGTCGCACATCAGGAACTCGCGCTGAATGCGGTTCTGCAATTCGCGCACGTTGCCGGGCCAGGGCTGGCGCGGCAGCCAGGCCAGCGTGTCCGGATGCAGGTCGAGACGGGTCATGTTGTAGCGGCAGGCGGCCTCGGCGATGAAATGGCGCGCCAGCAGGATGACGTCATTGCCGCGTGCGCGCAGCGGCGGCGCGGTCAGTTCCATGACATTCAGACGGTAGTGCAAGTCGGCGCGGAATCGCCCCTGCTGGATGAGCGCCTGCAGATCGACATTGCTGGCCGCCAGTATGCGGACATCGGCGGATTCCTGTCGGCTGCCGCCCAGCGGGCGATAGTTTCCGTCCTGCAGAAAGCGCAGCAGGCTGATCTGGGCTTTCGGCGACAAGGCGTCGATCTCGTCCAGGAACAGCGTGCCGCCTTCGGCCTGGGCGATGAGCCCGCTGTGGCTGTCGCGCGCGTCGGTGTAAGCGCCTTTGCTGTGCCCGAACAGTTCGTTTTCGAGCAGAGGGTCGGGCAGGGCGCCGCAATTGACCGGTATGAACGGCTTGTCGCTGCGCCTGCCCTGATAGTGAATGGCGCGAGCGGCCAGTTCCTTGCCGCTGCCGGTCTCGCCGGTAATCAGCACGGTCGCGTCGTAGCCGGCAATCTTGGCGATGGCCGCCAGCATGTCCTGAAAAACTTCGGACTCTCCGATCAATCCATTGGGTTGCGGCTGTCTGGCCATTTCATTCCCTCCTGATGCAGGCATGCATGGCTGCCTGGGCTGTTCTGTCTCTATACGCTAGCAAATCAAGCGGCTATCGGCCAGCGTGCAGATATGGCAGCGACCCGGCGAATGGTTTAGGCCGCTTTGACCGTCCCCGCACGCCGACAGGACTCGCCCAGGCGGTTGACGCCGCTGATCAACGCCTTGATCGAGGCGGTGACGATGTTGCTGTCGATGCCGACGCCATAGCATTCCGCGCCGCCGCCCGATGGGATGAGTTCGATGAAGGCGCAGGCTTGCGCATCCCCGGCCTGCTCGCTGGCGCGGGTGGAGCGTTCTTCGTAACTGCGCACCTGCACGTCGACGCCGCCGCACTGCAGCGCATGCACGGCGGCGTCGATCGGGCCGTTGCCTTCGCCGCTCAGCACGTGCGCCACGCCCGCCCTTTCGACGACGAGGCGAATGCCCTGCAGCTTGCCGTGTTCGAACAGATGGTGTTCGACATAGCGCAATGGCCGGTCGTTTTCGAGATAGCTGCGCGAGAACAAGGCCCACAGATCCGCTGCCGTCATCTCGCCGCCGTGGCTGTCGGTATGCCGCTGCACTTCGGATGAAAACGCCACTTGCAAGCGGCGCGGCATGACCACGCCGTATTCGGCTTCGAGCAGGTAGGCGATGCCGCCCTTGCCGGACTGGCTGTTGACCCGGATCACCGATTCGTAGCCGCGGCCGAGGTCGGCCGGGTCGATCGGCAGGTAGGGCACGTTCCAGTGCGCATCCGGCTGTTGCACGGCAAAGCCTTTCTTGATCGCGTCCTGATGCGAACCCGAAAAGGCGGTGAACACCAGGTCGCCGACATAGGGATGGCGCGGATGGATGGGCAGGCCGGTGCAGTGTTCGGCGGTGCGCGCAATGGCGTTGATGTCGGAGAAATCGAGCCCCGGCGCAATGCCCTGGGTGTAGAGATTGAGCGCCAAGGTAACCAGATCGACATTGCCGGTGCGCTCGCCGTTGCCGAACAGACAGCCTTCGACCCGGTCGGCGCCGGCCATCAAGCCGAGTTCGGCGGCGGCCACGGCGGTGCCGCGGTCATTGTGCGGATGCAGGCTGAGGATGATGCGGTCGCGGCGGGCGAGATGGCGGTGCATCCATTCGATCTGATCGGCATAGACGTTGGGCGTCGCCGCTTCCACCGTGGCCGGCAGGTTGAGGATGACCTTGTTGTTCGCGCTGTTGCCCACCCCGGCGTCCCAGGCGGCAGTGACCGCATCGCAGATTTCAACGGCGAAATCGAGCTCGGTGGTGGAGAAGGTTTCCGGGCTGTATTCGAGCACCCATTCCGTCTCCGGCTGCTCTGCGGCAAGTTGTTTGATCAGGTTCACCGCGGCCACCGCCATCTCGATCACCTCGGCGCGGCTCATGCCGAAGACGATGTCGCGGAACGGCTGCGAAGTGGCGTTGTAGACGTGGACGATGGCGCGCCGCGCACCGCGCAGCGAGGCCATGGTGCGGCGGATCAGGTGCTCGCGCGCCTGGGTCAGCACCGCGATGGTCACGTCATCCGGAATCTGGCCGTCTTCGATCAAACTGCGCACAAAGTCGAAATCGGTCTGCGAGGCGGCAGGGAACGCCACTTCGATTTCCTTGCAGCCGATGTCGCACAGCATGCGGAACATGCGCCGCTTGCGGTCGCCATTCATCGGCTCGAACAAAGCCTGATTGCCGTCGCGCAAGTCGGTGCTCAGCCAGATCGGCGGCGCGGTGAGGGTACGGCTCGGCCAGCGGCGGTCGGCCAGCTCGATCGTCGGGAAGGGGCGGTATTTGGCGGCGGGTTGCGACAACATGATGGCGGCTCCGGGACAGCAGTTTTCGATGCGCCATCGTAGCCGCAGAGGCAGGGTGATTGATTGCGTTTTGTGCTTTGTTTGCCTGCTATTTGGCTACAAAATTGCCATATTGTTGTTAACTGTGTAAGTTAATGCCGTTTATGTGAATAAAGTGGCAACTCCATGCAAATAGACCGTTACGACCGCCAGATTCTGCGCGAATTGCAGGCCGATGGCCGCATCAGCAATCAGGATCTGGCCGACCGCATCGGCCTGTCGCCTTCGCCGTGTCTGCGTCGGGTGCGCGCGCTGGAGGAGTCCGGCCTGATCGCCGGCTACCGCGCCGATGTCGACGCCAAGGCGCTGGGGCTCACGCTGATGGCCTTGATCCATATTTCGATGGATCGCCATACGCCGGAGCGTTTCGAACGCTTCGAACAGCAGATCGGCGGCATGCCGGAAGTCATGGAATGCCTGCTGATCACCGGCCAGTCGGCCGATTACCAGCTCAAGGTGGTGGTGAAAGACATGGATGCCTACCAGGCATTGCTGCTCGACCGCATCACCCGCATCGAAGGCGTCACCGGCGTGCATTCCAGCTTCGTGCTGCGCCGGGTCATCGACAAGACCGCGCTGCCGATCGAAGGGTAGGGCGCGCCAACGGCCGCGCGCGCCTCGTCACTGCAGCGGCGTTTGCTTCAGCCTGATCAGCGCCGCCACCACCTGCTCCGCCGACCAATTGCGCGACATCCATATCGTCAGCGCCGCGCGCGACATATAGCGCCAGAGCAAGCCGCGCTGGATGAGGTGCTCGTCGAGATGGCGCTTGGCTACATAGGCCGTCGCGCGCAGGCCCGGGTAGGCCGTGCCGCAGCTGAGGAAGTCCTCGATACTCTCGTCATGGCGGGAGCACCAGATCAACGCGTAGAAATGCCAGGGCGTGATGGCCTGGAGCGTGATCGGCAACGCCTCCTTGCGCTCCTGCCAGACCGCTCGGGCCTGGTCGTCCTGATGGCTGATCGCCACCGGCGGAATCGGCCGGGCGTCTATGTTATCCATGCCCATCCAGTAGGCGGCCCAAGGCAGCGCGGCAAAGAACGCCGCCAGCAACAAAAGCACGATCAACAGTTTTCTCATCTCGATCTCCCGATGCCGTCAGCCGGTCACGCCAACCGGAACAAACTTCACTCTAGCCGATGCGGCCCGGAAAGGATTGACGCCGGCGCCCATCCCCCTTAGTCTTTGTCGAACGATCGTTCTATGCAGGCTGCCATGCCCACCGACTTCGACTATCTCACCCGACTCCAGGATTACTACGCCGCACACGGCGCATTGCCGTCTTATGCACGCATCGGCGAACTGGTCGGCTTGCGTTCCAAGTCTTCGGTTTCGGCGCTGATCGACCGCCTCTCGGAAGCCGGGCTGCTCCAGCGCACGCCGGACCGGCGGTTGGCGCCGAGCGACGAGTTCTTCGCGCGCCCGCTCGTCGACAGCGTGCGCGCCGGCCTGCCGCAGGCCGCCAACGACACCGGCCAGAACAGCATCGCGATCGACTCCTATCTGGTGCGCCAGCCCAGCCGCAGCGTGCTGCTCAGCGTCAAGGGCGATTCGATGCAGGAGGCCGGGCTGCTGGAAGGCGATCATCTGGTGGTGGACCGGGGCGCGCCGGCGCGAGTGGGCGACATCGTCGTGGCCATCGTCGATAACCAGTTCACCGTCAAGTACCTCGCCCAGGATGGCCGCGGCTTCTATCTGAAGCCGGGCAACATCGCCTATCCAGTGATTCGGCCGGAAGGCCAACTGGAAATTTACGGCGTGGTCAGCGGCAGCTTCCGGCGCTATTGAGCCGCCATGCCGTTGTCCGATTGCCTCATACCCGCCTCGGGCATTCACCTCGCACAGGGGGCGTCCACCGCCGCGGCCCGGATGCCGATTCCATTGTTCGCCACGCGTGTTGCGGCCGGTTTTCCCTCGCCGGCGGATGATTACGTCGAGGCCCGCCTCGATCTCAATGAACTGCTGGTCCGGCGCCAGGAAGCGACCTACTTTCTCCGCGTCAAAGGCGACTCCATGCAGGGCGCCGGCATACATGCCGGCGATCTGATCGTCGTGGACCGCTCCATCGAGGCGCAGGACGGCGCCGTCGTGGTGGCCGAAGTCGATGGCGCGCTGACCATCAAGCGGCTGCGCCTGCATGCCGCGCAGCCGGAATTGCATCCGGAGAATCCGGCCTATCCGGTGATTCGTTTCAAGGAAGGCCAGGAACTGCGCATCTGGGGGGTGGTGACCAGTTCCATCCACGCCGTGCGCTGAAGGGCCGCCGAAGCGCGCATTCCCCGCTGGCGGCGAAAGTTATTCTTTGTGCAACCGCGTCATGCCGCCCATGTACGGGCGCAGGACGTCGGGGATGGTCACGCTGCCGTCCGGGTTCTGGTAGTTCTCCAGAATGGCGACCAGCGTGCGGCCAACCGCCAGGCCGGAGCCGTTCAGGGTGTGGATCAGCTCCGGCTTGCCGGCTTTGCCGTCCTTCACGTCACGGAAGCGGGCCTGCATGCGGCGGGCCTGGAAGGCTTCGAAGTTGGAGCAGGAGGAAATTTCGCGATACGTGTTCTGCGCCGGCAACCAGACTTCCAGGTCATAGGTCTTCGCCGCCGAGAAACCGATGTCGCCGCTGCACAGCGCCATGACGCGATAGGGCAGGTCGAGCTTCTGCAGGATCGCTTCGGCATGGCCGGTGAGTTCTTCCAGCGCGGCGTAGGAGTCTTCCGGGCGCACGAATTGCACCATTTCCACCTTGTCGAACTGATGCTGGCGAATCATGCCGCGCGTGTCGCGGCCGTAGGAGCCGGCCTCGGAACGGAAGCAGGGGGTGTGCGCGACCAATTTGATCGGCAGTTTCTCGACTGCAATGATCTCGTCGCGCACGATATTGGTAACCGGCACTTCGGCGGTCGGAATCAAATACATGCCGTTGCTGAGCTTGAACAGGTCTTCCTCGAACTTGGGCAACTGGCCGGTGCCGCGCATCGAGTCGGCGTTGACCAGGTAGGGCACGTACACCTCTTCGTAGCCGTGCTCCTGGGTATGCGTGTCGAGCATGAACTGGGTCAGCGCCCGGTGCATGCGCGCCAGCGCGCCGCGCATCACGGCAAAACGGCTGCTGGCGATTTTTACCGCAGTCGGAAAATCGAGCAGTTCCAGGTTTTCGCCGACGTCGACGTGATCCAGCGGCGGGTAGGCGAAGGTGCGCGGCGTGCCGACGCGGCGCACTTCCTGGTTGTCTTTTTCATCCTTGCCGAGCGGCACCGAGGCGTGCGGCAGATTGGGGATGTTCATGACCAAACCGGCGAGGTCTTCCTGGATGCCGGCCAGGCGGTCTTCGCCTTGTTTCAAGGCGTCGCTCAAACCGCTGACTTCGTTCATCAGTGCGTTGGCGTCGAGGCCCTGGCCTTTCGCCATGCCGATCTGCTTGGACAGTTGATTGCGCTTCGCCTGCAGATCCTGGGTGCGGGTCTGGATTTCTTTGCGCTCCGCTTCCAGCGCCTCGATGCGTGCGCTGTCGAGCGTGTAGCCGCGGCTGGCCAAACGTTGCGCCACGTTGGCAAGGTCTTTGCGCAGGAGCTGGATGTCGAGCATGGGATTCAGTGCATGGAGTTGGAAGAGAGCGTGATTCTAACCGCCGGCGTTTTCGGAGATATACGCCTGCATCGCAAGCCGCACGCTGATGAAGGCGGCTTCCAGGTCTTCCTGCGCGGCGATGCAGTCCGGCCAGTCCGCAGACTTGGCCAGGGTTTCCGTTGCGCTGGCGAGTTCGACCATCGCTTCGGCGCCCATATAAGCCGCCGCGCCTTTGATCTGATGCGCCTGGCGTGCGGTCTGCACCGCGTCGCGCCGGTCCACCGCGTGGGTCAGATCGGCCAGCAGGTTTTCCGTGCTGTTGACGAACAGGCGCAGCATTTCATCGACCTGGCGTGTGTCGTTGCGGCAGATGCGGTGCAGTTTTTCGCTATCGAATTCGCTGCTCGGCGCGGCCGCCAGGCGGGTCGCTTCGTCTGCTGGCGCCTGGCTGGCGCGGCCGGGCAGCCAGCGCGCCAGCATTTGCGCCAGGTCTTCCTGCTTGAGCGGCTTCATCAGATAGTCGTCCATGCCGGCCTGGCGGCAGACCTCGTCGTAACCGGTCATGGCGTTGGCCGTCAGCGCGATGATGGGCAGATGTGCGCGGCCTTCGGCGGCTTCCCGCTCGCGCACCGCACGCGTCGCGGTGAGGCCGTCCCACTCCGGCATCTGGCAATCCATCAGCACCAGATCGACATGGGCATGGGCGAGCCAGTCGTAGGCGACCTTGCCGTCGTCCGCCATTTTCGCGGTCACTCCCAGATTTTCCAGCATGAAGCCGAGCAGTTTCTGATTGATCGGATTGTCTTCGGCGACCAGCACGCAGACGCCGGGAAAATGCAGTGCGTCCGCCCCGCTCGCGCAGTCGGCCTCCTGCTCCGCACAGCCCGACTGGGTAAACGGCAGGGGCAGCCGCAGGCGGAACGTGCTGCCCTGGCCCGGTTCGCTTTGCAGGGTCAGTTCCCCGCCCATCAGCTCGGCCAGTTGGCGGCAGATGGTCAGGCCGAGCCCGGTGCCGCCGTATTTGCGGCTGACCGAGCCATCGGCCTGGGAAAAGGCTCGAAAAACCCGGCTCAACGTCTCTGCATTCATGCCGATGCCGGTATCGCTGACCTCGAACATGAGCTGGTTCTCGACCTCCGGAGTACGCGTGACATGCAGGCGGACCTCGCCCTTAGAGGTGAACTTGATTGCGTTGTCGAGCAGGTTGAGCAGAATCTGGCGCACCCGCAGCGGATCGCCGCGCACCCATTCCGGCAATCTGTCGCCGCGCTCCAGGCGCAGCGCCAGATTTTTGCCATCGGCGCGCGGCACGTTCAAATCGATGACGTCCTTGAGCAGGACGTTCAGGTTGAAATCAATGCTTTCCACTGTCAGGCGACCGGCTTCGATCTTGGAAAAATCGAGCAGGTCGTTGATCACCCCCATCAAGGCTTCGGCCGAGCGGGCGATGGTTTGGGCGCAGTCCTGCTGACGCGGATTGAGGTCGCTGCCGAGCAGGAGTTGCGTCATGCCGAGGATGCCGTTCATCGGCGTGCGAATCTCGTGGCTGACGTTGGCGACGAACTGCGACTTCATTTCATTGGCCGCCAGCGCCGCATCGCGTGCGGCTTCCAGCGCGGCCTCCGCCTCCTTCTGGACGGAGACGTCGCGCATGATGGCCTGGATCACCGGCACACCGTCGAGATTCATCGCGTGCAGCGCAATCTCGGCGGGGAAGGTGCTGCCATCCGGGCGGCTGGCGGTCCACTGGAAGAAGGCGTGGCCATGCTCCACGGCCTGCTTGATATGGCGTTCAGCCAACAGGTTGGGCGGCGTGCCGCAGGGCTGGTTTTCAACGCCGAGCTCTTCCGGCCGGCGTTTCAGGAAATCCTCGACCCGCGCCATATGGAACATGTGCAGCGTGGCCGGATTGCAGTCCGAAAAACCGTGCTGGTCGAGAATGACGATGCCGTCGGTATTGGTTTCGAACAGGGTCTGGAATTTGGTGCGTTCGCGCTCGGTGGCCGCTGCCAGCCGAGCGGTGCGCCGCATCACCGTGACGGCCACCAGGCCGGCCGCCAGTACCGCCAGCGCGCCCAGCGTGATCATCAGGACGCGCGTGCGGTGATAGTCGGCGTGCGCCGCATCGGCGGCCAGCTGGGTCATTTCGCGCTGGATCAGGATCAGCGTGTCGAGCTCCTTGACCAGGTCGCGCTGCAACGGAAGGCCTATGCGTTGCAGCTCATCGAAGGCCAAAAAGGTATAGCCCTCGACCGCCAGATCGACGGTGCGCACCATGACCGGCTGGTTGGCGCGCGTGAGGCGGTCGATGCGCGCCAGCACGGCTTTTTCGCGCGGCCCTTTGATCAGCCCGCCGAGCTTGAGGCGGACCTGCTGATAGGCCGAGCCGTATTCGTAGAAGCGCAGCATTTCCGTGTCTTTTTCAAATGGATCGACCGTCACCACGATGGACAACATGGAAATGGCGCGGTCGCGCAGGATGTCGCGCATTTGATTGGCGAGGCGGCTTTTGACACTGCTCTCCTGCACGATGGTCTCGAGATGCGCGTTGGTTTCCGCCAACTGGTGCAGCCCCAGCAGGATCAGCGCCACGATCAACGCCAGCGCCAGGCCGAAGCCGGCGCCGACGGTGGAGATGAGCTTGCGGGGCAATTGGGCGATGCGGGCGGGCATGGAGATTCCAGACGGGGGACGCGGCCATGTTAGCGCGCGGCCGGGGGGCTTGCGTATGGGTCTAAAGACCTATGCCGAGGGGGCTGCCAGGAAGGGCTGCCGAATCGAGGCTGGTGTTATTCCGGCGGTGCAGAGAATGCCGCCTTGTGCCGCGTTGAGCGGCCTCGCGAGCAAGTCGCGCTTGGCTAGTCTCAGCGCGGCAGCCAGGTGAAGCCCAGGAACAGGCCCAGATCGGGCCCAACGCGGGTCAGCGCCGTGGCGGCGCCGAAGTCCAGCACCAGGGTGGGCGAGACGGCGTAGGAGACGGCGGCGAGGAACAGGCTGGTCGGACGGGCGTTGCGGCGCGCCGTGCCGGACAGTTCGACGGCGGCGCCCCAGGGGCCGCCCAGATTGCGCGACAGAGCGAGCGCCCAGGCGGCCTCGTCGCGCCCCTCGCCGGCCGCTGTGCTGCCGAGGCGGGTCACGCCGAGATTGAGGTCGCCGCGCAGCGGGCCGAAGTCGCCGCTATAGATTCCGTTGATGGTGTAGTCGCTGCGTCCGCCGCCCAGGCCGTTGGCGGCGGTGTCCAGCCGGGCGCCGACTTCCAGGCCGAGGGCGGAAGTCTCGGCCAGGGCGCGGTGGAACTTGAGGGTCAGGCTCATGTCGCCCTGGCCGTTGCGGCGCACGCCGGCGGGGTCGCGCAGCCAGACCGCGGCTTCGCCGCCCAGCAGCACGCCGAAATCCTCCGAGAATGCGTATTTGGCGAGCCAGGGTAGTGCGGCGCGGCGTTCGCCGCCGCCGGTCTCGCGTTGCCAGCCGGCCTCCAGTTCCAGGTAGCCCGGCGCGGACAGTTCGGCCGGGTTGGACAGGGTCGGCCGGTAAGGGGTGGCCGCGGGCTCGGCGGCCAGAACGGCTTGGGTCCCGGCAATCTGGGCCAGCGCGGCGCCCAGCAACAGCGTGATGGCGCCGGCGCGCGCAATCATGATTTGAGCCCGGCCACGGCGCTTTGCAGGTTGGCGGCCAGTCTTTCCAGGTGATGGGCCGCTTCGGCGGACTCCATGACCGCCGCGCTGCTGGACTCGCTCATCTGGGCGATCTGTTCCATGTTGCGTGCGATATCGCTGGTGACGGTCTTCTGTTCGCGCACCGAGGCGGTGATTTCGTCCACTCCCCGGTTGGCCGCGGCCACGGTGTGGCCCACTTCGCCCAGCGCACTGCCGACGCTGTCCATTACCGAGCGGCTGCCGCGCAACGACTCCAGGCCCCGCTCGATGGTCACGCCCACCTGCTCCGATTGCTGGCCGAGCTTCTGCGTGACCGCGTCGATTTCGGACGCGTGGCGGCGCGATTGCTCGGCCAGCTTCCGCACTTCGTCGGCGACCACGGCAAAGCCGCGGCCGTGTTCGCCGGCCCGCGCCGCCTCGATGGCGGCATTCAATGCCAGCAGGTTGGTCTGGTCGGCGATGGCGCTGACCTGCTGGGTCATGGTGGTGATCGCGTCGGTGCTTTCGACGAACTGTTGCACGGCCGTGGCGATCGCCTCCACATCCGCCTCCAGCGCATTGAAGCGGGTGCCCATATCGGCCAGGCCGCGGTTGCCTTTTTCCGTGCGTTCCAGGCTGTCATTGGAAATCTTGCGCACATCCTCGGCCGAATCCGCGACCGAGGCCACGCTGACCGCCATCTGTTCCACGCCCGCCGCGGTGGCGGCGGCGGCTTCGCTCTGGCGGGTGGCGGCCTCGGCCACTTGCGCCGAGGTGGCGGAAAGCTCGGTGGCGGCGCTGGACACCTGTTCCGCATTGCTTTGCACCTGGCCCACGATGCTCTGGAAGCGCTCGATGAGCCCATTGAACGCCCGCAGTATCTGGCCGATCTCGCATTCGCCCTCGCCGGTGGCGCGCCGGGTCAGGTCGCCGTCCTCGCGCATTCGCACCATGGTGTCTCGCGCCGCCAGCAGCGGCCGCGTGATGCTGCGGGTGGTAAACACCGAGAAGGCGATGCCCAGCAGCAGTACGATACCGCCCGTCGCCAGCATGGTGGTGCGGGTGCGTTCGTAGGCCTGGGCGGCGGCGGCATGGTCTTGCTCGTTGCTTTCTTGCTGCAACGCGATGTTTTCGTCCAGGGCATTCTGCCAGGCCTGGTCCGCCGGGATCAGTTCTCCCTTCAGCAGGGCCATCGCCTCGGCGTCGCGGTGCGCCAGGGCCAGTTCGAGCACGCGGCTGGCGAGCGGCCGGCTGGCCGCTTTCGCCGCCTTGATCTTGGCGCGGATGGCCAGGCCGCGTTCGCTGCCCGGCATCGCATCCAGCGCCTTTTCAGCTTCGTCATAGGCGGTGCGGGCGGCATCGATCTTGGCCTTCTCGCGCTCGATATCGGCCTCGTCATCGAGCAGGATGACGGTGCGGACCACGCGGGAGACGATGTGCACCGACTCGGACAGGGTGCTGACCAGTTCGGTCTTGCGGACGTTGCTCTCGACGATCTGGTCCAGGCGGTGTTCGATGCCGGCCATATCGACCAGGGCGAACAGGATCATGCCCAGCATCGCCGCCAGGATGCTCCCGAACCCGATGGCCAGACGCGCACCGATACTCTTGTTGACTATACCCAGCATGATTTTTTCCTTTCTTCTATGAGGGGAACTGCTAACTGCTAACTGCTTGAATCGTTACCTGTAACGGCCGCCAGGTCTATTACTTTAGTGATATTAAAAATTTTTTTCTTTGAGTCTGGATTTTCTTGAAACAGAGGCCGGCTTGTATGTGACGGCCGCCATAGGACGGCAGGGATTCGCCATGCTTGCTTCGGGGTTTGACGTCTACGCCCACGTCTTCGCGGCAACCCTCCCGGCCGCCAGCGGATCCTATGCCGTGCGCTTCGATCCCGAACGCCAGGTGCATCGCCAAGGCCTTCGCGTGCAATTAGAAATTCTGAGTAGAGTGATATTGATAAGAGCAAAATTCCCGACTGAACCGTGTCAGGGAGGTGCGGTGCAACCTACGAGAATTGACTGATGCCACTCCCTATGCCTGCCCATTTTCCTCTTGCAGCCACCATCCTGATGGTCGACGACAGCCCTGACAATCTGTCCGTACTGGGCGAAATACTGCACGGAAGCTATCGGGTTCTGGCCGCCAATTCCGGCCGGCGCGCTTTGCTGCTCGCCGCTTCCGAGCCGAAACCGGACCTGATCCTGCTGGATGTGATGATGCCCGAGATGGATGGCTACGAGGTGTTGCAGCGCCTGAATGCGAGTCCGGCCACGCGGGACATCCCGGTCATCTTCGTCACTGCGATGGATGCGACCGAGGACGAGCAGCGCGGCCTCGACCTGGGCGCCAAGGATTACCTCACCAAGCCATTGCGGCCCCCCATCGTGCTGGCGCGCGTGCGCGCCCAACTGGAAGCCAAGCTGGCGCGCGATTGGCTGAAGAACCAGAACGCCTGGCTGGAAGGCGAAGTGAATCGACGCATGGCGGAGAACCAGGCCATCCAGGCGGTCAGCATCCACGCCCTGGGCTACCTGGCGGAGACCCGCGACCCGGAAACCGGCAACCATATCCAGCGCACCCAACAGTACGTTCACATGCTGGCTTCGGGCTTGCGCAACCATCCCCGTTTTGCGGCCAGCCTGGGCGACCGCGCCATCCAGTTGTTGACCCAGTCGGCTCCCTTGCACGACATCGGCAAGGTCGGCATCCCCGACCACATCCTGCTCAAGCCGGGCAAGCTCACGGCCGCGGAGTGGACCATCTTGCGTACCCATACCACGCTGGGCTCGGAGGCCATCGAGAAGGCCGAGCGGAGCATCGACACGCCGGTGGAATTCCTCGCCACCGCCAAGGAGATCGCCCATTGGCACCATGAGCGCTGGGATGGCAGCGGCTACCCGGATGGTCTGGCGGGCGATGCCATTCCCGTTTCCGCTCGCCTGATGGCGCTGGCCGATGTCTTCGACGCCCTCGTTTCCCGTCGCGTCTACAAGTCGGCGCTGCCCTTCGATGCGGCGCGGGAGATCATCATCCAGGGCCGCGGCAGCCATTTCGATCCGGACGTGGTGGATGCCTTCCTGGCCGCCTACGATGATTTCGTCGCCGTCGCCGCGTGCTATGTCGACGAAGAGGTGGCGGCCGGAAATGCCGCCCAGTGAACGCGCCATGCCGCGCACAGCCCTGCTGGCCGCCGGGCTGGCTGTTGTGCTCGGGCTGGCCGTGTCCGCGCTGGTCGCCTTCGCGCTGTACCAGGATGAGAAGCGGACGCTGCAGAAGCAGTTTCTCGTCGCCGTGCAGGCCCAGACCGAGGAAATGGAGCGCCAGTTCAATGACCGGCTGCATAGCCTGGCATCGCTCTCCTATCTGGTCCGCGCCAGGCCCGGACTGACCCAGCAGGAGTTCGAAGCGTTCGCCTTGCCGTTGCGTGAGTCGCATGCCCACATCCTGGCTTATTCCTGGGTGCCGCGCGTGCCAGCCGCCGAACGGGCGGCGTTCGAGGCGTCGCAGCAGAAAACCTTGCCCGGCTTTCGCATTCGCGCCATCGACACCGCTACGGACGACCCGACGCGGGATGTCTACCCGGTGCTGTACTGCACCCAGGCGGGCAATCTGGCCGCCGAACTGGGTTGGGACATCGGCTCCGAGCCGGTGCGCCGCGCGGCGCTGGAACAGGCGCGCGACAGCGGTGAAACCGCCCTGAGCGGACGCGTTCGCTTGCAGCGCCAAACAAATGCACTGCCCGGCCTGGTCATCGTGGCGCCGGTCTACCGGCCGGGGGCGCCGGTCAGCGACGTGGCGCAGCGGCGCGCCGCCTTGCTGGGGTTCGTGGTGGGCTCGATGCGCATGAGCGATATGTTCGGGGAAGGCCTGAAAGCGTTTCTGCACGACCCCATCGACCTGCACATCGAGGACGTCAGCCCCGGCGTCGAGGCGGGTTTTCTGTTTCATCGCAGCGGCGGGCATGACCAGCGCCATTTCGTTGCCGACACGTCCGAGCATCAGGCCACGTTGACCCGATTGGCCGACAGCCTGAAGGAAAAAGCCCGTTTGCGGGTGGGCGGACGCGACTGGGAGGCGCATTTCTTCGGCGCACCGGGCAGTTACCGGCCGAGCGGCCGCAATGCGCTGATGGCCGTGGCCGGCGGCTTGGCGTTGACGCTCTGGCTGGGCAGCTTCTTGTTCCTGCGCAGCAGGGCGCGCCAGCGCGAACGACGCGTGCAGGCGGATCTGGCCGAGCGCGAGCAGGCTTACCGCAGCCTGGCCGAGAATCTGCCCGGCATGGTCTACCGGGTGTTCGTGCGCGAGGGCCGGCGGATGCAGTTTTTCAACCGGGCGGCGGAGGCGATCCTGGGTTGCGCGAGCAGCGATCTGGCGGCGGGCCAGGTGTGTGCGATCGATCCGCTGATCCTGCCGGAAGACCGGCCCGGCGTGCTCGCCGAGATCGCGCGCGCCTCGACCGAGGCGCGCGCGTTCAGCGTCGAATATCGGCTGCGCGGCAAGGATGGCGTCGTGCGCTGGCTGATGGAGCGGGGCATGCCGGTGCTCGGGCCGGACGGCGCGCTGCTGTATATCGACGGAGTCATCTACGACATCACCGAACGCAAGCAGGCCGAGGCGGCATTGCGCGAAAGCGAGCAGCAGTTGCGTGACGCCCAGCGCATCGCCCATGTCGGAAACTGGGATCTCGATCTGGTCGGCAATAGACTGAAATGGTCGGACGAAGTGTTCCGCATCTTCGAGATCGACCCGCAGCAATTCGGCGCTTCGTACCCCGCCTTTCTCGCGTTGGTGCATCCGGACGATCGGGAACGGGTCAACCAGGCCTACAGCGACGCCGTCGCCAAACGCGAGTCCTACGGGATCACGCATCGCCTGCTGATGCCGGACGGACGCATCAAGCACGTGCTCGAGCATTCCGAAACCGAATATGCCCCGGACGGGACGCCGTTGCATTCCCGCGGCACGGTCCAGGACGTCACCGATCGGGTGCTGGCCGAAGAGCAGTTGCGCAAGCTTTCCCTGGCCGTCGAGCAAAGTCCGGAGAGCATCGTCATCACCGATCTCGACGCCCGCATCGAATACGTCAACGCCGCCTTCCTGCTGTCCACCGGCTATAGCCGCGAAGAAGTGCTGGGACGGAATCCGCGTTTTTTGCACTCCGGCAAGACGCCGCCGTCCACATATCAGTCGTTATGGCAGGCGTTGGCGCAGGGTCAGCTATGGCAAGGCGAATTCATCAACCGGCGCAAGGATGGCAGCGAATACGTCGAATACGCCCATGTCGCTCCGATCCGCCAGGCCAATGGCGTCGTCAGCCATTATCTGGCGATCAAGGAAGACATCAGCGAGAAGAAGCGTGATGCGGAGGAGCTGGAGCGGCACCGGCTGCATTTGGAAGATCTGGTGGCCGAACGCACCCGCCAGTTGGCCGAGGCGCGCGATCAGGCCGAGGCGGCCAGCGTCGCCAAGAGCGCGTTCCTGGCCAACATGAGCCACGAGATCCGGACGCCGATGAATGCCATCGTCGGCCTCGCCCATCTGTTGCAGCGGACCCGGCTCGACCCGGATCAACAGGGCAAGCTGCACAAGATCGTCAGCAGTTCGCAACATCTGCTTGCCATCATCAATGACATTCTCGATCTGTCCAAGATCGAAGCCGGCAAGCTTGGACTGGAACAAACCGATTTCGAACTGGAACGGGTGGTCGAGAACGTCTGCTCCCTGGTGGCCGAGCGGGCGCACGCCAAGGAGCTCGAACTGGTGGTGGATATCGATCCCGCCCTGTTGTGTATCGTGCGCGGCGACCCGACCCGGCTGCGCCAGGCGCTGCTCAACTACGCCGGCAATGCCGTCAAATTCACCCAGACCGGCAGCATCATCGTGCGCGTCCGCAGCGTGGAGGAACGGCAGGCCGACCTGCTGGTGCGCTTCGAAGTGCAGGATAGCGGCATCGGCATGACCCCGGCCCAGAGCGCGCAACTGTTCGCCGCCTTCACGCAGGCGGATGCCACGATCACCCGAAAATACGGCGGCACCGGGCTGGGCCTGGTGATCACCCGGCATCTGGCGCAACTGATGGACGGCGAAGTCGGCGTGGAAAGCGAGCCCGGCAAGGGCAGCACGTTCTGGTTTACCGCGCGCCTGCGCAAGCCGGCGCAGCCGCACGCCCGCCCGATCAGCGGCGCCTTGCCGCAGCGGCGCGCGTTGCTGGTCGATGGCTTGCCGAGCACGCGCCATGTGATGCGCAAAATGCTGACGACGCTGGGGTTGCGCGTCGATAACGTCGATCGCATCGACGAAGCGTTGAGCGCCATCGAAGCCGCGGATGCGGCGGGCGATGCCTACGATTGCGCGCTGTTCGACTGGCGCACCAGCGGCCTGGATCTGGCCCAGGTGGCGCAACAAGCCCAGACGCTGCCGCTGCAGCGTCGCCCGCTGCCCCTGATCGCCCTGCTGCCGGATGAAGCCCGCGCGCAGGCGCGCGCGCGCCGCGCCGGTTTCACGGCGTTGCTGGTCAAGCCGGTAACGCTGTCGATGCTGCACGACACGCTGCAGAGCGTTCTGATGGGAACCGGGCCGGCGCCGGCCGCCCAGCCGCCGGTGAGCTCGGCGGAGCTGAGGTTGGCGCAGGAGCAGCGTGGCGCTCGCCTGTTGCTGGTCGAGGACAACCCGGTCAACCAGGACGTGGCGCTGGAATTGTTGCGCGGTGCCGGCCTCACGGTCGACTTGGCGGAAAACGGCGCGATCGCGGTCGAGATGGCGCAACGGACGGCTTACGATTTGATCCTGATGGACATGCAGATGCCGGTGATGGGCGGACTGGAGGCGACCGAGGCCATCCGCAAGCTGGAGCAGCAGCAGGCGCTGCCGATCCTGGCGATGACTGCGAATGCCTTCAACGAAGACCGCGACCGCTGTAGCGCCGCCGGCATGAATGACTTCATCGCCAAGCCGGTGGACCCGGACGTGCTGTTCGGCATGCTGCTGAAATGGCTGCCCCAGCGCGCGGCGTCGCCGGCTGCCGTTGCCGTCGCGGACGCAGCCGGGGCCGCGCATGTCGATCTGCGTCTGGCCGCGATCCCCGGCCTCGACATTGAGCAGGGGCTCAAAAGCGTACACGGCAAGATGGAAAGCCTGCTCCGGCTGCTGCGCAAATACACGCAGACCCGCGTGGACATGGACAGTTTGCGCGAGCGCTATGGCGCCGGCGATTTCAGTGCAGCCCGGCGTCTCGCCCATACTGTCAAAGGCATGGCCGGCACTCTCGGCGCCGGTCGGATTCAGAGTCTGGCCGCCGAACTGGAAACGGCCATCCGCGCCCGCCAGACCCCCGATGCAATCGAGCGCCTCGCGGCCGCGCTGGAAAGCGAACAACAAGGCCTGGTTTCCGCACTGCTCGCCGCACTGCCGGAACTCGCGCCGGCGCCTTCGGCCGAAGTCGACTCGGCGCAGCTGGCAGCCCTGCTGGAGGAGCTTGAAACGCTGTTGTCCAGGAGCGACATAGGGGCCAACCAAATCTTTGCCGCCAACCGCGCGTTGTTCCACGCCGCCTTCGGCCCAGCTGCCGCCGAGCTGGAACGGCATATCGAGAACTACGATTTTCCCGAGGCGCTGGAAGCGCTTGAGCGAGCGCGGAACGCCTGTGTTGGGTCAAATGCCGGCGCGAGCGCTGTCCGGCCGGCTTAAGCGGTCAGCGCCCGCGCAGTTTGATAGAACGCGAAGCTGAGCAACCAGGCGATGCCCAGCGACCAGACCAGCGAGGCCCACATGTAGCGGCTGTTGCCGGATTCAC
Organism: uncultured Thiobacillus sp.; assembly: GCA_964466195.1. Lineage (GTDB taxonomy): Bacteria > Pseudomonadota > Gammaproteobacteria > Burkholderiales > Thiobacillaceae > PFJX01. The sequence continues at coordinate 189,663 of CAYXMQ010000003.1, forward strand.
GGCGCAGTGTGGCGAGAGCGGACAGGCAGGGCGTGTAGATCAGCGTGAACAGCATGAAGCTGTAGGCCTGTATCCAGTCCAGGCGTTGCGCCAGGAGGCCGGAGAGTTCATCGCCGCCGGCGCCGTAGATGACGGCGAGCGCGCCGATGACGACTTCCTTGGCGACGAAACCGAACAGCAGCGCGATGGACAGCAACTGGTCGATGCCGAGCGGGCTGAACACCGGCTCCATCCAGCCGGCGAGCTGACCGGCCAGCGTGGCGGGGCTGGCCGGGGCGGCGTCGAGCGGGAAATGGGTGAGAAACCAGACCAATGCCACGCCGAGGACGATGAAGCCGCCGGCCTGGCGCAGGAAATAGCCCGATTCGCGCACCGATTGGCGCGCCAGCACCGTCAGCGTCGGCAGGCGGTAGGGCGGCAGTTCCATCAGCAGCGGGTCGGCGTTGCGCTGGGCGCGGCCGCGCCAGATCCAGGCGGTGAAGAACGCGATCGCGAAGCTGATGACGTACAGGCTGAACAACACCCAGGGCGCGGCGCGCGGCGAAAAAATCGCGGTGGTGAAGAACAGGAACACCTGCAGACGCGCCGAGCACAGCGAGAACGGAATGGTCATCATGGTCAGGATGCGTTGCGCGCGGCTGCGCATGACGCGAGTGCCCATCATCGCCGGCACATTGCAGCCGAAGCCCATCAACTGCATGACGAAGGCGCGCCCGTCGAGGCCCATGCGCGACATCATCGCGTCCATCAGGAAGGCGGCGCGCGCCAGATAGCCGCTGTCCTCGACGACCGCCATGGCCATGAAAAACACGACTATGATCGGCAGGAAGGTCATCACCGTGCCGATGCCGTCGTAGAGGCCTTCCAGCATGAAGCTGATCGCCCAGGCCGGCAGGCCGGACAGCCAGGGCGCGAGCCAGCGCGTCTTGACTTCGTCGAGCAGCCAGCCGAGGCCGTCCTGCAATGGCGTGCCGAGGCCGTATACCGCCTGGAACACCAGCAGCATGATCAGGAAAAACAGCGGCAGGCCGAGCCAGGGATGCAGCAGGAAGTGGTCCAGCCGGTCGGTGCGCGAGGCCGATAACACGGGTGGTACATGCACGGTTTGCGCCAGCAGCGTGTCGAGCAGGTGCTCGATGTCGTCGTCCTCGGCCAGCGCGCGCGCTTGCGCGGTCGTCGGTTCGGGATGCCGACGCAGCCAGGCGGTCAGCGCCTGGCGCAGTTCCGCGACGCCCTGGCCGTGTTTTGCGCTGACCAGGCACACCGGCAGGGCCAGTTCCTGCGCCAGGGTTTCCAGCTGGATGCGGATGCCGCGGCTGGCGGCTTCATCGGCCATGTTCAGCACCAGCAGCATGGGCAGGCCGAGCGCCTTGAGCTGCAGCACCAGTGCCAGTTGGCGTTCCAGTTGGGTGGCGTTGAGCAGCACCAGCAGGCCGTTGACCGGCTGCGTTTCGATGAAATGGCGCGCAACGCGCTCATCCTCGGAGAAGCCGTGCAGATTGTGCAGGCCGGGCAGATCGACCAGCTCCACCATGCTGTCGCCCAGCAGCAGCTTGGCCGACAGCAATTCCACGGTCATTCCGGGCCAGTTGCCGACGCGCGCACCGGCGCCGGTGAGACGGTTGAATAATGTCGATTTGCCGGTATTGGGCATGCCGACCAGGGCGATACGCTGGCTCATTTCAGAGGCACTCGGCGAGTTTGGAGGGGGCGTCTTCGCTGCTCGGATCGCATGCCTTGACCTGGATGGCGGCCGCATCGACGCGGCGCAGGATGATGTCGGTCTGGCCGGAACGCACCTGGATCGGGCCCTGGAACGGCGAACGGCGCATGACTTTGATACGGCGGCCGAGTTGCAGGCCGAGCGCGCGCATGCGGGCGGTCAGGTCGGTATCGGCCTCGATGCGCGCAATGATGCAGCAGTGGCCGACCGGAACCGTATTGAGTGAGCAGAGCTTGGTCATGGCTGGGGATGAGTAAGCGCTGCACGCAGCCGGATGACGGCGTCCGCCGCCTTCCAGTCGCTGCCGAGGCGCAGGACGTGGGGGCTTTCCTGCGCAGTGAATGGTTCGCTGTGGGCGAGTTGCGATTCCAGCACGTCCGGGCCGGCTTCCGAAGCGTCGGCGCCGTGTTGCCGACGCTGCGCGATGCGCGCCTGCAGCAGGTCGGCGGGCGCGTCGAGTGCGACGATCTGCCAGGCGACGCCCATCGCCTCGGCCAACGCCTGAAACGGCGCGCGCCAGTCGCGCTGGATGAAGGTGGCATCGACGATGACCAGATAGCCAGCCGCCAGCAGGGTGCGTGCATGCGCGAGCAGCGCGGCGAGGGTGCGCGCGCCAGCCTCCGGCGTATAGATGCCGCCGGGAATGGCGGCGCTGTCCTGCAGCGGCTGCAGGCCGAACAGCGCTTTGCGGATCACGTCCGAGCGCAGGCGGATGCCGCCGAGTTGTTCCAACAGGTGCTGCGAAAGCCAGGTCTTGCCGCTGCCGGAAACGCCGTGCATCAGCACCAGCGCGGGACGGGCGTCATGGGCCAGACGGTCGGCCAGATTCAGGTAGGCGAAACAGGCGTCGAAGTCGGCCTCGGCGTCTGTCGCGGCGTCCGGCGTCTGTTCCGCGGCCAGAATCGCCGCCACCTTGGCGCGCACCATGGCACGGTAAACCTGGTAGTAGGCCAGGGCTTTGATGCCGGCGATGTCGAGGTTCTGTTCCAGATAGCGGTTGAGTAGACGCCAGGCCAGATCGGGCCGGCCGCGGTGCTGCAAGTCCATGCTCAGGAAGGCGATTTCGCTGATCACGTCGATATGGCGCAGGGCGGGATTGAATTCGAGCGCGTCGAAGATGATGGGCTGGCCATCCACCCAGGCGATGTTGCCCAGGTGCAGATCGCCGTGGCATTCGCGCACGTAACCGTCGGCCTTGCGGGCGGCGAAGTGCTCGGCGAGGCGTTCGCCGCTGCGCCGGCTCCAGGCGTGCAGGCGGTCCAACAGCGCTTGCACGGATTGGTTGCGCGCGGCTGACAGGTGTTCGGGCAAGAGCGTGCGCAACAGTTCGAAGTTGGCCTGCACGGGTTCGCTGACCGCCTGTGCCGTACCGTACGCCGAGGCGGCCGGGGCGCGGGCGATGCCGGCGTGGAACGCGGCGATGCGGTCGCTGATGGCGTCGATCTGCTCGCGGCTGATCGCGGCTTCCCGGTCCAGCGTGGCGTCCGCCGGGAAGGCGCGCATCTTCACCGCCCATTCCAGCGCCGCGCCCGGGCCTTCCATGTGCGGCGCGTCCAGGCTGCCGGTGATCGGGACGACCGCCAGGTAGATGTCCTGCGCCAGGCGGCTGTTGAGGCGAAGTTCTTCTTCGCAATAGTGGCGGCGTTTTTCCAGGCTGGAAAAATCGAGAAAGCCGAGGTCGAGCGGTTTCTTGATCTTGTAGGCGTAGTCGCCGGCCAGGATGACCCAGGAAATATGGGTTTCAATCAGGCGCGGCGCCGCCCCGGCGTGCATATAGGCGCGGGCTTCGAGCAGTCCGGCGATCAGCGGCGGCATGCGGCGATCATTTCCGGAACGCGACGACATGGTCGACGCCGAGGCGAATGCCGATCCGCTCACCGATCGCGTGGTTGTGGTGCGAGTCGACCTGCGCCAGCACGCGGCGGCCGCCCGGCAGCTTCAGGGTGTAGAGAAAGTCGGCGCCGCGGAAGGCTTTGCGTTCGACTTCCGCCATCAGCAGGCTGTCGTCGTCGTGGATGATGTCGTCGGGACGAATCAACACATCGACCTGGCAACCGAGATCGCACTGGGTGCAGCCGCCTTCGTCGCTGCAATCGCCATCGACGCTGCCGTCGAGCACGCCCAGTTCGATCTCGACCTGACGGCTGTTGAGGACTTCGCCGGGCAGCAACACGCCCTGGCCGATGAAGTCGGCGACAAAACGATTGGCCGGCTGGTGATAGAGCCGGTAGGGCGTGTCCCATTGCTGGATGACGCCTTGATTCATCACGCCGATCATGTCCGCCATGGCAAAGGCTTCGTGCTGGTCGTGCGTGACCAGCAAGGCGGTGATGGCTTCGTGCTTGAGTATGTCGCGCACTTCGAGCGAGAGCTTTTCGCGCAGCGCCACGTCCAGGTTGGAGAACGGTTCATCCAGCAGCAGCAGGCGCGGCCGCGGCGCCAGTGCGCGCGCCAGCGCGACGCGCTGTTGCTGGCCGCCGGAAAGCTGGTGCGGATAGGCTTCGGCTTCCTGGCTGAGGCCGACCAGCTCGAGCATTTCCTCGACTCGCAGGCGACGGTCCGCCGCGGGCAGGGCGGCCAGGCCGAAGGCGACGTTTTTCTCGACGCTGAGATGCGGGAACAGCGCGTAATCCTGGAACACCAGGCCGACGCGGCGCTGTTCCGGCGTCAGGCTGCGGCCCGGGTGGCTGACAATCTCGGCATCGATGCGGATCTCGCCGGCGGCCAGCTTTTCGAAGCCGGCGATCAGGCGCAGGGCGGTGGTCTTGCCGCAGCCCGAGGGGCCGAGCAGGCAGCCGATCTGGCCGGGCGAGAGCACGAAGGAGATGTCCGACAGTACCGGTTTCGCGCCGTACGACTGGGCGACGTGATCAAGTGCGAGCATCGCTATGTTTCACCAGTAAAAAGATGGGGAGCAATCCGACCAGGCAGATCGCGACGGCAGGCAGCGCGGCGCGTTCCCATTCGCCTTCCGAGGTCATCTCGAAAACGCGGGTGGCGAGCGTATCCCAGCCGAAAGGACGGGTCATCAGCGTGATCGGCAATTCTTTCATGATGTCGACAAAGGCCAAGGCCGCGGCGGCCAGCAGCGGTGCGCGCAGCATCGGCAGATGCACGCGAAACAGTCGCTTCAGGCCGGTCACGCCGAGCACCTGGGCGGCTTCGTCGATCGTGCGGGTGATCCGGGCCAGGCCGGTTTCCACCGGGCCGAAGCCGACGGCGAGAAAGCGCGCGCTGTAGGCCAGCAGCATCACGACCAGCGTGCCGCCGAGTATCTGGCCGATTTCCTCGCCGGTCTGTTCGCGCCAGGCGTCGATCAGCAGATTGTCGAGGCCGGCAATGGGAATATAGAAGCCGACCGCCAGGACGGCGCCGGGCAGGGCGTAGCCCAGGGTCGCCAGCCGTGCGGTGACATGCATGCCGGGTGTCGGCCGCAGGCGTTGCGCATAACCCAGCGCCAGCGCCAGGCTGACCACCAGCAGCGCGCCCAGGCCGGCGAGCAGCAGGGAATGCCAGGCGAAAGCGAAATAGCGTGCATCCAGGTCGGTGGCCATGATGCCGTACGTCCAGGCCAGCAACTGGGCGAATGGCAGTGCGAAGGCGAGCAGGAAAACCAGTCCGGCGCAGGCGGTCGCCATGGCCGCGTTGGCGCCGCCGAGCTTGATGCGGCGCGCACCGCCGCCGCCGCGCGCCGAGGTGGCATAGTTGCGCTGGTTGCGCGAGAGCTGTTCCAGCATCACCAACGCCAGCACGAAGAAGACCAGGATGGTGGCGAGCTGGCTCGCGGCGGGCAGCGAAAACATCGAGAACCAGGCTTTGTAGATCGCCGTGGTGAAGGTGTTGTAGTTGAACACCGCGACGGTGCCGAAGTCGGCCAGGGTTTCCATCATCGCCAGGCTGAGGCCGGCGATGATGCCGGGACGCGCCATCGGCAGGGCGACCCGGAAAAACGCGCGCCGCCGGCTGACGCCCAGCGATTGCGCCGCTTCCAGCAGACGCCGACCCTGGCCCTGAAAAGCCGCGCGCGCGGTCAGATAAACATAGGGGTAGAGCGACAGCACCATGACCAGGATGACGCCGCCGCGGGAACGGATCGGCGGCAGCCAGGCGATGTCCCAGCTTTCACGCAACCAGGTCGGCAAGGCGCCGGTGAAGTCGAGCAGCCCGATCCAGACGAAGGCGGTGACGTAGGCGGGCAGGGCCAGCGGCAACAGCAACGCCCAAGTGAAGAACTTGCGGCCGGGAAATTCGCAGGCGGCGGTCAGCCAGGCCAGGCCGGTGCCCAGCAGCGTGACGCCGATTCCGACGCCGACGGCCAGCCAGAGCGTGTTGACCAGCAGTTCGGGCAGGACATGGCGCCAGAGGTGATCCCAGATGGCCTCATCCGGGTCCAGCATCGCGGACGCGACGACCACGATCGGGATCAAGGTCAGCAAGGCGAGGCCGAGCGCAACGCTCCACGGACCGAAGCGTCCCGAAGCTTGCGAGAAAATGGAAAAGGCGCCTTCTGCAGGCGCCTTTGCGATGGCAGTCATACGGCGGCGTTCGTGCTGCGATTCGAATACGAGATAACGAGGTCCGTATTGTAGCCGGGCTTACTTGTATCTCGCCCGGTCCATCAGCATGACGGCCTTGGCCTGCAGAGCGCCTGCCTGTGCGACGTTGATCAGGTTGGGCTTGAAGCTGCCCCAGGCGGTGACGGTGGCATCGGCTTTGACTTTCGGGTTGGCCGGGTACTCCAGATTGACGTCGGCATACAGGTTTTGCGCCTTTTCGGAAGACAGCCATTCCAGCAATTTGACCGCCCCGGCTTCATTGCGGGTGTAGCGGGTGACGCCGGCGCCGGAAATGTTGACGTGGACGCCGGCGGCCTTGTTCTTCAGGTTCTGGTTGGGCCAGAACAGGGCCAGCGGCAGATTCGGCTTCTTCTCCATCAGACGGCCGAAGTAATAGGTGTTGACCAGGGTCACGTCACACAGGCCGGCCGCGACGGCTTCCAAGGCCTTGGTGTCGTCCGGCAGCGGGTCGGTCGCCAGGTTGGCCACCCAGCCGCGCACGATCTGCTCGGTCGCTTCCTCGCCGTGTTCGTACAGCATCATGCCGACCAGGGACTGGTTGTAGACCTTCTTCGAGGTGCGCAGGCAGAGGCGATCTTTCCATTTCGGGTTGGCCAGATCTTCATAGGTGCTGAGTTCGCCCGCTTTGACCTTGTTGGGGTTGTAGACCATCGTGCGGGCGCGTACCGAGAGGCCGAACCACTCGTTGCCGGGGTCGCGCAGATGAGCCGGGATGTTGGCGGCGAGCACTTTCGAGTTGACCGGCTTGAGCAGGTCTTCCTGCGCGGCCTGCCAGAGATTACCGGCATCGACCGTCATGAACAGGTCGGCGGGGGTGTTGCGGCCTTCCGCTTTCAGGCGCGCCATCAGCGGGCCTTCCTTGTCGGTGATGAACTTGACCTGCACGCCGGTTTCCTTCGTGTAGGCATCGAACAGCGGCTTGATCAACTGTTCGTTGCGGGCGGAATACACCACCACTTCATCCGCCTGCGCGGCCCAACCCGACATCCCCAACAGCATTCCAAGCAAAGCCAACTTCAACGATTTCATCGCACATTCTCCAGATCGAGTGTCAATAAATGATGCGGCGTATTTTTGCACGAATGAGAACTGTTATCAACACGGAGGGGCGTGATTTTTTGCTTGTCCGGAATCCGCTATTGCGGCGATGCGGCTAGCCAGGGGCAGAAGCCGGCCAGCAGGCGCGGTCACTCGGAACGAAAAAAGCGTTCCCGGGCGGCGGCTGTCAGCCAATCAGTGGCTAGATGTGAAATTCGGAATGGCGTGTTGGCTTGCGCCGGATGAGGTCAACTTGGTTACTCAGAGGGTTTTCAAGTTGAGCGTCGCTCGAATAGCCGTTTGTCCCACACCACCTTTTCGGGGCGGGAGACGGTCAATTTGCCGAAATCCGGGTGCAGTGGATTCACCAATGCGTTCCATTCCAGCGTCGCAATCACTGAGGGGATAACCAATACCGCGCTTCTTGCCTCATGTAACCACTGGTCTCCGAAGAGCCTGGCGGCGTCACGGTGATCCGTGTCCCACCCGGAAGGAAGAGAACTTGCATCGTGACGTTCGATGCTGACGCCATCCGGTACGTCGGCTAGCAAGTAGCAGTGTGTCGCGGGAAGGCGGCCAATGCTGGCGTGAACGAGGATTTCAAGCATGGCGCAGGCGTAGCTCAACGAACCATAAATAACGGGGCGGCCTGGACTGTTCCAGCGTCCGCCGACCAGCGCAGCGCCAGTGCCATCCCAAAGCGGATGGCGTTCGTCACCGATACGGTAAATCCGCATCAGGCAGCAATGCCGTAATACAGCCGCCAGAGAAGTTCTTCAACGCGTCGCGCGCCAAGTTCCGTGAGGGAAACATCAAGAGGAGAGCGGCCTTGCAGCATCGAATGCGGTGTATTCAAGAACGCGCGGGCATCCTCTTCCGAGTCCCAGACATACCGAGCCGTCGCGTAGACCCTGGCGAGGCGTTCGACTCGCCCGGATTCTTCCGCAGAAAAACTGTCACGGCGTCTCTTGTAGGTTGCCTCGGGAATGATTCGGTACAAGAGATGTTTTCGGTCCTCTCGACTGATGCAGACGTGCTCAATGCTGGCTTTCAGCGCCGCCTTGGGAAGCCCCTGAGAGACTCGGGCATCCAGTTCAGCAAACGAGTGCGGCAGCGGAACCAGCGCCATGACAGAAGCAATTTTCTCAGGGGTGACCAGTATCATCGCCCAACTCCAAAAGTATCATTCGATACGAACAAAGTATGACTTATGATACCGGCTGTCAATCGGGCGCTTCGCCATCTTGCCGCTCCCACGGCATCTCTTTGTGCTGATCTCCCCAGCACGCCAGAACGGCTAGAGGCACTACCGCCGCAACATGGCAATGCCAGGTGCCGAGGTTGTTACGTTGAATGGCCTCGGTAACCGGCAACGAGTTCAGTCCTGCTGGCCGGCCGTCGAGCATCACGCCGACCTGCACCAGCGCATTGCAGCCTGCGGTTTCGACGGCTCAACGCCTACACAGACTGGTATTGGCTCTTCAAGAGACGTTCACCGTTGCTTCATGACTGCCTGCTTCTCGGCCAAGCCGGCTGTACGACCAGCGCCGAACGAGTGACAGATCTCCGGCGAGAAAGCGACCTTGGTGCTGTTTTGGCGTCGAACTTCGCTAACACCGCTGGGTACCAGGCCATATGGGATACTTGATGCTCTCACCAGAGGAGCAGAGATGGCTTTGCCGACAGACACCTTAGGGCCGTTTGACGTCAGGACCGATGACCTGATCCAGATCGACGCTGGCCAAGCCGTCGAACTGTTTCGGCAACTTCTTGTCATCGAGGCCGTCAAGGCAGGCATTCCCATTACCGGCGTCGACGTCCCTGCGGCAATCAACGTCGCTGACGGCGGCATCGACGCCGAAGTCGCCGGCCTGTCTGGGGCAGCTCTGCCAGCCGGCTTGATCTCCGAAGGACTGACCCGCTACCAAATCAAGACCGGAAGCTTCTCTGCCTCTACGGCCTCCGACATTCGGTCGTTGCTTGTCCAGCCGAAGTTCGCCAGTGGCAACCACCAGCGTACCAAGGCCGAACTCCAGCCGCGAGTGCTTAGCTGTTTCGAGAAGGGCGGAACCTTCGTCGTTGTGCTATTCGGCTCGGACTTAGTCGGCACAAAAGATGATCACGGTCCGAGCCAGATAAGCAAGTTCATGGCGGGCATTGATCCCGAATTCGCCAAAGTGAAGGTGCGGATCATCCGGGCCAACCAGCTGTGCTCCGCGATCAAGGTGCTGGCACCCGGCATCGCGATGCGCTTGAACCGCGTGCATGGCTACGACAACACAGTCTTCCATGACCTGTCGTTCATGGAAGACTCCTGCGACCTCGAGATTGACATCTACCAGCAGACGGAGGAGCTCAACAGAGCCGCCGAGCAGATCAAACTGGCCGCCGACAGCGCCAATGGATTTCAGCACGTGCGTGTGCTTGGCGACGCGGGCGCCGGCAAGACGCACCTCATTTATCGCTCGCTTAGTGCCTCGCAGCTCAGTGGCTGCGTCTTGTACTGCCGAGATCCGGAGCAAGCCTTTGCGAGCGTAGCAATGGAGGCTTTGAGGCAGATGGCGCCGAAGACCACCATCATCCTGGTTGCCGATGAATGCGACCTGGATACTGCGGAAGAGTTGACGTCGTTGTTTAGGAGGCTGGCGACCAGGATGCTACTCGTGACCGCTGACAAGGTGGCCGAACCTGCCAGTGCGCATGCAAACACACAGGTCATCGACATGCCGCGACTCGAACAGCCTGTGGTCGCCGACATTTTCAAGGGCTATGGCATCCCCTCGGACAGCGCAAGCTGGCTGGCAAGCTTGTGTGAGGGATCGCCTCGGGCGGCTCACCAGCTTGGCCAATACATCCAAAACAATCCTGACCAGCAGCCCTCTCAGCAACTGGCCCACCTAGACAGGCTCTGGGACCGCATCGTATGTGCCCCCCACAACGTCGATTCTGCCGAGGGGTACGACAGGCTGGCAGTGATCCGGACGCTTGCTCTTTTCCGGCAGGTCGCGTGGGAAACAGTGGATGGGCCAGCAGTTCAGGCTGCGGTGCTGGCAGCGCTGAGGCACTTGGACCGGGCCTTTTCTGAGCACAGGCTGTCACGCACTGTCAGCGAATTGCGAAGACGGCGGGTGCTGCAAGGGCCAAGAGTGCTGCTGATATCACCGAAGCTGCTTCACGTTGCCATGTGGAAGAGCTGGTTTGAGCAGTACGCCTACATGGTGGACGTCCAACAACTGCGTGAGGGTCTTGATGCCCGTATGCAGGCGCACTTCGACGCCATGCTCATGTTCGTCCAGGAGTCCAAAGCAGCGACAGTGTGGGCGGATAGGCTGATGGGTGAAGGCGGGATGTTTGCGTTGCTGGCGGGCTACAAAACCACCAGTGGCGCCAGCCTTTTTTTCGCGATAGCGCAGGCTAAACCCAAGGCAGCCCTGCGCCGTTTTGCCGCTGCCTTGGGTGCTGCAACGGTTGAGGACCGCCATGAGTTGTTCATAGGGGATGCGCGTCGCACCGCCGTCCACCGGCTCGAGCAGCTCGCCATCCCTGCTGAGACGTTCTTCGAAGCCGCGGAATGCTTGCTTCTACTGGCCGAGGCCGAAAACGAGAGCTGGTCCAACAACTCGACGGGCGTCTTTATCTCGCTGTTCGGCCTTGGATATGGGCCAGTTGCCGCGTCTGAAATGTCGCCAGTCGACAAGATCGACTACCTGCGCAGGTTACTGCGCAGTGAGGTGCCGTTCCGAAGAGAAATTGCCATTCAGGCGTTGGGTAAGAGCCTTGAACCCTTCATGAGCCGGACTAGTATCGACGAGGTGATCGGCTTGCGGCGTCTGCCAGATCGCTGGAAGCCAAAGACCTACGAAGAGCTGTACGACGCGTATGCAGCCCATGTGGGGCTGCTGGAAGAAGCTGTCGACTACCTGCCTGCCGCGGAAGCCACTGAGGCAGCCAAGGCGATTTTGAGCCACGCCAGAAGCCTCATCCTGATCGTCCCGCTAGCCAAAACGATCCAGGTATTTCTGCGCCGCGCCGCCGCGATGCCAGGCCTGCGCGAGCAATGCATCGAGACCGTCGTGGCCACTCTTCACTACGAAGGCAAGGTGCTGCCTGAAACAGTTAAATCTGAACTCAACGTCATCCGTGCTCAACTGACGGAGTCCTCCTTCTCGAACAAGCTGCGCCGCCATGCGGGTATGAAGCTGATTGAGGACAACTTCGACGCTGAGGGGCAGTATTCCGATGCAGCGGGACCGGAGTTGATTCAGCTTGCCGCCGACGTCGCTGCCAACCCGGAGTTGCTGGCACCAGAGCTAGCATGGCTTGTTACGGACGAGGCCAAGAACGGCTACCAGTTCGGCCAGCTTCTCGGTCAAGCCGATGACATTAAATTGTGGCCCCCCATTCTTTCGGCATGGATCAAAGCCGGCGAGCAGCGGTCCGACTTCTTTATTGGCGGGTATCTGTCTGCATGGCACCTCAAGAAACTCGATTTGTGGGAGGGGATCGTCGAAATCTTGCTTTCGAATGCTGAGATTCGCAGTTCCGTGCTTGGCCTCGTCTGGCGTTCAGGTATGAGCGATCACATCGCCAGGGCTTTACTGGCCATGGGGAAGCGGGGCGAAATTGATCCGAAGGGTTTCCGGCTGTTCGTCTATGGCGGCATCGTCAACCAGCTGCCAATGGATGTACTCGAAGGCATCGTCGACCTGCTGCTGGAGGGCGACGACCCGAGCGCTCCTGATGCCGCGCTGGAAATCCTTGATTCACGGCTGCGAGGCCATCCCGACGAATTAAGCATCCTGTCGAACCGCATCGAGCGGGTACTGAATTCGGCAGTGTTCGTCGAGGGCGCGGCGAGCAAGCATTCGAACAACATGTCGCTATTCCATTGGAACCAGATCGCAAACCGCCTGCTCGACTTCGATCCCGACGCTGGAACAAAGCTTGCAGTGCGGTGCATTGCCAACTTCGCTAACGTCAACAGCATCACCGCTGGCTTCCACCCCGAGCCGTTGGAGTTCCTGTCCAAGGCGGCCCAGGCAAATCCCGCCGTCGTCTGGCCGGCCATTGCCCACCGGCTAGAGATACAACGAAAAGAGATCGGGACCTGGCATCTGCTGCATTGGCTTAAAGGTGGTCGATCAATACATGAGGCCGACGAGGCGGGTCTTGACGCCATCCCGGCGCCGGTGGTCTTTGAATGGGTGGATGTCGATGCCGGAGACCGCGCATGGATTCTTGCCGAGCACTGCCCGCCAATCATCTCCAGGCCGGATGAGCCCGCCACCTTCGCGCGGCAGATGCTAGAACGTTACGGCGCAATAGAGCAGGTTCGGCGCAGCTTGCATGCCAACAACTTCTCTGAGGGTTGGAGCGGGCCAGCTAGCGAGCATTACCGTCGAAAACTCACAGCTCTGGACGCCCATTTCGAAGTCGAAACCAATAACAACGTCCGCATGTGGCTAAAGGAGCATCGCGAACAGCTTGAACGGAGCATCGAACGAGAGATGGAACAGGAGCTCCGCGAAAGCGAGCATTAAGGCTCGCGCGTCGTGGTCTACACGCGAAGCTGGTGCGAGAAGGCATGCGGGCGTCGTTCTATGAGATCAGGGCTCTGCAAGCCCTCCCAGCTACGACATGTTGTGTGCGAGTGCGGAATGCTTCCGTAAACATGCGGAAGCCCGGTTCGTGGGCAGCCGTATGAACGGTCTCGAAGAAAGCTGACGTTCGACGCCAAAACGGCACCAAGGTCGCTTTCTCGCCGGAGATCTGTCATTCGTTCGGCGCTGGTCGTACGGAAGGATTGGCCGAGCAGCAGAAGTGCGCAGGAAGCTAGTGAATGCCAGCTCAACCCCGGATAGCCGACTGCCATGACGTCGCAGGCTGGGCAGCTCCACGGGGGGCAAACCGTCGTGGATATCCTCGTTCAACAATGCGTGCTTCGAGCAGGCCCGGGGCACACAGGGCCCGTTTCCATACGGGATTCCGGCTACCCGATTTATTGCTGAGCCGGTTATTGCGTGGTTTAAAACGCGGCTTATTGCGGTGCGTCGGTAAAACGGATGCGGGTGCGCAATTCGCCTTCAAACCAGGCTTCGAAGGCGACCTCGTGCGCGTGCTGGCTGACGGCGAAGCCGGGTTGCGGCGCGGGATGGATGTCGAGGAAGCGCAGTCCGGGCGCTTCCATCCGCACGCGCAGGCTGACCCGCATCGGGTAATAGCCATCGAGAAAGCGGCGCATGTAAGGGCCATTGGACAGGCTGTAGCGGTGCTCGCCGTCCGCGGTCAGCGCCTGCGTTTCCGCCTCGATGCAGATCAAGGCGTTGCGCCCGATCTGTTCCATCTGCACGCTGTTCTGCTCGACCCGGCTGCGGCCGATGTTTTCGCTGCGCACGATGGCGATGTCACGAATGCGATCCTGGCGGTACACGATCTGCAGGTCGGGTACCGGGTCGAGGTGGCGGTGGCATTGTTCCAGCTTGACCCAGCCGCTCAACAGGCTTTCCTTGCTCACCGTGATCAGGTTCTGATGATGGTGAACCGGGGTGGGCGGCGCGGCGGATAAAAAGCGCAGATCGCCTTCATTGACGTCGGCGACGCCTTTGAAAAACAGTTCCTCTTCGCTGGCCGCATTGACCAAGCGAGGCAGCAGGGCGGCAAGGAGAATGATCCCGCGCAGGAAAGGCTTAGTTCGCAGGCAATACACGGCGCGCGCCGTTGAAGCGATTCGCCCAGTATTTCTCATTGATGCGCGAGACGGTGACCTGCTTGGTGCGGCTGCTGCTGGCATGAACGAAGGTGCCGTTGCCGGCATAGATGCCGACGTGCGAATTGGGTTTCTTGCGCGTGTTGAAGAACACCAGATCGCCGGGTTTGAGTTCGTCTTGGCTGACCTTCTCGCCTTCCTGGCTCATTTCCGCCGCGCTGCGCGGCAAATTGATTTGGGCGGTTTCTTTGTATACAAGTTTGACGAAGCCGCTGCAGTCGAGCCCCTTTTCCGGATTGTTGCTGCCGAATTTGTAGGGTGTGCCCAGCATGCTCAAGGCCTTCAACAGGGGTTGGGCTTTGGCTTTGACGCCTTCTGCGACGGACTGTTTGGCGGTTTCGTTGGCGGCTTCATCGGCACGTAACGGGCTGGCTAAAGTCAGTGCGGCAAGCAGGGCAAAAACGAGGGGCAGGAATCGCATGAGTTAAATTTGTCGAAAAATTTGACACAAGATTGGCGCGATTAGGCCATCAAGACGCGATTTAGTCGATGGCTTTGTCTACTATGGAAGCTGTATTTTTGATGTTTGGCTTTAAGGAAAGTCGCTATGTATATTGAATCAATTGAAAAAAATAGGTCGTATTTCCTTGCCGCCGCTCCCGGCAAGACCGTCGCGTACCCGCTCGTAAGCGTTTAAGCGCCGACCATGCTGCGCGAAACCCTTTCGATGGTGCGTGACCTGCCGCGTCTGCATGAGATTTCCTCGGTCTTGATTCGCTATGGCTGGGGCGATTTGGTGCGCATACTCGGCATATCGAATCTGCTGGAACGCGCCGGTCGGCTGCTGCATTGGAAAACATCCAACGAGATCACGGGGCTCGATCTGCCGGTCCGCATTCGTCTGGCGTTGACCGAGCTCGGGCCGAGTTTCGTCAAGCTGGGCCAGATACTCGCCACCCGTGTCGATGTGTTTCCCGCCGCCTGGATTGCGGAATTCGAGAAACTGCACAGCCACGTGCCGCCGGTGCCGTTCGAGCAGTTGCAAGCCGATCTGGAGACCATTTGGGGCAGTAGCGTAGACAGCGTATTCGCTGTTTTCGAGCGTGAGCCCTTCGCCGCCGCGTCCATCGCCCAGGTGCATCGGGCGCGTCTGCATGATGGGACGGCGGTCGTGGTCAAGATAAGGCGGCCGGATGTGCAGGCCAAAATCGATGCAGATCTGCGCATCCTGACGCATCTGGCGCGGCTGCTGGAACTGGAAATGCCGGACATGCGCCGCTACCACGTGGTGCAGATCGTCGGCCAGTTGCAACGCTCGTTGCAGCGCGAACTCGACCTGGTCAAGGAGGCGCGCAATCTGGAGACCTTCGCGCATCATTTTGAACAGGACGACAGCGTGCACATTCCCAAGGTGTATTGGGAATACTGCGCGGCTAGCGTCAATGTGCAGGAAGAGCTGGTCGGCATTCCCGGTTCGCAATTTGTGCGCGCCGCGGCGGAAGGCTATGACCTCAAGCTGCTGGCCGCGCGCGGCGCCGACGCCGTACTGAAGATGATTCTGGTGGACGGCTATTTCCATGCCGATCCGCATCCCGGCAATGTCATTTACCTGCCGGGAAACCGCATCGGGCTGATCGATTTCGGCATGGTCGGCCGGGTCACCGACAGCCGTCGTGAACAACTGATCGATTTTCTGGAAGCGCTGATTCAGAAAAACGAAACCGGCATGCTCAATGTGCTCACCGTTTGGGCGGGAGACGTCGAAATCGACGAGGAACGTCTGGCCTACGACATCTCTGAGATGGTATTCGGCTACGACAACTTGAGCTTGAAGGACATCCGCCTGGGCGCATTGTTGAGCGAAGTCACGGCGCTGATGCGCGATAACCAGCTGGCTTTGCCGCCCGACCTGACTTTGTTGTTCAAGGCCTTGATCACGCTGGAAGGCCTCGGCAATCAGCTCGATCCCGAATTCCATATGGTCGATCAACTGAAGCCCTTTGTCCGCCGCGTCCTGGAGGCGCGCTATTCGCCGCAGGCGTTGGCGCAGCGCGCCAAGCGCGGCGTCACCGAAATGGCCGAAATCATGTTCGGCCTGCCGCGTGATGTGGCGCGCCTGTTTCGCCGCGCGCGCAGCGGCCGCATGCGCATCGACCTCGATCTCAAGCGGCTCGATCATTTCGGCCAGCAACTCAACAGCGCCGCCAATCGCCTGACCATGGGCGTGCTGACCGCCTCGCTGGTGGTTGGCTCCAGCATCATCATGACCGTGGAAGGCGGGCCGGAACTGTTCGGCTTGCCGTTTTTCGGCTTGCTGGGCTTCATCGTCGCCTTCTTCAACAGCGTCTGGATCGTTCTGTCGATCTGGCGTTCGGGCAAGGAATAAGGCGGCGCAAAACTCGGTTCGGGCTGAAGTTTCCGTTTGCCTGCTCGATATCGAGCGACGCCGGGTTAAACTTTTGCCGCAAATGTCGCGCCGGCGACGCTCGAAGCCCTCTCAGCCGCGCGCGCTGGCGAGGGGAGCGAGTAATACGGGCATGGCGCAAACCTGCATTTTTCCGGGCAGCCTCAATGCGTATCGGTTTTGATGAGAGATAAATGATGAAACGTTCCGTCTGGTTGCTGCTGTTCGGTTTGCTGTTTTCGCTGCCTTTTTCAGCTCGCGTCCATGCCGCCGATTTACTCTCGATGAGTGAGGCGGAGAAGGAATTCATCCGCAGCATCGTCAGAGAAACGATCCGCGAATACGCCGCCATCCTCAACGACAAGCAACAGACCAGCGGCGAGTCGAAAGAGATCCTGCGGGAGATCACGCAGAGCAATCGAAGCTTCATGCGCAAGAACAGCCCGGCCTATTACGCGCCCTTTCTCGACAACCAGCATCCGCGCGCCACGGTCGTCACCTGTTCCGATTCGCGCGTCCACACGCACGCGCTTGATGCCACGCCCGACGGCGACCTGTTCATGGTGCGCAATATCGGCAACCAGATCGCCACGGCGGAAGGCTCGGTGGAGTACGGCGTACATCACCTGCATACCCCGCTGTTGTTGATCGTCGGCCATGTCGCCTGCGGTGCGATCAAGGCCGCCGCCGGTGATTACAGCAAGGAATCGGCTTCGATCCAGCGCGAACTCGACACCCTGCAGATTCCCAAAGGCGACTCGGGCCTCAACGGCGTCAAGCTCAACGTCAATAATCAGGTGCGTTGGGCCATGGGCAAGTTCGAGGAAGCCGTCATCGGCGGACGTCTTACCGTGGTCGGTGCGATTTACGACTTCAAGAACGAAATGCGGCAAGGCCAGGGCAGACTCAACATCGTCAACGTGAACGGCGAGACGAATTCAGCGAAAATCGCCCGACTCGACCTGATGCAAGGGCTGGATGCGCCAGCGGCCAAATCCGCCGTTCGCCGTACGCCGATGCGCAAGGCGCCAAAGTACAAGGTCGACGAGGAAGCCAGCGCCGATCAGGAAAAATCCGCCAAACACTAGGAAGGACACTCAGCATCATGGAACGTCTATACAACTTCAGCGCCGGTCCCGCGGTATTGCCCAGGGAAGTCCTTGAACAGGCACGCGAAGAACTCGTCAACTGGCAGGGCTGCGGCATGTCGGTCATGGAAATGTCGCATCGCGGCAAGGAATACATGGGCATCCAGGCCCAGGCCGAAGCCGATCTGCGCGAGCTGATGGGCATTCCCGCCAATTACAAGGTGTTATTCCTGCAAGGCGGTGCATCCAGTCAGTTCGCGATGGTGCCGATGAATCTTTATCGCGGTAAAGCTTCGGCCGATTTCCTGAATACCGGCGAATGGTCGAAAAAAGCCATCAAGGAAGCCAAGAAATACGGCGCCGTGAATGTGGTGGCCAGTTCCGAGGATAAAAACTTCAGCTACGCGCCGACGCAAGACACCTGGAAACTCGATCCCAACGCCGCTTACCTGCACTACACCCCGAACGAAACCATCGGCGGCGTCGAAATCTTCTGGACGCCCGATCTTGGCAATCTCGCCGGCGATGTGCCGCTGGTGGCGGACATGTCGTCCACGATCCTGTCGCGTCCGATCGACGTGTCCAAATTCGGCCTGATCTACGCCGGCGCGCAGAAAAACATCGGCCCGGCCGGCGTCACCGTGGTGATCGTGCGCGACGACCTGATCGGCCAGGTTGTGCCGGGTACGCCGACGATGTTCGACTACAAGACGCATAGCGAAAACGACTCCATGTACAACACCCCGCCGACCTACGGCATCTACATTGCCGGGCTGGTGTTCAAGCTGCTGAAGACCAAGGGCGGCCTGGCGGCGATGGAGAAAACCAATCGCCTGAAAGCCGGTTTGCTGTACGACTGTCTCGATGCCTCCGCTTTCTATGCGTCGCCGGTCGCCCGCGAGAATCGCTCGCTGATGAACATCCCGTTTACGCTGCAGGATGCGGCGCTGGACGAGGACTTCCTGAAAGGCGCCAAAGCGCGCGGTCTGGTGCAGTTGAAAGGGCACCGTTCGGTCGGCGGCATGCGCGCTTCGATCTACAACGCGATGCCGGTCGAAGGCGTGCAGGCGCTGGTCGATTACATGAAGGAGTTTGAAAAAACGCGCGCTTGACGCTGTACTCCGCTGGCCGGCGCGTTGAACGACGCGCCGGCCGTTCTATTTCACTGTTGCTGAAAGGTGCCGCATGGCCCAGGTCCGGAAAATTCTTACGCTGAATGCCATTTCCAAACGCGGCCTTGCGCGTCTGCCGGAAAGCTATGTCGTCGGCAACGAGGTCGTCGATCCGGACGCGATCCTGCTGCGCTCGCAGGACATGCATGCGCTGCCGATCGCCGCCAGCGTCATGGCCATCGGCCGCGCCGGCGCGGGCACCAACAACATTCCGGTCAAGGCCATGAGCGAGCGCGGCATACCCGTGTTCAACGCCCCGGGCGCCAATGCCAATGCAGTCAAGGAACTGGTCATCGCCGGCATGCTGCTGGGCGCGCGCAATCTGGTGCCGGCGATCTGCTTCGTGGCGGGTTTACAGGGCGACGATGAAGCGCTGCACAAGCAGGTCGAAGCCGGGAAAAAGGCCTTCGTCGGCCACGAATTGCCTGGCCGCACCTTGGGTGTGGTCGGTCTGGGCGCGATCGGCTCGCTGCTTGCGGACGCGGCGATCCGACTCGGCATGAACGTCATCGGCTACGACCCGGAAATCACGGTCGATGCAGCCTGGCGTCTGCCCGCACAGGTGAAGAAAGCCGCCTCGGTGGAAGACTTGATCAAGCATGCCGATTTCATCAGCCTGCATACGCCGCTGGTGCCGGCTACCCGCGATCTGATCAACGCCGAGCGCATCAAATTGATGCGCAAGGGCTGCGTATTGCTGAATTTTGCGCGCGACGGCATCGTCAACGAACAAGCCGTGCTGGACGGCCTCAACGACAACAAACTGCACGCCTACATCTGCGATTTCCCGAGCAGCCTGCTGCGGCAACACCCGCGCTTCGCCGCGTTGCCGCACCTCGGCGCCTCGACTGTCGAGGCGGAAGAAAACTGCGCCGTCATGGTCGCCGAGCAACTGGCCGACTACCTGGAAAACGGCAACATTCAGAATGCAGTGAACTTCCCCAACATCAACCTGGCGCGCGAGTCGTCTTATCGCCTGGCCATCGCCAACGCCAACGTGCCCAATATGCTGGGGCAGATTTCCACGACGCTCGCTGCGGCCGGTCTCAACATCCACAATATGGTGAATAAGTCCAAGGGCGAGATGGCGTTCACGCTGGTTGATGTCGACGCCGCCGTGCCCGACGCCGTCCTGGCCGCCCTGGCCGGCATCGCAGGCGTGTTACGCGTACGTTACCTTCCATTCGAGTAGATTCTGTACTGTTATGAGCGACGAACTCCTTTCCCTTCGCAACCAGATCGACGCAGTCGACGAACAGGTTCTGCGCCTGCTCAACGAGCGCGCCCGCCTGGCCCAAACCATCGGGCATCTCAAAAACGGCATTGTTTACAAACCCGAACGTGAAGCCCAGGTCGTGCGGCGCATGCAGGCGGACAATCCGGGTCCGTTGCCGGCGGAATCCATTTCCGTGCTGTACAAGGAAATCATGTCGGCCTGCCGCGCGCTGGAGCAGCCGCTCAACATCGCCTACCTGGGACCGCAAGGCACCTTTTCCGAATCGGCCGCAATCAAGCATTTCGGGCACGCCACCCAAGGCCTGGTCTGCTCCAGCATCGACGACGTGTTCCGGGCAGTGGAGCGCGGCGAGGCCCACTACGGCGTCGCGCCGGTGGAAAACTCCACCGAAGGGGCGGTCAGCCGCACGCTCGATCTGCTGCTCACCAGCCCGTTGAAGATCTGCGGCGAAGTGATGTTGCGCGTGCGCCAGTATTTGATGCGGCGTGAAGCGGCTGGAAAGGACGGCATGGACGGCGTCGAAGTCGTCTATTCGCATGCCCAATCCCTGGGCCAGTGCCATGAATGGCTGAATCAGAACCTGCGCGGCGTCAAAACCATGCAGGCGACCAGCAATGGCGAAGCCGCGCGTTTGGCAGCGGAAAACCCGAATGCCGCCGCTATCGCCGGCGAACTCGCGGCCGAACGTTATGGCTTGACCATCGTTGCGCGCGATATCGAGGACGAAGCCAACAACACCACGCGTTTTCTGGTGCTGGGGCGGGAAGACACGGCGCCGTCCGGGCGCGACAAAACCTCGCTCGTGCTGTCCGCCAGCAATCGTCCGGGCGCCTTGCTGGAACTCCTCGCACCGTTGGCCGCCCACAACATCGGCCTGTCGAAACTGGAATCCCGGCCTGCCCGCAACGGCGCTTGGGAATACGTGTTTTACATCGATATCGACGGCCATATCGCCGACCCCAATATCCAGTCCGCGTTGCACGTCGTCGAACAACATTGTTCCTTCATGAAAGTTCTTGGCGCCTATCCGGTTGCCGTTTAACCGGCCGTCTCCAAACCTTATGCATCCTTGCGACCTTGCTCCTGCCTATGTGCGCGCCATCGCGCCTTATCAACCCGGCAAACCGATCTCTGAACTGGCTCGCGAGCTGGACCCCGCTGCGGGCCTCACCGAAGCCGATATCGTCAAACTGGCGTCGAATGAGAACCCGCTCGGCATCAGCCCGAAGGCGCGCGCCGCCGTGGCCGCCGGGCTGGCCTCGCTGGCGCTGTACCCGGACGGCAACGGCTTCGAACTGAAAGCCGCCATCGCCGCCAAACTCGGCGGCGAATTCGCTGGCATCGGACTGCCCGGCATCGTGCTCGGCAACGGCTCCAACGATGTGCTGGAACTGGTCGCCCGCGCGTTCCTGGCGCCGGGTACCTCGGCGGTGTATTCGCAGCATGCGTTTGCGGTCTACGCCTTGGTCACCCAGGCAACCGGCGCGACCGGCCTGGCCGCCGCCGCGCTGAACTTCGGCCACGACCTGGCCGCGATGCGCGCGGCGATCCGTGCGGATACCCGCGTCGTCTTCATCGCCAATCCCAACAACCCTACCGGCACCCTGTTGGATGCGAGCGCTGTGCATGCCTTCCTGAAGTCGGTGCCGGAGCAGGTGTTGGTCGTGCTGGACGAGGCGTATGGCGAGTTTCTCGATGCCGCGGTGCAAGCTCCGACCGTCGCCTGGCTGTCCGAGTTTCCCAATCTGGTGCTGACGCGGACCTTCTCGAAAGCCTACGGGCTGGCCGGCCTGCGCGTCGGTTATGCGCTGGCGCAGGCGGATGTGGCCGGCCTGCTCAACCGGGTGCGGCAGCCGTTCAACGTCAACTCGCTGGCATTGGCGGCGGCGACGGCGGCGCTCGACGACACCGATTTCATCGCCGCCTCGAAACGCGTCAACGATGCCGGCATGGCGCAACTGGTGCAGGGTTTTCAGCGCATGGGCTTGGTATTCATTCCGTCGTTCGGCAATTTCGTTTGCGTCAAAGTCGCCTCGCCTGCAAGGTCTGCCGACGGCGTCTTTCAAGAACTGCTCAAGCGCGGCGTCATCGTTCGTCCGGTCGGCAACTATGGCCTGCCGGACTATTTGCGCGTCAGCATCGGCTTGCCGGAGCAGAACGCACGTTTCCTGGCTGCGTTAGACGAGATTCTGGCGATGCACGTAACCCGGGAGCCGGCATGATCAACCACCTGATCGTCGTCGGCGTCGGCCTGATCGGCGGCTCTTTTGCCCTCGATCTGAAACATCAGGGGCTGGTTGCCCGCGTGACCGGCATCGGCCGCAGCCGGAGCAACCTGGAAACGGCGCTGAAACTCGGCATCATCGATGACATCGGCGCTGACCTGGCCAGCACCGTCGCCAGTGCGGACCTGGTCCTGCTGGCGGCGCCGGTCGGCGCGATGCCGGCGTTGTTCGTCGAGTTGGCGCAGGTGTTGCCCGCGAACTGCATCGTCACCGACGTCGGCAGCACCAAGCGGGATGTGATCGCCGCCGCACGACTGGGGCTGGGTGAGCGCATTGCGCAATTCGTGCCCGCGCATCCGATTGCCGGCGCCGAGACCAATGGTGCGGTCGCCGCGCGGCGCGGCCTGTATGCCGGCAAGCCGCTGATCCTGACGCCGCTGGCGGAGAATCGCAGCGCCGATGTCGAAAGCGTCGAACAGCTCTGGCGCGCTTGCGGTGCGCGCGTCGTGCGTATGGAAACCGATTTGCATGACCGGGTCTTCGCGGCCGTCAGCCATTTACCGCATCTGCTGGCTTATGCGTTGATGGACGAACTGGCCAGCCGTCCGCTCGCCGATATCTACTTCCGTTACGCCGGGGCCGGACTGCGCGATGCCACCCGCATCGCCGGCAGCCATCCGGAAATGTGGCGCGATATCACGTTGGCCAATCGTGACGCCTTGCTCGACGAACTGGATGCCTTGAGCGAGAAACTGGCCTCGATGCGCGCACTGATTGCCGCCAATGACGGCGCTGCACTGGAACAGCTGTTTACGCGCGCGCGCAGTGCACGCGCCAACTGGTTGCAAGGCAAGTACAACAACGACTGACTCGGCCGCTTCGGGCTGCTTGACGAGCCCAGGGTCCGGTCGGTCAAACCACAGGTAACTGTCATGGAATTTCTCGATCTCCCCGCTCTTTCCGGCGCTCGCGGCAAAATCCGCCTGCCCGGTTCGAAAAGCATTTCCAACCGCATGCTGTTGCTGGCGGCGCTGGCCGAAGGCACCACCTTGGTCAAAGGCCTGCTCGACTCCGACGACACCCAGGTCATGCTCGAATCGCTCACGCGTTTGGGCGTCGTATGGCAGCGCATCGAAAGCAGCGATGACTACCGCGTAGAAGGCATCGGCGGCGCTTTTCCGGTCAAGCAGGCCGAATTGTTTCTCGGCAACGCCGGCACTGCGTTTCGCTCCCTGACCGCCGCGACGGCATTGGCCGGCGGCGACTACACCTTGCGCGGCGTCCCGCGCATGCACGAGCGTCCGATCGGCGACCTGGTCAACGCCTTGCGCCAACTTGGCGCGCAGATCACCTATCTTGGCAATGACGGCTACCCGCCGCTGGCGGTGGCGCCGGCGCGGCCGGCGGCGGAATCCGTCGCCAGCGTCAAAGGCAATGTTTCCAGCCAATACCTCACCGGTTTGCTGTTATCGGCGCCTTTACTCGGTTGCGACGTCACGCTACGCGTCGAAGGCGAACTGATTTCCAAACCCTATGTGGAAATCACCCTCAACCTGATGCAGCGTTTCGGCGTGGAAGTCCGCCGCGAGGGCTGGCAAAGCTTCACCGTGCCGGCGGCGGTCTACGCCAGCCCAGGCGAAATCGACGTCGAAGGCGACGCCTCTTCCGCCTCCTACTTTCTTGCCGCCGGTGCGCTCGGGCATGGGCCGGTACGGGTTGAAGGCGTCGGCCGCAACAGCATCCAGGGTGACGTGCGCTTCGCCGAAGCGCTGGCCCGCATGGGCGCCGAGATCGGTTTTGGACCCAACTGGATCGAGAGCCGCCTGGCCTGCGGCAGCAAACTGCAGGCCATCGATCTCGATTGCAACCACATTCCCGATGCCGCGATGACCCTGGCGGTTCTGGCGCTGTTCGCCAATGGCGTCACCACGCTGCGCAATATCGCGTCCTGGCGGGTCAAGGAAACCGACCGTATCGCTGCGATGGCGACCGAATTGCGCAAACTCGGCGCGACGGTGGAAGAGGGCGCCGACAACATCCGTATCGCGCCGCCAGCCAAACTGGTCGCCAACGCCGCCATCGATACCTACGACGACCATCGCATGGCGATGTGTTTCTCGCTGATCAGCCTGGGCGGCGTGCCGGTGCGCATCAACGATCCCAAGTGCGTCGCCAAAACCTTTCCTGCGTATTTCGACGTATTCAAATCGATCGCCCAGCTGGCAAGCTGTTCTACTTAGCCTGTGCACGCAGAAAAGTTCAGTTTCGGAGTCGGGCCAAGCCAAGTTAGAATGCCGCGCTTCGGAAGCGTGGCAGAGTGGTCGATTGCACCGGTCTTGAAAACCGGCAACGGGCAACCGTTCGTGAGTTCGAATCTCACCGCTTCCGCCAGAAAATCAAATGCCCGCGCTAGTTCTTGTGGCGAACGCCTGTCTGGTCGTTCGTGTTTTTGCCCCCCATTTGAGTGATTGAATCGCCATGTTAGAAGCCATACGTGAACGTTCCCAAGGCTGGATAGCCAAGGTGATCCTGGGTTTGTTGATCATCCCGTTTGCCTTGTGGGGGGTCGATTCGTATGTCTCCGGCGGCGGCAAGGAGCCGCCGGCGGCGAAAGTCGGGGAGGCCGAAATCAGCCAGCGCGAATTCGTCAAAACCCTGAAACAGCAGGAAGAGCAGATGGGCGCCAAAGTCGAGCAGAAGGCGCTGCGCAAACTGGTCATGGATCAGCTGGTCAATACCAGCGTGCTGTCCCAGGCGGCCGCGAAGACTGGCTTCTCGATCCTCGATCCGCAGGTTCAGGCGGTCTTGGCGGGCGTGGAAATCTTTCAGGAGAACGGCAAGTTTTCCGATGCCAAGCTCGATGCCTGGCTGAAGGGCCGCGGAATGGCGCTGGGAGAATTGCTGGCGATGATCGGCCAGGATTTGCTGCTCAAGCAGGTCCAGATCGGCTACGGCGAGGGGGCGATCGTCGCCCTGCCGAGCGCCAGCCGTCTGGGCGGCTTGTTGGCGCAGCAGCGCGAGGTCAACGAAGTCGTTTTCGATCAGAAGGATTTCAGCATCGCCGCCAACATCGACGACAAGGCGGTTGAAGCCGAGTACAAGGCGCATCAGGCCGATTTCTCGACGCCTGCGATGGTCCGCGTGCAGTACGTGGTGTTGTCGCAAGCTGGTCTGGAAGCCGGCGTCCAGATCAGCGACGAGCAGGCCCGCAAATATTTCGAAGAGAATCCGGCGCAATTCCAGGAGCCTGAGCAGCGCCGCGCCAGCCATATTCTGATCAAGCTGGCAGCCGGCGCCGATGCCGCCGCCAAACAAGCCGCCAAGACGCGCGCCGAGCAGTTGCTGGCAGAGGTCCGCAAGACCCCGGCCAAGTTTGCCGATCTGGCCCGCCAGCATTCGGAAGATCCGGGTTCCGGCGGCAATGGCGGCGATCTTGGCGTGTTCTCGCGCAACATGATGGTGAAGCCTTTCGCCGATGCGGCCTGGTCGATGAAGCCGGGCGAGATTCGCGGTTTGGTTGAAAGCCAGTTCGGCTTCCACATCATTCGCCTCGACGGCATCATCGGTGGCGCCAAGTTGGGTTACGCCGTGGTCAAGGACGACATCATCAAGTCCTTGCAGCAGCAGGAAGCGCAGAAGCGTTTTATCGATGCCGCCGAGCGTTTCAGCAACCTGGTTTACGAACAGCCGGAAAGCCTCGAACCGGCGGCCAAGGAGTTCGGCCTCAAGATCGAACAGAGCGGATGGATCGGCCAAGGCAATGCGCAACCGGCATTGCTGGGCGATGCCCGTTTGATCACGGCGCTGCTGAGCGAGGACTCGCTCAAGAAGAAACATAACGTCGAGGCGATCGAAGTTGCACCCAATACGCTGGTGTCGGCTCGCGTCATCGAGTCGCGTGCGGCCGGCGTTCGCCCGTTGGCCGAAGTGGCCGGCGCGATTCGCGCTCGCCTGATTGCTGCTGCGGCGCATAAGCTGGCAGTGGACGCCGGCAAGAAGGCGTTGCAAGCCGCCCAGGCCAACGCGCTGCCGGCAGCAAATCTGTCCGCCCCGATGACGATATCGCGCATGCAGCCGTTGAACGTGCCGGCCGCTTCAGTGCGGGCGATATTCAGCAGCACAACGGCCAAATTGCCGACCTGGGTCGGGGTGGAGTCGGCCGACGGTTATCGCCTGTACCGCATCAACCGCGTCATCGCGGGCGAAATGGCGCCGCAGCAGGTCACCGCCATGCGCAACGACATGCGGCGTTTGCTGGCGCAGGAAGAAATGCGCGCGTATCTGGAAAGCGCCAAGGCGAAAACGAAAATCAAGATCGACCCGACGGCGCTGGAGCCGAAGGCCGAGTGATCGGCGTTTTTCAGGCAACAAAAAAGCCGGGCTTGCCCGGCTTTTTTGTTGCCTGAAAAGGATTCAACTATTGTTCGACAAGCCGGCCGTGCTGTTGAAGCCCGAATCGACATAGGTGATTTCGCCGGTAATGCCGGAAGCCAGGTCGGAGAGCAGGAAGGCGGCGGTGTTGCCGACTTCCTCGATGGTGACGTTCCGGCGCAATGGCGAGTGCTTTTCGCCCCAGGCCAGCAGTTTGCTGAAATCGGCGATGCCGGAAGCGGCCAGCGTCTTGATCGGGCCGGCGGACAGACCGTTGACGCGGATGCCCATCGGGCCGACGCTAGAAGCCAGGTAATACACACTGGCTTCCAGGCTGGCCTTGGCCAGGCCCATGACGTTGTAGTGCGGCACCGCCCGTACTGCGCCCAGGTAGGTCATGGTCAGCATGGCGGCATTGCGGCCGGCCATCATCGGCAGCCCGGCTTTCGCCAGCGCGGTGAAGGAATAGCTGGAAATGTCATGCGCAACGCGGAAGTTCTCACGCGTGACGAAGTCGAGATAACTCCCGTCCAGCGCCTCTTTCGGCACATAGGCGATCGAATGCACCAGGCCGTCGAGGCCGTCCCAATGCTGGCCGAGACTGTCGAACAATGCGGTGATTTCTTCGTCGCTGCTGACATCACACGGAAACAGCAACGGCTCTTCGGTGCTGAACTCCTTGACCAGGCCCAGCACACGGTCTTTCAGCTTGTCGCCCTGGTAGGTGAAGGCCAGTTCAGCGCCCTCGCGATGACAGCATTTTGCGACGCCATAGGCAATCGAACGGTTGCTGAGCAACCCGGTGATGAGAATCTTCTTGCCGGCGAGAAAGCCCATGAGTTGAATCCTGATGATTTGAACCGCGCGAATTATACCCACGCGGCTGCATCAGGCTAAGCATGACGCTACTATCGGCGTATCAGCAAAAACAAAGTCCAGGAGCCAGCCGCATGAGCGCGAAAATCATCGCCGTCGTCAACCAGAAGGGGGGCGCCGGCAAAACCACCTTGGCCATGCTGCTGGCCGGCAGTCTGGCGGATCGCGGCAAGCGCGTCCTGGTGGCCGATGCGGATGCGCAGAACACTGCCGTGCACTGGTCCGGCATGGGCGCCGGCTTTCCGGCGGAAGTGGAAGATGTGTCCGGTGCGGAGAACAAATTGCACAAGGCCTTGCGCAAGCGGGCAGAGGAATTCGACTACATCGTCATCGACAGTCCGCCGGCGGCGACGGCCTCGGTGACCATCAGTGCATTGCGCGCCGCACATCTGGCGCTGGTGCCGGTGATACCGTCGCCGCTTGATCTATGGGCCTCGGTGCGCATACGCGAGGCGATCGTCCTGGCGCGCAACAAGAATCCGGAACTCGAAGCGCGCCTGGTGGTGAACCAGATGCAGCCCAACACGGTGCTGGCGCGTGAAGTGCTCGGCATGCTGCCGGAGTTCGGTATCCCCATGCTGGCCGCCAGCTTGAAGAGCCGCACGGCTTATCGCCAGTGCGCCGCCGTCGGCGGCAGCATCCTCTCGCTGGGCAGCCGCGCCGCGCTGGCGGTGATGGAAGTGGATGCCCTCAGACGTGAAGTGGAAGGCTTGCTGCGCGGGCGTTGAAGGCGGGCAGGCGGCGCGATGACGTGTCGATGCGCGCCAGAATGCCGTTCTGCGCGTTCGATCCCGGCGGTTGATTGTGTCCGGCGGGATTATCGTGTCGTCGTGATCTCTGCTGCCGAGTCGCGCCGGTAAGTCTCAAACGCGGCGGCATCGATCGGCTTGCTGTAGTAGTAGCCTTGTGCGGCGTCGCAGCCGAGTTCCTTCAGGAAGGCGACCTGTTCGGGCGTTTCCACCCCTTCCGCCAAGACTCTTAGGCGCAGGCTATGGCCGAGGGCCACGATGGCGCGAGTGATGGCGGCATCGTCGGCGTCCTGCGGAATATCCATGACGAAGGATCGGTCGATCTTCAGTTTGTCCACCGGCAGGCGTTTGAGATAGCCGAGCGAGGATTGACCGGTACCAAAATCGTCGATGGCCAGATTCACGCCGTAATAGCGGAGTTGCTCTAGCACGCGGATATCGCGCTCGGCCTGTCGCATGATGTAGGTTTCGGTGATCTCCAATTCCAGCCGCTCAGGCGGCAAACCGGTCTCGGTCAAAATTCGGCAGACCGTGGCAACGATGTCGCCGCGCTGAATCTGAACGCCGGACAGGTTGACGGCGATGCGTTCGAGCGGGACGCCCTCGTCCAGCCAGGCTTTGGCCTGGCGACAGGCTTCCTGCAACACCCATGCGCCGATAGGCACAATGAGCCCGCTGTCTTCCGCAATGGGGATGAAACGGTCCGGCGGCACTTGGCCGAGCTTGGGGTGATGCCAGCGCAGCAACGCTTCCGCCCCGACCATGCAACCGTCGGTCAAGCGGTGCTGCGGCTGGTAATGGATGGCCAGTTCGCCGCGACAGGCCGCCTTGCGCAGCTCGCCTTCGAGATACAGCCGTTCCGCTGCAACTTGCGTCAGGTACGACTCGAAAAACTGAAAACCACCGCGCCCCTGCGCTTTGGCGCGATAGAGCGCGATATCCGCGTTCTTGACCAGGCTGGTGACATCCTCGCCATCGGTAGGAAAAAGACTGATGCCGATGGAAATCCCCAGCGAAAGGTCGTGGCCCCGCACCGGGAAGGGCTCGACAAACGCGGCCAGCAGTTTACGCGCCACCCATTCGGCATCCGCCGGCGCCGTCACGTCTTCCAGAACGACGATGAACTCATCACCGCCCAGGCGCGCCACCGTGTCTTCCTCGCGCAACTGCTGTTTCAGGCGTTGTGCAACGACCTGCAACAGGGCATCGCCGACCGGATGGCCGAGACTGTCGTTGACGTGCTTGAAATGATCCAGATCGAGGAACAGCACCGCGACCTTGCTGTTTTCGCGTCGCGCCCGCTCCAGGGCGTGCAGGCAGCGCTCATAGAACAGCAGACGATTGGGCAGATTGGTCAGCGAATCGTAGTGCGCCAACCGGTCGATATGTTCTGCTGCCCGCTTTTGCTCGCTGATATCGAAAAAAATGCCGATGTAGTGGCTGACTTCGCCCTGTGTGTCACGGACGGCTATGATGCTTTGCCAAATCGGAATCAAATGGCCGTCACGATGGCGATCCCAGATTTCACCCTGCCAACTGCCGTGGTGTTCCAGGTCGGACCACATCGCCTGGTAAAAAGCTGCGTCGTGCTGTTCCGATTTGAACAGGCGCACCGTCTTTCCCCGCGCCTCCTCCATCGAATAACCGGTAATCCTGCTGAACGCCTGGTTGACTCGGAGGATGACACCCCGTGGCGACGTGATGATGATGCCGTTGAGACTGCTGTCGAACACGGTGGCGGCCAAGTGCAGACTTTCGTCCGCTTCGTGTTGGGCGGTAACGTCCTGCACCGTGCCGATAGAGTGCATAGGCGTGTCGTCATCGGTGTAGTTCGTGGCACATTGTTCTCGCACCCATTTCACTCGCCCGTCGGCAAGCAACAAGCGATGCACGAGGTCGTAGTCTTGCCGCGTGCGCAACGACTCGCGATAAGCCTGATCGACCCGCTCGCGGTCATCCGGATGGACTGTCGCCAGGAAGTTAGTGTAAGAGGCGCCAACCCGATTCGGGTCGATTTCGAAAATGCGATAGACCTCGTCCGACCAGATTAAACGCTTGCTTGCAGGGTCCAGTTCCCAGCTGCCGATGCGGGCGAGCTTTTGTGCCGCTTTCAGAAGGGATTCGCTGCAGCGTAAACGGGTCTCCTGCTGCTTCAGCTTGGTGATGTCGGTGGCGTTGACCACGGCGCCTTCCTCATTGCCCTGAGCGTCGTGCAGGATGGCCGCATCAAACAAATAATGACGGTAGTGGCCCTGACTGTCGGCCAAGCGGTGTTCGGCGGAGTATTTTCCCTGCCGCCGTACGGTTTCGAACAGCGACGAGACGATCGGTTCGGACAGCGGCATCAATCCGGCTGCCAGGGCCATGCATTCATCGTCCGGCAAATAATCATCCAACACCCGGCCTTCCAGGTCGCGGGCGGCGGCGCAGAGCGCCTCATGGCAGCGGCGGTTGGCCAGGCGCACGCGGCCATCAGAGTCCAGAACAATTACCAGACTGCCGGCTGTATCCATGACCCGCTGCGCGAAGTCGCTCAGCGGCAGTGGCCCCTGATGCACGCTGTGCAGCGGGTCGTGCCGCATTTTTGTACTGAGCGCCAAGCGCGCTTCCAAAGCGCTATTGGTCGTGCGTAGCGCTGCGACTTCGGCCTGCAGACGCTGCAGTTCGTCAGACACGGGCCATCTCGGTTTTGCCTCGCGGCGGGGGGGCGGCACTCAAAGCGCCCGAGTGCATCCGGAACAGCGTGGCCATTTGATACCTGCTTATCTATTACGAAAGTAATATATCCGATAGGCATGGATTAACGACAGATTATGCGTTGTCATGAATGGTCAATCGTTACCGTCGAGATCCAGCATGAACGCTTGAAATGAAACATATGAACCATTAATGCGTCTGTTCGAGCGTTCAAGCAGGCTCTGCGGCCGCGTTGTCGGGCCTTGAGCTCGGACTTCCTGGCAGAATCCAGCCCCGTTATTTTTTCCGTTGCCGTGTCGGGTTTCGTCATCCCGAACTGTGCAGGCCTGCGGCAACGCTTGAGACAAAAATTGACCGAAGATGACCGTTACCACTTTTGATTTCCTGCGCCACGGCGAGCCCGTCGGCGGCAAAAAATACCGCGGCCAGACCGATGACCCATTATCCGAAAAGGGCTGGCTGCAGATGCGCGCCGCCACCGCCGATATGCCACCCTGGAGCGTCCTGGTCAGTTCACCATTGAGCCGTTGCCGAGCGTTTGCCGATTGGCTGTCGCCCTCCCTGGCGTTGCCGGTGCAACTCGATGCCCGCCTGGCTGAAGTCCGCTTCGGCGACTGGGAAGGCCAGACGGCCGAACAGATCAAGCTGCAGAATCCCGACCGCCTGATCAATTTCAAACTCGATCCGGTGGCCAACCGTCCCGAAGGCGCTGAACCGCTGGCGGACTTTTACGCCCGCGTCGCCGCGGCGTATGAAGATATTCTGCAGCAGCATGCCGGCCGGCATGTGCTGGTCGTCACCCACGCCGGCGTCATCCGCATGGCGATCTGCCATGCCCTCGGCCTGCCGCCGGAGCGCGCCTATCGTATCAACGTCGGCTCAGCCGGTATGGCGCGGATCAAGATCGAATGGCAGGCCGGCCGGCGTTTCGACAGCCTGATGTGGCTGAGCAAGGGGGGCTGAGCCGGTTGGGCCGAAGGTATCGCGGCTCTTCGGAGGTTCCCCCCGGCTTCTGCCGGCGCCGGGGGGAACGGTTCAAGCGTCCAGGCTGATCGGCGCACCGACGCGTTGCCAGGCCAGCGGCCCGACGGCCGCTTGCACCACGGGGGGCGGGGGGACGTTCGCTTGCGGCGCCGCGGCTGCCGCCGGTAGCGCGCCGCTCAGGCTCAGGCAAGCCAACAAGGCCAGACTCCCGATTGCGGATTTGAGATGGGTTTTCATGTGATTACCCCCCTCAGTTCAGCGTTATCGAGGCGGTATAGGCCGCGCGCAACGCTTCGTATGCCTCGTCGGACTGTATCTTCCGGCGTACGGCATTCTCGCCCAGCAACCGGTTCAACTCGCCGAGCAGGTCGTATTGCGTCGCCGCCGGCAGCGGTGTGCGACAGGCGACTTCCAGCGCGTTCCATTTATAAGCGGCTTGCTGATCGCGCTGATACAGCCGTTCGCACGCGGCCAGCAGATGGCGGCCTTTGTCCTGGCGCTCCGGGCCCGGCCGTTGCGCCAGCAGGTCTTCGAACTGGCTGCCGAGAATTTCGTTTTCGATGGCCGCCGCCAATGGCGTCGTCGCTTGTCCCAAGGCGCGCAGCGCGGCGTTCTGATACTCGCGCGCCTTGTCCGAGGTCGGATCGGCGATGCTGTGCGCCAGACCGGCCCAGTGCAGCAGGCGCGGACGTTCCGCATCCTGCTCGGGCATGCAGGCGATCAGGTATTCAGCCAGACCTTGCGCGCTGCTGTCCTTGTTCGCCGTGAGCAAATCGTAGAGCGCCCGCAGAAAAGGCGGGCAGGGCTCCAATAGGGTGACATGCGACTTGATCCACAGTTCGCGTTCGATGTCGCGCAAGCGGTCCTGATTGTGCGGCGCAATGCTCTTGCGGCTTTGCGGGTTTTCCCAGTTCTGCACCGTGGTGACGGAGACGTTGGCCAGCACCGCCAGCGCTTCCTGCGACAGGCTGTAGCGGCGCCGCAGCGCGCCCACCCAGTCGGCTTCGAATTCACGCTGGCTGCTGTAGCGGCGCAGCGGGCTGAGCTGGCGACCGTGAGTGTTCCATTGTTCCTGCAGATACGGCATGGCGTGTCCTCCTTGGCGAGTATGGGTTCAGCATAGAGGTCCGCAGCATAGCGCGACACCAACCTGGTTGGCCCGCCCGGTTGGCCGGCCAGGTTGCAACCCGGTTGCTAACGCCGCGGCGAGGCGGTCTCTAACCTGCACAGCATCCGGTATGTGCCGGCCAACCCGATGGAGACAGATCATGTATTCGGAACAACTCGCCTTGCTGTTGTTTATTGCAGCCAGCCAGATGGCTGGACCGGGCGTCGGCGTGCAGCCGACGGCGCAAACGCCGCGCAGCGGCGCTGAACGGGCGGCATTGCCGCTGCCGGCGGGCCCGCTCGCGAGCCGTGTCGGCAAGCCGCGCAACCAGATCAAACGCGAGCGGGAGGCGATGCTGCTGGCGGAATTTCGTTGATATGGCGCTCGCCGAAGCCGCCGCCGCCCGGCGTTTCCAGTACGAACACATCACCCGCCTCCAGCCAGAAAGCCGCCATGCCGG
Source organism: uncultured Thiobacillus sp. (assembly GCA_964466195.1). Classification (GTDB taxonomy): domain Bacteria; phylum Pseudomonadota; class Gammaproteobacteria; order Burkholderiales; family Thiobacillaceae; genus PFJX01. The sequence goes on from CAYXMQ010000003.1 coordinate 223,078, forward strand.
AGAGCGGAGTCGTTGGCGCTGCAGCGCTTGTTTGGCCATCGGCGTGTTCTATCCATTGCCGTCCGGTCAGGCCCGGCTGGCCGCCGGCGAGGCCGAATGGCGCGATTTTCCGGCGCACGGCGAGCAGATTGGCCTGCATCGGCGCGAGGAAACGGATGCGCCGCACGACGCCATGGCCGCCGGTGAACCGGCCGTCACCGCCCGAGTTCCGGCGGATGCCGAAATGCTCCAGCCGCACCGGGTAGTTGAGTTCCAACACTTCCGGGTCGGTCAGACGTGAATTGGTCATATGGCTGTGCACTGCGCTGGCGCCGTTGAAACCCGGCCCGGCGCCGGCGCCGCCGCAGACGGTCTCGTAATACTGATGGCGGCCGTCGCCGAAACTGAAGTTGTTCATGCTGCCCTGGCTGGCGGCCAGCACGCCGAGGGCGCCGTACAGCGCGTCGACGATATTCTGCGAGGTCTCCACATTGCCGGCGACCACCGCCGCCGGATAGCTTGGATTGAGCAGCGAAGCCGGCGGCAGCACGATGTCGAGCGGCCGCAACACGCCGGCATTGAGCGGAATGTCACTGTCGATCAGCGTACGGAACACATACAGCACGGCGGAGTGCACGATGCTGGCCGGCGCATTCAGGTTGCCGGGCTGCTGCGGGCTGCTGCCGGTGAAGTCGATGCGGGCGCGGCGGGCGGCCGGGTCGACGGCGATCTGCACGACGATCCGGCTGTCGTCATCCAGCGGCAGCGTGAAGCGACCGCCGTGCAGCTTGCCCAGCAGCCGCTTGACCGCGGCCTCGGCGTTGTCCTGCACGAAGCCCATGTAGGCCGACACCGCCGGCGCACCGACTTCGCTTTCCAGCCGCCGCAGTTGCCGCTCTCCCAAGGTGTTGGCGGCGACCTGGGCGGCCAGGTCGGCCAGATTCTGCTCGGGGTTGCGCGCCGGCTGGGCATTGTCGGCCAGCCAGGCACGCACGGCGGATTCCAGCATCCGCCCGGCGCGCACGATCAACAGCCCATCGGAGCGACAGCCTTCCTGGTCGATATGCCGGCTGTTCGCCGGCATCGAGCCGGGACTGATGCCGCCGACATCGGCATGGTGTGCGCGGCTGGCGGTGAAATAGCGCAGTGTGCGGCCATCCTCGCCGAAGATCGGCGATACCACGGTGATGTCCGGCAGATGCGTGCCGCCGGCATAGGGCGAGTTGATCAGCCAGGCGTCGCCCGGCTGCAAGCGATCACCGAACTGGCGCAGGATGGCACGCACCGCATCGCCCATGCTGCCCAGATGCACCGGGATGTGCGGCGCGTTGGCGATGAGCCGGCCGGCGGCATCGAACAACGCGCAGGAAAAGTCCAGGCGTTCGCGGATATTTACCGAGCGGGCGCTGTTTTGCAGAGCGCGACCCATGTCTTCGGCGATGCTCATGAAGCGCCGGTTGAACAATGTCAGCCAGGTCGGGTCCGGTCGCAACGAATCGGGCCGACGCGCGCTGTCGGTCTGCGCGCTCAGCAGCAGATCGCCGCGCGGGGTCAGCTCGGCCCGCCAGCCCGGCTCGATCAGCAATGTCGAGCCGGTATCGATCACCAGGGCCGGGCCGTCCAGGGTTTGGCCGGCCGCCAGCTGTTCGCGTCTGAACACCGGCGCATCGAGCCAGCCAGCCGCGAGATAGATCGGGCGAACGGCAATCGGAGCGGCCGGCTGCGTCGGCAGATCGAACACCGCTTGCGGCTGGCCGCCGCCGCTGATGGTCTCGCTTTCCAGCGCGACGCAGATCAGTTCGCGCGCCGGGTCGGCAAAACCGAACCGGGTGCGGTGCTCGGCATGAAAGCGGGCGGCCATGACCTCCGGTGCGGCGAGCGGAACCGGCAGCACCGTGTCGGCGCCGGCATAGCGCAACAAGACCCGCTGGCAGCTCGCCGCCTCCGCAACGCTGTCCGCCAGAGTCGAGAGCGGCTGTTCCAAAGCGGTTTGGCGCAGCGTGCGCTGTTCCGCCAGGCCGATGCCATAGGCCGACAACACCGCCGCAAACGGCGAAATCAGCACCTGCCGGATGCCCAGCCGGCCCGCCACGGCACAGGCATGCTGGCCGCCGGCGCCGCCGAAGCTGAGCAGCGTGAAATCGGCTGGATTGACGCCGCGCGCCAGCGTGATATGGCGGATGGCGTCGGCCATATGTTCGACGGCGATGTCGACATAGCCGGCGGCCAGTTGCTCCGGGCTGTAGTCCAGGTTCAGCGCGCTATTGAGCGCCGCAGCCTGCTGTTTGAAGGCGGCTTGAACTGCGTCGATCTGCAGCGTCTGGTCGGCATGCGGCCCGAACACGGCCGGGAAGAACTCGGCTTGCAGGCGGCCGAGCAGAAAATTGGCATCGGTCACCGTCAGCGGGCCGCCGCGCCGGTAACTCATCGGACCGGGCAGGCTGCCGGCGGAGGCGGGGCCGGCGAGCAGGCGCTCGCCATCGAATTGCAGTATCGAACCGCCGCCGGCTGCAACGGTATGTATGCCGAGCATCGGCACTCGAATGCGATGGCCGCCGTTTATTCCTCCCACCCGGCTGTCCAGGCTGCGTTCGAATTCGCCGGTGAACAGCGACACATCGGTCGACGTGCCGCCCATGTCGAAGCCGATCAGCTTGTCGTAGCCGGCGGCCTGGCCGACCTTGGCCATGCCGATCAGACCGCCGGCCGGGCCGGACAGCACGCTGTCCTTGCCGTGGAAATCGGCCGCTTCGGCCAGACCGCCATGCGACTGCATGAATTCCAGCTTGACGCCGGCGGGCAGGGCGGCCGCGACCAACCCGGCATAGCGCCGCACCGGCGGCGACAAGGCGGCATCCAGCACGGCGGTTTCGGCGCGCGGCACGAACTTGATCAATGGACTGGCCTGGTGCGACAGGCTGATCTGGCTGAAACCGGCGGCGTCGGCCAAGCTTCCGGCGAGCAGCTCATGCGCCGGGTTCTTCCAGCTGTGCAGGAAGGCGATGGCGCAGGCGCAGAAACCGGCGGCGCGGGCCGCGGCGAGCTGGCCGGCGAGCTCGTTTTCGGCCAGCGCCTGCAACACCGCGCCATCGACGGCGATGCGCTCCTGCGCTTCGATGAAGCCGGCATACAACGGCGCCGGCTTGCGAATGTCGAGCGCAAAGATGTCCGGCCGCGCCTGATCGCCGATCTCCAGCGCGTCGCCGAAGCCGGCGCTGGTGACCAGCAGCACGCGCTCGCCGCTGTGCGTCAGGAGAGCGTTGGTGCCAACCGTGGTGCCCATCTTGACCGCCTCGATCACGCCCGCGCCGATCGGCTCGCCATCGCACAGGCCAAGCAGACGGCGGATGCCGGCGATGGCGGCGTCCGGGTAGTGCTCCGGGTTTTCCGACAGCAGCTTGCTCTGCAGCAGGCGTCCGTCCGGTCTGCGCGCGACGATGTCGGTGAAGGTGCCGCCGCGATCAATCCAGAATTGCCAGGCGTTCACGGCGGTGCGGGCAGGTGGTTGCGGCATGCGGAGCGGGCCGTCAGACGCCGGTTTCCTCCAGCATCTCATGCGCATCCCGGCGCAGTTCATCGAGGCTGTCGGGGTTGAGCATCAGATGGCGAATGACCGCCTCGCCCATCTTGTCCCATTCGCTGTCGCCGGACAGACGTGAAAAAGTGCTTTCGATGTGTTCGGCGAGCAGGCCGATGGCGACCAGGTTCAGCGCCTGCGTGCTCAATTGCGACTGGAACACGTCGAGATCGTGGTGCATGCGGATGGCGCTGCGCAGATGTTCGGGCAGAAGCCAGTTGCTCGCCAGCAGATTGCCGACCACCGCATGGTTGGTGCCGTGCCGCGCATCTTCCACTTCGGTGAAAGCCTGGTCATGGGCGCGGTTGGCCAGCGCCAGCGTCTCCCGATAGTCCGGGAAGCGCTGCATCAGCAGCGGAATGCCGCAATCGTGGAACAGGCCGAACAGATGCGCTTCCTCCTTGTCCGCGCAGCCGAGGCTGCGCGCCAGATGCGAGGCCACCAGCGCGCTGCGGGCGGCGCCGTCCCAGAAGCGATCCAGGCCCTGGGCGGGCACCGTGTTGCGCAGCGCCAGGCCGATGACCAGAGCGCCGATGTTCTTCATGCCGAGCAGGTTGACCGCCTGATCGATGGAACTGACCTGGCGGCGCAAGCCGTATAGCGGCGAATTGATGGTCTTCAATACGGCGGCGGACAGCCCCACGTCGGCGCTGATCAACTGCGCCACCCGGCGCAGGTCCGGAATCGCGCTGTTGCGTTCCTGCATGACGGCGGTGACCACGCTCGGCCGCGGCGGTATGACGACGCCGGCGAGCAGTTTCTTGGCTTCTTCCTGGCTCAGGTCCGACATCGTCGGCCTCAGATGCCGCGCAGCAGTTCGTTGATGCCGACCTTGCTCAAGGTCTTGGCGTCGACTTGTTTGACGATCACCGCGCAATACAGGCTGTACTTGCCGTCGGCGGAGGGCAGGTTGCCGCTGACCACGACGGAGCCGGCCGGAATGCGGCCATAGGAGACTTCGCCGGTTTCGCGGTTGTAGATCTTGGTGCTTTGGCCGATGTAGACGCCCATCGAAATCACGCTGTTGTCTTCCACGATGACGCCTTCGACGACTTCGGAGCGGGCGCCGATGAAGCAGTTGTCGCCGATGATGGTGGGGCCGGCCTGTACCGGCTCCAGCACGCCGCCGATGCCGACGCCGCCGGACAGATGCACGTTCTTGCCGATCTGCGCGCAGGAACCGACCGTGGCCCAGGTGTCGACCATGGTGCCTTCGTCGACGTAGGCGCCGATGTTGACGTAGGACGGCATCAAGACCACGTTCTTGGCGATGTAGGAACCCTTGCGTGCGGCCGCCGGCGGCACCACGCGGAAGCCGCCCTCGCGGAAATCGCGGCTGTTGTAGTCGGCGAACTTGGACGGCACTTTGTCGTAATAGTTGGTGAAGCCGCCCTTGATGAAGGCGTTGTCTTCCAGACGGAACGACAGCAGCACCGCCTTCTTGATCCACTGGTGGGTGACCCAGTTCTGGCCATCGGTGCGTTCGGCGACGCGCAATTCGCCCATGTCGAGCAGATCGATCACCGCCATCACGGCATCCTTGACCTTGGGTTCGACATTTCGCGGGGTGATCTCGGCGCGGCGTTCGAAGGCTTCTTCAATGATCTGTTGCAGGTCGTGCATGGTGGTTTCCTTGGTGGGGGTTAAGAAAGGGGGGGCGAAGCTTGGCGGACGAAATCGACGATCCGCCGCGCGGCTTCGACGCAAGGCTCGAGCGCGTCGACCAGCGCGATGCGGATGAAGCCGCGGCCCGGGTTGACGCCTTTGGCGTCGCGCGCCAGATAAGACCCGGGCAGTACGGTGACGTGTTTTTCCCGGTACAGCTCACGGGCAAAAACAATGTCATCGCCGCCGGGGACTTTCGCCCACAGATAGAAGGCGGCATCCGGCGCATCGAAGGCCAGCGCCTCCTTCAGGATCGGCATGACGGCGGCGAATTTTTCGCCGTACTGCCGGCGGTTTTCCTGCACGTGGCCTTCATCCTTCCAGGCGGCGACGGAGGCGGCCTGTACGGCGGGGTTCATGGCGCTGCCGTGGTAGGTGCGATAGAGCAGGAATTGCTTGATCGCGTCGGCGTCGCCGGCGACGAAGCCGGAGCGCAGGCCGGGCACATTGGAGCGTTTCGACAGGCTGTTGAAGACCACCAGCCGCGCCAGTCCGCGTCCCAGTTGCCGGGCGGCGGTCAGCGCGCCGAGCGGCGCCTGATCGGCCTGGAAATAGATTTCGGAATAACACTCGTCGGCGGCGACGATGAAGTCGTGGCGGTCGGCGAGCTCGAATATTTCGCGCCAGTCGTGCAGCGACATCACTTTGCCGGTCGGATTGCCCGGCGAACAGACATAGGCCAGTTGCACGTCCGGCCACAGGTCTTCCGGAATCGCGCCGAAATCGCAGCGATAGCCGTTTTCCGGCAGGGTGTTCAGGAAGTACGGTTTGGCGCCGGCGAGCAGCGCAGCGCCTTCGTAAATCTGGTAGAACGGGTTCGGCGAGAGCACCCGTTTGACGTGCTTGCTCGGGTCGATGATGGCCTGGGCGAACGAAAACAGGGCCTCGCGGCTGCCGTTCACCGGCAGGATATTCGTCGCCGGGTCGAGATCGACGCCATAACGCAGCAAACACCATTCGGCGATGGCCTCGCGCAACGCTTCCGAACCTTGCGTGACCGGATAATGCGACAGACCGTGCAGGTTGTCGGTCAGCGCGTCCTTGATGAATGCCGGCGTGGCATGCTTGGGCTCGCCGATGGACAGGTTGATCGCAGACAATGCCGGATTCGGCGTGATTCCTGAGAACAGTTCACGCAGTTTCTGGAACGGGTAGGGTTGCAATTGGTTGAGACGGGGATTCATCAAACATCCGGGCTGTTGCAGCCTGAAATTTTCGAGCCGTGAATTATATGCTTTCGAAGTCTGTCCTGGCCGCACTGATGGCCCCGCTCAGCTTGATCCTGGCCGCCACGGTCTGGGGCCTGATCTGGTACCCCTACCGCTTGCTGGAGCAGGCGGGGCTGACCGGCAGCGTGGCTTCGCTGCTGACCTACCTGATCGGCATTCCGCTGTTGCTGATTCTGGTCGCCCGCCTGCGCCTGCGCTTAGCCGTGCGCGGCGAGCTCGGCTTGCTGCTGGCCTTGGCGCTGGCCGCCGGCTGGACCAATCTGGCTTATGTACTGGCGGTGATACACGGCGAAGTGATGCGGGTCTTGCTGCTGTTCTATCTGGCGCCGTTGTGGACGGTGTTTTTTGCGCGTTGGCTGCTGGGGGAACATGCCGGCCGCATCGCCTATCTGGTGATCGGCTTATCGGTGGCCGGGGCTTATGTCATGTTGTCCGGCACCGGCGGCCTGCCGTTGCCGACCAATTTGGCGGAGTGGCTGGGGCTATCCGCCGGTATCGCGTTTGCGCTGACCAATGTGTTGACGCGCAAGATCAGCGCAGCGCCGATTGCGCTGCGTTCGCTCTGGGTCTTTGCCGGCGTGGTGGCCTGGTCGGCGCTGTATGCTTTCTATGAGGGGCGTACGCTGCAGGTCGTCTGGACGCTGGATGGCTGGGCCTGGCTGATGATCGCCGGTATCGGCGTGGCGCTGCTGCTGGCGACGTTCGCGGTGCAATACGGCCTCACCCATGTGCCGGCCAACCAGGCCATCGTCATCCTGCTCAGCGAATTGCTGGTGGCGGCTGTGGCGAGCCGCCTGCTGGCCGGGGAGACGATGGATCTGCGCGAATGGATCGGCGGCGCGATGATCGTTGCGGCGACCTTGTTCTCCGGCCATCTGGAGCCGAAATCAGCGCCCGCAATGGAGCCGAAAAATGCCTGAAATCGTCAGCCTGTTGCATGTCTCGCTGCTGGTCGCCGACCTGGCGCGGGCGCGTGAATTCTATGAAGGCATGCTCGGCTTACGGCCCAGCCCGGCGCGGCCGGAAATGGCCTTTGCCGGCGTCTGGTACGACATCGGCGCGGCGCAGATTCATTTGATCTGCCTGCCTGAAAACAGATCTGCGCCCGATCCGGTCGAGGCGCGTCCGGCGCATGGCGGGCGGGATCGGCATACAGCGCTGGGGGTGAGCGGCTTTGCTGCGCTACGCAGCAAGCTGGACGCGGCCGAGCTGCCCTACACGCTCAGCCAGTCCGGCCGCCGCGCCTTGTTCGTGCGCGATCCGGATGGCAATGCGCTGGAATTGCTGGCCGTGGATTGACCTCTACTTGCGGATTTTCAACGGCGCGACGTTGAAGCGGTAGGTATCGTGGCAGCCTGAACAATAGGTCATCACTTCGGCCAGATTTTCATGCGCCTGAATCAGGTCGCCTTTGCTCTCGGCATCGCGCGCCAGGGTCTGGAACGCTTCGTTCATCGCAATGCTCAACTGGGTGTATTCCTCGGGCAGCCGCTCTTTCATGCGCGCCGGCGTGCGGTCGAGCAGCGGACCCATCGGCCGGGCGGCCACGGCGAGCGCTTTCATGTCCTGGCGCGACAGGGCATGAAAGATGTTGTGCAGGCCATGCAGAAACTCGCGCATCTCGTACAGCACCTGATTCTTTTCGGCTTGCGTCACCTCGATAGCGATGCGTTTGTCGTGAAAGACGGCATTCGCCGGATACGCGGGCAGAGGGGGGAGGGGGCTGGCGGCAACGGAAGCGCTGGATGCGAGCAGGAGCGCGAGGGGGATCAATCTGAGTGCCATGTTGTGTGCCATGTGAAACTCCCAGGTAAATGCGGATGTTCGAATCGTGCAGTCAAGGTTGTAAGGCTACTACTTACGGCGTGCCGTGTGCACACCTCGGACATGGGCGGCGCGAGCAAGAAAGCGGGTGAGCTGGGCGATATCCTTCACTTCCAAAGTCAATTCCATGCGTGCGCTGTCGTGTTGCGAAAGAGTGTTGACGCGCACGACGTTGATTTTTTCCTGCGCCAGGATTTCGCCGACGTCCTTCAATAAGCCGGGTCGATCCTGTGCGGTCAGTTCGATATCGACGGCGAAGACCTGGCTGTCCTGCCCGCCCCAGGCGGCTTGCAGCAGACGCGCTTTTTTATCTTCCGGCAAATGCAGGAAGACCGGGCAATCGGCGCGGTGGATGGTGACGCCGTGGCCTTGCGTGATGTAACCGACGATGGCATCGGGCGGCGCCGGCTTGCAGCAGCCGGCCATTTGCGTAAGCAGGCCCGGCTCGCCTTCGATCAGCACGCCGCCGGCGTCGCTTTTACGTTTCGAGGCGCTGACCAGCGGTTTTTCCGGCGCCGGCACGAATTCATCCTGCAGCGCGCGGTCGAGCTGACCGGAGCCGACATCGCCGCGTCCGATCGCCGCGCACAGCTCATCCAGCGCCGGGAACTTCAGGCGCATGGCGAGTTTGTCGAGATTGACGTTGTTGAGGTTGAAACGGTGCAGCTCGCGCTCCAGCAGTTCGCGGCCTTGCTGGACATGGGTGTCGTGGTCCTGCTGTTTGAACCATTGGCGCACTTTGGCGCGCGCGCGGTGGGTCTTGAGTACGCCCAGATGCGGATTCAGCCAATCGCGGCTGGGGCCGCCCTGTTTGACGGTGAGGATCTCCACACGCTGGCCGGTGGCCAGCGGCCGGTCGAGCGGCACCAGTACGCCATCGACCTTGGCGCCGCGGCAGCGATGGCCCAGTTCGGTATGCACGGCATAGGCGAAGTCGAGCGGCGTTGCGCCGCTGGCCAGGGCGACCACCTTGCCCTGCGGCGTCAGCACGAAGACTTCGTCCTGAAACAACTCGTTGCGGAAGTGCTGCGCCAGCTCGTGGCTGTCGGCCAGTTCCTGTTTCCAGGCCAGCAGCTGACGCAGCCAGGCGATCTTGTCCTGCACCCCGGCCTGGCTGGCCGAGGCCGGACCGCCTTCCTTGTAGCGCCAGTGTGCGGCGACGCCCATTTCCGCTTCCTGGTGCATGTCGAAGGTGCGTATCTGCACTTCCAGCGCCTTGTTCTCCGGGCCGACCACGGCGGTATGCAGGCTCTTGTAGCCGTTGCCCTTGGGGCGCGAGATATAGTCGTCGAACTGTCCCGGGATGGGCTGCCAGAGGCTGTGCACCAGGCCGAGCACGTGGAAGCAATCCTTGACCTCCGGCACCAGTACGCGCACGGCGCGTACGTCGTAGACCTCGTCGAAGGACAATCGCTTCTTGCCCATCTTGGCCAGTATGCTGGCGATGTGCTTGGGCCGGCCGCTGACCGAAGCGCCCTTGATGCCCGCAGCGCTCAGATTTTCTCCGAGCAGTTTCAGAATGCTTTCGATGTACCACTCGCGGTCGAGCCGGCGCTCATCGAGCTGGCGGGCGATCTGGCGATAGGTCTCCGGTTCCAGATAGCGGCAGGACAGGTCTTCCAGCTCCCATTTGAGTTGCCAGACGCCAAGACGGTTGGCCAGCGGCGCATAGAGTTCGCGCACCTCGCTGGCCGCCTTGCGACGCTGCGCATCATCCTTGTCGGCCAACTCGCGCAAGGCCTGGGTGCGTTCCGCCAATTTGATGAACACCACCCGGATGTCGTCGGCCATCGCCAGCAGCATCTGGCGCAAGACTTCGCTCTGGCCGCCTTCGGCATTGAGGGCGGTGAACAGGTGATCCATCCGGGCCAGCTTGGTCGCGCCTTCGACCAGGGCGGTGAGATGGGCGCCAAACTGTTTCAGCAGGGTTTCGCGCTGCAGCGCCTTTTCCGGCAAGCCGCACAGCAGCGCCGCGGCGACCGTTTCCACATCGAAGCCCATCGCGGCCAGGATGGCGGCCGTGCCCAGCGCATGCGCGCTCAGTTTCTCGCCGGACTCCGCCAGCGCAGGACTGGCCACTCCGTCGTCCTCGTTGGCGAGCATTTCCAGCGCCCGCTTCAGTATCTGGCGTTGATCTTCCGGATAGCGGTCTTTCAGGCTGGCCAGCCAGGATTCGGCATCGTTGGCGGCAAGAGTTAAAGCGTGTGCGACCATGGCTTAGCGCGCCCGCGAGGCCGCCGCGCGGCTTACCAGAACTTCCACCAGCTCTTTTCCTGTATCAGGCCATCGCCTTTGATGAACGGGCTGTTCGGGAAATTGTGCTTGAGCACCTTCAGCGCATCGTCACGCAGGTCAGGCAAGCCCAGCTTGTCGTAGCTCTTGGCCATCACGGCCAGCGCCTCTTCCACCGCCGGGGCCTGCTGGTAACGCTCGATTACGTATTTGCCGCGATTGGCGGCGGCCACGTAAGCGCCGCGTTTGTAGTAATAGCGGGCGACATGGACTTCGTTGGCGGCCATGTTGTTGACCAGATACTTCATGCGCGCGATCGCGTCGGGCGCGTATTTGCTGTCCGGAAAGCGGCTGGCGAGTTGCTGGAAGGCATCAAACGCCTCGCGCGCGGCTTTCGGGTCGCGGTCGCTCATATCCTGGTCGCCGAGTCGGGCCAGGATGGTCTGGTCTTCGACGAAATTGGCCAGGCCGCGCAGGTAATAGGCGTAATCGACGTTGGGGTGATTCGGATGTAGCTTGATGAAACGCTCGCAGGCCGCGATGGCGGATGCCGGCTCGTTGTCCTTGTAATAGGCGTAGGCCACTTCCAGCTGCGATTGTTGTGCGAACGCGCCATACGGATAGCGCGCCTCCAGTTTCTCGAACAGTTTCACCGCCTCGGGGTAGTTGCCGTCGGCCAAGCGCTCCTTGGCGCTGTAATAAAGCTTGGAGGCCGACCAGCTCTTGGTCTCGTCGACCTGGTCCGGCAACAGACTGCAACCGGTAAACAGGCTCATCGCCATCAGGAAAGCTAGAATTCGCTGCATCTTGGTCCCCAAAAAGAGCCGCGGATTATACCCACCGGCTCGCCCGACGCGATTTCCACTCATGACTGAACCCCGTTTGTTCACCATTCCTCCGCAGCATGCCGGCAAGCGGCTGGACCAAAGCCTGGCGGAATTGCTGCCCGAGTTTTCGCGCAGCCGCCTGCAAAGCTGGATCGAATCCGGCCATGTCCTGCTCGCGGGCGCCGCCGCCAACCGGAAGCAAAAAGTCTGGGGCGGCGAAAGTGTGCAGGTGACGCCGGAAGCCTCGCCGGAGGACAACGCCTATCAGCCGGAAGACATCGGCTTGAACATCGTGTTCGAAGATGACGCGATTCTGGTCATCAACAAGCCCGCCGGCCTGGTCACACATCCGGGCGCCGGCAACTGGCAGGGCACGCTGCTCAATGCGCTGCTGCACTACCTGCCGCAGGCGGCGACCATTCCGCGCGCCGGCATCGTGCATCGGCTCGACAAGGACACCTCCGGCTTGATGGTGGTCGCCAAGACGCTGCAAGCGCAGACCCAACTGGTGCGCGATCTGCAGGCGCGCACGGTGAAGCGGGTGTACTGGGCGGTGGCGCTGGGCGTGTTCGAACGCAGCGAGGGTTCGATCGAGGCCGCCATCGGCCGCCATCCGACGCAGCGCGTCAAGATGGCCGTGCATGAGAAGGAGAACGCCTGCAGCAAGCCGGCGCTGACCTACTGGCGAGTGCTCAGGCAGTTTCCCCGCGCCGCCTGGGTGGAATGCCGCCTGGCCACCGGGCGTACGCATCAGATTCGGGTGCATCTGGCGCATCTGGGCCATTCACTGCTCGGCGACACCGTCTATCGCGGCAAAGCGTCGGCCGCCGGCCTGCCCGCCTTCCATCGTCAGGCCCTGCACGCGGTGCGTCTGGGCCTGGTGCATCCGGTCAGCGCTGCAGAGATGGAATGGGAAGCGCCGCCGCCGCAGGATTTCGCCGACCTTCTCGCCTTGCTGGAGCAAACCGATGCACCCTGACTGGATCGTTCCCGACTGGCCGGCGCCGGCCAATGTACGCGCCGTGATGACCACGCGCCGCGGCGGCGTCAGCCAAGCGCCTTATGCCAGCTTCAACCCGGCCAGCCATGTCGGCGACGATCCCGCCGCCGTCGAGGAGAACCGGCGTCGGCTCAGACAGTGGCTGCCGGCGGAGCCGCTCTGGCTGAATCAGGTGCATGGCTGCGCGGTGGCCAGCGCAGGCGGTGATGACGTTCCCAGCGCCGATGCCGGCGTCGCTTTCCAGGCCGATGAAGTCCGCACGGTGCTCACCGCCGACTGCCTGCCGGTGTTGTTCTGCGACGACAGCGGCCGCGTGGTCGCCGCCGCCCATGCCGGCTGGCGCGGCCTGGCGTGCGGGGTTCTGGAAGAGACGGTGCGCGCGATGCGGACGCCGCCCGAACGCATCCTGGCCTGGATGGGGGCGGCCATCGGGCCGGCGGCGTTCGAAGTCGGCCCGGAAGTGCGCGAGAACTTCGTCGCGCAACAGGCGCTGGCGGGCATCGCGTTCCGTCCGGCTTTGCCGGGCACGCTGGATGGCGCGCCGCGCAAATGGCTGGCCGACCTCTATGCACTCGCCCGCATACGCCTGGCCGGCGTCGGCGTGGAGCGGGTGTACGGCGGCGGACTGTGCACCTTCACCGACGCCGAGCGGTTCTATTCCTATCGTCGCGACGGCCGCACCGGGCGCATGGCGAGCTTGATCTGGCGCGAGTAGCTAGCTCGAACCCGCTAGAATCCCCCTTTTTCAGTCCGCCCTTTCCATGAATCTGCTTGCCGCCATTCTTCTCGCCAGTGCTGCCGGCGGCGTGTTATCCGTCTTGCTGGCGACCGTGGCGTTGCGCATGAAAGTGGAGTGGGTGCCGGTGATGGTCAGTTATGCCATCGGCGCCTTGCTCGGGGCCGCTTTTCTGGAAGTCTTGCCGCATGCGCTGGAAGAATCGAACAACCTGCAGGCGCTGACCGCGACCGTGCTGGGCGGCATCATGGGCTTCTTCATCCTGGAAAAGCTGGTGCTCTGGCGGCATTGCCATACCGAGCATTGCGAAGCGCACGGCACCGACGCGTTCGCGGCGCAGCCGGCGGCTGGCCACTCGCATGATCACGGCCATGACCACGGCCGCTCCGGTTTGATGATCACGGTGGGCGATACCGTGCATAACTTTGTCGACGGCGTCATGATCGCCGCCGCTTTCCTGGTCGATTTCAAGCTCGGCGTGGTGACCGCCTTCGCCATCGCCGCGCATGAAGTACCGCAGGAACTCGGCGATTTCCTGATCCTGCGCCATTCCGGCTACAGCAACCGCCAGGCCATACTGCTCAACCTGCTGAGCAGCCTGGCCATGATGGTCGGCGCATTGTTGGGCTATTTCCTGCTCGAACCCATGCAATGGCTGTTGCCCTACATGCTGGCGGTCGCCGCATCCGGCATGATTTACGTGGCGGTGGCCGACCTGATTCCCGGCCTGCACAAACGGGTCGAACTGAGCCATACCGGCCAGCAGGCGCTGTTGATCGGGCTGGGCATCTTCACGGTCTGGGCCGCCGGAACGCTGGCGCATGAATGGATGCAGGCGCATTGAGGCGACATTCTCGGGGAGTATCTGAATGGCGATAGAACTCTATAACGACGGCAAGCACATTTGCCTGATGTTCAACGATCTGGTCGACGACGCCGGCAGCGCTGCGGTGCAGGCCAACCAGTTCCTGCTGGTGTCCGACGGCGAGGGCGCGCTGATCGACCCGGCCGGCAACATGACCTACAACGCGCTGATCATGGCGATGCAGCAGTTCTTTCCATTCAAGAATCTGAAATACATTTTCGCCTCGCACCAGGACCCGGACATCGTGGCTTCGCTGAACAAATGGTTCTCGGCCACCGAATGCACGTTATATGTCTCGGCGCTGTGGGAGCGTTTCGTGCCGCATTTCTGCACGGCAAACCGCAGCGAAGGACGCATCATCGGCATTCCCGATGCCGGCATGGTGATTCCGATGCGCGATACGCAGATCGTCGCGGTACCGGCGCACTTTCTGCATGCGGAAGGCAATTTCCAGTTCTACGACAGCAAGGCCAGGATACTGTTCAGCGGCGACATGGGCGCCTCGCTGCTGCCCCACGACAAGATCGTCGAGCCGATCACGACCAGGACGGAGTTCGCCGCGCATCTGGTTTACATGCAGGGCTTCCATCGCCGCTATATGGTTTCCAACAAGGTCTGCCGGTTCTGGGCGAACATGGTGCGCGAAATGCCGGTCGATATGCTGGTGCCGCAACACGGCCGCTGGTTCAAGGGGCCGGAAGCCATCGGCGCGCTGCTGGACTGGGTTGAGAATCTGCGCTGCGGCGTCGACCTGTTCACGCAGGACCATTACAAGATGCCGGTCTGACCGTTGCGGCGAACACGTTGACTGAACGCTATATCCATTCCTTCGAGCCGGACGAGCAGGCTAGGCTGATACGCCAGGGGCTCTTTCTGGAACCCTGGATACAACCCCGGGTCGATTTTTCCGGCTGCACTGCAGTGCTGGAAGCGGGTTGCGGCGTCGGCGCCCAGTTGCATGTGTTGCTGCGGCGCTTTCCCGGCGTGCATTTCCACGGCATCGATGCGTCCGCCGTCCAACTGGAACGGGCGCACCGGTTTCTGGCCGCCGATATCGCGGCCGGTCGGGTCGAGCTGGCGCAAGCGTCCGCCTATCAACTGCCTTTCCCGGACGCCAGCTTCGATGGCGCCTGCATCTATTTCGTACTGGAGCATCTGAGCGACCATCTCGGCGTGCTGCGCGAGATATTCCGGGTCTTGAAGCCCGGCGGCGTGTTCTATTGCACCGAAGTCTTCAACAGCGGCCTGTATGCTCGCCCCCGGCAGCCGGCGCTGGAAGGCTACTGGCAGGCGTTCAATGATCTGCAGCAGGAACTGGGCGGCGATCCCGATGTCGGAGTCCGCCTGGCGGCGCTGCTGGCGGCCGCCGGCTTCGAGCGGATCGAGTCTTACGACGCGTCCGCGCAGATGGACGCGCGTTTGGCCGATCCCGCCGCGCGCCGCGATTTCGTCGATTTCTGGCAAACCCTGTTGCTCAGCGGCGCGCCCAAGTTGCAACAACAAGGACGCGTCGGCGCGCAGGACATCGCCGCCTTGAAAGCGGCTTTCACGACTCTGGCCGAAACGCCGGCGGCGATTTTTCGCTACGCCGCCATGCAGGCCTGCGGCCATAAACCGCACTCAACGGAACACTAGACATGAACACCGTCCCGAAAATCGGCTTCGTCAGCCTGGGCTGCCCGAAGAACGCCTACGATTCCGAGCGCATCCTGACGCAACTACGCGCCGAGGGTTATCTGATCGTGCCGACTTACCAGGATGCCGATCTGGTCGTGGTCAATACCTGCGGCTTCATCGATACCGCGGTCGAGGAAAGCCTCGACGCCATCGGCGAAGCGTTGCGCGAAAACGGCAAGGTCTTGGTCACCGGCTGTCTGGGCGCGCGCTCGGATGTGGTCATGGCGGCGCACCCGCAAGTGCTGGCGATCACCGGCCCGCACGCCGCAGAAGAAGTCATGGGCCATGTCCACGCGCATCTGCCGAAGCCGCACGACCCGTTCGCCGATCTGGTTCCGCCCGGCGGTTTGAAACTGACGCCGCGCCATTACGCCTATCTGAAGATTTCCGAAGGCTGCAACCATCGTTGCACCTTCTGCATCATCCCCGGCCTGCGCGGCGATCTGGTCTCGCGCCCGATCGGCGAGGTGTTGACCGAAGCCGAAGCGCTGGTCAAGGCCGGGGTCAAGGAATTGCTGATTATTTCCCAGGATACAAGCGCTTACGGCGTGGACTTGAAGTATCGTCCCGGCTTCCATAATGGCCGCCCGGTGAAAACCCGTTTGCTCGAACTGGTACAGGAGTTGTCCAAACTCGGGGTCTGGGTGCGCCTGCATTACGTGTACCCGTATCCCAGCGTCGACGACCTGCTGCCGCTGATGGCCGAAGGCAAACTGCTGCCCTATCTGGACATCCCTTTTCAGCACGCCAGCCACCGCATTCTGAAGGCCATGAAGCGTCCGGCGCACGCCGAAAACACGCTGCGCCGGATCGAAAAATGGCGCGAAATCTGCCCCGATATCGTCATTCGCAGCACGTTCATCACCGGCTTCCCGGGCGAGACGGAAGACGACTTCGGCGAACTGATCCATTTCCTGCAAGCCGCCAAGCTCGATCGCGTCGGCGCTTTTCCGTATTCCGCCGTCGAGGGCGCAGCCGCCAACGCCTTGCCCGATCCGGTCGAGGAAGAGCTCAAACACGACCGTCTGGCGCGTTTCATGGATGTGCAGGCCGACATCAGCGCGGAAAAACTGCGCGCCCGGCGCGGCACGCAGATGACCGTATTGGTCGACGAAGCGGACGGCCGTCGCGCCGTCGGCCGCAGCTACGCCGATGCGCCGGAAATCGATGGCGTCGTGCACATCGCGCAGGGGGCGGGGTTGCGGGCGGGCGATTTCGCGCAGGTCAAAATCACCCGCAGCGACGATTATGATTTGTGGGGCAAGCCGGTTTAACCTTGGCATCGCAGTCGGGTTCGGCCCGGCACCCTGCAACTCCTGCGACCTCCTCGCGCGCCATTTCGTGCAAGGGTTTGTGTAAGGGCATATCTATGAACGAAATCTGGAAACCCCACGTCGTCGTCGCCGCCGTCATTGAACAGGACGGCAAGTTTCTGCTGGTGGAAGAACATACCGACGAAGGCCTGCGCTTCAACCAGCCGGCCGGGCATCTGGAGGACGGCGAATCGCTGATCGAAGCGGTGCGGCGCGAGGCGTTCGAGGAAACCGCGCACCATTTCGAGCCCGAGGCGCTGCTGGGCATCTATCGCTGGCAGCACCCCGGCAAGCCGCAAAAAACCTATCTGCGCTTCGCTTTTACCGGCCAGATCACCGGCTTCGATCCGACCGCCAGGCTGGACGAGGGCATCCTGCGGGCGGTCTGGATGTCGTTCGACGAGATTGCCGCCACCCGCCAGCGGCATCGCAGCCCGCTGTTGCAGCAATGCGTTGCGGATTACCTGGCCGGCCAGCGTTATCCGCTCGAATTGCTGACCGATTTCGCCGACGCGCTGTGAACCCCTGCGCATGAGCAAGATCGTGGTGGGACTTTCCGGCGGCGTCGATTCCGCCGTCACCGCCTGGTTGCTGAAGCAGGCCGGGCATCAGGTGGTCGGCGTGTTCATGAAGAACTGGGAGGCCGACGACCTGGACGAGGACTGCCCGATTGCGCAGGACTACCGCGACGTGCTGGCAACCGCCTCGGTGCTGGGCATCGAGGTGGAACGGGTCAATTTCAGCCGCGAATACCAGGACCGCGTGTTCGCCTACTTTCTCGCCGAATACCGCGCCGGCCGCACGCCCAACCCGGACGTGCTGTGCAATGCCGAAATCAAGTTCAAGGCGTTTCTCGATCACGCCATGAAGATGGGCGCGGACTTCATCGCCACCGGCCATTACGCCCGCCTTGAGGGCGAGTCGCCGGCGCGGCGACTGCTGAAGGCGGCGGACGCCAACAAGGATCAAAGCTACTTCCTGTACCGCCTGCAGCAGCACCAGATCGCGCGGGCGCTGTTTCCGCTCGGCGACCTGACGAAGCCGCAGGTGCGCGAACTGGCGCGCCAGGCCGGCATTCCGGTTGCGGAAAAGAAGGACAGCACCGGCATCTGTTTCATCGGCGAGCGCCCGTTCCGCGAATTCCTGCAGCGCTATATGCCGATCCAGCCGGGCGACATGGTGACGCCGGAAGGCCAGGTCATGGGCCGCCATCAGGGCTTGATGTTTCACACGCTGGGGCAGCGCAAGGGCCTCGGCATCGGCGGCGTCAAAGGGGGTGAAGACGGCGTGCCCTGGTTCGTCGCCGGCAAGGATCTGGCGCGCAATGAACTGATCGTCGTGCAAGGCCATCAGCATCCGTTGCTGCTGACGGGCAAGTTGCAGGCCGGCGATCTGAGCTGGATCGGTGCACCGCCGCAAGCGGGCAGGCGTTACACGGCCAAGACGCGCTATCGGCAACAGGATGTGGCCTGCGTAGTGAATACGCTCACAGACGCCCGCCTGGAATTGTGTTTCGATCAGCCGCAGTGGGCGGTGACGCCGGGCCAGTCGGTCGTGCTCTATGACGGCGACTGTTGTCTCGGCGGCGGCGTCATTCAAACCAGCGAAACAAGTTAATCCAATTTCTCATTTTCGGATGCAATGCCATGAATAGACGTGATTTTATTTGGACGCTTCCCGGCCTGGGCGCCTCGGTCTGGCTGACCGGCTGCGCCGTCGACCCGGTCACCGGAAAAAAAGCGTTCGTGATGATGGGCAAGGAACAGGAGATTGCCGTCGACAAGCAGAATTCGCCGCATCAGTTCTCGGAAGATTACGGCGTCACCCAGGACCCCGGCCTCAATCGCTATGTCGCCGAGGTCGGCAACCGGCTCGGCAAGGTCTCGCATCGGCCCGACATGCCGTACAACTTCCAGACCGTGAATGCCAACTACGTCAACGCCTATGCCTTCCCGGGCGGTTCCATCGCCGCCACGCGCGGCATCCTGCTGGAACTGGACAACGAGGATTCCCTGGCCGCGCTGATGGGCCATGAGGTCGGCCACGTCAACGCGCGCCATTTCGCGGAACGCCAGGCCAAGGGCACGCTGCTGGACATCGTCGTCGCCACTGCGACGGTCGCCGCCGCCAACAGCAAGCCGCAGTATGGCGAACTGGCGCAGCTGATCGGCAGCGTCGGCGGCGGCGCCTTGCTGGCGCATTACAGCCGCGAAAACGAACGCGAAGCGGATGCGCTGGGCCTGGAATACATGGCTCGCGCCGGACTCAACCCCGGCGGCATGAACGACCTGATGGGCATGCTCAACAGCCAGTCGCAGGCAAAACCCAATGCATTGGAGTTGATGTTCTCCACCCATCCGATGAGTTCGGAACGGGTCGCCAACACCCAGCACGCGTTGCAAACCACCTATGCCGACGCCGCCAAGCGGCCGCGCCAACGTGAGCGCTACCTGGACAACACCAGCCGCCTGCGCGCGCTGAAGCCGGCCATCGGGGAACAGCAGAAAGGGGAGGCGATGTTGAACAAGAAGAAGTTCGACCTCGCCGAAGGGCATTTGCAGCAGGCGTTGCGACTGGCGCCGGAGGATTACCCGGGCCTGGTGTTGATGGCCAAGACGCAGATGGCGATGAATCGGCCGAAGGAAGCGCAGCCGTATCTGATGAAAGCCAAGGCGATCTATCCGGGCGAAGCCCAGGCCAGCCATCTGGTCGGCGTCACGCATCTGCAATTGCGCCAGCCGGATAGCGCGCTGGCGGCGTTTCAGGAGTACGACCGCTTATTGCCGGGCAACCCGAACACCACCTTCCTGAAGGGGTTCTCGCTGGAGCAGATGCAGAACAAACGCGCCGCCGCTCAGGAGTATTACAACTACCTGCAAATGACCAAACAGGGCGGCCAGGCCCAGCATGCCTTCAGCCGCCTGCAGGGCTGGGGGCTGATCAAGTAAGCCGCCACCTTCGGTTTGCCGCCTGGCGCACGGGTCCGGTTCACACGCCGGACCAATGCGCCAGGTTGAGCTGCAGGCTGCGCTGGCCGTTCCACTCGTTCACTTCCAGGCGAAACACCGCCTGTATGCGTTCCGGCAATGGCGAATCCTGGAAAAACAGAATCGCATCATGGCTACCGCCGCCGCCCGCCAGGCGCAGCTTCAAATGCTTTTCGCCCACCAGGCGCTGGCTTTGCACGCTGAACTCGGCCTGGAACAGCGGCGTCGGAAAGCCTTGTCCCCAGACCGCGGCGGCAATGGCTTGCGCGTTTTCCAGCGAGAACTCGGCCGCGTCGAGCTCGCCGTCGGTTTCGATGACGCGGGTCAGGTCGGCCGCGCTCAGACTTTCCTGCGCCACCGTTTCGAACAGCGCCTTGAACTCGTCGAAGCGTTCCCGCCGGATCGACAGCCCGGCCGCCGCGGCGTGGCCGCCGAATTTGAGGATCAGCCCGGGCGCGCGCCGGTCCACCACATCCAGCGCATCGCGTAGGTGCAAGCCGGGAATCGCGCGGCCGGAACCTTTCAGCAGGCCGTCGCCGCCGTCGGCGAAGATCAATGTCGGACGGTGGTGGCGCTCCTTCAGGCGTGACGCCAGCAAACCGACGACGCCCTGGTGCCAGGCGGGATCGAACAGGGTCAGGCTGGCGCCATCGGCCACCTCGATGCCGTCCAGCAGCGCCAGCGCCTGATCCTGCATATCGGCTTCGATTTCGCGCCGCGCGCGGTTGAGCTTGTCGAGTTCACGCGCCAGGGGCAGGGCGTGATCCATATCCTTGGCAAGCAGGCATTCGATGCCGATGGTCATGTCGGCCAGACGCCCGGCGGCATTCAGGCGCGGGCCGACGACGAAACCCAGATCTTCCGCGCCGGCCTTTTCCGGCTTGCGCCCGGCCGCCGCGAACAGCGCCGCGATGCCGGGCCGCGCGCGGCCTTCGCGCATCCGCTTCAGGCCCTGGGCGACCAGCAGCCGATTGTTCGCGTCCAGCTTCACCACGTCGGCGACGGTGCCGAGCGCGACCAGATCGAGCAGATCGCCCAGATTGGGTTTGTTCTGCTCGTTCAGCATGCCGCGTTTCAACAGCTCCGCGCGCAACGCCAGCAAGACGTAGAACATCACGCCGACGCCGGCCAGATGCTTGCTGGGAAAAGGACAGCCGGGCTGATTGGGATTGACGATCAACGCGTCCGGCAGCGTATCGCCGGGCAAATGGTGGTCGGTGACCAGCACGTCCAGGCCCAGCTTGCGCGCGGCGGCGACGCCGGCGTGGGCGGCGATGCCGTTGTCGACGGTGATCAGCAGATCGGGCTGCTGCTCGGCCGCCAGGGCCACGATTTCCGGCGACAGGCCGTAGCCGTATTCGAAGCGGTTCGGCACCAGATAACTCACCGTGGCGCCCATCGCCGCCAAACCGGTCATCGCCAGCGCGCTGGCCGTGGCGCCATCGGCATCGTAATCGCCGACGATCAGCATGCGCTCGCCGCGCTTGATCGCGTCGGCCAGACGCGCCGCCGCCGCCTCGATGTTCTTCATGCCGGCATGGGGGGCGGCAGGGGTATTGGAGTAAGGCAACAGCTCGGTCAGCCTGCTTTTCAACTGCTCCGGGCTGCTGACGCCGCGTGCGGCATAGAGACGGGCGAGGAGGGGAGACAGGCCGGCGGAGAGCAGCTTGTGCAGCGCGGCTGCCGGGTAGGGGCGGGTTTGAAGGTTCAGCATCTCCGAATATTACAGGGCGCTGTTTTGCGCTGCGGATAACGGCGGCTAACATGCGTGCCATGTCGCACTATCTCCCGCTCTCCCGAGTTGCTCGCCTGGTCGGCCAACCGCGTTCGGAAATTCAACGCATGGTCCATAACGGCGCGTTGTCGACCTTCGACGGCATGGTCGACATGAACGAACTGCTGCGCGTGTTTCCCGATGTGCGCTGGGAAGACGACGGCGAGTTTCGCCGCGTCCAGGAGATCAAGGAAAAGGCGTTCGGCAAGCGGGTATACGAGCGCGCGCTGCCGGACAAGGAAGTGTTGGCGGAGCGCCTGTTCGAATTGGGCAAGGAATACGCCGCCGCCAAGACCCTGCTGCTGCATTACCACGAAATCCACCGTTTTCTGGGCGACAAGCTCGACGACGTGGCCGACTCAGGCGGCGCGGCGACGTTGAATGCCGTAGCCGGACTCAAACACTGGTTCAAACGCGAACTCAGTGCGGCGCCAAGTGAAGCCGCACGAGCCGAAGCGTTGCTGGCCCAAGAAAGCGTGATGCGCATCATGTCCGTCCAGGTCACCCTGCACCCCTCCGGCCACGAATTTTTCGTGGAAGGCAACGACACCCTGCTGGAAGCCGCGCTGCGTGCCGGCATACCGCTCAATTACGGCTGCAGCAACGGCAATTGCGGCGAGTGCAAAGCGCGGCTGGTATCCGGCCAGGTGAAGAAAGTGCATCCGCACGACTTCGTCCTCAAGGAGCCGGAAAAGGCCAACGGCGCCTTCCTGCTGTGCTCCTACACCGCGATTACCGATGTGGTGATCGAAGCCGCCGTGTCCGGCGCGGACGACATTCCCGAACAGACCATCGTCACCAAGGTGAAAGCGGTGGAAATTCTCGACGAGGACGTCGCGGCTCTGCACCTCACCGCGCCGCGCAGCCAGCGCCTGCGCTTTCTGGCCGGCCAGCATGTCACGCTTTCGATAGATGACGATGAAGGCGAGTACTACGTGGCCAGCTGCCCGTGCGAGGACCGCCATATCGAAGTGCACGTGCGGCGCGACAACCGACCCTTCTCGCGCAAGGTGTTCGCCAGCCTGCGCAAGGAAGAGCCGGTCCGCCTGACCGGGCCGTATGGCGGTTTCGTCATGAAACTGGACTCCTCCCGGCCGGTGCTGTTCATCGCCTGGGAAGACGGTTTCGCCCCGATCAAGAGCCTGGTTCAGCACGCCATGTCGTTGGAAATCGCCGAAGCCATCTACCTCTACTGGGCCGCCGACGATACCGGTCAGGCTGGCCGGGTTGGCCATTACCAGGACAACCTCTGCCGCGCCTGGACCGACGCCCTCGACGACTTCGTCTACCAGCCCATGCAAACCGCGTCCGGCCCCAAGGCCGTGGCCGAAGCCATCCTCGCCCACCACCCCGACCTGCAACGCGCCGACATCTACGCCGCCGGTCCGGCCGACTTCCTCGACGCCCTGCACGCCTGCGCACTCGCACACCGTCTGTCGCCGCTGGGCTGGCACGGAGAAATCGTTTAGATCATTTTCCCGGCCATGGCCGGCAGGCGAGGCCGCCCCGACTTACCGATCCCGCGGACTCACGACGCCGCGCCCGCCCTTGTTAAGCACATGGGTGTAAATCATCGTCGTCGACACATCGGCATGCCCGAGCAGTTCCTACACGGTACGGATGTCATAGCCGGATTGCAGTAGATGGGTGGCGAAGGAGTGCCGTAGCGTATGCGTCGATGCCGGCTTCGCCACCCCGGCCGCTCCGCGCGCTGAGCCGCTGCGCTGTTGGCGGAACTGACCCGGCAGGATTGGGTGGTCTACGCCAAGCGCCCCTTCGCGGGTCCGGCACAGGTGTTGGCCTATCTGGGCCGCTATACCCATCGCACGGCGATCGGCAATCAGCGTCTGGTGGCGTTGGACGACAACCAGGTCAAATTCCGCTGGCGCGACCGGGCGCACGCCGACCAGGTGCGGGTCATGACGCTGCCCGCCGAGACCTTCATCCACCGATTTCTGCTGCATGTATTGCCCAAAGGCTTCCAGCGCATCCGCCATTACGGCCTGCTGGCGAACCGGCACAAAACGGCATGTTTGGCGACAGCGCGCGCGGCGCTGAACTTGCCACCGCCTGAATCTGTGCAGAACGAGTCGGTGGCGGATTTCGCGTGGCGGGTGCTGGGGGTGGACATTCAACGCTGCCCGGTCTGCCGCGAGGGACGGATGCGCCTGGTGGCGACCTTGCCGCGCTCAAGAGGGCCGCCGGGCCATGGCTGAGGTGCGGATTGTGATTCGTTTGATTGGCGGCCCCGGCGGCGGCAGGGAATGGCTTAAGTCCATTGACCGAAAGGGGGCGCCGGGCCATAGTCACGGCCATCGTTCGGGCAGAAAACATCCAGAAAAATCGCCTGCATCCCTCGGGAGGATTCGCCGCCGTGACGCTTCGCTTCAACCGCCAGCCCTGCCGGGCGAATTCAATTTACATAGCCGCTTTGTCTGCTTTGTCTGAGCTACGCGGTTCAGTCCAACCGCTCGTATCCCTCGCCCCCCGTCGGCCGCTTCGCGTAACCCCGGCCTCCTCGCGGGTGGGGGGCGAGGGATACGAGTCATTTCGTTAGCAGGCTGGTGAGAAACCTCCTATGAACCCCGGATTCCCAGGTGTCGGGAA
>CAYXMQ010000004.1:0-177617 GCA_964466195.1 uncultured Thiobacillus sp.
CACGGTGGCGGTGGTGGTGCCGTCACCGGCGATGTCGGAGGTCTTGGAAGCGACTTCCTTGACCATCTGCGCGCCCATGTTTTCCAGCTTGTCCTTCAGCTCGATTTCCTTGGCCACGGACACGCCGTCCTTGGTCACGGTGGGGGCGCCGAACGAGCGATCCAACACGACATTGCGGCCCTTGGGGCCGAGGGTGACCTTGACCGCATTGGCCAGGACATTGACGCCGGCTACCATGCGGGCACGGGCGGAATCACCAAAACGTACGTCTTTAGCTGCCATTCTTTTATTCTCCAGATGAGTGTTTGAGGTGGGAGGCGGAGTGAAAAACTTAGGCCTCGACCACGCCCATGATGTCTTCTTCACGCATGACGAGCAGTTCCTGCCCTTCCATCTTCACGGTCTGGCCGGCATATTTGCCGAACAGCACGCGATCGCCCACTTTCAGGCCCATCTCGATGAGCTTGCCGGAATCATCGCGCTTGCCGGGGCCGACAGCGACAACTTCGCCTTGATCAGGCTTTTCGGTAGCCGTGTCGGGGATGACGATGCCGGAAGCGGTCTTACGTTCCTCTTCCATGCGCTTGACGATGACGCGATCGTGCAACGGACGAATTTTCATTACGTTCCTCCTACAGGAATCTGTGATTAAACAGGGGTGGGGTCAATCGGAAGAGCGCGATTAGCACTCAACTCCAACGAGTGCTAATGGTAGGGACGCAGTGGGGCTATTTCAAGAGCGGATGCCGTCGCCTAGTGCATTAATTTTCGAACCAAATTGCTGAACGGCGAGGGTCGCGCCCAAAACCTCTGGCAAAGCGTCCGTCGATCAACGCACCACCGGCGCCGACGCGCGCAGGCCCGGCTACTCGGGTCAATCTCGGGGTCAGTCCGTCGAGCGCTCAAACAGCCACGCTTCCAACCCGGCGGCCGTTAGCGGCCGGCTGAACAGATAGCCCTGGCAGGCATCGCAGTTATGGATCTGCAAAAACGCGAGTTGATCTTCCGTTTCCACACCTTCGGCCAACACCTTGAGACGCAGGTTCTTGGCCATCGCGATGATGGAAGCGGTGATTTCCATGCTGTCCAGGTCGTCCGGAATGTCGCGCACGAAACTCTGATCGATCTTCAGCTTGTCGATCGCGAAGCGTTTCAGATAGGCCAGCGAGGAATAGCCGGTGCCGAAGTCGTCGATGGAGAGCGAAAGTCCCAACGCCTTGAGTTCGCGCAGCACCGCCAGCGCCTGGCCGCTCTCTTCCATCAGCGCGCCCTCGGTGATTTCCAGTTCCAGCGACCTCGGCGGCAGGCCGGTTTCCGCCAGGATCCGGCGCACCTTCGCCGGCAGATCGGGATCGCGGAACTGGCGCGGCGACAGATTCACCGCCAGCGTCATCGCGGGCAGACCGGCATCCAGCCAGGCGCGCGCCTGGGTGCAGGCGGCGCGCAGCACCCATTCGCCGAGCGGCACGATCAGGCCGCTATCCTCGGCGATCGGAATGAAGCGGGCCGGTGGGATCAGCGCCTGGCCGGGCGGCTGCCAGCGCACCAGCGCCTCCACGCCGAGGAATTTGCCGTCCGGCGTGGCCACTTGCGGCTGATAGTGCAGGATGAATTCGCCGGCCTCCAGCGCGCGGCGCAGGCCGAGTTCCAGGTCGAACCGTTCCTTGGCGGCCTCGGTGAGGGACTCGGTGTAGAAGTGATAGGTGTTGCGCCCGGCCGCCTTGGACTGGAACAGCGCGGCATCGGCATTGCGCATCAGCACCTCGGCATCCAGGCCGTCTTGCGGAAACAGGCTGATGCCGATGCTGGCGCCGATATACAACGTGTGCCCCTCGCTCAGCGTAAACGGATGATTCAGTTGGTCGATCAGATCCTGCGCCAGCACGGCCGCGTCCTCCCCGCGTTCCAACCATTCCAGCAACACGACGAACTCGTCGCCGCCCAGGCGCGCCAGCATGTCGTCCGCGCGAATGCGCCCGGCCATGCGGCGGCTGATCTCGACCAGCAGTTCATCGCCGGCGGTATGGCCCAGGCTGTCGTTGACGGTTTTGAAATGGTCCAGGTCGAGAAACAGCAGGGCGCCATGCGTGTCGTGCCGTTTGCCGCGCTCCAGCGTTTGTCGCAGTCTGGACTGCAGCAATGCCCGGTTGGGCAGACCGGTCAGAAGGTCATAGTGAGCAAGATGCACGAGTTGTTCCTCGGCCTCCTTGCTGGCGGTGATGTCCTGCACCGTGCCGATGGAATGCGAAGCGCGTCCCTGCTCGTCGTAACGGGTTTCACCGCGCTCGCGGACGTACTTGATCCGCCCGTCCGGCATGCGCAGGCGATGCACGATGTCGTAGAGGCGCCGTTCGGCTACCGAGGCGGCAAACGCCCGCTCGACCTCGGCGCGGTCATCGGGATGAACGACGGCCAGAAAGGCGTCCAGCGTGGCATCGAAGCGAGTCGAATCAAGCTCGAAGATGCGGTAGACCTCTTCCGACCAGATTAATCGATCATTGAGCCAATCCAGTTCCCAATCCCCCAGCTGCGCCAGCCGTTGCGCTTCCTTGAGGCGCGTCTCGCTAGCCCGCAACACCGCTTCCGCCTGCTTGCGCGCACTGATGTCGAGAAATGCCGCTACCGCCCCCACCACCAGGCCGTCGCGGTGGATCGGGCGAGCCCAGTATTCCACCGGAATGGGGCGGCCGTCCTTGTGCCAGAACACCTCGTCGTCGGCATGCGTTGCCCGGTCCTGGGTAAAGGCGGCATGCACATGACAGGCCTCCGCCGGATAGGGGCTCCCATCGGCGTGGGCGTAGTGGATCAGTGCATGGATATTGCGGCCCAGCAGTTCCTCGGCGTCGGCATAGCCCAGCATGGCGAGAAAAGCCGGGTTCACGAACGTGCAGCGCCCTTCCGTGTCCACGCCGTAAATGGCCTCGGTGGTGGAATCCAGCAATAAGCGTATCTGTTCCTCGCGCGCGCGCAGCGTCTCGACATGTCGCGCCGTCTCCGCCTCCTGGTCGTTGCGGGCCGCTTCCTCAGCGGCGCGGGCGGCCTGCAAACGTAGCTGGACACGGTGCAGTTGGAAGTAAAACAGCACCAGCAACGCCATGCCGAGCGGCAGGCCCAGGCCGACGAGAGACAGGATCAGCTGGCGGGACTGCCGCGCCATGCCGCTCACATCGATGTCCACCACCATTTCACCCACTTCCCGCCCGGCGGTGTCGCGCAAGGGCAGGAACAGCGGGCGGCGCGCCTGTTCCCAGCTGATCAGGCCGGCATGCCGCGCAAGCTCAGAGTGTCTGAGGTGGTCGACGATCGAACCCGCGGGCAGCGTCCCGATCGATTCGGTCAGCACCACCTCCGGATAGCGATCCCAATCGCTCGGCCGACCGATCAGCCGGCGCCCCGCCTCCCAATTGGCGCGATCCAGCAGATGTTTGTAAATCAGCAGATGGATATCCACCTTGGCGACCGCAGCGACGGCACGCACGATATGGCCGATTTCCTTGCCCAGTTCCAGATAGCCCAGCAAGCGGCCCTGCACGAACACCGGGCGCACCACGCGCAGCGTAAACAGGCCGAGAGGCCCCAGTTCGATGCCCCAGACCGTGCGGCGATCCCGCTCTGCCTGCCGCGTGGTGCTGCGATCGATCACATCGCCGCGGCGTTCGGGATCATGCACGCGCACCAGATTGACCCGATCCGGGCCGGTGAAATAGAAATGGGTGATGCCATGCTGTTCTTTCAGGAGCCGAAAGAAATCGGCGCTGTCGCGCAACAGCCCGGCCCGGTCCTGCCGCCGTAAACCATCGATCAGGCGGGGATCGCGCGCCAGTGCTTCGAGCAAGGCAGCCAACGAGGCAGCCTCGCTGGCGAGTCTCTTTGCATACAGATCGTCCACCAGGCGCTCTACTTGCTGCATTTCCTCGCCGACGTGCAGGCGATTCATGCGATCCACGGCATAAACCGCGGCCAGCAGCAGCAGCAGCAACAACACGCCCATCGGGATCAGGATGGCGCGTTTGAGTGAGTTTTCCAGATTCATGGCGTCAGTGCTGCATGGTTGGCTGTGCCCTCGGTTCGGGAAAACCGTCCGAGTCGCCTGCGCGGGAGCCAAGTCCTACTTGGGGCGGCCCGGCGAACAAGTTGAGAGAGCGCCTGAAAAACGCTGGCAATAGACGTTAGGCAACGGGCGACGGCCAGTACAGCAGCGGCCCCCGGTCGTGCAGACATCAGGGCTTATTCCCCGCGGAGGTGGACAGGCTCGCCGCTCGCGGCCGTGCCGCCAGCCAGCGTTCCAGCACCGCCGCCGGCAGCGGCGGGCTGAACAGATAGCCCTGGCAGGCGGCGCAGCCGTGCCGGCGCAGAAAAGCGAGCTGCTCTTCCGTCTCCACCCCCTCGGCCAGCGCCCGCAATTTGAGGTTGCGCGCCATGGCGATGATGGTGGCGGCGATTTCCTGGTCGCCGCGATCCTGCTCCAGATCACGTATGAAACTCTGGTCGATCTTCAAGGTGTCCACGGCAAAGCGCTTCAGGTAGGCCAACGACGAATAGCCGGTGCCGAAGTCATCGATCGACAGCTTCACGCCCAGCGCCTTCAAGGCGTCCAGGATGGCGATGGCCTGGCCGCCCTGCTGCATGATGGCGCTCTCGGTGATTTCCAGTTCCAGCAAGGACGGCGGCAGGCCGGTTGTAGCCAGTACGGTCTGCACCAGGCTGGTCAGATCGCCTTGGTGGAATTGGCGCGAGGACAGATTGACCGCCATCGTGAACGGCGCCAGGCCTTGCGCGCGCCAGGTCTGCATCTGGGCGCAGGCGGTGTACAGCACCCACTCGCCGAGCGGCACGATCAAGCCGGTTTCCTCGGCCAGCGGGATGAACTGAGCCGGCGGCACCAGACCGCGTTCCGGATGCTGCCAGCGCACCAGGGCCTCGACGCCGATCAGGCGGCCGTCGGCGACGGCGACCTGAGGCTGGTAATGCAGCAGAAACTCGCCCCGCTCCAGCGCCCGGCGCAGATGCGATTCCAGCGCCAGGCGCTGATCGGCGGCGCGAGTCAACGCCTCGGTGTAGAAGCGGTAGGTATTGCGGCCGTGTTCCTTGGCCTGGTACAGCGCCGCGTCGGCATTGCGGAACAGTTGCGTGGCATCGCTGGCATCTTCCGGAAACAGGCTGATGCCGACGCTGGCGGCGATGAACACCTCTTCATGCTCGCCCAGAGGAAACGGCTGCTCCAGCGTGCGCAGCACATCCTGCGCGACGATGGCCGCCGCCTCGGTGTGCTTCAGGTCTTCCAACAGGATCACGAACTCGTCGCCGCCTAGGCGGCCCAGCGTGGTATCGGCGCGCAAGCGGGCGCCGAGCCGCCGCGCCAGCGCCACCAGCAGTTGATCGCCGACCGGGTGGCCGAGGCTGTCGTTGATGTTCTTGAACCGGTCCAGATCCAGGCACAGCACCGCGACGCGGGCGCCTTGGCGGCGCGCCCGTTCCAGCGCATGTTCCAGGCGCGAACGAATCAACAGCCGGTTGGGCAGATGCGTCAGCGGGTCGTAGTGCGCCATATGTTCCAGCTTGGCCTCGGACTGCTTGATATGGCTCAAGTCCGAGAACACGCCGACATAATTCACCAGCGCGCCCCGCTCATCCAGCACCGCATTGATGGTCAGCAATTCCGGGTAGATCTCGCCATTCTTGCGCCGGTTCCAGACTTCTCCGCGCCAGACGCCATAGTGGCTCAGGGCGGCCCACAGGGTCCGGTAGAAGTCCTTGTCGTGGCGGCCGGACTGGAGCAGGCGCGGATTGCGGCCCAGCGCCTCCGCCTCGGTATAGCCGGTAATCTCGCAAAAGGCGCGGTTGACGGCGACGATGTTGTGCTCGGGGTCGGTGATGACGATGCCTTCGGCGCTGCTTTCGAACACCGTGGCGGCCTGGCGCAAACGATGCTCCGTGCGTTTGCGCTCGGTGATGTCGCTGAAGATGCCCAATACCCCGCTGACCCGGCCGGCCTCGTCGAGCACCGGCGTCTTCAGGGTCAGCACGGTACGTGCTTGCCCCTGGTCGAGAAGTTCCTCCTCGATTTCTTCCGCATGGCCGGAGTCCATGATGCGCTTGTCGTCGGCGCGGTATTTGTCGGCCAGATGGGCGGGAAAGAAATCATGATCGGTGTGGCCGGCGATGGCCGCCGCGGACAAGCCGAAGCGGCGCGCGAACAGGTCGTTGCAGGACACATAGACCGACTGGCGATCCTTCTGGAACACGCACAGCGGCAGTTGCTCGACCAGCATGCGGAATTTCCGTTCGCTCGCGCGCAGCGCGATTTCCGCCTGATGCCGTTCACGAACGTCGCGGATGACGCCGATGAACAGGCGCTCCTCGCCCTGGCGCTGCTCGCCGAAGGACATCTCGACCGGGATTTCGCGGCCGCCGCGGTGCAGCACGGTCAGCGCGATGTTCGTCCAGGGCAGCCGAGGCCGGCCGGTCTGCAGGTAACGTGCCATGCCGTTGGCATGCAGCGCGCGAAAACGCTCCGGCATCAAATCGGTCAGCAAACGGCCCTGCAGATCGTCGACGGGGTAGCCGAACAATCGCGTGGCGGCGGTATTGACGAAGACGATATGGCTGCGGGCGTCGATCGCAATGACGGCATCGGCGGCGCTGTCCAGGATGATCCGCAAACGCTCATCGCCGACTCGGCGCGCCGCCTCGTTCATACGCTGCTGCGTGACGTCCTGCGCCAGCACCATCTCCGCCCGGCGACCGGCGTACGCCAGCGTGTGCGAGGTGATCTCGACCAGAATGATGCGGCCGTCCTTCAGGCGGTGGCGCCAGACCCCGGCCTGGTCGAGCCCCGCGCCGACCTGGGCGATGTTTTCGAGCAACGCGGGAATGTCCTCGGGCGGGCGGATGTCGCGCAGCGTCATGCCGAGGAATTCTTCGCGGCTATAGCCGTAGTGCGCGACGACGGCGTCGTTGACGGCCAGGAAGGCCAGCGTCTGCAGATCGTAAATCCAGATCGGCGACGGGTTGGCCTCGAAAAACGGGATGGCGAGCGGCTCGCAGCCAAGCTCAGCGGCGGTTTCCGGTTCAGATGGCATGCGGCGACGTCCTCACAGCGGCGGGCGCCGCAAAAGTGCCTGCAATTCCTCTGCCGGCAACGGCCGGCTGAATAGATAACCCTGATACGTGTTGCAACCGTGGATCTGCAGAAAGCCCAACTGGGCTTCCGTCTCGACGCCTTCCGCCAGGACCTGCAGATGCAGGTTGTGCGCCATGCCGATGATCGACGCGGCGATCTGCATGTCGTTCTGGTCATCGGGTATGTCTCGCACGAAGCTGCGGTCGATCTTCAGCGTATCCACGGCGAAACGCTTCAGGTAAGCGAGCGAGGAATAGCCGGTGCCGAAGTCGTCGATCGCCAGCCGCACGCCCAATGCTTTCAAGGCATCCAGCCCGACGACGGCCTGGTTGCCCTGTTCCATGATCGCGCTTTCGGTGATTTCCAGTTCCAGCAAGTGCGCCGGCAGGCCGGTTTGCTCCAGCACGGCGCGCACCCGGGCGGCCAGATCGCCCTGCTGAAACTGGCGCGATGACAGGTTCACCGCCAGCGTGAAAGGCGGCAGGCCCTGGTCGAGCCAAGCCCGCATCTGGCTGCAGGCGTGGCGCAATACCCATTCGCCCAGTTCGACGATGAGACCGGTTTCCTCGGCCAGTGGAATGAACTGGGCGGGCGGAATCAGGCCGTCCTCGGGGCGCTGCCAGCGAACCAGCGCCTCGACCCCGATCAGGCGGTTGTCCGCCACGTCAACCTGCGGCTGGTAATGCAGGACGAACTCGTCCCGCTCCAGTGCGCGCCGCAGCTGAGCCTCCAGCGCCAGGCGCTCCTGCGCGACCCGGGTCAACGATTCGGTGTAGAAGCGATAGGTATTGCGGCCTTCCTCCTTGGCCTGATAGAGCGCGGCGTCGGCATTGCGAACCAGCTGCACGGCTTCGCCGGCATCGTCCGGATACAGGCTGATGCCGATGCTGCCGCCGATGAACACTTCGTGGCCGCCGCTGAGCTGAACCGGCATGGCCATGATCTGCAACAGATCCTGCGCAACGATGGCGGCCAGCTGGGCCTCGCCGACCTGTTCCAGCAGGATGACGAATTCATCGCCGCCCAGACGCGCCAGCGTGTCTTCATCGCGCAGGCGGGCGCGGATGCGGCGCGCGACGTTGACCAGCAGTTCGTCGCCGGCCGGGTGGCCGAGGCTGTCGTTGACCGTCTTGAAACGGTCCAGATCGATGAACAGCACCGCCAAACGCTGGCTGTGCCGCTTGGCCTGCTCCAACGCATGCTCCAGGCGCGAATGGAACAGCAGGCGATTGGGCAGGTCGGTGAGCGGGTCGAAATGCGCCAGATGCTCCAGCCGCGCCTCGGATTTCTTCAGATGAGTGATGTCTGCGAACATCGCGACATAGCGTCCGACCTGGCCGTCGGCATCGGGCACCGCGCTGATCGACAACCATTTCGGGTAGACCTCGCCGTCCTTGCGCCGATCCCACACCTCGCCCTGCCAGCGACCGGCTTTCGCCAGGGCATCCCACATGGCCTGATAGAACAGGGCGTCATGGCGGCCGGATTTGAACTTGCCCGGGGTCTGGCCGATCACCTCGGCCTCCGAATAGCCGGTGATCTCGCAGAAGGCGGCGTTGACCGCCAGGATGCGCGCGCGCCGGTCGGTGACCATGATGCCTTCCTGGGCGTTGTCGAACACCGCAGCGGCCTGGCGAAGCTTCTCTTCCGCCTGGTAACGCTCGCTGACATCGCGCGCCAGCGCGGTGAGCAGGCGCTGGCCTTGCAGATCGAAACAGCTCAGCCGGATTTCCACCGGGAACAGCGAGCCATCCTTGCGGCGGTGACGCCCGTGCAGGGTCAGCATCTGGCCGGGCTGGAGCGTCTGCCAGAGCGGGAATGCCTGCTCCGCGCCGATTTCCTGTTCCACGTCCAGCACCGCCATGCCCAGCAGTTCCGCCTTGCTGTAGCCGAGGCTGTCGCAGGCGCGCTGGTTGACGTCGAGCAAACGGCCGCTCTGGTCATGGATGTACAGCGCATCCGCCGCCTGATCCACCAGCTGGCGGAAGCGCAGATCGCTTTCCAGCAGCGCCTGGTGCGCCTGCTCCAGTTCGGTCATATCGCGCCCGGCCACCACGACGCCGATTATTCGGCCGTCCGCATCGCTGTGCGGGCTGTAGGTGACATCCATGAACCGACGGCCGGCGGCGCGAAACTCGAACCAGCTCTGGTAATGAATCGATTCGCCGGCCAGGCAGCGGTCGAGCTTCGCCTTGATCACATTGTCGAACAGCGTCTGCCCGAGCAATTCGGCGACGCTGTGGCCGACGATGTCCTGCCGCGCCAGACCATGGTTGTCCAGATAAGCCCGGTTGACGGCGGCATAACGGTAGTCCCGATCCACCACGGAGAGGTGGTCCGGCATCGACGAAACCATGCACTCGTAGAGCTTCAGCGTCTGTTCCGACTGCTTGCGCTCGGTGATGTCCTCGGCGATGCCGAGCAGATAGCGCGGGCGGCCGTCATCGTCATGGATGCACACCTTGCGGGTATGCAGGATGCGGCTGCCGGCCATGGAAGTATGCGGCTCTTCCGGGATGTCCAGCGGCTCGCCGCTGGCCAGTACCGCGCGATCGCAGGCGGTATAGAAGTCGGCCTGTTCTTTCGGCACCAGGTCATAGTCGCTGCGGCCGATCAATGCCTCACGCGACACGCCCATCATGCGCTCGCCGGCGCGATTGAAGCGGACGAAGCGGAGTGTTTCGGCATCCTTGACGAACAGCATGTTCGGAATGTTCTCGATGATGGCATCCAGTTCCCGCGCCTGCTCCCGGAGCGCCGTCTCGGCCCGACGGCGGGCAAGCTGGTTGCGGCCGGCTTCGACCAACTGGGCGCAGGCCTCGACGACCGGTTGCAGTTCATCGACCAGAGCCTGGTCGTAACCACCGGCCCGGTTGGCCAGGCCGATGCTGCCGATGACCACGCCGCCGCGCAGCAGCGGCAGGCCGAGAAACGCGTCGAGCGCGGGATGACCCTCGGGCAGGCGGCCGCTGCTGCGCGGATCATTGGCCGGGTCGTTGGCGATCACCGCCGCGCCGCTGACCACGGCCGCCGCCGCCAGCGTATCCAGGCCGCGGAAACGAAAACCACCGGGGGCGTAGCGGTCGTAGAAATTGCGGCTGGCCTCGTTCCAGGCGATGTTGGATATGGCCAGGGCTTGCAAATAGGGCGTGCCGTCGGGCTCGTGGCCCAGTTCCGCGATGTAGCCGTACTGGCTGCCGGTCAGCGCCAGGATGTCGCTCAGCGCGGCGTCGAAGATCGCTTCCGTGGCGTTGTCGTCGACATACAGCGTGAGCAGACGACCGACGCACTGCAATATCGCCTGGTTGCGCCGCAGCGCCCGTTCCGCCCGCTTGCGCTCGGTGATGTCCACGGCCAGGCTGGCGACATGCGGGCGGCCATCGTGTTGTATCGGCACGCCGGTGCCGAAAAAAGTGCGGCGCGAGCCGTCGGCGACGATCAAATCCAGTTCCAAGCTCACCTGGCTGCCGGCCAGGACCGCAGCCATCGCCTGCAACGCCTGCTCCATCTGGTCCGGCGGCACCGGCGTCAGGGGATCACAATGCGCCATGTCGGCATCGGTCAGACCGAAGATATCCAGATAGGCCCGATTCCAACCGGCGAAACGCCGCTCTGCATCGAACATGAAGAAAATGCCGGGAGCGACGTCGAGAATGGAGTCGACGCACCGGTTCACTGCAGTTTCAGAGTGTTCTGTACTGGGCGTCGGTTGCATGGCAAGGCGGTTTCAATGAACGCTCATCGCAAGATAGCCACAGCATCGGCGCGCGCCGAGATAACTTGAGCCAACCGACACACGGCAACGACGCCGCCGCCCGATCTACCGCTTAAACATGACGCCTAACCGATCCGCCGGGCGATGGCGTGGTCGATGTAGTAATGCAGCAGCAGCGCATCGTTTTGCGCCAACGCGGCGAACTCGACGCCGTAATGCGCCAGACCGGCCGATTTCTCCACCCGGTTGCGCACCGTGGCAGGCAGGGTCAGTTGGCTGCTGGCCTCGTCCAACACCAATGGCAGCAGCAGACTCAGCGCATCGCCCTCGCTCCAGCCCTGCGCCGGCGCGGCCAACAGCGCGCCGGTCATGCTCAGGTCGAGCAGCAGCGCCGCCTGTTTTTCGGCGCCATGCACGACCGCCAGCGGCAGACGCAGTTTGACGCGATAGGACTTGCGCACCTGGCGCGCGTCGATATGCGTCGGCCAAGTGAAATGCACATAGGGGAAGGGATGGGTGCGCGCCCGCAGCACATGGCTGGTGAAGGCGTAGACATACATGCCTTCCACGGCATGAAACACAAAGGTCTGGCCGTTAGGCAACCACAGGCCCTTATCGTTGACGACAGGCAGGCTGACCAGCAGGCTTTTGCCCTGGATGGCGCCGATGAATTCCACTTGGTAACGCGCCGGCAGCGCCCCTGTAGCCTGCGGCCGCATGGACAGCGAAGCGCCCACCCGCAAGCCCATATCCTCGAACGCCAGGGCCGCTGCCGGGGCGGGATCACGCTCACCCCCGGGCATGCTCATTCCTCAGCCGAGGCTTCCAATTGTTCGCCCTGCGGAGCGTCGACGTCGTAGATCCGGAAGGCATTGCGGCCGCCCTCCTTGGCCTGATACATCGCGATGTCGGCATGCTTCATCAGGCTCTGGGCGCTTTCCCCGTGCGCCGGGTAGAGTGCGATGCCGACGCTGACGCCGATTTGCCGCTCCTGCCCGGCGAGCAGTATCGGCTGGTTCAACACCGCAAGCGTCTTGGCCGCAACGATCTGGGCATCGGCAGCCTCGCTCACTTCCGACAACAGAATGACGAACTCGTCGCCCCCCATGCGGGCGACGGTATCCGATTCGCGCACACATTCGCGCAAACGATCGGCGACGACGATCAACAGCGCATCGCCGAC
The DNA here is from genome assembly GCA_964466195.1 of uncultured Thiobacillus sp. Classification (GTDB taxonomy): domain Bacteria; phylum Pseudomonadota; class Gammaproteobacteria; order Burkholderiales; family Thiobacillaceae; genus PFJX01. Next base: position 12,022 of record CAYXMQ010000004.1, read on the forward strand.
ATCGTGGCCGAGGGTGTCGTTGATCGCCTTGAAATGGTCCAGATCCAGGAACATCACGACGAACGGCAGTTTCTGCCGTTTCGCCCGCGCCAGGGTCTGCTCCAGGCGGTCGGCCAGCAGGCTGCGGTTGGGCAGACCGGTCAGCATGTCGTGATGCGCCATGAAATGGATGCGGACTTCCGCCTGCCGGCGTTCGCTGATGTCCTGGAAGGCGGCGACCGAGCCGATGATGTCTCCACCCCGGTGCAGCGGCGATGCCACGAAGGAAACCGGGAACAGCATGCCGTCGCGGCGTGTGAACCAGTCTTCCGGAATACGGTAGGTCTCGCCGGAATGGATGGACTGGTATACCGGACAATCGCTCAGCGGCACATAGGTGCCGTCTGGCTTCTGGAAGTGAAACGCCTCGTGCGCGTTCTTGCCGAGCAACTCCTCCTCGCGCCAACCCAGCATCCTTTCCGCCGCTCTGTTCATGAACGTCAGATTGCCGGCGCGGTCGAGCACATAAATGCCGTCCCCGAGTTCCGAAGTGATTTCGCGCAGCTTCGCCTCGCTTTCGCGCAACTCGGCTTCCGCCTGCTTGCGTTCGGTGATGTCGATGCCGGTACCAATCACATACTCCACCTCGCCGTGCGTATCCAGCAGCGCAGTATTGGACCAGGCGATGAGACGCGGCGCGCCGGTCTTGGTGCACCAGAGGTTGTCGCAGCGATTCGGGAAATTGCCCGCGGCCAGTTGATCGAATACCGCCCGCACCCGAGGTCTTTCCGCCTCGGGTAACAGCTTGACCCAGTAGGGTTGCCCGAGCATCTCGGCCGCGGCGAATCCGGTGACCCTTTCGCACTCGGTATTGAAACGCACCACGCGGCCCTGGCGATCGAGCACGACCACCAGCGCGCCGATGGTATCCAGCACGGCGGCGATGAACTGATTCTCCGGACTCGGCACAGCCCCGGTCGGGCCCTGCTTGCTCATTCTCGGCTCCTTAGAACGGATCGCCGCCGTCGAGACGATCAACCAATATTTTGAACTGAATGATGCCGCCCATGACGGCATTCTCCACACGAGACCCGACCTCCGCCACCACCTGTCAACCTGCTTCCGACCATGCCCCGTAGAGTGGCCGATTTTCACGGACATCGGTGGCCGAAAAAAGTGGAAAGGTCAATTTTTGAATGCGTCGACCTGAACGCCGTCCCCGGTTGTGCGCGTTAGTTCGCCCGTTGCCAGACTACGTATTCGTCACGGCGGACAAGCTGCTGCATGATCTTGCGCACCCGCCGCGCGCACTCGCGCGACTCGGCCAGCAGGCTCGCAACATCCGTGCGCAGCGGGGCCAGACCGCTTTCCTGGCGGCCGCCCGCGAGGGCGAATACGAGGGGGTCGATAGCCGGCTCGCTGCGCTCGTAGGCGGCGACGACGCCGATCAGGTCAGCCACATGGTGTTCCAGCGCGCGCAACTTGGAATACAGGTAGCCGATTGGATGATGGCTTTCGTGCGCCATGCCGGCAGCGAGCTGGCCGACGGGTGCCATCTGCGCGGACTGTAGCAACCGGCTCTGCGCCTGCTGCAGTTCGCCGAGAAGGTTCTGCATATCTGCGGAAGTCTGTTGCAGTGCGCTTTCATGTCGTTTCCGATCTGTAATGTTGAGGTGGCTAACCACGGCGCCGGCGGCCTCCGGCAAAGGCGCAACCTGCATGCAAAAGCATTGCTGTTCACGCTCGCCGGGGCGGCAATACTGCAGGTTGAACGCCCCTGTCTCGCCGGCAAGAACCTGCCGCAGGCCGATCTCGGCCTCGGCGGCGCCGGCATGGCCGGCCTCGGCGCTGACGCGCACCACGGCCAGATAGTTCGTGCCGATGCCGCCGCCCGGCGTACTGCCGAGATTATGTGCATGGCGGGTCCAGGCGCGATTGACCGCGACGATGACGCCGGCGGGGTCCAGTACCGCGATTTGCGCCGGCGAGTTTTCCTCCGGCACTGCCTGAAGCCTGCCGACCGACTCCGGCCGTTGGCGGCGTGCAGGGCGACAATCCGGTTCTGCGGCATCGAATTCATTTGTTTGGCACATGGCCTTCTCCCATTTCGCACGCGCCGGACAGCCGCTCGCCGACGACGAGGGCATCGGCTGGCATGTGGCGCACTGGATCAAAGGTCGTGAACGGCTGTCGGGACTGCGCCGTCATGCTGAATGGCCTGGTCGCATCGAGCGCGCCTGTTCAACCACCCCCGCCATAAACGCCTCCGCCGGCATCGGCCGGCCATACAGATACCCCTGGGCGATGTCGCAATCGAGCCCGCGCAAATACTGCAACTGGCCCTCCGTTTCGACGCCCTCGGCGACCACGCGCAGTCCCAGGCTGTGCGCCAGGGCGATCACCGCGGCGGCGATGGCGGCGCTGTCGCGGTTGGTCTCGATGTCGACGACAAAGGAACGGTCGATCTTGAGTACATGCAACGGAAACCGTTTCAGGTAGGCCAGGCTGGAATAGCCGGTGCCGAAGTCATCGACCGCCAGACTGAAGCCGAGACGGGTCAGTTCGTCGAGCAGGCTTGCGGCTTCTTCCGGGTTCTGCATCAGGCTGGTTTCGGTGATTTCAAGCTCCAGCCAGTCCGCCGGTATGGCGCAATCATCGACAGCGGCACGGATCATCGCGACGATATTGGACTGCCGGAACTGGCGCGGCGACAGATTCACCGCCACCCTCACTTCGGGCAGAGCGGCTTCGCGCCAGCTGCGCATTTGAGTGCAAACTCGGCGCAACACCCATTCGCCGATGGGGACGATGAGCCCGGTTTCTTCGGCCAACGGAATGAAAGCGGCTGGAGACACCAGGCCGAGTTGCGGATGCTGCCATCGCAGCAAAGCCTCTGCGGCGATGATGCGGCCGCTGACTGCATCGACTTGCGGCTGGTAATACAGGATCAGTTCATCGCCCTTGACGGCATTGCGCAGATCGTTTTCCAGACGCAGGCGGTCGATCGCGTCGGCATTCATTTCCTGCGCGTAGAAGCGGTAACCGTTGCAGCCCGCCTCCTTGGTGCGGTACATGGCGGTGTCGGCGTTCTTGAGCAGGGTGGCGACATCGCGCCCGTCGCGCGGATAGACGCTGATGCCGATGCTGCCGGTCACCGTCAACGCGTGCCCCTCGACCGACATCGGCTGGGTGATGGCGGCGAGCAGAGCGGGCAACACCTTGGTGATGTCGGACTCCCGGTTCAGGTCGTTGAGGACAACCACGAATTCGTCGCCGCCGACCCGCGCCACCGTATCGACAGTGCGCACCGCCGCGTGCAGACGCTGGGCCATGACGGCGATCAACTGATCGCCGGCGGCGTGGCCGAGGCTGTCGTTGATGTTCTTGAAGCGGTCGATATCGACGAACAACACGGCCATTTCGCAATGCGTGCGCTCGGCATAAGCGATGGCCTGGCCGATGCGATCCTGCAGCAGACTCCGATTCGGCAGACCGGTCAGGCTATCGTGGGTGGCCATGTGCAGCAGGTTTTGTTCCGCCTGTTTCTGCTCGCTGATGTCGTTCTGGACGCCGACGAAATGGGTGACCACGCCGTCGTTGTCGCGTACCGGCGCGACGTACAGCTCATTCCAGAACAGGCTGCCGTCCTTGCGATAATTGCGCAGTACGACGCGCGCCTCGGTGCGCTCGGCAATCGCCTGGCGCAGCAACAGCGTGGCGGGCTGGTTGGGATCTTTGCCGTGCAGAAAACGGCAATTGCGCCCCAATACTTCTTCCGCGCGGTAGCCGGTAATGCGCTCGAAAGCCGGATTGGCGTAGACCACCGGATTGTCCGGCTGCCGGCAATCGGTAATCAGAATGCCGTTGCCGCTCGCCTCGATCGCCCGTTGCGACAGATGCAGCGTCGCTTCCGTCCGCTTGCGCGGGGAGATGTCCTCGATCACCGAAATGAAGTATTTCGGCTGGCCGTCCGCCGTGCGCACCAGCGATTCGGTGACGCTGACCCAGACCGGCTCGCCGGCCCGGCGCAGAAAACGTTTTTCCAGGCTGTAGCTGTCGGACTCGCCGTCGATCATGCGTTGCCGCATTGCCAATTCTCTGGCCAGGTCCTTGGGGTGCGTGATGCCCTGAAAATTCAGTTGCAGCATTTCCTCGCAGGTATAGCCGAGGATCTCGCTCAGCTTGCGATTGACCCGCAGCAAGCAGCCATCCGGCGCCACATGCGCAATGCCGACGGCGGCTTGCTGGAAGGTGGCGCGGAAACGCTCCTCGCTCTCTTTCAGTTCGATTTCCGCTTGATTGCGCAGGCTGTTGTCGCGCGCCACCGCCACCAGCATGTCGCGCCCTTCGGAATGAAAAGCGCGCAGCGCCACCTCGACCGGAAAGCTGCTGCCGTCCTTGCACCGGTGCAGCGTTTCGATGCGCCCCGCGCACGCTGCACTGGCCCGGATCGCATCGAAACGCTGTTCCAGTTCAGTCCGCGACAACCGGGTTTTGATGTCGTGCGGCCCCATGGCCAGCAGTTCGCTGCGCGCATAGCCCAATCGCTTGCAGGCCGATTCGTTGACATCGACGAAGCGCATGTCGGCGCGGTCGATCAGATAGATGGCGTCTTCCGAGGCGTCCAGCGCGGTGCGAAAGCGGGCCAGGCTTTCCTCGGCATGCACGCTTTCGGTCTCGTCCTGCAACTGGATGATCAACGCGGGCGCCTCGTCGATCAATGTCGCCGACAGCGCCACCGCCAGGATGCGGCCGTTCAGCGCCGGCAAAGGCCCCAGTTGCAGCGCGCGCGCGGCCGGTGTTGTCCGCAACGCCTGGCTCGCCAGCTTCGCCAGGGCGGGGCTGGCAATCACCTGCTCCAGCGTCTGGCCGACGATCGGCGCGGTTTCCGCCAGGCCGAGCATGCCGCGCGCGGCCAGATTGATGGTCAACAGGCGCAAGTCGGCATCGAGCACCAACAGGCCGCTGGGCATGGTGCAGATGATGCGGTCGGCATAATGCTTCAGTTCCCGCAGCGCTTTCAGATCGGCCTCAAAGTAGCTGTCCAGCGCCAGACCGATGTCGAACATCACGATTTTCAGCAGCGAATCGTAGGTCACCAGAAACTGCGCCGCATCCGCTTCGCACTGATCCCACAGCAGCGGCATCAGATCAGATAGATATTTGCGATAGGCGCCGATGTACCACTTCGGCTCCAGGCCGATACGCTGGTGCACCCGGCCGACGCGCACCCGGTTTTCCACATAGGCGTCGCCGTATTCGCCGGCGGTCAGGCTGCAAAAATATTCGGATTGGGCGCGTTTGAGCTGGGCCAGCGACTGCTCATCGGCCAACAAACTGCGCAAGCCCTCGAAGCTGAGCAGATGGCGATAGAACGCCGTGGTAAAGGCGTCGCCGACCGGCGCCAGCCCGGCATGCAGTTCGGCCAGCCGGCTGGCATCCTGCTGCGTGAGTTCCAGGAAAGCCTTGCGTTCGGCGATGTCGTGCGCATCGAAGCTTAGGCCGACTTCGTCGGTCCGCGCAGGTTTGCCCGGCGCAGCAGCCAGCGAAATCAAGGACTGTTTGGCCTTCATGCCGGCGCCTCGACCGCGGTCAAGTTGCGACACGAGCCAGGCCGGCGCAATTCACGACGACAGAAAAAACAAACCCAGACATTCATTGGCGCTCCCGAATACCGCACTGGAAATCGCTAACGAGGTCTGGGTCAGCGCTACGCGGAAAATCGTAGTCAGTAATGCCATGATTTACAAGCGGGAATATTCTCGCCATGATTTCCCGCACCGTTGGCGCCGGGAGGCGATGCCGCCGCGGCGCCGCCGATTGCAGAAGCTCTATTACGAAAGTTCTATTTGCGAAGCCGCCTCCATGCCGTTCGGGCGGCGTCTGTCGAACGGGCTTCCAACTTCACAGGGATCAATATGATCGGCCGCTTCGAGCGAGACAACATGGCGCAAGCACGATGACCCCGACTCCCCGCCTGTCGGCCCGGATCATGATCGTCGAAGACGACGACGCGGCGGCGCGCATGCTGGAAATCTGCCTGCGCGCCGGCGGCTATCAGCATGTCGGCACGGTCGACAACGGGCAGGCGGCCATACGGCTGGCGCAATCGTCGCGGCCGGATCTGGTGATCATGGACATCATGCTGCCGGGCGATCTCGACGGCGTCGAGGCGGCCGACCTGATCCGGGCGCGCTGCGACATTCCGGTGCTGTACCTGACCGCCTACAGCGACGACGCCCTGTTCGAACGCGCCCGCGCCACCGCGCCGCTGGCCTATCTGACCAAACCGTGCGAACCGCGCGACCTGATCCGGGCGATCGAGGTCGCGCTCGACCGGCATGACCTGATGCTGCGCCTCAAGGCCAGCGAGGCGCATCTGGCGGAGGCGCAGCGGCTTGCGCATTTCGGCAGTTGGACCTGGCATATCGCAAGCAATCGTGTCGCCGCCTCCGACGAGCTGCTGCGTCTGGCCGGGCTCGAACGCGGCGGTTTCAAGCCGTGTCCGGAGACTTTTCTGCAGCAGATCGAAGCCGCCGATCGACCCCGGCTGTTGCAGGCGATCGCCGCGCTGCAGCGCGGCGAGGCTGCGGACGACGTCGAAGTCCGCGTGCCGGGTCCGGACGGTGCGGCGCACGTGTTGCGCCTGCGCGCCACGGCGCACTTTGATGCCGACGGCAACGCGTACGAACTGGTCGGCACCGCACTCGACATCACGCCGGAAGCTCGGGCCAGACAGGAGGCCGCAGCCGCCCGCGTCGAACTGGAGAAGCGGGTGGCGGCACGTACGTCCGATCTGCGCGCCACCAATGCGCGTCTGGAAATCGAGATCGAGGAGCGCCTGCGCACGGAGGACTCTCTCCGCTGCAGCCAGGAGCGCTATCGCAGTCTGATGGACAGCCTGCCCGACGCTGTCCTGGTACTGCAGGACGGGCAGGTCATCTTCGCCAACCCGGCGGCGGCAAATCTGTTCGACCTGCCGGCGCCCGACGCCCTGCTGGGCGCCCGAGCGGCGGATCTGGTCCACCCCGATTACCTGCAAATTTGCCAGCAATGCCAGCAGGCGGCCTTGTCCGGGCAGGCCGGCAAAACGCCGACGCTCCTGAAGTTGCAACGCCGAGACGGCCGTTGCGTCGAGGTGGAGACACTGACCTTTGCGTTTACGTTCGACGGACGCGGCTCGCTGCTCGCGGTCATGCATGACCTGACTTTCCGTCGCCAGATGGAACGCGAAGCGGAGCGCTTCCGCGTCGCGCTGGACAGCCTGCCGGACGCGGTCTTCCTGACCGATCCGGAGCAGATGCGCTTCATCGACGTCAACGAAACCGCCAGCCGCAGCCTCGGCTACAGCCGCGACGAATTGCTCGTGCGGGGACCGCGCGACATCACGCCGCACTTCAACAAGACCTTGCTGCACCAGCGATTCAGCAAACTGGCGGCCGGCCTGCCGGCCGCAGATGTCGTGCAGGCGACGCTCCGGCGCAAGGATGGCAGCACGTTCCCGGTGGAAATGCGCCTGCGTGCATTCGTTTCCGAAGGCCGGCCGCTGCTGGTGGCGGTGGCGAGCGATGTCAGCGCGCGCCAGCTCGCCGAGCTGCACCTGCGCGAGACGAATGAGCGCTTCCAGCAGCTGGCTGACAGCGTCAGCGAAGCGTTCTGGATCCGCGATCTGGCGGAAAACCGTTTCCTCTACGTCAGTCCGGCCTATGCCACCCTGTTCGGCAAGTCGGTCGCCAGTCTGTACCGGCATCCCCGCTCATTTCTCGCGGCGGTTCATCCGGAAGACCGCGACCGGGTCGTCGCCGCCTACGAAAACCAACGCCGCCAACCGGCCGGCCTGGACATCGAGTACCGCGTCGTGGCGGGAAAAACGGTGCGCTGGCTGTGGGTGCGCACCTTCCCGATTCGCGACAAGAACGGCCGCTTCTACCGCACATCCGGCATCGCCCGCGATGTGACCGAGCGACGCGCGTCGGAAGAGCAATATCGCAGCATCATCCAGACCGCGATGGACGGCTTCTGGGTCACCGACCTCAAGGGCCGCCTGCTCGATTGCAACGATGCCGCCTGCCGAATATCCGGCTACGAACGCGAGGAACTGCTGGCCTTGTCGGTACCGGATCTGGAAGCGGTCGAAACCGTCGAAGATACCGCCGAGCACATCCGAAAGATCATCACCCAAGGCTTCGATCGCTTCGAGACGCGGCATCGCTGCAAGGACGGCCGCATCATCGACGTCGACCTCAGCGTCTACTTCAGTGCGGATACGGAAGACGGAAGATGCTTCGCCTTCCTGCGTGACATCAGCGAGCGCAAACAGGCGGAGATGGCGTTGCAGGAAAGCCGGGGCGACCTGAACCGCGCGCAGTCCGTCGGCGAAATCGGCAGTTGGCGGCTGGATGTGCGGCGCAACGTGTTGACCTGGTCCGCGGAAAACCACCGCCTGTTCGGCATTCCCCCCGGTGCAACCTTGACGTATGAGACCTTCCTGAACGCGGTGCATCCGGACGACCGCGACTACGTCGATCGGGAATGGCGCGCAGCCCTTAACGGCAAGCCGTACGACATCGAACACCGCGTGCTGGTGGACGGCCAGGTGAAGTGGGTGCGCGAACGCGCCGAGCTGGAATTCGATGCGAACGGCCATTTGCTCGGCGGTTTCGGCACCACCCAGAACACGACCGCCCGCAAGCAGGCGGAAGCCGCCTTGCGCGCCAGCGAGGCGCGCTTCCGCCTGGTGTTCGAAAATGCCCCGATCGGCATTGCGCTGGCGGCGCAGGATGCCACGATGATCCAGGTCAACCAGACCTTGTGCGACATGCTGGGCTACAGCTTGGCGGAACTGACCGGCCGAACCTTCATCTCGATCACGCATCCGGATGACATCGCGCGCAACCTGGAACTGTTTCGAAACAGCCAGACTGGCGAACTGCTCGTCTATCAGCTCCGTAAACGCTACTTGCACCGGGATGGCCATGCGGTCTGGGTCGATCTGGTCAGCACGCTGATCCGCGATCAGACCGGCGCGCCGCTGTATTCCCTCGGCATGATGCTGGACGTCACCGATCGGGTGAACGCCGAGCAGGCGCGCCTGCTGCACGAGGCCAGCCAGCGGGCAGCGCTGGTGCGCGAAGTCCACCATCGCATCAAGAACAACCTGCAGGGCGTCATCGGGCTGCTGCGTCAGCACAGCGCCGAGCACCCGGAGATGCAGCTTGCCATCGAAGCGGCGATCGCCCAGGTCAACACGATCTCCGTCGTACACGGCCTGCAAAGCCGATTGCCGCAGAAGGAACTGCGCTTGCGCGAGCTGTTGCTGGAGATCGGCCAGGCGGCGGCGGCGCTGGCCATGTCGCCGAAACTGGCATTGGCCGAGGATGACTTGCAGGCCGACGTCTGGCTTGACAGCAACGCCAGCGTCAGCATCGCCCTGGTGCTCAACGAACTGATCCAGAACGCGCTCAAACATGGCTCACAGCAGGACAGCGCCGAGATCGGCATCAGCCTGGCCGGCGATGACCGCGGCGCGCTGATTCGCATCGACAATCCGACCGCCGGCTTGCCGCCGGATTTCGACTTCAACGCCGGCAAGGGATACGGCACCGGACTCGGCCTGGTGCGAACCTTGTTGCCCCACCACGGCGTCAGCCTGAACATCACCTGCAACGGCGGGCGGGTCTGCGCCGAACTGGCCTTGAGCCCGCCGGTGATCTCGGCGTCGAGCGAGGCAACCTGCACACCGACGCAATAGATGGAGCCGTCATGACGCAAGTGCAACTGCTGCTGGTGGAAGACGACATGCTGATCTTGCGAACGATGGCGCGCGGCCTGCGCGACGTCGGCTATCGGGTCAGCGAGGCCGAGTCCGGTGAGGAAGCGATACAGCTCTGTAGCGGGCTGCGTCCCGATCTGGCCCTGCTGGACATCAATCTGGGCGGCATCTCAGGACTCGATGTGTCGCGCTGGCTGGCGCAGCGCGACATCCCGTTCATGTTCCTGTCGGCCTATAGCGACGCCGATTTCGTCCGCCAGGCCGAACAGGCCGGCGCCCTGGGTTATCTGGTCAAGCCGCTGGACGTGCCGCGCATCCTTCCGTCGCTGCAAACCGCGCTGGCGCGCGCCCGCGACCTTGCCCTGCTGCGGGAAAGCGAAGAAAAACTGGTCGCCGCGTTGCAGAACAGCCGGGAAATCAGCACCGCCGTCGGCCTGCTCATGGAACGCCAGGGAATCAGCGCCGAGCAGGCCTTCGAGCAGCTTCGCGAGCAGGCCAGACGGGAACGCAAAAAGGTGCTGGCAGTGGCGCAGGCGTTGATCAACCCGACATAGCCGAAGTTGCCCGGCAGGCAAAGCCCAGCCTGCTCCACAAACTGCATGCAGGCTCCGCTGAGACGCTACCGATTCGGTTTGAAAATGTCCTGCTAAAGATAGGGCTCGGCCGACCGATATCGTCTGCACTTACAAGCAGATATGCAGGCCCAGACCTGCTTGGAGTTCTCGATAATTAGTCAGGGACAAGCACATGAAGACTCTTACAGTCAGGACGGGCAACACGTTAGCCGATAGCCGCACTCATAACTTGACCGAACAGCATCGGCAGCCGGCGTCGCAAGCGTTCGATAACGCCCATGATGGCATCAACCTCATTGCTGCGGCTGGGCGCAGCCTGACCCTTAATCGCGCGTCCGAAGAGATCACCGGCTGCGCCGCTGCTGAGACTCGCGGCCATCTTCGCAATGCTTTGCATTACCACGACGCAGCCGTGAAGCCTCGTTGGGCAATGCAGCCTGTTCGTGGATGAGCCCGCCATGCCGGAAAACGCTGTGCAAACACTTCTCCTGGTGGATGACGAACCGAACATCCTGTCGGCGCTGAAACGCTTGTTCCGCCGCGATGGCTACACGATTCTGGCCAGCCATAGCGCCGAAGAAGCATTAACCCTCCTCGCCAAGCAAACCGTCGATGTGATTCTGTCCGATCAGCGTATGCCGGGCATGACCGGCGTCGATTTTCTGCGCCAAGTCAAGGAAACGCATCCGCAAACGATCCGCATCGTGCTCTCCGGCTATACCGACTTGCAGTTCATCACCGATGCCATCAACGAAGGCGCAATTTACAAATTTCTGACCAAACCCTGGGATGACGCGCAACTGCGTGCACAAGTCGGCGAGGCTTTCCAGCGCAAGCACATTGCGGATACAAACCAGCATTTGAACGCGGCCTTGCAAGCGGCCAACCTGGAATTGCAGGCGCATGTTACCGACAAGGAACGCCAGGCGCGGCAGATCGAGACAGTGCTCGACACCTTGCAGGAAGTCCTGCAACTAATCCCCTGGCCCATTCTCGGCATCGACGAGGACAGCATGATTGCGTTGTCCAACTCGGCCGCCGACGCCTTGCTCGGCAAAGCCGGCCTGCCGCTGCTCGGGCGCGATGCCAGACATGCACTGCCGGAAGCGCTGTACAGGCATCTGAATATGAGTCTGCGTGATCTGTCCGCGATGCCGGAGCAGTTTGAGCATGCCGGGCTTCGCTTCCGCGTGATACACAAACCCATGGGACAGCATTCAAAGTCGCGCGGCGTACTGCTGGCTTTGTTGCCGAGCGAGACGCCAGCGTGAACACTGAACAACGCACGAAAAGCTATGACCTGCTGGCCGGCTTTGTGTTGATCATCGGCCTGTTGCTGGCCTTGGCAGGCGTTGGCATCACCTATCTGGAACGCCTGAACCAGACCGTCACCCATATCGTTGAGAACCACAATGAGCGTTCACGGCTGGTCTCCGAGATGTATATCGCCGCGCGCGAGCGTGCTTTGCAGTTGCATACCATTCTGCAAGCAAAGGATCCATTCGAACGTGATGTACTGGTGCCGCCGTTTTATGAACTGGCCGGCACGTTTCGACGCGCGCGCGACACGCTGCTGACTCTGGGTTTGTCGCAACAGGAGCGCCGCATCCTGGATGAACAGGCGAGATACACGGCCGAGGGCGCCGCCTTGCAGGATCAGGTTCTCGATCTGGCCTTGGCCGACAAGCCGAACGAGGCCGAGGAACTGTTGAATACGCAAGCCATCCCCATGCAAAACCGCAGCAACGCATTGCTGCGCCAGTATCTCGAGCGTCTGTTCAAGGCCGGCCATGCCGCCGCCGCGGCGGCGCATGCGGAATACGTGTTTGCCCGCACGCTGATGCTGGCCAGCGGGCTGCTGGCGACGCTGTTGGCGAGCCTGATCGCCGTGCTGGTGATCCGGCGACAAGCGCGTCTGCTGGCGCGCCTGCAAGTGCGCGAACACGAGGCGGCCTTGCTGCTGGACAGCATTCCGGTGCCGGTCTGGTACATGGGCATGGACGGCCGCATCGTGCGCTGCAATGGCGCGTTCGCACGCATTGCAGGCATTTCCGAAGCCGACCTGACCGACAAACGGGAAGCCGATCTGTGGGGCCCGGCCGAGGGACTAATAAGCGAGCAGGAAGACCGCAAGGCGCTGGCGAGCGGGCAGACGCTGCGCCAGGATCGCCGCTTGACGGCGCGCAATGGCAAGGAAGGCCACTTCATCATCGCCCGCACGCCGATTGCTACCGACGATGCCAAGGGCTGGCGCGGCGTGCTTTGCGTCGCCAATGACCTGACGACGATGGAACGGATGAACGATTTACTGGAGACGACCAACCGCGAATTGCAGGCGCAAAAGACCGCGTTGGATGAGCATGCCATCGTCAGCATCGCCGATATTTCAGGCAACATCACTTATGTCAACGACAAGTTCTGCACGATCTCCGGCTATGCGTTGCCCGAACTGCTGGGGCGAAACCAACGTATCGTTAATTCCGGCCTGCATCCGCCCGAATTCTTCAAGGCCATGTGGGACACGATCACGGCCGGCCGGGTCTGGCATGGAGAACTCCGAGATCGCCACAAGGACGGCAGTTTTTATTGGGTGGACTCCACCATCGTTCCGTTTCTCGACCAGGACGGAAAGCCTAACCAGTACATTGGCATTCACACCGACATCAGCGCCCGCAAACGCATGGAGGCGTCGCTGCAGGACATCAATGCCGAACTGCAACGTCGCGTCGACGAGCGTACCCAGGCTTTGTTGAAGGCCAAGCAGCAACTGGAAGCCGACATCGACGAGCGTAAGCGTGCGCAGCTTCTGTTGAAACAGCAGTACCAGGAACTCGAGGGCCTGCACCGCGAACTGCAGGAGGTGCAGATCCAATTGCTGCAATCCGAGAAACTGGCGTCCATCGGCCAGCTTGCCGCCGGCGTGGCGCATGAGATCAACAATCCGATCGGCTTCGTGCAGTCCAACCTGGGTACGCTGGAAAACTACATCCGCGACCTGTTCCGCATCATCGAAGCCCATGAGGCCTGCGCGGCGGCGTTGCCGCCCGATACCCCGCGGCTTCGTGATATCGCCAACCTCAAGCAACAGCTCGATCTGCCATATCTGCAGGAAGACATTCCGGCGCTGATGCATGAATCGCGCGACGGCATTACGCGGGTGCGCAAGATAGTCCAGGATCTGAAAGATTTCTCCCGTCTCGACAGCCGACTGGAATGGCAAACCGCCGATCTGCACCAGGGCCTGGACAGCACCTTGAATATCGCGCAGAACGAGATCAAGTACCGCGCCGAGGTCATCAAACACTATGGCGATATTCCCGAAATCGAATGCCTGCCCTCGCAGTTGAACCAGGTATTCATGAACCTGCTGGTCAACGCCGCCCATGCCATCGAGGGGCCGCGCGGCGTCATTACCGTGCGCACCGGCCTGGCGGCTTCCGGTGATGCGGTCTGGGTCGAGGTGGCCGATACCGGCAAGGGCATCCCCGAGGAAGTCCGCAATCGCATCTTCGACCCCTTCTTCACCACCAAGGCGGTTGGAAAAGGCACCGGCCTCGGTTTATCTCTGGCTTACGGCATCATTCAGAAGCACAACGGGCGCATCGAAGTGCAAAGCGAAGTCGGCAAGGGCAGCACGTTCCAGGTGACGCTGCCGATCAAGCACGTCATGCCAGCGGACGCGGTCTGAAAGGCGCGTTATGCACCCCCGCCTCAAACGTCAAATCGAGCAATATCTGAAGCCGAGTGGTGTCGACCCGGAAGCGCTACGCCTCTTCCTGGACCAGGTGGATCACGCCTATCAGCGCGCGGATTCAGCGCGGAAACGGGCCGAGCAGGCTCTCGACCGGATGTCGGGTGAACTGACTCAGCGCAATACCGAACTGCTCAATCAGTTGGCAGAAGGACAGCGCGCCGAAGAGCAACTGGAACATCTGCTGACGCTGCTCGGCACCACGCTGGAATCCACTGCCGATGGCATCCTGGTGCTGGACCGGGAAGCCAGGAGCGTCCGATTCAACCGCAGCTTCAGCGAAATGTGGCGCGTGCCGGACGACGTACTGGCGTTCTGGAGCCATGCCACACTGATGCAGCATCTGCTGCCGCAACTGGTCGATCCGCAGGCGTTCACCGAAAAACTCGAGCAGCTGTGCCGCCATCCAGAACTGGAATGCAATGACACCTTCGAGTGCATTGACGGCCGGGTGATCGAGCGCCATTCGCTGCCCCAGTTTCAGGGCATAGACAATATCGGCAGGGTGTTGAGCTTCAATGACATCACTGCGCGCAAGCAAACCGAAGCCGCGCTGCTGCGCGAAAAGGAGGAACAACAAATTCTGATCAAGAAGCTGGAGGAAGCCCATAACCAGTTGCTGCAGTCCGAGAAGATGGCCTCGGTCGGCCAGCTTGCCGCCGGCGTCGCGCACGAAATCAACAACCCCATCGGCTATATCAATTCCAACCTGGGCACACTGCGCAACTATGTCGAACGACTGCTCGATGTCGTGGCGGCCTATGAGGCGGCAGAAGTGCTGTTACCCGCCGGCGCGGTCAAGGAACAAATCGTGGCGGCGAAAACCCGCGCCGACCTCGCTTACCTGAAGACCGATATCGCCGATCTTCTGGCCGAAACCAGCGACGGCATCGACCGCGTGCGCTGCATCGTGCACGACCTCAAGGATTTCTCTCATGTCGACCAGGGCGACTGGATGTGGTCCGATCTGCACAAAGGACTGGAGTCCACGCTCAATGTGATCAACAGCGAAATCAAGTACAAGGCCCGAGTGGTCAGGGAGTACGGCGAATTGCCCATGCTGTTTTGCTTGCCCTCGCAGTTGAACCAGGTGTTCATGAACCTGCTGCTCAACGCCGCCCATGCCATCGACGATCAGGGCACCATTACGCTGCGCACGGGCACCCGCGACGACCAGGCCTGGGTGGAAATCG
This sequence comes from uncultured Thiobacillus sp., assembly GCA_964466195.1. Lineage (GTDB taxonomy): Bacteria > Pseudomonadota > Gammaproteobacteria > Burkholderiales > Thiobacillaceae > PFJX01. The sequence goes on from CAYXMQ010000004.1 coordinate 27,292, forward strand.
CCGATACCGGCCGCGGCATTCCCACCCACCTGCTGACCCGCATCTTCGATCCATTTTTCACTACAAAACCAGTCGGCCAGGGGACCGGCCTCGGGCTTTCCATCGCCTACGGCATCGTCCAGAAACATGATGGCCGCATCGAAGTGGAAAGTGTGCCGGGACAAGGCAGTACCTTCCGGGTCGTGCTGCCGATCCAACCGCCAGCGAGTTCCGATCATGAGTGAAACCCTACCTGCCAACTTGCTGTTTGTAGACGACGAACCGTCCATCCTGTCTTCGCTGAAGCGGCTGTTCCGGCCGCACGGCTACCGCATATTCACCGCCGAGAGCGGCGCCGCAGGCCTGGAAATTCTGGAAACGGAACAGATCGACCTGGTCGTCTCCGACATGCGCATGCCGGTGATGGACGGCGCCCGCTTTCTGGAACAGGCGCGTCTGCGCTGGCCGGACACCCTGCGCATCCTGCTCACCGGCTACGCCGACATCGAGTCCACCATCGCCGCGATCAACCAGGGCCAGATCTATCGCTACATCAACAAACCCTGGGACGACAACGAAATCGTCCTGATCGTGCGTGAGGCCCTGGAACGGCGTCGGCTGGAACAGGAGAACAAGCGCCTGAATTCGCTGGTGGAAGCGCAGAACGCCGAACTGCGCGAACTCAACGCCGGCCTGGAACAGAAAGTCGCGGAGCGCACCGCCGAACTGAACAAGGCCGTCCAGTACGTGAAATCGGCGCATGCCCGGCTGAAAACCGGCTTTGTCGCCACCGTGCAGGCCTTTTCCAGCCTGACCGAGATGCGCGGCAAAAACCTCTCCGGCCATGCCCGTCGCGTCGCCGACCACTCGCGCAGCCTGGCGCGCATGCTGGACCTCTCCGATGCCGAGCAGCAGACCGTGCTGTTTGCGGCGTTGCTGCACGACATCGGCAAGATCGGCCTGCCCGACGACATCTTGGATAAACCCATCGCCGCGCTGACCGCCGAGCAGCGCGGCGAACTGATGCGCCACCCCGAGCGCGGGCAACAGGCGCTGCTGCAGATCGAACAACTCAGGGATGCCGCCCTGCTGATCCGCCACCATCACGAAAATTTCGACGGCAGCGGCTACCCGGATCATCTCGCCGGCCTTGCCATACCGATGGGTGCGCGCATCCTTTCCGCGGCCAATGAGTACGACGGCCTAATCAACGGCACGATGCTGCAGCAGCCGATGAAACCGAAAGATGCGTTGGCCTATCTGGTGGAAAACCGCGGCAAACGCTACGACCCGGCCGTGATCGACTGCTACATGGAGCTGTTGAGCGAGCAGTTGAAAAACGTCATCGACGAACTGCCGGTGCGGCCGGGCAGCCTGCGGCCCGGCATGGTGCTGTCACGGGACCTGATGCACCGCGACGGCTACATGCTGCTGGCCAAGGGTTATGTCATCGACGCCCCGGTCATCACCCAACTGGTCAAACTGGAAGCCAGCGAACATCAGCACTTGATCGCCTACGTGTGCAAGCCGGCGGCTTGAGTGACTACGCTGCCGCTGCGATTCGCCGCAGACAGGCATGCGCCAATGCGTCGGCTCTGGCCTGGCTGGCGGCTTCGGCATAGCAGCGCAATTCCGGCGCATTGCCGGAAGGACGCAGGTGCACGATCTCGCTGTTGTCCAGCGTGATGCGCAAGCCATCGGTCTGGTCGATGGCGGCGGCCTGCAGCGCCAGCGGCGCCAGGAAATCATCGAGGGCCGCAGCCGAAGCGGCCAGGCCTTGCAGCAGTCGACGGCTGTCCGCGGCGGCGAAATTCTGGATGCGATCGCTGGCGGTATAACGCGGCGGCAGGCTGGCGGGGAGTTGCGAAACGGGCACGCCGCGCGCGCGCGCCATCGCCAGCAAGGCGATGATGGGCAGCACAGCGTCGCGAGTCGGCAGGGGTTGCAGGACGCGACCGTCTTTTTCCAGCGGCGAGCCGACCAGGAAACCGCCATTGGCTTCGAAACCGACCACTTTTTGGGCGCCCTGGGCGATCAGCTTTTCCATGCCTTCGATGACGAAGGGCGAGCCGATCCGCGTGCGCACCAGCTGCGCGAAAGCGCCGCATTTCTCCAGCGCAGTGTTGCTGCTGACCGGCGTCGCGACGGCGTCCGCGGCGAGCGCTTGCGCGCACAATATGCCGACCACGTCGCCGCGCAGATAGTCGCCGCGCTCGTCACCCAACAAGGGCCGGTCGGCATCGCCGTCGGTGGAAAGAATCGCATCGAAGCGATGTTCCGCAGCCCAGCGCCGCGCCTGCTCGATATCGGCCGCGGCGACGGCTTCGGTATCGATCGGAACGAACTGGTCGGTGCGGCCGAGTGCGATGACCTCGGCGCCGAGCGCCTGCAGGAGCTCGCTCAACAGATCGCGCGCGACGCTGGAATGCTGATAGAAGCCCAGGCGCATGCCGGCCAGGGCATTGCGCGCGAAGAAATCCAGGTAGCGCGCGATGTAGCGCCGCTGCGCCTGCAGATTGACGGCCGGCAAGGGAGCGAGACGAAGCTCGCCGGGCAACGTCACGCTGGCCGCGGCAATGCCGGCCTCATCCGCCTTGGTGATTTCGCCGCTCGCGCGATAGAACTTGATGCCGTTGCGGTCGAACGGAATATGGCTGCCGGTGACCATGATCGCCGGGATGCCGTGTTCCTGAGCGTAATAGGCCAGCGCCGGCGTCGGCAGCACGCCGCAGAAATCCGCCTCCAGCCCGGCGTGCTGAATCGCCGCGGCACAGGCGCGGGCAATGTCCGGGCTGCTTGGCCGCAAGTCCATGCCGAGCGCGACGCGCCCGCCCGACTGGCCGCTAGCGGTGCCGACGACCTGCAAAAACGCCGCCGTGTAGGCAAAGCAGATTTCGGCTGTCATGTCCGCCGCCAGTCCGCGCGCGCCGCTGGTGCCGAAACGCACGCCGCTGGCGTCCATCAGATGTTGGATTGGGAGGGCGGCGGCGGGCTGTTCGGACGTTTTCATGGGCGGCAGGCGAGTTGAGCGGATGCCGACAACAGTAGCGCATCGCGGCACCTGCACGCCACCGCTGCGGCATTCGATTTAGCGTCTATTCCCGACTCGCCCGTTTCGCCGCACGGCGAATCCAGGAGGTATGCTTGCTGCACTCCCATTCCGCTCAGTGCGCCTTGCCCCTGCCCCTCATCGACCAACTCGAACAACGCGCCCCCCGTGCGCCGCTCACGCACGGGCTGATTGCGGCCAATCTGCTGGTGTTCGTGGTCATGCTCGGCTTCGGCGCCGGGCTCTGGCATAGCGCCAACAGCGTGCAACTGGCCTGGGGCGCGAATTTCGGCCCGGCCACCAAGGACGGCGAATGGTGGCGTCTGGGCAGTGCGCTGTTTCTGCATTTCGGCCTCTTCCATCTGGCGATGAACATGTTCTCGCTGTGGGATGGCGGCCGTCTGGTCGAACGCATGTACGGCTCGACGCGCTTCGTGCTGATCTACTTCTGCAGCGGCCTCAGCGGCAACCTGCTTTCACTCGTCACGCAGGGCGACGGCGCCATATCCGGCGGCGCATCCGGTGCGATTTTCGGGGTTTATGGCGCCTTGATGGTTTTTCTCTGGCGCGAACGCGCCAACCTCCACCCGGCCGAATTCAAATGGCTGTTCTGGGGCGCAGTCATCTTCTCCATCGTCACTATCGTGCTCGGCCTGCAAATCACCGGCATCGACAACGCCGCCCATATCGGCGGTCTGCTCGGCGGCATACTGACTGGAGCAGCATTGCTGCGCCCGCTGGCTGCGGGCGCAGCGGTCGGCCGCGGGCGCTGGCTTGCGGCCGGCGCTTTGGCCGGCGGCCTGGCTTTGCTGATCGCCAATATTCCGGCGGCAAAATACCGCTGGAGCGAAGAAATGCTGGCGCGCGGCGAAATCAAACAATTTCTCGGCGAAGACGCCCGCATCAGCGCGCGCTGGGGCGCCATCCTCAAGCGCTCTCAGCGAGAAACCGCCAGCTTCGATGAACTGGCCGGACGTATCGAAAGCGAAGTCAGCGGCCCCTATGCCCAGAGCTTCGAACAACTCAGCAAGCTCCACCTCGGCGCGGCCGCGCCGTCCGCCGTTGCGCTGTACACGCTGCGCAGCTATGCCGAATTGCGCCGCGATGCCTCACGTGAACTGGTCGAGGGCCTGCGCGCGAAAGACCCGGAGCGGATTCGGCAGGCGCTGGAAATGGCCAAGCAGGCGCCGCGCTTGGCGGCAGAAAAGAAACCCGCAGAACATAAACCCTAAGAAAAACGGCCTGGATTCGCATCCAGGCCGTTTCGATATGTTCACAGCCCCGCTTTACTTCACCCTGTCCTGCAACCAATCAAGAATCGCCGGGTTTTAGCTGCGCTGAAACTCGACGGCCCGGCTGTGCCGGGAAGCTGTCGCTTACTTGACCACCTCTTTGAGCTGGTCAAGGATCGCCGGGTTTTCCAGCGTGGAGACGTCGGAGGTGATTTCCTCGCCCTTGGCCAGCGTGCGCAGCAGGCGGCGCATGATCTTGCCGGAGCGGGTTTTCGGCAGGTTGTCGCCGAAGCGGATTTCGTCCGGTTTGGCGATCGGGCCGATCTCGTGGGCGACATGGTTGCGCAGGTCGTTGACGATCTGCTTGGCCTCGTCCCCCACCGGACGGGTGCGCTTCAGCACGACATAGGCGACGATGGCTTCGCCCTTGATGTCGTGCGGCTTGCCGACCACGGCGGCTTCAGCGACCAGCGGGTGTGACACCAGTGCGGATTCGATTTCCATCGTGCCCATGCGATGGCCGGAGACATTCAGCACGTCGTCGATGCGGCCCATGATGGTGAAATAGCCGGTCTGCGCATCACGCACGGCGCCGTCGCCCGCCAGGTAGAGCTGGCCGCCCAGGTCTTCCGGGAAGTAGCTCTTTCGGAAACGCTCGGGGTCGTTCCAGATCGTGCGGATCATCGACGGCCACGGGCGCTTGATCACCAGGAAGCCGCCCTTGCCCCATTCCACGTCGTGGCCGGCCTCGTCCACCACCGAGGCCATGATGCCGGGGAAGGGCAATGTGCAAGAGCCGGGCACCAGCGGCGTCACGCCGGGCAGCGGCGTGATCACGTGGCCGCCGGTTTCGGTCTGCCAGAAGGTGTCCATCACCGGGCAGCGGCCGCCGCCGATGTTGTCGTGGTACCACATCCAGGCTTCCGGATTGATCGGCTCGCCGACCGAGCCCAGCACGCGCAGGCTGGTCAGGTCGAAGTTCTTCGGATGCGCGACGTCGGGGTTGGCTTCGGCTGCCTTGATCAACGAGCGGATGGCCGTCGGCGCGGTATAGAAGATGTTGACCTTGTGGTTCTGGATCATCTGCCAGAAGCGGCCGGCGTGCGGGAAGGTGGGCACGCCCTCGAATACGATTTCGGTGCCGCCGCAGGCGAGCGGGCCGTAGGCGATGTAGGTGTGGCCGGTGACCCAGCCGATGTCGGCGGTACACCAGAACACGTCGTCGGGCTTCAGGTCGAAGGTCCACTTGGTGGTGAGAATGGCATGCAGCAGGTAACCGCCGCTGGCATGCTGCACCCCCTTGGGCTTGCCGGTGGAACCGGAGGTGTAGAGCAGGAACAGCGGATGCTCGGCCTCCACCCATTCCGGCTCGCAGATGGCGGACTGCCCGGCCACCACGTCGTGCCACCAGAGGTCGCGCCCGGCCGCCATGTCGGCCGCGGGGTTGCCGACCGCGCCGGTGCGTTGATAGACCACGACATTCTTGACCGAGCCGGTGCCGGGCAGGGTCAGCGCTTCGTCCACCGCGGGCTTCAGCGGGATGTGCTTGCCGCCGCGGCATTGTTCGTCGGCGGTGATGATCAGCACCGCGCCGGCATCCTGGATGCGATCGCGCAGCGACTGCGCGGAGAAGCCGCCGAACACCACGGAATGGGTGGCGCCGATGCGGGCGCAGGCCTGCATCGCCACGACGCCTTCGATCGACATCGGCAGATAGATGATGACCCGGTCGCCCTTTTTGACGCCCAGGCTCTTCAGCGCATTGGCGAACTGGCCGACGCGCGCCAGCAGTTCCTTATAGGTGACCCGGGTGACGTCGCCCTGGTCGGCTTCGAAAATGATCGCAACCTTGTCGCCCAGCCCGGCTTCGACATTTTTATCCAGGCAGTTATAGGAGACGTTCAGCTTGCCGTCCGGGAACCATTTGTAGAACGGCGCATTGGATTCGTCGAGAACCGTTTCAAAAGGCTGCTGCCAGACCAGATGCTCGCGCGCCAACCTGCCCCAGTAGCCTTCGTAATCGGCTTCAGCCTCGGCACACAACGCTTGGTAAGCAGCCATGCCGGACACGTTGGCCTGCGCCACGAATTCCGGGGAAGGATTGAAGACGCGATTTTCATGCAAGACGGATTCGATGCTAGTGCTCATGGCGGGCGTCTCCTCAGACGATCAATTGACAGACTACGGTGTCGCAGGCGCGGCCGCGCCTGCGACACCGGCGTCCCCCTCGCGGGGACAATGACAAAACATCCAACGCTTCCCTCCCCCGTAAGGGGCGCCGGATTCGTAAGTCGCTGAAGCGACAACGACTCCGCTGCACTCGCCAGGAGTACGCCGGATTCGTAAGCCGCTGAAGCGGCAACGACTCCGCTGCCCCCAAGGAAGGCGCAAAATTAGGCCACTTCCAATTGTTACGCATTTTGCACCGCAACATGACCTCTACGCCAGACCAAATTCCGCTGCTTCCGGCTGCGGCGATCACGCGCGCCGCGGCCTACAGCCGCTGGCTTAACGGCCGTCTGAATGTGCACTCGGAACTGTCGGACTGGCTGCAATCAACGCTCTCGCAGCCCGTGACACGAACAGAAATGCAGGAATTTTTGCTGCAGGGCATCAGCAGTGAGGACGCGCTCAAACGGCAGCTGCGGCGTCTGCGCGAACGCGTATTTGCGCGCGTGATGACGCGCGATCTGAACGGCCTCGCCGATCTCGCCGAAGTCACCCGCACGCTGACCGAACTGGCGGAAGTCAGCCTGCGCAGCGCGCTCGAGTTTCATCATCGCGATCTCGCCGGCCTGCATGGCGAACCGCTCGACAGCGCCGGCCAGCCGCAGCAACTGATCGTCGTCGGCATGGGCAAACTGGGCGGCGGCGAACTCAATGCGTCCTCCGATATCGACCTGATTTTTGTATTCCCGGAAGAAGGCGAGACAGCCGGTGGGGACGGCAATGCCCGGGTGCTCAACAATTTCGAATTCTTCACCCGGCTGGGTAAACGCCTGATCAACGCGATCGACGACAAGACCGGCGACGGCTATGTCTTCCGCGTCGATATGCGGCTGCGGCCTTATGGCGATTCCGGCCCGCTGGTGTCCAGCTTCGCGATGCTGGAAGAGTATTTCTACGCGCAGGCGCGCGAATGGGAACGTTACGCCTGGATCAAGGGCCGCGCGCTCACCGGCGGCAAGGCGGTGGAAGAACTGGAAAAGTTGCGCCGGCCGTTCGTGTTCCGCAAATACCTCGATTTCGGCGCCTTCGGCTCGATGCGCGAACTGCATGCCCAGATTCGGCGTGAAGTGGCGCGCAAGGACATGGCCGACAACATCAAGCTCGGGCCGGGCGGCATCCGCGAAATCGAATTCATCGCCCAGGTGTTCCAGCTCATTCGCGGCGGCCAGCAGGCCTCGCTGCAAATGCGGCCGACCCGCACGCTGCTGCATCAACTCGCCGCCTACGGCCTGATGCCTGAACAGCAGACCCGCGAGCTGGAAGCCGCCTACGTCTTTCTGCGCAATCTGGAACACCGCCTGCAATACCTCGACGACGCCCAGACCCAGATGCTGCCCGGCGGCGCCGAGGACCGCCAGCGCGTCGCCACGGCGATGGGGTTTGCCGACTGGCCGGCGCTGCTGGCCAAACTTGAACCGATGCGGCGCAAGGTCTCCGGCCAGTTCGAACAGGTTTTCGGCGCACCGCAGGAAGATCAATCCGGCCATCCCTTGGCCGGCCTGTGCGATGCGCCCGACGACGAGGCGCTGGCGCGCTTGCTGCGCGCCGGTTACAGCGACCCGGCCGTCGTGCTGCAGCCGTTGCGCGCGCTGCGCCAAGGCAGCCGTTACGGCAGCCTGCCGGCCGGCAACAAAGCCATGCTCGATGGCCTGCTGCCGCCGTTGATCGAAGTCGCCGCCACGTTTCCGAATGCGGCCGACACCCTCACCCGCATCCTCGACCTGCTCGAAGCCATCGCCCGCCGCGGCCCCTATCTGGCTTTGCTGAAGGAATATCCGCAAACGCTGCGGCAACTCGCCCGTATCGTCAGCAGCAGCGCCTGGGCGGCGCAATACCTGACCCGGCAACCGCATCTGCTCGACGAACTGCTCGATACGCGCCAGCTCATGGCGCCGCCGGATTGGCCGCGCGCACGCCAGGAATTGCGCGTGCGCCTGGAGGGCTTTGACGGCGATATCGAACGCCAGATGGATGAACTGCGCCATTTCAAGCAGTCGGAAACCTTCCGCCTGCTGGCGCAAGACCTGAATGGTATGTGGACGCTGGAAAAGCTGTCCGACCATCTCTCCGACCTGGCCGACCTGCTGGTGGCGGCGACGCTGGAACGGGTCTGGGCCGACCTGGCCGGCAAGCATCGCGAAATCCCGGCATTCGCAGTCATCGCCTACGGCAAGCTGGGCGGCAAGGAACTCGGCTACGCCTCTGATCTGGACATGGTGTTCCTGTATGACGACGCTCACCCCGATGCACAGGAAATCTACGCCCGCCTCGGCAAGCGCCTCAACACCTGGATGAGCACGCTGACCTCGGCCGGCATCCTTTATGAAACCGATCTGCGGCTGCGCCCGGATGGCGCCTCCGGCCTGCTGGTCAGCAGCGTCGAGGCGTTCGAGGATTATCAGTTGCACCACGCCTGGACCTGGGAGCATCAGGCGCTGACCCGCGCCCGCTTCTGCTGCGGCGATGCGGCCGTAGGCGAACGCTTTGGCGCCATCCGCGACAACGTGCTGCAACAGCCGCGCGAGGCGGAAAAGCTGCGCGCCGAGGTCAGGGAAATGCGCCGCAAGATGCATGACGGCCATCCCAACAGCAGCGCTCTGTTCGACATCAAACATGATGCCGGCGGTTTGGTCGACGTCGAGTTCAGCGTGCAATTTCTGGTGCTCAGCGCCGCCGCGCAACATCCGGAAATGAGCGCCAACATCGGCAACATCGCGCTGCTCAAGCGAGCCGGCGAACTCGGCCTGCTGCCGCTGGAGATCGCCCTCGCCGCGGCTGACGCTTACCGCGAACTGCGCCGCCGCCAACATGCCGCGAAACTGCAGGGGGCCGAGCACGCGCGCGCCGAACATGGCGGCCTGGGCCAGGAAATCCAGGCGGTGAAGATGCTATGGAGCGATGTATTCGGCGCGGATTGAACGTGCGCCGGGCCGGGTTTTCCGAAGCCTTGGTGTACCCTGCGGCCATCTAATCCATTCAATTGCTACGGAGTTTGCGTGTCTACCGATCAAATCGTTTCACTAACCGACCCTGCCATCGCCCCGCTGGTCGATCATCTCGCTGCCGCATTTGTCGCGCGCGAAGCGTTGCTCAATCTATGCCATGCCGAACAGACCAACGCCTACCGGCTGTTTCACGGCAGCGTCGAGGGCCGGGTTGAGCACGAAAGCGGTCTGACCGTCGACCGCTATGGCGAACTGCTGCTGGTGCAGAGCTTTCACCGCCCGTTGTCCCCGGTTCAGCTTGATGCGCTCGAGACCTTCTACGCCGAAGTCATGCCCGGGCTGATCCTGGTTTACAACGACCGCAGCCAATCCAACTCGCGCATCGCCAATCCGCTCTCGGCAGAGCAAATGGCCATCGCCACCCAGCCGCGCCAATTCCAGGAACTCGGCGTCAATTACCGCATCCAGGCGCGCCATGCCGGACAAGACCCGTGGCTGTTCCTGGACATGCGCGCCGGACGCCGACGGGTCATGCAGGAAGCGGCCGGCAAATCGGTGCTCAACCTGTTCGCCTACACCTGCGGCGTCGGTGTTGCCGCCGCCAAGGCCGGCGCGTCTCGGGTGATCAACGTCGATTTCGCCGAATCCAGCCTGGCCATCGGCCGCGAGAATGCGCGTCTGAACGAGCTGCCGACGCGGCCGCGTTTCGTCAAAAGCGATTTCTTCCCGGCCGCGCGCCAGTACGCCGGCATCGGTCAACCCAAGTTCGTGCGCGGTCGCAGCCTGCCGCCGTTCCCGAAGCTGGAGAAGCACGCGTTCGATCTGGTCTTTCTCGACCCGCCACGTTATGCCAAGAGCCTGTTCGGCGTGGTCGACGTGATCAACGACTATCCGGCCCTGTTCAAACCGGCGCTGCTCAGCACTGCACAAGGCGGCACGCTGATCTGCTGCAACAACGTTGCCGAAGTCGATCGCGACGTCTGGCTGGAGCAACTGCAGCGCAGCGCGGTCAAAGCCGGCCGGGAAATCCGCGAGTTCGAATGGATACTGCCGGAGAGCGACTTCCCCAGCCCGGATGGCCGGCCGCCGCTGAAAATCGTGTTGCTGCGGGTCTAAGCAACGGCTTCGGCCAGCGCATCCCGCGTTGTGCCATGCGCCCGGGAATCTCGCCCCCGGGTATCTCACCTTATGGACGCTGTTCCAACGCGTGTTCGACCTGCGCCGCGATCGCCTCGCCGTGCTGGCGGTGCAACTCGATCATGCGCCAGGCCGAAGCCTGCCATTTCACACAACCGGCCGCGCTGACCCGGTGCAACTCGGCGCTGTCGCCGCTCTCCAGCCAGACCTGATACGCCGCCGCCAACTCGGGAAACAGCTGGCGCCGCATGCCGGTGAAATTGGCGAAGTAGAAGTGAATTGCGGCCGGATTCTGCCGCATCAGCAATCCCGGCAACGTGGACAGGCAGTCGGCGTATAGATCGCGCACCGCCCGCAGCATGATTTCCGCACGTGTACGCATCACCGCCGCCAACAGTTGCGACCAGTCTTCGCCCAGTTCAGCGCCGACCCGCGCTTCGCCCAGCTCGTGCAGGATCACCGATTCGGTTTCGGTGGTCGTCATCGCCTGCAAGGCCGCCGCCGGCTGATGCTGAAAATCGTAGCAAGCCACGGCGCGGGTCATCGCCTCGTTGCGATGGTTCCAGTTCCATTCCTCGTACTTTTCCCATAGCCAGCGCTGCAACGACTCGGTCCGCACGAAGATGGTGTCATCCAGCATCATGCCCGGCGGCGCATCCAGATCACGCGCGAATTCGCAGCCGGATACGTAAACCCTGAACCCCTCGCGCCGCTCCTCGCGCAGCAGGCTGCCGAGGAAGAAATGCGGCTTGCAGGCGCGCCCGAATCCGCCCGAATACACCAGCCCATGCGGCGCCAGTTCCCGGTTCGCCTGCGCCACTTCGAACGGATCGATACTGCCCGCGGTCAGCGGCAGCGGTTCATAGGGCGCGGCTTCCACCGCCGCCCAGAAACGCTCGCGTTCGTTCATCCAATCGCCGACTTCGCTCTTGGGCATGTCCTGAGTCAGCGGGATCTCGTTTTCCCAGCGGTACAGCTCGCGCATTTTCAGCAAGAAGGTGCACAGCGTCAGATCTGCTGCGAATTGAGCGTCGGAAATATGGCAGTTTTTCTGCACGGCGCTGACAATCGCGCCCAATCTGAGGTCATTCATGGCGACTCTCCTCGCACATTAAAATGTTGAGTATCCGAGTGTTTTAGTCGGATTATGAACCGCTCCCTTTCTATTAGGAATCGATATGCGTTACTGGCTGATGAAGTCTGAACCTTCCGAATACAGCATCGACGATCTGGCGCGCGACGGCGGCGTGGCCTGGTTCGGCGTGCGCAATTACCAGGCGCGCAATTTCATGCGCGATCAGATGCAAGTCGGTGATCGCGTGCTGTTTTATCACTCGACCTGCGCCGAGCCGGGCATTGCCGGCCTGGCCGAAGTCGCGACGCCGGCCTATCCGGACGCGACGCAGTTCGATGCCGGCGGCAAATACTTCGACCCCAAGGCGACGCCGGAAAACCCGCGCTGGTTCAACGTCGAGGTGAAATTCGTCAAAAAAACGCGTCTGCTCCCGTTGGCCGAGCTGCGCGCGGCGCCGGAACTGGCGACCATGCGCATTCTGGCGAAAGGTAACCGGCTGTCGATTACGCCGGTCGATCCGGACGAATGGAATTTCATTCAGCGCCTGCTCTAGACCGCGCGGCGCTGCGACATGGAACTCGCGGTCTACGTCGTGTTTTATTTCGCGCTGGGCCTGGGCGCCGGCTTCATGGCCGGCCTGCTGGGCGTCGGCGGCGGACTGTTGATGGTGCCGGCGCTGAGCTGGGCATTTGCGCAGCAAGGCTTTGTTGCGCAGTACAACATCCATCTGGCGTTGGCGACGTCGCTTGCGGTGATCGTACCGACTGCGTTGTCCAGCCTGCGCGCACATCATGCGCATGCGGCGGTGGATTGGCCGACCGTGCGCCGGATCGCGCCGGGCATCGTGATCGGCACGCTGGCCGGCAGCCTGGCGGCGGCCAAGTTGCCGGATGGCGGGCTGAAAATTTTCTTCACCCTGTTCCTGTTCTATGCCGCGACGCAAATGCTGTTGGGCTTCCGGCCGCCGCCCTCGCGCCGCTTGCCCGGCCGGTTCGGGCTGAGCGTCGCCGGCGCGGCGATCGGCCTGGTGTCGAGTTGGGTGGGGATCGGCGGCGGCACCTTGTCGGTGCCGTTTCTGACCTGGTGCAATATCGCCCTGCGCCGGGCGATCGGCACCTCCGCGGCGATCGGCTTGCCGATCGCGCTGGCGGGAAGCGCCGGTTACATCGTTTCCGGCTACGCCGTTTCAGGCTTGCCGCCGGCCAGCATCGGTTTCGTGTATTTACCGGCGCTGGCCGCGATTGCACTGGGAAGCTGGCTGACCGCGCCGTTCGGGGCGCGCGCGACGCACCGCTGGCCGGTGCAATTGGTCAAAAGAATCTTTGCCGGCCTGCTTTATCTGCTGGCCGTACGAATGGCCTATGGTGTATGGACCGGATGACCGGAGAATCGTGAATACATTTTTTAAGGAGTCGTCATGCGTTATCTCGCTCTGCTGAAGGCTTTTGGGTTGGCGCTGGGGTTGGCGGGTTTGGCACTGGCTTGGGCAATGCCCGCCTCCGCCAGCGACTATGCGCGCGAAAAGAAATGGGCGGATGAAGTGACTCCTGCAGTGCTGACCGGCGATCCAGTCTGGCTGGAATTGTCCAGCGGGCACAAATTCCTCACGCTGTACACCGAAGCGGAGGCGGCCAAAGCCAAGGCCAAAGTCGGGCTGATCCTGATACACGGCATGGGCGTCCATCCGGATTGGGGCTTGATCGGCCCTTTGCGCCAACAGTTGCCTGAACACGGCTATGCCACGCTGTCGATACAGATGCCGGTGCTGAAAGCCGATGCCAAGGGAGACGACTATCCGGCGACGTTCGACGAGGCCACCGAGCGGATCAAGACGGCGGTCGCGTTCATGACGGCGAAAGGTTACCGAAAGGTTGCGCTGGTCAGTCACAGCATGGGTTCCCGCATGGCCGCACGTTATCTGGAACGCAACCCGGAATCCGGCGTGGCGGCTTGGGTGGCGATCGGCGCATCGGCGGCGCTGGATTACAGCAAGCTGAAGATTCCGGTGCTGGATTTGTACGGCGAGAACGATCTGCCTCAGGTTCTGACGACCGCCAAGGCCAGAGCGAAGGGTTTGCACGGCCATGCCGGATCGGCTCAGCGGATCGTACCGAAAGCCGACCATTTCTTCGAAGGCAAGGACAAGCCGCTGCTGGAAGCGGTGCAGGCCTTTCTGGATAAAACGCTGTAACGCTTTGCGACCCGACTCGGGCCGCAAAGCCAGGCGACATCAAACGATGTTGAGATGATCCAGGCCGGACAGAGGCCCTTCGTGATTGGTCTCTTTCAGGCGCAGCTTGATCTTCAGACGCAGATCGTTGAACGAATCGGCATTGCGTAACGCATCTTCCGCCGTCACCACGCCGATCTTGTACAGGTCGAACAGCGACTGATCGAAGGTCTGCATCCCCATGTCGCGCGAGCGCGCCATGATGTCCTTCAACTCATCCAGCTTGCCCTTCATGATCAGGTCGGTCACCAGGGGCGAATTGAGCAAGATCTCCACGGCCGGAATACGTCCCTTCTTGTCGATACGCGGGATCAACCGCTGTGAAATGATCGCGCGCAAATTGAGTGACAGATCGAGCAGCAATTGCTCGCGCCGCTCACGCGAGAAGAAACTCAGAATGCGGTCCAGCGCCTGATTGGCATTGTTGGCGTGGATCGTCGACAGGCAAAGGTGGCCGGTTTCGGCATAGGCCATGGCGTAATGCATGGTGTCCTGGTCGCGAATCTCACCGATCAGAATCACGTCGGGCGCCTGCCGCAAGGTGTTCTTCAGCGCCGCTTCCCAATCCAGCGTATCCATGCCGACTTCGCGCTGGGTAATGATGCATTGGCCATGTTCATGCACGAATTCGATCGGATCTTCCACCGTGATGATGTGGTCCTGCGCATTCTGATTCCGGTGTCCGACCATCGCCGCCAGCGTGGTGGACTTGCCTGAACCGGTGGAGCCGACGATGATCACCAGGCCGCGCGGCATCATCGTGATGTCGCGCAATCCGGGCGGCAGATGCAGCTCTTCCAGTTTCGGGATGGTGGTGTTGATATGGCGCATCACCACGCCGGTGCGCCCTTGCTGCTGAAACACATTGACCCGGAAACGCCCGACTTCCGGTTGATAGATGGCGAAATTGGCCTCATGCGTTGCCGCGAACTCGGCTTGCTGCTTTTCGCTCATCAACACTTTCGCGAACATCGCGCTTTCGCTCGGCGTCAGCGATTGCTTGGTAATCGGGCTGACCTTGCCGTTCAGCTTGATCGCCGGCGGGAAACCCGCAGTCAGGAAAAGGTCGGACGCATTGCGTACGACCATGAAACGCAACCACTCGTAGACGCGAGTCAGGTGATCCATTCATTCACCCCAGAAACATGTCTTTATTGACGGCGATGGCGCGCGCGTCGGAAGACTCGATGACATTGCGCCGCACCAGTTCGACCATGGCCTGATCCAGCGTCTGCATGCCGAGCGACTGGCCGGTCTGAATCGAAGAATACATCTGCGCCACCTTGTTTTCACGGATCAGATTGCGGATGGCCGGCGTGCCCAGCATGATTTCGTGCACCGCCACCCGGCCGCTGCCGTCCTTGCGCTTGAGCAGGGTTTGCGAAATCACCGAGCGCAGCGATTCGGACAACATCGATCGCACCATTTCCTTTTCCGCCGCCGGGAACACGTCGACGATCCGGTCCACCGTCTTGGCGGCGGAGGACGTGTGCAAGGTGCCGAACACCAGATGGCCGGTTTCGGCGGCGGTCAACGCGAGCCGGATGGTTTCCAGATCGCGCATTTCGCCGACCAGAATCACGTCCGGATCTTCCCGCAGCGCCGAACGCAGCGCTTCCGCGAAGCCATGCGTGTGCGGACCGACCTCGCGCTGGTTGACCAGGCATTTCTTGCTCTTGTGCACGAATTCGATCGGGTCTTCGATGGTCAGAATGTGGCCGAACTCTTTCTCGTTGACGTAATCGACCATCGCCGCCAGCGTGGTGGATTTGCCGGAGCCGGTGGGGCCGGTCACCAGGACGATGCCGCGCGGGGTATCGGCGATATCCTTGAAAATCTTCGGCGCTTCCAGCTGTTCCAATGTCAGCACCACGCTGGGAATGGTCCGGAACACCGCGCCGGCGCCGCGTTCCTGATTGAAGGCATTGACCCGGAAACGCGCCACATCGCGCAACTCGAACGAGAAGTCGACCTCCAGCTGCGCTTCGTAAATCTTGCGTTGGGAATCGCTCATGATGTCGTACACCATGGCGCGTACTTCCTGATTGTCCAGCGCCGGCACATTGATGCGGCGAATATCGCCATGCACGCGGATCATCGGCGGCAAACCGGCGGAGAGGTGAAGATCGGAGGCTTTGTTCTTGACTGAGAAGGCAAGAAGCTCGGAAATTTCCATTACAATTCCCTGAGTTACGTGATTTTAAGAGGGGGCGCGGGGCATTATGGGCGTAATCGCCGCCGCCTTACAAGCCTGTCAGAAGCGCATTGCCGACGCCTGTCACGCAGCCGGCAAAGCGGAAAACTGCGCCCGCCTAGTGGCGGTCAGCAAGGCTTTTCCGGTTGCCTCGATACGCCAGGCCTATGCGGCCGGCCAGCGCGTTTTTGGCGAGAGTTACCTGCAGGAAGCGCTGCCCAAACTGGACCAGTTGGCCGACCTGCCGCTCGAATGGCATTTCATCGGCCCCGTGCAGAGCAACAAGACGCGCCTGATCGCCGCCCGCTTCGATTGGGTGCATGGCATCGAGCGGGCGAAGATCGCGCAGCGCTTGTCAGAACAACGTCCGGCCGAGCTGCCGCCGTTGCAGGTCTGCATCCAGGTCAATGTCAGCGGCGAGGCGAGCAAGCGCGGCGTCGCCCCTGCAGCCGCGCTGGAGTTGGCGCGCGCCACGGCGGCCTTGCCGAATCTGCGTTTGCGCGGTTTCATGGCGATCCCCGAACCCAGCGACGACCCGTCGCTGCAACGCAGCCGCTTTCGCCAGGTAGCCCGCTTGCTGCAGGCCTGCAACGAAGCCGGACTCGCGCTCGATACGCTGTCGATGGGCATGTCCGCCGATCTGGAAGCGGCCATCTGCGAAGGTGCGACGCTGGTGCGGGTCGGAAGCGCGATCTTCGGCGCCCGATCGATTTCTCAAGACAACCAACTGGAGCAGGCATGATGTCGGGCGTAGCGCTAAAACTGGGCTTTATCGGCGGTGGCAACATGGCGGCAGCCCTGATCGGCGGGTTGCTGCAAAAAGGCTATGCGGCGTCCGCGATCGACGTAGCGGAAACCAGCGAGGAGCGGCGCACCTGGCTAACGCATGAGTTTGGCGTGGCCGCCCATGCCGACGCCGAAGCGGTTCTTGCGGCGGAGGTCATCGTGCTGGCGGTGAAACCGCAACAACTGGCCGCCATTCTGCGCGCTTTGCCGCCGCTCAAGCCCGAGCAACTGGTGCTCTCCATCGCCGCCGGCGTCCGCGCCGAGGATATTTCGCGCTGGCTGGGCGGCCACGCCGCGGTGGTGCGCGCCATGCCCAATACGCCGGCCTTAGTCGGCGCAGGCATGGCCGGCCTGTTCGCGTTGCCCGGCGTATCGGAAACACAGAAAATGCAAGCCGGCCGCATCCTGGAAGCCGTCGGACACGCGGTCTGGGTGGATCAGGAAGCGCAGATCGACGCCGTCACCGCGATATCCGGCAGCGGCCCGGCCTATGTGTTCTATTTCATCGAGGCGTTGGAAAAGGCCGGCATCGACCTGGGCCTGCCCGCCGCAACTGCACGCTTGCTGACCCTGCAAACCTTCTTCGGCGCCGCCGCATTGGCGATCAAGGACCAATCCGCGCCGGCTGAATTGCGCGCCCGCGTCACCTCCAAGGGCGGCACGACGGAACGCGGCATTTTCGCGCTGGAAGAAGGCGGCGTCGCTTATGCGATAGGCCTGGCGGCGCGAGCGGCGGCGGAACGGGCTTTCGAAATGGGCGCTTTGCTCGGCCAAGACGGCAACCAACCAGCTGGAAAACACGAATGTTGATCGACGCCGCCCAGTTTCTGTTGCGCACGCTGCTCGATCTGGCCGCCTGCGCCTTTTTTCTCCGCTTCTGGATGCAATGGGCGCGCGTGCCGTTTCATAACCCGTTCGCGCAGTTTGTCGTCAAGGTCACTGACTTTGCGGTCAAACCGCTGCGCCGCGTACTACCCGGCCTGTTCGGCCTCGACTGGGCCAGCCTGTTGCCATTTTTCGTCGCCGAGTTGCTGATGACCCTTGGCGTGCACTGGCTCCAGGGCTACCCCTTTGCGGTGGCCGGCAGCGCGGTCATTCCCGGCTTCCTGCTGCTCGCGTTGGCGGCATCGTTAAAATTGATGCTCTATGTATTGATGGGTTTCGTCGTGTTGCAAGCGATTCTGAGCTGGGTCAACCCGTTCTCGCCGCTGGCGCCGGTGTTTTACGCGCTGGCGCGGCCGGTCGTCGGCCCGTTTCAGAAGATCGTGCCGGCGCTGGGCGGCATCGACCTGTCTCCATTGGCCGCGCTGATCGTGGTTCAGTTGCTGCTGGTCTCGCCGGTGGCGGCTTTGGAGCGCTACGCACGCGCTTTGGTCTGGTGACTACCCGGCTCATAACAGCCGTACTGGGTGCTGAAAATGCATGCGCCGTTCAGATGGAGGCGGCTGCCTGCGCGCGAGTGATTTTCATCACAGCAAGGCGCGGTGTAACGCGCAAGGCGGTTAGAATCCCGCGCGGCGGCAGAATACGGCGCCATACGGTTTGGGTCACAGTTCAGGCAGATGCAGCAAAGCGGCGGCTAATGGGGAATATGGCATGAATTACGGTTTGGAAAGCGGCATCACCCGGTTCAAGAACCGGCGTGACAGGCTGGTGAAAGTGGTCACCGCTTATAAGGAGTGGCTGGAACGCTACGCCGAACCCGAGCCTGAACAATTGCTGCGCCTGTTCGATCTGACCGAGACCCTGAAGCACGATCGTCTGATGGTGGCCTTCGTCGCCGAATTCAGCCGCGGCAAGACCGAGTTGATCAACGCCTTGTTTTTTTCCGATTTCAAGCAGCGCTTGCTGCCTTCGGACGCGGGCCGCACGACGATGTGTCCCACCGAGATTTACTACGATGTGGACACCGAACCCTACATCCGCCTGCTGCCCATCGAGACCCGTTTCCGCGACGACAGCATCACCGCCCTGAAACGACACCCGGTCGAATGGAGCACGATCAAGCTCGAAGTCCAGGACCCGAACGCCATGGTTACGGCGATGCGCAAGCTGGCCGAAACCAAGGTGGTGTTCAAGGTGGAAGCGCGCGCCCTCGGCTTGTGGGACGAAAACGATCCCAACCTGGGCTACATGGTGAAAGACCAGGACCGGGTTGAAATTCCGGCCTGGCGTTACGCGATGATCAACTTCCCGCATCCGCTGCTGGAGTCCGGCCTCGCGATTCTGGACACGCCCGGCCTCAACGCGATGGGCGTCGAGCCGGAACTGACCATTTCCTCGATCCCCAACGCGCATGCGCTGCTGTTCCTGCTGGCGACCGATACCGGGGTGACCCAGTCCGACTTCGAAATCTGGAACAAATGGGTGTCGCGCCACGCCGGCCAGCACTATGCGGTGCTGAACAAGATCGACATGCTGTGGGACGACCTGAAGACGCCGGAAGAAATCGGCCGCACGATACAGCGCCAGATCGAGTCCACCGCCACCCAGCTCAACATCGCGCCGGCCAGCGTGATGGCCATTTCCGCGCAGAAGGCGCTGGTCGGCAAGATACGCGGCGATGCGGACCTGTTGAAACGTTCCGGCATCCAGGGCCTGGAAGTCATGCTGGCGCGGGAAATCATTCCTTCCCGCGAAAAGATCATGCGCGAGTCGATGTCGCGCGAAGTCGGGCCGCTGCTGACCGAAACTCGGGAAACGGCACACACCCGGATTCAGGCCGCGCGCCAGAACCTGCTCGACCTGCAGGCCTTATCCGGCAAGAACCAGCAAATCGTCAGCCAGATGCGCGAAAAGATGCTGCTCGACAAGCAGCTCTACGACGAAACCACGCGCAATTTCACTGTGACCCGCAAAGTCGTCGCACAACAGGGCTGGGAACTGCTCGCCCGCCTCGACGACGACCGCATGGACAAGATCATCGAAGAATCGATGATGGCCATCAACGACAGCTGGACCACCGCCGGCCTGATCAAAGGCATGCATCTGCTGATCCGCCGCATGGGCGCGGAATTCGACTTCGCGCACCAGCAATGCGGCGGCATCAAGCAACTGCTCAACTCCGCCTACCAGCGCTTCCACGAAGTGCACGGCCTCGAGTTGAACGACCCGCCGATGCTCGATCTGTCGCGTTATCGCGCCCGTCTCGATGAGCTAATGGTGAGCACGCAGGAGTTCTGCGCCGATCCGCTCAACATCATGTTGGAAAAGCGCTTCATGGTGAAGAAGTTCTACATTGCACTGGTCACGCAGGCGCGCATCCTGTTCCAGCAGGTTCGCATCGAGACGGAAACCTGGTTGCGCCTGACGCTCGACCCCATCGTCGAGCGCATCAGCGAGCACAAGTCGCAATTGGAGCACCGGCTGGAAAACCTCAACAAGGTGCATGCCAACCTGGGCTCCATCCAAGAGCGCAGCGGCGTCGTCAGCCGCGAAATCATCGAGATCCGGGCTCAGGTCGAGCAGATCGAAGCCATCGCCAAGGAATTCTCGCTGCTCACCGGCATCGCCTTCCGGCCGCTGGAAACAGCGCCCGGACAAGCCGAGCCGCTGAAGTAAAGCCGCCTCGGCGGCGCGTTTGGCTAGAGCAGGATGATGTCGTACTGCTCCTGCGTGAACAGGCTTTCCACCTGCAGCGAAATCGGCTTGGCGATGAAATCGGACAACTGCGCCAGGCTCTGCGACTCTTCATCCAGAAACTGATCGATCACCGTCTGCGACGCCATGATGCGGTATTCGCGCGCGCTGAACAGGCGCGCTTCGCGCATGATGGCGCGCAGAATCTCATAGCAGGTCGTCTGCGCGGTCTTGATCTGGCCGCGTCCCTGGCAAACCGGGCAGGGTTCGCACAGCACCCGGGTCAGGCTTTCGCGGGTGCGCTTGCGCGTCATTTCGACCAGGCCCAATGACGTGAACCCGTTGATGGTCATGCGCGTGCGATCGCGCGCCAGCGACTTGGAAAACTCCTGCAAGACGGCGTTTTTGTGCTCCGGATTATCCATATCGATGAAATCCAGAATGATGATGCCGCCCAGATTCCGCAAGCGGAGTTGCCGGGCGATGCTCTGCGCCGCTTCCAGATTGGTCTTGAAAATGGTTTCGTCGAAGGTGCGGCCACTGGTGTAACTGCCGGTATTCACGTCGATCGTGGTCAGCGCCTCGGTCTGATCGACGACCAGATAGCCGCCCGATTTCAGGTCGACGCGACGGCCCAGCGCCTTTTCGATTTCGTCCTCGACGCCATACAGATCGAACAACGGTCGTTCCGCCGTGTAATGGCTGACCTTGCCGGCGCCATAGCGGGCGAACTCCTCGGCGAAGGCCTGCATGCGCAAGAAGGTCTCGCGCGAATCAACCAGGATGCGGCTGGTTTCGGCGGTAGCGAAGTCGCGCAGCACGCGATGCGCCAGATCCAGTTCCTGAAAGATCAACTTGGGGCCGGAAGTGTTTTCGGAACGCGCCTGAATTGAATCCCACAGCGTATGCAGATAGTCCACGTCCGCGGCCAGCTCGCTATCCTCCGCCATATTGGCCATGGTGCGAATGATGAAGCCGCCGTGCTCGTCGACCGGCAATACGCGCGTCAAACGCTCGCGCAGCATTTCGCGTTCGCTCTCGTCCTCGATCTTCTGGGAAATGCCGATGCGCGTCTCTTGCGGCAAATAGACCAGGAAGCGCCCGGCCATGCTGATCTGGGTCGACAGGCGGGCGCCCTTGGCGCTGATCGGATCCTTGATCACCTGCACCAAGATGCTTTGCCCCTCGTGCAGCACCTTTTCGATCGGACGCGGCGAGTTGTCGCAACGCGCCTCGACGATATCGCCGACATGCAGGAATGCCGCCCGATCCAGGCCGATATCGATAAAAGCCGATTGCATGCCCGGCAATACCCGGCTGACCCGGCCGAGATAGACATTGCCGACCAGGCCGCGCTGGCTGTCGCGCTCGATATGCAATTCCTGCACCTCGCCGAGATAGACGACGGCGACCCGGGTCTCCTGCGGCGTGATGTTGATCAGAATTTCTTCGCTCATAAAATTTCAAAGCCCACGGTTTTCAATAATTCGGAGGTCTCGTACAAAGGCAGCCCCATGACGCCGGAATAGCTGCCCGAGAGGTGTTTGATAAACACCGCGGCTAGGCCCTGAATGCCGTATCCGCCAGCCTTGTCGAAGGCTTCACGGCTGGACAGGTAGGCGGCGATTTCCGATTCGGAGAGGGGTTTGAAGGTCACCACGCTCTCGCTCAGGATCGTGCGCAGGCTGCCGAGATGCACCGCCGCCACTGCGGTCAGTACGGTATGGGCGCGGCCGGAATAACGCCGCAACATGGCGGCGGCCGCCGCCATGTCGCTCGGCTTGCCGAGGATCTGGCCGTCCAGCGTTACCGTCGTATCCGCCGCTAGAATCGGCCAGGGCGGCAGCCTGCGCTCCTGCTGCACAGCCGCCGCGGCCTCCGCCTTGCGGCGCGCCAGGCGCAGCACATAATCGGTGGCGGGCTCATCGGCCAGCGGCGTCTCATCAACATCGCTGCGTCCGGGCGATGCACGCAGCGGCAGCACCATCGGCTCCAAGCCAATCTGACGCAGCAACTCCAGCCGGCGCGGACTTTGCGAAGCGAGGTAAAGGTGCTTGGAACGGTTGGACATGGCGCGCGAGTTTACCTGCAGCCGCAGGCAGGCAGGCCGGATTCGAAGCGGCAGCCGGCGCTCATTCCGTACGCAGCGCCTGCACCGGGTCCATGTTCGCCGCGCGCCGCGCCGGGTCGACGCCGGCGGCCAGCCCGATGAGCACGGCAACGGCTTCGGCGGCAAGCACATAGTCCCAGGCCAGGCTGACCGGCAACGCCGGCGCCAGCGCATGCAGTCCCGCCGCCAGGCCCAGCCCCAAGCCCAGGCCGGCGGCGCCGCCCAGCGCCGCCAGACAAATCGCCTCGACCAGGAACAACGCCATGATCTGGCTGCGGCGTGCGCCCAGAGCATTGAGCAAGCCGATCTCATTCGTGCGCTCCGCCACCGTGATGGTCATCAAGGTCAGGATGCCGACACCGCCGACCAGCAACGAAATGCTGCCCAACGCCCCAACTGCAAAGGTCAGCACGGCCAGAATCGAATCCAGCACCGCCAATTGCTGTTTCTGCGGCGTCACCGTGAAATCTTCGCTGCCGTGGCGCGCCGTCAACACGCGTTTGAGGTCGGCCGCGACGGCATCCGGATCGGCCGCGGGGTCGTGCGCCACGTGAATTTCCATCAGCCCTACCCGATTGAACAGTTCGAGCGCACGCGCGGCCGGAATGAACACGGTGTCATCCAAATCAAAGCCCAGCACCTGACCTTTGGCGGCCATCACGCCGATCACCCGGTAACGCTGGCCGCCGACGCGAATGCGTTGTCCGAGCGGGCTGTCCGTCCCGAACAACTCGTTGCGCACCTTCGCGCCCAGCACGGCATAGGCGCGCGGCGCTTCAGCGTCATCCGGCGGCAGGAAACCGCCGGCCGCGACCCGCATGCTCAGAATGCGCGCGAAGCTGGGTCCGACGCCATACAGCGTGACGCGGCGGCTGCGCCCCTGGCCTTCGATCTCCGCGTTGCCCTGCACCATCGGGTCGCTGGCGATGACCTGCGCCACGCGGCCGAGCGCCTCCGCATCCTGCAAGCTGAGCGGCCGCACGCTGCCGAACATGCCGACGCTGCCGCCGTGCGTCTGGGTCTTGCCCGGACTGATGCCGATCAGGTTGGTGCCGAACTGGTTGAATTCGGCCAACACAAACCGGTGCAGCCCTTCGCCCAGCGCAGTCAACAGAATCACCGCCGCCACCCCGACCGCGATGCCCAGCGCCGACAGCAGGCTGCGGCCGGGATGATGCGTCAGCGCGCTGAATGAAAGACGGAACAGATCCCGTGCGCGCATCAGCGTCTGTTCAGGGAAAGCGCCGCATCCAGCTTGGCGGCGCGGCGCGCCGGCAACCAGGCGAACAACAGGCCGGCCAGAATGGCGGTGGACACCGCGGCGGCGACCGCCCACAACGGCGGCACAATGGGCAACTGCGGATAGAGCTTGCCCAGAGCGAAGCTGGCCGCCAGCCCCAGCGCGACGCCGCCGGCCGCCCCCAGCATCGCGAGCAAGCCTGCTTCGGCCAAAAACAGGCCGCGCACGTTGCGGCCCGACGCGCCCAGGGCTTT
Source organism: uncultured Thiobacillus sp. (assembly GCA_964466195.1). Taxonomy (GTDB): domain Bacteria; phylum Pseudomonadota; class Gammaproteobacteria; order Burkholderiales; family Thiobacillaceae; genus PFJX01. The sequence continues at coordinate 51,331 of CAYXMQ010000004.1, forward strand.
CAACAAGCCGATCTCGGCCCGCCGCTGCGCTACCGACACCAGCATCACATTCATGATCAACACGCCGGCCACGCCCAGGCTGATCGCGGCGATGCCGCCGACGGCCAGGGTCAGCGCAGTCAGCAGCCGGTCAAATGTGGCCAGCACCGCATCCTGGGTGATCACCGTGACATCTTCCTCGCCCTCATGCCGCTGTTTCAGCAAGGCCAGCGTCGCCGCCTTGACGCGCGGCACCGCAGCGCGGCCGCGCACCTCGATCAGAATGCGGAACAGCGAAGGCGTGTTGAGCAGTTGCTGCGCCGCCGCGACCGGAATCACCACCACCTCGTCGGTATTGAATCCCATCTGCTGGCCCTGCGCCGCCAGCGTGCCGATGACGCGGAAGCGGCGGTCGCCGAGGCGCACCCAAGCGCCCAGCGGGTTGGCGTTGCCGAACAGTTCACTGCGGATCTTGTCACCCAATACGCATACCGGCGTAGTCTGATCGCTCGGGCCGGCGGGTAGAAACTGGCCGCGCCCCAGACGCATGCGGCGGATGCTCAGCAAGGGCTCAGTGGAACCCAGCAACACCGCCTCGCGGCCGAGGCTGCCGCGGGTGATCTGGGCGGTGCCGACATTCAGCGGCGCGACCCCGGCAACCCAGGCGATGCGCGATACCGCATCGGCATCCTGCAAGGTCAGATCGCGCGTGGTCTCGCCGGACAGCACGCCGGGTGCCGCGCCGGTGGTTTCCGCCCGGCCGGGAATGACGATGATCAGATTGGTGCCGAGCCCGGCAAACTGATCCAGTACATAACCGCGCGCGCCTTCGCCCAAGGCGGTCAGCACCACCACCGCGCCGACGCCGATCGACATCGCCAGGGCGATCAGCGCGGTGCGGCGCGGATGCTGCGCCAGCGAGCCCCAGGCCAGAGCGAGGGTGTCGGCGAATCTCATGGCGGCGTGACGGCGTCCGACAGCACGCGACCGTCCTCCATGGCGATGCGGCGGCGGGCGCGGGCGCCCACTTCCTGATCATGCGTGATGACGATCAACGTGGCGCCGCGTTGGTTCAGCCCTTCCAGCACGCCCATGACCTCGCGCCCGGTTGCCCGGTCGAGATTGCCGGTAGGCTCATCGGCCAACAGCAAGGCGGGATGCATCGACATGGCGCGGGCGATGGCGACGCGCTGCAACTGACCGCCGGAGAGCTGCGACGGCAGATGGTCGGCGCGCTCGCTCAAGCCGACGTCGGCCAGCAATTGCGCCACCCGTTGTTTGCGTTCAGCCGCGGCCACCCCCGCCAGCACCAGCGGCAGCGCGACATTGGCGGCGGCGGTCAGGCGCGGCACCAAGTGAAACGACTGAAACACGAAACCGATCGTCTCGCGCCGCACGCGCGCCGACTCGGCTTCATTCAGGCCGGTGACATCGCGCCCGTTGAGGCGGTAGCGGCCGCTGCTGGGTCGGTCCAGCAGGCCGAGCAGATTGAGCAACGTGGATTTGCCGGAACCGGACGGCCCCATGATGGCGATGTACTCGCCGGCCGCAATCGACAGGCTGACCTCGCGCAACGCAAGCACCTGCTGATCGCCGACCTGGAACGTGCGGCTGAGTCGGTCGAGCTCGATCATGGTTTGGAGCTGGCCGCCGTCGGCTTCGCCACCGCCTGCACGCCGGCCTTGACGCCTTCTAGTTCGAGCGAAATCACCACCTTTTCACCCGCCTTCAGGCCGCTGAGCACTTCGCTGTACTCCCAATTGGCCAGACCCAGCTCTACTTGGCGTTCTTCCAGCTTGCCGTTATGCAACACCAGCACGCGCTGGCCATCGAGCAGCGCCTGGGCCGGCACGCGCAGCACCTTGTCGCGGCTTTGCAGAATGATCTCCGCGTCGGCGCTGTAGCCGACCAGCAAGTTGCCGGCCGCTTTCGGGTCAGTAAACACCACTTCCACCTCGACCGTGCGCGCCTGCTTTTCCACTTCCAGCACATACGGCGCGATGCGCCGCACGCGGCCGTCGAAGTGTTGGCCGGAGAAGGCATCGAGCGCGATGCGCGCCGGCAACCCCACCTTGATGCGCGGCGCATCCACCTCGTCGATCGGCGCGGTGACGTAGAGGCAGGCGTCATCGATCAAATCGATCGCCGGCGGCGTCGGTATGCCGGGCGGTGACGGCGTGCTGTATTCGCCCTGCTCGCCGGTCACTTCCGCGACGATGCCGGCGAAAGGCGCTTTCAGGACGCTGCGGCTGAAGGTGGCGCGAGCAACGTCCATCCGCGCCTCGGCCGCCGCGATTTCCACGCTCGCGGCGCGGCAGGCGGCTTCGCGCACGTCCGCCTCGCTGACCGCCTTGTCCACGGCCGCAACGCTGATGAACCCCTCGGCGGCGAGTTGCTGCTGCCGAACCGCCTCGCGCCGCGCCGCCTGCGCCGCCGCGCAGGCTTCGTTGCGGCGAGCCTGGGCGGAGCGGGTTTGCTCCTCGGCAGAGCGTATCTGCGCGGCGAGATCGACATTCCAGAGTTCCAGCAAGACCTGGCCGGCCACGACCCGGTCGCCTTCCTTGACCCGCAAGTGCGCAATCTGGCCGCCGCCCTGCGGCGCCAGCTTGGCGCGCCGACAGGGTTTGACGCTGCCGGCGCGGGTGTTGGCCACCGTCGCCTCGACCCGACCGTAGCCGACCTCAACCACGCTCACGTCCAACGGCGCCGGCTGGCCGTAGTAGCGCCACGCGCCATACGCCGCGGCCAGCAAGGCGGCAAGGATCAGTAAGCGAAACGACCAACGGCGGATTACGGGCAGGTTCATGGCTGGGCGGCAAGGCAATAAAGGATAAAAGTTGTATTCATCATCGAGGCCGGTTCGGGTTATTCCCGATGGTAGGGGTGGTTGTTGAGCAAGCTCACCGCCCGATACAGCTGTTCCGCCAGCAGCACCCGCGCGAAGGCATGCGGCAGGGTCAGGCGCGACAACGCCAGCGTGCTCTCGGCCTTGTCCAGTATCGCCGGCGCCAGGCCGTCGGCGCCACCAATCACCAGGCAGGTGTCCTGGCCGGACGCCATCCAGCGCGCCAGCAGGTCGGCCAACTCGCGCGTCGTGACCTGGCGGCCGTGTTCATCCAGCGCCACCAGACGGCTGCCGGCCGGCACCTTCTCGAGCAAGCGCACGGCTTCCGCCTGCTTCAGCGTTTGCGCCGACTGGCTGGCGCGCTTCTCCGGCTTCACCGCGATCAATTCAACCCGCGCTTCGCGCGGCATGCGTTTTAGGTATTCGGCAGTGGCCTCATCGGCCCAGGCAGGCAATTTGTCGCCGACCGCGAGCAGGGTCAAACGCATCGGCATTCCTCTACTAAAGCTTGCACCGCAGCGGCTTCACGAGCGGGTTCGAACAAAAGCGCACGCGCAGCGCATTGCTCAGCCAGCAGGCGATAAAAAGTCGCATCGGTTTCCGCGCGCGACATCAATTCGGCCAAAGCGGCGGCGTCGCCCGCCGGAAAGTAGCCGGCATAGTCGGCGCCCAACATGCCGATATTGCCGGCAATGCGCGAGGCCAAGACCGGCGTGCCGGCCATGACCGCCTCGCAGATCACATTGGCGCCGCCTTCCATATGCGAACTCAGCACCAGCAGATGGCTGCGCGCAATCCGGCGTCGAGTCTCGCCGTGCGTCAGCGGTCCCAACCAATGCCAACGCGGAATAGCGGCCGCCAGCGCCCGCGCCTGCTCCGCCATGCCGGGCTGCAGCGCCCCGCCGACATGCCGGATGCGAACCCGGCTCGCCGCCGGCAACAAGGCGGCAGCCCGGGCGGCGCGAAACGGGTCTTTCTCATCACGCAGATGCGCCACCACGCAGACATCGAAATGGCGGCTCGGCCGCCTTGCCGGGGCGAGCCGGGGCGAGGACTGATAAACCACGCGCGCTTTCAGCCTTAAAGCCGGCGGCAACGCCAACGGCCCCTGCTCCTGCAGCGTCACGATCAAATGCGCCAGGCGCAAAGATTCCTGCGCGGCGGCATCGCTGAGGATGTCGCGGTAGATATCCGTACCGGTCAGCACCAGGACCAGCGGCCGCTCCGGCTGCAACGCCGCAAAGCGCACGATCGACGCATGGCTGCGCCGGGCGTGCAGCGCGATCATCAAATCGGCAGGCCGTGCCTCCCACTCCGATGCCATCGCCACAGAATGTCCGGCGCGCCCGAGAAAGCGATGCCAGCGCACGGCGGTATGGGCATTGCCGTTGCGCGCGGCGGGCAAATACGGAGTAATCAAAGAAATTCGCATGGCGCGACTATATAGCGCCAAGAAATTTCATGTTTTCGAGTTCACCCTCTTTACAAGCTGAAAGTCGATCCTTAGAATGCGCGGCTCTCGTGTGGGGGTATAGCTCAGCTGGGAGAGCGCTTGCATGGCATGCAAGAGGTCAGCGGTTCGATCCCGCTTACCTCCACCACCGATCGAGAAAGCCCGGTTCGCCGGGCCTTCGGCCTCATAAGTCCCTATCGTCTAGAGGCCTAGGACATCGCCCTTTCACGGCGGTAACCGGGGTTCGAATCCCCGTGGGGACGCCAGTAAAATCAACGGCCTACAGCGATGTAGGCCGTTTGTCTTTGTGCCTTGACTAGAGCAAGGCCGGGCGCCTGGCCTTTGCCTTGGTGCGCATGGATCTGGTGAGTCTCGATGAACTGGGCTATCTGCCCTTCAGTCAAACCGGCGGCGCCTTGCTGTTCGACCTGCTGTCGGAGCTCTACGCGCACACCAGCGTGATGATCACGACCAACCTGACCTTCTCCGAATGGGCCCGCGTGTTTGGCGACGCGAAGATGACGACGGCATTGCTGGACCGCCTGGCCCATCACTGCCACATCGTGGAAACGGGGAACGAGTCCTATCGCTTCCGCCACAGCAGTGCCACGGCAAAAGCACGCATCAAGGCGCGCGAGGAGAACAAGAAGGGAACGGTGCCAGCGTCTTCAGACGAGGATGAGCCGTTCTGAATCCGTTGCCGGGGGCTGAACACCTTTCCTTCGTTTAGACTTATCCACAACCGCGCATGCAAATGGATGGCCTCAGACCCTGGTCAAAACTCAACGTGCACAGGTGGTCACTTTTAATCGCGCGCCGACAGGGAGCCGCCACCGGTAGGTTTGCCCGCAGCACAATAGCCGCGGCTGCAGGTATCTGCGCAAGCGGGATCAAAAGGCCGAAGAACACCCCGCCCCCCCAGTGCGACGCTGCGCCGCGACCCGTGCCCTAGTTTCGGATGGCCTAGCCAGGGCGCAAGCCAGGTCAGCCTAGGGTTGGCAGCGAGTTAATTCGTGTCGGGATCAGCCGCCGCAAGCGGTCCCGCCGATTCAAATAGGCCGCGGAGATCATGGCTGAGGCGAGACGATGGGTTGCCGGTATTCGAGCTCGGCGATGAGTTTGGCCCAGGATAGCGGGCTGATCTGGGCGTTCGGGTGGATTCCCGCCGCCATGGTCGCGGATGCCGTGACCAGCGGGGGAATCAGCAGCAGCAGCGCGGTTTCGCGCCACGGCCGTCTGGGGATATGCTCCGCCGGCCAGGTCGCGGGCGCCCGCCGGAACCAGGCCCGCCAGAGGATGGGCAGGAAATAGGCGGCGTTCAGCAGGCTGGACGTCCACAGCACCCAGATCGCCCATTCCATGCCGGCCGCCATCGCGCCATCGGACAGCCAGGCCTTGCTGATCGCGCCGGCCGTCAACGGCGCCCCCATCATGCCCAGCGCGCCGATTGAAAACGCCAGCGTCGTCAACGGCATGCGGCGGCCGGCCCCGTCCATCTCGCTGACCTTGTGGATGCCGAGCGTCTCTGCGTAATTGCCGGCGCAGAAGAACAGGGTGATCTTCATGATGCCCTGATGCACCAGATGCACCAGGCCGCCGATGGTGCCGAGGGGACCGAACAGGGCGACGCCGAGCGCGATGTAGGACACCTGGCTCACCGTGGAATAGGCCAGCCGTTTCTTCAGGTCATCCTGGAACAGCGCACGCACGCTGCCCCAGACGATGGTGACGGCCGCGAAGATGGCCAGCGGCAGAAGCAGGTTCAGCGACTGGGCGAACTCGACGCCGTAGATTTCGTAGACGATGCGCACGATGCCGAAGGCCCCGGCCTTGACCACGGCGACGGCGTGCAGCAGGGCCGAGACCGGCGCCGGGGCGACCATCGCCTGCGGCAGCCAGCCGTGCAGCGGCACCAGGGCCGCCTTGACGCCAAGGCCGGCGATCAGCAGCAGGAAGATGATCTTCAGCTGCCCCGCGTATTCCGCGCCGAGGGCCGAGGCGATGCCGGCATGGGCGAACTCGGTGTGGCCCAGCAGGTGATGCAGCCAGACGATGCCCGTCAGAAGGGCGGTACCGCCGATCAGGGTGTAGGCCAGGTAGACGGTGCCCCCCCTCATCGCCTGGTCGGTGCCGCGATGCACCACCAGCGGGAAGGTCGACAAAGTCAACAGTTCGTAGAAGACGAAGAAGGTGAACAGGTTCGCCGCCATGGCGATGCCCATGGTGGCCGTGACGCACAGGCTGAAGAAGCCGAAGAAGCGGCTGCGGTGGGGTGCGCCTTCGAGATAACCGATCGCATAGAGCGTCGTGAACAACCAAAGGATGGATGAGAGGGCGATAAAAAGCAGCCCCAGCGCGTCGGCCTTGAAGGCCAGGTCGAGGCCGGGCATGACCTCGAAACGCACGCCGTAGGACTCCCCCGCCTGCACCCCCGCCAGCAGCAGGAACACCAGTGCCAGCTTGGCCACCGCGCCGGACACGTTGAGGGTAGTGCGCAGACCGATCCAGCTCTCCGGCAGGGCGAAGATCACCAGTCCGGGCAGCAGGGACGAGAACAGGACCGCCAGCGGCAGCCATTCGTTGGCCGTCATGGTGCGCCTCCGATCAGCTGCATCAATTCCGTGCCGCGCAGGCCGAGCAGCACGCTCGCCGCGGCGAGCGCGAAGGCGCTCCATTCGAGGGACCGCGGCACGGCGGCCAGCGTGCCGCCAGCCGGGGCGAGCAGGAAGGCCTGGCGCAGGACGCGGAAGACATACACCGCCGCCAGCAGTCCGCCCGCCAGCGTCACCACGGCGATAAGCCAGTACCCTTGCGCCAGCGCCGCATCGATGAGCAGCCACTTGGCCAGGAAGCCGGCCGACGGCGGCAGGCCCATCAGGGTCATGCCGGCCAAGCCGAAGGCGAACATCGTCACCGGCATCCGTTCCACGGCGCCCGCCAGCCCGGCCACCGTATCGTGCCCGCTCGCCTTGATGATCACGCCGGCGGCGACGAACATACCGGCCTTGGCCAGGCCGTGGGCGAAGACCTGCATCACGCCGGCCTGGAGGGCCCCGGCGCCCGCCAGCAGAGGGAAGATCAGGAACAGATAGCCGAGCTGGGCGACGGTGGAATAGGCGATCAGCCGCTTGAGCTTGACGGCGCGGATCGCCTGCCAGGAACCCCAGAAGATGGCGGCCGCGCCGAGCGCCGCCGCCAGCCAGGCGAAGGCCGGCAGCAGCGCCTGCAGCGGGCCCAGCCACAGGCGCAGGATCAGGTAGAACGAGGCCTTCACCACCAGCGCCGAGAGCAGCGCCGACACCGGCGCCGGCGCGCCGCCGTGGGCGGGCGGCAGCCAGGTGTGGAAGGGAAACAGCGCGGTCTTGAGCATCAGGCCGAGCAGCATCAGCCCCGCGGCGATCCAGGCCAGGCGCGGCGCATCGGCGGTGATCAGGGGCATGAGGGAGGCGATGGACACCGTGCCATAGACACCGTAGAGCAGCGCGACGCCGAGCAGGTAGGCGCCCGAGCCGAGCAGGGCGGCGAACAGGTAGCGCAAGGCGGCGGCCAGTTGCGCCGCCTGGCCGCCGGCCGCGACCAGGGCGACGGCGGCCAGGCCGACCAGTTCCAGCGTGACGTAGAGGTTGAACAGGTCGGCGGCCAGGAACAGGGCGTTGAGGCCGGCGATCAGAAAGCCCGTCAGCGGCCAGAAGTAGCGGCCGGCGACATCACCGGGCTTGTAATAGGCCCGCGCGTAGACGGCCAGGGGCAGCGCCACCGCCGACACCAGCAGCAGCATGGCGGCGGACAGGCCGTCGGCGGCGAGGTCGATGCCCAGCGGCGCGCCCCACCCGCCCGCGGCGTGGATCGCCGTCCCGCCAGCGCCGACTTTTCGCGCCAGGTCGAAGGCCAGCCCGCCCTGCGCCGCCAGCCCGGCGATCGCCAGCCACGCGCCGCGTCCCGGACCGAGCGCGAAGGCCAGCGTCGCCCAGGCCAGCGGCAGCAGGATCAGCCAGACCAAAGGATCAAATGCGGGCTCAGCCATCGCCATCCTCCGGCAGTTCCAGCCGGCCGGTCAGGGCATGGAGCCGCCGCGCCAAGGCCAGCGCCAGCGCGGTGGCGGCGACGGCGACGACGATGCCGGTGAGCACCATGGCCTGCGGCACCGGGTCGGGCGCGTCGTTGCGCTGGGCCAGGCCGACCAGCACGAGGAAGGCGCCGCTGCCCATCAGGTTGAAGGCGAGAATGCGCCGCAGCAGGTGGGCGATCAGCACCACCCCTGCTGCGCCCAGCGCGAAGAGGACGATCCCGACCAGCGCGAACAGCAGGCCGCCGGTGATCATGTCCCGTCCTCGCGCGCCAGGCAGAGAAACAGGCCGGCGAGGATCAGCGCCAACGAGACCGTCAGGCCGCTCTCGATCAGCAGGATCAGCGCGCCGGCCGCCTCGGGCGGATAGCCGAGCAGCGTGCCGCGTGCCGCCAGCACGGCCGCCACCGCCAGGAACACCGCGAAGCCGGCGACGAGGCCGAGGCGCAGGCCGGGTCCGGGCAGGCCCCAGCCGCGCAGCAATCCGGCCAGATGCAGCAGCACCGCCGCCGCAGCGAGCACCGCACCGGCCTGGAAAGCGCCGCCGGGCCGGAAGGCCCCGGCCCAGAGCAGATAGACGGCGACGAGCACGGCGAGCGGCGCGGCCAGGCGCGCCGGGGCCTGCACCACCGGGTGGGCCGGCCGCGGCGGCGCAGCGTCCGGCGCGCCGGCGACGGCGAGTATCGCCAGCAGCGCCAGCAGCAGCACCGCGATCTCCAGCAAGGTGTCGTAACCACGGTAGTTGAGCAGCACCGCGGTGACCGGATGGCTCACCCCGCTCTGCGCCAGATGCGCGGCGACCGGCCCGCGCAGGTCGATGGCGGCGGGGTCGAGGCCCAGCATCGCCGCCGCCGTGACGGCGGCGAACGCCAGGGCGAGCGCGATCACGGCGAGGCGCTTCATCGCCGTTCTCCGCGCCCGCGCAGCGCCCCCAGCGCGTCGAGCAGCAGCGCGCCGGTGAGGCCGGCGCCGATGGCCGCCTCGGCGATGCCGATGTCGGCCGCCGACAGGCGCGCCCAGGCCAGCGCCATCAGCAGTCCGAAGGCGATGAACAGCACGATCGCCCGGTCGAGGCGTTGCGCCGCCAGCGTGCCCCAGGCGCTCCACAACAGCGCGCCGGCGAGCAGCAGATCGATGGCGAGGGCGAGCGTCATTGCCCGTCTCCGCGCCAGGGCGCCACGCCGTGGCCGTGCGCGCGGCGGGCGATGGCGAAGCCCACCGTGGCGCTGGCGGCCAGCACCAGCGGCCAGATCAGCAGCAGCTTGAGGGCGAGCGCCAGGCTGTCGGCCTGGAGGGCGAGGCCGGCCAGCACGCAGCCGAGGCCGAGGTTGTCGGCCTTGGCCAGCGCGTGCAGCCGGCTGTAGACGTCGGGAAAGCGCAGCAGGCCGACCGTGCCGGCGAAGAAGAACCCGGCGCCGGCGAGCAGCAGCAGTGCGCTGAGCGCGTCAATGACCGTCATCGGCTTCCTTTCCCCAGGCGCGCCGGGCGAAGGCGATGCCGCCGATGGCGGCCAGCAGGGCCAGCACCAGCGCCGCATCCAGCAAGGCGGTGCCGCCGCCGGACAGCGCGAGCAGGGCCAGGATGGCGGTCCCGCCGGTGCCGAACAGCAGCGCCACCAGCATGCGGTCGGCGGGCGTCGGCCCGCGCGCCGCGGCCACCAGCGCGACGACGAGATTCGCCAGCAAGAACAGGGCGACGACCTGCATCAGCGCGTTCATGCGGCGCTCCCGTACACGCGCGCGATGACCGCCTCGAGAGCGCGCGTTTCGGCGACCACCGGCAGACGCTCGTCGAGCACGTGGAGACGCAGCTTTTCCTCCGCCAGATCGACGCCGAGGGTGCCCGGCATCAATCCCAGGGTATTCACCAGCAGCACGCGCGCGCCGCCCGGCGGCAGGGTCACCGGCATTTCCAGCAACGCCGGCCGCAGGGCGGCGCGGCCGCGCAGCGCCATGCCGGCCACCTGGATGCCGCCGCGCAAGGAGTGCCAGACGAAGAAAGCCAGGAAGCGGAAGACGCCGGCCGGCGAAACCCGGCCGGAGCCCGGCGGCAGCACGAGCCAGCTCGTCCAGGTCGCCAGCGCCACCGCGACGGCGCCCAATGCCCAGCCGTCCGCGCGGCCCTCGGCCAGCACCCACCAGAGGGCGGCGAAACCCGCGACGCGCAGCGGGAGCGCTTCCAGGATCACGACACGCCCCCCGCGAACCTTGCGCATTTCATGCCGAGGCCACCCTGTCCTCACCGCCATAGGCTCAGGGGCGGATCGGTGACCACGGCGCGCAGGATGTCGCCGCGGGACACGAAGCCCATGATCCGCCCCGTCTCGCTGATCACCGGCACGCCATCCACGCCCTTGTCAAGCATCACGGCCGCGATGCGGCGGATGTCGGTGATCGGTGCGGCGGCGACCACCGGGGTGGTCATGACATCCCTGACCTGCCGCCGCCGGGCGGCGACGATCTGGCCATCCTCGACGTCGACCGCCGTCAGCAGGTCGCGCTCGCTGACCAGGCCGATCAGCGTCTGATCCTCGTCCACCACCGGCGCCTGGCGGATCCGGTTGTCGCGCAGGACCCGCCAGGCGTCGGCCACGGCGCGCTCCGGCGACACGACGATGACCGAGCGGCTCATGATCTGATCGGCGTGATAGAGCGGGCCGCGTTCGATCTCGGCGGGCAGCATGCGCCGGTAGGCGCTCACGGCCTCTTCCCGCTGGTACGGGCTCGGGGCGGCGACGCCGAGCTCCTCGTCTTCCCCGGCGATGGCGCGGCCTGGACGGGAACGGGCCAGGCCGTTGACGCGATCCAGCCTTTCGAGGGGGCCGCTGAACACCCGACCCTGAATGCCTTGTACGTAGAACATGATGCCCTCCTATCTTCCTGCCATCCGGACGACGAGCTTGCGCACCTCGTCGAGCAGCAGCACGCTGGAGGCCATGGCAGCCGCCACGAGCCATTCGAACGGCGTCAGGTCGACGGTGCTGAAGATCGCCTGCGCGGGCGCCCAGTGTACGGCGACGGCCTGCAGGCCGAGCACCCCGAACAGGGCGAGCCAGAGCTTGCCGTTGGCGAAGAACTGGCGGTTGAAGGCGCTGCCGTGCTCGGTGCGGGCGTTGAAGATGTTGAAGAACTGGAACAGCACGAAGGTGGTGAAAGCCAGCGTCATCGCCTTGGCCTCGCCGGACTGCGCCAGCCCCCAGGCATAGAGGGCGAGCGTGCCGACGGCCATGGTCACGCCATAGAGGCCGATGCGCCACATGCGGTTCCAGGACAGGATGGCGGCATCGGCCGGGCGCGGCGGATCGCGCATGATGCCCGGCCGCGCCGGTTCGACGCCGAGGGTCATGGCCGGCGGGCCGTCCATGATGATGTTGACCCACAGGATCTGGATCGCCGTGAACGGCGTGGCAAACCCCAGGAAGGGCGCGCCGAGCATGGTCAGAATGGCGCCGACGTTGGTGGAGAGCTGGAAACGCACGAACTTGACGATGTTGTCGTAGATCGTACGGCCCTCCTCCACGGCGCGCACGATGGTGGCGAAATTGTCGTCGGTCAGCACCAGCGTGGCCGCCTCCTTGGTCACTTCGGTGCCGGTGATGCCCATGGCCACGCCGATGTCGGCCGCCTTCAGCGCCGGGGCGTCGTTGACGCCGTCGCCGGTCATGGCCACGACATGCCCTTTCGCCTGCAGCGCCTCGACGATGCGCATCTTGTGCTCGGGCGCGACGCGCGCGAAGACGGCGCTCTTCTCGACCAGCGCGGCGAGCTCCTGCCGGTTCAGGCCGTCGAGGTCGCGGCCTTCGTGCGCCTCGCCAGCAAGGCCCAGTTCGCGGGCGATGGCGGCGGCCGTGACGCGATGGTCGCCGGTGATCATCTTGACCTGGATGCCGGCGGCGCGGCAGGTGGCGATGGCCGCCTGCGCCTCGGCGCGCGGCGGATCGATGATGCCGACCAGCGCGTGCAGGGTCAGCTCCCCCACCCAGGGCAGCAGATCGCCGGCCGGATCGAAGTCCTCGGCCGGGATCGTGCGCCCGGCAAGCGCCAGCACGCGCAGTGCCGCGCCGGCCAGCGCCTCGTTCTCGGCCACATAGGCGGCGCGGCCCGCGGCGTCCAGCTCGACCGCCGCCTCGCCGTGCAGGTGGCGGCTCGAGCGCGCCAGCAGCACGTCCGGCGCGCCCTTGACGCAGACACGCACGCGCTCGCCGTCGTGGTGGAAGGTGGCCATGAACTTGGCCGCCGAATCGAAGGGAATCTCGGCGATGCGCGGCAGATGCTCATTGGCGCTCTCCGCGTCCAGCCCGGCTTTCGCCGCCAGCGCCAGCAGCGCCCCCTCGGTCGGGTCGCCGATCAGTTCACCGTCGCGGATGCGCGCATCGACGCACAGCGCCGCCGGCAGCAGCACCTCGCGCAGATCCGCATCGCCCTCGATGCGCCCTTCCGGGCCATAGCCTTCGCCGCTCACGTTGTGGCGATGGCCGTTGGCATAGAGCGCCCGGGCGGTCATCTGGTTGAGGGTCAGCGTGCCGGTCTTGTCGGAGCAGATCACCGTGGTGCAGCCCAGGGTCTCCACGGCCGCCAGCTTCTTGACGATGGCATGGCGCTGGGCCATGCGGTGCATGCCGAGGGCGAGCGTCACCGTCACCACGGCCGGCAAGCCCTCGGGAATCGCCGCCACGGCCAGCGCGATGGCGGTCATCGCGGTCTGCACCAGCTCGTCGCCGCGCATCAGGCCCATGACAAAAAACAGCCCGATCACCACGCCGGCGATGGCCGCCAGGCGCCGGCCGAGGCCGTCCAGCTGCAGCTGCAGTGGCGTCTGCCCTTCCGCGGTTTCGGCCAGCAGGCCGGCCAGCCGTCCCATCTCGGTGCGCATGCCGGTGGCCGTGACGACGGCTTCGAGCCGGCCGCGCGTCACCACGGTATTCATGTACAGCATGCAATGCCGTTCCGCCAATACCGACTCTTCCGCCACGGCATCAGGCCGCTTGGCGACGGCATGCGATTCGCCGGTCAGCGCCGCCTCGGCGACCTCGGCACTGTGCGCGGAAAGGACGCGCGCATCGGCCGGTATGCGGTCGCCAGCCTCGAGCAGCAGGATATCGCCTGGCACCAGGCTGCCCGCCGCGACGATCTGCACCGTGCCGTCGCGCTGCACCCGCGCGCTGGGCGCCAGCATGTTCTTCAGCGCCGCCAACGCGGCCTCGGCGCGATGCTCCTGGAAGAAGCCGAGACTGGCGTTCAGCAGCACGACGATGCCGATGACGATCGCATCCTTCAGATCGCCGATGGCGCCCGCCAGGACCGCCGCAGCGATCAGGATCAGCACCAGCAGGCTCCTGAACTGGTCGAGAAACTTGAGCCAGGCCGGCCGCGGCGGGCGCTCGGCCAGGCGGTTGGGGCCGTGGGCGGCGCGGCGCGGCGCGACCTGCTCGCCCTGCAGGCCGGCGGCGCTGGCGTCGAGCGCTTCGAGCACTGCTTCGGCGGGCAGGTGGTGCCAGGGGCGGTCGGGTTGCCGGCTCATGTTGGTTCCGCCGTTTGTTGAGGAGGTGTCCTCTTGAGCAAGCACAGGGGGACTAGGCCTCCGGGACGCCTTGCCACAGCATGTCGAAGCCCAACTCGAAAGTGTTGGTGGTCATCTCGGCCAGGGCATCGAATTTCTCCTTGAAGGCCTGGTCCGCGTGGGACTTTTCATGCTGTTCAAAAGAGGTCCAGTAAGTGACGATGGCAATGTCGTAATCGGGTTCCTTGACCGGGTTGACCGAGCCTTCCTGGCTGATGAAGCCGGAAAACGAGAATACCTGGCCGGCAATGAAGCCGCCGGACGCGTTGCCGTAGGTCTCCTTGACGACATGGCACATCTCGCCGAGCGCCAGTTCGATGTCGGCGACGGTGACGCCGGGTTTCAGCTTGACGCCGTTGAACAGCATCTTGCTGCCGAAGGGGATGCTAATGGGATGGAACATGGTTATCTCCTTTCCCGTTTCCGTCCCAGGCGGGTCCGGAAACGGCATGAATGATGTGCAATGAGATTCAGCTGGGCTGATCCCCGGAGGCTGGCCTACTCGCTGCTGTTGGCGAAGCCGAGCAGTTGCAGCAGGCTCGTGAAGAGGTTGAAGATCGACACGAACAACGTCACGGTGGCCAGCACGTAGTTGGTCTCGCCGCCGTGGATGATCTGGCTGGTCTCATAGAGGATGAGACCAGCCATCAGCAGCACGAAGGCGGCCGAGACGGTCAGCGACAGGGCCGGGATCTCGAAGAAGATCGCCGCCAGGCCGGCGAGGAAGGCCAGCAGAATGCCGACCATCAGGAAGCCGCCCATGAAGCTGAAGTCCTTCTTCGTCGTCAGCGCGTAGGCCGACAGGCCGACGAAGATGACGGCGGTGGCGCCCATCGCCTGCATGACGATCTCGCCGCCGTTGGGCAGGCCGAGATAACGGCTGATGATCGGGCCGAGCGTGTAGCCCATGAAGCCGGTGAGGGCGAAGACCAGGCCGACGGCCCAGCCGCTGTTCTGCATCTTGTGGATGGCGAACAGCAGGCCGAAATAACCGACCAGCGTGATGAGGATGCCGGGGTGCGGCAGCTGGAGGGCTGCCGACGCACCGGCGGCGACGGCGGCGAACAGCAGGGTCAGCGACAGCAGCACGTAGGTGTTGCGGATGACGCGGTTGCTGGCGAGGATCGATTCGCTGCCGCCGTGTGGCAGGGCGATGGCGTGGGGTTTCATGGCGTTCATTTCAGTCTCCTTTGCAGGACAGTTGCATTGCTTGATGTGCCGGAAACAGTTTTCAGGAGGAGCCCGATGCCTGTTCCCATTCGAATGTCGGCAGCGGGCCGAATTCCCGCCGCCGGGAAAGGCGGCGCTCCAGGGTTCGGGCGGCGCGGTCGATCGCTCGGTCGATGGCGATGTGGATATCCTCGGCGGTATCCTCGATCACGATGTCGCGCATGCCGGGCAGGGGAATGCGCAGTTGGCAGCGTTTGTCGCTGCCGCCGCGCGGACCATTGATGTCCGTGAAGCGCAGCATGACCTTGCGCACCTCGTGACCAGACCAGTCCAGGCCAAAATGCAGCCGTTTCTCGGCATGTGTCCGCAGACCCTGCGTCAACTCGAGGCCATGGGCACGAATCTCTACTTTCATTCCGCTCTCCTTGATTGTCAGACGACGCCTGCAGGATAGGGCTTGCAATCATGTTAAAAAAGGCGAACTCTTCTTACAAACAGTTCGGTAAAAGGCGAAGTGACATGAACCTCAGACACCTGCGCAATTTCTGGACCGTGGCCCGCATGGGCGGCGTCACCAAGGCGGCCGAGCGGCTCAACCTGACCGCGCAGACGGTGAGCGGGCAGCTGCGCCAGCTCGAGGAGGAACTCGGCACGGCGCTGTTCCGTCCCGCTGGAAGAGGGCTGGAACTGACCGAGGCCGGCCGCATGGCCCTGTCCTATGCGGACGAGATCCTTCAGCTCGGCGACGAAATGAAGTCGGTATTGGCGTCGCGTCAGCGCCAGCCGCTGCCACTGCTGCGGGTCGGCATCACCGACGTGGTGCCGAAAACACTCACCTACCGACTGCTCGAGCCTGTCGTCGGCATGGCGCAGCCCGTTCGTCTCGTTTGTCGTGAGGGCCACATCGACATGCTGCTGGCGGAGCTGGCTTTGCATCGCCTCGATCTGGTGATCGCTGACCGGCCGATGCCATCAGGGCTTGCGATCCGGGGCATCAGCCACAAGCTGGGCGAAAGCGGGCTGGCGTTCTTCGGCACCCCACGCCTTGTTCCAGAAAAATCTGAATTTCCGGCTTGCCTTCATGAATCACCAGTACTCCTTCCTGGTGTCGGCGCGATGGTCAGAGGACATATCGATCGCTGGCTCAGCGAACATCGCTTGTCGCCACAGATCGTCGGTGAGTTCGACGATGGGGCGCTGATGAAAGCCTTTGGCCAGGCCGGCGCCGGATATTTCCCCGCACCAGCATTCCTGGCCGATGAAATCTGCTCGCGCTACGAGGTGCGCTGCCTCGGCATAACGGATGCAATCCAGGTAGGTTTCTGGGGAATTTCCGTCGAACGGCGCATCAATCATCCGGCCATCAAGGTTGTAATTGAGGCAGCGCGCTCCTTGTTTTGTATGGGGCCAAGGTGAAGATGTCAGGAGCCCAAGCTTCTCTTGCTGTTGCGGAGCAATAGTGCGTGACGGTCAATCTTCTCAAGTACCCGTCGTGGATTCTCTGTGAACCGCCCCGAGTGACTGCTCGGCGCAGACACCTGCCCTTGAACCTTGAACAATCGACCGGCAACCATGAGGCGGTAGCGAAAGATGGTCGAAGGCAAAAGCGGACACTCCCGAGGTTCCTGCATGTGATCCAGCATTCCAGTCCCAATGACTGACACGCGTGATGCGGAGACAACTTAGCCATTCTCTTGGACTGTCAGGCCACCCCACACTGTCCTTTGCGTACTGGAACTGCTATCCCTCCAGCGCCGTTTGGGCGCAAGCTCACGATGTTCCACGCCATGACACCGGGAATACACGCGAAACGCCGTGGGGACGCCAGTAAAAAACAACGGCTTGCAGCGATGCAAGCCGTTTGTGACGTGGCTTGATGGCCTTCCCGGCCAAAGCCGTTGAATCAAACTCGCGCATCTTGCGAAGCAAGGCGGCGGCTAGATCATGCATGACCATTGTTGTTGTCTGCGGGGGGATGCGCAGCTCCTGGATAACCCCTCTCTGCCAGCGCAGCGGCACATCGCCATCGCGGTAGAACGTCGTCAAGACACCTTCAGGCCCAAACGAGGTCGGTCGAGATGCACGGAGTCCAACGGGTTAAGCTGCCTCCTGTTTTGCAGTGTCGTGCTGAGTAAAACGGCAGGCGACGGATAGCCCGATCCGCCTGCTCCCGGGTTTAAAAACGTCGAACCCCAATTTTCTCAACCGGCCTGACTCGGCCCAGCCGGATATTCGATTGGCGCATGACCGAGGAGACCGGACTCGCCTTCGAATCGATCGTCGCCGCGCTCAGCTGCAGACTTTGTTTCGCCCCGCCGCCTTGGCTCGATACAGCTTTTGGTCGGCCTGTTCGAGCAAGACCACCGGCGTCACGTCGGCGCCGGGCACGATGCTGGCCACGCCCACGCTGATGGTCACGACATCGGCGACGGGGGAATGGCCGTGGGGCAGCCGCAAGGCCTCCACGTCGTGGCGAAAACGCTCCGCGATCTGCAGCGCGCCGTCGGCCTCGGTTTCCGGCAGGAGGGCGACGAACTCCTCGCCGCCGTAGCGGGCGACCAGATCCGCGGGCCGCTCGACCACGTTCACCAGGGCCGTGGCCACCTGCCTCAGACAGGCGTCACCGGCGCCATGGCCCAGGTGATCGTTGTAGGCCTTGAAATGGTCGATATCCAGCATGACCAGCGCGATGGCGGCGCCGGCACGCTGCGCCCGCCGCCACTCCACCTCCAGGGCCTCGTCGAAGCGGCGCCGGTTGGGGATGTTGGTCAGCCCGTCCAGCAAGGCGCGGGACTCCAGCAGATCGGTCTTCAACTTGAGATCGATGTGGTTGCGGACCCGCGCCGCCACGATGGGCAGATGAAAGGGCTTGGCGATGTAGTCCACCGCGCCCAGGCGCAGGCCCTGCTCCTCGTCCACCACGTCGCTTTTGGCCGTAACGAAGATCACCGGGATGCTTTTGGTAGCGGGATCCTCCTTGAGGCGACGGCAGACCTCATAGCCATCCATGCCGGGCATCATCACGTCCAGCAGGATCAGATCCGGTTTCCCCTTGGCGATCACCTCGAAGGCCACCTTGCCGCTGGAGGCCACCTTGACCCGGTAATCGGCGCGCAGCGCCTCCGCCAGAACCTGGATGTTGGTGGGGGTGTCATCCACGATCAGGATGAGGGGTTTGCTGGTTTTATCAGGCATCGCAGTTCCCGAAGTCGTGGCCTTGGACACATTCGATCTCATCCAGCACGGCCCGGGCCTTGTCGTAGTCGATATTGTCAACGCATCGCCCCAGTGCCTCCACTTTTTTTCGCAGCGCCTGGCAGGCCACGCTCGCCTTCAATTCGGCGATGACCTCATGCGGCACGAACTCGGCGCTCTCCACCAGGGTCCGTAGCTGCCTGAACAGCACGCCGGCCCGCTGCCAGTCGCATTCTTCACATCGGTAGTCGCTGGCGACGGGAATGGCCTGCACTGGCCGGGCCAATCGAGCGATGGATTGCAGCACCTCGGCCAGGGCCTGCTGGAAGCTCGCCAGTTCGGCGGCGGGGGTTACGCCGCTTTTCAGCGTCGGCTCCAGGGCCTCGGCGGCACGGTGCAGCGCCATCGCCCCCAGATTGCCCGCCGTCCCCTTGACCCGGTGGACCAGGGCGGCGGCCCCGGCATGGTCCACCGCGCCGATCAGCTCGGCCAGCCCCGCCCCGGCATCGGCAAACTGCTCGCCGAATTGGATGGTTAGACGCCGGAACAAGGCGCGATCTCCCCCCAGCAGGTCCAGCGCCCATGCCAGGTCGAAGCCGGGCAGCTGTTCCGGCAACCACGCCATTTCGACAGCCGCGGGCCGCGGCCGACTACTGGCAGTCGGCCGCGCCAGAGGCTTGACCCATTTCAGCAGCACAGCCAAAAGCACCTGGGGCTGGATCGGCTTGGCGACATGATCGTTCATTCCCGCCGCCATGCAGGCCGCCCGGTCCCGTTCCAGCACCGCCGCCGTCATGGCGATCACCGGCAGACCCTGAAGACGCGTATTCTGGCGCAGGCGCCGGGTGGTCTCGAAACCGTCCAGCACCGGCATCTGGATATCCATCAGCACCGCGTCGAAGTCTTCCCGTGCCAGGATATCCAGCGCCTCCTGGCCATTGTTGGCGACCCGCACCGTCAGGCCCATGCGTTCCAGCAGGTCCTGTGCGACGGTCTGGTTGATCGCGTTGTCTTCCACCAGCAACAGGCGAGCGCCCTGGATCGCCGCCGCCTGCGCCGCCAGATCAAATTTGGGCGCAGGCTCGGTTAGACGGATGTTGCCGCCCTGCAGGCCGATGATGGTGTCGAACAGGCCGGAGGGGGTGACCGGCTTGGTCAGTACCGCGTCGAGCCGCACCCCCTGGCTCGCCTGCAGGAGATGCTCCCGGCTGTAGGCCGTGACCATGATGACGACCGGCATCGGGTTCCGAGTCTGTTCATGGATGCACCGGACCACCTCCAGGCCATCCATGCCGGGCATCTTCCAGTCCACCAGCACCAGTTCGTAGGCCTGGTCCGGCAGCCCCGCCTTTTCCGCCAACAGGGCCAGCGCCTCCTGGCCGGAGGCGGCCTCCGTGACCTGGAAGCCCCAGGCCCGGAGCACCTCGGCCAGCATCTGGCGGGCTGATTCCAGGTCGTCCACCACCAGCACCCGCATGCCCCTCAGTGCAAGCGGCGAACGTTCGACGGGAGCTTGAGCGGAGACCGGAAGACGGATAGTGAAGCTGAATCGACTGCCCTTGCCGGCCTCGCTTTCCACGCTGACTTCACCGCCCATCATCTCCACCAGGCGCTTGCTGATGGTCAGCCCGAGTCCGCTGCCGCCGAAGCGCCGGGAGATGGACCCATCCGCCTGGGTGAAGGCTTGAAACAGGCGCGCCATTTGCTCCGGCGCCATACCGATGCCGGTATCCCGAACGCTGAATTCGAGGCTCACCGAGTCCGCATCCCGGGCGAGGACCGCGACCCTGACGTCGATCTCGCCCGCGGCGGTGAACTTCATCGCATTGCCGACCAGATTGTTCATCACCTGCCCCAGGCGCAGGGGATCGCCCAGCAGGACCGGCGGGATGTCCGGCGCCAGGTCGAAGACCATCTCCAGGCCTTTCTCCTCGGCATACACGCCAAACAGGTCGGCGACGTTGTCCAGCACATCCTCCAGACGAAA
This sequence comes from uncultured Thiobacillus sp., assembly GCA_964466195.1. Taxonomy (GTDB): domain Bacteria; phylum Pseudomonadota; class Gammaproteobacteria; order Burkholderiales; family Thiobacillaceae; genus PFJX01. Next base: position 71,585 of record CAYXMQ010000004.1, read on the forward strand.
ATCCACCAGATCCAGTTCCAACCGCCCGGCCTCCACCTTGGAGTAGTCCAGGATGTCGTTGAGGATGGACAGCAGCGCCCGCGACGAGGTTTGTATCTTGCTCAGGTAGTCGCGCAGCTTCGGGGTCAGGTCCGACAGGCCCAGAGCCAGGTCGGAGAGGCCGATGATGGCGTTCATCGGGGTACGGATCTCGTGGCTCATGTTGGCCAGGAAGTCGCTCTTGGCCCGGTTGGCGCGTTCCGCCTCGGCCTTGGCCGCCTCCAGGGCCTGCGCAGCCAGCCGTGTTTCCGTAACGTCGTGGATGAGCACCAGGAGGTGAGGCTCGCCTCGGCTGCTGAAATGGGCGAACTCGTATTCCAGCCAGGCCTCGCGCCCGCCCGGGGTGATCAAATGGACCTCATCGCGCTGGGTAATACCACTGGCCAGAGTCTTGAGCGCCGCTGCAAGCAACCCGGTGTCACGCCAGCGCTCCAGGGTACGGAAGTTTTCCTGCAGGAGCGCCTCTTTGTCGACGCCGAGGATGCTGGCCGCGGCCTCGTTGACCGAGACGCAGGGGCCGCTGGCCTTGAACACCTTGATGCCCAGGGGCGACTCGGCAATGATCCGCTGGTTGAACTCCAGAATTTCGGCCATGCGCGCCTCCGCCTGCCGGCGCAAGGTGATGTCGGTGTTGGTGCCCACCATGCGCAGGGGCCGCCCCTGAGGGTCGCGGATCACCTGGGCCCGAGCGCTGATGTGGCGGACCTCGCCAGCGCGCGTCAGGACCCGAAATTCTGTGTCGAAGGGACGCACGTCCTGCAGAGCCTCCTGAATCGCCCGCTCCGCGTCGGCCCGGTCCCCGGGATGCAGACTCTGCTGCCAAGCCTCGTAGGCGCCGGAAAAATCCTCCCGGTGCAGGTCATAGAGCTGGAACATCGAGTCGTCCCAGACCAGAACGTTGTTGACCACATCCCAGTCCCAGATGCCGATGCCGCCGGAGCGGGTCGCCAGCGCCAGACGCTCCTCGCTCTGCTGCACCGTCTGCTCGGCCAGGACGCGTTCGCTGATGTCCTGCACGATGCCCCTGGAGCGCAGCGGCGTTCCGGCCGCGTCATAGACGGTTTCGCCCCGCTCCAGGACATGCTTGACGTGTCCCTTGGCCAGCCGCAGGCGATGACTGATCTGGTAGGGCGTGTGTTGCTCGACCGAGGCCTGGTAGGTCCGGTGGACCCGCTCACGGTCGTCGGGGTGGACATATTCCAGAAAGGCCGCGTAACAGGGGCTGAACTGACCGGGGTCGATCTCGAAGATGCGATAGATCTCGTCCGACCAGGCCAGGGTGTCGCTGGCGTGGTCGAGTTCCCAACTGCCGATGTGGGCGATGCGCTGCGCCTCGTTGAGCTGGGCCTGACGTTCCCGCAAGCTGGCCTCCATCGCCTTGCGCTCGCTGATGTCGCGTACCACCGACATGATCATCTTGACGCCATGCAGTTCGAAGACATGGCCGCTGATCTCCACCGGGATGCGCCGCCCGTCCTTGGCGATGTGCACCCGTTCGAACAGCAGGTGGCCCGCCTCCAGGGCATGCTGCTGGAAGGCCGCGATCTCCTCCCGCGAGGGGTAGGTCCCCGGCTCGTCCAGGTCCAGGACGGTCATGCCGAGCAGTTCTTCCCGGCTGTAACCCAGGCGCGCGCAGGCCATGTCGTTGACCTCGACCAGGCGTGCCATCTGGCCATCCTCACCCAGCACGGGGTGCACCAGCACCATGTCGCCACTGCTGTTGAACAGGGTGCGGAAACGCGCCTCGTTTTCCCGCAGTTCCGCATCGACCAGGGCAAGTTGCCGGAATTGGCTGCGCTGGCGGCGCTGGAAACCGGCTAGGCCAAGGCTGGAAACCAGGGCCACGAACCCGAAGACCAGCCCGTACATCCTTACATCCTGGCGCCAGACCGCGTACACCGCCGCCCGGTCGCGCGTGACCTGGACCAGCATGGGCTTGTCCATGTTGATGCCTTGCGGACGGATGCTGTGGATCGCCAGCATCCGCTCCTCGCCAGTGGCATAAAGGATGCCGGCATAGAGGTTTACCTCGCGGCGGCTGGCCAGGTGGCGGGAAAAGAAGGTGCCCGGCTGGGCGAGATTCTTGCCCAAAACATCCGACGCCGGCGGCATCTCCACGAAGATCGCGCCGTCACCGTGGATGAGATAGGTCTTCACATCCGGGGCATAGGCCACCGAGGCGAGCAGGGTCTCGAAATAGGTCCGCTCCAGAATCGCCGAGATGATGCCGACGAATTGCCCGTCCCGCCCCAGGATGGCCCGGGTCAGATTGATGCCCCATTCCCCGAGAACCGTTTTGAATGGCGGCGACACGAACAACTGTCCGCTGCCCGCGTGTCGACGGGCCAGCTGAAAATAGCCGCGGAAGGCGAAATTGCGGCCGATCAGTTCCGGCCGGTTGGACAGACGCGCCGTGCCCTCGGCATCCATGACCACCAGCGTGTGCACCCCGGGCATCGCCCGCTCCAGGAGCATCAGGTGGTCATTGCTGTCCGGGCCGAATCTTGCCGGCTCCGGCAGGCCGCCGAGTTCCTTGCTCAACAGAGCCAGGACGTTGTCGGTGCCTTCCAGTTGTTTGCTCATGTTCTCGTTGATCACCCGCGCCTGGGTGAACAAACGGGCGTTCTCACGATCCGTGAGTCTCGCCTTGGCAACATGGAGATGCCAGGCGATCAGGCCCCCAAGGCCCACAAGAAGCAGGCCCAGCAACGCCCATTGCAGAGAGAAGTGGCCTGGGTGATGTCGATTCATCATTGCGTATGCACTCGGTCATGTCGGCAATCACGGCCCGTTTTCCAATCATCAAGAGAAGCTCGGGCCGTAGGCGAACATCCTAACGCCTGGGCGTAGGAAACAGCGTGCAATAGCCTATGTCAGGGCTCTTTCACAGCGGCAACCCGGGTTCGAATCCCTGTGCTGACACCGATCAAAAACAACGGTTTGCAGCGCGGCAAGCCGTTTGCCTTGGCGGCGTGACCCAATGGCCGCTCGTGCCGGAGCCGTCCCGTCGACTTCAAGCCATCAGCGCAGCCCGGCTCCTGATACGCTTAGTCCGGGGTGACCGGCCCGATGCTGGAACACGCCAGCCCGGCCGCCTCTCCGCATGGCTACATTGCGGCAGCTAACCAACTACGCCGATTTCATGCATACACGCCTCGCCCATATTGTCCTGACCTGGTTGGCCTTCATGGTCATCGCGGTGGCCTCCGGCCTGCTTCGCGAAACGTTGCTGACGCCGCATCTGGGCGAACACGCCGCGCATCAGCTCGGCACTGTCGTCGTCTGTCTGCTCATCGCCGCCGTCATCGTCATCAGCCTCCGCCGCCTGCGCCCTACTCCGGCCCAGGCCCTCGGTGTCGGCATCGCCTGGGTGGTCATGACGGTCATTTTCGAGTTCGGCGTCTTTCACTTCATCATCGGACATCCCATGTCCGTGCTGTTGGCCGACTACGACCTCGGCGCTGGTCGGCTATGGCCTTTGGTGCTGTTGACTGAATTGCTGACGCCCTGGCTGGTCGCCAAAACCCGCATCCATCGGCAAGCCGTTCTGCCGATCAGGCCGCGCCAGGCTGCCGCCGCATTGCCGGCCGAGTTACGCCGCGCGATCAGCCGTGAAGACCTTGCCAGCCTGCCGATTCGACGCTACGAGGGTGACGTGTGCGTGGTGAACACGCCGGCGGCGTTGACCCACGCAATGATCGACATCCGCCAGGAGCGCGTCGTCGGCTTCGATACCGAGACACGGCCGGCCTTCAAGAAAGGGGAAAGTTACCTGCCCTGTCTGGTGCAGGTGGCAACGGCGCGCAAGGTGTATCTGCTGCAACTGGAGCAGCTGGATTGCTCGGCGGCAGTCGCCGAAATCATGGCCAACCCGCGCATCGTCAAGACCGGCGTGGCGCTGGCGGGGGATGTCGGCCAACTCAAGCGGTTGTATCCGTTCGAGGCCGCCTCCGTGGTGGATCTGGGCCATATCGCCAAGCGACACGGCAATACGCAAACCGGCTTGCGCAATCTGGCCGCGTTGTTCTTGGGCTGGCGCATGGCCAAAGGGGCGCGCACCACCAACTGGTCGACGCCGCAATTGACCGAAAAACAGATTGATTACGCCGCCACCGACGCCTGGGCCAGCCGCGAGCTGTATCTCTGCTTCGAAACGGCGGGGATGCTGTCGCAAACGGGCGATTGAGGCATCGCCCGCTTATCCTTGCTCGATCAACTGCCGATCGGGCCCATCGCGGTTTGCAAATAGTTCTGCACGCCAAGCTGATCAACCAGGCTGAGCTGCGTTTCCAGATAGTCGATGTGCTCTTCGGTATCGTTCTGGATGCCTTGCAGAATTTCCCGCGAGACGTAGTCCTTCACCGATTCGCAATAGTGAATGGCATCGGTGTAGAGCGCGTGTCCGCTCTGCTCCAGCTTGAGGTCGCAGGCCAGACATTCCGGCACGTTCTCGCCGATCATCAGCTTGCCCAGATCCTGCATATTGGGCAGGCCTTCGAGGAACAGGATGCGCTCGATCAGCTTGTCGGCGTGATGCATTTCTTCGATGGATTCTTCGTACTCGTGCTTGCCCAGCGCGACCAGGCCCCAGTTCTTGTACATGCGCGCATGCAGGAAATACTGGTTGATGGCGGTCAGTTCAACCGTTAGCGCCTTGTTCAGATACTGAATGACTTTCTTGTCGCCTTTCATGGCACGCTCCGTAAAGTAGGAATAATGATTTCGTTTCGGCAGGCCCTGTCTGTCTGAGACCACAGGAAGCTTTCCGGGCTACAGGGCGAGTCGCGGTGCATTGTCAGCGAATCAAGCAGCACAGGCCAGCGCATCCTCCTGGCGCGGGCAATTTCTGCATTCCTTCAAAATGCCGTGCGCGCAACGGGCGCAACGACCGCATTCCGATGCCACACCGAGCTGCTCGCGCAAGCCGCGCAGCGACGAAACCCCTTGTGCAACCGCTTCCCGAACTTGCCGTTCGGTCACGGCCTGGCAGACACAGACATACATGGCAAGACCTCCAACAGAGCGTTGCAAGTATTCTGCATGCAAATGAGAATCCTTGTCAACAAAACGATACAACCCTGTTTTATATGGGCATATGTATAAGAAATCAGCTAGACCGTCGAGTTGCTTTCGCCCTCTCGGCCGATTCGATCGAGTGCATAGATGGCTGCGTTCGTTATTACTCATTGGCCGAAACAACGGCTGGACTCTTTAATGAAATCACCTGTGCAACTCGCAGGCTTGATTGAACAACCTAGGAGACAGCCATGAACAAAAAACTGACCACCAACGCCGGCGTGCCGGTGCCTGACAACCAGAACGTATTGACTGCCGGTCCGCGCGGCCCGCTGTTGCTGCAGGACGTCTGGTTCCTGGAAAAGCTGGCCCATTTCGACCGCGAAGTGATTCCGGAGCGGCGCATGCATGCCAAGGGTTCCGGCGCGTTCGGCACGTTCACCGTCACGCACGACATCAGCCGCTACACCCGCGCCAAGCTCTTCTCCCAGATCGGCAAGCAGACTGAAGTGTTCGTCCGCTTTTCCACCGTCGCAGGCGAACGCGGCGCGGCCGACGCCGAACGCGACATTCGCGGCTTCGCGGTCAAGTTCTACACCGAGGAAGGCAACTGGGACATGGTCGGCAACAACACGCCGGTGTTCTTCCTGCGCGACCCGCTCAAGTTTCCCGACCTGAACCATGCCGTGAAACGCGACCCGCGCACCAATCTGCGCAGCGCGAAAAACAACTGGGATTTCTGGACCTTGCTGCCCGAGGCGCTGCACCAGATCACCATCCTGATGAGCGATCGCGGCCTGCCGGCGACCTATCGCCATATGCACGGCTTCGGTAGCCATACCTTCAGCTTCATCAATGCCGCCAACGAGCGCTATTGGGTAAAATTCCACTTCAAGTCGATGCAGGGCATCAAGAACCTGACCGATGCCGAGGCGGAGGCCATCATCGGCAAGGATCGCGAAAGCCATCAGCGCGATCTGTACGACGCCATCGAGCGCGGTGATTTTCCGCGCTGGAAGTTTGCCGTGCAGGTCATGCCGGAAGCCGATGCGTCCAAAGTGCCGTATCACCCGTTCGATCTGACCAAGATCTGGCCGCACAAGGACTATCCGTTGATCGAGGTCGGCGTGCTGGAACTCAACCGCAACCCGGCGAACTACTTCGCGGAGGTGGAACAGGCCGCCTTCAACCCGGCCAACGTGCCGCCCGGCATCGGCTTCTCACCCGACAAGATGCTGCAAGGACGGCTGTTTTCCTACGGCGACGCGCAGCGCTATCGCCTCGGCGTCAACCATCAGCAGATCCCGGTCAACGCGCCGCGCTGCCCGTTCCACAACTTCCACCGCGATGGCGCCATGCGGGTGGACGGCAATCACGGCAGCACGCTGGGCTATGAGCCGAACAGCGATGGCGAATGGCAGCAACAGCCGGATTACCGCGAGCCGCCGCTAAGCCTGGAAGGCGCGGCCGATCATTGGAATCAGCGCGAAGACACGGACTACTACTCGCAGCCCGGCAACCTCTTCCGTCTGATGACGCCGGCGCAGCAGCAGGTGCTGTTCGAAAACACCGGGCGCGGCCTGGGCGATGCGCCGCGCGCAGTGAAGATTCGCCATATCGGCAACTGCCTGCAGGCTGATCCGGCTTATGGCAAGGGCGTCGCCGATGCGCTCGGCATACCGTTGAGCGAGGTGCCTGCGTAAGCGCCCAGTTCTGTGCCGCGCTGAGCCTGTCCGGCGCGGCATCCGCGTTATGTGTCAGCGTCCCCGAAGCTAACTTGCGCCACGACTCCGGCGTCCGTTACGACACGAGTTGGGAAGTCTTGAAGTACATGCCGTTCCAGAAGATCGGACAGCAAGGTAGGCCGGCATAGCGAAACCGCGCACCGCCCGGCAATCAGGAATCAAATCCCCAGGCGCTTACGGCCGGTCAGGGCCATGCCCAGCTCAAGCTCGTCCCGCATCAGGCGAATGACATGCGCCACACCCAGCGCACCGGCGCTGGCCAAACCCCAGATATAGGGGCGGCCGAGCAAGATGGCGGCGGCGCCCTGGCTGAGCGCCTTGAGCACATCGCGGCCGTCGCGCACGCCGCTGTCCAGCAGCACCGGCACGCGCCCTGCCGCGCGCTCCAGAATGGCCGGCAGCACGTCGAGGCTGGCCGGCGCGCCGTCCAACACGCGGCCGCCGTGGTTGGACACCACCAGACCGTCGCAACCCAGGTTGATCGCCCGATCTGCATCATCGGGGTGCAATAGCCCCTTGAGAATCAACGGTTGGCGGATCTGCTCGCGCAGCCAAGCCAGATCGTCCCAGGTCGGCGCCCGCGCCATCCAGCCGTCGAACACCTGGCTTTGACCGATGGCCAACGGCGCCGGGCCAAGCGGGTATTCCAGATTGACGGCGCAAACGTCGTCGGGCAGCCGCAGCGTAGCCGGCTTGACCGGCGCGTCCACCGTGAACGTGACCACCGGACTGCCCGCCGCCAGCGCCCGCCGCGCCAGACGTAGCGTGCGTTCCCGGTCGCCCTGCCAGTAGAGCTGAAACCAGGGTGCGGCGCCGCCCGCCTGCCGACTGGCGGCGGCGATCGCTTCAAGCGTCTGGCTGGCCAGGCTGCTCACCAGCATGCCGCCGCCCTGGGCGGCGGCGGCCATCGCACTGGCGCACTCGGCGTCCGGATGAAACAGCCGCTGGTAGGCGATCGGTGCGAGCAGGATGGGGTGGTCCAGATGCTGTCCGAACAACACCAGTCGCGTGTGGCCGGTGCGGACATCACACAGCGGACGCGGCGTCAGGGTCGCGCACTCGAACGCACGACGATTGGCGGCCAGCGTCAGACCCGCGCCGCTGCCCTCCTGCAGGTACTGCCAGGCCGCGGGATCAAGCCGGGTGCGGGCATGGCACTCGTAGTCCGCGGCGCAAGCGATACCGTCCGGCAGGGTATCCAGGCGGGGCGGGCTCATGCTGATTGCACGCCTCGGCTCACGGCTCCGCCCAGCGCCGCAGCAGGTTGTGATAGGCGCCGGTCAAACGCACGACCGGCTCCGTCTCGCCCAACTGCGCCCGCAGATCAAGCAGCGCCATGTCCATGTCGAACAGCAGGCGGCGCTGGCCGGGATCGCGCACCATGCTCTGAATGAACAGGAAACAGGCGTTGCGCACGCCTCGCGTGACCGGGGTGACCTGGTGAATGGAAGAAGACGGATACAGCACCAGGCTGCCGGCGTTGAGCTTGACGCCATGGCTGCCGAACGTGTCCTCGATGGTCAACACGCCGCCTTCGTATTCATCCGGATCGGATAGAAAAAGAGTGGCCGAGACGTCGGCGCGCAGATAGCCGCCATCCGGCGTCGGGCGCATCGCGGTATCGCTATGCCAGCCATAGTGGTTGGCGTCACCGCCGTAGCGATTGAAAAACGGCGGCAGGATGCGCAGCGGTAGCGCCGCCGTGAAGAACAACGCGTTGCGATTCAGTGCCGCCAGCACCATCTGCCGCAACGCCGGCAGATGGTCGGCCTCTTCCGGCAATTGCCGGTTGTTCTTGCTCTGCGCCGCCTGCCTACCGGCGGTGATCAAACCGCTGCTCCAGTGCGAACGGTCGAGCCAGTCGCGCGCGGTCCGGCACTCCTCGCGCGAGAGGACATTGTCCAGCGTGATCAACATAAAAAAACCTTTCCTTACTCCGCCGTTGCGCCGGCAGGCGCCGCGGCGGAATGTCTGCGCTCAGAACTTGTATTCGCCAGTCAGAATGACCTTGCGGCCGGTACCCGGTACGCTGAAGCTGCCGTTGTCATAGACCGCGTCGTAATAGACCTTGTCGAACAGGTTCTGCACATTCAGCCGCACACCCCATTTCTTTTGCTCATAGGCAAGCATGGCATCCCAACGCGCGTACGCCGGCGCGGTATTGGGATGAAAGGCGGTCTGCCCCGGCAAGGTCGGAATGGCGCCGGCGCCGCTGGGGTTGAAGCCATAACGGTCGCCCTTGGCCTCGACACCGCTGCCGATCTTCCAGCCGCCGGACAACTTATAGGTGCTCCACAGATTGAAGGTGTATTTCGGCGTGTTGCGGGCGCGCTGGCCGATATATCCGGCGTTGCCGGTCGTGATGGCGCCGCTCGCGGGATTGATGTTTTCCGCCACGGCCAGAATTTTCGCGTCCATCAGAGCCAGGCCGGAAAAGACTTCCCAGTTGTCGTTGATGCGCCCGGCCGCCTCCAGTTCGAAACCGTCGGTGCGGCGTTTCTTGGTCAGAATCGCCGCGGTGGACTCCAGGTCGGTATTGCGTTCCCACGCCTTGTCGGCGCGATAGAGCGCGGCGCGCAAGGCCAGATCGCCCTCGAACAACATCCATTTGGCGCCCAGTTCCAGCACCTTGCTGCGTTCCGCCGGTTGCGGCGCAACCGTGAGCTGATACAGGTCGGCGGTTGGGCTGAACGAGTCGCTGAAGCCGAGGTAATAATGGGTGTCCTCGGCGGGCAGGTAGGACAGCGCCGCACGCGTACTCCATTCTCCGTATTTCAGTTGCGGCGAAGTCAGGCTGGAATACTGCGCATCCAGCTTGTCGCGACGCACGCCCAGCGTGGCCTTCCAGTTCGGCACGAATTCGACGCTGTCCTGCACGTAGGCGGCATACGAATCCGACTCGAACAACACCGGCTGGGCGCTGGTGCTGGCGACGTACGGCCGCAGGATCGGCGGCGTTATCGCGGTGGTGCCGCCCAGGTTCTCTAGACTGTTGCGGAAACTGTCTTCACGCAGGTATTCGACCCCGAGCAGCAACTCATGCTTCATGCCGAACGCCTTGAATTGGTTGCTGAAGTCGGACTGCAACGTCAGCGTCTCGTAATCCATCGCCCGGCTCGGCCCGACGCTGGCGCTGCCGGCGTTCAAACCGTTGCTGCCCGGCGCGACACTGGCGCTCGGTGTGCGCGCCCAGTAACTGCGCTCGTAGTCGGCATGGCGCAACTGGGTGCGCCATTCGCTCTTGGGTGAAAAACGATGCGTATAGGTGGCGGTCGTGATTCGAGTGTCGCTCTCGTCGAAATTGGCGTCGACGCCCCAGAACGTGTCGGGCGAGAAGTTCTTGTTCGGGCGGCGGGTCGCACTATCGAAGCTGAAGCCGTAGTCGGGGTTGTCATCCGTACGGGTGGCGACATGGCTGAGTATGAATTCGTCATTCGTGCTGATTCCCAGACCCAGGCTGGCGGCGAGGCCGGCGCGATGGATATCCGGCTCCGCTCCGGTCGCCGGATTGGAGCGCCAGCTGCCTTCGTCGCGGCGCATGACATTGACCCGGATCGCACTGCGATCGCCCAGGCGCTTGTTGAAATCGCCGCTGGCTTCCAGGTAGTCGTCGCTGCCGACGCTGCCGCTGACCTTGTGGCGATCGGTCAGCAGCGGCGTTTTGCTGACTTGGTTGATCACGCCGCCGGCCTGGCCGCGTCCAAACAACATCGCACCGGCGCCACGCAGCACGTCCACCTGCTCCAGATTGAAGGTCTCGCGGTTGTATTGCGCGGTGTCGCGGATGCCGTCGAGATAGATGTCGCCGAAGGTGTAGAAGCCGCGCAGCATCATGTTGTCACCGGAGCGGCCGCCTTCCGCCGCGTTGAAGCTGAGGCCGGAGACATTGCGTAGCGCCTCGCGCAAGCTGCCGACCTGTTGTTCGTCCATGATCTGATTGGTGATCGTGGTGACGGCTTGGGGAATGTCGTGCGGATCCTGCAGGACTTTGCCCACTCGGGTCACGCTGGCGCGCATGCCGTCCTGCGGAATTTCGGCGTCGGCCTGGACGCTGACGGTGGCCAGAGTTTTTTCTTTGCTGGCCAGCGGCTGCGCCGCTGTGTTCAATGAGACGACCATCAAGGCCGCGCCCAGCGGCAACAGTTGCGGGATACGTCTAGTCGGCGTGACGGCGAGGGGAATCTGTTCAGCGAACGCCGAGGCGAACGGGGGTTTCTTGGGATGCACCAGTAGCTCCTTGTTGCAGGGTGGTATCGGCTGGCTGGCGGGAAAGGCTGGCTGGCGGGGTGGGAATGCAGCGGCTCAGGCACGCTGCGCGAAAAAAATCACTCGGCATCGTGCGGATCGGTGACAAAGCCGATGCGGCTCAGCCCGGCCCGGGCGGCATCCGACATCACGCTCGCCACTTGCTTGTAGGCGATTTCGCCGTCGGCGCGAATATGCAGCTCCGGCTGCGGCTGCAGGCGTGCGGCGGCAGCCATGCGGCGACGGCGATCGCCCGCTTCGACGCGCTCGCCGTTCCAATAGACGACGCCGGCGGCGTCGATGGAAAGATGCACGTTTTCCCGTTTGGGCGTGTTGATCTGGCTGGCCGCTTTGGGCAGATCGATCTTGACCGCATGCGTAAGCAGCGGGGCGGTAACGATGAAGATCACCAACAACACCAACATCACGTCGATCAACGGAATCATGTTGATCTCCGCCAGCGGCTGTGCGCTGCGCGAACTGGCAAGGCCGCCGAACGCCATTACGCTGCCTCCGGCATGGCTTGCGCCGACGCGGCCTGGCCATGCCGCAGCGGCGCGGCATGGCGGTTGCCGGTGGACATGAATGCGAACAGGTCATGCGCGAAACCGTCCAGTTCCGCCAGCAGCAGCCGGTTGGCGCGGGTAAAGGCGTTGTAGGCGAGCACGGCGGGAATCGCCACGGCCAGGCCCAGTGCGGTCATGATCAGCGCCTCGCCGACCGGTCCGGCCACCTTGTCCAGGGTGCCCTGGCCGCTGATGCCGATGGCCAGCAGCGCGTGATAGATCCCCCAGACCGTTCCGAACAAGCCGACGAAGGGCGCGCTGGATGCGACTGAAGCCAGCACCGTGTGACCATATTCCAGGCGCGCTGTGTCCTGCTCCATCGCCCGGCGCAGAGCGCGGGTCAGAAATTCGTCGGCGCTGCCGGACTCGATCATGGGTTTTCTTCCGCCGTGACGATCACGATGCTGCTCGGCAGCACGCAGGCCGTGATGCGTGAGATGCGAAAACGGGTCGTAAATGCCATGCTGCTTCAAGTAAGCCGCCACGGCCGGCATATCTTCCGCCGCCCAGAAAGCGGCCAGGAAATGGCGTCCCTGCTTGCGCAGCCGCCAGTTGGACCAGGTTTTACTGACGATCAAAAACCAGGTGGCGAGCGACATCAGCATCAGCGTCGCCAACAGAAAGTGGCCAACCGCATCGGACTGGCTCAAAAAATGGGCAAAGCCCAGGTTTGCTTGCATGAATCAACTCCGCAACGAAAAAGAAAGGGGTACCAGCACCCACGCGGCGACGCTGGCCTCGCCCTGGCGAGCCGGCGCGAAACGCCAACGCCGCACCGTGTCGCGCGCAGCCCGGTCAAGCCGCTCGTAACCGCTGGTTTCACGAATCTCCACCTGCGTGGCCAGCCCTTCCGGGCTGACCAGCACGCGTAGCAGCACTTGGCCGTGCTCGCCAAGGCGACGCGACAACGCGGGATAAACCGGGGAAGGGTTATCCAGGTAAGCGGCGTCGAAGCGCGGAGGTGAGACGGGAGCAGAGTGAGCAGGCGGCGCAGCAAGCGGCGCCGAAACGGGCAGCGAAGCCGCGACCGACGGCGCCGACGGTTGCGCCGCCGCCGGTACCGGCGCGACGGCCTCGGGCGCCGTCGGAGGCGGCGCAGCCGACAGCAAGGCGCTCTGCGGGAGAGCAAGCGGCGATGCGATCTGCTGCGGCGGCGACCGAACCTGCGCAGGCATCTGTGGCGGCACGCGTTTCGGCGCCGGGGCGGGCTTGGCCGCAGGCGGTTCGGCTTGCTCAGCCTGCAACAGGCTGACGCTCAACACCTGTGGCAAGGTTACGGCCTCGACGACGGGCTCGCTTTCCAGCAGCACGCCCAACAGCGCAGCGTGCAGCAGGGCGACCAGCGCCAGACTGCGCCAATCCGTGCGTGCGGCGTACAGAGTGCTCATTTGTTCAGGATCAGCTTGTTCTGACTGGTCAGACGCAGGCGATAGTCCAGCCCTTGGTGCTGAATGATGATTTCGCGCGCGCCCGCGAACAGCTCTTCGCTGAGAAAACGCGGCACTGCAGGAGGCGTCGCCGGCTTACGCGGCGGTACAGGGTTGTTGTCGTTCATCGTTTACCAGATCGATAGATGGAATTGTTGATACCAGGCCGACACGGACAGCGCGGCGGACAGCGAACCAGACGGCGTACGCCAGTTGCGGGATCGCAGCGATCGTGCATGCTCAGTTCCCCGGCATCTTGGCGTCCGCCGCCAGCGCGTCACTCATCTGCTCGCACAAGCTGCGGGTTCGCCCGTCCACATCCGGCTGTTCGGCCAGCCGGGCCAGCAGCTGCGCGGCGTGGTACGCCGCCTGGCTGCAGCCGGTGAAACGGTGGTGCAGCAAATGGTCGAGCGCGCCGGCAAACAGGTTTGCGGTGGGTTGAGTCATGGCTGTCCCCTCGGTGTCAGTAAGGCAAGTCAGAACGTGATCTGGGCGCGCAGGCCCGGGATTTACGCGGCGCCAGGACGGAAAGGGTGGGAAACAGCTGCAAGCGCATGGACTTCTCCAATCATTCGGTAATCAGTCATTTCTGGCTGGCTACAGGGACTGCGGAGAAGCCCGTTGGCTGGCTGAGATCGCCGCCGTGGCGGCGGCGAGGTTATTTCGTCAGGATCAACTTGCCGTTCTTGGTCAGGCGCAATTGGTAGCGCTCACCGGCATGCTCGATCTGCAGCACCGCCTGCCCGCGCATCAAAGCGACCGCGCTCAGTACCGCCGGCATGGCCGGCAAGGCGGTCGCGGGTTGGGCTTGCATCTGAACCTGGGTTTCAACAGAGGAAGGCATGGGGCGCATCTTATATGCGAACCATTCTCAAATGCAAGTGGTTCTCATTAGAGCGGCAATTGTGTGCCAGTTGCGCCCGCTGTCCGTCTACATCGCGCAGCTTGGCATTCACCGAACGCGCGCGCTCGGGCACACTGACGTTCTTCCCGCACTCGAACCGTCTATCCATGAAACTCACCCCCGAATCCTTCCGCGCCTGGGAACATAAGAAGATCACGTTGCTGGGCATGTCCGGCGTCGGCAAGACCTATATCTCCGCCCTGCTGCGCCGCCACGACTGGTTCCATTTTTCCGGCGATTACCGCATCGGCACGCGCTATCTGGACGAGCCCATTCTCGACCTGATCAAGCAGCAGGCGATGCAGGTGCCGTTTCTGCGCGAGCTGCTGCGCAACGACTGGATCGACATCCGCAACAACATCAAGATTCAGGATCTGGGACCGGTGCTGTCGTTCGTCGGCAAGCTCGGCGACCCGAATTTCGCCGGCCTCTCGTTGCCGGAGTTCAGCCGCCGCCAGGCCATGTACCGGGAAGCGGAGATCGCCGCGATGAAGGATGTACCGCAGTTCATCCGCAAGGCGCAGGAGATCTACGGCTATGACCATTTCGTCAACGACGTGGGCGGCAGCCTGTGCGAATTGGAAGACGATTCGGTGATCGACCTGCTGGCCGAGCACACGCTGATCCTGTACATCAAAGTCACCAGCAAGGACGAGGAAGACACGCTGATCCGGCGCGCCCAGTCCGACCCCAAGCCGCTTTATTACCGTCCCGCCTTTCTAACGGAAAATCTGCCCATCTACATGGCGGAAAAAGGCCTGGAATTCGTCGCGCAGGTGGAACCCAACGACTTCACCCGCTGGGTGTTCCCGCGCCTGTTCCATTCCCGCGTGCCGCGCTACGAAGCCATTGCCGGCCCGCACGGCTACACCGTCACGTCGCAGGAAATCGCGCAAGTGAAGAACCAGCAAGATTTTCTCGCGCTGGTCGAAGCCGCCATCGCCCGCACCTCGCGCTAACCGCAACCGGAGGCAACCGCCATGCGTCAAAACCTGTTCACCCATCACGCGATCGGCTTGCTGGGTTTGATCGAGTACATCGGCCTGGCCGTCATCACCGTCGCCACGATCATCGCCGGCTATACCGAGATTCAGGTGATGATCCAGGCCGGCACGGTCACGCTGGGCGATCTGTTGCTGATGTTCCTGTATCTGGAAATCCTGGCCATGGTCGGCGTCTACTTCAAGACCGGTCAACTGCCGGTGCGCTTTCCGATCTACATCGCCATCGTCGCGCTGTCGCGCTACCTGGTGCTGGATATGAAGAATCTCGACGAGTACCGCATTCTCGGCGTCACCGCCGCCATCCTGCTGCTGACGCTGTCGGTGCTGGTGATCCGTTATGGCCATATCCGCTTCTCCTATGGAGAAAAAGACTAGCGAATCGCCCGCCGCCGTCGCCCTGCCTGTCAGGGCGTTTTTTTGTCCAAAACTTGGATAAAGATATGTCACACTTGCGCCACTTTCTGTAACGAATATGACTTCCTGGATTATCTTCATCCTCGCCCTGCCCAGTGAAAACGCGACCGCGCGCACGCGGCTCTGGCGCGCGCTGAAGGCGCTGGGGGCGGCTTCGCTGCGCGACGGCGTCTGGCTGTTGCCGGATCGCGCCGAACTCGCTGCGGCGCTGGCCGCGCAAGTGCATAGCGCCGGCGAAGCCGGTGGCCAGGCCTGGTTGTTGCGGATAGCCGAGGCCAACGCCTACGAAACGGCCTTCGAGGCGCTGTTCGAGCGGGCTCCGGACTACGCCGAAATCGACGCCGCGCTGGCCGATCTGGCGCAACAGCAGGCGGCGCAACCCGACGACGCCGCCTTGCGCCGCGGCCTGCGGCAAGCGCGCAAGCATCTGGCCGCACTGGCCGCGATCGACTATTTCCCCGGCTCCGCGCGGGCGGAAACCGAACGCCGGCTGCTCGGCCTGGAAGCGGAACTGCGCCAACGCCAGCTGGCCAGCGAACCCGGCTTTGCCGAAGGCGAACCGGAATGCCTGGACATCAACCGCTTCCAGCACCAGGTCTGGGCGACGCGGCGCAATCTCTGGGTGGATCGCCTGGCTTCGGCCTGGCTGATCCGCCGCTTCATCGACGGCCACGCCCGCTTCGTCTGGTTGGCCAGGCCGCAGGACTGCCCGGCCGCCGCGCTCGGTTTCGACTACGACGGCGCCCGCTTCACGCATATCGGCAATCGCGTCACCTTCGAAACCCTGCTGGCCAGCTTCGGGCTGGAACGCGATGCGGCGCTGAAACGCATCGGCGCGCTGGTGCATAGCCTGGATGTCGGCGGCGCTGCGCCGGAAGCGGCGGGTTTCGAGGCGCTGCTGAAAGGCCTCAAACGCCGCATCGACGACGACGATGAATTGCTCGCGCAAGGCGGGCAATTGCTGGATGACTTTTACGCGGCGTTTACCGCGCCCTGATTTTTGGAGAAACCCTTGACCGACGACCTGCAACGCCCCGCCCACCCCTCCTTCTGGCAAGCCTTCGTCTACTGGCTGAAACTGGGCTTCATCAGCTTCGGCGGCCCGGCCGGACAGATCTCGATGATGCACCAGGAACTGGTGGAGAAACGCCGCTGGATTTCCGAACGCCGCTTTCTGCACGCGCTCAACTACGCGATGGTGCTGCCGGGGCCGGAAGCGCAGCAACTGGCCATCTACATCGGCTGGCTGCTGCACCGTTCCTGGGGCGGCATCATCGCCGGCACGCTGTTCGTGCTGCCGTCGCTGTTCATCCTGTCGGCGCTGACCTACATCTACGTGGCCTACGGCGATGTGCAGTTCGTCCAGGGCGTGTTCGCCGGCATCAAGCCCGCGGTGGTCGCCATCGTCTTGTTCGCCGCCTGGCGTATCGGCTCGCGCGCATTGAAGAACAGCGTGCTGTGGGGCTTCGCCGCAGCGTCCTTCGTGGCCATCTTCGCACTCAATATTCCTTTCCCGGCCATCGTGCTGGCGGCAGGCGTGCTCGGCTTCATCGGCAGCAAGATCGCACCCGACAAGTTCAAGGTCGGCGGCGGCCACGGCGCCTCCAACAAGGCCTACGGCCCGGCGCTGATCGACGACGACACGCCGACGCCGGAACACGCGAAATTCAAGCTTCCCCGCCTGCTGATCATGACGGCCGCCTTCGTCGCACTGTGGGCGATCGGCCTGTGGGCGACGCTGGATGTTCCCGTCCTGAAAGACATGGGCGTGTTCTTCACCAAGGCCGCGCTGGTCACCTTCGGCGGCGCCTATGCCGTGCTGCCCTACGTCTATCAAGGCGGCGTCGAGCACTACCAATGGCTGACCGGCCCGCAGATGATCGATGGCCTGGCGCTGGGTGAAACGACGCCGGGCCCGCTGATCATGGTGGTCGCCTTCGTCGGCTTCATCGGCGGCTGGAGCAAGGAAATCTTCGGCCCGGACAATCTGCTGCTGGCCGGCTTCGCCGGCGCCTGCGTCGCCACCTTCTTCACCTTCCTGCCCGGCTATCTGTTCATCCTGGCCGGCGGCCCGCTGGTGGAAGCCACCCACGGCGACCTCAAGTTCACCGCCCCGTTGACCGGCATCACCGCCGCCGTCGTCGGCGTGGTGCTGAATCTGGCGCTGTTCTTCGGCTACCACGTGCTGTGGCCGAAGGGTTTCGAAGCCGGCGTTGTGAGCGGCTTTGAATGGTTCTACGCTCTCATGTCCATCGCCGCTTTCCTGGCGCTATGGAAGTACAAGCAGGACATCATGCGGGTCATCGGCGCATGTGCGGCGGTGGGCCTGGTTTACACCTATCTGATTGGAGCCTGAACATGGAACGCAGCATCAAACCCGACGCGCTGAAAAGCGAACTGCCCGGCAAATACATCCTGGACGTACGCCGTGTCGCCGACCACCACGCCTCCACCGAGCAACTCGCCGGCGCGCACTGGAAAGACCCGGAGAAGCTCAGCATCTGGGCCGCCAGCCTGCCGAGAAACCAGGACATCATTCTCTACTGCGTGCGCGGCGGCGGCGTTTCCAACAGCGTCGTCGATGCGCTGCAAGCCCAAGGCCTGAGCGCCCGCTTCATCGAAGGCGGCATCGAAGGCTGGAAAGCAGTCGGCGGCGCGGTCGTCGCCAAGTGAGCGCCTGCTCATGAAATGGGTGACCCGCGAACGTCCCAAGATCGACCGCATCGCCTGCCCGTGGCTGATTGCCCGCTTCATCGACGAAGCACCCGAGTTTCTCTACGTGCCGGGCGGCGACGTGCTGAAGGTCGCGGCGGAAACCGGGGCCACGCCGTATGACATTCCCGGTGTCGAATACGGCCACCATGGCGACCAGTGCAGTTTCGATGCCTTCATCGCCAGGCACGGCCTCACCGACCCGGCGCTGCACAAGCTGGCGTTGATCGTGCGCGGCGCCGACTGCGGCGCGCCGCATCTGGCCGCAGAGGCCGCCGGCCTGCTGGCGATTTCCCAAGGCCTGTCGCTGAACTTCGCGGACGACCACGAGATGCTGCAGCACGGCATGGTGCTCTACGACGCGCTGTATGCCTGGTGCGCTAACGACACCGACTCGGCGTGAGCGTCACCGATGACGGAAGCCGGCACGCTCCTGATCGGCCGCGCGCTGCGCGCCTTCGTCGACGGCTATGTCGCGGTGTTGCTGCCGGTCTATCTGCTGGCGCTGGGCTTCGGCACCTGGCAGGTCGGGCTGCTCAGCACCGCGACCCTGCTGGGTTCGGCGCTGACGACGCTGGCGGTGGGCGCCTGGGGGCATCGCTTTCTGTCGCGCCATCTGTTGCTGGCGGCCGGCCTGCTGATGGCGGCGACCGGACTGGCCTTCGCGGGTGCGGGCATCAGCGACGCCGGCGCGTTCTGGCCGTTGTTGCTGATCGCCTTCGTCGGCACGCTCAACCCCAGTTCCGGCGATGTCAGCGTGTTTCTGCCGCTGGAGCATGCCCGCCTGGCCGACGTGACGGCAGGCGATGCGCGCACCCGTTTGTTCGCTCGCTACAGCCTGACCGGTGCGCTTTGCGGCGCGTTCGGCGCGCTCGCCGCCGGCGTGCCGGATTGGCTGGTGATGCTGGAGCTCGACCGACTGACGGCGTTGCGCGGCATGTTCGTCGTCTACGGCCTGACCGGTCTGCTGGTCTGGTGGCTGTATCGCCGCCTGCCCGAGCCGCCCCGGCATGAACGCCTGCCGCCGACGCCGTTGGGCGTATCGCGCGGCGTCGTCGTGCGGCTGGCGGCGCTGTTTTCGGTCGACGCATTCGCCGGCGGCCTGGTCGTCAATTCGTTGCTGGCGCTGTGGCTGTTCGAACGCTTCGGGGTTTCGGCCGCCGCCGCCGGCGCCTTCTTCTTCTGGGCCGGTCTGCTCACCGCCGCCTCGCAACTGGCTGCGCCGTGGATCGCGCAACGCATCGGCCTGCTCAACACCATGGTGTTCACCCATATCCCGGCCAGCCTCTGCCTGATCCTGGCGGCGCTGGCCCCGACTCTGCCGCTCGCGCTGGCGTTGTTGCTGCTGCGCGCTTTCCTGTCGCAAATGGATGTGCCGACCCGCGCCGCCTTCGTGATGGCGGTAGTGACACCGCCGGAACGCGCCGCCGCCGCCAGTTTTACCGCCGTGCCGCGCAGCCTGGCGGCGGCGCTGAGCCCGACGCTCGGCGGCGCGCTGTTTGCCGCCGGTCTATTGGCCGCACCGTTGCTGCTGTGCGGCGCGCTCAAGATCAGCTACGACCTGGCGCTGCTGGCTGCATTCAAAAAGCATCAGGCCGCGCGCTAGTCGCTCGCCTCAAACCGCTTTCGCCACCAGCACCGGGCATTTCGCCTGCACCACGACCTGCTGCGAAACGCTGCCCATCAAAAGACGGTCGAGGCCGCTACGGCCGTGGCTGCCGAGCACGATCAGATCGCATTCGTTTTCGGTGGCCGCGGCGACGATCGCCTTGGCCGGGTTGCCTTCCTTGATCACGCTGTCGGCCGCGACGCCGTCTTTGCGCAGCAGGTCGCGCACGCGGTCGGCCATGGCCTGCACCAGATCGCACTTGAGATCGTCGTTGGCGCATACCGACAGCACCGTCACCGGCAAGCCGCAGCGTTTCGCAAGACTGCCGGCGGCAACCGCGGCCGCATCGGCGAAGCGGGAACCATCCACGGCAAGCAAAATGCCCTTGTCCCACATGCCGGCCTCTTTCGGCACCACCACCACGCTGCAGTGCACATGGCCGACGACGCGGGCGGCCGCCTCGCCCAAAACCAGGCGTTCCAGCCAGTGCACGCCGCGCCGGCCCATGATCAGCAGATCGGCCTGGCTTTCTTCGGCTTGAGCGGCGATCTCGCGCACCGGCTCGTCACCGTAGCGCAGCACCGGGGCGCAATTGACGCAGGCCGTGCCGGCCTGGTCTTCCACCGCGCGCAGCACGGCGTGGCCTTGATCCTCGGCCTGGCGCACGCCGCCCGGATTGAACATGGCGTAATCGGGCAGCGTCTGTGCCATGTGCATCACGGTCAGATGCGCACCGCATCGACTCGCCAGGTGCAGCGCAACACGCACCGCGCCGGCACTGACCTCGCTGCCATCGGTGGCCAGCAGCAGGTTATCGAAACGCGCCAGAGGGGAAAGCTGGGCCGACATGGGGATCTCCTGTTGGTGAGGGGTCTACACCAGCATAGTGAAGGAAATCCGCGCGCGCGCGGTATTCGTCGGCGCCGACAGGACGCCGCCGACCCCGCTTCGGCGCGTCAGTCTTCGCCCTGATAGAGACAACCCGAGGTCGGCGTTTCCATCACCACGATCTTGGCCAAACCGGGCAGCGCCGGTTTCAAGCCTCGCCAGATCCATTGCGCGAGCTGCTCGCTGGTCGGATTTTCCAGACCGGCGACTTCGTTCAGGTAGCGATGATCGAGACTGGCGTGTATCGGCTGCCAAGCGCGCTGAATATCGGCAAAGTCGATCACCCAGCCCAGCTTCGGGTCGAGCGGTCCGGACACATGCACTTCGATCTGGAAGGAATGGCCATGCACGCGCGAACACGGATGTTCCGGCGGCAAATGCGGCAGCCTGCGAGCGGCTTCGAGAGAAAAACGGTTGAATATGTCCATGTGCGGAGGCGGTAGGTTTCCAGGCAGTTTAATGACCATTCGGCTGGTCGCAAATTGCGGCCATGCGCAGCAGAAACGGCCCACGATGCGAGCCGCAAGCATGACGCAGAAAACGCGGCCTGTCGCGCCGGCAACGGCGATTTCGACGCCGAATCCGTAAGCGCTAAAGCGCCAACGGATTCGCTGCCCTCGCAAGAAGGACGCCGATTCCGTAAGCGCTGAAGCGCCAACGGATTCGCTGTCACGAAAGCGTCACGAAATCGTCATAACATGGCGTTCAACCCCATCTCCCGGAGGCGCGCATGTCGGCCACCATTCTTGTTGTCGAAGACGAACCTGGCATTCAGGAAGTCCTCAAATTCAATCTCGGCCAACACGGCCATGATGTCCTCGTCGCGTCGGACGCGGAGGAAGCGCTGAATCTGTTGCGCGGCGCGTTGCCCGACCTGATCCTGCTCGACTGGATGTTGCCCGGCATGTCCGGCATCGACTTCGCGCGCCGGCTGCGCGCCGACAGTCGCCAGAAAAACATCCCGATCATCATGCTGACGGCGCGTTCCGACGAACGCGACAAGGTGCAGGGTCTCGACACCGGCGCCGACGACTACATCACCAAACCGTTTTCGCCGCGGGAACTGATGGCGCGCATCAAGGCGGTGCTGCGCCGGCGCGCGCCGCAGATGACCGAAGACAGCGTCGAAATCGATGGGCTCAAACTGGACCCGTTGTCGCATCGCGTGCATGGCAGTGTCAACGGCAATGCCACGACGTTGGAGCTCGGCCCGACCGAGTTTCGCCTGCTGCATTTCCTGATGACCCACCCCGAGCGCGTGTATTCGCGCTCGCAGTTGCTCGACCAGGTCTGGGGCGACCATGTCTTCGTCGAAGAACGCACCGTCGATGTTCACATTCGTCGCCTGCGCTCTGCGCTGGAGGCCAGCGGCCATGACCGCCTGGTGCAGACCGTACGTGGCGCCGGCTACCGGCTTTCCGCCGGCCTGAACTGAAACAGCCGTGGCGTAGAATTCGCCTCGTTCATTCTTCCTTTCAAGCTCGCGCCATGCTGGCATTCTGGTGGCGACCCCTGGCCTTTGTGCTCGGGCTCGCCTTCCTCTCCTTGCTGCTTTCCAGCGGACGACCTGCCGGCAGCGGCTGGGCGCTGTTTTCGGCCGGCCTGATCGCCTACCTGATCTATCAGCTGCGCCAGTTGCGCAAGTTTTCCGAATGGCTTTCCGACCCGCTGCGGCCGCCGCTGCAAGGCGATGGCGTCTGGGGCGACGCCCTTTACCGGCTGGAAAAACTGCTGCGCAACCGCCAGGGCGCGCAACAGAAAGTCGCCGCCGATCTGGAACAGATGCTGGAAGCCACGCGCAATCTGCCGGATGGCGTGGTGATACTGGATAACGACAATCGTATCGTCTGGCTCAACGATGCCGCCGAGCGCTTGCTGGGCCTGTCGCCGAAGCGCGATCTCGGCCAATTCGTGCTCTACCTGCTGCGCAATTCCCGCTTCGTGGACTGGCTGCACCATGAAGATTTCTCGCAGGCGTTGAACATCGACGCACCCGGGGCGCGCAATTTGACCCTGGCCTTGCAACTGATTCCGCTGCCGCGCAACCAGAAAATGCTGGTCGCGCGCGACATCACCGAAATCGCCCGCGTCGAAGCCATGCGGCGCGATTTCGTCGCCAACGTGTCGCACGAATTACGCACTCCGATCACCGTCATCGTCGGCTTTCTGGAAGCCTTCGAAGACATGCCGGATGTGGCCAACCCGCCGGACACGCTGGCACAGTTCCGCAAGCACATTCCGCTGATGCGCGAGCAATCCGACCGCATCCGCCGTCTGGTCGACGATCTGCTGACGCTGGCGCGCCTGGAAAGCGAACCGGAAACCAAGGATGAAACCGTGGACGTGGTCTCTCTGGCCCAACGCCTGGCGCGCGAGGCCGAGACCATGAGCCAGGGCAAACACCAGATCGAACTCGTCGTGGACAGCCAGGCCCGCCTGATCGGCAACAGCCAGGAACTGTACAGCGCACTGGCCAACCTGGTTTCCAACGCGGTGCGCTATACGCCGGTCGGCGGCCGCATCCGCATCCGCTGGGGCGCCTCCGAGACGGGCGAGTCAAGAAGCGGCGAACGAACCTTCTCGGTACAGGACAGCGGCGAAGGCATCGAAGCCCAGCATATCCCGCGCCTGACCGAGCGTTTTTATCGCGTCGACCAGGGCCGCTCGCGCGCCAGCGGCGGCACCGGCCTCGGCCTGGCGATCGTCAAGCACGTGCTGCAACGGCATCAGGCCAGACTGCGCATCGAAAGCACCGTCGGCAAAGGCAGCACGTTCTCGGCGTGCTTCCCGGCCGAGCGGGTTATTCCGGAGACGCGAGCAACGCCTGAATCCGCATCTGAATAAGTAGCCTGAGATCGGCCGGCAAGCGCCTCGGATTGGCTGCCCGGCGCGGCGCCGCCCAGATCGCGTCCGGGAAATTCGGGTCGTCCGCCCAGCGCGGAATCACGTGCCAATGCAGATGCGGCACCACATTGCCGAGGCTGGCCAGATTGATCTTGTCGGGCTGCACGACTTCCCGCACGGCGGTTTCCACTGCGAACACCACCGCCATCAAGCACTGCCGCTGGGCTGCCGGCAGGTCGCTCATTTCCCTGACGTGGGCGTTCAAAATCACCCGGCAGAAACCGGGGTAGTCCGCGTCGTCGACCCAAATCACGCGGCAGTAATCGTCGGACCAGAGGGCGATTTCTGCGATATCTAATTGGCAAAGTGGGCAGTGTGTATCAGGCATTTCGCAGCTTTCGTTCACCACAAGACTTTCAAACCGGGCAGTACATCGATTTCTATTTTGCGGTCGCAACTGATCAGGGTGTGTCCCAAGGAAACCGCTTGCCAGATCAACATGCGGTCAAATGGGTCGCGATGGTTGGGGATGTCGGGCAAAGCAGAAAAGCCAGCGGCCAGACGCGCATCCAGCGGCAGCAACTCAAACCCCTGACGCAATGCCGCGTTGGGCAGGGCATCCGGGGTCACACCTTGCAGATGCAGCTTCCCGAGCCGATGCTTGAGCGCGATTTCCCAGAAAGAAATCGCGCTGACAATAACCAGGTTGTCCGGGGATGTTATGGCCGTACGTGCCGATTCTGATAACTTCTCGGGTGAGATCAACGCCCAAAGAAAGGCATGCGTATCGAGCAGGCATTTCATGCGCGCAGCAACTCATCGTCCGACATTTCAAAATCTGGCGCGAACGTCACACTGGCTTGCCCCGCCAAAATGCCCAGGCTCCGCGGCTCCGCAGCGGGAAGCTGGTTAAATGGAATCAACGCGGCCACATTTTCCCGGCTGCGCCCATAACTGACCACCACCGTCTCACCCGCGCGCACGGCTTCGATGATTTCCGAAAACCGCGCTTTGAATTCACCCACCTGAACGGTTTGCATGATTTCCTCCTCGTGAATGATGGTACGAGGCTCCGGCAATCGGAACAACTTGTCAAGAATGCGACGGCTATTGTCGGGCATTTTTACACTTCGGCAAGGCAAGGCAAGGCAAGGCAAGGCAAGGCAAGGCCTTGAATTATAAAGCACTTATGTACATGGCATACGTCGTGCTTATGGGTGCATGCCATTAACTACTAAGGGAAATACATCATGAAACGCACGCTTCTCTCGACTCTTGTGGTCGTCGCGCTTGGCTTCGGGAATTGCGCCTCGGCGACGGTGCTCACCAACTTGCATGAAGAATTCCAGTCCGGTGCGGTATTCGATGGCACTCTGACTTTTTCAGACAACTACGACACTTTGCTCGACGTGGATGGCACGCTAACAGGCGGCGGTTATGGTACGGTAAACTTTAATTGGGCATGGTGGATAGGCACCGGTCAGAACGCGACCGCGGTTGACTGGGACGGGATAGCCGGCACCTACGAGGACTGGCTGATGGCTGCCCCCGGGTGGTCCAATTTCATTGGAATTTCGTGGGTTTGGCCGGTAACAGGCAACTTGGAACTGAAACTGAGCCCGGATACGATTGTTTATCACGCCGGCATCAATAATTCCGATCCCACAGTCAGTTATCACACCGGCAACGTCCCCGAACCCGCCACCCTCGGCCTCCTGGGCCTCGGCCTGGCCGGTCTGGGCTTGATGCGCCGCCGCAAGGCCTGAGCATCTTTCCGGCAGTAAAAAGAACGGCGGCTTCGGTCGCCGTTTGTTTTTGTGGGCACGTATTCATTGTTCCGCCCATAAGTCGTGACTACACTTCCGCCCATCATCCAACCCAGGAGCCCGGCATGGAAGTCTCCGTTCGTGAATTCAAAAGCCATCTCTCCAGCTATCTGGCGCGCGCCCAACGCGGTGAGGAAATAGTCGTCACCTCCCACAATCGCCCGGTGGCACGGGTAAGCGGGCTAACGGCCGGCCTTCCCCCTGGAATTTCCGCAATGCTGGCATCCGGCCAAGCAGAATGGCACGGCGGCAAGCCGGCAGGCGCCCGGATCAAGCTTGCCATCCAGGGCAAGTCGCTTTCCGACATGGTGATCGAGGACCGGGGGTGATTCTCTACCTGGACACGTCCGCCCTGTTCAAATTGTATGTGGACGAAGCGGGGAGCGATGCGGTTCATGCGGCGGTGGCGGCCGCCGAATCCGTCGCGGTGTGCCGTATCACCTGGGTCGAGGCCATGTCCGCCCTGGCCCGCCGCGGGCGTGAGGTTCCCGCCGATCAGCAGGCTCTCGACTTGGCCAGACAGGCGTTGAGCGACGATTGGCCCACTTTCCTCATCGTCGAACTGACCCGGGAACTGGTCGAACAGGCCGGCGAGTTCGCCTACACATTCGCCTTGCGGGGCTACGACGCCATGCAACTCGCGGCGGCGTATCAGGTGCGGCAGACCGCCGCCGTCGTTTTCTCCAGCTTCGACAACCGCCTGTCCAAGGCGGCCAAGCTGTTGGCAATGCCGGGATGGGCAGGTTTCAATCCGCCCACAATCCGCCCAGGGAAAAACTGATGGCGTCGAAAGGGGCGAGGCCGACCGCGTCGTCATCCTTGAGCGTGGTGATGAGCAGCCAGCGGCCATCGACGTTTTCAAAGGCTTCCAGCGTGCGTAGATCAGGATCGACCAACCAGACGTTTTCCACCCCAGCGAGCATAGATCGGCAGTTTTTCCACCCGATCCACACGGGCGGTGGAGGGTGAGAGGAATCGCACAGCCAGTCCGGGGCGAGGTCGAACCAGGCGGCTTTTGGCCGTATTGACATGCGTTCTCGACGCCAACCGGCAATATCGGGCACCAGACTATCGCTGCCAATGTGAATTTCCGGCTCATCCAGAATCCACCAGCCGCCGGGACCACTGCGCCCTCGGTCGAAAGGCCCTTGGAGCTCGTAGCCCAAAATGGAAGAGGCCACCGCATGTTTGGGAGCGGGTCGTGGGGGCGTCACCAACCGCCCATTGATGATCTCACCGACCAGCATTTCCGGCAGGCCTAGAATATCCTGGTAAGTCGCTGAAGATTATTTGGACTGTTGTTCCATTACCGCATCCCTACAACAACACCCGTTCAATGCCGTCATTGTTGGCCTTGGCGACAAAATCCGCCATCCAGTTCTCGCCCAGCTTCAGCTTGGCCAGTTCGACCACGATGTAATCGGCTTCGATCTTGCTGTCTTCGCTGTAACGCAGCATGCCCTGCAGGCAGGACGGGCAGGAAGTGAGGATTTTTACCGTGTCGGTTTCCGGTCCGCGCAAGCTGTTGGCGACGCGGTCGATTTCCTCGCCTTTGCGGAAGCGCACCTGGGTGGCAATGTCCGGCCGGCTGGCGGCGAAGGTGCCGGCCTCGCCGCAGCAGCGTTCCGTCAGCTTGACGTCCGATCCCATCAGCGTTTTCACGGTATTGATCGGGTTGTGCAATTTGATCGGGGTATGGCAGGGGTCGTGGTACATGTACTTCACCCCGCCCACACCTTCCAGTTTCACCCCTTTCTCCAGCATGTATTCATGGATGTCCATGATCCGGCAACCAGGGAAAATCTTGTCGAACTGGTATTCCATCAACTGATCCAGACAGGTGCCGCAGGACACCAGCACGGTCTTGATGTCGAGGTAGTTCAGCGTGTTGGCGATACGATGGAACAGCACGCGGTTGCCGGTGGTGATGGCATCGCCTTTGGGCCGGTCGCCGGTCGCGGTCTGCGGATAGCCGCAACACAGATAGGTCGGCGGCAGCACCGTTTGTGCGCCGAGTTCGTACAGCCAGGCCATGGTCGCCAGGCCGACTTGCGAGAACAGGCGCTCGGAGCCGCAACCCGGGAAATAGAACACGGCGTCGGATTCGTCCGTGACCTTGGCGGCGTCGCGCAATACCGGCACCACTTTCGGGTCGTTCAGGCCGAGCAGCGTGCGCGCGGTCTTGTTGGGCAGCTTATTTACCCCGCCGGGCAATGAACGATTGAAGAAATGGATGACCTGGGTCGCCGCGTTCGGTTTGCCGACCGTGGCCGGCGGCTGCCGCATCGCTTCCCTGACCACCGGCAGGCTGCGCATCACGGCCGCGCCGACCCGCTGGCCGAGATAACCCAATTGGATCGAACTCTTGCGCATGAAGTGGATGGCATCCTGATCGGTGCTGTTCAGGAAGGCCATCGCCAGCTTGGTGGCCGGCGCCGTTTTCTTCTTGCCGGCGGCGGTCAGGAAATTGCGCATCGCCACGGTGACATCGCCGAAGTCGATATCGACCGGACACGGATTGGCGCACTTGTGGCAGACCGTGCAATGGTCGGCGACGTCGTCGAACTCGTCGAAATGCTTCAGCGAAATGCCGCGCCGGGTCTGCTCCTCATACAGGAACGCCTCGATCAGCAAGGACGTGGCAAGGATCTTGTTGCGCGGGCTGTACAGCAGATTGGCGCGCGGCACGTGCGTGGTGCACACCGGCTTGCATTTGCCGCAACGCAGGCAGTCCTTGATGGAATCGGCGATCGCGCCGATTTCCGATTGCTCCATGATCAGCGATTCCAACTCCAGCAAGCCGAACGACGGCGTGTAGGCATTGGCCAGATCGGCGCCCGCCATCAGCTTGCCCTGGTTGAAATGGCCGTGCGGATCGACCTGTTTCTTGTAGTTGGCGAACTCGGACAAGGCCAGATCGGACAGAAACTCCAGCTTGGTGATGCCGATGCCATGCTCGCCCGAAATGACGCCGCCCAGGTCCT
This sequence comes from uncultured Thiobacillus sp., assembly GCA_964466195.1. GTDB lineage: Bacteria > Pseudomonadota > Gammaproteobacteria > Burkholderiales > Thiobacillaceae > PFJX01. The sequence continues at coordinate 99,808 of CAYXMQ010000004.1, forward strand.
GCGCCAGCTGCATGATGCGCGCCACGGCCCGATTGGCGGTGGCGAGCATCGCGTAGTCGTCGGAATTGACCGGGATGTTGGTGTGCACATTGCCGTCGCCGGCATGCATGTGCAGCGCCACGAACACGCGTCCCTTCAACACGCGTTTGTGGATCGCATCGCATTCGGCCAGCACCGGCTCGTACTCGCGGCCGGTGAAGATCTGGCGCAGTTCGGCGCGCAGTTCGCGCTTCCAGGACACGCGCAGGCTGTGGTCCTGGAGGGCGCGGAACACGCTCTTGTTTTCCAGCCGCGGCGCATGTCCGCGTACGTCACACAAGCTGGGCGGCAGCGGGGCGTCGAGATCGTCGAGATAGGCTTGCCAGCGTGCGCGCACCTCGGCGAACAACCCTATGGCGCGCTCTCGCCGCGCCTCGGTCAGGGCGGGATCAGCGACGCCATCCTCATCCTCGGTCAACGGCAGGGGGCCTTTGACGAAGCTGGCCAGGGTGGCCAGCAAGGCCAGCTTGTTGGCGATCGACAGTTCAATGTTGATGCGCTCGACGCCGTCGGAATAATCGCCCAGACGCGGCAGCGGGATCACCACGTCTTCGTTCACCTTAAAGGCATTGGTGTGCTTGGCGATGGCCGCGGTGCGCGCGCGGTCCAGCCAGAATTTCTTGCGCGCTTCGGCGCTGACCGCGATGAAGGCCTCGCCCCCCCGCGTTTTGGCCAGCTCGACGATGTGCGCCGCGGCGGCATCGGCGGCGGCGGCATCGTCGCCGGCGATATCGGCCAGCAGCACCATGTTCGGACGCCCGGTGCGATCCGCCTTGGTGGCGTACCCCACGGCCTTGATGTAGCGCGCATCCATGTGTTCAAGGCCGGCCATCACGACGCCGCCGGGAGAAACGCCCCCCAATGCGTCCATGTAATTCTTCACTTCGACGATGGCCGGTACCGCTTCGCCGACCGGGCCGAAGAATTCCATGCAGATCGTGCGGATGTGCGACGGCATCCGGTGCAGCACGAACGTCGCCTGGGTGATCAGGCCGTCGCAGCCTTCCTTCTGAATGCCGGGCAGGCCGGACAGGAATTTGTCGGTGACATCCTTGCCCAAGCCCTGTTTGCGGAAAGCGCGGCCGGGAATGGCCAGAATCTCGGCCTCGCCTTTCGGCTTGCCGTCGGCGTGGAAACGGCGCAGTTCGAAGCGTGCGGTCTCGACGTCGTGAATCTTCGACAGGTTATGGTCGAGCCGGGTGACCTCCAGCCAGTCCGCATCCGGCGTCACCAGTTTCCAGGACACCAGGTTATCGAGCGCGGTGCCCCACAACACGGCTTTCTTGCCGCCGGCGTTCATCGCCACATTGCCGCCGATGCAGGACGCGTCGGCGCTGGTCGGATCGACGGCAAAGGCGAGGCCGTGCAGTTCCGCGGCTTCCATAACCCGCCGCGTCACGACGCCGGCGCCGCAGACGACGACCGGCGTCGGGCTGTGATGCCCGGGCAACACGCGCGACTGGATCGCACTCATCTGATCCAGCTTTTCGGTGTTGATCACCGCCGACATGCGGGTCAGCGGAATCGCGCCGCCGGTGTAGCCGGTGCCGCCGCCGCGCGGAATCACGGTCAGGCCGAGCGCGATGCAGCCGGCGACTAGAGCGGGGATTTCCACTTCGCTGTCCGGGTTGAGCACCACGAACGGATATTCGACGCGCCAGTCAGTGGCGTCGGTGACGTGCGAGACGCGCGCCATGCCATCGAAGGCGATGTTGTCGCGACGGGTATGCGGCAGCAGTATTTGCAGAATGTCGCGGCGCAGACGTTCGGTCTGCGCGAAACCGGCTTCGAAAGCGTCCACCGCACTGTTCGACAACAGCAGCAGCTTGCCGACGCGTTCATTGCCCTGCCGCCGCTTTTCGATTTCGCCCAGCCGATGCCGCAACGCCTGAATCAGCAAACTGCGTCGATCCGGGTTGGCGAGCAGATCGTCTTCCAGATACGGGTTGCGGGTGACCACCCAGATGTCGCCCAGCACCTCGAACAACATGCGCGCTGAACGGCCGGTCTTGCGTTCGCCGCGCAATTCCTCGACCAGACGCCAGCCTTCGGCCCCCAAAAGGCGGATGACGATCTCGCGGTCGGAGAACGAGGTGTAGTTGTAGGGAATCTCGCGGATGCGCTGGGCGGACATGAAAAAACTCAAAGTCAGAGGGCGCCCGATTCTACCTTTCGAGTCGGGTCGAAACAAATTCGACCTTATCAATCAAAGGGATATGAGATTGTTGCGGAGCAGCAGCAGATTATCGGAATGGCGTTTTCAAGCGCCTCCAATTCTCGCCTGGCCGATCTGCCGCCTTGGCCGCATAACACGGGAAGGCACCCGGCGTGGCATCATCGCATCGGCAAACAAATGGACCTGCCGGGCCGGCAGCGTCGGAACCCCGTTGCGAAAACCGCGGCGTAAGATGCCACGCTTCAACCTTCCTTTCACCATTTACGCAATGATCGCCTTACTCATCGTCGCTCACGGCAACCTCGGCGACAGCCTCATTCAGTGCGCGACCCATGTCCTCGGCAAGCGCCCGGAAGCCCTCGAAAATCTCGATCTTTCCGCCTGCGACGATCCCGCCGATATGCTGCGGGAAGCGCACGCCAAGCTGGCCGAACTGGATCGAGGCGAAGGCGTGCTGATTTTGACCGATGTCTATGGCGCCACGCCGTGCAATACCGTGTGCAAAGTCATTGCCGCCGAACGCATCGAAGCCGTTTCCGGCGTCAACCTGCCGATGTTGCTGAAGGCGCTGACTTACCGCGATCATGGCATGGCCAAGCTACTGGAGAAGGCGGTTTCCGGCGGCCGTAACGGCATCTTCAACATCCACTCGGAGCCCGCATGAAGTTAGAACACAAAGCGAGATTCCATGCCTGAACGCGATATCGAGATCATCAACAAGCTGGGCTTGCATGCGCGCGCATCCGCCAAGCTGACGCAAACCGCGTCGCAGTTTCGGGCCGAAGTCTGGCTCTCGCGCAACGGCCGCCGCATCAACGGCAAAAGCATCATGGGCGTCATGATGCTGGCCGCGGCGCGCGGCAACAAGATCAGGATCGAGACCAACGGTCCGGACGAGGACGCGGCGATGCAGGCGCTGGTCGCGCTGATCGAAGACAAATTTGGAGAAGGCGAATGACCCTGAGCCTGCATGGCATCGGCGTCTCCGGCGGCTATGCCATCGGCCGCGCTCAGCTTTATTCGCACGCTCGCCTGGAAGCGCCGCATTATGTATTGCGGCCGGAACACATCGAGTCGGAAGTCTTGCGCTTCAGCGCCGCAGTAGAAAGCGTGCATGCCGAACTGCTCGCTCTGCAGACGCATATTCCGGGCGGCGCGCCGACCGAGTTGTCGGCCTTCATCGAAGTGCATGCCTTGATCCTGTCCGACTCGATGTTGTCGCAAGCCCCGAAAAAACGCATCCGCGACGAAGGCTGCAATGCCGAATGGGCGCTCGCCCAGCAAACCGAGGCGCTGATCGCCCAGTTCGAATCGATTGAAGACGACTACCTGCGCGAACGCCGCCATGACGTACGCCAGGTGGCGGACAAAGTCCTCAAGTCGTTGATGGGCCATCCCGGCCACGCGCCGCTGAAAACCGCCGACGAGGGGGACAGCATTCTGGTGGCGCATGACCTTTCGCCGAGCGACATGGTGCTGTTCAAGCGGCACGACTTCGCCGGCTTCATCACCGACCTGGGCGGTGCAACGTCGCATACCGCCATACTCGCGCGCAGCCTGAGTCTGCCCTCGGTGATGGCGCTGCACAACGCGCGTGCGCTGATCCGCGAGGACGACTGGCTGATCGTCGACGGCGTCGCCGGCGTGGTCATCATCGACCCTGACGCCGCCATCCTGGAGGAATACCGGCTGCGCCGGAACCAATGGCTGCTCGAACAGAAGAAGCTGCGCCGCCTGAAAAGCAGCCCGTCGACCACGCTGGATGGCACGGATGTGTCGCTGCTGGCGAATATCGATTTACCGTCCGACGTCAAACTGGCGCTGGGCGAAAACGCCGCCGGCATCGGCCTGTTCCGCAGCGAATTCCTGTTCCTGAACCGTGACGACCTGCCCAGCGAGGACGAGCAGTTCGAGGCCTATCGCACCGTCGCGAAAGGCATGGGCGGACGCCCGGTCGTGATCCGCACGCTGGACGTCGGCGCCGACAAATCGGTGCGCTGGATGGCCGACACCAGCGTCAACCCGGCGCTGGGCTTGCGCGCGATTCGCCTGTGCATCGCCGAACCACAGATCTTCATTGCCCAACTGCGCGCGCTCTACCGCGCCAGCCATTACGGCAAACTCAAAATCCTGCTGCCGATGCTGGCCAGCCTGACCGAACTCGATCAGGCGCTGGCCCTGATCAGCGCGGCCCGCGGCATGCTGCGCGTGGAAGGCATCCCGTTCGATCCGGAAACGCCGATCGGCGGCATGATCGAAGTGCCGGCCGCCGCCCTGGCCGCCGAATGGTTCGCACGCAAACTGGATTTCCTCTCGCTGGGCACCAACGACCTCATTCAATACACCCTCGCCATCGACCGCACCGACGACGCCGTCGCGCATTTGTATGACCCGCTGCACCCGGCTGTGCTCGGGCTGATCGAACACACGCTCAAGGTTGGGCAAAAAATGGGCAAACCGGTTTCGATCTGCGGCGAAATGGCCGGCGACCCGCGCTTGACGCGACTGCTGCTGGGCATGGGGCTGACTGACTTCTCGATGCATCCGGCGCATGTATTGGCGGTCAAGCAGCAAGTCATGCGCAGCCATGTCGGCGAACTGGCGCCGCTGGCCAGAAGACTGCTGCGCGCCGGTCGTCCGGAGCGCATTCAGGAAATGCTGGAGCGCATCAACGCATAACCTATCCTGCCCTGGCCTCAAGTTTGGGCCATACCTGCCGTTATCCATTGCGTTACGGACTATCCCTAGTGGCTAAGATGCAGCTCGGCGACCTCTCCAACCATTTCGACTCTACCCGGCTGGTGTACCTCTGGCCGGCGACTAGCCCGGACATGCAGGAGACGGCGCGCCAGCTTGGCTACTACGGCTACACGGCGCACTTGTTCGACACGGCCGAGGCGCTTGTTGCGGCCGCGGCGGCGCAGGCCGCCACCTGCATCCTGGTCGACTGCGCATTGGCGTGCGGACAGAACGACGGAATCAAAAGCGAACTCAGTGAACTCGCCAAGCGCATTCCTATCGCCTGCATGTCGGATCAAGGCGATATTCATGCCCGTCTGTCGGCTGTCCGCATGGGCTGCCAAGCCTATTTCATGCGCCCGCTCGACACCTCCGCGCTGCTCGACACGCTGGATCGCCTGAGCGCCCCCCCGCAAGCCGAGTCGGGCAAGGTGTTGATCATCGACGACTCCCCCTCAATGGCGATGTTTTATGCCGCCAACCTGACCCAGGCCGGCTTCGTCTGCCAGGTCGTCACCGACCCGCTCAACAGCCTGGAGTCGCTGTACGACCATCCGCCCGAACTGATCCTGCTGGATATGAACATGCCGGGCGCCAGCGGCCAGGAAATCGCCATGGTGATACGTCAACAAGAGGCCTATCTGTCCATCCCGATCGTGTTTCTCTCGGCCGAGAGCGATGTCGGCCGCCAACGCGAGGCGATGAGTCTGGGCGGCGACGAATTCCTGCAAAAACCGATACTCCCCGATCATCTGATCTCGGCGGTGCGCAGCCGGATCATCCGCTACCGCGCGCTGCGTGCGCTGATGGTGCGCGACAGCCTGACCGGCCTGCTCAATCACACCAGCTACAAGGAGCGCCTGCGCGCCGAAGTCGCCCGCGCCAAGCGCCAGAACAAGCCGCTATCGGTGGCGATCATCGACATCGATCACTTCAAGCAGGTCAACGACAGCTACGGCCACCCGGCCGGCGACCGCGTAATCAAGAGCTTGTCCCGGCTGCTGAAGCAGCGCCTACGCGGCGCCGACGTCATCGGTCGCTACGGCGGCGAGGAATTCGCCCTCGCCCTGCCGGATACGCCGATCGACGTGGCGATGGGCGTCATCAACAAGCTACGTGAAAGCTTCGCCGCGATCGAACAACACAGCGGCAACACAACCTACCGCAACACCTTTTCTGCCGGCGTCGCCGAATGCTCGCCGCAACATCCGGATTGGATGGAAGCGGAGGCATTGATCAAAGCCTCCGATGAAGCCATGTATCAATCGAAACACAGCGGCCGCAACCGGGTCACCGCAACGACCGTCGGCTAGCAGGCTAAGTCGCTGCCGCCGCGCAGCAGACGATTTTTTCGAACGTCGCCTGCCCCAAACGATCAGAACAGCGTCGTGTTATTCCCGCCGTGCGGCTTCAAGTCGGATTCTCCCGCACACGCACGCGCCTCCTTGTCCGGCACCAGATCGGAAACGATGTAACGGCACCAGACCTTGTTGCCGGTGCCGGAAAAAACCACCTGATCGCACAGGCTTTTGACCAGGGCGATGCCGCGGCCGTACACCTGCTCATTCGCCTCGCTCAGCTCCCCCTGATCCGGGAGGTTCCGGCTGTAGTCGAAGCCGGGGCCGCTGTCCTGCAGCGTGATATCCAGAACCGCACGCGCTTCATCCTGATGCAGCAGAAAAGAAAGGTCGATGCGTCCCTGCTCCAGTTTGCCGAGGCGCTCGGCGCGCTGCTGCAGGTAAAGCTCAAAGCCGCCTATCCAGCTCTTGGTAACCGAATCCAGGCCCAGAAGACCGTGATCGAGCGCGTTATTGAACAGCTCGGACAGCACCAGGAACAGCCCGCCTTGATGTTCTTTCAACGCCTGGACCTGGGTGGCCAGCCCCAACACGGCGGGCACGACATCGATGTAGCGCAGCTCCTGTGCGTTGTAGCTCAGCGCAAGCCGCCATTCCGCAAACTGGCTCTGGCTGATCATCCTGGGCGTATCGAAGCGGAGCTGGCGGCGCCGGTCGATCGGCACGCTGATCATCAAACCGGAAATATCGTCGCGCGCCGGCTGCCCCTCCAAGTGCGCGGCGACACCGTTGTGCAAACACTTGAAGCGGGCATCGCTTTCGTGCGAACAGGACAAATACCTGATGACGCCGTCGATGCCCAGCCGTTGGCCGGCCCGATTTTCCGCTTCGGTCAAACCGTCCGAGCTCAAAACCAGATCACCCGGTTCGTGAAAAACCACCGTTTCCGTCACGCCGGAGAACAACTGCTCCGGCAGGATGCCCAGCGGCGGATGGCGAGACGACCAACGCATGGGGACGTCGCCGCGCGTATTCATGAACAGCGCGTCGGGATTGCCGCCGTTCCACACTTCGACGGTCTGATTGCGCACATCCACCGACGCCAGCGTCGCCGCCACGAAACGATCGGCAGGCAGGATCGCCTTCAGTTTGCGATTCAGTTCTTCCGCGATGGACGGCAACGGAAAACCCTTCGCCGTCATGCTGTAGAAAGCCTGCGTCAGCGGCATCGCCGACAAGGCCGCCGCCAATCCATGCCCGGCCGCATCCGCCAGCAACACGTTCAACACATCCCCGGGCGCGCGCGCCGCACAAAGCAGATCGCCGCTGAAGGTTTCCGCCGGCAGATTGAAATGGCGCAGCATCGGATCGCGCAGCCCGGCGGCATCGGTCAACCGCGCCATGACGTGAGCGCCCAGACGGATCTGCTCCTCGGAATCCGCGCGCCAGCGGGCCAACTCGGCGGCATACCCCCTTACCTCGCCTTGCAGCGCAATCTGACGCGCATAACTGTTGATCTTGGCGGCCAGCAACGGCGTCGAAGCCGGCTTGAGCAAGTAGTCGTCACCGCCGGCTTCAAGCCCGCCGACGATGTCCTGCATGCGATCCGACGCCGAATAGAAAATGACCGGCGTCCATCTTCCGGCGGCCAGCGCGCGAATTTTTTGTACGGCCGTAACGCCATCCAGGCCCGGCATGCCGATGTCCATGAACACCAGATCAGGCGTTTCCGCCTGAAATGCCGCCAAAGCGCTTTCGCCGTCGACGGCCATGATCGGCCGATGGCCCAGACTGAGCGCGACCTCCGCGAGCGGCTGGGCGTCAACCGGGAGGCGGTCGGCGATCAGGATTTTCATGCTGAAAACCGCCTGCCCCGCATCTGTCGCCACCCTGTTGCGGCCCGATGGCGTTACCTCCAACGCAACGGAGTCAATCATGTACCGCAAACAGCTTGCCGAAATTGGCAATATCCAGAACCTGCTTGACCATGCCTTGCAGGCCGGCCAGGGAGACCGTCTTGCCTGCCGCCTCGGCCTTTTCACGCAACAGCAGCAGCATGCCTAGCGCCGAACTGTCGAGGTAGTCCACATCCTGGAAATTGATCACCACATCCCGCACATCCGCCTCTTCCAGCGCACTTTCATAGGCGGATCGAAAATCGCGGTGGGAATGAAAGTCAAAACGTCCATTCAGTTTCAAGACTGCCTTGCCGGCGTCCACTTCCGTAGCTATTTGCATGTTTGACTCCGTCATTCAGGATTTCTGTCATATCGGCAGGCGTGGGAAAGTCTTTAGGCGATGGCTGGAAATCGGCGGTCGGATCGGGCCGGAGCGCACAAGTCTGCGTCGACAGCACACAGCTGTGGTCCGAAGACGAACAAATCTGGCGGTAGCATACGGGCCCATGCCACCGAATCCGCTACTCCCCGCTCTTGACCCGGCCGCCAGCGCCGTGGTCGAAGCCTGCGCCGGCAGCGGCAAAACCTGGCTGTTGGTGTCGCGCATGCTGCGCCTGTTGCTGGCGGGCGAATCGCCGTCCGAATTATTGGCGATCACCTTCACCCGCAAGGCGGCGGCGGAAATGCGCGCCCGCCTGGATGCCTGGCTGACCGATCTGGCCTTGCAGCCGGACGCCGTAGCGATCGAGTTCCTGATCCAGCGCGGCTTTTCGCCGACCGAAGCCGCACGCGCCCTCCCCGCTGCGCGCGGCCTGCTCGACAAGGTGCTCAATGCCCGCCCCGGCCCGATGATCACCACCTTTCACGGCTGGTTTTTTCACCTGCTGGCGCGTGCGCCGCTGTCGTTGCGGCCGCCCGGCGAACTGCTGGAACAAACCGCGCTGCTGCGGCAGGAAGCCTGGCTGAGCTTTGCCGAGAGCCTGGGCCGTCAACGCGGCAGCGCGGCGGAAAGCGCCTTTGCCGAGCTGGCGACGGAAATGCCGCTGGATAGCGTTCGCAAGCTGCTCGACGCGTTGCTGGAGAATCGTGCCGAATGGTGGGCCAGTCAGCAAAACGATGCCGATCCGGTCGCCACGGCGTGCCGAAATCTGGAAACCTGTCTCGCACTGCGCGAGGACGACGACCCGCGCGCCGCCCTGTTCGGCAGCGCCGATTTCCAACACGTCCTGCAGCGCTATCAGGCAATTCTGGCGCGCGAAGGCGCTGCGCTGAAGAGCGAAGCCAAGCGGCTGACTGCGCTGGAAACGTGCCTGCAGGCGCTACCCGACGCCGCTGCCGCGTTCCTGCCGCTGTGCGCCTGCCTGCTCACGCAACAAGGCAAACCCCGCCAGATCGCGCTGACCCAAGCCCTGCAAAAACGACTGGGCGCAGCCGAAGCCGACGCCTACGTCGGCCTGCACGTTCAGCTCGCCGAACGACTGCAACAGGTCCAGGGCCAGCTCGCCGACCAACGTGCGTTACGACTCAACCGCCTCGGGCTGACCGCCGGGGCCGCCTACCTGGAGGCCTATCAGCGCCTGAAGGCGGAACGCGGCGCGCTCGATTTCAACGACGGCGAACTGGAAACGCTGCGCCTGCTCGACGACGAGGACGCCGCCGCCGCCGTGCTGATGAAGCTGGATGCGCGCTGGAAGCATCTGCTGCTCGACGAGTTCCAGGATACCAATCCGTTGCAATGGCGCATCTTGCGCATCTGGCTGGAGGCTTACGGCGGCGACGCCGAGCGCCCGACGGTGTTTCTGGTTGGCGACCCGAAGCAATCGATTTACCGCTTCCGCCGCGCCGAACCGCGCCTGTTCGACGCCGCCGCCGCGTGGCTGGCGACGCACTTCGCCGCCCGCCATTTTCCGCAGAATGAAACCCGGCGCTGCGCCCCGCGTATCGTCGCCTGGGTCAATGCGGTGTTCGCCGAGCGCACCGATTACCCGATCTTCGCCGCGCACCGCGCTTATCAGACTGCGCTGCCGGGCTGCTGCGAAGTCGCCCGCTTCAACGCCACCGCTGCGGACGGCGGCAGCGCCCCCTTCCGCAATCCGTTGACCACGCCGGCGCCGGTGCAAGCGCACGCGCGCGCCGATGAAGCGGCCTGGGTCGCACGCCGGATCGAAGCCATCGTCGGCCGTCTGCAGATTGCCGACGGCGACGGCCGACGTCCCGCCCGCTATAGCGACATCTTGCTGCTCTACGCCACCCGGCGCGATCTCAACGTGTTCGAAGCCGCTTTCCAACAGGCCGGCATTCCTTACCTGACCGACCGGCGCGGCGGCTTGCTCGACACGCTCGAAGTCGACGATCTGCAATGCCTGCTGCGCACGCTGGTGACGCCCTACGATGATCTGGCGCTGGCGCAGAGCCTGAAATCGCCGCTGTTCGGCTTCGGCGATGGCGACTTGACGCAACTGGCGCAGGGTGACGGCCCCTGGTGGCATCGCTTGCTGGCCTGGGCCGACCAGACCGACGCACCGGAGCGAGTCAGGCGCGCCGCGCAGTTGACCCGTCAGTGGCACAAGCTGGCCGGCAGTTTGCCGGTACATGACCTGCTCGACCGGATATTCCATCAGGCGGACGTATTGCAGCGCTACGCCGCCGCTGTCCCGGCCCGCCTCGGCGCTACCGTGACGGCGAATCTGCAGGGTTTTCTCGCCCTGTCGCTGGCGCACGAAGGCGGCCGCTATCCCAGCCTGCCGCGCTTTCTCGACGAACTGCGCCAGTTACGCAAACAAGCCGGCGGCGATGGCCCGGATGAACCGCCCGCCGCCAGCGGCGATGCCGTGCGCATGCTCACGATCCACAGCGCCAAAGGCCTGGAGGCGCCGATCATTTTCCTGGTCAAAGCGGATCAGGCCGGCGGCAACGACAACGCATACGGCGTACTGCTGGACTGGCCGCCGGCGGCGGACCGCCCGGCGCATTTTTCCCTGCACGGCGGCAAGGAATGGCGCGGCCCCGGCCGTGACGCGCTGTTTGCACAAAACCGCGAGCAGGCCGAACGCGAACGCCTGAATCTGCTCTACGTTGCGATGACGCGTGCGCGTCAGGCCTTGTTCATCACCGGGCTGGGCGAGGGCGAAACGGATGCGGCAGCCGGCAATTGGCTGGACATGGCCGACACGGCGCTGCAGCGCTGCGACCTGAACGCGCTGCCGCTCATGCACTGGCCGGACACGCCAGACTTGCCGCAGCCGACCGAGCCAAGCGCGTATCACCCGGCTGCTCGGGCGGCTGCCGAGCTTCCAGCCATCGGCAACCGTCTTGACCCAGGCGGGCCGGATGCCGAGTTCGGCGTCCAGGTGCACGGCTGGCTGCAAGGGCTGTGCGAGGGTTGGCCGCGCGACCGGCTGATCGCTCAGTTCGCACCGGATGCGCACGCGTTGCCGAGCATCGAAGCCGCGGCATACCGCATCTACGCCATTCCGGAATTGGCCGCCGCCTTCGATTCCAAGCGACATTTGCGCGCCTACAACGAACTGGAGTTTCTCGATAGCCAAGGCCGCATCGCACGCATCGACCGGCTGGTGGAGTTCGAATCGGAAACCTGGGTGCTCGACTACAAAACCGGCGGGCTTTCGGAACCCGATCTGGCGCGACGCGCTTTGCCGCATCTGGAACAGATGGCCAGCTACCGTGCCGCGGCGCTGAATCTGTTCGCGGGGAAACCGGTGCGCGTGGTGTTGGCGTTTGCGGATGGTCAGATTTATTGGGTTGAGTAAGCCCTAAGCCCGGTATGCCGCTGCCAGCCGCGCATAATTGCCGGCCTGGTAGGCGAAATAAGCCAGCTCGTCCTCGCTCAAGCGCCGCACTTGCCGGGCCGGACGCCCCAGATACAACCAGCCGCTTTCCAGCACGCGGCCTTCCGGCACCAGACTGCCGGCGCCAAGCAACACGCGCGGCTCCAGCACGGCGTGATCCATGACCAGCGAACCCATGCCGAGCAGGCATTCATCCGCGATGCGGCAGCCGTGCAGAATCACTGCATGGCCGACGGTGACATCGCGACCTATCGTCAACGGCGCGCCGGCCGGATTGCGCAAACTCTTGTGGGTGACATGCAGAATCGAGCCGTCCTGCACGTTGGTACGCGCACCGATGCGGATGCCGTTGACGTCGCCGCGGATCACGACGCCGGGCCAGATCGACACTTCATCACCCAACTCGACGTCACCGATGATCGTCGCGCTGGCGTGGATGAAAACGTCGTCGCCCAGTTTGGGCGTCATGCCTAGGTAGCTTTCTATGCTCATGTCGGGCAACTTTAGACTGGAAATAATTCAGAATGGCCGCAAGTATAGAAGCCCGTTCAGCCTAACCAACCCAGGACACCTCATGAATCCCCTGCTCGACTTCTCCAGCCTGCCGCGTTACAGCGAGATCAGACCCGAACACGTCACGCCGGCCATCGACGCACTGCTGGCGCAGGGCCGTGCTGTTGCAACGCAAGCAGTGGACGCTGCCACGCCGGCAAGCTGGGACGCTTTCGTAGCGCCGATGGACGACGCCAACGAGCGCCTGTCACGCGCCTGGGGCCAGGTTTCGCATCTGCATTCGGTGCTCGACAGCCCCGAACTGCGTGAGGTGTACAACGAAAACCTGCCCAAGATCACCCAGTTCTATGCCGAGCTGGGGCAGAACCTGGCTTTGTTCCAAAAATACAAGGCGCTCGCCGCCTCAGCGGAGTTTGCGGCGCTGTCGCCGACGCGCAAGAAGATCGTCGAAAACGAATTGCGCGATTTCAAACTGGGTGGCGCCGATCTGCCGGACGATCAGAAGCCGCGCTTCATGGCGATACAGGAAGAACTGTCCAAACTGTCCGCCAAGTTCGAGGAAAACCTGCTCGACGCGACCAATGCCTGGTCGAAGTTCATTGCGGACGAGGATGAACTGCGCGGCCTGCCCGCAGACGCCAAGGCGATGTTCCGCGAGATGGCGCAGGCCGATGAGTCGCTCGCCGGCAAGCCGGGCTGGAAGCTGAACCTGCAGGCGCCGTCGTTCATGCCGATCATGCAGTACTGCGAAAACCGCGCACTGCGCGAGGAGATGTACCGCGCCTACACGACGCGCGCCTCGGAATTCGGCCCCGCCGAGTTCGACAACACCTCGCTGATCGGCCAGATCCTGCAATTGCGCCAGGAAGCGGCGCAGATGCTCGGCTTCGATGCCTACGCGCAAGTCTCGCTGGCCGCCAAGATGGCGGAATCGCCAGCCGAAGTGCTCGACTTTCTGAACGAGCTGGCCGTTCGCGCCAAACCGTACGCCGAACAGGACATGGCCGAGCTGCGTCAATTTGCCGCCGAGACGCTTGCGCTGCCCGACCTGCAAGCCTGGGACATCGCACTGGTCAGCGAAAAATTGCGCGAAGCGCGCTACGCCTATTCCGATCAGGACGTAAAGCAATACCTGCAGGAACCAAAAGTGCTGGCCGGCCTGTTCCGTGTCATTTCCACGCTCTACGGCCTGGACATCCGCCCCGACGTCGCCCCGGTCTGGCATGAGGATGTGAAGTTCTTCGCGCTGCACGACGCGCAAGGTGCGCTGATCGGCCAGTTCTATCTCGACCTGTACGCGCGTGATACCAAGCGCGGCGGCGCCTGGATGGACGATGCGATCACCCGCCGCCGCACGCCGTCCGGCATCCAGACGCCGGTGGCCTACCTGACCTGCAATTTCACCCGTCCGGTCGGCGGCAAACCGGCGTTGCTGACGCACGACGACGTCATCACGCTGTTCCACGAATTCGGCCATGGCCTGCACCACCTGCTGACCAAAGTGGAAGACCTCGGCGTGTCCGGCATCAGCGGCGTCGAATGGGATGCCGTCGAACTGCCGTCGCAGTTCATGGAAAACTTCTGCTGGGAATGGGACGTGCTGAAACACATGACCAGCCACGTCGACAGCGGCGAACCGCTGCCGAAGGAACTGTTCGACAAGATGCTGGCCGCAAAGAACTTTCAGGCCGGCATGCAGACCGTGCGCCAGATCGAGTTTTCGCTGTTTGACATGCATCTGCATTTCGACCTGAAACCCGGCCAGAGCGCGCTCGAATTGCTGCACGAAATCCGGCAGCGCGTCGCCGTCGTGACCCCGCCCGACTACAACCGTTTTCCGAACAACTTTTCGCACATCTTCGCCGGCGGCTACGCGGCCGGCTACTACAGCTACAAATGGGCGGAAGTCCTCTCTGCCGATGCTTACAGCCTGTTCGAAGACGAAGCGGACAAAGGCAGCTGGGGCGTGCTCAACCCGGAGGTCGGCCACCGCTTCTGGAGCGAAATTCTGGCGCAAGGCGGCGCGCGGCCGGCGATCGAGTCGTTCAAGGCGTTCCGCGGCCGCGAACCGACCATCGACGCGTTGCTGCGCCATAACGGCATGGCCTGAACTAACTTGTGCCCGTCGCCGCGCGGCTTCTAGAATGGCCATGAATCCACAAGGAGATGTCATGTTCAGGGGCCTACTCATACTGCTGCTGCTCGCCAGCCCGTTGACTCAGGCTGGTGAGGTTTATCGCTGGACGAATGAGCGCGGCGGCGTTTCCTACTCCGATCAGCCGCCGCCGCCCTCCGCCAGACAAGCGGTCAAAGTGCGCAGCAAGGGCAACGTGGTTGATGTGGATAAAGAATCTTATGAAATGCGCCTCGCCCGCGACCGAAACCCGGTGCTGCTTTATTCCACGGCCTGCGGACCGATCTGCGACCAGGCCAGCGATTATTTGGCGCAGCGCGGCATTGCCTTCACACTGAAGAATCCATCCAAGGAACCGGAAATTGCGCTGGAACTGAAAAAACTCATCGGCACGGTCGAAGTCCCCGTCATCGTGGTCGGCAAGACCCATCAAAAAGGCTTCGAACCCAGTTCCTGGGGCAGCCTGCTCGAAGCGGCGGGCTATCCCAAGACGCCGTTGATTCCCGTCAGGCAGAAACCTGGCGCGCAACAATAAATCGTTATCCTGATCACCCCCGCAGCAACAGGAGCACCCGCATGCATCGCCTAGCAGGCTGGCTCGGACATGATATGTCCAATGCCGCACCAATCCTGGAGCAGATGCTGACTCCTTGCAGCGTCGCCCGTCCGACTCACTGCCATACGGACAGCCAAATTCAGCCTGGCTGGGGCATGGCGGCCAATTTGCCGCTGGCTATCGATGGCCACCTGGCCGCCGTCATCACCGGCCGCCCCCGTTTCGCCGACCCAAAACTCCACGGCCTGCCGGCCGCTGAGGCCCTGCTCGCGCTCTGGCGGCGACATGGCCGCGACGCGGCGAAACATATCCACGGCAATTTCGCGCTGGCGGTAATGGACCGCCAGAAAAACAGCGTGTTCCTGGCGCTGGATCGGATCGGCGCGGAGAAACTGGCCTTCGCTCCCAGTCCGCAGGGCCTCGTCTTTTCCAGCCAGGCCGACATGGTCGCCGCGCACCCGGCAGTCGGGCGCGAACTCGATCCGCAAGGCCTGTTCGACTACCTCTATTTCTTCCAGGTCCCGGCCCCGGGCAGCATATTCAAGGGCGTGGAAAAACTGCTGCCGGCGCAGTGGGCGTACTGGAAGAAGGGTGAGCTGAGCCGGGGCTTCTATTGGGCGATGCATTACCACGATGCGCCGCGCGACGATTTCGCCACCCAGTCGGGCCGCTTCCATACCCTGCTGCGCGACAGCGTCGCGCGCGCCATTGACGACACCCATGACGACCCCCCTGACGGCTCACATGGCGCCAGTGAGGTGGCCGCCTTCCTGTCCGGCGGTACCGACAGCTCGACGGTCAGCGGTGTACTGAAGGAATTGACCGGCCAGGCCGAAACCTTCTCGATCGGCTTCGATTCGGCCGGCTTCGATGAAATGGAATATGCCCGCATCGCCGGCCAGCACTTTGGGCTGAAAATGAACGAGTACTACGTCAAACCGGCCGACATCGTGGCCGCCATCCCGCTGATCGCCGCGCATTACGACGAACCCTTCGCCAACGAATCCGCCGTTCCCACCTATTTCTGCGCCAAGCTGGCGGCCGAGAACGGCTTCAAGGTCATGCTGGCCGGCGACGGCGGCGACGAAATCTTCGGCGGCAACGAACGCTATGCCAAACAGAAGGTATTCGAGTCCTATCAGCGCATTCCCGCGCTACTGCGGCGCGGCCTGATCGAACCGCTTACCCACCTGCCCGGCCTGTCGGCGTTGCCGCCGGCGCGCAAAGCGCAGAGCTACATTCGGCAAGCCAATATGCCGCTGCCGGAGCGCATGGAGTCGTACAACTTCATCTACCGGCAGCCGCTCGACGAGATGTTCACCGCCGATTTCCTGGCGCGCATCGACCCGCACCGGCCGGGCGCCTTGTTGAAAGAGGTCTATGAGCGCGCCGACTCGGGCTCCTACATCAACCGCATGCTCCACCTGGACATCAAATTCACGCTGGCCGACAACGACTTGCGCAAGGTCGGCGCGATGACCGAGGCCGCCGGCATCGACGTGCGCTACCCGCTGCTGGACGACGCCATGCTGGATTTCTCCGGCGAAGTGCCGCCGGACTGGAAGGTCAAAGGCCAGTATTTGCGTTGGTTCTTCAAAACCGCGCTGACCGGCTTTCTGCCCGACGAGATCATCAACAAGAGCAAACACGGCTTCGGCCTGCCGTTCGGCGTCTGGGCGCGCGAATATGCGCCGCTGCGGGAACGCATCGAAGCCAACCTGGACGCGCTGAAGAAACGCAACATTCTGCAAGCCGCCTACATCGACCATGTACGCAACGAGCACATGACCGGCCACGCCACTTACTTCGGCCGCGCGATCTGGATGCTGATGATGTTGGAGGAATGGTTGCAGGCGAAGGGACTTTGAATAGCTCGAATTATTTACAGCTACTGATTCAGTACAAATAATGGAGAATATGCAATGAAAAAACTGCGAGCATGGATAGTTATTTTCATGACGGCGCCTTACACTGCGCTGGCTATTGGGGCTGATTCTGATAAATCCATGCTGCCTTTTTGGTGCGACCAAAAGGCGCGTGAAACATCAAACTGGAAGTCGGGATTAAGAGGCGGAATCTACCATTATTGCAATGGCCTGTCGCGCCTGAATGCTTATTGGAAAAAGCATTCAGCATATGAAAAACAATATGCACTGAAAGAAGCCATTAACGAGTTCAACTATATGATAGTAAACAACCAGGGAAGCAAGGATCCTATGTTGGGCGAGGTCTATATGAACAAAGCCATCGCATTGCGTCTTGGCGGCAGCGATGTTGCTGCCATCAGTGATTTGCACAAAGCGCTTGAGTACAATCCCGGCCTACCCCAAGTTTACATAGAATTAACCAATTTATACATAAAGTTAAAACAAAACGAGCGCGCCTTGGAGGTGGTTAGCCAGGGACTTCGCCATTTACCAGACACAAAAGCGCTTCAGAAACAATATACGAGTCTGGGTGGCAAATTACCTTATCCCGAAGCAATAAACAAATCATCAGAGGAAGTTCAGAAACAGCTTCCAGAATTCGCCCCTCCTCAGCCGCCTAATCCTGAAACCAAACCAAGGCAATCCACCGAGGAAAAACAACCAGCCCCCACTCAGAATGACATGCAAAAATCTCAAGAAGGGGAAAAGAAGTCATGGTGTAGATTCTGTCCATAATGAGGCATCCAAACAGGCATGATGCGTGCTTCAGAATGGAATTTCGTATCCCATTTTTGCCATAGGTTCCGAGCACACTTCTCGGAAAATGTCTCGTTGCTGTTCCGACCAGTCCGCATGGGCTGGCTGACGGCTCGCCATCAACGTTCGAACATCAACATCTGATTCATTGGCAACTTTATCAAGCGGGTGAACATGGTTGGTTCGAGCGAAATGAGCGGGCACTGAATCGTATTCAAGACCAATGAACTCAAACACCCTTTTAAATAGATTTTCCGGCGCGTCGAGAAGATCACTATGCCTGACGGTGATGGCTTGGTCGAAATCAATTAGGTAGGAATAAGTATTAATGCTGCGCGCCCATTCCTCGCATTGCCTGCGAAAATCAAGCTCCTTGAAGCCGTGGAACTTTGTGCGCGAATTGATGACATCTATTCCGCTGCGATGAATCATGACAAATCTGGCTGAAGGGTAAAGTTTGAGCAAACCCTGCGCAACTTTTTTCACCGGAAAGGTTTTTGCGCTCCAATGCGTCTTTGTCAAAACATTATATCCGCCATTGACCATATCCTTTGCCATTCTATACAGGCCGTAATGCCTTCCAAAGGCACTCTCATAAGCCAATTTTTTGAGCGCTTTGAATATATATGATTGGCTTACCCTAAGGGAGGACGAATAATACTCAAGTTCACGATCGTCGGCGAATGCCAAATCGAATACCATGCCACCAACATCAGTCAGAAAAGGATCCTCGCCATTGAAGCTATAAATTCGGCGATGCCTGCCCAGCGCATGGAGAAGCACGCTGGTTCCGGAGCGACTGCCTCCCACAACAAAAATAGGACGATCCTCTACTCTATGTGCGAGAAGGCCGCCAATTGCATCTTGAATACACAAAGCTGGATCCTCTATTAATTAGTTTGACTATCAGAAACCTTTAGCTGCAACCCTTTGATAAACGGCGGTTACGCCCTTTACGTGTTCTTCCACGGAAAAGGTCGCAAGCGCGTGCATTCTTGCTGCTTTGCCAAGCCGCTGCCTTAGTTCCTGATCTTGATACACGCGCAGGATGTTCTCACCCAAACTAGATGCATCGTTCGCTTTGAAAAGCAGTCCTGTCACACCATCCTCCACCATTTCCAAAGCACCTCCATGATTTGGCGCGATCAGCGGCCGGGCCATGGTCATGGATTCGATGATCATGGTACCCAGCGGCTCAGGTGACGTGGACGCGGAAAGGACTACGTCCAGACCGTTGTAGACCGCCGGCATGTCCTTGACATGACCAGTGAACACCACCCTGCCCATCAGCTCCGGCGCCTTGGCCAGTTCCCTCAACTCCCGTTCGAAGCCGGCACATTCTTCCGGGGTTCCGCCGACGATGGCGAAGATCGCGTCAGGCATCTGCGACACCAGCAGCTTCGCCGCTTCGATGAACAAACGCTGGCCCTTCCAGGGAATCAGCAAGCCGACCAGTCCCACCACGAACGCCTCCTCGCTGATGCCATGCCGCTGGCGGAAGGCGTGGCCATCCGCATGAATATCGAGTTTGTCGAGTTCAATGCCATCGTAGATGTAGGTGCGTTTCTCCGGCGGCACGCCCAGTCTGCCAATGCTCTCCGAAACCCAGCGCGACACCGGGATAAAATGATCCGGCAACTTGAAGAACCAGCCCATGGCAAGTGAGCCCTGCTGATCGCCGCGCACATGGGCAATCACGGGAATCCGCAGCAGCTTGCCGGCCAGAACCGAGCCCCGATTGCATAGAGGCTCGTTGTTGACGTGGATAATGTCCGGCTTGAAACGCCAGGCGGTCCATAGGAAGTTCAGAAAGAACGGAAGGAAGTTGACCAGATCATCCAGCCTGGCGATGACCTGATTGGTCAGCCAACGTAGACCAGGCAGCACGTCTGGCCACTTTACCTTGTCCAGTGTGCGCTTCATGTTCACCGTATCGAAGTGGCGGTCGGCAATGTGCCTCCAGTGCGTTTCCGCGGCGATATCTTCATACAGTGGACCACCCAGGCCGGTCACCAGCATGGATTCATATTTTTCCGGGTCCAAGTTCCGTACCAGGTGGCGCAGGCAGATGATGGCGCCACCGTAACCGATACCGTTTTCCACAAAAAGGATGCGCTTGCGGGCAGAAGTGTGTTTCACGTGTCAGCCGTTGATTTTTCGTTTGGTGTTGCGAAGAGCCCTGATAACCCCGGGCGGAAAATAACTGAGAAGAGCGAAGGCGAGTGTGGAAAGGCTTGGAGTTTCCCTGAAACTTGCCCAGAACGGATTGCGCGCCCTGGCAGGTTGGTCCGAATTTAAGTACCAGTAGCCAAGCTCCCACTGGGCCTGGGCCACGATCCGGTCGGCATCAAGCCCCTGGTCCCGCATCTGCTTGCCCCCCCAGGATCGTATCCGTTGCATCACCCGCGCCATGTCGGCCAGCAGACGTTCGGTGTGGTGGATGGCGTTGCTGTCGTGCAGTCGATAAAGCACCAGCACATCCGGCAGGCAGACAAGAGGATAGCGTGCGGCGATACGCGCCCAGAGTTCCAGATCCTCGCCATAGCGAATGTCCGATGCAAAACCACCTACGTTGTCGAGCGCGCGTTTGCTAACCATGACACTGCTGGTAGGAAGAAAATTGATAAGGATCAGGCGGCCGAAAGCGTCCATAAGCGGGCTGCCGGCCAGTTCAACGAACTCGTCGTGCAAGCCCTGCTTGCGAAACAGGGAGTCCAGTATTACTTGGTCCTTGGTGTCCACGTCGCAGCGATCAGTCCCGACCAAGCCGACTTGCGGGTTCCGTTCAAAAACAGCGAGTTGCTTCTCGCTTTTCTCGGGCAGCCAGCGGTCATCCGCATCAAGAAAGGCCACGATGTCGCCGGTGGCTTCCTGTATTCCTCGGTTGCGTGCACTGGAAACGCCGGCGTTGGCCTGATGCACATAGGTCACATCCTGGCCGAGACCGGCCACCACCTGCTTAGTATCATCCGTTGAACCGTCATCCACCACGATGATCTGGTGCACCGGCCGGGTTTGCCGCCGGACACTCTCAATAGCTTCAGGCAGAAAACGAGCCGCGTTATAGGCGGGGATCACGACGCTGACTCGGAAGGACATATCTTGCTCAGGCGGGCTGTGAGATGCAGTCATGTTCCACGTTTCCAGTGTTCCCGGCCACTCGCTCCTGGCGCAACCAGTCCAGCATAGCGCTTTGCAACCTGGCAAAAACCTCCGGCTGCTCAGACTTGACGTCACTGCGGCAGTTGGGGTCTGCTTCCGCATCGAACAATTGCCAGATCGCCCCATCCACCAGAGGCTGATAGACCAGCTTCCAACGCCCGAGACGCAGCATGCGATCCTTGGCAAGGATGACTTGGTCCTGGTATTCGCGCTTGACCGCCATGGTTCCGCTCGCAAGGTCAGGAATATCCAACAAGTTCAATAGATCAGGGTAGCGCAAGTGTCCCGGCGGCATATCCGGCAGGTCGGTCAGCCAGATTCCGGTTTCGTACCTGGCCATCAGTTCCGGCATGGGGCCGCCTTGCAGCGCGCCCGCCAGGGATACGCCGTCCACGCCGGGGCAGGCGGGCAAATCCAGCAAGTCGAGCAAAGTGGGCATGATGTCCACGCTGCGGGTGATTCCGTTGAGCTGTCCAGTAGTGGCGATCTGCTGGCCGGCCAGGATGATAGGCACCTGAGCCGAATGCTCCTCCATCGCAGAATTACCTTGCCCCCAGTTGTCCTGCTCAAAGAACTCCATACCGTGGTCGGAATAGATCAACACCAAAGTCGACTCGGCCAGCCCACAGGCCTCCAGATGTCCGAGAATGCGCTCCACCTCATCGTTGAAGCGGCGCGCGCAGCCGTCATAAAGGGCAAGAATTTGATCCAGGTCGAAGGCTTCCTTGGATTCACCCTGCCGCCGAATGATTTCCATCGGATCGGTCAGACCGGACATAACGAACTTGGAGTCACCCTGATATTCCTTGGCGGAATACATCGTGTAATAGGGATATTCCGAGCCAAACGGTGCATGCGTGGTGGAAAGAAACACATTGAGCATGAAGGGTTGTTCGCGCTGCCCAAGGTCGTTGATCAGACGGCAGGCCTCACGGCCGATCAGGTCGGTCATCGGCACCCAGCCGAGATAATGGATTTCGGGCAGGAAATCCTTGCCGAAAGCGTTATGGGTGAACAGGGAAAGGAACAGACGAAGATCCTTGGGCCCCTGCCGAATAAACAACTTGAGGTTCCATTGGTCCTCCGGCAGATCCACATAATCAAAGCCGAAGGAAAATTTTCCCATGTCCGCTCCGCACCAATCAGAAAGCGCCGCCGTGGCATAACCGTGCTTGCCCAAGATCGCGGGCAGCGCCTCCATAGGTAGCTTCGCCTCGGTGTCAGCCGCGAAGTTGTCACGGATACCGTGCCGGCAAGGCCAACTGCTAGTCAACATGGAGACTAGGCTGGATGCAGTGCGGGCGCACGGAATGTAGCAGCGGGTCAGATGCGCTCCCTTGGTCGCCAAGTGGTGAAGTGCGGGAGTCAGCTCCGGGCTGATGCGATCGGCCCGCAGGGTGTCAGAGCCGATCATCAACACATTGCGCCGGCCGGAACGCCGCCTTGCCCTTACCGCTCGCGGATAGTCCGGCGTTCGTAACCACTGGTGCAGTGCGAGCGCGGCAGCCGTAAAAGCAAGCACGGCCAGCGCAGCCGCCGCGTCGCCCTCCGCGCTGGCCTTCAGCAGGCTGGTCATGACCAGCCCGACGCAGGGCACGATCAAGGCAGCGGTTGCCAGCTTCAACCGAAGCGGTGTGAGCTGTTGCCAAAGGGGGTAGAGGCGATTGGCACGATAGTTCAGGGATGCCACTAGGCTGGCGGGCAACCAAAGCAAATGCCTGCAGAATTGCAGCACGCTGATCGCAACAATACCGGCAGCCGCAGCGAATATCGCCCACGTTGCGTTGAAATTCTGGTCAAAAAGAAAGGCAATGCCGGCATAAGCCAGGCTGCCCGTGGCCGCCTGGATGATGAGTATTAGCAAAGCGAAGATCATCAGGCGGCTGAAAGCGTACAGGGCATACCAGCGATAACGTGAAAGAACTTCATTTCGAATTTGTGGCCCTGTCCGGGAAAAGTACAGCAACGAGCGGGTTCCCAACACCGCGGCAAAGACGACTGCAACACCCAGAGTTGCCGCAATGCCCGTATGAAAAGCACCTGCAGGCGCGGCAGCGTGCAAAGCGGCGACCCCGCCCAGGCCGGCTGCCGCGAAGAGGGTCGGCCATACCAGTTTCTTGCGCGGACGCCTGGGCCTGCTGGTAGCTGCATCACGCAGCCCGCGGATTTCCCCCAGGGTAGAAGCCAGGCGCATCAGATAGAAGCGCAAACGCGGCCAGGCAGGAGGAACCAACGCCTTGAAACCATAGCCCGCCAGTTTGCGCCACATATACAGCGGTACGCCGCCTCGCCGCCCCTCATGGTTCACGCGCGCCGAAGAACGCGAGCGCTGATAGGCTTTTTCAAGCAGATAGGGAAAACCCAGGCGAGTCGAGTCCACATAGTGATACTGAAAAACTTCCGGCACATATTGCAGGCGCTCGCCGCGTTCCAGTGCCTTCAGCACGAAAGCGATGTCCTCTCCGCCCCCGAGGTCATGCCCCTTGGGACCAAGATCCGTGGAAAAACCACCGATTCGACCGAATACCTGAGGACGCAGGAACAGGTTGCCACCGCCAGGCAATTCGTCAGCATCAAGCGTGACACGCTTGGGAAGCGGCCCGAACTCCTGTTCCTGCACCGGCGCAGGATAGATGCGGTAGCGCCCCTGGTCATGCACCCATGCTGGTTCCGTGCCGTCCCAGTCGGCGACGATCCTGCCGCAGAACAGCGTAGCCTCGGGATAGGTCTCGGCTGCCTTGCAAATTTCCGCCAGATACTGGCTATCGACGCGATGATCGTCGTCAACGAAAGCGACCACATCGCTGTCCATCAAATGCGGTATGGCGGTATTCAGCGCATTTGACTTGCCCGGTTTGGGCTCCGCCAGCCACTCAATAGGCAGCCTTGATGGGTCTTGCAGGCTTATTGTCCGTTCGGAATCCAACAGGGCTTGGGTACCGTCGCTGCAGGCGTTGGCCACGACCAGAACATGCACAGACCCGTCTTCCAGACGCACCATCGACTGAAGGGATTTGAGCGCGCGCGCCAGCAGCCCCTCGCGGTTATGGGTGCAGATGAGGACGGTGAGTTTCATGTTCGTGGGGCGATAGCGGTGTGCGGCTGCGAAGCCGAATCAATTCGACTGGGAACGTATCCGGTAAATCAGGCCGTCCGGCAGGCGCACAGCCAGATGCACGTGGTCGCTGCCCCGGCCCGCGAACAAACCTTCCACGAAGGGGCCGTAACCCGGCTTAGGCATCAGCGGCTCCTGCTGCTTGCCGGTGATCAACACCACCCATTGGCTGCCGGCACGTTGCGCGGCGGCCAACAGGTCCTGTTCGCTCCAGCGGGGAGGGGGGGTTTCTTCGCTCCGGGCTGGGGGGATGGCCAGCCAGTTGTAGGCATTGGTCTCTGCGAACAGCTGATAGGTGCATTGGGACCCCATAATGACCGAATCTACGGGAATGTGCTGCTTGATCCAGGCGATAGACGCCGGGGCTGGGCAGAATTCCCCTTTACGGTCGGTCATCATTTCCTGGTAACGATTGAACTGGGCGTGTCCATAGCCGAGCAATGCCAGCAGGCCAAGCACCGTCAAACCATGCCTACCCATGCGCGGCATCAGCCTGACCAAAGTGCCAGCGAAAATGATGCCCATCAGCACGATCAGGGTTTCCACCGGCATGTTGTAGCGGGTCTCGAAATAGGGCTTACCCCCTCCTCCCAACTGCATGATCACCATGACCAAATACATGGTCACATAAATCACCAGCAGGCGTAGGCGATGATCGTTGCGCCAGGAAAGTGCGAGCAAGGCGATGAGGCCCGTGTAGAAGGTGCCGACGATGATTAGGTCGGACAGCGAGCCGTCCTCGAGCCACACATACAGATCGCCCAAAAATGCGCGCTGCCAGGCACTGACCTCGCCAGCAATAGTGATGTACCAGGTCGGCTCACCTTTGTCGAAGCCTGGGCGGATACCCGAGTTCCATGTGTTCAGAAAGTGAAGTAAGGGCAACGCTCCCACCAGAATCAACCCGCCTATATAGGCCATTAGCGGACGGGGTGAGCGCATTTGCCAGGCATGCCATAAAGCGAAGCCGCCCAGACTGATAAGCAGCGGCAGCCCCTGATAGCTGGTCAGCATGGCCAGTCCAGCCAGGACTCCAACGAAAAACTGGCGCCATGAGCCCGGGGCTTCTGCAGATGGGTTGATGCCCATCTGCAGCCAAAGTGCGGCAAAACTCAGCATGAGAAACAAGCTTTCCTCATGCAGGTTGATGCCCCAGCGCACCCCGGTCATGAGCGTGGCGAACAAGCCCGCCACCAACAGGGCAGGTGCCTGTGACGTAACCCTACGTGATAGCAGGTAGAGAAATGAAGTCGCAGCTGCGAAACCGATGAAGGTAACCGCCCAGCCCGCAAACTTGGGCACAATCCCTGCCAGTATGAAGAGGGCGATCACAGCAGGGAAAAGAGGGGGTTTGGTGATGTCAGGGTGAGACGTCAGCCCTTTATCCATATCAACGTACTTTATTACCTGGCCTTCACCAGTGGCAATATTCTGGGCCACATGTAAGGCGCGTGCACCATCTGGATCCAAACCCGGACGCCCGTCGGCGAGAAACACCAGCCAAGCCAGGGTCAAAAGGCCAATCAACAACGCCGCCCAGACATCAGAACGCGTCGAACGGGGATCTCCAAGGTTCGCCTGGGTGCTCATAACGCGCCCAGGATATGCCGAATGACCTCGGTCTGATGCTCTTCCAACCCCAGCCAGAGTGGCAGGCGCACCAAGCGATCAGACATCTCATTGGTCACTGACATATCCCCATGCACGCGGCCATAGCGCTGTCCGGACGGAGCACTGTGCAGCGGCACATAATGGAACACGCTGATGATATCCGCCTCCTTCAAGCGCTCAATGAAGTGGGTGCGCGCCTCCAGGTCAGCCAAAAGCAAGTAGTACATATGCGCGTTATGGGCGCAATGTGCCGGGATGATCGGACGGCGCAAACGGCCTTCCGCCTCCGGCGAGGCCAACCATTGGTGATAGTTATTCCACAATGCGAGGCGTTGGCGCGTAATCGGTTCAGCCTCTTCAAACTGCGCCCATAGGAAAGCAGCGATAAGCTCCCCTGGCAGATAGGAGGAACCGATGTCCACCCAAGTGTATTTATCCACCTGACCGCGGAAGAACTGGCTGCGGTTGGTGCCCTTCTCGCGAATGATCTCAGCCCGCTCCACCATGCGGGCATCGTTGACCAGCAGCGCGCCGCCCTCGCCGGAAATGACGTTCTTGGTTTCGTGAAAGGAAAACGCACCCATATGACCAATACTGCCCAGAGGTCTCCCCTTGTAGGTGGACATCACCCCCTGGGCGGCATCCTCGATGACCAGCAATTCGTATTTGCGCGCGATGGCCATGATGGTATCCATCTCGCAGCCCACCCCCGCGTAATGCACTGGCACGATGACGCGGGTTCGGTCGGTGATGGCCGCCTCGATCTTGCTTTCGTCGATGTTCATGGTGTCCGGTCGGATGTCCACGAATACCGGCACCGCACCACGCAATACGAAGGCGTTGGCAGTGGAGACGAAGGTGTAAGACGGCATGATCACCTCATCGCCCGGCTGCAAGTCGGCGAGCAGCGCGGCCATCTCCAGGGCGGCGGTGCAGGAGTGCGTTAGCAGGGCTTTGCGCGTACCCGTGTTGGTTTCCAGCCAGCCGTGACATTTCTTGGTGAACGAACCATCGCCTGCCAAGTGCCCCAAAGAGTGGGCCTGGGCGATGTACCAGAGTTCCTTGCCGGTCATGTAGGGTTTGTTAAAGGGGATCTTCATGAATGGGGTATCCAATGGTTATCGAGAATCACACATGAAACGCTGAGCATGTAGGGAGCGGTTGCTCCGAAGGAAAAATCAGCCGGAATTATTCGCAATCAAGTCTCAAAAAACTTGCAGTGCAGCGCACCTACCAGAACAAAGTCGGATCGGTCTGGTACTGCAACAGATACCAGGCCAGTCCCGCGACAAGGTGGCATGAGAACACCATCCAAGCGAGGGTGAGCCGCCAACTACTGACGCTTTGTCTTGTGTTATCAAGCAACAGCCTGGTGTTTGCCACGAACAGGGAAAATGCGCCGAGTTGCCCCGACCATAACCAGTTACCGTCAAATACGCGCTCACCGGTTTCAGCGAGCAGCAGGCCGTAGGCGAGACCAAACAACAACATCAACCAACACAGCACGGTGAGTCGGTCTGCCAGCACCTGTCGGCCCAGAACCGCCAGCATGATCAGGGGGAACAGCAGGGAAAGCACGGTCTTGGGCAAGATCGTCCAGGGCTCGGTGAAATGAGTCATCACCTTGAGGGGGGCAAAAGCCAGCCCGCCACCACCGCCGCTTCCAAAGGTGTTCAGAAACAACCAAGCCAGCACTGCCACGCCGGGCAGGAATATCGCCAATAAAGCGCTGCGCCAAGCATGCTGGTCCCGCGCGGTCAGCAGAAAGACAGCGGGCAGCAAAACAACCAAGTAGCTGGGTTTTGCCAGGGCGGAGAGCACCACCAGCAGCGCGCCGATAAAGAGAAAACCCGTACCGACATGACGTTCTCCGGACAGCCAGAGATACAACCAGAGCAGGTGCAGGACTATGATCGGCTTAAGGAGCAGGCTGGTCGTGTTGTGAAAGACATTGAGTGCGATATAGCCGAAATATAACTGCCCATCCATTTGAAAGAGGCCCGGAATGGCATAAACGAAAGTCAGGCTGACGGCCAAGAGAGCCAAGATTGGAAGGCGCCTTTTTGTCTGCACACTCTGCGCCAAAAACATGTAAAGGATCACGCCGAGGGCGGCATAGTTGGCCAGCAGAAGCAAACGCTGAGCCAATATCCAGTCCCCGGTTGCGGCGCGAAAGGCGGTCAGCGCCAAGTGATAGAGAAAATGGGCGGGCCAGGCAAAATTCCATGCCAGCTCACGATGCACGGGGTAGTCGAAACGCTCCAGGATACCGGTGGCGATTGGGGCCACCAGCATTACAGGGAGGACCAGCGCCAACAAAATGGCGGCTCCGTGTGTATGGAGGCGATCAAGCATGCGGGGTGATAAGTGCATGGCGTTTGGGCTCCTGAAACACCCAGAGTTTCTGCAACAGGAAAAGCATTACAGCCAGGGTCAAGATCATCACACCCTGCACGATCTGGTGCGGCAAGCCCATACGGTCGACGGCGATCCACAATACGATCAGGTTGAGCAGGTAGCCGAAAGCATAACTGGCTACATAGCGGGCAAAAGCGCCGTGCAGCCCCCCCTCATGTCCGAATGACCAACTTCTGTTGAACAAGAACGTTTGCGCCACTCCAAGGACATAGAGCAAGCTCATGGCAGTCTTGGGCCCCAAGCCCAGCATGGTCAGGCCTAGGTAGGCGAGATAGAGCACCAGATTGGAAGCCAGTCCGACCAAGGCATAACGCAGGAATTGGCCGCGCGTCCTGGCGTCGATCATGCCGCCCTCACCCAATGGAAGGTCATGAGTGGCGGAGCGAAGCGAAAGCCGAGGCGAGCGTAGAGATTCAGCACCCGGTGGTTGCGCGCAACGATGCAGGTTTGCACGCGCCGTGCGCCATCCTCTCGCGCCTTCCGCAGCATGGCCTGCCAGGCGCGCCGGCCGTAGCCTTGCCCCTGGGCATTGGGGGCGACAGCGTTAAGATGCCAATAACAGGTGCCGTCCTCCTTCATCTCCGTGACGAAGAACGCCACCAGATGCTCGCCGTCGCGCACCACTTCCAGTCGCTGGCGGGGATGGTCCAGGCTGCTCTTCACCCAGTTGCAATAACGCAGATCACCCAAGGCCGGGTTCAGACGTGGGTCGACGTGAAATCTTTCGTTGTGGAAAGCGTGGCCGGCGATCTCCAGCACATCAGCCATATCTTGGAGACCTGCCGGCGCGATGGTTAGGGTGTCGTCGGGCAAAGCGAGCATTTCCAGGCTATCCAGCTCAGGGTGGTAGGCCATCTCGATGAAGCGGAAGCCGTGATCCTCCAGCAGCATGGATTCGCGCAGCCGGTCATGCGCCAGGCGGCAGCTGACCAAGCCCGCCCCCATATCATCCCGAGCAACCTCGAATGCCGTGAACTCCTTGTCGGCGGCCGTTCCACGCATTTCCAATTGTCCGATCTGCAGGACGGGATAACCGAAGATGACGCTGTCCCAGGGCGCCTCGCTCCAGGTCAGGAGCAGGTTCGGGGTGTCCATGATCTCAGCCACGGCCATTCTTTACCGCTGATCCGAATCCGTCGGCAACGTGCCCTGCAGCACGGTGTAAGGCGGCCGCTCCATAGAGCGGAAATGCATCCGCGACAGGTACTCGCCGAAAATACCCAGAGCGAACAATTGAACACCGGAAAAGATGACGATGACGGAGGCCAGAAAGGTGAAGCCGGGTACAACGCTGCCAAAGACCAGATAGCGCCCCAGCAAATAAAGCAATAGCCCGAATCCGAAAAAGGCGAAGATGAATCCCATTACACTGGCCATTTGCAGGGGCAGCGTGGAAAAGCCCGTCATCATGTTGAGCGCGTGCGTGATGAGCTTGCGCAGCGTGTAACCGGAAGCACCGACACTGCGTTCGTCATGACGAACCATCGCGGCGCTGAAGCGAGTCGTGCCCCAGGTCAGGAGTACGTCGATGTTCACGGTGGGGCTGCGGTAAGCATCGAATGACTCGCGCAGGCGCGTGCGGAAGGCGCGGAAGGCGCTCACCTGACTGGCCGTCTCGGCGCCCATGGCACCTTGCAATGCCAGCTTGGTGATGCGCGAAGCCGCATCGCGCAAAAAACCATGTTGTTCCCGGCGCGGTTTGCCATAGACCACGTCGTAGCCTTCATCGAGACGCGCAAGCAAGGCGGGAATTTCTTCCGGTGGGTTTTGCAGATCGTCGTCCAGGGTCACCACGATCTCGCCCTTCGCCGCGCGGATGCCGCAGAGCAGCGCATTGTGCTGACCATAATTGCGGGCCAGTTTGATGCCACGCACACGGGAATCAGCGGCCGATAGCGCCGTGATGACGCCCCAGGAGTCATCCCCACCGCAGTCTTCCACCAGCAGCAGCTCGAAATTCGGGTCGATCGGCCCTATTGCCGCGACGACGCGGCTGTACAAGTCCCGCAGAGTGTCCTGGGAGCGGTACACGGGCACGATTAGAGATAGACGGGGGGACACGATGTAATCCTTGTTTGAGTCTTGTTACAGGATGTCGAGGCGACTTATAGCATGTTTTTTTAGCCAGTTTGTCGAGTGTAGCGAGCCGACCAAGGCATCAAATAATAGGGCAAAGGGGGCAAGCCAATAAACCTCCATCACCTTCACTTGAGCCGGTAGATTTCCAGTGCCCCCTCCCTCGCCAAGCGAGCGGTACCGCCATGTTGCGATCCACACAAGGCGTCGTCCTTGTGTGATGAAACTGCGCAAACTACATAAACTGGCCGCCCTGTTGCCACCAACGTGTCAAATTGCGGATAGACGGACCGATCGACTGAATCGCGCAGGGCCACAGCATGAAAGCGGTTGGGTGTCTCGGTGACCACCAACGCATTCGCCGGTAGACCTGTGCGACTCCATGCAGCCAAATCGCGGAAGGACTTCCAGTAGGGTTCCTGGAAGCGCAGGTTGTCTGGCTGACTGAGGTGCAAACCCAGTGCAACGAGGTTGCTCCCCAGCAGCAGAGCCAGGGCAGCGGACCTGGCATGGGGCACGTGTTTGGTGAACCAGCGCGCCGCCACTAGGAAGTAGTACATCAGGAAAGGCAGGAAGGTGAGCCAGTAACGAGCACCGCTTGCCTTGGCAACGAACAGGAGCGCGATAGCCATGGGCAGCCACAGGACCAGGATGCCCCGGCGTTCCTTCAGCGCCAACCCCCAGCCGAGCATGCAGGTAGCCAGCACGCCCGCCGAAACGAGGGCGAGCAGGTCGTTCGCCAGAACCTGTTGCAGACCCACCAGGGGAAACATCAGATGCAGGGGGTAGCGCAGGTCGTGCCGCCAGAATCGCTGAATGTATTCCATCGGTGACCGCACCATGCTCTCCAGCATGCCGGAGCCGCTCCCATAACCGGCGGTGATGCTGTCGATGGGGTAGTGGGCAATTACGTGCGTGGTGTAGACCGACCAGACGGCGATACCGATCAGCATGGGCAGGGCGAAGGCCAAGATGAGGCGAAGGCGCGCACTCAGCGCAAGGTTACCCCGTAGCAGAAAAAAAAGGCCCGCCGCTGGCAACAGGGTTACGGCGTAGCCCCGCAGGAAAAAGGCCGCAGTACCGAGCAGGCCGGCCAGCATCGCGGAGCGTACGGTATCCGTACGCTCCAGGGTGATCAGGGTAGCGACGACGGCAGTCAGATAGACCACCTCAGTCATCGGGTGATGACTGTAGAGGAACCACAGTGGCGAGGCCGCCAGTGAGAGCGCGGCCCACTGGCCGAGGCCGTCGCCGCGCCAGAAACGGCTCAGCAGGAACAGGGCCGCCAAGCCGAAAGCGGCCATTACGAGTTTGATTGCCATCCAGTTGACCCCAACCAGAGCAACAATGGCCGCTAACAACCCCGGGAACAAGGGGGGCCAAGTGGCATGATGGCCGTATTCGGCAAGCACGAGGGTGTCAGTGGAGTAGCGGCCGTGATCGGCCAGGTTCATGGCCAGGGTCATGAACAAGGCGCCATCGTCGGCGTTGTAGGGCGGGTATTCCGGGCTAGGGAACAGCGCGATCAGATAGAGCAGCGCGGCGGCAAGGATCCACCAGCGTGGTGGGGAATCGGGCAGACCGTTCATGCGGGGCTCGTGTTCAACACTGGAAGGAGAGGTGCCGCAGCCGGTTTGACGGCTAGCTCATTGGTTAACCTCATGCCCCAATTTCTCTGATCTGATTGTATCGGCCCGTCCAGCCACTGCGGCATGGCCATGCTAGCGCAGGTATGCCCATAGCGGCCGGGTGTAAAGCATGTAATCGCCGATGTGGCGTTGCACTCGCCAGTGCAGCCGGCTCTTGAAGCGAAAACGGGCCTGGGCGGCCCAAGTGGTGTCGATGGAGAATTGCCTCGCCAGGTCGCTCAGCGTGGTGAAATGCACATCGTGCCGGTCGGCGAGACGCTTCAGCCGGTCCTGATAGGCCGCCAACGACATGGGTCCGGGATTGCTGCGCGCCTCCTTGAAATCATAGTGGTGCTGAATGGAAATGATCGTTTTCCAGCGAGGAATGGGACGTTCTGCATTTCGAACCGCGACGGCCAGGTGGTGGATGTCACAGGTGTGCGGTAACACCCGCAGCGCCGGGTGCAGACCGCGCGGGTAATCCATACCGGCGGAGATATAACTGTAATTCCGCTCCTCCAGCAAAGCGACGGTGGCGGCGTCGTAGGTATTCCAGGGCGGCACGAAACCCAGAATCGGGCCGGAGAAGGCGGCTTCCAGTATTTGACGCCCCTCATCCAGGCAACGCCGTTGCTCGTCGGGAGGCACGCCCTGAAATTCGCTCTTTACGCCTTCTGGAGTGGTGGCGATAGGCATGTGGGAAAGGCCGTGCTGGGCGACTTCGATGCGCCGCGCCGCCTGCGCAGCAATCAGATGCGGCGCGTTGCCCGCCTCGATCGGCACAGGCCCATCCGGGCTCGGCGCCAAGGGCACGACCGCAAAAGTGGCAGGAACGCCGACCTGTTCCAGAACCCGCAGGATGCCTTCTTCCAGAGCATGATCACTGCTGGCAGAGGGGTCGTCGAAACGCAGGGCAATCTGAATCATCGGACTTCCTTTTCTTGACGGTCGCGGCGCCGTAAGTAGAGGCCGCGCACCATGCCCCAGGCATGGGTGGCGTTCATTCCCTGACGCAGGAACTCCTGATCACCGCGCAGCGTCATGCCCAGCGCCTTGGCACTGTGGCGCAAGGCCTGGGCCAGCATGAAGGGCGGCACACCCAACACGCTTCGCACATAGTCGGTGGTGCTGTAGCGACCGATACGGACGCCTTCGCGGTGGTGCAGTCTCAGAAAATAACTGCGCTTCAGCTTCCAGGTATCGACGTGATGGTAGATCAGCATTTCCGGTCGATAGCGCAGGCGCACCCCCATTTCCAGCATGCGGCCGTACATGTGGGTGTCGGAACCGCCGCCGATGCCTTCGCCGGCCCGGTTGTAGCGCGTATCGAAGCGCAGTTCCGGATGCTCGCGGAACAGACTCAGGCAGTAGCCGATGTTGCCAGTGTAGAAGCGTTGCGACGGATGCGTATTCCAGTAGGCATCGGGGCCGTAGTCCACTTCGCCGAGGAATCCACGTATGCCGGCGTTCATCCAGTTGGGAGCCGATATGGTGCGAAAGTCCACCGTGATCGGCCCGCTGACGCACTGGGCGCCCTCGCTGTGCAAAGCGTCCAAGCCGGCAGCAAGCCATTCCGGCCCCGGCAGCTCGTCGTCGTCCAGCATCAGCAAGTAATCCTGATCCAGGGTTTCGGTGATGAGGCGATTGCGCGCGGGCACGATGCCCTGTTCCGTTTCCATCACCCAGCGCAAGGGAGCGCCAGGCTCATTGGCCAGTTCGTCCAGCACCTTGGAGGTATGGTCGCGGCTGTTGTTGTTGACTACCAGGATTTCGAAGGGATAGGGGCAAGACAGGCCGCGCAGCACATGCACCAGGCCGGGCAAGCTGTCGGCGCGGTTGTAGGTGCAGAAACCGACGGTGATTTTGGGCATCGTGCTCATGATGGGCTTGTGGATAATCCGAGTAATGCCTTGTGGACCGGCAGGGGCAACAGGGCGGGGAGCATGTAGCGCCATTGTTCGACTGCGCCATAGCCCTGCCGCATGACACGGCGAAAGATCGCCCGAGCGGTGGTCAGGTCGCGTTGCCAGTACGCGGTCATGCCTTCGTGCAGCAATTCGCCATGGGTGGCCTGTCTGACTTTTCGCCTGCCTAGTTTCTCGGTGATGTCCGGTCGTTCGGCGAGAAAATCGAGTTGCGCCTGCCAGTGTTGCAGGGCCGCATTGAGCCGGTTGCCGGAAGCCTGCACGCCGCCATGGAAATGGTAATACGCCAATACCTCGGCGACGCGCACAATAGGACGGTCGATGGCCACACGCAACCAAAGGGCGAAATCCTCGGAGTTTCGATAAGCAGGATTGAATCCGCCAGCGGCGCGGATCGCTTCGGCGCGCGTCAG
Organism: uncultured Thiobacillus sp.; assembly: GCA_964466195.1. Taxonomy (GTDB): domain Bacteria; phylum Pseudomonadota; class Gammaproteobacteria; order Burkholderiales; family Thiobacillaceae; genus PFJX01. Next base: position 134,002 of record CAYXMQ010000004.1, read on the forward strand.
GGTCGCGTGGATCGGCCAACGACATGAAGCCAGCAGTTCTATCGTCTTGTCGGGGCCTTCATAGTCGGGCGGAACATAGGGTTCGCCCTGGCCGCCAAGCAGGCCGACATTCTGCCAGCCGCAATAGGCCAGCGCGGCGCCCGTACGTTGGGTGAGACCGCTCAGCAGTTTTTCAAGGATGGCGGGCTCCCAGGTGTCATCGGCGTCGAGGAAGGCGATGAACTCGCCGCGCGCCGCCTCGATACCGCGGTTTCTGGCGGAGCTCACGCCCCGATTGGGTTGGCTGATGGTACGCAAGCGCGGATCGTTGATGCTTCCAAGCCTCTCCAGGCTGCCGTCGCTCGAGCCGTCGTCCACCACGATATGTTCGACCTCTCCATGAGTTTGCCCGAGGACGCATCGCACGGCGCGGGCAATAAAGCGTTCGCCGTTGTAGCAGGGCGTGACGACCGAAATCAGGCCGGGCGTGAAGCCGGGCACGCTCATGGCGTGGCGACCCCCAAGCGGGACTTGACCCGGTCCAGTGCATAGCTGCCCAGGCGGGGCCAACTCACGTCGTTATCGGCAAAGGCAAGCTTGCGTGCGAAGGTGGCCAGATCATCATGGTTGAAGACGCTGACGCGGCGCATGCGCAGCGGATCATGGTCGCGCAGGGCCCAGCCGCTGCGAGTGGTGCAGGCGGCGCGATAACCCGTCGCGCGTACCGCTTCGACGGTGGCATCGTTGAACTTGCCATAGGGATAAGCAAAGCTGGTGACGGGTGCGCCGAGCAGGTTTTCCAGGTCTTCGCGCGCGCCGCGCAGTTCGTCCGCCCACAACTCCGGCGCGGCCTCCGTAAGTTGGCAATGGCTGCGGGTGTGGGAGCCGATCTCCATGCCGGCAGCCTGCATGTCGCGCAATTCCTGTGCCGACAACAGACGCCCCTCCGGACGACCATCGGCGGGCCACTTGGGCGACTGTCCGACTGAGCCGGATACCATAAACCAGGTGGCACACATGCCGCGCCGAGCCAGCATTTCCACGGCGACGAGGTTGTCGGCATAGCCGTCATCAAAGGTGAGCACTACGGTCTTCGCCGGCAATTGGCCTGGATCGAGCAGGCTGGTCATGGTCACCGCACGCCAACCCTCGCTGACCAAGAAATCGAGTTGCGCCTCCAGACGCCCCACTGAAACCGCCCAGGTCCAGGGCGGCGTGCCGGCGCCCGGTGTTACTGCATGGTACATGAGCATTAGCGGACCATGCGCACCGGCGCCGCGAGCTATAGCGTGGCTGATGGGATCAACCCAATTCTCCACAAGCATGGCTCAGACGCCCATTTCCTGGCGGATCACTTCCAGATAGGCATGCCCCCATTGCTGGTCGGGCTCGACGTAGTTGCCCTCGGCCCATTCATTCCAGGCTTTGAGGAAAACGATGCGATCCTGCGGCCGGTTGTCAGCCACCCGCGCTATCGCTTGTTGCAAATGCCGCCGGAACAATTCCGGCGTTGAGCCTTGCAGAACCACGCCGCGCATGCCGGAACGCGGGGTGTTGTCCCAGCGGGGCAATGCGATGGGATAGTCGGGGAAATCCACCTGGTTGCTGCGCAATAGGCTGGGCAGGAATTCCTCGTAATCCCAAATGGTGAGTTCTGATTTCTGGTGTTTCAGCGCCAGTTTGAGCTTGGTGCTCAGGTAGCGACGCGGAATCCGCCCGTCGCGACGCGGCAGCGCCTGCATGGTGCAGGCGTCCAGACCGCGTGGACGCGGATCCCAGGTTTCATCGCGGTGCGAAACGCCGACCAGGTGTAGACCGGGCAGACCCGCCTTGAGTGCACGTTCGCGGAAGAAATCCATGACCTTCTGCACATCGGGAATGTCGTCCGGCTTGTAGATCAGAAAAACGGGTTTGTCGTCCAAGGTGATGTAACGGGAGTCGGTAAATGCCTGGAGCAACCAGTCAAAATGGGCGGCATGGTCGTCCCAGCCCGGATAGACCTGTTCAATCAGGCTCTTGTTGGTGCCATCCCAGGCCGTACTCCAACTGTGATTGGCCCAGCACAAGCAGAACGGAAAATCGGGTTCCTTCGACAGAAGAATCTCATTCACCGGCCGTTCCAGAATACGCCTCCCGCCAAACCAGTAGTGGTAGTAGCAGAATCCCTCGATACCGTATTCGCGCGCCAGTTCCGCCTGGGCATGGCGCGCTTCGGGCAGCCGCAGGTCGTAGAAGCCGAGGTCGGCCGGCACCTGGGGCTGGCGATGCCCCGGAAACAGGGGTTGCGCCTTGGCCACGTTGGTCCACTCGGTGAAGCCCTTGCCCCACCACTGATCGTTTTCCGGCGTGGGGTGGAATTGGGGCAGGTGGAAGGCGATGAGGCGGGACTTTGCAGTCGGATTCGTCATGTCGGCTACCGTATTGGGGGCGTCATCGTTTGAAACGCCAAAGAAAAAAAACGTCCGCCAAGACGCGGAGCCTTTCCATCAGGGTCATACTTTTGCTGCCATGGCGGGTTGTTTCCAGTTTGAATGTCTCACTCGCACCCCAAACACTTTCCTTCCCCATGGTGACGGGCCAGAAACCGCTTCGCCAGGCCACATAGGGAAAACTCAGTTGGTCTCGGCGACTTTGCGTCAGGAGTTCGTGCCACCACTCTTCCATGAGCTTGATGATGGTCGGGTCGTTATGCCGGCGGATCAGCACGCCGCCTTCAATGAGTCCAAAATTTTCCGGGAAACCTTCGCTTCGGTACATATCGAGCTGGCGGGTGATGACCTGCGGGTCTTCCTTGCGCATCTCGATACAGACCTGGCCTTCCTCGTAGATGCAGGACCGAAGCGGATGATTGAAACTCAGCATGCTCGGGTAAGCGTATTTTTCCAGCAATGCCCGGATGTCCCCGATGATCCTGATGCTGCCGTCCACATAGATGCTGTAGTCGTATTCCGGAAAGAACCGATGCGGCAATAGTTTCACCTGCCGGTTTGCGCGGGTCGGATCAAGGTTTGACTTGGGAAAAGGGCGGCCTTTCCAGATGGTGTTGTTGGTCAGTGCGAACCATTTTGGTTGGTCAGTGAAGCAGACGTAATCGATCTCCGGATCGATGTGCGCCGGATTGCGCAGCGGGTTGTAATTATTGACGATGGCCGTGTAGACGACGATCTTGTTCCGGGGAGACACGCTGCGCTCCTTGAGGGGGAGGTCAAGCAACGGTCGGCGGGAAGGCGCGCCCGTCCAGTTGCCAGGTGGCGGGAATTTGTAGCGTCCGGGAACCGGGTTCTCGCACCTCGGTATCACCCGGCCTGACTTTGAAAGTGTTCAAGGTTTCACCGATGAACAGGGGCCGTTTCATGCCGTCGTACAAGCTGAAACGCAGGCAGTACACGCCGGGAACCAGAGGGAAATATGGAATCTGGTATTCGACAACGTGCTCGCCAACAGCCAGATGCGGGCGCTGATCGTAAACGCCGGTGGAACCCGCCGACAGGTACACAAAGTCCGTGCTGTGCGTGCCGACGATCAACTCCACATCATCGATCGGTGTTTCCAGCTTGAAGACGACCCGCACCCGCAGCGGATCGCAGGAATTGATTTCGTCTATGACCATGCCGGCTTCGTCAACCAACTCGATCGAAGTCAGCGAGACCTCGTCGGAGGAATCGACCTGTGCCAAAGTAGCGGAGGCAGCGGAGCGATAGCTTTCCACCTTGGCGTTGGCGTGTTCATAGAACAGCGTGCACACCTCATCGGGTTTGCCATCCATACTGATCTTGCCATGTTCCAGAAGAATGGTGCGGGTGCACAGGCGAGCCACTTGCCGGATGTTATGGCTGACCAGCAGCACGGTCCGATTCTGCCGCCGGATGATTTCTTCCATTCGGTCGAAGCACTTGCGTTGGAAGGCTAAATCGCCGACGGCCAGCACTTCGTCCACGATCAGAATATCGGAATCGATGCTGGTGGCCACCGCGAAGCCCAACCGGATCTGCATGCCCGAGCTGTATCGCTTCACCGGCGTGTCAATGAAATCCTCCAGTTCCGCAAATTCGATGATTTCGTCGATCTTCTTGGCGATCAGCTTGCGCGACATGCCGAGGATGGAGGCGTTCAGATAAATGTTTTCTCGCCCCGTGAATTCGGCGACGAAACCGGCCCCCACCTCGATCAGCGGTGCGACTGTGCCGTTCACCCGCACGGTGCCGCGGGTCGGTTGGGTGATACGGGCGAGGTGTTTGAGCAGCGTGCTCTTGCCGGCGCCGTTATGCCCGATGATGCCAACGATTTCACCCGGCTCGATGGAGAAGGCGACATCGTCCAAGGCCTTGAACAGTGCGCGTTCTGGCACCGGCTTGCCGGTGAGGCGAGCCGCGATATTCGACAGGCTCTGGCGGACCCCGATCTGGTTGCCCAGGCGGTATTCCTTGGTTACGTGATCGACTTCGATGATAGGCATGGTGCGCTCAGATGACGTCAGCAAAATGGCTTTCCGCATGGCGGAAGGCTCGGTAGCTAATGGGCAGCAACACGGCTACCAGGATCATGCCGGGCAGCAGCGTCGCCAGATCGGGGGCGACACCCCTTAGAACCGCATTCTGGAAACCATCGATAATGCCGGCCAGCGGGTTGAGCAGGTAGAGCTGATAGAGAAAGTCGGACCAGTCTCCCGCCGCCTGATTCACCAGCAGCTTCTCCTTGACCAGCTGCAGCGGATAGATGATCGGCGAGACATACATCATCAGCGACAACAGCAAGGGCAACGCATTGCCAATGTCGCGGTAATACACATTCACCGCCGCGCCGGCCATAGCAAGCACCAAAGCGGCCAGGATGGTATAGAGCAGAATGACCGGAATCCACAACAAGGCCATCGACGGCACGATGTCGTACCAGGCCATGAGCGCGAACAACAGCAACAGGTTGATCCCCAAATCGACGATGCGGGTGATCACGCTGGAGAGCGGAAATATCTCGCGCGGGAAATAGATTTTCTTGATCAAGTGGGCGTTGTTGACCACGCTGCCCACGCCATCGGAGGCCGCCTCCTGGAAGAACACCCAGGGCAGCAGGGCCGCAAAAGTCAGGATGGGATAGGGAATGTCGCCGCTTTCGATGCCGACGAAGCTGCGCACCAAAGTGAAGATGAGCATGAGCATGACCGGTTTGATCACTGCCCAAGCGATACCCAGATAGGCCTGCTTGTAACGCAAGACCACGTTTTTCCAGATCAGGGTGAACAGCAGTTCACGGTAGAGGTAGAGATCTTTGAAGGTGCCTATCATTGTTCGTCCTGTAATGAGCGCGCCCGGCATGCGCCGAAGAGACGAGAAATATGCATATTTTCTGGGTAGTGCCGCGGCATTATAAGGGGCTTACATGACGATCAAGCACAACGCCAACATGCAAGATTGGGGGCGATGCAAGCGCTTAGCACATAGCCAAACGTTGGTTGGCGCTCTTGGCAGGCTAGTGGTGGTGAACTTGGATGCCTTTGATCTTTTCGGCGATCTCCGAAATATCCGCCCGTTGTAGGGAAGCATATTCGACATGCCTCACTCGGATAGCTTGCAGGTGCTGCTCGATGTTGTCCGCCCCAAGCCGCAGGCCGAAATCCTCATGGAAGGGCAAGTCGGCAGAGCGCGTACCCAATACCCGGTCAAACATCAGGCGGCCGGTAGCGGTCTTGAAATGACTGCTTTCCCAGTACCAGCGCATTCGGGTTTTAGCATCGCCCTGTAAGGGTATCTTTTCCGTGGTGATGCTGTTGTAGCTGGAAAAATCCCACAGCGGGAACGGTTTGGCTCCCGGTGTGCGAGCCGCTTCGTCCTCGACCAGGCGCACCAGTCGCCGCTTCCAGTCTTCAAGCTTTTGCCAGGTTCCATTCAACCAGTAAAGTTCAAGCATATGCGCATGCATGGGGCTGATGATCAGCCGCAGGTCGATGCCCTGCGCACGGCAGAACATCAGCAAGGTTCTGAAGTCCTCATAGGGTTGGCGATCATCCCCTTTGAACGCCCGGCCGGCTGGTCTGATCAGCGTCATGAACAGGTTTCGGTGCCCGCCCACCCGATCTATCGCGCTCTGGAAACGCTCTGGATGCCGCGCGCCGTTGGATAGATAGATGACAGGTGCAGACGTGTTTTGCGCCCGGATGGTGGCGATTGATTCCAGCAACGCGTCGTAGGACAGCAGCGACATCACCAGGTCACCGATCCATGCCCCATTGATTTCCGGACTTGGCTTCAGATCCAGCCTGGTCTCATCGAATCCGCTTTCCTGTTGCACGCGGGGATCGAACATGAAATCGTCAAGCAGCAGCACTACTTGCTTGAGTCGGTTTTGGGCTTGTGCATGTTGTAGATTGCGCAGAATCTCGTGGATGCGTGCGCTCTGGATCGCCATGTTGTAAACCGGGTGCGCATCTACGCGCCAGCCAGGGTGATCGGGATCCAGATACTCCGCCCGCGACGTCCCCAGAATCAGGCCACGCGGCTGCAACATGCGGACTGCGTGCGGCTTGGCCATGCGCAGATATTTTTGGTACTGGGTCTTCTCGGCGTTGAAGCCTTGCCAGGTTGGCATGCCGAACAGGCCAAACGGGTCGACGCTCAGGTTGATCGAAAAAGTCATCGCCAATGCGCCGAACACCAGCGAAAAAAATATCCGGTTGAAGTGCGTGGCGAGTGCTTTCGACATGGCTCAGAACTGGAAATAGAGGAATTCGCTGATCCGGGACATGCCCAGGATCGAGACGATAGCGAGGCCGGCGGCTGCCACGGCCCAGGCCGCATTGGGCTGCCACAGGAAACGCCGCCAGAAGTTCGGCCAAGTCGGCGGTGCCAGGCGTTCAGCGGAGACGTCGATGGTCGGCGCATAGCGCGCCATCCACTGTTGGGTGTTGGGCAAAACCCACAGGAACGCGACCCAGAACACGAGCCAGCCCAGATCGGCATAGTGTTCGGCGGCTATGTAGCCGCCCTGGAATTGCACGCCAAGTGCGCCAAGCCAGCCTTCGACGGGGCCGATGCGCCCGTGCAGGGTGGTTGGCAGATTGGTCATGGCCGTGAGCATGTGCATGGCCCCATTGAAAGTCTCCGCACGGAAGAACACCCAGGCGATCATGACGGCCAGCAGGGTGATGCTGCGGGCGATGGCGCGCGACCACCAGCGATCGACGGGACGGATCCACAATTTCCGCCATGCGTGGTTGATCACCAGATAAATGCCATGCAAACCGCCCCAGATAACGAAAGTCCAACCCGCGCCGTGCCAGAGGCCGCCCAGCAGCATGGTGGCCATCAGATTGACGTAGCGTAGAGCAGGGCCTTTGCGGCTGCCGCCCAGGGGGATATACAGGTAATCACGCAGGAAACGCGACAACGTCATATGCCAACGGCGCCAGAAATCGATGATGTTGGCGGCGCGATAAGGGGAATCGAAGTTGAGCGGCAACTTCACACCGAACATCCGCGACAGGCCGATAGCCATGTCCGAGTAACCGGAGAAATCGAAATAAAGCTGCAGCGTGTAGGCGACCGTCCCTTTCCAGGCGGCAAAGAAGGTCAGCGCCTCGCCGGCTTCCGCCGCGTCGAAGACTGGCGTGGCATGCACGGCCAGCGAGTCGGCGATGACGACTTTCTTGAACATGCCGGCGAACAGGAAGGTCAGGCCCACGGCCATGTTCTCCCACGACAGACGGTATGTTTCCGGCTGGGCGAATTGCGGCATCATTTCCTTGTGATGCAGCACGGGACCGGCGATCAGGTGCGGGAAGTAGGTGACGAACAGCAGGTAGTGGATGAAGTTGTACTCACGGGCCTTGCCGGACCAGGCATCGACCAGGAAGGCGATCTGGGTAAAGGTGAAAAAGGAGATGCCCAGCGGCAGGATGATGTCCTGCAAGGTCCAACCCGCGCCCAGCAATTGATTGGCGCTGTCGAGAAAGAAATTGGCGTATTTGTAGTAGCCAAGGAGCGCCAGATCCAACCCCACCCCAGCCGCCAGAATGACGTTCTTGCGCCGGGGGCTGCCCGCGTCATGCTCCCGCGCGAGGGCGATGCCGATGCCATAGTTGAAGAAGATGGAAGCGAGCAGCAGACCGACGTAAGCCGGGTTCCAGTAGCCGTAGAAGAACAGAGACGCGGCGCCCAGCCAGGCAGCGGCCAGCCGGTGGCTATAAGCGCCCAGACGAAAGAAGACGATCAGCGTCAGGGGCAGGTACAGAAACAAGAAGGCGTGGGAGTTGAAAAGCACGGGCCTGGCTTTTTCCTGAGGGTCAGTTTGGCCCCAAGACTTTTCCCTGCATGACTACTGCAGGCGAAAGCGCCGGGCTGGCTTTGAGTTTCTGATTGGTGAGGCCATACAAAATGACGATGATGGCAACAAGGTGGTAGTAGTAATCAAAGTATGACAATCCAAGGAAGGCGCCAGAAACGGCATAGCCGATCAGACTGACCTGCACCATGGCGGCCAGATCTCGTTCCCAATAGAAGTCGGGATTTTTCTTGGCAAGCCTGATGATGCTGTTTGCCCGCTGCCAGGTAAAAAACATCAGCAACATGAATATGCCGAAGCCTATGAAGCCATGCTCCCCCATCATTTCGAAATACACACTATGAACATCGTGTACATCCTCCGGATTTGGGGCATATTTTTTAAACACCCAAGGCTGGAACATTTCGATGCCGCCGCCTGTTACCCGATCCTTGGCGACGTTGAACGCCACAGTCCAGGCATTGATTCGGCCCATGGCAGACTTGTCCTCCTTGTATTCTTTTGTCGTATGCATGCGGTCATACCAGGACTGCGGCATGATGGCCGCGATTGCGCCGACCGACAGGATGATGAAAAGGGCGGTGACTATCTTGTTACGGCTCTTCAACCATAAAAACAGCCCCATGGCCGCCATGCCCAGCAAGGCTCCTCGGGATTGGCTGCCAATACCCGCTATGGCCGTAAGCAACATGGCGCCGGCAAGGCCGGTTTTTAGCCACACCCTTTTTTCCTGCAGATGCAGAAAACGGATAAGAGGAACAGTCATGATCAAAGCCAGGGCCATTTCATTGTTGCCACCGATGAAAGTGCCTTCCGGCCCTTGTACACGATGGGCTCCGCCCTTGAGGATGGTGAATATGCCTCCCTTGATGCCATAGAAACCCAGCGACAAGGCAATCATCCAGACCATGCCCTGCAATCGTTGCCGATTATTGATCACCATCAGGGTGACAAAGGTCATAAGCAGAATCTTGAAAAATTTGATCCAGCCAGGCCAGGCAACTTTCGGGTCAAAAGCAAAAAAACTGGTGATGGCCGCCCAGATCAGGAGCAAGAGGATCAGGGCGGTCTCCCGTGTCCAAGGAATGCGCTTGGGCTCCTTGCTGAAAATAAGGCCTGAAAGCGTGGTTAAGGCTATGACGTAGGCCCAAGGGAAGCTGTAGGCGAAACCATAAGCAAGCCGGTGCGGGTTCATATAGCTGATCCAGCACCAGAGATAAATACCGACCTGTGGCTTGCGCAGGACCATAGGTACCAGGCCAAAGATGATGGCAGCTATGAGTAGGTCACGCATAGGTAGCAGGAGTTGGTATTAGGCGGGTTAATGGGGCTAGGCAAGTGCTGAGCCAGACGGAGCATGGACATGCGCTTGTACTTCCCGGCAGCTACAAGTGACCAAAACGGCTGAGCAGCATCCATTCGGCCGCTTCACACCCAGCCTCGCTGCTCGATTTCGGTCAATATTTTGTTGGCTACGGCAATGAGCGCTCCCACAAATTCGTGACCTGTTTGCAGGGCACTGGAAAGCACGGCGGGATCTTCAACGTATTCGTGAACCATCTGGTTCCTGAGGTTGTGCATGGTCATCCATTCGTCAGCGGAGTTGAGCAGCCCCAGTCGTTCTGCTCTATCCAGGTTGTCGATGGCGGCGGCGGGTTTTTCACCCAGGGCCGTCAAGAGCAATGGCAGCAGCTTGTCGCCAACAGTGTCTTGCAAGCGGCCGAATCTGCCCACGAAGGCTTCCACGCGCTCCGCCAAATCGGGGTCTGCTTCAAGTTGATTGACTTGCGTGGGCGTGAATCCATTGCCGAACAGGCGCTGGTCAGTCGTGGCGAGGTGGCGACACTCTTTGCGCACGACACGAGCCAGGAATTGCAGGCGCAGGGCAATTTTGGCATCCACTGTCATAGCAACAAACCTTCTTTAAAGGCGATATCGTGGATGGGTAGACGCATGAGATTAGGTGCGCTGAGCAGCACATCGACTTTACGTCCACGCATAGCACGTGAGACTTGGGTAGACATCTGCGCAGCCATGAGCGCGGGGTTATCTACCGGTTCAGATAACTCAAGCATGAGATCAATATCTCCGCCGTGCGCAGCGTCATCAAGTCTGGAGCCAAAAATACGCACACACGATTCCTCTCCTCCGATTTGGCGAGCAGATTGACGAATTTTTTGTATCTCGTAATCAGTTAGACGCATGGTTTCATTCATCGATTTGGGCTGTTAGATGTCAAGTCGCATAGGCACCTGCAGACAACTCGACGCGGCTCACCACATACCGATACTTACCCGATTTTTCCGGCGGAATCTCATCCACCAACTGGACCTCCACCACAACCCCCTCTCCCAAGCGAGCCTTTGCGCCGCGTTCTATGTTGGGCAGATGGGCTACATCGAAGTTGGTATCGGTCACCAGCAGGATGCGCGTCAATGCCAGTGATTCCTGCACGATCTTGAACTGCCGCACGCCGGGTAGGTCGCGCACAATGTAGATCAGGGCAAGGCCGTGCATGACAGTGCCGTCGGCAGCCACCAGGAAATCCGTGCTGCGGCCCTGGATTTCCTTGAGCAGGGGCAAGGTGCGGCCACAGCTGCACGGCTGGTCGCCCAGCACGCCTACATCGCCGGTGCGGTAGCGGATGAAGGGGAAGTCCTTGGTAGCCAGATGAGTGACAACGATTTCGCCTGATTGGCCAGGAGGGAGGACATGGCCTTCGGCATCGACAATTTCCACGATGATGTCTTCGTGCGTCAGGTGCATGCCGCCGGCGGGACATTGATGCGCGATGAAACCGGCATCGCGACCGCCGTAACCGTTAGCCACCGGACATCCGAATATTCTCTGGATGAGTTCGCGCTGATGGTCGTACAACCGTTCTGATGTCACGAAGGCGACCTTGATGCCAAGGTCATCCAGGCGGATGTTGCGCTCCTGCGCGTGGTGTGCGATGTGGGCGAAGGCGGAGGGATAACCGAACAGCATCTTGGGCCGCATGGCGCGAATTTCCGCGATGAAACCGGCGACCTTTTGCGGCGACATTTCGAAGGCGGGCAACAGTTTGGTGCGCATGAGGGCGTCTCGCAGTTGCCTTACCCGGTCTTGGGAACCCAGTTCGATAGGCGAGCCCCACATGACGATTTCCGGATCACCGATATCCACGCCCCACCATCGCGTTGCGCGCCATTTGGCGGCGACGTCATGGGAAACCCGCTCGTTTCCGATATAGAAAATGAGGGGTTCACCGCTTGACCCGCCGGTGTTGAAACGGGCCAGGTCTTGGGCCTGTGAGGACTTGATCGCGTCGGTGTGGGCGCGGATGACGGTCTTGTCCAGGAAGGGCAGGCGTTGCAGGTCCGAGACGGCGGTGACATTGGCCGGGTTGAAGGCCAGTTGGGAGAACACGTCGCGGTAATAGGGCACATGCTGGCCGGCGTGGGTCAGCAGGGCCTTGAGGCGCGCAACGCGCAAGTCTTCCAAACGCTTCATGGGCCAGTATTGGCTTTGCTCCATTTCCTTGTGGACACCTACCGTGTCGTGGCGCTTGAGGCGTTCCTGCAGGGGAAAAACGAAGTGCGAAATGAGTGCGGTGTATAGGTTCATATCCGCTCACTTACAATTTTTTGGAACAATTTCACCAAGACATCCACTCGGCTCTCCCAACTGTTTGCTTCCGCATAGGTGCGAATAGTTGGCTGATTCCAGCGCAGAGTCAAAGCCTGGTCGAGTGCGGCAATCAAGGCGGCTTGGTCGTCGAACGGGACAATGGCGCCCAGTTCCGGGCTGCTGACCACTTCCGCATTTCCTCCCACATCGCTCGCCACCACAGGTATTCCGCAGGCCATGGCTTCCAGAATGACGTTGGCCCAACCCTCGTTGCGTGTGGAAAGGACAAAGACATCGGCAGCGGAGAGCGGCCACTTGAGTTCATTCGGTGCAATCGGCCCGAGGAAATGCACATGCTCGGCCAAACCCAGTTTTGCAGTCTGATCCTTCAGGGCCTGGCTCATGTCGCCCTCCGGGCAGGGGCCGCCGACGACCAGATAGTGCAGGTCTGCATGCTTTTCCAGCAAGGCAGGCAGGCAGGCGATCACCCGGTGGAAGCCCTTGCGTTCGACCAGGCCGCCGACGGTGATGAGCACCCGGGCGGTCTCGGCAAGACCTAGCCGCTGGCGAGCCTCGGATTTGGCGACGGGGATAAAACGGTCAGCATCGATGCCGTTGCCGACGACCTGGCCGCGTTGCGCTGCGAGTCCAAGAGAGATGGCCAGTTGGCGCAGGGAGTCCGAGACGCTGATAACCCTGTCTGCTTCACGGAAGACTTGCTGCAGTTTGGGAACCAGGGCCGGATTGCGGCTTTGCGGCACTTCGGTACCGCGCAAAGTCACCGTCACCGGCATGCCCAGCCAGCGCCCCAGTCGGATGGCGGCATGGCCATCCGGGTAAGCGAAGTGGGCATCGATGAAATTGAAGCCCCGGGCTCTGAGTCGGCGCAGCGTGAAATAACTGCCCAAAGCCATGAACAGGCTATCCAGACTACGCAGCATGCCGGGAATGGCTAGAAAACGGGGAAAGATCACTTCGAAACCGGCTTGAGTCTCCTTCTGAGCCGGCAATGGCCGGTAATGCGGGCGAAATAGCCGAATCAACCCCTGACCTGGAAACCAGGGCTTGGGGGAGACCACGACCAGCTGCAACCGTTTGCCAACCCGGAACATGCGCTCGCGTACGAACAACCCGGCATTGGGCTGGGCGTCATTGGGAAACAGACTGGAGAACACGATAAGGCGTGGGCTGTCCGGTTGACCGTGCTCAGAGAGATTTTGCGGGCACATTTTCGGCGTCTTTTTCAAGGCCGGACGAGTGGAAAATCGACCACAAATCGGCAGTCCAATTGGCCTCGTAGCGCTTCTTCAAGGCCGATCTGCGCGATCCCATCCTTTTGCTCGTGCAATTTCAATGCGATTTCCCCATTGCTATCGGCATGCACATCGTTCCAGGTGCAACTTCCCACCAGAACCGAACATACCGACTCCAATTCTGCAACGAGTCGATCCCGCAACACCTCCAGGTTGACGGAGAAACGGTGTTTTTCCATCAAGAATGCTCCGGCTCAATGCGTGCTTCGGCACAAATGACAGTACCGTAAATGATCAAGCCAGCACCCTTGCCAGTACTTCCACAATCCGTTCACCCGTTTTGCCGTCCCATTTTTCCGGGATGCCGCCCTGCTTCCATTGCCCGGCGAACAAGCGATCCAAAGCCGGCTTGAGTTTGGCCGGGTTGGTGCCGATCAGTTCGTTGGTGCCCATCGACACCGTTTCCGGCCGTTCGGTGCTGTTGCGCAGGGTCAAGCAGGGCACGCCCATGACCGTGGTTTCTTCGGTGATGCCGCCGGAATCGGTGATGACCGCTTTGGCGTGTTTCACCAGATAGTTGAATTCCAGGTACGGCTGCGGATCGACCAGGCGCAGGTTGGCCGGCAGATCGGGCAGTTCGGCCAGGGTTTTCGCCGTGCGCGGATGCACCGGAAACACCACCGGCAGGCCGCGCGTGGCTTCGCCGATGGCGGCCAGCAGGCGCGCGAACGAGCCGCCCGCATCGACGTTGGCCGGGCGGTGCAAGGTCACCACGAAATAGTCAGCGGCGCGCAAACCCTGCTCGTCCCAGAACGCGGGCGGGCTGAGCCGGTCCATGTTCGCCAGCAGCGTATCGATCATGGTGTTGCCGACGAAATGGAGGCGGCTCTCGTCGACGCCGGCGTTACGCAGGTTCTGGTTGGCGACCTCGCTGGTGGTGAAGAACCAGTTGGTGATGGCATCCGTCACCATGCGATTGATCTCCTCCGGCATGCTCCAGTCGCCGGAACGGATGCCGGCCTCGACATGGGCGACCGGCAGGCACAGCTTTTGCGCCGCGATGGCGCAGGCCATCGTGGAGGTGACGTCGCCCACCACCAGGCACAGGTCGCTGCGCGCCTGCAGCAGCAACGCTTCGTAGCGAACCATGATCGCGGCGGTTTGTTCGGCCTGGCTGCCCGAGCCGACTTCCAGGTTGATGTCGGGCTCGGGAATGCCGAGTTGGGTAAAGAAGTCGCCGGACATGCGCGCATCGTAGTGCTGGCCGGTATGGATCAGGCGATAGCGCAGGCTACCGCCATCGGCGCGATGCCTATCCAGCGCGCGGATGACCGCGGCGATCTTCATGAAGTTGGGGCGCGCCCCGGCAATGATGTCGATAAGTGGCATGGGCGTGGTTTAGGGTAGGACGCGGCCGAGGGCCTTGCCGTAGATGGATTTGTAATTGGCGATGCTGTTGGCCCAGTTGCGCTCCTGCTCGACAAAGCGGCGGCCGTTGGCGCGTATCGCCGCGCCGTGGTCCGACAGATTGAGGGTGGCCACGGTCTTGGCGATCAGGTCGGCGACATCGCCGGCGCGAAACAGCACGCCGGTGCGGCCGTCCGCGATGAGTTCCTGATGCCCGCCGACATCCGAAGCGATCAACAAATGGCCCTGGGCCATCGCTTCCAGCGGCTTCAGCGGCGTCACCAATTCGGTCAGACGCATCGGGTGGCGCGGGTAGGCGAGCAAGTCGACCAGGTCGTAATAGCGACTGACCTCGGCATGTGGCACGCGACCCACGAAAACCACCTTGTCGCTGACGCCCAACGCGGCTGCCTGGGCTTTCAGATTGCCTTCCTGCGGGCCGCCGCCGACCAGCAGCAAGCGCACATCCGGCGCTTGAGCCAGCATTCCGGGCAAGGCGGCGATCAGCAAATCGAGACCTTCATAGGCGTAGAACGAGCCCAGGAAACCAATCACGCGACAGCCGGACAAGCCCAGTTTGGCCTTGAGCTCCGGGTCCGCGCCGGTACTCAGGCTGAAATGTTCGATGTCGACGGCGTTCGGCACGGTGCCGATCTTGTCGCTGGCAATGCCGCGCGAGATCAGATCGCCGCGCAGCCCTTGGCAGATCGTCACCACCTGGGTGGCGCGACGCACCGCGCGGGTTTCCATGGCCTTGGTCAGGCGATAACGCAAGCCGCCTTCGCTTTGTGTGCCGTGGTCCACCGCCGCGTCTTCCCAGAAGGCGCGAATCTCGTACACCACCGGAATGCCGAGCTTTTCGCCCGCATGGATCGCCGGCCAGGCGTTGAGCACCGGCGAATGGGCATGCAGCAGGTCCGGTTTCAGTTCTTTCGCCAAAGCCAGCAAGCGGCGTTCGGTGGCCTTCATCAGCGCCCATTGATTGAGCACGGGCAGGCGGCTGGCGATGCCCGCAGGCGGCGGCGTGCGATAGAAATGCAGGCCGTCGGCCTCTTCTTCCGCCGCCGTGCAATTGACCTGCTTCGGGCTGGTGAGATGAAAAGTCTGCCAGCCCAGATTGCGCTGCTCGCGCAGAATGTTGGCGCTGCGGAAGGTGTAGCCGGAATGCAGCGGCAGCGAGTGGTCGAAAACGTGAAGGATGCGCAGGGTCATGCCGATTTCTCCTGATTGCGCAAAAAGGCTTCAAACATCAACAGCGACCATAACGAAGCGCTGTAATCCCGTGCCCCCTTGGCGTGTTCTTCGACCATGCGCGAGAGAAAATCCATGTTGAACAAACCGGTGTCGGCCATGCGCTGGCTGCTCAACGCCGTCCGCAGTTTGCCCAGCAGCGGGCCGCGGAACCATTCTGCAAGCGGTATCGAGAACCCCATCTTCTTGCGATACATGATGTCGTGCGGCAGGTACGGCTCCAAAGCCTGCTTGAGCATGAACTTGCCTTCGGCGCCGCGCAGCTTGTAATCCAGCGGCAAGCCGGACACCCATTCGACCAGTTTATGGTCGAGGAACGGCACGCGCACTTCGAGAGCGTGCGCCATGCTGGCGCGATCGACCTTGGTCAGGATGTCGCCAACCAGATAGGTCTTCATGTCGAGATATTGCACTTGCGAGACGGCGTCATTGACGTCGCCCCCGTTCTGCACCGGCGAATGGGCTTGATGGCGACGCAGCACTTCGACGGCGTTGTAACCGTTCAGCCGGCGCTTGAATTCGGGGCTGAACGCCTTGTCGCGCAAGTCGCTGTCCATCAGTGAGACGCCATGAAAATAGCCCTCGACGCTATCGCGCGCCATGGCCTGGAAGGTGGTCTTGGCGCGGAAAACCTTGGGCGCCCAGTCGGCTTTTGGATACAGGCTGCCGAGCATACCGAACAGCGGGCGGCGCACGCCGACTGGCAGCATCGCGCGCATTTTTTCTTCGTAGCTGTGCCAGCGGTAGCGTCGATAGCCGGCGAAATTCTCGTCGCCGCCATCGCCGGAAAGCGCCACCGTTACGTCCTTGCGCGCCAGCTGGCAGACCCGGTAGGTCGGCATCGCGGACGAGTCGGCATAAGGCTCGTCGTAGAGATGGGCGAGTTCGTCCAGCAAGCTGAAATCGTCGGCCTCGACGGTGTTGACATGGTGGTCGGTGTGATAACGCTGGGCGACCTTGCGGGCGTATTCGGCCTCGTTGTATTTCGGGTCGGAGAAGGCGATGGAACAGGTTTTGACCGGTTGCTCGCTCAGCCCCGCCATCATCGCCACGACCGCAGAAGAATCGACGCCGCCGGACAGGAACGCGCCCAACGGGACTTCCGCCACCATGCGGATGCGCACGGCTTCGCGCAAGCGTTCGATCATCTCGTCTTCGGCGTCTTGCAGGCTGAGCAGATTCGAATGCGGCTTGAACGGCACATCCCAATATTCGCGCGGCTCGCCGACCGCTTGGCCGCGCTTGATCAGCAAACAGTGTCCGGGCGACATCTTCAGCGCAGTGGAATAGATCGTGCGCGGTTCCGGCACATAGCCGTAGGCGAAATAGTCTTCCACCGCCTTGTCGTCGATCTGGCGGCGAAAACCCGGCCACGCGGTGATCGTTTTCAGTTCGGAACCGAAGATCAGAAAACCGTCATCGGTCAGCGCATAAAACAGCGGCTTCACGCCCATGCGGTCGCGCGCCATGAACAGCACCTGCTGCTTGCGGTCCCACAAGGCGAACGCAAACATGCCGCGGAAGTGGTGCACGCAATCTTCGCCCCATTGTTCCCAGGCATGGACGATGGTCTCGGTGTCGGAGCGGGTTTTGAAGACGTGGCCGAGGGCGGTGAGCTCGGGGATCAGATCGACAAAATTGTAGATCTCGCCGTTGAACACCACCGCGACACTGCCGTCTTCGTTGAACAACGGCTGCTGGCCGGATGCGATATCGATGATGGACAGCCGCCGGTGGCCGAACCCCAGGCCGGGCTCAAGGTGCAGGCCGGCTTCGTCCGGGCCGCGATGCCATTGCATATCGTTGATGCGCGTGAGGACTGCGCGGTCTATGGCGCGCGTTTCGCGCAAGTCGAAAACACCGGTTATGCCGCACATGGTCTGAGCGATTCTTTCTGGTAACGGTTAGGGCTCGTTAACGAATAGCCTGAACATTCTGACAGCGCCATCGCGCACGCTGTCACGTTGCCGCTTGTTTGCAGAGCGTGGCCATGCGGCGCAACCCGCGCCTTGCATCGCATCTTGCTAACGTACCCAACATTGCCCACGTTATTCATTCACGAGCCCTTAAGTCTGGCTGGGTTGCACAACGCATAGCGACTCGTACACCGCCGCGTAGGCGGCCGTTGCACGCTCCCAATCGAATTCGGCTTCGATGCGGGCGCGGGCGGCATGGCCTTCTACGCGTCGGCGTGAAGCGTCGTCCACATATTGGCCTATGGCCTGCGCGAGGGTATCCGGCTCGCCAGGCGGGATCAAGGCGCCGGTTTGTCCGGGCAGCACCAGTTCCGGATTGCCGCCGACGTGGGTGGCGATCACCGGCAAGCCGGTCGACATGGCTTCCAGAATGGTGTTCGAGATGCCTTCGCCCAACGAGTTGAGCACAAATAGATCGAAGCTGCGCAGCCAGTCCGGCGTATCGGAACAGTCTCCCGGCAACCAGACTTGCCGGCCGAGGCCGGCGGCATCCAGCATGGCCTGACAGGTTGGCCGCGCGCCGCCGTCCCCCACCAGAATCAGCCGCAGTCCGCTGGCATCGGGACGCGATCGGCAGAGCCGGATGAAGGCCTCGGCCAGACCAGGATAATCCTTCACCGCCGCCATGCGGCCAAGACTGCCGATGACACAGGTGGCGCCGGCGAAAAACTCGGGCCTGCCCAGGTCCGGCCGGGTAGCCTGGCGCGGGAAGAAACGGCTGTGATCGACGCCGTTGTAGATCTGCACGATGCGCGCCTCGGACGCCCCTACGGTCTGCCGCAACCAGCCGGCCAGATCCTGGCTGACTGCGATATAGCGGTGTATCAGGCCGCGCGCCGCTTTGCGCAGCAGGTTGTATTTACGGTTCTTGCCTTCGAGATCAAACACATCCCGGCCATGTTCGCCATGCACACGCGCCGGCACGCGCGCCAGGGCGCCGACGAACTGGGCCTCCAATGTACTCAGGTTGCGGGTATGAAGAATGTCCGGCTTGAGTTCGCGCAATAGCCGGTACAAGCGGCGAAACCAGCCCAGATCATGGCCCGGGCGTTTGCCCAGATCAAAAAACTGAACATTCGGATTGGTGATGCGGCGAGCGAATTCGCCGTGCCCGGCCAAACAGATGATCGCATGGCGGTAACGCTCTTGCGGCAAGCGATTGATCAGATTGACCATGCCGTTTTCCATGCCGCCGGTGCCGAAATGGTAAACCGTATGCGCAATCAGCACCGGGGCTGCCGGCCGGCTCAACCTAAACACCTCGACCATATGGGTTGCAGGCTCATGGCTTGTCGGTCTGATCCAGCTGAACATCCAACTGCGCCTTATGGGCGGCGACGAAATCGCCGAGCGTCGCCGCCGCCGCTTTAGCATTCTCCGTGTACGGCGTGGCGACGATGATGGCGGCGCCTTCATCCGGCCGGCCCAGCAACTTGGACAGCGCGAGATCGAGCTTGGCCAGATAGGGATTGATGCTGTCCTTGCCGCCGTTCTGACCATGAATGCGGTGCCACTGCCAGGCCAGGATGCGCTGCCTACCGCTTTGGCTCAACAGCCCGGACTCGGCCATCGGCAGCGTCTGACCGGCCACGCTGACGGCTTTTTCCACTCGGTGCATGCTGCGCCAATCCGGATGCTTTTCGCGCACCATGAAGTTCTGGCTGTTGATCAGCTCCGCATCCTGACGTTGCGCGCCATACCAGGCCACGTACAACATCACATGCTGGTCGCCCTTGCGATAATGACCGAGCAG
The DNA here is from genome assembly GCA_964466195.1 of uncultured Thiobacillus sp. GTDB lineage: Bacteria > Pseudomonadota > Gammaproteobacteria > Burkholderiales > Thiobacillaceae > PFJX01. Next base: position 153,504 of record CAYXMQ010000004.1, read on the forward strand.
GCGGCGATCCATGCCCACCCAGTGCGGCTCCCAATTCGAGAATGCCCTCTCCTCCTTAGCCCAGCCTTGCACTGGCGACGGCAGGGCCAGTGTCGGCGTGGCGATGGCGCGACTGCTCAACTGCCCTTCATACAGTGGCAACAGGCCAATCAACACCACCAAGGCCAGCGCAGCGGGGTAGTCGATCGCCGGCTTGACCGCGGACGCGGGCGGCGGCGGCTCTTCCATATCCTCGCGCCAGATCAGGCCGACCCAGAACATGATCAGCATGACGATGCCGAACCAGACCCAGCCGTAGACGAAATGATCGACGCCCAACGCCAGCTTCATATCGGAATAGTGAGCGATCAATACGATCATCGTTGCGCGCACGCCATTGGCAAACACCGGCACGATGATCGCCGCGAGGCTGAAAGCGACCCGTTTCCAGAGCGTGCGGTAGGTCAGATAGGCATACAGCAGTCCCAGCGTGATGGACGCGATCAGATAACGCAGACCGGAACAGCCCTCCACCACGCTCCACTCGCCGGATGGCAGGGTGAAAAACAAGCCCTCGCGATAAACCGGCAGTCCGATGAGCTTGACAGCGCCGACGGTGAAATCGGCCGTGAACTCCATCATCGGGGGGATCAAGCCTTCCCCGTTGGGCACCATCAGCAGCAGGAAGGCGAGCGGAAACGCCAACGCGCGCAGCTGGCGCCACCCCAGCAGCAACCAGACCGTGGAGATCAGGATGCCAACCAACATGTATTGTTCGACCACCAGCACCCCGCCGACGCGGGCGGCCAGCCAGCCCAGACCAAGCGGAACGATGACGCCCAGCGCGCGCCAGTCAGTTTGGGCGGGAATGGCGGCAAGAACATGCCGATTCCGCCAGATCAGCCAAAGTGAAATCGGCAGAATCACGTAGCCGTGGGCGAAGGTCTCGGAGCGTTCCCAGACATCGACCATGGACATGAAAGTCGGTTGCAGCAACACGATGACCGCCAGCAAAGCCAGCACCAATAACAGCAAGGACTTGCTCCAGCCCGCTTTCACATCCGCATCCATCACGCCTCCAACAAGTGGTCTACATGCGCCAGGTTATGCGCCCAGCTGAAATTCTCGATGACCCGCTGCCGCGCCGCTCGGCCCATTCCGACGTCGTTCAGCGCAGCCAGAACACATTCCGCCATTGCCGAGGCATCGCTGGCCGACAGCACTTCCTGCTGCGGCAGCGCGCCTATCCCTTCCAGCGCCTGCGGAGTGGCGACCACGGGCTTGGCCATCGCCATGCCCTCCAGCACCTTGTTTTGAATGCCGCGTGCAATGCGCAATGGCGCAACCACGACACGAGCATGCGCCAGGTAGGGCCGCATATCTTTCACCCGCCCTGTTACAAGAATGCCGGCCTGGCTCGCCAAAGCCCGAACCTCGGGCGTGGGCTTGCTGCCGACGATTGCAAACAGACAATCCGGCTTACGCGCACGCAACAAGGGCAGGATTTCGCGGGCGAACCAGAGTACGGCATCCACGTTCGGCCAGTAGTCCATGGCGCCGGTGAAAACGAGCGCCTCGCGACCAGCCGGGTAGGGATTGGGATAGTCGCCATCTGGCGAGAAATAGTCGGCGTTAACGCCGTTATGGTAGTAGCTCACCTTGCCCGCGCTCTCCGGTGCAAGCGCCTGAAAATCCGAGGCCTCGGTGGCAGAGACGAAGAGACTGGCATCGAATTCCGCGGCGACGCGGCGCTCCCAGTCCAGCAGCTTGGCGCTTTCGCGGCGATAGAGCCAGGACAACGGCCAGGCTTTGGTGGACGCGTACTGACGCCATTTATCCGAATCGATATCGACAAAATCCATGATGCGCCGCGCCGAGGTAGGCTGCATGACGAAACGGGCCATCGCTGACGAATAGGCCAGCACATGCGAGACGCCCTCGGCCAGACGCGTATCCACCCATTTCTGCATGCCGCCATGGCGATAGAACGGCAGCGTGAGCGGCTCCCCGGTCAATAAGCCGCCGAGCGCGCGCAGCTTGCCCCAGCGCGGGTTCAGGCCGACCAGAAAAGTGCTGGCGCAAACGGCGCGCATTTTCTCGGCATGGCGCCAGTCATCCGGGTCGTCGACAAAGGCGCCCAGATGCACGCGATGACTGCGCGCCAAGTGCTCAAGCAGATGCCAGGCGCGAATCTTGTCGCCCTTGTTCGGCGGGTAGGGAATTCGGTGAGTGAGCAAGAGCAAGTCGGACATGCTGTTTCTACTCACCCGAGGTTTTTGACGATGTACGGCCCGAGAAAATTGGCCACCGGCAACGGCAAACGCTGCCAGGCCTTGATGAACAATTGATATTTCGGGTTGTTGGGATTGTTTTCCGGCAATCGCTCCGCTTTCACCAATTTGTAACCGTAGTGCAACAACTGCGGCTCAAAGCCCCAGTTGCGTTTGAAGTCGTAAGGGCCGGTGCCGATTTTGCTGCGGCCGAAATCGAACACGCGGATGCCGCGTTCGCAGGCGCGGCGCATCAGTTCCCAGTATTTGAAGTCGTTCGCCGCCAATGCACGCGCTGCGAGTGCATCGCCGGCGTAGTAAGGCAGAATCTCTTCCCGGAAATAGAAGCTCATCACGCCGCTGACCACCTGCCCGTCCGCTGCGCGCACCAGCATCACTTCGCAGTCCTCGGTGAAGGTTTCCCGCAACAAAGCAAAATAACGTTTGGGCATGGCGGGGGTGCCATGCCGCAGAACGTTGTCGGCGTACACCGCAAAGAAGTCCTCGACCCCCGCTTCCAGTTCAATAGCGAGCCCATTCTTGATGCCTTTACGCACCATGGCGCGCTGCTTGCGCGGGATCGCCAACATGTTCTTCTCGACGTCAGGGTCGAGTTCCTTGCGAAAGGTGACATAGAGCTCGCTGCCTGGCCAGTCGGCGTGCGCCGGCGCATCGCGATCGCGATATTCCAAATGGCCGACGCCCAATTCCGTCGCCAGAGACTGAGCGCGCCGATCCAATAGGTTGCGCGCTTCGGGCGTGGCCGCGGCGATGCCGCCATAGACGCAGAACGGGCTGGCGATCAGGGCATGGCCGAATAAGCGGCTGTTGATTTCGGCCAAAGGCAGCACGCCTTCGATAACGCCGTCGCGCTCCGCCAGTAAAAAATGTGTACGGTGTCCGTAAGCTTGCCGAATCACCTTGCGCCAGCCGAAACGATGAAAGAAGGTCGCTTCCGGCAAACCGAATACGAAAGCATCCCATGCGCCGGCATCGGCATCGTTGGCCGCGCGTACGATCAAACTCATGCGTTTGCCGGGGCGGCCAGTTCAGCTGCGTAAACCCGGTCCGCTCGTCCCCATTGGAAATCCCGGCAGAGCCGGTCGAGCTTGGCTTCCATACGGCCCAGATTGACGTAGTGGCGAAAGCGGCTTTTCATCGGTGCGCCGGGCACGCGAGGCTGCTGCGGATCGATTTCCCAGGGATGAAAATAGAACATGGCAGGACGCTGGTCATCCCGATTGACGCGATTGATCAACCAGTTTGAAGCGGCGTAAGGCAATAACCGGAAGTAACCGCCGCCAGCCGCCGGCAGATTGCGCCCGCGCCATTTGACCGTGGTCGGCGGCATCTCCAGCAACGCCGGGCATTGCTCGGACCGGTACGGAAAACGCGGCGCATCGGGCATGCCGTAATGATCGTGCGCGATGGGATAGATGCTGGAACTGTAGCGATGCCCGGTTTCCGCAAGCACCGCGAGCGCCCACAAGTTGCCGCCGCCGATGGAAAAGCTCGGCGCTCGGTAGCCGCTCACGGCTTGGCCGCAAAGATCCTCAAGCAACGATTTGGCCCGCACGATGTCGTTGCGAAATTCATTCGAGGACAACGCCGTAACGCGTTGATGGCCATAGCCGTGGCTGGCCAGTTCGTGTCCGGCGGCAACGATGCCGCGCACCATCTGCGGGTAACGTTCGGCAATCCAGCCCAGGGTAAAAAAAGTCGCCTTGATGTCATGCCGCTCGAACAGCGCCAGGATGCGTTCGATATTGGCTTCCACCCGGCAAGGCCAGCGTTCCCAATCGGCGCGCGGAATCGTGTGTTCGAACGCACCGACCTGAAAGTAGTCTTCGACGTCGACACTCATCACGTTGGTGATGTTCGGATTACGCAAAGGGCTGGCGAACATGTTGATAGACATCACCCCAGCGCAACGGCAATGCGGCGGCGTTCCTGGCTCATTCGTTTTCTTTCCCCGCCGTCACCGTGAACAGCACCTTGCGCACGAGAGGGATCAGGCGATTGATGGAACGCTCCATCGCGACCAATCTTGCTTCCATGTCTTCCGACATGGCGACCGTCGCGACGCTGGACTGGCCTTGAACAGGCGCCGCAGTTTCTTCGCGGGGCTGGTGGGTACGCGGCTCCTGATGATGGACTTCCTGGCGCAAATCGCCGATGACCTCCTGCACGGCCGCGGCATCGAGCACGTTACGCTCCTCCAGATAACCGAACAGGAGAAGCCGGTCGCATAGCGTATTGATGCGGCGAGGCACGCCGGCTGAAAACTGATGAATGATATCGAAGGCATCCTCGCTGAACGTCGGATTCCCTTGCCAGCCCACCGTATTCAAGCGATGCACGATGTACTGAATGGTTTCAGTTCGGTCGAGCGGACCCAAATGATAGGACGCAATCACACGTTGGCGCAGCTGCAACATTTCCGGGCTCTGGATCGTGTCGCGGAACTCAGGCTGGCCCAGCAGAAAGCTCTGCAGCAATGACTTGTCGTTCTCGTGGAAGTTGGACAGCATGCGCAACTCTTCCACCGCACGCGGATCCAGATTTTGCGCTTCGTCGACGATCAACAGCGGACGCCGGCTCTGCCGCACTGCCAGACGTAAATAATCTTCCAGACTCTTGAGCAAGGCCGACTTTGTCATGCCCTCCGCTTGCAAGCCGAAAGCGGCAGCCACGCTGCGCAGCGTGTCATCCGCATCGAGTTGCGTGCTGACCAGTTGGCCGATCAAATAACTGCCGTTTTCCAGTTTCTTGAGCAGACTCTTGACCAGCAGCGTTTTTCCCGCGCCGACATCGCCGGTAATGACAATAAACCCCTCGCCTAGCGAAAGACCGTATTCCAGATAGGCAAAGGCGCGTTTATGTCCCTTGCTGGCAAAGAAAAAACGTGGATCGGGGTTGAGTTGGAAAGGCTTGTCGCGAAGTTGGTAATAACTTTCGTACATCGTCAGAAGCTCATGTTTAATCTGGCCGCCACGGAATTCTCAGCATAATCACCCGTCGGCTGGTTGGACTGCCGCTCCTGATGGCGCACTTCCAGACTGCCTGAAACCTTGCCCTGAAATTTCTGCGTCGCAATCAGGCCGATACTCCAGAGGTCATCCTGGCGCCCGGCCAGACTGGCATTCGCTTGTGACATCCTGCCGTTCAGCGTGAAGGTAGTATTCGCCGCCGGCCGCAGACTCCACGATGCCTGTATGCCGCGCGTCGTATCCGTTTCCCCGCCATTCTGGAACGCCCGCTGGTTGTTAAAGAGGCTCAGGTTCCAGGTATTGCGGCGCAAGGTGTAGCTGACCGTACCAATCAGGTTCTTGGACAGGTAGGTGCCATTGTTTTGCGTCTGGCTGAATACCGGGATACAACTCGGATCCGGGGGCAAGGTTCCTATTGGGCAGAGATAGCCGGCGAAGTTGGTGAATTGCTGCTGAGTCGTCGTCAAGTCGTCCTGATAGACCAGACTCCAATTGGAATGTCGGCTACGGTGGCTCAAATTGAGCGCATAACTTCTGCCATAGGCCCGCTTGGAGGAAGACGCCCTAATCGTGGTGCGAAGAGTGGGATTGAGCGTCACGCTACCACTCAGGAAATTGCCATTGTCGGACTGGTTGTACAACGCATCCATGGAAATTCGCCGACTCGGTGCATAGAACCCGCCAATACCGTAGGAAGAGTAATCCCGCACACGAGCGCTGGCGCCGACGAAATCATGCTTTTCCATACTGGCCTGGGCCAGCAGGCCGAAGTTACGGCTCAACTGGTAACGCGCATTGGCGGAAGCTCTCTCACTGCCGCTATTTGCCGCTCGGCTGTTATTGGTATCCGATTTGCCGTAACTGGCACCCCAAGTAAGCGGGAAAAAGTCGTTGCCGCTGACGGCGCTCAGTCGATATCGCGTGCTTCCGCTGTCCGACACGGAAGAGTCGCCAATGAACACTTCATCACGCGTTAACCGCGCTTCCACGGTGGCCACGGACCCAAAGCGGTGCTTCAAATAAGGGCTCAGGCTATAGGAACCGACAGAAGTGGTATTGCCAATCCCGACCGCATCCCCCAAACCACCTGCATCAGCCAGATTCAGGAGTTCCTGTGAGATACGCGCCGACGAGTCGAGATAAAACCAGTCTTTCACCAACTCCGCATTCGCTCGGCCATTCAGGTTGTGTCGAATTTTATTGCGTTCGGAATCGTTCGCATAAAGCAGGCCCTGCAGGCCGTAATCCACATTGACCTTGAGTCTGGGGGCATCCCGCCCTATCGAGATACGCGGCGAAATCGTAGTTATCCAATCGGACTGCTCCAGGCCGCTGCCGGCCAAGTTCACATTGTCCGAATAGCGTTCCGATAGGCTGACGCTCGGCACGATTTTCCAGTCGCCACCCGAAGCCAGCGTGGAGACTAGACAACCCAGCAGTAAAAGCCGCTTACTGCTTGCCGTACTCGCCATAGCCGCCATAGCCGTATCCATAGCCGTAGCCATAGTAGTCACCACCCATAGAACGGGAGGGCGCCTTGTTGAGCAGCAGCCCGACATGTTCACAATCACTCAGATGCGCCAGCGCATCCTTTACCGCCTCCTGCGGTGTCCGTTCCGCTTCGACCACGAAAACAATCTGCCCCATGTAACTCGCCAGCACCGTCGCTTCGCTGGTCGCCAGAATAGGCGGGCAATCGAAAATGATGATCCGGTCCGGGTAGCGGCTAGAAATATCCTGCACGAAATCCTTCATGGCGGAACTGGCCAGCAATTCCGTCGCATGCGCAAAGCTTCGGCCCGCTGGCAACACGGTGAGCTTGGCGATATCGGTCTTGATCAGCGCATCGGACAGCTCCACATTCGGATCCCGCAGCACGTCCAGCAGGCCTTTGTTCGCCTCCAGACCCAGGTAGCGAACCACGGAGGACTTGGTCACGTCGGCATCCACCAGCAGCACCGTACTTTCCAGTTCGGTCGCCATGCTGATCGCCAGATTGATGGCCGTGAAAGACTTGCCCTCCCCTGGGATGGAACTGGTGACCATGATCAGATTGCCATTCGGAACGGGCGGGTTGCCGCCGTGACCAAATGCATTGATCAACAATGGGCGTTTGATCAAGCGGTATTCCTCGGCGATCTTGCTGCGCCCCGCATCCGGCGTCAGCGCGCCGGCCAGTTTCAAGCGCGCCAGATCCACCGTGCCACGCTGACTGCCGACGATCGTGGCCGGACCGTCCTCATCGGAAAAAGCCTGTCGCTGTCTGACCGATTCAGGTGGCCGCTGGAAAGAAGCTTCGGCTTTCTCGATCGCCGCTTCGATCAGATTGCCCTCATCGGACTTATCCGCAGGACGCAGTGATGAATGAATGGCCGAAACCGGCGGTTCTGAATTTCCCAGCTTGCCAGCTGCGCGTTCGATGATGCTCATATCGCCTCCTGGCTTATGCCGCCGGTGAAAGGACAAGGTAGTAGATCATCTGGGCAAGCAACGCCAAGATGAGTCCGCCGCCCCCTGCCGTAAAGATCAGATTCGAACGTCGTTTGCGACGACGCGCCACATCGGTCTCGATCATGCTGACCGTGCCGAGCAGCGGATACGAAGTCAAGTCAAGCAATTGGCGGCGACTTTCGACGCTTGGGCGCAATTGAGTAAGCAGGAATGCGAGGGCCAGCCCCAAACCGATGCCTCCCAATGGCACTGCAGCCACCAACAACGGCCGATTCGGCCACGCCGGCTTGCTGGGGACGCGGGGCGGATCGATCACCCGGAATTCGACCACATCGGTTTTGCTTTCCACTTCGCCGGAAAGCGCCGCCGTCTCACGCTTCGCCAGCATGCTGGCGTAATTGCCCCTGTAAACCTCATAGTCACGCATCATCTGCGTAAACTCATTCTCGATCAGCGGCACACGATCCACGGATCGAGACAGCTCGTTTCGTTTGTTCTGTATCTGCGCAACTCGTGTTTTCAGCGAAGCCATATTGGCATCGGCCTCGGCGATCGCTATCGAGAGCTGCTGGTAGACCGGATTCTGCGCTTTGATCGCCCCCTTGGGCTGCGCCTTGATCGCCTCCTCTTCCTGTTTCTTCTGATCCTGCAGACGCGCAATCAACTGCTTCGTGCGCGTAATTTCAGGGTGCAGGTCGGTGTAGCGCAAACGCAAATTATCGACCTGCGTTTGCAGCGCCGCGATACGTCCATCCAGCGCCGAACTGACCGTCCCTCCCGGCATGGGCATGCTCAACACTTCCTCTTGATCGTCCAGTTGCTGCTGCAATTGTTTCTTGCGGTTACTGGCCTCTTCCAATTCAAGCTTGGCTTGTTCGAGCGCCAAGCTCGTCTCATTCAATTTGGCGTAGAAATTGCCGCCCTGGCCCGGCATCGTGCCGATGTTGCGCCGCTTGAATTCCTCCAACTGCTTTTCTTTTTCGAGCAGTTTGGCTTCATAGGCCTTGAGTTGATCGTCGATGAATTTCTGAGTATTGGAGATGTCCTTGCGTGCCCCGCCCAGACTGCTTTCGGTGAAGATCGTCAACAACGACTGGACGACTCGCTTGGCCAGTTCCGGACTCGTGTTCTGGTAGCTGATGGTATAGAGATTCTCGCGATCGCTGCCTTGCAAACTGATCGCCGCAGCCAGACCGGAATACAGCGCCTCCTGCTGCTGCGGGGTCTTCGCGCGCAGGTCCAGATCGGTCATGCGCGCGACTTTTTCAAGGTTCGGACGGCTGGCCAGCGTTCGCGTCATCATCGCCACCTGCTGCGAAGTATTCGGCTGCACCGCCATGCCGGACAGCAAAGGCCGCAACAGCGATTGGGTGTCGACATAAACCCGAGCCTGGGCTTGATAACGATTTTCCAGAAAATAAACGTAGGCCCAACCCACCAGCGAAACAGTCCAGGCAGTCGCCATGATGACCCAGCGTCTTCGCCAAATTGCGCGGGCATAGCTCAATACCTGCTCTACGGCTTCATTCATCCCTGATATCTCCTGCCCGGATTGATCGCGTAACGGTTGTTAGAACAGACTTTCCGGAATAATCAGGACATCGCCCGGCCGCATGTCAACGTTGGCGGAAATATCGCCATCCTTGATCAGATCATCGATTCGAACGCCAAACTGCTGCGGCTTGCCGTCCACGACCCGCAGGATGCTGGCTCGGTTACCGGCCGCGAACTCCGTAATGCCGCCGACGGCGATCATCAGATCAACCAGTGACATCTGCTCGCGATAATTGAGCGCCTGCGGCTTGGCCGCCTCGCCGAGCACCCGGATCTGCTGGCTGAACGGGCCGACCCCGCCCCCCACGCTCACTGTCACGACCGGATCCTGAATGTAACGAGAAAGCACTTTTTCGATCTCTCTGGCCAATTGCGTCGGCGTCTTGTTGCTCGCCGGCAAATCTTCCGCCAGATTCATCGTGATCTTGCCGTCAGGCCGAATAGGGAAGGACCCGGAGACTTCCGGGTTACCCCACACAAACACGTTGACCGAATCGCCCGGGCCCAACAGGTAATACCAGTCAGAGACCTCCGACTTAGCCGGTGCGGGGGGGTAAATCGGTTTGTTGGCGCAAGCGGACAGCAGGGCAAGCAACAAAACGGGCAAAAAATAGCGCTTCATTTGAATTCCCTCACTACTGGTAAATTGAGCGCGGCGGATTATGCCACAGGGCATGTACGGCTTTTTTTACGAAAACTTGAGCGTTGATTGCACTACGGGATCAATTCGCTTCAATCCAACCAGCGCACCAGATAGAACAAGCCGAAACCTTCCGATGAGCGCGAGGGACCGGATGCCACGGCCGCGAAATAGCCCTGATCCGGCCGCGCGGCGGCGCGCACCTCGGCTTCTGAGGCGTACAGCGTGACGCAGTTCTCCGGGAATCGTTTGCGATTGCCGCGCTTGGGCGCGTAAATCACCACATACCCGGTCAACACCTGCGAAGACTCGGAATCCGAGATCAAACTGGCAATGGCTTCCGCCATCAGTTCAATTTCTTTCCGGGCGGCACAAACTGCAAGGTTTTGGCCGCCGGCTCCTCATCGGAATAGTGCGGGCGTTCATTACGCGACAAACTCAAGGTTTCCGCCAACTCGGCCTCGCGCGCCGAAATCAACCCCAAACACATGCGGATGTTTTCAACCGTATCCGGTGAAAACGGGCTAGGCATGCCGTCTCTGGGCGCTGCATCGCGCACGATCGAGGTGAGTGTCTTACGCATTGCGCGCATGATCTGCTGCTCTTTGGAAAGTTCTGCTTCGGCGTTCATGGTCGTATCCTGTTGGGCATTCACGCATGGATTGTCGCCATGGCATTGCTCCAGGGTCAACCGCATGCCCAAAAGGGTTGGACCGGCACTGCCAGATTTCCGGCACATATGACGCCCGAGCGCCTAAAGTAATAAGCTCTTGCGTCGATAAACCCGCATACCCGAAAAAACCGCTATGCAACCGAAACGTTTTCTGCCTCTCCTTGCCTGCTTCACACTGTCGGGATGCGCCGTCAATGGCGACCCGCGCGACCCGATAGAACCGGTGAATCGGGCCATCCACAGTTTCAACGAAGGCTTCGACCGCGCTATTTTAAAGCCGGCAGCACAAGGCTATCAGGCCGTCACTCCTGGCTTCGTGCAAACCGGCGTGCGCAACGTTTTCGCCAATCTGGACGATTTCACGGTGCTCGCCAACGACATCCTGCAACTCAAGCTGGAACAGACTACGCACGACTTCCTGCGTCTTTCGTTCAACTCCACGTTGGGCTTCTTTGGCCTGCTGGATATCGCCTCCGAGATGGGACTGCATAAGCACAACGAAGATTTTGGCCAAACGCTGGGACGCTGGGGCGTCGGTGCAGGACCGTATCTTGTCCTTCCCTTCATGGGGCCAAGTAACCTGCGCGACTCATTGGGTTTCGCCGTCGACAGCAAACACACTGATCTGGTCCGCAATCATGATCACGTCGCCACCCGCAACCCGGTGTTGACACTGCGCGTGGTTGGTCGCCGGGCCGACCTACTGGGAGCGAAACAGGCGGTGGATGCCGCTGCGCTCGACAATTACGAGTTCACCCGCGATTTCTTCCTGGAGCGCCGCAGAGGCCTGATATTCGACGGCAATCCGCCGCGCGAAGACGAATGAACGCAGTGGCATGAGCAAGGCTTTTACGCGGGAAGAAACGTCCGAGGACGACGAGGAAGCAGTTGGCCTCCCTGCCCTGCCTGCCGGCAGCAAGAACTATATGACCCCGGCCGGGCACGCGCGTATGCAGGCCGAACTTTCCCAACTCGTGCGGACCGAGCGCCCCAGTGTCGTCAGCATCGTTTCCTGGGCGGCCGGCAATGGTGATCGCTCCGAAAACGGCGACTACATCTATGGCAAGAAACGCCTGCGCGAAATCGACCGCCGTATCCGCTTTCTAACCAAACGCCTGGAGAACGCGCAGGTCGTCGACCCGCTCGCGCAAGACCATACTGGCCTCGTATTTTTTGGCGCCACCGTCAGCATCCTCGACGAAACCGGTGCTGAAGCGCGTTACAGCATAGTCGGCCTGGATGAAACCGATCCCGCCCGCGGCCGCATTTCCTGGATTTCCCCGCTCGCCCGCGCGCTGCTCAAGTCGCGTGTCGGCGACAGCGTGCGCTTCCCCGCGCCAGGCGGCGTGCGTGAACTGGAAGTCATCGACATAGAGTACAAAACGCTGGATTGAGGCAAACTCCGCCCCAGCACGTTTCCGCCATGACGAAACATCCCTAACGAGGCCACGCCATGAACGCCATCCGCATTCTGCTCGTCGACGACCACCCGCTGCTCCGTCTTGGTGTGCGTCGCTCCCTGGAAAATGAAACCGGCTTCAGCGTGACGGGCGAATGCGCCGATCTGGCCAGCGCGCGCGCCTGGTTGAATGAAGGCGGCAAGGCCGATGTGGCGATTCTCGATCGCAGCCTGCCGGATGGCGATGGCCTCGACATCGCCCCGCTGCTGAAAGCGGCCGGCATGAAAGTCATCGTGCTGACGGTGGAAGACGGCGACGATGAGATTCGCGCCGCCGTGGACGCCGGCGTCGACGGCTATTTGTTGAAATCGTCCGATTCCGATCAGATTTCGCAAGCGATCGGCATGGTGCTACAGGATGCCGGCGCATTTCCGCCGCAAGTCGTGCAGAAACTGACCCGCGCCAGCGCCGAAGACCCCTTGGCCAAGCTGTCGGTGCGCGAACTGGAAATTGCCGAATACGTCGCCCAGGGCTTCAGCAACAAAGTCATCGGCGGCAAGCTCAACCTGTCCGACAACACCGTGCGCAACCATCTGGCCAACATCATGCAGAAGCTGAACTACCACAATCGGGTGCAGGTGGCGACGCTGGTGCTGCAGCATCTGAAGAAAAACAAGCGCAGCTGACCCGCCGCCGGCAGCCGGATTCGTAAACCGCCGCGACGCGGCTATAATCGCCCACCTCCGAGGAGCGCTGCACGGGTCGCCAGCAATGGCGCCCTTAGGCTCGGTTCAAAACCGCGCTCATCTGTCTAAAACCGTGCCGGGCACGGGGCAGCGGATGAGCGAGCACTCAACCGCCCCTCCCGGCCACAGTTCAAAAGGAGTTTTACTGTGGCTGACTCTACGAGCAAACCTGATTACATCGTCGCCGACATGGCCCTGGCTGGCTGGGGCCGTAAAGAAATCCGCATCGCGGAAACCGAAATGCCCGGTCTCATGGCGATCCGCGAAGAATTCGCCGCCAGCAAACCGCTGCAAGGCGCGCGCATCACCGGCAGCCTGCACATGACCATCCAGACCGCCGTGCTGATCGAAACCCTGACCGCATTGGGCGCCGACGTACGCTGGGCCTCCTGCAACATCTTCTCGACCCAGGACCACGCCGCCGCCGCCATCGCCGCAGACGGCGTGCCGGTGTTCGCAGTCAAGGGCGAGTCGCTGACCGAATACTGGGATTACACCCACCGCATCTTCGAATGGCCGGCGGCGGCGAATGGCGAAAAAGTCTTCAGCAACATGATTCTCGACGACGGCGGCGACGCCACGCTGCTGCTGCACCTGGGCGCGCGCGCCGAATCCGACATCAATGTCATCGCCAAGCCGACCAGCGAAGAGGAAACCGTGCTCTACGCCAGCATCCGCGCCAAGCTGGCGAGCGATCCGACCTGGTATTCCACCCGTTTGGCGCAGATCAAAGGCGTCACCGAGGAAACCACCACCGGCGTGCATCGCCTGTACCAGATGCACGAACGCGGCGAACTCAAATTCCCCGCCATCAACGTCAACGACTCGGTCACCAAATCCAAGTTCGACAACCTCTACGGTTGCCGTGAATCGCTGGTCGACGGCATCAAGCGCGCCACCGACGTCATGATCGCCGGCAAGGTCGCGCTGGTATGCGGCTATGGCGACGTCGGCAAGGGTTCCGCCCAGGCCCTGCGCGCCCTCTCGGCTCAGGTCTGGGTCACCGAAGTCGACCCGATCTGCGCACTGCAGGCGGCGATGGAAGGCTACCGCGTCGTGACCATGGACTATGCCGCCGACAAGGCTGACATCTTCGTCACCGCCACCGGCAACTACCACGTCATCAACCATGACCACATGGCCAAGATGAAGGATCAGGCCATCGTCTGCAACATCGGCCACTTCGACAACGAGATCGATGTCGCCTCGATCGAGAAGTACCAGTGGGAGGAGATCAAGCCGCAGGTCGACCACATCATCTTCCCTGACGGCCACCGCATCATCCTGCTCGCCCAGGGCCGCCTGGTGAACCTCGGCTGCGCCACCGGCCACCCGTCCTACGTGATGTCGTCCAGCTTCGCCAACCAGACCATCGCCCAGATCGAGCTGTTCACCCGTACGGCCGATTACCCGGTCGGCGTCTACACGCTGCCCAAACATCTGGATGAAAAGGTCGCCCGCCTGCAGTTGCGCAAACTCAATGCGCAACTGACCGAACTGACCGACCAGCAAGCCGCCTACATCGGCGTACCCAAGACCGGCCCGTACAAGGCCGAGCACTACCGCTACTAAGGCGACACCGTCATGCCGGGCCAGCCCCGGCATGACCCCCTATTTCTTCTTCGCCCGCGGATGCGCCTGGTCGTAGACCTGGCTCAGGTGCTGAAAATCCAGATGGGTGTAGATCTGCGTCGTCGACAGGCTGGCATGGCCCAGCATTTCCTGCACCGCGCGCAGGTCGCCGGACGACTGCAACACATGGCTGGCGAAGGCGTGGCGCAGGGCATGCGGGTGCATGTGCGCGGTAATACCCTGCTGCACGGCGAGCCGCTTCAGCGCCTGGGCAAGCACCGTCGCAGAGATGCGTGCGCCGCGTAGGCCGACGAACAGCGCCGTGGTATCGGCGCGCGCCACATCGGCACGCAGCGCCAACCAGTTCCGCACCGCATCCAGCGCTTTTCCCCCCACCGGCACCACCCGCGTGCGGGCGCCCTTGCCGATCACGGTGACCTCCGCGGCAGCCAGATCCAGCCCGCCGATATCCAGCCCGATCAGTTCCGCGCGCCGCAAGCCGGCCGAATACATCAGCTCGAACATGGCCAGGTTGCGCACCGCCCAGACATCATCCGGCTCGGCTGCAAGCAGATGCGCCATCGCATCGACCGAAGGGGCATTGGGCAGCTTTTTCTCGCTCTTGGGCGGCCGCAAGCCCAGACAGGGGTTGGCCTGCACCGCGTTCTCGCGCCCCGCCCGGCTTTGCCGCGCCAGGTAGTTGAAGAAGCTGCGCCAGGCCGACAACGTGCGCGCCAGCGTCTTCGGCTTCAGGCCCTTACCATGCAGGCCGGCCAGCGCACGGCGGATGTCATGCGAAGTCAGGCTGGCGGGCGCCACCTCGCCAACCCGTTCGAGCAGATGGCGTAAATCGAACTGGTAGGTCGCCACGGTCGCCGGGCTGTAATGGCGCGCTGACAGCGCCGCGAGGAAGGCGACGGCGGCCGTCGAAAGCGGGCCTTCCGGCTGCATCGCGCTCAAAGAAAGCGGGAAACCGCCGCGCCGCTCAATTCGGCCAGCCAGGTCAGATACAGCGTACCCATCTCGGGATAAAACCGCTTCACGTCTTCCGAAGACAGCACCAGCAATCCGTTCAGATTTTCCTCGCGCAACGGCGCCAGTGCGAAAGAGCGCTGATTCGCGCCGACGGAGCCGAACCAGGCGCGGATTTCATCCGGCGCATCGGGACCGCAACGCGGCTGGATCAACCCGGTCATCAGCACTTTGATATCGGCGCTGACCGGGGTGAACTCCGGCATGTCAAGGGCATCGACAGGCGGTTGATCGGCCCAGACGCGCAGCGTGCTGTGTGGAATCGAAAAACTCTCCGACAGATTCAGCGCCAGCGCCTGAAACACCGCTTCCAGGCTGCGCGCATGCATCAGATCCAGCGCGACCTTGTGCAATTTGTCGCCGATGGCGTCGTTCTCTTCCGCAAACTGGATGAACTCGCGCAGCTTCAATTCCAGCCCGCGCGACTTGTCGCGCAGCGCCAGCACCTGCCGCTCACCCAGCGAAATCGCCTGGTTGCTATACGGATGCGGCACGGTGATGTCCGCCAGCATTTCCGGATGATCGACGAAGTAATCCGGGTTGAGCTTGAGGAATTCGCTGATCTGCTCGGGAGTAATGTTCATAGCTCTATCTCGCCTTGAAAGACTGTGACCGCCGGGCCGGTAAGGAAAACGGCGTTTCCGGCCCCCGCCCAGCGTATGGAAAGAATGCCGCCGCGCGTGTCGACTTGCACGCTGGCGTCCAGCAGGCCGCGCTCGATGCCGGCGACGACTGCGGCGCAAGCGCCGGTGCCGCAGGCCAGAGTTTCACCGCTGCCGCGCTCGAATACGCGCAGGCGTATCCGAGCGCGCCCGACGATTTGCATGAAGCCGACATTCACGCGCTGCGGAAAGTGCGGGTGCTGTTCGATCAGCGGCCCGAGCGTGTCGACCGGCGCGCTTTCGACGTCGTCGACGATGCAGACGGCATGCGGATTCCCCATCGACAGCGCGGAGATTTCCCGTTCATGCCCCGCCACCTCGAGCCGGTAAGTCGATGCCTGCATGGGGGCAAGAAACGGAATCTCATCCGGATCGAAACGCGGCGGCCCCATGTCGACGGTGACGCGGCCATCGTCTTCCAGCCTCGGCACGATGATGCCGGACGCCGTTTCGACGCGGATTTCCCGCTTGGATGTCAGGCCTCGATCGTGCACGAAGCGCGCGAAGCAGCGTGCGCCGTTGCCGCATTGCTGCACCTCGCCGCCATCGGCGTTGAAGATGCGGTAGCGGAAATCGCAGTCAGGACGGGTGGCGGCCTGCACCAGCAGGGTCTGGTCGCAGCCGATGCCGAAATGACGGTCGGCCAGCGCGCGATATTGCGCAGCGCTCAGGTCGATGGGCTGATTGACGCCGTCGAACACGACAAAGTCGTTGCCGGCGCCGTGCATCTTGGTGAACTGGAGTCTCATGGCGGCATTATCCGGGAGAACGGCCCCGGTTAGCACCCGTCATGCGCGCGCGGCAACGCGTCAGCCAGCTCGCGCATGCAAGATTCCAGCCGGGCCAAAAATTCGGCTTGCTCCGCCGTGCCATTCAGCGCCTCGCCGACGAACACATCGCAGAAGAACGGCACCAAAACCGGGTCATCCTTGGGCATCGCCTTGCCCAGCCCGTGCAGAAAGATCGGCGTTACCGGCACGTCCGGGCGCCGTTGCGCCAGCACCGCTATGCCGCGCTTAAAACGGCCCATCACCTCCGGCTCGCCGCGGCTGCCTTCCGGAAACAACACCAGAATTTCACCGCGATCCAACGCCGCTTCGCATGGCTTCAATGGATCAGCGCCGCCCCTGGCCTCGCGCGTAATCGGCAAGATGCCGATCACGTTGAGCGAAAACCAGGCCAGCAGCGGGTTGACGGTGAAGTAGTCGGCCGCCGCCACCGGCCGCAGTTTGGGCAACAACTTGAGCGGAAACAGGGACAGCAACACCAAGGTATCGAGATGGCTGTTGTGATTCGCCGCGACGATGGCCGGGCCGTCCAGCGGCAGGCGCTCGCGGTGGCGCACGTTGAGACCCAGCACGATCAGCGCGAGGGGACGCGCGATCAGCGCGAAGAAGGCGAGCCTGAGCCACGTATTCAGCACGAACGGGCGGTCAGTAATGCAGGTAATACAGAAAGTGGAAGAACAGCGGCGCGGTGAAGGTCAGGCTGTCGACCCGGTCCAATATGCCGCCATGGCCGGGAATCAGGCTGCCGCTGTCCTTGATGCCAAGGTCGCGCTTCAGCGCCGAGATATTCACATCGCCGACGAAACCGGCCAGCCCGATCAGCAGCCCGGCCAGCGGCGCTTCCCAGCCGAGCAGCGGCGTCAGATACGGCGCCAAGGCCCAGGCCGCCAGCGTGGTGGTGAGAACGCCGCCGAGAAAGCCCTCCCAGGTTTTCTTCGGGCTGACCTTGGGGATGATCTTGTGGCGGCCCAAGGTCTTGCCCCAGACGTACTGGGCTACGTCATTGAACTGGGTCAGGAACATCAGAAACAGCACCAGCCCCGCGCCTCCGCCGGCCGGGTTGATCGCCGCCGGCAAGACCAGCAGAAAGGCCATATGCGACAGATTGAACACCGTCAGCATCAAACCCCAGTGCAAGCTGCCGGCGGCACGCAGGAAGCCGGCGGTTTCGCCGATCAGCACCATGCGCATCGGCAGCAGCAGAAACAGATAGACCGGAATGAAGATGATGAACATGCCGTACCAGCCGATCGCCACCCAGTAAAACTGCACCGGAATGGCCAGATAGGCCCAGAACAGCACGCGCCGGTCGGTGCGGCGGGTCGGGATCAGCGACAGGTATTCCTTCAGCGCCAGAAAGCTGACGAAAGCCAGAAAGATCAGCGACAGCGTCGGCGACAAGGCCATTGCAGCCGCGAACACCGCGGCCATCACCCACCAGGAATTCACCCGCGCGGCGAGTTCAGCGTAATCCTGCTCGGGGTAGCCGCGTTTCAGCAAAAACACGATCAGACTGGCGATCAGCAGAATGCCGAAGATGCCGGCGAGAAAAGCGGCCGCGTTGGGCGTCAGCGCGGTGAACATCAGCCGGCCCCCAGCGCAGCGGCGATAGCCCGGGTCCGGTTGAAACAGGTCAGCAGCGAGCCCAGGGCGATGACCCAGGCGGCCGCCAGCAGGCTGAACTGGCTGCCGAGCAGCGCCGATTCCGCGGCCGCCAGCAGGCAGGCCAAGGTCATGACCGCCATGCGATGCGGCTTGGCTTGCGGGCCGCGGAAATCCTGGGCAAGGCCGAGCGCGCCGCCGAGGACGCGAATATAAGCAGTCAGGGCCGCGCCGAGAGCGCCCAACCAGCCCAGCCAGGGTTGGCCGGCGGCATAGCCGAGTGCGAGGATGAGCAGGGAATCGGCCACGCGGTCGGGGATTTCGTTGTACAGCGCGCCAACCGGGGTTTTCCGGCCTCCCTCCAGGGCCACCATGCCGTCGAGCAGGTTGCACAGCAGGCGCAACTGGATGGCCACGGCGCAGATCAGAAGGCCCAGCGGAGCGTGCAAAAACAGCAATGAAGCTGCACCGGCCGCGGCGAAGACGATGCTCAGCATCGAGATGGCGTTCGGGCTGACGCCGTGCCCGGCCAGCCAGGCCGCCAGGCCCTGAGCCCATGGCTGCGAGCGGGTCTTCAGCGGGCGTCGGTCGGGTGATCGGGATCTATCGTTCATTGCGGCATCAGCATTAGGTAATCCCGATAGATGCAGCGGTCCATCACCACGCTCATGCCGGCGGCGCGCGCCTTTTCCGCCGCCGCCTCATGCACGATGCCCTCCTGAATCCACAGCGCCGGTGCGTTGATCGCCAGGCATTCCTCGACGATGCCCGGAATCGCCGCTGCTTCGCGGAATACATTGACCAGATCGACTGGAAAGGGAATGTCGGCCAGGCGCGCATAGGCCTTCTCGCCCAACACTTCATTCACCGCCGGCCGCACCGGCACGATGCGATAGCCGAAGCGCTGCATAGTCTGCGAAACGCTGAAACTGGGCCGATTCGGCTTCGGCGACAGGCCGACCACGGCGATGGTCTTGACGCGGCCAAGCAGGGCCGCGATCTCGTCCGGCGCGGGATTCTCGAAACTCATGCCAGCTCCTTGGTCATGACATAGTCGTCCATGACATGGCCGCCGCCGATGTCTTCCAGGTAGATCGTCGCCACCGTAAAACCGTGTTTCAGATAGGCGTTGATGGCGTGCTGATTCT
The DNA here is from genome assembly GCA_964466195.1 of uncultured Thiobacillus sp. Taxonomy (GTDB): domain Bacteria; phylum Pseudomonadota; class Gammaproteobacteria; order Burkholderiales; family Thiobacillaceae; genus PFJX01. The sequence continues at coordinate 173,011 of CAYXMQ010000004.1, forward strand.
GCCGATTGACCCGCAACACCAGGCGCGTATGCCCCAGCCGAACGGCCCGCTCGGCCATGGCGTTTATCAGTTCGCCGCCGATGCCGTGGCGCTGCCAGTCGAGATCGACGTAGAGCTTGTCGAGCTTGTAATCGCCGTCGCTGAGCGGATGCCCGTGCGCGAAGCCGACCAATTCGGCGTTTGCCGCGCCCGCCCGCGCCGCCAGCCAGAGATCGCCGCGTGCAATGAACTGCCGCACCAGCACCGGACGATAGCGCTGCGCCAGCATGTATTCGATCTGCGCGGCGCTGATGATGCTCGGGTAATGCGTGCGCCAGACGCGGCCGGCGAGCGCCACCACCGCCTCGGCTTCATCCAGGCGCAACGGGCTTATTTCGATTGCGCCGATTTCGATTTCATCCATACAGACTCGCTTCCCCTTCCGGCCTTGTCTTGAAACGTTTATGCACCCAGAAATACTGTTCCGGCATCTCGCGGATACGCTCTTCCAGGAAGGCGTTCATGCGGCGCGTGTCGGCCGCCGCATCGTCGCTCGGATAGTTTTCCCAGGCCGGATAGAAACGCGCCACATAGCCGCCGTTTTCCTGCCGCGCGATGCACGGCACGACCACCGCGCCGGTCACCCGGGCGACGCGCGACAAGCCGGTGACGGTCGCCGCCGGCGTGCCGAAAAACGGCGTGAACACCGCGTCCTTGCGGCCGAAATCGAGATCCGGCGGGTAATAGAACGGCAGGCCGCGTTTGACCGCCCGCAAAACCGGCTTGATGCCGTCCTGGCGCTGGTAGATTTCCGAATGCTTGCCATCGCGCGCGAAGCGGCTGCGCGACTGGAACGCCAGGCGGTGGATGTACGGGTTCTTGATCTGCGCATTGAGCGTGACGACCGGTGCGAACGCGCTGGTGACGCGCACGCCGGCGATGGTGACGCCGACGAAATGCGGCGCAAACAGAATCAACGGCCGGCCCAGATGCGGCGTCAGGTGTTGCATCCCCTCGAACCGGGTCAGCGCCTCGACTTCGGCGCGGCTGCCCCACCAGGACACTGTCTCTTGCAGACTGGCACGGCCGAGCGCGCGGAAATGCCGGCGCAGCAGACGATCGCGCGCCGCGTCGCTCAAATCGGGAAAGCACAGGCGCAGGTTGATCGAGGCGATACGGCGCCGTTCGCCGGCCAGCACATACAGCAGGCTGCCCAACGCCGCACCCAGCGCACCCAGCGCGCGCGCCGGCAACAACCGCCACAGCAGCCACAGGCAGGCGATGCCCAGACGCCTCATCGCGGCGCACCCGCCGGCGCGGTTTCGCCGGGAAACAAGCGATGCAGCCGATAACTCCACAGATACTGTTCTGGCAAGCGCCGCACGGATGCTTCCAACGCCTGATTGACGAGGCGCATGGCGGCATCGCTCTCCGCCGGCAGCGCCGGCAAGGGTTCGATGACCAGACGATAACCGCGTCCCCAGCTCAGCCGCTGGCAGAAAAACAGCAAAGGTTTCGCGCCCGATGAACCGGCAAGCCGATACAACAGCGTCGGCAGATACGCCCAGCGCCCGAACAATGGCGCCCAGGCGCCCTCGCCCTTGTTGGCCTTCTGGTCCGGCAGCACCCAGGCCGCCTCGTTGCGCTTGAGCGCGGTCAGCAAGGCGCGCACGCCGCCGAGATTCGGCTCGACCATGCGCGCCTGGCCGCGATTGCGGCCGGCCTGCATCAGCGTGTGCGCCCACGCCTGGCGCGGGCGGCGATACAGCGCGGTAATCGGCAAGCGCGCCGCAAGATAAAGGCCGGCCAACTCCAGGCAGCCCAGATGCGGCCCCAGCACGATCAGCCCCTTGCCTGCCGCGCGCGCCGCCTCGACATGCTCCCAGCCGCGCACCTCGCGCACCCAGCCGGTAACCTGCTCAAGCGGACGCAACCAGATCGAGGCCAGTTCGGTCATCGCCTTGCCCGACTCGATCGCCGTCTTGATCAGCATCGCCGTCGAATACAGCCCGGCCTGGCGCAGATTTTCCGCCATCCCCCGGCGATGGCGCGGACGCAGCAGGCTCAGCAAGCCCAACAGGACGCCGAGAAAATGCACCAGCGGCAAAGGCAGCAAGGCGATGAGACGAAGAAGTAAAAGCAAGGCGGGTTTGACCTGAAAGAACGCGAACCTCTAGAATTATCAAGCCGCCGCGTTAATCCAGACAACTTGCGGGCGGGATATAAATACCGCTAAAGCGTCCCGCTCCTGTCCCCGGAGTCGGCCACGCCGATCATTGTTGGGGACGACACACAGGAGCGCTACATGAGCAAAGACTACTACTTCACTTCCGAATCGGTTTCCGAAGGCCATCCCGACAAGGTCGCCGACCAGATTTCCGACGCCATCGTCGACGCCATCCTGGCGCAGGACAAGCATTCCCGCATCGCCGCCGAGACGCTGGTGACCACCGGCCTGGTGATGCTGGCCGGCGAAATCACCACCAACGCCCAGGTCGACTACGCCAAGGTCGCGCGCGAAACCGTGCGCAGCATCGGTTATGCCGATCCCTCGCTGCGCTTCGATGCCGATGGCTGCTCGGTGCATGTCTGCTATGGCCAGCAAAGCGCCAACATCGCCCAGGGCGTCAATGCCGCCTACGACGACAACCTGGACCAGGGCGCCGGCGACCAGGGCCTGATGTTCGGCTACGCCTGCGACGAAACCCCTTCGCTGATGCCGATGCCGATCTACCTGGCGCACCGTCTGGTCGAACGCCAAGCCATGCTGCGCAAGGATGGCCGCCTGCCCTGGCTGCGTCCGGACGCGAAGTCTCAGGTCACGCTGAAGTACGTCAACGGCAAGCCCGACAGCATCGACACCGTCGTGCTGTCCACCCAGCACCATCCCGACATGGCCGAGGAAGTCGGCGGCCGCAAGGTCATGAAGCAGGCCGCCATCGACGCCATCATCGAAGACATCATCCAGCCGGTACTGCCGAAGGAGCTGATCAAGAGCGACATCAAATACCTGGTCAACCCGACCGGCGTATTCGAAATCGGCGGCCCGCACGGCGACGCCGGCCTGACCGGCCGCAAGATCATCGTCGACACCTACGGCGGCGCGGCCCCGCACGGCGGCGGCGCGTTCTCCGGCAAGGACCCGTCCAAGGTCGACCGTTCCGCCGCCTATGCCGCCCGCTACGTCGCCAAGAACATCGTCGCCGCCGGCCTGGCCAGCAAATGCCTGGTCCAGGTTTCCTATGCCATCGGCGTCGCCAAACCGACCTCGGTGATGGTTGAGACCTACGGCACCGGCAAAGTAGCCGACGAAAAACTGACCGAACTGGTCATGCGCCATTTCGACCTGCGCCCGAAAGGCATTGTGCAGATGCTCGACCTGCTGCGCCCGATCTACCGCAAGACCGCCGCCTACGGCCATTTCGGCCGCGACGAACCGGAATTCAGCTGGGAAGCCACCGACAAGGCGGCAGCGCTGAAGGCCGACGCAGGGAAATAAATGACCGGTGAGGCGGTACGCTTGCGCACCGCCTCAGCTGAAATCGATTGGAGGTCGACATGCAGCCCGCCGATAAGCATAACCTGAGCGAAGCCGGCTATCTGGCCCTCGAGGAATCGAGCCAGACCCGCTACGAATACATCGCCGGCGAAGCCTACGCCATGGCCGGCGGCAGCCAGCGGCATAACTAAATCACTGGAATGCCTACATTGCGTTGACGCTCGCACTCAAAGGCAAACCCTGCCAAGTCTTCATGAGCGACGTAAAACTCAACGTTGCAAAAGACAGCGCCTAATACTACCCGGACGTGATGGTGACCTGCGCCGAGCAGACTGTCGCCGCCAACGAATCGCAGAGAGTGACCGACCCGGTTCTAGTCATCGAAGTGCTCTCACCCGGCACCGAAGCCATCGACCGGCGCGAAAACCTGCATGCCTACCGCCGTCTGCCCGCGTTGAAGGAATACGCCCTGATCAGCCCACGTAGGGCGGAAAAGCGCAGCGCCTTCCGCCGAATGCGACACGGTTCATCACGCACCCCGCTCACCAGCGGGTAAATTGACACCACCCTGCCCAGCCCAATCCGAGGGATAAACGCCCATCGCCACATCGCGGTGGAACGAGGCATGCGGCCAATCTCTCACACAGGCCACGAGCCCCTATTTCAGGGGGGTGATGTGGACGTAATCCACGTGCGCCGCGTAGTCCTGTTCATTGCGGATCGTGTGCTCCCAGTATCGTCGTTGCCCAATGCCGCGCTCACCCTTGGCCACGCGTATCGGAGACAGGCGTTCGGTTTTCGGCAGCGCTTTGGCGAAGGCGATCTTGATTGCCTTCCAGCGTGTCGAGTAATCGGCGTCATCGGGCGGCAACGTCCAGACGGCATGCATGGGGTCGGGCAAGACGACCCACGCATCGATGTGAAAAGGACGCGCGGCGCGCACTTTTCTGACCGCCTTACGCAGTACATCGACATGACTGACCAACACGGTTTCGCTGCGCTCGAGCAGGTTGACCGTGAAGAAGTAGGTTCCGTCGGGAACCCGGTTGCGGCGATAGTCGGGCATGGGCGGATTGTGCCGATACGCTGCATTCGGCGGAAGGCGCTGCGCTTTTCCGCCCTACTCACT
>CAYXMQ010000005.1:0-170656 GCA_964466195.1 uncultured Thiobacillus sp.
TGCCCGAATTCCCGCTGCCAGCAAGGGGCGGCGAGTTTCTCACCAGCCTGCTAGGACGAATAATCAACCTAACTTGCTGTTTTTATATGATTATTAGGTGATTATTGAACGTCTTTGGATTATTAAATGGTGCCGGAGCCGGAATCGAACAATGAGGCATGAAGCCTTGCCATTGCTTGATGTGTGATTGTCAGGTTTTCGTTTGTGCCCCCAAATGTGTCCCCTGTTTGAATTTCAGGGTAAAGAATCCCCTTCTTTTGGCCGGTCCTTTCGTTTCTATCCAGGGTCATCAGATTTCACAAAGTCCCATTCCGGCAAGTCCACACCGATTCTCTTCTTCACAAGCTCGGCAATCTCTCGGAATGCCTTCGCATAGATGGCATTGAGCCGCCGCCGCGTGTCCGCCCACATGCGTTCGAGGATTTCCCGTTCCAGTGGCGAAGGTGGCAATTCCAGGCTTTTGCCTTGGTACGCAACTCGCCCCATGAATTCGGGCATTCCTGCCAAACGCCGATTTATCTCCTGATCTATCGCCGTCTCAAGTTCCCCAATATCTCGCTTGCCAAGCGCAGCCCGGGCAAGATGAACCGGCAGATGATCCAGAAACCCGCGCCAAGCAAAATGAACATTGGAAATAATGTCCAAGGCGAGTTCGGTTTTCATTGACCGGCCGCTTATCTCGGCTTCCCGCATTTCAACGATGTTCGCCAGGTGGCGTTCCTTCTTGGCGCGTGATTCGGCGTAGCCAGTGGCCTTGCTCTTCGCCGCTGGGCTGAATGGCGCCGCTTTCATGTTGGGGCGGGTGTTTGCGCGCCATTGGCGTTCCGCCTCTTCGGGGTCGAAGCGCCCATCTTCCCCGGCGGTGATCCGTCCGGACTTCACGGCCTTGGTTACGGCGCTTCGGGAAACTTGCAGCCGGCGGGATAGTTCGGCCTGGGTAATCCGGCCGGCGGGTTCTTTGCTTTCGGTGGGCATGGTTTCAGCCTTTCAAGAATGTCGGTGTTAACTGATTTTTAAGGGGGCGTTTCCTAGAGCTATTCCGCGCCGCTTCGTACCCGCAGGGGGCAAAGCCAGGGAGGACCCGCGATGCCGGCCGGCCCGTCTCTCTGCCGTTGCCGTTTCCTGTTGACGGTGAACGGTCAACACATTTTCAGCGCAAGCGTTACCCACTCCGCGCCCCAGCCCGGCCGCCGGTTTTTGCTTCCGCCTCGTTGATCCATTGCCGGAACTTTGCAAGCTCTTCGCCGTAGATGGCCGGGGCCATGTTCAGGCGGGCCGCTTGCATCTTGGGCAGGTAGCCCGCAAGCCAGGGTTCCAGGTCGCACAGCCGGACTATCAGCCGATCCAATTCCGCCGCGTCTTCGGCAGTCGGGAAAGGTGGAGCCGGCAGGATCAGCCGGCAGGTATCCGCCACGGTGTCCGGTTCGGTGGTGGACAGCGTTCGCAGTTCTTCCACTTCGGCGGGGTCCAGAAGGGTCGCGATTGCATCCAAAAGTTCAGGCAGTTGCTCGGGTATCGGCCGGGGTTTTTCATCGCCTTGCGGGCTGCTTTTTTCTGTTTTCTTTCCGGCCCCCCCTTGTTTTGAAACCGGGAAAACCGGGAAACCGGGAGAATGGCTTAACCATGCGGGTTTGCGGGCAGTTTCAGAAACCGGGAGAGCATTTTCAAAACCGGGAAACCGGGAAGAATGGGCTTCTCCGGTCTTCTCTGGAAACGTCGCGCAGTAGTTGAGGGCTGATTTTTCCGGTGTTTTTTGGGGTTCGGTGTCGAGCCAATCAAGCATTTTCCGTCACCTCCCAAAGCCGTTTTCCGATGATGCAATAGCTTCGGCGGTCCCCGTTCGGCAGGGGTTCGGACCAGGTTGAACCGTCTTCGTCACAGCGCAAAATGCCATGCGCCCGCAACACGGCCGCCACGCGCCGGGGCTTGAAGCCCGCCTTCTGGCAAAACTCTTCGGCGAAACGTCCCCGCGTTACATGAAACAAATACTCGGGGGCGTCCGGGTTCCAGGGTGTGGCCTTCTTTCGGAAGCCCAGCGGGTCAACGATGGCCGCCATTCTCGAAAGGTCCGCGTTGTCTTCGGTTGTCCGGGCCCAATCAACGAATTTCGATTGCCAGCCGCGTTCCATCAGTTGCCGCACATGCGCGAGGATTTGCGCCTCTTCCAGATTGCCGGCCGTGGGGCGGGCCTTCAGCCATTCGCCAAACATCCGCCCGGCCGCGTCGAAGGCGCTTTTCTTGGGCCACGGGCAAACCTTCCATTCCGCCGCCAGTTCCCCGGCCGCTGCCACCAGGGAGAAAGCGCCCGCCACGCGCCGCACTTGGCCGCCGGCATCCGCTGGAACAAAGGCATCGAAGAAAAACTTTTCCAGCCGTTGCGCGCTGGCGGGCACGTCGGGCAAGTGTTCGATCAGCGCCGCAAGGTATGCCCGGCCGGCGGTGCCGTAATGCTTCGCCGCCGTGGTCTTCACGGCATCCGTGAAGGCGCGCCCGTCTGCCAGGTGGTGGAGCTGGTTCCACATACCGAAACCGGCCCCGGCATCTGCCGGCAGTTCGATGAATCGGACTGTCTGCCCGGCATGGGTTTTCTGTCCGGCGCTGGCCAGGTGATCCGCCAAGCCGATTTCGCCACTCGATAGCATGGCGATCCGCCAGGTTATCGCCTCGCGCAATCCGCCCGCGTGGTGGGCGCGGTTCTTGCCTTTGGAATTGCCCAGCATGTACGAGATAGCGCCGGCCTGTCTCGGGTCAACTTCCTTGATTTCATCCAGGATCAGCAGCCCGTCATTGAACTGAGCCGCCACATATTCCAGGCTGTTATCGGTACTTCGCCAGCTATTCACCGTGCCGGCCGGATTGCCCCATACGCTGCCCGCCGCGTACAGGCTACCCGACTTGCCTAGGCTGCTATCGCCTACCCAATGAAAAGCGAAGGAAGGGCCGCCGCAGGGCTTCAGAAGCGGGCCAGCGAATGCCGCCGATAGGGTGAACAACAGCCGCGAATTGCCTACCGCCAGCGCCGCGATTTCGTCTTGCCAGGTCCGCAGCTTGCCGCGTGGCGTGAAGACGCCAAGCGCCCGCTTTGAACCGCGATAAATCAGGGTTTCCGCCGGGTCGCCTATCTGCCCATCCGGGAACAGATACGCGCCGCCATGCCAGCCGGTGGTGTCCATCAAGCGGGCGCGCTTCTCCGGTCGGGCGCTGGCGATGTATTGCTTCAAGCCGTCAATCGCTTCCCGTCCGGGTTCGATGGCCAGGCCGCAATCGGCAAGCTGTTTGATCCCGTCCGCGCCGTCGCCAAGGAACAGCCGGAAGGGAATGATTTCCTGTCGCTTCGTCCCGTCCCGGTCCTTGAATTCCAGCACGGGAGCCCAGCCGCCGCCCTCTTCGTCACGCGCCAGGGCCGGCACTTGCAGCGGGTCGGAAAGGCGAACCGTGCGGGTTTCGCCGTCTCGGCCGGCCTTGTGCATGTGCAGCCCGCTTTCGCTGACGAAGAAGCGCCCGGCATCCGGGGCCGTGGCGGGGGTGTCGCCTTCGTCATGCGCCGCGCCAGCCTGTTTCCGGCTTTGCACGGCCGCCACCATCGCGCCGGCACTGGCCAGAAAGCTTGCCATGCGGGCCGCGTCCCAGCCTTCCGCCAGCAGGTCCGCCGCGTCGAAACCTTGGGGCAGTTCGCCCGCTGTTTCGTCCTTCCCGCGGGCTGTCGCCAGCGCCGGCAGACTGAGCCAGCGCACCGAAGCCGCGCCCGCTTGGCGAACCAGCTTCGCCGCCGTCTTCATCGCTTGCCGGCCGGGTTCGTCGCTGTCCGCCCACAAAATAACGTGGCGGTCTTGCAGGGGTGCGAAGTCCGCTTTATCGGCCGCCTTGCCGCCGCCGGGCCAGGTCAGGGCGATATGATCCGGCAGCAGTTCGCGGGCTGCTTCCGTGGCCTTCTCGCCTTCACACAAGACCACGGCCGCCGCCGGTTGCGCCGCCAGGGTGTCCAGTCCATACAAGGGCCGGGGCACGGGAAAGCCCATCCAGCGCCATTCCCGCCGGCCGCCGCTGGTTTCGGCAAACACCAGCCAGCCGAATTCCTTCTTCGGGCGGGTGGCATTCGCTTCCCATCGGGCGACATAGCCCAGCAGTTCGCCGGCTTGGCCGCGATAGGTGTAAAGCACGTCCGGCTTGCCGTGTTTCGGATGCGCTGCCGGGGCCGGCGGGGCGGTGTCGGGCGTGGGCAGAATCGGCCGCCACTCGGGCGCGCTCTTTGCCGCCGGCTTCGTGGTGGCGGGCCGGGTTGTTTGCGGGGTGTCCGGGCTGGCCGCGTCCGACATGCCAAGGAATTCGGCCAGCTTGCGCGCCGCGTCCAGTTGCGTGCAGCCGTCAACGAATGCCACCAGGGAAACCAGGTCCCCGCCCTTGTCATCGGTCGAAAAGTCGGACCACATGCCGGCCTTGCCGCCGGACAGGTGGACTTTCAGCGATTTGCCGGGCGCGCCGTGCCGGTCCCCGATTTCCCATTCCGGGCCGGCCTTCTTGCCGGCGGGCAGCCAGTGAGAACAAACCGCTTCGATCTGTTCCAGGGCGCGAGCCGCGATCAGCATGAAGTCGAGTTTTTCGCCGCGTTTCATCGTCCGCGCCTCCCGTTGCGGGGGGATGGTGATCCGGATTCGTTGCCCATCACATGCGCCGCCGCCGCCCGCATGATTACCCGAATGGTTTCTTCGGTCAGACGGCTTTCCGGTCGTAGTGCTTCCAGCTTGTCGAACAAATCCAGGCAGGCGAGTAACGCCGCTTCGACTTGTTCCGTCAGGGCCAGGGCGTCCCGATAGACGGCCGCCAGCGCCGCCGCTTGTTGGTTTGATGTTTGCATGGCGGTCCTCATCAAAGCGCGAAGATGCCGGAAGATGCGATGAATTCACCCGTCGAAGCGTCCGCCACGATTACGCGATCCAGGTTCGAGAAGCGGGCCGCGTAGCGCCGGCCTTCGTAACTGAACACGATGCGCCCCTTCAGCCGCCGCCGTGCCTGGGCTTCCGCTTTGGCCGCTTGAACCAGCCGCCAAAGCGCCGGATATTCCTCGGGGTGCCAGTGCCGGCGCTGGCTTTTCGTGTGGGCGGATTGCGCCGCAATGCGACGGTGAATTTCTTTTTGTTCCGCCGTGATCCGTGTACGCTTTGTGGGTGTTTTGTCTTTGCCCGGCCGCCGTAGCGCGCCGGGCTTTTTGTTGGTGGGGTTCATGGTGGTTCAGCCTTTACGCCGGGCGCGTTTGATGGCCGGTTTTTCAGGCCAGACAGCCACATAGGCGCGCATCAGAACAAGCAAGGCTTGTTCGGCCAATACCCGTTCCACGGCGGTCAAAATGTCGCCAGGAAAAACAGTGGGCAGCAGAAACAAAAACTTGTGATCCAGGTAATCCCGCATTCCATCAAACCCGGTCAGGCGGGCGAACTCATTTGTTTCCGCAGGGGATAGCGCGAGGATTTCCGCGTCTTCCGGATAACGGTCTTCGAGTCCCGCCAAGGCTTGCACATGGGCCATGCGATCAGGTGCTAGTGTTTGCATGTCCGCCCCTTACGCCGCCAGCTTGCCGACATCGGCACGGGCCGCGATCAGGTATTGCACCAGGGCGCGGATTTCGTCTTCACTTTTGCCGGAAATTCGGGCCGCCGCGATGGCGTCAAGTTCAGTTGCGGGCCAGCCTACAGAGCGCACGCCAAGGGAGATTCCGGGCGTCATCAAGCCGCGTTGCTGCCAGTCGTAAAAAGTGGATTGAGCTATCGAGAATTGGGCGCGGGCGTCTTTGCCGCGTTTGATGGTGTAGCCAGGTGTTTGCATGGTCTGCCTTTCCAGTAAGGTTTAGTAACTCCACCGGGAGCCGGTGGGGACTGGATAGGCAAGGTATAGACGCGGGGCGTCTTTGTTCAGACGGAAGATTTCAGCCCGTTGCAGGTTGAAAATCTTCCGGGGTCAGGGCGGCAAGCTTTTCAGGGCCTTGCGTACGTCTCCAGCGTTGAAGGGTGTTCGGTGCGGGAAGCCGGGCGGTTCGTCGGGTAAATCCAATGCCGCACGGGTTAGCCGGGCCAGGTCGTCATGACTCAGTAGCCGGCCATAGGGCAGGGTTTCCGGGCTTGGGAAAATAGTGGGCTGATTCTTGCAATGCTCTTTCAAATCCCGTGCCATAAGCCGGACATACAATTGAGCCCGGCCGCTATCGCCAGTTTTTCGGGAATAGCGCACCTCTTCGAATTCGCCGCCCGTGCTTCCGGGTTGCCAGGTTGAATGCATGTCCACCACGGCCCGGATTACATGCTGGACGGTATATCGTCCAAGGGACATTCGCACTTGGGTTAGCTGTTTTCCACAAGGCGACTCAAGCGGAAACGATGGGTCATACAGCAAGTCAGAAAGCCGCTTGCCTTCCGGGCCCATTCGACCCGCCCTCAGAATATGCTCAAGGTAGCCCCAATCGTCAGGCGCGTAGTGGCCGTGCTGGTTTTCGCCACCCCAAAGCCAATCCAGCGCCGCTATCAACTCTTCGCCGGACTTGCGTATCTGTTCCAGCTTGCGGGTAACTTTTCTCTGTTCAGGGCGTACCCGTTGATCTAGATATTCTTCATGGTCGGAATAAAAAACCGCCCGATCAATAACCCATTCCCAAGCGGTGGGGTTGGTCAGGTGGCGTTCCAGGCTATGCCATACCTTTTTCATGCACGGCCGTTCGATTAACCGCACAAAACAGGCTTGACTCTCAGGGTGTCCGCCAAAATGCCAATTCAACAAGCGGTCATAGCTGCTCTTCACGGCTGGCGGGATGTGCGCCGGTAGCGCAGCCACGATCAGCCTGCCGCCGGGTGTGGTTCGGCTTTGACCTTGCGAGTGCGTCCCCGCTTGGTGGCGGGCTTTTCCGGGGCGGGGTCCGGTGTTGAAACGGGCCGTCCATCCATCCAGCCGCGTTCAGAGAATGAAACAGAATCCCGACCGCCGATGATGAAGTGATCCAGCGCGCCCACGTCAACCAGGGCAAGGGCGTTTTTCAGTTGGGCGGTAAGCCAGTGGTCCGCTAGGCTGGGTTCCGTCGTGCCGGATGGGTGATTGTGAGCAAAAATCACGCTGGCCGCGTTCAGGGCCAGCGCCCGCTTTGCGACTTCGCGGGGGTAGACGCTGGTTTGTGTCAACGTGCCCCGGAAAAGCTCTTCCGCCGCAATGACGCGGTTCTGAGTGTCCAGAAACAGCACCATGAATATTTCATGCTCCCGTTCCCCGAGTACCAGGGCCAGGTAATCCCGCACGGCTTGCGGGCTGCTTAGTGCCGCGCCCGGTTCCCGCAAGCGACTTTCCAGGAAACCCAGCGCCCGCCGGATGGTGGCATCTTCGTAGTGCCGCCGCTGTTCATTACAATCTGCCGTAGCCATCATTTCACCTCTTTGTCAGGTGGGGTTATGGTCAGGGCTGGCCAGGTGTTGACGCACCTTGCCGGCCCGCTTCTTCGCCGTTTCCGGCAATCGTGTTTTGCACTTCATTGAAGCAAAAATTCCGCCGCCGATGTGGGCCGCAGGGGGAAAGCTTCCGCGCAAAAACGCTGTTTTCCGTTTTCCGTTTTTCTGGCCACGATTCCGGTACGTTCCAAAGAGTTCCATTCTTCCCGGTTTCCCGGTTTTGAAAAAGCTCTCCCGGTTTTGAAAACTGCCCGCAAACCCGCATGGTTAAGCCATTCTCCCGGTTTCCCGGTTTTCCCGGTTTCAAAACAAGGGGGGGCCGGAAAAACAAGGCGGAATTCATGCCGCTTTCGCCTTGAACGGGAGCACGTTTTCCACCTTGAGGGCGTCTAGATAATCCGCCCATGTCTGCATCATTCGCGTCCGCTCTTCCAGGTATTCGGTTCGATGGTAGGCGGCCCGGACTTTGTTCTGTTCGGCGTGGGCCAATTGGCGTTCGATGGCATCCGGCCGAAAGCCATCTTCGTTCAGGATGGTGGAAGCCGTTGAACGGAAGCCGTGCGACGTGGCAGAAAAGCCAAGGCGTTTTCGGATGGCATCGTTCAGGGTGTTTTCACTTATGGGGCGTTCGCGGTCGTTCGATCCAGGGAAGACCAGGGCGAAGCGGCCCGTCAGGGGGCGCAAGGCTTCCAATACTGCCAGGGCTTGGCGAGACAAGGGGACCAGGTGGGGCGCTTTCATCTTCATACGTTCGGCGGGGATGCGCCAAATCTTGGCGTCAAAGTCGAATTCCTCCCATCGTGCCCCGCGCAATTCCCCCGGCCGGACAAAGGTCAACATCAGCAGCGTGAGGGCGTGCTTAACCTCGGGCGTGCCTGGGTAGGTTTCCAGTTGCTTGACGAAGGCGGGCAGGGCGTCACGGCTCAGGGCTTCACGGTGTTGAACCTTGCGGGTCATCAGCACGCCCGCCAGTTCCGCCGATGGGTTGTAAGCGGCCTGGCCGGTCTGAATGGCAAAGCGGAAAACAGACTTGATGCGTTGTTGAACACGGGAAGCCGTTTCCAGTACGCCCCGGCGTTCCACAGCGCGCACCACGTCGAGAACTTCGGGCGGGGTGATTTCAGTTATCGAGCGGTGGCCAATCGTCGGGAAGACTTCGTTTTCAAGGGAGTCCATGATTCGCTTGGCATGGTCAGGGCTCCACCGGCCTTTCGTGTTTGTCCACCATTCGCGGGCCAGGTTTTCAAAGCTGTTTTCCGCTTTCAATCTGGCCGCCCGCGTCTTCTCCCGTTTGGACATGGTGGCGGCCGGGTCTTCGCCCGTTTCAAGCAGCTTCTTTGCCGCGTCCCTTTTGCTCCGGGCCTCTTTCAATGAAACCGATGGATACACGCCAAGCGCAAGCTTCTTCTCTTTGCCGGCGTGGCGATACTTCATCCGCCAGTAACGGGAGCCATTGGGGAAGACTTCCAGATACATGCCGCCGGCATCCGCCAGCTTGTAAGGCTTCTCTCTGGGCTGGGTTGCTTTGATGGCGGAATCGGTTAGCGGCATGGGGTGTCTCCCAAGATTCGAGTAAGAAGCGCGTTGATGGTGCGGGCTTCCGGGTCAGTGAGGCGAACCACGGCCCGGCCTTTCCAGATTTCCACATTGCCATCCATGCCAAGGGAAAGCCTGGGGCTGGCGAAAGCCGCCAGCCGCACGGCGCGTGCAACATCGTCTTTATCCCGTTTGGCGTGCGACGGGTCATCGCCTTGGGCAAGCAGTGCCTTTGCCGTGTCCCGTGCCGTCCGCGCCGCCTCAATCGAGACTTTGGGATAGACCCCAAGGGCAAGCCGTTTTTCTCTACCGACGAAGCGATACTTCATCCGCCAGTAGCGGGAACCGTTCGGGAAAATTTCCAGATACAAACCGCCGGAATCCGCCCGCTTGTAGGGTTTGGGGCCGGGGATGAAACGGTCTATGTCGGCTTCGGTCAAGGGCATTGGGCTTTGGATGTCGGGAGATTGAAGAGCCCCCTAACCTGAAAATCTTTGGCCCCCAAATGTGGCCCCTGCTGGGTCCGGTTGTCAATGGAATTCTTTGGACCTTGCCGGAACAAAAAAGCCCGCGAAGGCTTGATCTACGCGGGCTTGTCGAACTTCTTTGGAACTTGTTGGAATGCTATTTGGTGCCCGGAGCCGGAATCGAACCGGCACGGCTTGCGCCGAGGGATTTTAAGTCCCTTGTGTCTACCTGTTTCACCATCCGGGCAGGTGTGGGGTGCAAAAATTACTTGCCTTTGAGTTCCTGGGCAATCAGTGCATCTACTGTTTTGAACAGACCAGGGTGTCCGCCGGTCATGTAGGCGGAGGTGACGAACTTGCCATTGATCGCAATGGCAGGAACCCCGGTGAGTTTGTAGCTGCGGGTGAGTTGTTGGGCGCGCATGACTTTGGTGTTGACTGCGAAGCTGTTGTAGGCGTCGGCGAGTTGTTTGCGGTCGACGCCCTTGGTGACGGCCCAGTCGAAGAAGGTTTCCGGCGGGGTCAGGTCCATGCCTTGGACGTGAAAGGCGTTGAACACATCGTCATGCAGGGCGTCGTCCTTGCCGATGGCTTCCAGCGCGTAGTAGGCGCGCGCCAAGGCTGCCCAATTGTCGTTGAGGATGGCAGGCACCCGTTTCAGCACGACATTCTTCGGCAGCTTTTTGCTCCAGGCATTGAGGTCCGGTTCAAGCTGGAAGCAATGCGGGCAGCGGTACCAGAAAAACTCCAGCACTTCGACCTGACCCTTTTTAACGTCGACCGGTTGTGCAGGCGAGAGTACGGCATAGTCCTTGCCGGCTTCCAGTGCGTGGACAGCGGGAGTCGCGATGGACAGGCCGAGTGCGAGCAGCAGTATCCACAATTTCATGGTTTTTCCTTGTTGTTCGAAGCGGCAGGCGTCGGGTTGGGTTCTTTAAACAAACGTGGTTCGTAGTTGTTCGCGGCGAGGGTGTCGAGATCGCCCAGGGCGTCGTCTTCACGTTGATAAGGGCCGGTCCGGATACGGTAGAGGGGAATGCCGCCACTTTCTACCTTCTGCATGGCGACCTGCAACCCGAGCAAGGCGAGGCGTGCCTTGAGCCTGTCAGCGTCGGCTGGATTTTTCAGGGCGGCGACCTGGAGCCACCAGATGTCTTTGCTTTGCGGCGGCTGCAGTTTGGGTAGCGACTGCTTGCTCGGTTTCTCGCCGGGAAGGATGCCGTAGAAGGTGTAGTCGACGCGAGGTTTTGCCGCGTTGGGGGCGGCGTCGTCCAACGAACTTGGGGCGGGCTTATGCACAGGCTCGGCAGCGGGTTGCGGAATCGGATCGTTCGCTGCGGACGATTCGGCCGGCGCGGTTTTCGTCTTGGGTGTTGTTGCGACAGCCTGCTCGGGCTTGCTGCGGGCGAGCGGCGCTTCCTGGCCGATCTTGAAGCCGGAGCTGCGGTCGTTGAGGTACCAGGCCAGCCCGGCGGCCACGATCAGTCCGATCACCAAACCGATGAACAGGCCGGTAAACAGGCCGCCGCCTTTGCCGTTGTTGCCGTTGCGCGGTTTCGGATCGTCGCGGCGGGGATTGCCGGTTGTTTTTCGAGCGACCACTTAAACGTCGGCCTCGTTCGCTGTAGTTACATCCGGCTGGGCCTGTTCGGCGGGTTTTGCCTCCTCGCGCGCCATGCGTTCCGGAGCGGAAACGCCGAGCAGGCCGAGGCCGACGCGCAGAACCAGACGCGTTGCGGAGATCAGCGACAAACGCGCGAGCTTGAGTTCTTCGTCGTCGACGAGGAACTGACAGGTGGCATAGAGGCCGTGCAGTTCCGCCGCCAGATCCTTCAGGTAATACGCGACGCTGTGCGGGGCAAGGTCGCGTGCCGCGGCGGCGACGGTTTCCGGGAATTCGGCAATGCGGCGCAGCAGGGCGAGTTCCTGCGGATGTTCCAGGCGTGCGGTATTGACGTCGGCGAGATCGGATTCGACGCCGCCCCAGGCGCTGAGTACGCTGCATATGCGGGCATGAGCGTACTGGATGTAATAAACCGGATTGTCGTTGCTTTGCGATTTGGCCAGGTCGAGGTCGAAATCGAGGTGTTGGTCGGACTTGCGCAGCACATAGAAGAAGCGGGCGGCATCGTTTCCGACTTCGGCGCGCAGATCGCGCAGCGTGACGTATTGGCCGGAACGGGTGGACATCGAGGCTTTCTGGCCGTTGCGGTACAGCACCGCAAACTGCACCAGCGCCACGGTCAGGCGATCGGCATCGGCGCCGGCGGCGCTCAGCGCGCCTTTGACGCGTGCAATGTAGCCGTGGTGGTCGGCGCCCCAGACGTCGATGACACGTTCGAAGCCGCGCTCGAACTTGTTCAGGTGATAGGCGATGTCGGCCGCGAAATAGGTGTAGATGCCGTTTTCGCGCAGAACCACGCGATCCTTTTCGTCGCCGAACGCCGTCGAGCGAAACCAGAGCGCACCGTTCTGTTCATAGATGTGGCCGTGCTTCTGAAGTTGCTTGACCGCTTTGTCGATGAGGCCGGATTCATGCAGGGTTTTCTCGGAAAACCAGCTGTCGAAGACGACGCCGAATTCGGTCAGGTCATTGCGGCCGTCGCCCAACTGTTCTTCCAGTGCATGCCCATGCACATAGGCGTAATCGGCGCCGAGCAGGCGCTTGGCATTGGCGATCAAGGCATCGAGATGGCCTTCCGGATCGCTGGCGGCATCCGGCGCGTCGCGGGTGATTTCGCCGGCGGGGCGCATATAGCGTTCGCCGTGCAGCGCGAAGATGCTGTCAGCCATGGCGCTGACATAGTCGCCCTGATAGGCGTTGGCCGGGAACGGTACGAACTGGTTGCCCAGCGTCAGGTAACGCAGCCAGGTCGATAGCGCCAGGATGTCCATCTGGCGGCCGGCGTCGTTGACGTAGTACTCGCGCTGTACCTGGTAACCGGCATGCGCCAGCACATTGGCCAGGCTGGCGCCGAACGCCGCGCCGCGGCCATGGCCGACATGCAGCGGCCCGGTCGGGTTGGCGGAAACGAATTCGATCTGGATTTTTTCGTTATTGCCCAGCGTGCTGCGGCCATACCCTTCGCCTGCCTGCAAGGTCTGCAACGCCACGTTCTGCCAGGCGGCGGGCTTGAGAAACACATTGATGAAGCCGGGGCCGGCGATTTCGGTTTTTGCGACCCACTCCGAGGCCGGCAGCGAAGCGAGGATGGCTTGCGCCACTTCGCGCGGATTGCGCTTCAACGCCTTAGCCAGCTGCATCGCCACGTTGCAGGCAAAGTCGCCGTGGCTGGCTTGCTTGGGGCGTTCCAGTTCAATGCTCACATGCTCGGCCTGGGTGAATTGGCCGGCGGCATGTTGGAACAACGAGATCAGATGGGACTTTGGGGCTTGCGGATGGGTCATGGAGATACACCTTTTATTGCCGTTGATTATAGCGGCAGGCATGGCTTTTCCGGTTAGCGGCCGCGGTTCGCATTGCGATCTGCAAACAGAAGGCGGGCTGTTGTCGCGCTGCCGCCCGTGTTGTGGCGTCGCGCTGAACGGCATTCGGCGAGCCGGCTGACTGCACGTGATAACGACTGGCAAAAGGCCTGGAACAACGCTCGGCGACAGGTTCCGGCCTTTGCGTGCGTGCTTCGACTGTATCGACTCCATGCGGGTCAAGTCGACTCTTGCGGCCGGCGTTGCGGACTCGCCAGGATCCCGTTTGCCGACCCGGTGAAAACCCAGTCGTCGCCAGGCGGGCAGGGACGTTACGGAAGTGAAATTCAGTCGCCCAAACCCGTAAAAACGCCTGCGATTTCAAATAAGATCGCTTGGCGTCTGTTGCTCACAGCGCTGCCGTGTAAACCGCCCCCGCCCGGAGGGCGCCTTCCGAAGTATGGATATATGGAGATGAGACATGACCCAAATAGCCTCACTGTTGTTGCTCTGTGTAAGCTTGCTGTTGGTTGGCCCGGTGCAAGCCGGCAACGTCGATGCCGGAAAAGCCAAGGCCGCTGATGTCTGTGTCGATTGTCACGGCATGGATGGCAAAGAAGACAAAGAGTTTCCGGTCGCCGGCATGTCTGCCGAGGCGTTCATCAAGGCCATGAAGGAGTACCAATCGGGCGTTCGCACCAAGAGCAAAAAAATGACCAAGGCGGCAAGCAAGGTGAATGACCAGGAAATTGCCGATCTGGCGGCGTATTACGCCTCTCTGCCGAAATAATCCGTCCAAACGGCCGCACGGGAGATGCGATCAAGGGCTGCCTGGCATTCTTGCCAGGCAGCCCTTTTTTGAGCCAAGCCCGATTATTCGATTCTCTCTGCTGTGCTGGCAGGCGCCATCTGCCAGCGTTGTTCGAAATCAGCGTGCTTGTACAGCCAGCCATGCCCGCCAACCCGCTTGCTCGGTGATGTCTTGCGCATCCACGATGCCGATGGGTTCGCAGATGAAGCCGTTCACGATCGAACCGTCCGCCAGTTCCAGTTTGCCGATGCCCAGCGGCGCGGGAATGCCCGCGACGAAATGGCCGAACTGGGCGGCGGGCATCTGCCAAACCTCGCATTCGATCGCCGCACCGCCGTCCGCCACCCGGATCAAGCCCGGCCGCTTGCCGTCGGGCAGGGCATACAGGCGGTAATGGGGGGCGGTGCGCGTCGTCGCCAGTAGCCGGGCATGCCGCTCGGTGAGCTGGGCGTTCAGCGCCAGGCCGGACAGATGCGCCCCGACCACGGCGACCTCGATCTGTCCGCCCGGCAGCGTGGATAGATGCTCGGCCGGCGGCAAGCCGCAGGGACCGGCGCCCAGCTTGCCGCCCAGGGCCTGGTGCAGCCGCGAAGCCAGATGCAGCAAGGGCGCGTCCTGCCCCGGCGGCGCGATCAACGTCACGCCGAATGGCAGGCCATCGGCTTGAAAGCCGGCGGGCACGGCGGTGGCGGCCAGATCGAGCAGGTTCATGAAGTTGGTGTAATAGCCCAGGTTGGCATTCAGGCGGATCGGATCGGCCTGCATGGCCGCGATCGAATAGATCGTGCCGGCGGTCGGCGTCAGCATCACGTCGATGTCTTGCCAGACCGTATCGCAGCGCGTTTTCAGCGCGCGCAGCCGATATTGGCCGGCGAATGCGTCGGCGGCGGTTTGCGCGCGGCCGCCGGCGATGATTTCGCGCACCGGCGGAAATATTTGATCGGCATGGCTATCGAAAAAGTCACGGATGGCCAGATAACGTTCCGCCACCCAGGCGCCGTCGTAGAGCAGGCGGGCGGTTTCCAGGAACGGGGCCAGATCGATTTCGACCGGCTTGCCGCCGAGCGAGCGGAGCCGTTCGACCGCCGCGCCGAACAGGCGCTCCGCTTCGCGGTTGCCGAAGAACTCCAGGTCTGCAGCCGAGGGCACGCCGAAGCGGAAGTCGGCGCTGCGGCCGAAGTCGAAGCCGTGCGCGGGCAGCGGGCGCGAGTAAGGGTCGGCGGCGTCCAGGCCGGCGGCCACCGCCAGCACGCGCTCCGCATCTTCGGCGGTCAACGCAAAGATCGACACCGCATCCAGCGAGCGACAGGCCGGCACGACGCCGTGCGTCGACAGCGCGCCGCAACTGGGTTTGTGGCCGACGATATTGTTGAACGCCGCCGGCACGCGGCCGGAACCGGCGGTGTCGGTGCCGAGCGAGAAACTCGCCTGCCCCAGCGCCACCGCGACAGCGGAACCGGAACTGGAGCCGCCCGAGATGAAGTCCGGGTTGAACGCATTGCGGCAGGCGCCGTAGGGCGAGCGGGTGCCGTTCAAGCCGGTGGCGAACTGATCCAGATTGGTCTTGCCGAGCGGAATCGCGCCGGCGGCGATCAGGCGTTGCACCACCGCAGCGGATTCGGTTGGCGTGTAAGCATAAGCCGGACAGCCGGCGGTCGTGGGCGTGCCGGCCAGATCGATGTTGTCCTTGATCGCGAACGGAATGCCATACAGCGGCAACGCCTGCGGCGAGCGGCTCTCCAGGGCCAGCGCGTAGGCGCGCAACGCATCGTCGCTGAGGCGGCTGATCCAGATTCGGTGGGGGTCTGCGCCGTTCAATTGCGGCAGCAAGTGTTCCAGCAGGCTGGTCGGCGTCAGTTCGCCCGAGCGATACAGGCGTTGCAGGTTGGCGATGTCGAGGCTGAGAGGCATGGTTGAGTCCTTCATTCCGCCACCAGCACCAGCAGATCCTGGCCGGCGCTGACCTGGCTGCCTTCGCGGCAGAACAATTGGTAGACCGTGCCGGCGCAGGGGGCGGTCACGCTGAATTCCATCTTCATCGATTCGATGATCGCCAGCGTGTCACCGGCCTGCACGCGCTCGCCTTCCGCCACGGCCAGTTGCCAGACGTTGCCGGCGATATGGCTGGCGACGGCGCGGCCGTGTGCGGGCAGGTCGAGTTCACTGTCGGCAGCGGCTTCGGCGACCTGGGCGTCGCTGGCGCATTCGGCCTGGCCGGCGCCTTTCCAGCGTTCCCGTTCGGCCTCGAAGGCGGCTTGTTGTTTGGCCTTGAAGGCGCCGATGGCGTCGGCGTTGTCGGCCAGGAAGCGGTTGTAGTCGGCCAGCCGGAAGGTGGCCTCCTCGATCCGCAACGGATAGCGCCCGAGCGGGAAGTCTGCGCGAATCTGCAGCAGCTCCTCGGCGCTGACCGGATAGAAGCGAATCTGGTCGAAAAAGCGCAACAGCCAGGGCTTGCCGGGGCTGAAATCGCGGGTCTGGCGCCAGCGGTTCCACATCTGCAGCGTGCGGCCGACGAACTGGTAGCCGCCGGGGCCTTCCATGCCATAGACGCACATATAGGCGCCGCCGATGCCGACCGCGTTTTCCGGCGTCCAGGTGCGCGCCGGGTTGTACTTGGTGGTGACCAGGCGATGGCGCGGATCGATCGGGGTGGCCACCGGCGCGCCCAGGTAGACGTCGCCCAGGCCCATGACCAGATAGCTCGCCTCGAACACGATGCGCTTCACTTCGTCGATGGAATCCAGGTCGTTGATGCGGCGGATGAACTCGATGTTGGACGGGCACCAGGGCGCGTCCTTGCGCACCGATTGCATGTACTTCTCGATCGCCAATTGCGTCGCGGCGTCGTCCCAGGACAGCGGCAGATGGACGATGCGGGTCGGCACTTCCATCTCGTCAATGGCGGGCAACTGTTTTTCCGCCGCCAGCAGCCGCGGCATCAGCTGCGCGAACGGCAGGCGGCGCGAGTCGTAATGCACTTGCAGCGAGCGGATGCCGGGCGTCAGGTCGAGGATGCCATCCAGGGCTTCGCCTTGCAGCCGGGTCATCAGCGCATGTACGCGGAAGCGCAGGTTCAGATCCAGCACCGGCGGGCCGTATTCGATCAGCAAATACTTGTCGCCGGCGCGACGGTAGACCACTTCGACCGGGTTCTCGCTTGCCGGCGTGCGATGCAGCACGGGTTCGGCGAGCGGCTCGGCTGCGGCCAGGAGCTTGGGGGCGGCCGGGGCGGCGAGACCGGCGATGGCGGCGTCCTGCTCTGCTTCCATGCGCTCGGCCTGTTCTTGCGACAGCCGTTTGAAACGCACCGTGTCGCCCGGGCGCAACTGGCCCATCTTCCAGAGTTCCGCCTGCACGATGGTTGCCGGACAAACGAAGCCGCCCAGGCTGGGGCCGTCCGGGCCGAGGATGACCGGCATGTCGCCGGTGAAATCGACGGCGCCGATGGCATAAGCGTTGTCGTGAATGTTGGACGGATGCAGACCGGCTTCGCCGCCGTCCCGGCGCGCCCATTCCGGTTTCGACCCGATCAGGCGCACGCCGGTGCGGCTGGAGTTGTAATGCACTTCCCAGTCGGTGGCGAAGAACTGTTCGATGTCGGCCGCGGTGAAGAAGTCGGGCGCGCCGTGCGGGCCGTACAAGACGCCAATTTCCCAGGCGCGGGTGTAAGTCGGGGCCGGCATTCCGGTCGCAGCGACGCCGACGTTCGGTGCGACCGTTGCTGAAATATGCAGCACGTCGCCCACCCTGAGCGTGCGCCCGGCATGGCCGCCGAACTGGCCCAGCGTGAAGGTGGCTTTGCTGCCCAGGTAGTCCGGCGCGGCGAAGCCGCCGCGCACCGCCAGATAGGCGCGCGCGCCGGCGCCCTGCACGGCGCCCAGTTTCAGAATGGCGCCGGCCGGCACCGCATGGGCGGCCCAGTTGGCGAGCGGCTGACCGTCGAGCTCCGCCCCCATGTCTGCGCCGGCCAGTGCGATCACGCCGGCGCAATTGAAGCGCAGCGTCGGGCCGGCCAGGGTCAGCTCCAGGCCGGCCGCGCCTTCCGGGTTGCCGGCCAGGCGATTGGCCAGGCGGAAGGCGAGAGGATCCATCGGCCCGGACGGCGGCACGCCGACATCCCAGTAGCCGGTGCGTCCGGGCCAGTCCTGCAGGCTGCTTTGCACGCCGGGTTCGATGACATCGAGGCTGGCGGGCCGGTAATGGAAAGCGTTGAGGTAACGCGTGGTCTGGCGGCCTTCGGCGAAGGTGGCGTCATCCAGAATTTGCCGCAGGTAGTCCAGATTGGTCTCGATGCCGCCGATGTGGGTCGCCGCCAGCGCCTGCCGCATCGTGTCCAGCGCGGCGTCGCGGTCGTCCGCCTTGACGATGATCTTGGCCAGCATCGGGTCATAGTGCGGCGGCACTTCGCTGCCGCGTTCGACCCAGGTCTCGACGCGGGCAAGCGGTGAAAAGTCGACATCGGTCAGCACGCCGGCGGACGGCTGGAAATCCTTGGCCGGATCTTCCGCATACAGGCGCACCTGCATCGACGCGCCGCTCGGCTCGGCCTGGAAGCCGCTCAGGTCCAATTCGCCGGCGGCGGCTTGCACCATCCAGGCGACCAGATCGATGCCGGTAACTTCTTCGCTGATGCCGTGTTCCACCTGCAAGCGGGTGTTCACTTCGAGAAAGTAGAAGCGGCCGCAAGCGGTGTCGTAGACGAATTCGACCGTGCCGGCGGAGCGATAGCCCACCGCCCGGCCCAGCCGCACGGCGGTGGCGAGCAGGCTTTGCCGCTGCGCTGCGGTGAGCCCCGGCGCCGGGGTTTCCTCGATGACCTTCTGGTTGCGCCGCTGCACCGAACAGTCGCGTTCGCCCAGCGCGACGACGTTGCCACGGCCGTCGCCGAAGATCTGCACCTCGATATGGCGGGCGTGCTCGACGTACTTTTCCAGGAAGATGCCGGCTTCTTTGAAATTGGCGCGCGCCAGCCGCTCCACCGAGGCGAAGGCGTCATGCAACTGGTCGGCGCTCCAGATCAGGCGCATGCCGATGCCGCCGCCGCCGGCGGTGCTTTTCAGCATGACCGGATAGCCGATGCGGGCCGCTTCCGCTTGTGCGTGGCCGACGTCGGCGAGCAGGCCGGAGCCGGGCAGCAACGGCACCTGATTCTGTTCGGCCAGCGCGCGCGCCGTGTGCTTGAGGCCGAAGGCGCGCATCTGCGCAGGGCTCGGTCCGATGAAGGTGATGCCGGCTGCCATGCAGTCCTCGGCAAAGCCGGGGTTTTCCGACAGGAAGCCGTAGCCGGGATGGATGGCCTGGGCGCCGCAGGCCCGGGCGGCGGCCAGTATCGTATCGGCGCGCAGATAGCTCTGCGCCGCCGGCGCCGGTCCGATGGCGATGGCTTCGTCGGCCAGGCCGACATGCAGCGAATGCCGATCCGCTTCCGAATACACCGCCACGGATTGGACGCCCATGCGGCGCAGGCTGCGGATGATGCGGCAGGCGATGGCGCCCCGGTTGGCGATCAGTATCTTGTTGAACATGTGACCTCGTGTGTGGGCAAGATGCGCGGGGCGTCCCGCAGACTCGTTACCGGCGGGTCGTCCCGCCGGCGGGCTTCAGCGGCCGGGCGCGTCCCAGATCAGAAACTGCACCGGCGTCGGGTCGTAGGCGTTGCACGGGTTGTTCAGTTGCGGGCAGTTGGAGACCAGCACCCAGACGTCCATCTCGGCGCGCAATTCGACGTATTTGCCCGGCCCGGAGATGCCGTCGTCGAACTTCAGGTCGCCGGATTCAGTGACCGGCACGTTCATGAAGAAGTTGATGTTGGGCACCAGATCGGCCTTGCTCAGGCCCGAATCGGAATGCTGGATCGCCAGCAGGTAGTTGTCGCGGCAGCTGTGCATGAACTTCCGGTTCAGCGCATAGCGCACCATGTTGCTTTCCGCCGCGCAGGCGCCGCCCAGCGTGTCGTGGCGGCCGCAGGTGTCGGCGACGATGGTCAGCATCGGCCGCCCTTCGCTGCTGACCAGCACCGAGCCGGTGGTCAGGTAAAGGCCGCCCTGGCGCAGCAGGGTGTCGCTGGCGCTGTAGTGCTCGTCGGTGTCGTGGCGGTTGTAGAAGATCACGTCGGCGGCCTGGTTGCCGGCGAGATCGACGATGCGCAGGGTCTGGCCGCGTTTCAGTTCATGCAGCCAGGGTTCGCCGGCGGGCAGCACGACGTCGTGGATGGCCAGCGCCGGGTCGAGTGGGCTGGGCTGAATGCGGACGGCGGCGGGGGTCATCGGGTTGGCCATGTCGGTCTCCTTACGCCGAATAGTTCAGATCGGTCAGCTGCAGCGCCCGCCCGCCCTCGGGGCGGAACGCGCGGCAGTAGTCGTCGGCCGGCGCCGGGCCGGAACGCCAGGCGCTTACGCCGACCATGGCCGGGGCGTAGTCCGGCCGCGGGTCGAGCGGGTGCGGCGCGGCGGAGACGGCGACCAGCACGTCCATGTCCAGGCGCAGGTCGATGGCGTCGCCGGCCTTGGCATGGCCGGCATGAAACTGCAGGCGGCCTTGCGCATCGGCGCTGACCTTGCTGAAGAAATTGACCGGCGCGACCAGATCGCGCCGGCTCAGGCCGTGCTTGCCGATCTCGATCAGCAGGCCGTCCTTGCCGGCCCGGTACATGCCGTTGCGGTGCTGCTGGTAGCGGCGTTCGCCGTACTTCGCGTGCATGCGCTCGGCATCGAGCAGCAAGCCGAGCGGGTCGTGCCAGCCCAGGCTGTCGCCGGTGATGGAGGCCATGGCGCAGCCCATGTCGCTCATCAACACATGGCCCCGGGTGAAATGGGCGGTGTGCTGCGCCTTGAGCGAGTCGGGCATGCTGTAGCGTTCCAGCGCGTGCCGAGCGTTGTAGAGCAGCAGCGACAGGTTGGCGCCGTCGCCTTTGGCGGTCAGGCGCAGCGTGACGCCGCGCGGCAGACGCCAGGACCAGTGGCAACCGCCGGGCAGGGTTTCCTGCCAAAGCAGCCGCCCGTCGGCTATGGGGGGTAGCGGAGGGGTCATGTCTTGCTCCCGTTCAGATTGAGTTGATCCAGCATGTCCTGGTCGGTTTGCATGCCGGAGGTCGCCTTGATGCGCGCCAGAATGGCCTTTTTCAGCGCGAGGAATGGCGGCGTGTGTTTCATGTCCTGATGGCGTTCGGCCGGCAGCGGCACCGGGTAGATGGTGTCGATGCGGCCCGGCCGCGGCGCCATCAACACCACCCGGTCGGCCAGGTAGATGGCTTCTTCGACGTCGTGGGTGACGAAGGCGATGGTCGGTTTTTCCAGCTTGTGCACATGCAGGATCAGGTCGTGCATGACTTCCCGCGTCTGCGCGTCGAGCGCGCCGAATGGTTCGTCCATCAGCAGCACCTGCGGCCGGCCCATCAACGCGCGGGCGATGGCGACGCGCTGTTGCATGCCGCCGGACAACTGGTTCGGATAAGCGTTGGCGGCGGCAGTGAGGCCCATCAGGCTGAGCAGCGCATCGGCGCGGCCGGAAGCGGCCTCGACATCGGATTCGCTGATGTTTTCACGGCCGTGGCGCAATTGCCGGCTGAACTTGATGTTCTCCATGACCCGCAGCCAGGGGTACAGGCTGTAATGCTGGAACACCATCGCCCGCTCGGCGCCCGGGCCGGTTACCGCCTGGCCGTCGCTCAGCAGTTCGCCGCTGGTGTGGTATTCGAGGCCGCCGATGATGCGCAGCAGCGTCGACTTGCCGCAGCCGGAGGCGCCGACGAAGGTGACGAACTCGTTGTCGGCGATGTCCAGCTGGATGTCTTGCAGCGCCTCGACGCGGTGGCCGCCTGCGCCGAACACCTTGCCGACGCCTTGCACGGAAATTTTGCTCGCCATGGTCATGACCTCAGGTAGAGCCAGGGAAAGGCCTTGCGGTGGGCGAGGCGGAACAATTGGTCCATGACCAGGCCGATCAGGCCGATCAGGATGATGCCGACGAATATCTTGTCGGTTTGCAGGAAGCGCTGCGCCTTCAGGATGGAATAGCCCAGGCCCGAGCTGGCGGCCACCAGTTCCGCCACCACCAGATAGGTCCAGGCCCAGCCCATGGTGACGCGCAAGGTGTCCATGATCGCCGGCTTGGCGGACTGGAAAATGACCAGATTGATGGTCTCGCCGCGGCGGGCGCCCATGGTCTGCGCCGCTTCGATCTGCGCTTGCGGCACCCGGCGCACGTCTTCCGCCATCATCAACACCATCTGGAAGAAGGTGCCGATGAAGATGATTGCGATCTTGGATGACTCTTCGATGCCCACCCACAGCATGACCAGCGGAATGAAGGCCACCGCCGGCATGTAGCGGATGAAGTCGGTGAGCGGTTCCAGCACCGCCTGCACCGGCCGGAAAGTGCCGATCAGCAGCGCCAGCGGCAGCGCAAGTACGGCCGAGAGCAGAAAGCCGGTGGTGACGCGGTAGATGCTGATGCCCATGTCGGACAGCAGATCGTCTTCCGCGTACCAGATGACGAGTCGCTGCAACACATCGGCCGGGCTGGGCAGAAACACTTTGTCGACCGCCGCACTGCCGGCCGCCAGCCACCACAAGCCGAGCGGCAGCAGCAGGCCGAGCGCGGCGAACAGCCAGTAGAGCCGGGGCGAGAGCGGCCCGCGGATGCTCCACATGCCGGGGCGGCGCGGTCGGGAGCGGGGGATGGGCATGCTGTGCTCCGCCGCTTACTTGACGCCCGCGACTTCTTTCACCAGCGAAGCGTCCAGCCCCTTGGCGAAGTCGACCTTGCCTTCCATCAGCTTGTTGTCGAGCAGGAACTTGGCGATGGTCGGGCCGACGCCGAGCAATGAGGTGGGGTCGCTGGCCGGACCAAAAGCCTGCAGGTTGGCCTTCTGGTCGAAGAAGCGGGTGCCGGGCAGGAAGATTTTGTATTCATCGGCCGGCATGCCGACCACTTTGGCCATGATTTTGGCGGCTTCGTCCGGGTTCGTGCGGATGAACTTCTCGCTGTCGTACCAGGCCTTGATCATGCCGACGAAATCCTTGCGCTTGGCCTGCAGCGCTTTCTCCTGCGCGACCAGCAGATCCGGGATCAGGCCGGGCACGTCCTTCGACGTGAACAAGGCCTTGCCCTTGCCGCTGCTCTGGATCTTGTTGACCCAGGGATTCCACACCACGGCCGCATCGACGCGGCCGGCCATGAACGCGGCGGCGGCATCGCCGGCGGACATGTTCAGCACCTGCACGTCCTTCAGGCTCATGCCGTTCTTGGTCAGGGCCAGCGTGAGCAGGAAATGGGAAACGCTGAACTCTTCCAACGCAATCTTCTTGCCCTTCAGTGCTGCGAAGGACTTGATCTTGGGATTGACCAGCAGCGCATCGTTGCCGGCAGAGTTGTCGTTGACCAGGATGGCCTTCAGCGCCAGTCCCTTGGACAGCGGCGCCATGCTGTCGCTCCAGGTTTGCGAGTTGGCGTCCAGCTGGCCGGCGGAGAGGGCGCTGATCGAGTCGGTGTAGTTGGCGAACCAGACCAGTTTGACGTCGGCGCCGTGCTGCTTGAAATAACCTTTCTGCTCGGCTACATACCAGGCTACCCAGCCCGGCCAGTCGGATACGCCGACCTTGACCTGGGCGGCGGCGGGGGAAGCGGCCGTCAGCAAGCCGAATGAAAGTGAAACCGCGGCAAGGACGGGAAAGGTATTCGAGAAAAGGCGCTTGAGGGATTGCATGGCAAGGCTCCTGGCAGAATAAAAGGGCGAGAGGGCGTGCTTCGCTTCCTCCCGGGCTTTTATCCCTCCGTGGAGCCTCGCCACTGCGCGGGGCCGGCAAGCTCTCGGACCAGACATCCCGTGCGGAATCGGAACCCTAGCCTGCCTAAGGCACATCAACGCGCCTCTCAAGATATCTACAGCAATCGCCGTGCCAGAAATAATATTTGGAAAATACCTTATATAGTCAATGTGTTAGGTTTTCATCCTGGCGTTCGCGCAGTCTGGTCTGGACCGGCATGCACCAACCTGGTGCATGCCGCCGGGCGAGCGCCCCAGGGCGGGGCGCGGCCACGGAGCAACCGATTCGGGCGACGTCGCCAATAAAAAAAGGGCGCCTTGCGGCGCCCTTTGAAGATCGTATGAGTCCGATCAGAGGTTGTAAGCCCGTTCGCCGTGGCTGGCGGTATCGAGGCCTTCGCGTTCCTGTTCTTCCGGTACCCGCAGACCCATGGTCATGTCGATCAGCTTGAACAGCACGAAGCTGACCACGCCGGACCAGACGATGACCGTGCCGACGCCCCAGAGCTGGCTGACGATCTGCGCGGAGCTGTAGGCGGCCACCGTGCCGGTGGCGTAGTCGAACACGCCGGTGCCGCCGAGCGCCGGGTTGACCAGGATGCCGGTGCCGATGGCGCCGATGATGCCGGCCACGCCGTGGATGCCGAAGACGTCCAGCGAGTCGTCATAGCCGAGCGCTTTCTTCAGGCCGGTGACGCCCCACAGTGCGCCGACGCCGCCGACCGCACCCAACAGGATGGCGCCCATCGGGCCGACGAAACCGGCCGCCGGGGTGATCGCCACCAGGCCGGCGACGGCGCCGGAGGTCACGCCCAACAGCGAGGGTTTGCCCTTCAACATCCATTCCACGAACATCCAGGACAGCGCCGCCGCCGCGGTGGCGACCACCGTGTTGACCAGCGCGAGCACCGCGGTGCCGTTGGCTTCCAGGTTGGAGCCGGCGTTGAAGCCGAACCAGCCCACCCACAGCAGCGAAGCGCCGATCATGGTGGCCATCAGGTTGTGCGGAGCCATGGCGTCGCGGCCGTAGCCCACCCGCTTGCCGATGACGATGGCCCCCATCAGCGCGGCCATCGCGGCGTTGATGTGCACCACGGTACCGCCCGCAAAGTCCAACGCACCCTTGGCGAACAGGAAGCCGGCCGGGTCGCCATAGGCGGACGGGCCGCCCCAGAACCAGACCATGTGCGCCATCGGCAAGTACGAGAAGGTGAACCACAGCACGGAGAACACCAGCAGCGCGGAGAACTTGATGCGTTCGGCGAAGCCGCCGACGATCAGCGCCACGGTGATGGCCGCGAAGGTGAGCTGGAACACCATGAACGCCATCTCGGGAATCACCACGCCCTTGGAGAAGGTCTCCACGTTGATGCTGGGATCGACTCCGGCCAGGAACATCTTGGACAGGCCGCCGATGTAGCTGTTCAGGTCGCCGCCGCCGGTGAACGCCAGCGAGTAGCCGTAGACCACCCAGAGCACCGAGATCAGACAGAAAATGGTGAATACCTGGGTCAGCACCGACAACATGTTCTTGGCGCGCACCAGGCCGCCATAAAACAGCGCGACGCCGGGGATGACCATCAGGATGACCAGCAGCGTGGAAAGCATCATCCAGGCGGTATCGCCTTTGTCCGGCACGGGCGCCGCGGCCGCTGCGGGACTGGCGGCAGGGCTTGCTTCAGCCGCCGGAGGCGCGGCGGGCGCGGTTGCCTCGGCGGCGGCACCGGCTTCCATCGCCAAGGCCGGCGCGGGCGCCGGCACGGGTTCTTCGGACAGGGCCAGGCTGGAGAATCCCAGCGAGCCCAGGAGCATCAAGGTGGCGAAGAGTCTTTTCATGGCGGTTTCTCCTTAGATGGCGGTCTCGCCGACTTCGCCGGTTCGAATGCGCACAACCTGTTCCAGATCCCAGACGAAAATCTTGCCGTCGCCGATCTTGCCGGTCATGGCCGCCTTCGAAATGGCTTCGATGGCTTGATCGAGCAGGTCGGACTTGATCGCAATCTCGATCTTCACTTTGGGCAGAAAATCAACCACATATTCCGCACCGCGATACAGCTCGGTATGGCCTTTCTGACGGCCAAAACCTTTTACTTCGGTCACGGTAATGCCGGACACCCCGAGGCCGGACAAGGCTTCACGCACCTCGTCGAGCTTGAAGGGTTTGATGATGGCGGTGACGAATTTCATAACGGTCTCCTGATAGAACTGGCGGGCTGGACTCACCTCGCCGCCTGGCGCGGCGGGGAAGGGTTCAGATCAGATTAGAAGGACTTGGAGAAGGACAGGACGAGCACACCTTTGGCGACGTCTTTGCCATTCCAACGGTAGGCCTGTCCGACATTGCCTTCGCCGTCGGTATCGGAATAAGCCAGCGTGACGCTGCCGAAACCGACATCCTTGCTTACACCCACTTTCCAGTCGGTGTAGGAGGCGTTGCTGAAATTCTCGACTTTCTGGTGGCCGATATGGCCCTGCAAGCCCCAGCCGTCGCCGAGGTCATGGCTGGCATTCAACTCCAGGTAGTTGCTGCCCTTGGAGTCGACGCCTGCGCCGCCCCAGCCGACGAAGTAGTTGGAAAGGGTATGGCTGTACTTGAAGGACAGCATCTTCCAGCTCAGGCCGAGATAGGCTTCGGTCGTTTCCGGGGTGACGAAACCGGCCGTGGCGGCGCCGCGGTCGCCGTCGTAGGCATAGTGAATGAGGCCGACGTCATAGCCGATCTCGCCTGCCGTGCCCTTGTAGCCGCCGTAGACGTCCAATTCCAGGTTGCTGCCATCCTTATAGGGGCCCGCTTTATCCACCCATTTCTGGGTAGACAGCCAGGCGCCTGCATACAGGCCGCTGGCATGGCTGTAGTCGATGCCGCCGGAAATGGCGGGAGAGTGCTGTGACTGCGAGATGCCGCGGAAGAGATAGTCGGTTGTGGCGCCGACGTTGAAGGCGACGGAATGGGGGGAGTCGGCCGCAATCGCAGACACGCTGACAAGTCCGGACAAGATGAGCAGGTAAGACAGTTTCTTCATGACGGTTCTCCAGAAAAGGTGGTGCGATGGTGCACGGCCTTGTTCAGCATTATCCGTGCCAACAAAATAAGTCCATATGAAACAATCGTTTACAAACAATTAAATGATGTTGGTGCAAAAGTCCGCCCGGTATTGGTGCATCAAGAAATGCCGATGCACCGCATTGGCCCCGGGGATTGTGCAACGCCGTTTGTTAAACTCCGGCATCGTCCTTTGCTCACGGAACACCATCATGCTGAAACAGAATCTGGCCCAGGAAGTCGCCGGGAAAGTCTCCGAAATCCTCGCCTTCAGCCCGGCCAAGGATATTGAAAAGAACCTCAAGGCCAGTCTGGCCGCCTGGTTGTCCAAACTCGATCTGGTCACGCGCGAGGAGTTCGATGTGCAAACCCAGGTGCTGGCGCGTACACGCGAGAAATTGCAGCAACTGGAAACGCGTCTGGCCGCGTTGGAAGCCGGGGCTGCATCCGAATCGGAAATGACGCGGCCGCAATGAGCGATACGCGCATCGAGGTGGCCGTCGCGGTCATCGAACGGCCGGACGGCGCTTTTCTGCTGGCCAGCCGGCCGCCGGGCAAGGCCTATGCCGGCTGGTGGGAGTTTCCC
The DNA here is from genome assembly GCA_964466195.1 of uncultured Thiobacillus sp. Lineage (GTDB taxonomy): Bacteria > Pseudomonadota > Gammaproteobacteria > Burkholderiales > Thiobacillaceae > PFJX01. Next base: position 27,057 of record CAYXMQ010000005.1, read on the forward strand.
GGCGGCAAAGTGGAGGCGGGCGAAACCGCGCGCCAGGCATTGCAGCGGGAGTTGCGCGAGGAATTGGGCATCGAGCTCGAAACTGCCTGGCCCTGGCTGAATCGTTCGTTCAACTATCCGCATGCCGACGTCATGCTGCGCTTCTTCCGGGTGACGCAATGGCGCGGCGAGCCGCATCCACATGAAGGCCAGACTTTGGCCTGGACGCAGGCGGATCTTGCCGGCAATGCCCCCGCGGTGGCGCCGATCCTGCCGGCGAACGGCCCGATCCTGAAGGCGCTGCGCTTGCCGCTGGAATATGCCATTTCGGATGCCGCCAAGCTCGGGCCGGAAGTTTTCCTGCGCCGTCTGGAGCAGCGGCTCGAACAAGGCCTCAAGCTGGTCCAGTGGCGCGAAAAAGCGGCGCCGGCCGGATTGGCCGATCAGGTCGCCGCGCGTTGCAAAGCGGCCGGCGCGGTGCTGATGTGCAACGGCGACGCCGCGCTGGCGGCGCGTCTCGGTGCGGGACTGCATCTGAATGCGGAGCAACTGGCCGAAGCGGCGCGGTTGCAGCGGCGGCCCGATTTCGAATGGCTGGCGGCGTCGTGCCATGACCGGACCGAACTGCAGTTTGCGCAGGAACTGGAACTCGATTTCGTGGTGCTCTCGCCGGTGTTGCCGACGTCCAGCCACCCCGGCGAGCCGACGCTGGGCTGGCGGACGTTCAGCGCTTTGCTGAACGATTGCGCGCTGCCGGTTTTCGCCCTGGGCGGGCTGGGCCGGAATGATCTGGCCTTGGCGCGCGGCCATGGCGCGCACGGCATTGCGTTGAAAAGCCAGGCATGGAGCGCGCCGTGAGCCGGCGCGCAGGGCTGGCCGCCTGGCCGCTCGGGCTGATTGCGCTGATCGCGCTGGTGCTCTGGGCGGACAAGAACGGGTACTGGCGCGAACCGGCGGCGGTGCAGGTCGTGCAGGTCGCGTGCGCTTCGCTGGCCAGCGGTTGTACGGCGCGCGTCGACGGGCGCGAGATCCGTTTCGGCATGATCGGCGAGCCGAAGCCGTTGGCCTCATTCCAGATATGGGTCGAGGCCGAAGGTGCGCAGAAAGCGGAGGCGCGGTTCAGCATGCAAGGCATGGAAATGGGTTTCAACCTGTACACCCTGCATCCGGATAGCGCCGGCGTGTTTCGCACCCACGTCACGCTGCCGATCTGCGTGAGCGGACGGCGCGACTGGAACATGTTGCTGGATGTCGATAACACGCGTTTGAACGTACCATTTGTCACCAACCTGTAATATTTGCCGTACTTGACGCACCTATAATCCGGGCAGCTGCAAAAGTGACCAGCATAGGCAACAAATATTCCGCCAGGAGACTCCGTAATGCCCAGTGAACATATCTATAAACAATTCGATGCCGACATGGAGGCGGTGCGCGCGCGCGTACTGGAAATGGGCGGCATGGTGGAAGAGCAGGTCAACAAGGCGATCGAGGCGCTGATTTCCGGCAATACGAAATTGGCCGAGGAAGTGGTCGAAAACGATCACAAGGTCAATGCGATGGAGGTTTCCGCCGACGAGGCCTGCACCCAGATCATCGCGCTGCGCCAGCCGACCGCGAGCGATCTGCGCATGATCCTGACCATCATCAAGACCATCACCGATCTGGAGCGGATCGGCGACGAGGCGGCCAAGATCGCTCGCTACGCCGTCAAGGCTTACAACAACGACCGCATCCTGACGCCGCGGTATAGCGAGATCAAATACATGGCCGGCCTGGCCACCAAGATGCTGCGCGAGTCGCTCGACGCTTTCGCCCGCCTCGATGCTTCAGGTGCCGCCGCCGTGGCGCGCCAGGATATGGAGGTGGATGAGGAGTTCCATCTGATTACCCGCCACCTGATCACGTTCATGATGGAAGACCCGCGCACCATTTCCACTTTCATCGATCTGCTGTTCGTCGTGAAGGCCATCGAGCGTATCGGCGATCATGCCAAGAACATGTCCGAATACGTGGTGTTCATGGTCAAGGGCAAGGACGTGCGCCACACCACGATCGAAGAGTTGGAACGCCAAATTCAGTAGGTCGCTGGCGGGCCGAATAAGAAAAAGCCGGCATTCTCGCCGGCTTTTTTGTCGGGACGCTGGTGGGGGGGTAAAGGCGTGGATCAGTGTGCGCCGGGTCTGTGCGCTTCCGCCTCGACGGCGAGTTTCTGTTCTTTGCCGTCGGCGCCTTTGGTCAGCAGCGTCATCGGCACCTTCTGGCCGGCCCTGATCGGCGCTTTCAGGCCGATGAACATGACGTGCAAACCACCCGGCTCCAGGCTGACGGTCTTGCCTTTCGGCAGGGCGATCGTCTTCATCTCGCGCATTTCCATGACGCCGTTTTCCATTCTCATGTAGTGCAGCTCCAGGCTCTTCGAAACTGGACTGCTGCCGCCCAGCAGCGTCATGTCGGCGTCAGCGGTGAGGTCCATGAAACCGCCGGCGACCTGCTGGCCGGGCGCGGTGGCGCGAACCCAGGCATTGTCCACCTTGACGTTGTCGGCGCGGGCCGGAAAAGCCAGCAGCATGCAGGCAAACAGGGCAGTCACAGTACGTGGCATAACGGTTCCTTTCTCAAATTGAGCGCCCGCCGAACGAGCCGGTCGGGCAAAGCATACCCCGGTCAGAATTTGACATTCAAACCCGCGTAAAAAGTACGGCCGGGTCCGGGCACCGGGGCGCCCCATTGCGGGTAGTTGCCCGGCGGCGGATTGAGCGACATGGTCGTGCCCTGGCCGACATAGGCGCCGCCCAAGGGCAGCGCGTAGTGGCGGTTGAACAGATTTTCAATGCCGAAGTCGATGCTGTAGCCTTTTTGCTCGTAGCGACTGCGCAGGTGGAGCAAGCCATAGCCGGCGGTCTGCATTTCGTTGCGCACTTGGGAGACGGTGTCCTTTCGGGCGACGATCTCGCCTTCCAGCGTATTGCGCCAGGCGCCGATCTGTTGCTTGAGGGCCAGCTTGGCATTGAGCGGCATGATGTTGTATAGGTGGCCGCCGGTGTCGCGATTGTCGCCTTTGCTGTAGTTCACGCCGCCCTTGAGCGTGAAGTCGCCGTAAGCGGTGTTGCCGGCCAGCTTGGCATGGCCGGACACGTCGACGCCGTACAAGCGCGCCGACTGGTTGACATAGCGCAGCACGTTGAACAGGTTGACGTTGTTGGTGATGCGCTGGGCGTCGATATAGTCCTTCACGTCGCTGAAGTAGGGCGTGACCTTGAGGCCCCATTTCTGCTTGCCGGCATCGTGCCAGTCCGCACTCAGGCTGAGGGTGCGCGCTATTTCCGGTTTGAGGTTGATGTCGCCGACATAGCCGTTGCCGTCGCCGACGTAGTTGTTCATCACCGCCGCCATGGACCACGTGGACCAGGTGTAACGCTCATACAGATTGGGCGAGCGGGTCTTTTGCGCGACGCCAATTTCATAGCTTTGCGTCGCGTCCGGGGTATAGCGGCCCAGCCAGGTCAGATCCCAGTTGCGATCGGTCTTGCCGCGAACTTGTGCGTTGAAGGCGGTCATGTCGGCGTACTGGTTGCCTGTCGCCGCGACCGCCGTGTTGTAGCCGCGCACGTCACCGCTATCCATCTCCACCGTTTCATGGCGCAGGCCCAGGTTGTGCGTCCAGCGTTCCTGGCGTGTCTCCCATTCGGCGAATGCTGCGTAGCGGTCGCGCTGGCCGTCGTTGATGTTCCAGAAGGTGCCCGGCCACATGTTCGCGCCGGACGGCGGCCACCAGTCGTCCAGCCGATAGGCCTGATACTCGCCGCCGACCCGCAGGGTATCGCTCTCGGCGAGCCAGATATCGGCGCTGACGCGGAGGCCGCTGTTCTTGCCGTCGGTGTACATCGGCATGCCGGCGGCGCAGGTCGGGCCGATGGGCGAACAGGGCGTGCCGTTGATGGCCCCCGACGAACCCGGGGCATACCAGAACCGCTTGTCCGCGCCGAAATCCATTTCGTGCTGCGTGTGCTCGTAATAGGCGCGCGCCTTGAGGGTGCCAAAGTCCAGCCTGCCGGTGTAGGCCAGATTGAATTGGTCGCTGACGTTGTCCGTCATGTCCATGCGCTGGTTGGGATAGTTTTCGAACGGAATGGACTGGCGTGCGTAGTTGAATTCCATCAAATGCGCGTCGTTCTTCCAGGCCAGTTTCAAGGCTTGGTTGGTGGATTCGTAGGCCGTGGAGCCGACCTCGTCCAGAGCCAGCGTATGCCCGGCCCGGCCAGTGAAGGTATAACTCTTGAAGTCGTCGCCGGCTTTGTAATTGTTTGCTTTGGCGGTGGCGCCGGTGTAGCTGAGGCTGACCCGTTCGCTGGCTATGCTGGCTGCCAGGTTGGCGCCTCTGGCGTCGCCATTGCTGCGATAAAACGCGCCCGCTTCACCCTTGACCAGCTTGTCCTGCCCCGGCTTGGCGAACTCGGGCGCAGCGGATTCCACCACGATGCTGCCGCCGATGCTGTCGCCGCCGACGCTGACCGGGCTGACGCCGGCATACACCTGTACGCTGGTCACCGCAGTGGGGTCGATATAGGACAGCGGTGAGTTCATATGGTTGGGACAGGCGGCAATCAGGTCCATGCCATCCACCTTGATGCGCAGGCGATCATCCGCCAGGCCATGCAGGCTCGGCAGGCTGGAAACGCCGCCCGCGCCGTAGAGGCTCAGCCCGGGAATGTCGCGCAGCAGACTGGCGGTATCGCTGCTGGCGGCGCGCAGCGGGGCCAGCAAGGCCTCGCTGAGCCGGCTTGCGCTCAAGGGCAGCGTATCCACTTTCGATGCGGTTACCCGGATTTCTTCCAGAACGGGGATGTCCGCGGCGCTCGCCAGGCAGGGCGGCAGGACTAACAGCAGGGCTATCGGCTTGAGTTTCATGGTCGCAATCGAAGTCTGAAATGGCAGAAAAAACGATAGGCAAAAAAAGGCCCGCGAGGGATACGGAATCTAAGCGGGCCGAGAGATACGTCAAAACGTTGAACACGTGAAAACGTATGGAAGCGGGGTCATCATAGCCAGACGGCGCTGGTGCCGGAATGCGACATGTTGTCGCAGGCCTGGCCGGGCCAACGCCCGTAGAATGCCGCCATGAATTTTTTGCAAAAACTGTTCCGTGCCGAGCACGACCTTGTGCCGAGCGCGGCGCAGCTGCGTTTGATCAAGTTGCGCGCTGCGCTGATCTTGGGCGAGTGGCTCGGCATCATCGTATTGGCTGCGGCGCTGCACGCCAGCCTGCCGTTGCTTTCGCTGGCCTTGATCCTCGGTTTGCATGCGATTCTGAACGGCGTCGCCTGGCTGCGCTTGCGCGCCGGCGGCGCGGCATTGACGGAAGTGGCGTTGCAGTTGGGCGTGGATGCAGCGTGCATCGGTGCATTGGTGTTCCTGACCGGCGGCTATTCAAACCCGTTCATTTCGCTGCTGTTGGTGCCGCTGATTCTGGCTGCCGTGACGTTGCCGCCTTTGCATGCCTGGGGCATGGCGCTTTGGGTAGGCGGCCTGTACACGCTGCTGATGCGCTTTTATCAGCCCTTGCAGATACAGGTTTCGCCCGAGGCGGCCGTCGATATGCATCTGTCCGGCATGTGGTTGAATTTTCTGCTCACGGCGGCGCTGGTCGCCGCTTTCGCCGGCCGCCAGGCGGCGAGTCTGCGGCGTCGCGATGCGGAACTGGCGCAGGCGCGCGAGCAACGTCTACGCGATGAGCAATTGTTCGCACTGGGTTTGCAGGCGGCGACGGCGGCGCATGATTTGGCGACGCCGATGGCCTCGGTGCGCATCACGCTGGATGAATTGCGGCGCGATTACGCCGGTGACGATGAGCTCGCGCCGCCGCTTGCGGTGCTCTCCGGACAGGTCGAGCGCATGCAGACGGTGCTGGATCGGTTGGGGGATTCGGCGCGCGCACGCGGCGACAAAGGGCCGTCGCTGCCGGCGCGGCGCTGGTTGTTGCGCACCCTTGAGCATTGGGGCTTGATGTGGCCGCAAGTGCGGGTCACGCTGGATATCGAGAACAGCCTGACGCCCGAGCAGCCGTTATTGGACGACGATCCGGCGCTGGAAGCGGTTCTGGTCGTGCTGCTCAACAATGCCGCGCAAGCTTCGCCCGACGCGGTGTGGTTGCGGGCTCGGCGCTTGGCGGATGCGTTGTCACTGGAAGTGGTGGATAGCGGCGGCGGCCTCGATTCCGGCAAAGCCGAAGGCTGGGGCGTCGGCCTGGAGTTGGCGCGCGCCGCACTGCAACGTTTGGGCGGCAGCCTGGAGATTGGCGCGGCCGAGTCCGGCGGCGTCAAGGCGCGCCTGATCCTGCCGCTTTCCGCAACACAGGGGGGGTGATGCACTGGAACATACTGCTCGTCGAAGATGATGCGGTGTTTGCGCAGACGCTGGCCTTGGCGTTGACGCGTCGCGGCCACGCAGTGGCGTCGGCCGCGGGCAGCGAAGCGGCGCTGGCGCTGGCGGAGAACCAGCCGTTCGATGCGGTGGTGCTGGATTTGCGTCTCGGCGCGGAGTCCGGCCTGCATCTGATCGAGCCGCTGCGCGTCCGCCAACCGCAGCTGCGGATTCTGTTGCTGACCGGCTATGCCAGCATCGCCACTGCCGTGGCGGCGATCAAGCTGGGCGCCGTGCAGTATTTGCCGAAACCGGCCAGCGTCGATGAAATTCTTGCCGCTTTGGGCGACGCCGACGCCGGGATGAATGGCGTGGCGGATGTCGAGCCGGCGGATGCGCCGTTATCGGTGGATCGTCTGGAATGGGAGCATATCCAGACGGTATTGGCGCAGCACGAGGGCAACCTCTCGGCCACCGCGCGCGCGTTGAGAATGCATCGGCGCACCTTGCAGCGCAAGCTGGCGAAGCGTCCGGTCAAGGCATAGGCACGGGAGTGAGCGTTTCGATCAGGATGTTGCGGTTGGTGTAGATGCAGATGTCGGCGGCGATACCGATCGATTCGCGCACGATGGCTTCGGGGTCGAGGTCGCTATGTTCCAGCAAGGCACGCGCGGCCGATTGCGCATAGGCGCCGCCGCTGCCGATGGCGGCGATGCCTTGTTCGGGCTCCAGCACGTCGCCGGCGCCGGTGATGATCAGCGTGCTGCTGCGGTCGGCCACCGCCAGCATGGCTTCCAGGCGACGCAGAATGCGGTCGGTGCGCCAGTCCTTGGCCAGTTCGACCGCGCTTCTGACCAGATGGCCCTGATGCTTTTCCAGTTTGGCTTCGAAGCGTTCGAACAGCGTAAAAGCATCCGCCGTACCGCCGGCAAAGCCGGCCAGGATGCGTTCCTGGTAGAGGCGGCGAATCTTGCGTGCGCTGGCCTTGATGACGATGTTGCCCAGGGTGACCTGGCCGTCGCCGCCCATCGCGACGAAATCGCCGCGTCGGACCGAAAGTATGGTGGTGCCGTGAAATTGTTCCATGGGATGCCGCTGAGGAGAGAGACGGAGAAGCCGGACGACTAGGCGCGGGTGCGTCCGAGTACGACGGCGAACTGGCTGGCGCCGACGATGTGCAGTAGGGTGTTGACCAGCTCATTGCCTTCCTTGAACAGGATCTTGCTGCCCGCGCCGGAGATGGCGATCAAGGTTTCCAGCAACAGGCCGACCACGGAGAAATCGATGCGGGTGACCTGGCTGAGGTCGATTTCGACCTGTTTACGGTCCTGCGCAAACTGCCTGAGGTCGCTGAGCTGCGATTCATTGCCGGGAGCGATCTGTCCCACCAGCATGAAGGCGGCGTCCGGCGGTAACGGGAGTTGTGATTTCTGTATGCCGTTCTTGATCGGCAGCGGCCGCGGCGGCGTGTAAGAGGGTGGGGAGACCTCGAACGCGACGGCGTAATCTACGGCGGCATTGTCGAAATCCTCCTCTTTGCCGAGCAGTTGCAAGACGGCCAGGAACAGGAACCAGCCTGACTCGGTAAGGCGATCACCTTGCCGAGCGGCATCCAGCCGAACGGCGAAGCCGGGGCCGCCGATCAACTCGATTGGCTTGTGCATCTCGTGCAAGCGAAGAATGTCGCTCAGGATCGCGCGTGCGGTTTCCTCGTCGGGGGCTAGCGTTTTTGAGATGTCGAGCCTGACATAAGAGGCCAGTTCGGCCTCCTGGAAGAAACGGCTTTGTCTGACCCGTTCCAGGCTGCCGTATTTCTCGCCGTAACTCATCAAGGGCGCCGGTTGGCTGGCGCCCTGCGGTTTGTTGCGCGGCGTCCAGGTTGGCGGCGAACGTTCGAACTTCACTGCAAAATCGACGGCGGCGTCTTCAAACGGGGCGGACTGATCGCTGACTTCGTACAGATCGAACAGCATGTACCAGGGTAGCGGATCATGGTTGTCGCGGTGGTCGAGCAGATAGCGGTTGAGCAGGGTCGCGGTCTCGCCGATCTTGCCGTTGGCATACAACACCGCAGCTTCTTCCAGTTCCGGCGGCAGCCCGCCGATCGCTTCCTGGACTTCGATGCCGCCGCTGAACTCTTCCGCCGGCTGCTTGGCGCCCGTGTACGATGGCCCCGGACCGAACGCCTCCTGGCCTTCCTTCAGGAAGGCGAGGAAATCGTCTGGTTTTTCTTTACGGAAAAAAGAAAACACGTGGCTTCAGCTTGGTTACACAGGAGTGGATGCAGCATAGCAGAAGCGTTTGCCACCTGTGGTGAGCGAACTCACACCAGCGCAAGCGCTTGCAAGGTAAATGGAGCGGCGCGTCGCGAATTCAAGAGGATTGAATCAGCGTGCCGACGCCCTGGTCGGTCATGATTTCGAGCAGCAATGCATGCTCGACCCGGCCATCGATGATATGCACGGATTTGACGCCGCTTCTGGCCGCATCCAGCGCGGAGGCGATTTTCGGCAACATGCCGCCGGACAGCGTGCCGTCGGCGACCAGATCGTCGATTTTCCTCGGTGTCAGGCCGGTCAGCAGGTTGCCGGCTTTATCGAGCACGCCGGGGGTGTTGGTGAGCAGCACCAGTTTCTCGGCTTTCAGCACTTCCGCCAGCTTGCCGGCCACCACGTCGGCATTGATGTTGTAGGTTTCGCCTTCGCTGCCGACGCCAATCGGGGCGATGACCGGGATGAAATCGCCGGAGTCGAGAAAGGAGATCAGGCTGGGATCGATCTGGGTGATTTCGCCGACTTGGCCGATGTCGATGATGTCGCCGGGAATCTCCTGCGATTGCATCAGGAGTTTTTTGGCTCGAATGAAGCGTCCGTCTTTGCCGGTCAGTCCGACCGCCTTGCCGCCCGCCTGATTGATCAGGTTGACGATGTCCTTGTTGACCTGGCCGCCCAGCACCATTTCCACCAGATCCATGGTTTCCGCGTCGGTCACCCGCATGCCCTGGATGAATACGCCTTTCTTGCCGACTCGGCGCAGCAAATCCTCGATTTGCGGGCCGCCGCCATGTACGACGACCGGGTTCAGCCCGACCAGCTTGAGCAGAACCACGTCGCGGGCGAAGGCGGCCTTCAGGACCGGGTCGGTCATTGCGTTGCCGCCATACTTGATCACCACGGTTTTATCCCAGAAACGCTGGATGTAGGGCAACGCCTCGGCAATGACTTTGGCTTTGTCGCCGGGGGTGAGATTGGCTATCGACATGGTTGGTTAGTCCGGTTGGTAAATTCCCGCCGATTCTACAAAGCGACAAACCTGGACAGCAAAAAAAGCCGCTTCCAGCTCATTCTGTTTATATGAAGATGTGGCTATCTTGTTGACTTTTATAAACAACTTGCCGATTTTTGTGAGTCCGCCTAGATTGCCGCGACCGATGAAAATTTTACTTCTCGGGTGGGAAAAACAAACGCGTAGGCATTTGGTTTTCCTTTGCCGGCATCTTTTTATTGATCAATTAGGAGACTCACCATGGCTACGAAAAAAACCGCTCTGACCCTGGCCCTTGGTTCCGCTATCGTCGCTTCACTGTCTGCAGCGCCGGTTTCCGCTGCTGAAAACCCGTTTGCGGCGCAGTCGCTGAAGCATGGCTATATGGTTGCCGACGCCGATAAGGCGGTTGAAGCCGGCAAAGCGGCAGAAGCCGCGTGCGGCGCTGCGATGAGCAAGGAAGGCAAGTGCGGCGCCAAGACCAAGGCCAAAGCCAAGGAAGGCAAGTGTGGCGGCGCCAAGGCCAAGGAAGGCAAGTGCGGTGGCGCCAAAACCAAGGAAGGCAAGTGCGGCGAGGGCATGTGTGGCGGCAAGAGCAGCAAGGAAGGCAAGTGTGGCGAGGGCAAATGCGGCGGCAAGAAATAAGCGCTGATCCGTACCGCCCATGACACACCCGCGCCTGACCGGCGCGGGGCTCGGGTTTCGACGCGATCTGTTGCCTGAACTCCAGGTCGCGTTGCAGTCCGGCTTCCCCGCCGCGCCGGATTTCTTCGAGCTCGCTCCGGAAAACTGGATCGATCTGGGCGGTCGTTACGCTCGCGATCTGCGCGCCTTCACGGAACGCTATCCATTTGTCTGCCACGGTTTGTCGCTGTCCCTGGGCGGCTTGACGCCCTTGGATGAGGTGTTGCTGCGCAAGATCAAAGCCTTCATGGCCGAGCATCGGATTACGCTCTACACCGAACATTTGTCCTACTGTTCCGATCATGGCCATCTCTACGATCTGCTGCCGATCCCGCCGACCGAACAGGCGGTGAAGCATGTCTCCGCCCGCATTCGCCGGGCGCAAGACATTCTGGAACAGAGGATCGCTATAGAAAACGCCAGTTACTATGTGGCGGCGCCGATCGGCGAGATGGACGAGCCCGCCTTCATCAATGCCGTGCTGGCGGAGGCCGACTGCAACTTGCATCTGGATGTGAACAACATTTACGTCAACAGCGTGAACTTCCAATTCGATCCGCTCGACTACTTGCGCCGCATGCCGGCCGAACGCATCGTCTACATGCATATGGCGGGGCATTACCAGGAGGCCCCCGATCTCATCATCGATACGCATGGCGCCGATGTCATCGATCCGGTCTGGCAGTTGCTGGACGCCGCCTACGCCATGCTGGGCGTGCAGCCGACCTGTCTGGAGCGGGATTTCAATATTCCGCCTCTGTCCGAACTCATGTCGGAAGTGACCCGCATCGCAGACATCCAGTCCCGCCATCGGGAGCCGGCCAGTCGGGTTGCATGAACATGGATTTTCAACAGTACCAACGCGAATTCACCGCCCACATTCGTGATCCGAAAGGCGTCAGTCGCCCCAAGGGCGTACCGGCGCGTCGCATGCGGGTTTACAACGCGTTGCTGTACAACAACATGGAGGGTTTTCTGCTGTCCTGTTTTCCCATCTGCCGCCAGATATTGGGCAAGCGGCGCTGGGATCGGCTGGTGCGAGACTTCTTCCGCGATCACGTCAGCCATACGCCGTATTTCCGCCAGATACCGGAAGAATTTCTGGCCTATTTGCAAACAGAATGGGATTGTCCGGATGATGTGCCGTCCTTCCTGCCCGAACTGGCGCACTACGAATGGATCGAACTGGAACTGGATACCTCCGACCGGGACGCGAATCTGCCCGCATTCGACCCGGATGGCGATTTGCTGGCGGGACGGCCGCTATTGAATCCGGTCTCGCGCGTGCTGGCTTATCGTTGGCCGGTGCATCGCCTGTCGCCCCGCTTCAAACCGTCCGAAGCGCCCGCCGAGGCCACCTTCATGCTGGCTTTTCGCGCAGGCGATCATCGTGTCCGCTTCATCCTGCTCAACTCCGCCAGCGCGCGTCTGCTCAATCTGTTCCAGGATAATCCTGCTGCGACCGGCAGCGAAGTGGTTACGTTGTTGGCGCAGGAAATGGGTTTGTCGCCCGATGATCTGCTCGGATTCGCGCATGGCCTGCTGCAGGACTTGCAGGTCCAGGGCGCCATCCTCGGCGTCCGGACTCGCACGGCGCCGGGCTGAGCATTCCACTGGTTGAACTGCGTCGGTGATGTAAGTAGTATCGCCCGCCCAGTTTGCACAAAATCTATCTAAATATTCATTGCCCGATCCGGTGTCGGGCGAGCCGCTCTGAGACACCCTCGGTTTTGAGCGCGCGCAGTGGTTAGTCGAGGGATGGACAGGGTCAGCGGTAATGCCAGCAAGACAGGGTTTATACAATCCCGCACACGAACATGACGCGTGCGGGGTCGGTTTCATCGCGCATATCAAAGGCGAAAAAAGCCACGCCATCGTGCGCCAGGGTTTGCAGATTCTGAAGAATCTGACGCATCGTGGCGCTACCGGTTACGACCCGAAGCTGGGTGACGGCGCCGGTATTCTGATTCAATTGCCCGACGCTTTCCTGCGTCAGGAAGCCGCCAAGCTTTCGATCGCCTTGCCCGCCGCAGGCGAATACGCGTGCGGCATGATCTTCCTGCCGCAATCCGGCAATGGCCGCGTAGCCTGTGAATCGGCCATCGCACGCATCGTGCACGAAGAGGGCCAGAGCTTCCTCGGCTGGCGAGATGTGCCGCGCGACAACCGTGATATCGCCGCCGCCGCCCAGGCGATCGAACCGGTCATGCGGCAGGTATTCATCGGCCGCGGCGCGAGCGTTGGTCAAAGCGGGGCCGATCAGGATGCGTTCGAGCGCAAGCTGTTCGTCATTCGCAAACGCATCGAGCATGCCGTGCGAGCGCTCAAGCTGGATGACGGTTCACAGTTCTACATTCCGTCGCTGTCTTCGCGCACCCTGGTTTACAAAGGCATGTTGCTGGCCGAGGAGGTGGGAACCTACTACCTCGATTTGCAGGATGAGCGTATGGCGTCGGCTTTGGCGCTGGTGCATCAGCGCTTCTCCACCAATACCTTCCCGGCCTGGGATCTGGCGCATCCGTTCCGCATGATCGCCCATAACGGCGAGATCAATACCCTGCGCGGCAACGTCAACTGGATGGCCGCGCGCCATGCAGCGATGCAGTCAAGCGTGCTCGGCGACGACCTGGAAAAGCTGTGGCCGCTGATCGCCGAAGGCCAGTCGGATTCCGCCAGTTTCGACAACGCGCTGGAATTGCTGGTCGCGGGCGGCTATTCGCTGCCGCACGCGATGATGTTGCTGATCCCGGAGGCGTGGTCTAACAACGCGCTGATGGATGAGGATCGGCGTGCGTTCTACGAGTACAACGCCGCGCTGATGGAGCCCTGGGACGGCCCCGCTGCGGTCGCTTTTACCGATGGCCGCATGATCGGCGCGACGCTGGATCGCAACGGCTTGCGTCCGGCGCGCTACGTGGTGACCGATGACGGTTTCGTCATGCTCGCTTCAGAAATGGGCGTACTGAACTTCCCGGAAGAAAAGATCGTCAAGAAATGGCGCTTGCAGCCGGGCAAGATGTTCCTGATCGACATGGAGCAAGGCCGCATCATCGACGATTCCGAAGTCAAGCAAGCGCTTGCACAGGCCAAGCCGTACCGCGAATGGATCGAGAAGTCGCGTTATTTCCTCGGCGACCTGCCCAAGGTCGAAGGCAAGGCCGAGCTCAAAGCCGAGTTGCTGGACGTGCAGCAGGCGTTTGGCTACACGCAGGAAGATCTCAAGTTCATCATGCAGCCGATGGCGCAGAACGGCGAAGAAGCCACCGGGTCGATGGGCAACGATGCGGCATTGCCGGTGTTGTCGGACAAGACCAAGCCGTTTTATCACTATTTCAAACAGCTGTTCGCGCAGGTGACCAACCCGCCGATCGACCCGATACGCGAAGAATTGGTTATGTCGCTGGTGACCTTCATCGGCCCGAAGCCGAATCTGCTGGGTGTCGATGAAGTCAATCCGCCGCTGCGTCTGGAAGCCAGCCAGCCGGTGCTGATGCCGGACGAACTGGCGCAACTCAAGGCGATCGACAGCCTGACCCAAAACCGTTTCCGCGCGTTGGTGGCGGATATCACCTACCCGGTGAGCCAAGGCGCCAAAGGCATGCAAGAGGCCATCGCGGCGCTGTGCGAGCAGGCCGAGAAGTCGGTGCACAATGGTTACAACGTGCTGATTCTGTCCGACCGCGACGTCAATCCGGAACGTCTGCCCATTCCCGCCTTGCTGGCTTGTGCGGCCGTGCATCACCATCTGGTGCGCACCGGCTTACGCACCAGTACCGGCCTGGTGGTTGATACCGGCTCGGCGCGCGAGACGCATCATTTCGCACTCCTCGCCGGCTATGGCGCGGAAGCGGTATGTCCGTGGCTGGCGTTCGAGACGATAGCCGGCTTCGGCCTGCCGGATGCCAAGGAAGCCCAGAAGAAGTTCGTCAAGGCGGTCGGCAAGGGCTTGTACAAGGTGATGTCCAAGATGGGCATCTCGACTTACCAGTCCTATTGCGGCGCCCAGATTTTCGATGCCATCGGCCTCAACAGTGCGTTCATCGATGCCTATTTCCCTGGCACGTCGAGCAATGTCGAAGGCATCGGTTTGCGTGAAGTCGCAGAAGAGGCGCGGCGTTTGCATCAGGCTGCTTTCGGCGCCGATCCGGTCCTGGCCGGCGCACTTGAAGCCGGCGGCGAGTATGCCTTCCGGATGCGCGGCGAGGAGCATCTGTGGACGCCCGACTCCATCGCCAAGTTGCAGAGCGCGACGCGCAGCGGCAAGTATGAAACCTACAAGGAATACGCTCGCCTGATCAACGATCAGAGCAAGCGCCACCTGACCTTGCGCGGCCTGTTCGAAATCAAATCGGCCGGCGCGCCGGTGCCGCTGGATGAGGTGGAGTCTGCGGCCAGCATCGTCAAGCGCTTCGCCACCGGCGCGATGTCGCTCGGCTCGATTTCTACCGAGGCGCATACCGTGCTGGCGCTGGCGATGAATCGCATCGGCGGCAAGTCGAATACCGGCGAAGGCGGCGAAGATGCCGTGCGCTTCCAGCCGGTGCAGCAGGACACGACCTTGTCCGAGTTGATCGGCAAGAATCGTGTCGTGGCCGACATTGCACTGAAGGCCGGCGATTCGATGCGCTCCAAGATCAAACAGGTCGCGTCCGGCCGTTTCGGTGTGACCGCCGAATACCTGGCCAACGCCGATCAGATCCAGATCAAGATGGCGCAAGGCGCCAAACCGGGCGAAGGCGGCCAGTTGCCGGGCGGCAAGGTGTCCGAATACATCGCCAAGCTGCGTTTCTCGGTGCCCGGCGTCGGCTTGATTTCGCCGCCGCCGCATCACGACATCTATTCCATCGAAGACCTGGCGCAGCTTATCCACGATTTGAAAAACGCCAATCCGAACGCCACGATCTCGGTCAAGCTGGTATCCGAGACCGGCGTCGGCACCGTGGCGGCAGGCGTGGCCAAGGCCAAGGCGGACCATATCGTGATCGCCGGCTATGACGGCGGCACCGGCGCTTCGCCGCTGTCTTCCATCAAGCATGCGGGCAGCCCGTGGGAAATCGGTCTTGCCGAAACCCAGCAGACGCTGGTGCTGAACCAGCTGCGCGGTCGCGTCGCGGTGCAGGTGGACGGCCAGATGAAGACCGGTCGGGATGTGGTCATCGGCGCATTGTTGGGGGCGGATGAATTCGGCTTCGCGACCGCGCCGTTGGTCGTCGAGGGCTGCATCATGATGCGCAAATGCCATCTGAACACCTGCCCGGTCGGCGTTGCCACGCAAGATCCGGTGTTGCGCCGGAAATTCACCGGCCAGCCCGAGCATGTGGTCAATTACTTCTTCTTTGTCGCCGAAGAGGCGCGTGAACTGATGGCGCAGATGGGCATACGCAAGTTCGCCGATCTGACCGGCCGCGCCGATTTGCTGGATACCCGGGCCGGCATCGGCCACTGGAAGGCCGCCGGACTCGATTTCAGCAGGATCTTCTACCAGCCCAAGGTCGCGGCGAATGTGGCCCGCAGTCATTGCGAAGAGCAGGACCACGGTCTCGAACACGCCCTCGACAACGCGCTGATCAAGCAGGCGTTGCCGGCCTTGGAGCGGGGCGAGAAAGTGGTCATCGAAACGCCGATCAGCAATTTCAACCGCACCTGCGGCGCCATGCTGTCGAATCAGGTGGCCAGCCGCTACGGCCATGCCGGTTTGGCGAACGACAGCATCACGGTCAAATTGAACGGCACCGCCGGGCAGAGCTTTGCCGCTTTCCTGGCGCACGGCATCACCTTTGAATTGACCGGCGAAGGCAACGATTACGTCGGCAAGGGCCTGTGCGGCGGCCGCATCGTGATCAAGCCGCCGGTCGCATTCAGCGGCACGCCCGGCGAGAACATCATCGTCGGGAATACCGTGATGTATGGCGCGACGGCCGGCGAGAGCTATTTCCGCGGCGTCGCCGGCGAACGCTTCTGCGTGCGCAACTCGGGTGCCAGTGCGGTGGTGGAAGGCGTTGGCGACCACGGTTGCGAATACATGACCGGCGGCACCGTGGTGGTGTTGGGTCAGACCGGCCGCAACTTCGCCGCCGGCATGTCGGGCGGCGTGGCCTATGTGCTGGATGCGGACGGCTTGTTCAGCAAGCGCTGCAATCTGGCCATGGTGTCGCTGGAAAAGGTGGAACCCGCCGATACGGTCGGCGACAGCGCCGCACACCACAAGGGGCAGCCGGACGAGGTGACGCTGAAAGCGCTGCTGGAAAAGCACGCTGCCTATACCGGCAGCCTTAGCGCCAAGACCATGCTGGAAAACTGGAATGAATATCGTGGCAAGTTCGTCAAGGTGATGCCGAATGAATACAAGCGCGCCTTGATCGAAATGGCCGAACAGAAATTGTTGGAGGCAGCCTGATGGGCAAGATCACCGGGTTCCTCGAATACTCGCGGTTGTCGGAAGCCAACCTGCCGGTAGCCGAGCGGGTCAAGAACTACCAAGAATTCGTCCTGCACCTCTCCGATGACGAGGCCAAGGTGCAAGCCGCGCGTTGCATGGATTGCGGCATTCCGTTCTGCATGAGCGGTTGCCCGGTCAACAACATCATTCCGGACTGGAATGATCTGGTGTTCAAGCAGAACTGGCGCCAGGCTATCGACGTGTTGCATTCCACCAACAACTTTCCGGAGTTCACCGGCCGCATCTGCCCGGCGCCGTGCGAAGCGGCGTGTACGTTGAACATCAATATCGATGCGGTGGGCATCAAGTCGATCGAGCACGCCATCATCGACAAAGCCTGGGAAATGGGCTGGGTGCAGCCGCAGCCGGCCGCGCGCAAGACCGGCAAGAAGGTCGCCGTGGTCGGCTCCGGTCCGGCCGGCATGGCGGCCGCACAGCAGTTGGCGCGCGCCGGGCATGGCGTGGTGTTGCTGGAAAAGAACGACCGTATCGGCGGCCTGCTGCGCTATGGCATACCGGATTTCAAATTCGAAAAGAGCCATATTGATCGCCGCATGGCGCAGATGGCCGCCGAAGGCGTCGAGTTCCGCGTCAATCAGCATGTCGGCGGGAACGTAAGCGCTGCCGACTTGCTGGCCGAATTCGATGCGGTGGTGCTGGCTGGCGGTGCCGAACAGCCGCGCGATCTGCCGATACCCGGGCGTGATCTGGCCGGCGTTCATTTCGCGATGGAATTTCTCAGTCAGCAGAACAAGGTCGTCGCCGGCGATGTCGTGGCCGACCAGATCAAGGCGACCGGCAAACACGTCGTCGTGATCGGCGGGGGCGACACCGGCTCGGATTGCGTCGGCACCTCGAATCGCCACGGCGCCGCTTCGGTCAGCCAGTTCGAGCTGATGCCGCAACCGCCGATGCAGGAAAATCGCGCGTTGACCTGGCCGAACTGGCCGCTCAAGCTGCGCACCTCCAGTTCGCACGAGGAAGGATGCCAGCGCGACTGGTCGATCGCGACCAAGTCCTTTATCGGCGGGGTTGGCAAAGACAGCGGCAAAGTCACTGCGCTGCGCGCGGTTCGCCTGGCATGGAAGAACGGCCAGATGGCCGAGATTCCCGGCTCCGAGTTCGAAATGCAGGCTGATCTGGTGTTGCTCGCGATGGGCTTCGTCAGCCCGGTGCAAACCTTGCTGGACGCATTCGGCATCGACAAGGATGCGCGCGGCAACGCCAAGGCGGACACCGAAGGCGAAGCCAGCTATGCCACCAGCCAGGCCAAGGTGTTCGCGGCCGGCGATGTGCGCCGCGGCCAGTCCCTCGTCGTCTGGGCAATCCGTGAAGGTCGCCAATGCGCGCGCGCTGTGGACGCCTTCCTGATGGGAGGCAGTACGTTGCCGCGCTGATTCCAGCTACAGGTTGAACAAGGCCGGCGCAGGAATTCCTTTGGGATTCCCTTCAGCCGGCCTTTTTCATGATCTTATTGATACGGCTCAAAGTTTCTCGGTAAACGATTTGGTACATAAGACGTCCTTGTCCATGTCACCAGAGGGGTAGTCATGCAACGTCGAGATTTCCTTGTCCTTGCCAGTTTGCTGATCACGGGATGTGCGACCAAGACATCCAGTTCGCCGGATGCTTCAGGAATTCAGTTTTCCGAGGCGGAGCGCCAGATCATCACCCGCTTTTACACCCCCTCCGGCGGACGCAAAACGACGACTGCAGCACCTGCCCAGCGCGCCAAGCCGGGCGATCTGCTCGATTCCGGCCAGCGTCCCAACAAACTGCCCATCGATCTGGCCAAACTCTTGCCCGATTTACCCGCCCCCTACACGCGTCTGACCCTGGGCGCCGACGTGCTGCTGGTCAATCGTGAAACGCACGCCATTCTCGACGTGATTCCGCAGGTTGCCTATTAACCTCTTTGTAATGGCCGCAAGCGGGCCTCGCGTGCACTGACCGCTCTCAAGTCGTTCGCCGGGCCGCCACCAGAACGACTTGGCCCTCGCGGGGGGCGGCTCGGCTGGTTTTCGCAAGCCGGAGGCAGCGCTAATCGGCGCACGCGTTTTCGGCCGCTGCGTCCGTTTGCTCGGACACTTGCAAGCCGCCGCCATTCTTTGGCCGGCGCGGAAATCAGCGTTGTTGTGCGTGCTAAACTCGCGCCCACTTTAATAACCCCGAGCCGGTGTTGAACCGGACCCGAGGATGGCGGAAGACAGCGATCTTGAACGCACGGAACCAGCATCATCACGTAAGCTGGAACAAGCGCGGGAACGTGGCAATGTGCCGCGTTCGCGTGAGCTGGCCACCCTCGCGGTGTTGCTGGCTAGCGCCAGTGTCATCGCTTTGTTGGGCGTGTTCATGTATCAGGGCCTCGGCCGCGTCATGCGCAATGCCTTGATCTTTGATCTGACCGATGTGGCGAATCCCGAAATGATGGGCCGCAGCCTGATGCAAGCCGGCATGGATGGCGTGTTGCTCTACCTGCCGATGGCGGTCACGGTGGTGGTCGCTGCAGTGGGAGCCAATCTGATGCTTTCCGGCTGGGTCTTTTCGACGCAGACGCTTGAGTTCAATTTTTCCAAACTCAATCCGGTCTCCGGTGTCGCCCGGATGTTTTCGCTGAATTCACTCGCCGAACTGGTCAAGGCCTTGTTGAAGGGCGGCCTGATCGCCGGCGTCGCCGGCTGGATGATCTGGCATCAGCATGATGGCATTCTGGCTTTGGCCAGCGAACCGCTGGCTGCGGCCGTAGCGCATTTCGGACAGATTGTGCTGTTTACTTTTCTGGCCTCGGTGTCGGCTTTCGTGTTCATTGTCGCCCTCGATGTGCCCTTCCAAATATGGAACTATCACCACGGCCTGCGCATGACCAAGGAGGAAGTGCGGCAGGAGGGCAAGGAAATCGAGGGCGACCCGCAAATCAAGGCGCGCATTCGCTCGTTGCAGCGCGAGGTCGCTCGGCGGCGCATGATGCAGGCGATTCCCCAGGCCGATGTGGTGGTGACCAACCCGATGCATTTTGCGGTGGCGCTGAAATACGAAGAAAAGGGCATGGCCGCTCCGGTGGTGCTGGCAAAAGGCTCGCAGCTGGTGGCCGAGCGCATCAAGGAACTGGCGCGTGAGCATCGCGTACCCATCGTCGAGGCGCCGCCGCTGGCGCGCGCATTGCATCGCCATGTCGAAGTCGGCGACGTCATTCCGGGCGCCTTGTTCACCGCTGTCGCGCAGGTTCTGGCCTATGTCTATCAACTTAACCAGTCGCTCAACCCGGTGTTGCCGAGCGAATGGCAGGTGCCGTCGAAACTTGATCCCGCCGCCCGGTTTGAGGCGACATGATGGCTGAGCCATCGTTTTCGACGCACGCGTTGCCGTGGCAACGGCTGGCCGCGCCCATTCTGGTGATCATGGTGCTGGCCATGATGGTGCTGCCGCTGCCGCCATTCCTGCTCGACCTGCTGTTCACCTTCAACATCGCGATGGCGATGATCGTGCTGCTGATCAGCCTGTACACCCGCAAGCCGCTGGAGTTTTCGATTTTCCCGACGGTGTTGCTGCTGACCACCTTGTTGCGCCTGTCGCTCAACGTCGCTTCCACGCGCGTCGTGCTGATGGAGGGCCACACCGGCACGGATGCCGCCGGCAAGGTGATCGAAGCCTTCGGCCACTTTCTGGTTGGCGGCAATTACGCGGTCGGTTTGATCGTGTTCATCATCCTGGTGTTGATCAATTTCATGGTGATTACCAAGGGCGCCGGGCGGATAGCCGAGGTGTCGGCGCGCTTCACGCTGGATGCGATGCCCGGCAAGCAGATGGCGATCGATGCCGACCTCAATGCCGGCTTGATCGGCGAGGACGATGCGCGGCGGCGGCGGGCGGAGATCGCGCAGGAGGCCGATTTCTACGGCTCCATGGATGGCGCCTCCAAATTCGTGCGCGGCGATGCCGTGGCCGGCATCATCATCATGTTGATCAATGTGGTCGGTGGCTTGATCGTCGGCGTGGCGCAGCACGATATGAGCTTCGCTGCCGCCGCCAACAACTACACCTTGCTGGCCATCGGCGACGGTCTGGTGGCGCAGATACCGGCGCTGGTCATTTCCACCGCGGCCGGCATCGTGGTGTCGCGCGTATCCAGCGACCAGGACTTGAGCGAACAGCTGGCCGGGCAACTGTTCGGGCGCCCGCAAACCTTGTTTCTGACCGCCGGCATCCTGGCCCTGATGGGCATCATTCCCGGCATGCCGCACGTGTCCTTTTTTCTGATCGGCGGCATTCTGGCCGGCACCGGTTACTGGCTGATGCAGCGCCAGCAGGCCGCGGCCACCGCGGCGGTTGTGGAAGAGGCGCCGGTCAAGGCGGAAGAGCCGGCCGACGTGGGCTGGCATGATGTCGCGGCGGTGGATCGCCTCGGCCTGGAGGTCGGCTATCGTTTGGTGCCGCTGGTCGACAAGCATCAGGATGGCGAGTTGTTGCGGCGGATTCGCGGCATCCGCAAGAAAATCGCCCAGGATCTCGGTTTCCTGGTGCCGGCCGTTCATATCCGCGACAACCTGCAACTGAAGCCGAACGCCTATCGAGTAACCCTGAAGGGAGTCAGTGTGGCCGAGGGCGAGGCGATCGCCGGAAAGTATCTGGCCATCAATCCGGGACGCGTACTGGGTACTTTGAATGGTCAGGCCGCCACCGATCCGGCCTATGGCCTGCCGGCGGTCTGGATTGACGCCGCACTGCGCGATCAAGCTCAGACCTACGGTTATACGGTGGTCGATGCCGGCACCGTGGTCGCGACGCATCTGACCAAAGTCATCAATGAGCATGCACCGGAACTGCTGGGTCGCGAAGAGTGCCAGCAATTGCTTGATCATATCGGCAAGCAGTTTCCCAAGCTGGTGGAAGATCTCACGCCGAAACAGTTGCCGGTGGCGACGGTGCAAAAGGTCTTGCAGAATCTACTGGAAGAGCAGGTTCACATACGCGATATGCGCACGATTCTGGAAACGTTGGCGGAGCATGCCACCCGTACGCAAGATGCGGATGAGTTGACCGCTACGGTCAGAACTGCGCTGGGACGCGCTATCATCCACGAAACCTTTGGAGGAGCGCAGGAATTGTTAGTGATGGCTCTGGAGCCAACCCTTGAGCACATCTTGACTCAGGCTTTGGCCTCGCGTGGGGAATCCGGCGTCGGCTTGGAACCCGGGCTGGCGGAAAAACTGGTGCGGGAAACGGTGCAGGCCGTCGAGCGCCAGGAGAATGCCGGACAGCCAGCCGTCTTGCTGTCTCCGCCCGCGATTCGTCCGGTTCTTGCACGTTTCTTGCGGCGCTCGGCGCCGGGTCTCAAGGTGCTCTCGCATGCCGAAGTCCCCGATGGCAAAACCATCCGTATCGTCACGTTGATCGGCGGCGGTGCATGAGTAAAGCTGCGATCAAGCCATGATCAAGAAATTTCATGCCCAAACCACGCGTGATGCGCTGCGCCAGGTGCGCGACGCGCTCGGCGCCAGCGCCTTGATCCTGTCCAACCGGCAAGTGGCCGGCGGGGTGGAAATCATTGCCGTGGCGGACATGGATATGGCTGCGCTGGCCGCCCAGGCCGAACCCGCGCTTTGGCGGACGCCGCCCCCGGCGCCGCGCGCGACACCGCCCGTACATCAGCTGGCGCCGTCGGAGCGGCCCGGTTTGACTCTGGATGAAGCCAAACCGCAGATTGCCACCTTGGCCGATTATCTGGCCGATCGCGATGTTTCTTCGCTGATCCGCCCGTCGCCGACCCGGCAGGCGCATGCGGCCAAGCCGGCGCCAGTGCCGTCACAGGCGGCATCCATTGGAGAAAAAGCGGCGGTCGATACGGCCAAGACCGAGAGCATCCATCACGACAAATCGGCAGAAGCGGTCGATGCCCTGGCGCGGGAAATGCGTTTGTTGCGCGGCATGGTGGAAGGGCAGTTGGCGGGCTTCGCCTGGAATGACCTGACGCAGCGCGATCCCGTCCGGATGGAGGCCATGAAACGCTTGCTGGCCGCGGGTTTTTCGGCCGCTTTCGCGCGCATGCTGCTGGAACGCCTGCCGGCGGATGAGGCGGATCTGGCGCAGGCCCTCAAATGGATCAAGTCCACCATTGCCCACAATCTGAAATTGGCGGCCAGCGCCGATGACATCGTTGAACGCGGTGGCGTCTATGCCTTGGTCGGACCGACCGGCGTCGGCAAGACCACGACCGTCGCCAAGCTGGCGGCGCGTGCCGTGCTGCGTCATGGCGCCGCCAAGGTGGCCTTGGTCACCACCGACACCTATCGAATCGGTGCGCAGGATCAGTTGCGCATCTACGGCCGCATTTTGGGTACGCCGGTGTTTGCAGTGCGCGACGAAAACGATCTGGAAATGACGTTGTCGGACCTGTCCGGCCGTCACCTGGTGTTTGTCGATACCGTCGGCATGAGTCAACGCGACAAGCGGCTGGCCGAGCAGGTGGCTTTGCTGTGCGGCGAACAGCGCGACGTGAAGCGGCTGCTGCTGCTCGGGGCGCCGAGCCAGGGCGTGACACTGGAAGAGGTGGCGCGGGCGTATAGCGGGCCGGGCCTGATCGGCTGCATCCTGACCAAGATCGACGAGGCGCTGACCTATGGTCCGGTGCTGGATGTCGCGATTCGCCACGAGTTGCCGGTGCATTACGTCACCAACGGGCAACGCGTGCCGGAAGATCTGCACTTGGCCAACGCCGTTTATCTGGCCGATCGCGCATTCCGCATCCATCAGCAGGAATCGCCGTTTACCCAGAATGAAAACGACTATCCCATTCTCATGGCGGCGGCGCTGGAATCCGCCACGTTGCCGGAGCTGAATGAAGGAAACGGAGCGACGGGAGGCTGGGGTGCGGCTGGTTGATCCGCTCGACCAGGCCAGCGGGCTGCGACGTCTGTTCGCGCCCGAAGCGTCCTTTCAGGCCCTCGGCGTCTTGGGGCCGGACCCCCGCCGGACCGCGCGCGCTTGCACTGCGTTGGCGTTGGGACTGGGACGGCGCGGTCATCGCGTCTTGGTGATGGATGAAATGCGGCCGCCCCATAACGTGGCCGGTCTGCTCGGGATCATGCCCAGGCTGGGGCTCGCCGACGCGCCGCGGCGGGGTTTGCTGTCGGTGGTTCAGCAGGCGCTGGACGGACTGGTGTTGTTGGCGGCGCAAGATGGCTTGAATACCCTGGCGGGCTTGTCCGAACATGATTTGCTCGATATGGCGGAGGCTTGGCGAACTCGAGCCGATGCGCCGGAGTGGCTGTTGCTCAATGGCGGCGATAGCCCGCTGCGGAGCAACGGCCTGGCGACCACGGCCAATGTGCGTGTGCTGGTGTTGCCGGGCAACCGGGCTTCTTTGGCAGACGCTTACGCAGTCATGAAAGCGGCGCATGCGGCCTGGTCGGGCAGTCACTGGTTGGTTTTGGTGGAAGGCGCCGAGACCGGACAGGCTATGGGACTGTTCGCGTCCTTGAGCGAGACGGCGCAACGCTTTCTTGGCTTGACGCCCGTGTTCCTGGGCTGCATCGTCCGAGATACGCCGGGAACGCAGCCTAGCGCGCTGGATGCCGCCTTGGTTGATTGTTTAAGTGAAGAGAGCCGCCGCCGGGTGGAAACGGAACGGATGAATTTCGAACAATTTTGGCAGCGTATGTGGCTGTTCAGCCGCATCACCGCAGAAGCAGCGACCAAGAGGGTACAGCATGGTTGGCGGAGTGCAGGTTAGCGATAAGGATGCCCTGGTCAGGGCGCATCTAGCCATGGTCAAGCGGATCGCTTACCACATGATGACGCGTCTGCCCGCCAGTGTCGAAGTGGACGACCTGGTGCAGGCCGGCTTGATGGGGTTGCTCGAGGCGGTCGATCGTTTCGACAGCGAACAAGGCCCGCATTTCGAGACTTATGCGACACAACGTGTGCGCGGCGCCATGCTGGACGAGTTGCGCGACGCCGATTGGGCGACGCGGAATGTGCGGCGCGCCGGCCGGCAGATTGAAAACACCATCAATGCACTGCAGCAGCGACACCATCGCCCGCCCACCGAGCAGGAGATCGCCACCGAAATGGGACTGGAATTACAGGCTTATTTCGAGCTGTTGAACGATGCCCGCGGTTCCCAACTGCTTTACTACGAAGACCTGCACAGTGGCGATGGCGACGACTTCTTGGAGCGTTTCGCCGACAGTCGCAATCAGGCGCCGTTCGATATCCTGGCTTCGCGGCATTTCAAGGGCGAACTGGCGAAGGCGGTGGGCGTCCTGCCTGAGCGCGAAAAGCAGCTCATGGGCATGTATTACGAACAGGATATGAATTTCAAGGAAATCGGCGCCGTGCTGGGGGTGTCCGAATCGCGCGTCTGCCAGTTGCACGGCCAGGCCGTCGCGCGACTGCGCGGCAGTCTGCGCGAGTGGTCGAGTCACGCGGATTAAGCCGGACCGACCATGGACATCGTCAGCATCATCGGTATCGCGCTCAGCATCACGGCCATTCTGCTGGGGCAGTTCCTGGAGGGCGGGCATATCAGTTCGCTGCTTCAGTTCACGGCGTTCATGATCGTCATCGGCGGTACCTTGGGCGCGGTCATGCTGCAGACCAGCCTGAAAGTGTTTCTGGACGGCCTAAGCATGCTCAAGTGGGTCTTGCAGCCGCCGCGCATCGCCAGCCAGGAAACCCTCGACATGCTGATCGAGTGGAGTCAGAAAGCGCGCCGCGGCGGTCTGTTGGCACTGGAACCGTTCATCGACCAGCAGCAGGATCTGTTTCACCGCCGTGGTCTGCAAATGCTGGTCGACGGGGCTGAGCCCGAAGTGTTACGCGAGACGCTGGAACTCGATCTGCAAAGCTACGAACAGCATCATGTCGATGCCTCCAAGGTCTGGTTGGCGGCCGGCGGCTATTCGCCGACCATCGGCATACTCGGCGCGGTCATGGGCCTGATTCATGTCATGGAAAACCTGTCCGATCCATCCAAGCTGGGTTCCGGCATCGCGGTCGCCTTCGTCGCGACGATATATGGCGTGGGCGGCGCCAACCTTTTCTTCCTGCCGGTTGCCGGCAAGTTGCGCTACTGGGTCGGTCGCCAGGTGGTCAACAAGGAATTGTTCATTCAGGGCATCGTGGCCATCGCCAATGGCGAGAATCCGCGCGTGATCGAGGCCAAGCTGCAAGGCTATCTGTCCTGATGCCGGCGTATCGTTGACATGGCGCGCAAGAAGCCGATTGAAGAGCATGAGAATCTGGAACGCTGGCTGGTTTCCTATGCGGATTTCATTACGCTGCTATTTGCGTTCTTCGTGGTCATGTACGCGATTTCCTCGGTCAACGAAGGCAAATACCGGGTCATGTCCGATTCCTTGATCAACGCCTTCAAGGAACCGCAAAGCACGGACAAGCTGATCGAAAAGAGCACCAAGCATGACGAGATATTGAGCGGCACCGGCAAACCGATTGGCAAGAGCGTGCCGCAACCGCAGCAGACGCCGGAACGCCAGAAAGCCGCCGAAAGCATGAAGAAAGTGGCCAAGAGCGTGCTGCAAGCCATGCAGCCGCTGATTCAGAACGGTCAGGTCCGCGTCACCCAATCGCCGCGCGGCATCACTGTGGAAATCAATGCCAGCGTGCTGTTCAAGAGCGGGGAGGCGGTGTTGCAGCCGCAATCAACGGAAGCGTTGTCCGCCGTGGCGCAGGTGCTGACTCAGGTTGACAATCCGATTCAGGTCGAGGGCCACACCGACAATATCCCGATCAACAGTCCCAGCTTCCCATCCAATTGGGAGCTTTCTTCGTCGCGTGCCGGCAGCGTGGTGCGGCTGTTCACTGAACGCGGCGTGCCGGCTGCGCGCATGGTCGCGATCGGCTATGCCGATAATCGCCCTATCGATACCAATGCCACGTCTGACGGGCGCAGCCGCAATCGACGCGTGAATGTGTTGATCATGAACGAAGTGGGCGGCGTGGCGAGTGAAATCACGCTGCAAGACGACGGGCGGATCACCCAAACCGGCAGTTTGCCGGCCAAGCGATGAACGGCGCTTTGGGGATTGAGTCCTCAGCGAGCAACCCCGCGCCAGCGTTCTAGGCGGACGTCTTTTCGATGGAATGCATCTGAAAGCGGAACAGATCAATGCTCGGCGTGGCTTCAATGCGTTTTTCAATCTGCACCAGTTGGTTCCCCTTCGGCGTGTGTATCTCCGCCGGGATGTCCGGAGCAAAGCAGCCAGGCTGCGAAAGCAGCATCGGCGTCTGCTTGGTATTCGGACTGGGGTGCAATAGCAAACACGGCCACTGCCGGCCATTGTCTTTGCGGCGGACCTGAACCGATAACGCTTGCGGGGCAAGCAGTTGGATGCCGAAAAACATCTCGCCCTGACGGGGGACCCGGAACCAGCGCACCAGACCGACGCCCCAGTCGCTCTGATCCTGCCGGATGCCGACGACATCGCCGACGCGAATCTGGATCGGGACGTTGCCGGTTTTGATCAAGGCCAGTCCGCCCATGCTGTCATTCATGGTCTTGCAACGCACGATCGTCGGCGGCGCTTCATTGCCGCCCAGGCCGTAATGTATGGTGTCGCTGCGCGGCGTCGGTGCAATGAGTTGATGCAGCGATTTGAGGCCGAAGCTGATTTCGAATTCACGCCCATTGGGCTGGCGTCGACGTTGAGATTTGCGCTGTAAAGACGCGCCCCAGTTCAATTTCAGACGCCGCAACATGGTCGGATAGGCCGGATCGCGCGCGACGTCGGGCAGCCCGATCTTGTCCGGCGGTTCGTGGCCTTTCAGATAGGTCGTAATCAGCGCCAGATGCTTGGCCAGCTCGGTGGTGTTGAGCAACAAATCCCAACGCGGATTCATTGGATGGGCATCGCGGGCGATCGGAGTTGGCGCGCTGTCGGTGTTGACTTCCACGACAAACAGACCGGCCTGGCCTTTGATCGTGTCTTCCGCCGGGAAGATCGTGGCCAGGTTGGCGAAGCGGGCGATGATGTCCTTGGCCCAGGGCAACTCCGCTTGCGGAAAGCGGTAGGGGTCGGCAATCGCCATCAGCAATGTGGCTTTATAGATCTGTTCGATCGAGAGCATCTTGCTGCCGCCCTCGGGGATGGTTTCTTTGAGCCCGTTGCGCAGCGCGTAGTTATAAGTTTGATGCAGGTCGACCCAGATCCCTTCCGGGACGGGGTCATGTGTTTCAAAGCTGATTTCCAGTATGGTCTGCAAGGCCAGCAAGATGCGCTGCAGATAGAGCGATGCGGGATTGCCGCCGAATAGATGGAATCGTCGCTTCAACCAGTCGAGCAGCAAGGTCTTGTTGGCGTCTGCGAGCTCGCGCATCAGCCGTTTGGCCAGCTCGGCGTTGCGCTGTTGCTTGGGCAGCAGCGGCAGCGGGACCGAGCCGTAGTGTTCGTACAGCGAGGCGACGATGTCATCAACCACCGGCGTCATGCGCTCGATGATTTTTGCCCGCGCATCATGCGAGAGCTCAAGCCGGTTCAGCGTAGCCAGGTAATCCGCCAGGGTCTCTGCCGCTTCGACCGGATTGGAGAGCGGCAACCGGGTCAGCCAAGCCTCAACTTGCTTGGGCTTCGTTTCCAAGTTTATATTGCTGCCCGACTCGCGGGATGGCAGGACATATCTAGGTAGCATTGGTTCGCCTTTACTCCTCGAGCGGCATTCTACCTGCCCAAAAATTGGCAGCAAAAGGCTTTTCCAAAGTAATTCGCCTGCGTTCCGGCTGTCCGAAAGCCAACCCGGCGTTCGGAATCCAGGGCAAAGTCGAAAAACAGTATGCGCTTGCCGAACTCTCCCCTGACGACAGACTCCTAACCCAATCTTAATTATCGAGATACATCATGTTGAAACACGTTGTTTTCATACTCTGTCTAGCGCTGACCAGTTTTTCCGCACAGGCTTTTACCATGGTCGACAGCAAGGGAAAGACACATACGCTGGCGCAGTACAAAGGCAAATGGGTGCTGGTGAATTTCTGGGCGACCTGGTGTCCGCCCTGTCTGGAAGAAATCCCCGATCTGATCGCTTTGCATGAAAACAAGAAAAACAATTTGGTCGTGCTCGGCGTGGCGATGGATTACCGCGATCCCAAGACGGTGCTGCAGTTCTCGGATCAGCTGATGGTGACTTATCCGGTCATTCTGGGCGACCAGAAATTGGCGGCTCAGGTCGGCTCGATTCCCGGCTTGCCGACTACCTATCTTTATAATCCGCAAGGCAAGGTGGTTGCCTACAATGTCGGTGCGCTGACGCGAGAGGCGGTTGAGCGCTACATTCATCCCAAGAAGTAGGGAGGTACGCGATGCGTTGGTTGATCCTGGTCTTTGCTTTCCTGGCCGTGCCGGCGATGGCCGACGTGCGCGACCCGCAGACCCATTTCTTCATGTCGAAAATGGGCGATTTCAAGGATGAACTGGCCAGCGCCAAGGCGGATGGCAAGCAGGGCGTGCTGATCATGTTCGAAATCGATGACTGTCCGTTCTGCTCCCGTATGAAAGCCACCATCCTGAATCAGCGCGCGGTGCAGGATTACTACCGCCAGCATTTCCTGATCTACCCGGTGGATGTGAAGGGCGATACGCCGATGATCGACTTCAAGGGCAAGGAGACGACGGAAAAGGCTTTTGCGCTGGAGCAACGCGCGCGCGCAACGCCGGTCTTCATCTTTTTCGACCTGGAAGGGAATGTCGCGACCCGCTTTACCGGCGCCATGCAGACGGCCGACGAATTCATGCTGTTGGGGCGCTACGTGGTCGAAGGCGCCTACAAGACCGTGCCGTTTAACGTATACAAGCGCCAAGCCAAGGCGCCATGACCTTTCACGCTTTGGCCAGGCGCCTTCGGGCAGGGGTATGGCTGGCCGTGGTGTTTGCCGTGCCGTCCTTTGCCGCGCCGTTGACGTTGGAGGTGGTATTGGCGCACGCCGAGGCCAGCCATCCCGAACTGGAGCTGGCGCGCGCGCAGAACGCGCTGGCGCAAGCCGAAGCGGAATTGGCGCAGAGTCTGAATGATTTCCGCCTGACACTGGACGCTTCCCTGCGCTCGGGCCGCAACACGTATTACAACGACCGATTCCACCCGGATCATCTGATCAAGCTCAACGCGCGCAAGACGCTGTTTGATTTCGGCCGCCAGCTGGCCTCCGTCTCGGCAACCGACCAGGAGCGCGCCGCGCGCGGCCTGCTGTTGCTGGATGTGCGGGCGCAGCGTCGAATCACGCTGATGGCGCGTTTCTTTGATGTGTTGCTGGCCGATCTGCAGGACGCCGCCGATACCGAGGCGCTGGCCTCTTCCTATGTCGGTTGGGATAACGCCAAGGATCGCCAGGCTCTGGGCCAGCTCGCGCAATGGGAGTTGACTGAGCTGGAGGCGCGCTATCACGACGCGCTTGCGCGTCGCAACGACGCCCGTCGCGGGTTGCGGGAAAAACGGATGGCATTGGGCGTTGCTATGAATCTGCCCGGCACAGTGCTGGATGACCTGATCGACCCCAAGCTGGCGGACAACGAGCGCGCACTGCCGGAATTCGAGGCGCTGCTCGCCAAGGCCGAAGCCGCGAACCCGCGCCTTGCCGCGCAACGGCAACTGCTCGCTGCGGCCAGCCAGCGGCTTAGTGGCGTGCGTGCGGAGCATCGGCCCAGTGTCGAATTTGAAGCGGAGGGGGCGGCCTGGACGCGTGATTCCTCGACTCGCGATGATTTGCGCGCCGGCTTTAATCTGCTCTGGCCGCTCTGGCAAGGCGGGCGCGTCGACGCCCGCATGGGCCGCGAGCAAGCGCGTTTCCATGAGCTGCAGGCGCAGCATGACAAGCTTTTGCTCGACCTGCGGCAAGCCATACTCGAGGCCAGAGAGGAAATTCACTATCTGCGCTCGACGGCGCGGCGTAATGCCGAGATGAACACAATCTACCGCGATCAGGCGCTGGACAAGGCGCGCGCGGAATACGAAATGGAATTGAAGACCAATCTCGGCAGAAGCATGGCCGAAACGCAGTATGCACAAATGAAACGGCGTGCTATCGAGTATCGCCTTGCTCTGGCTTGGGCGCGCCTGGAAGCGCTGGTCGGTGGAGCGGAGCAATGGGCGAAACTGGCGTCGACTGCCAAAACGGAGGGGGAAAAGTGAGTAAGACCTATCGGATCCGTCGTTCCGGCAAGCGATTTGGCAAGCCTTTGTCGTTGTTGGCTTGTGCGCTTGCCACCTTCCCGGCATATGCCGCAGAGCATCAGGCCGTGCTCGATTGGTCTGCTCGCGTCGCACTTACATTGCCGGTATCCGGCGTGCTGGAGAGCGTCTCCGTGCAGGCCGGGCAGAGGGTCAAGCAGGGCGAACTGCTGGCCAGCCTCGCCCCCGGCTTGTTCAAGGCCGGGGTGCTGGAAACCCGCGCCGATACGGACCGGCTCGGTGAAGAGCAAG
Source organism: uncultured Thiobacillus sp. (assembly GCA_964466195.1). Taxonomy (GTDB): domain Bacteria; phylum Pseudomonadota; class Gammaproteobacteria; order Burkholderiales; family Thiobacillaceae; genus PFJX01. Next base: position 58,213 of record CAYXMQ010000005.1, read on the forward strand.
CCGATGCCAAACGCGATCTGGACAGGGTGCAGGAGCTCTATGCCCGCAGCGTGGCGAGTACGACCGAACTGGATGCCGCCAAACTGCGTTTCGCCCGCGCCAGCTCCGGCCTGGCGGCTGCGCAAGCCCGCCTGGAACGGGCGCGGCGCCTGTTGGCCGATGCCGAATTGCGCGCGCCATTCGATGCGCTGATCCTGGCCCGCCACGCCGAGCCAGGTTTGGTCATCGCCAGCCAATGCCAGCCCGCTGCAGTGGTGACCGTGGCGCGTGCCGACGAGTTGATCGCACGCGCCCCGATCAATGCCGCTCAAGCGGCTGGGCTGGCGTTGGGCAGCGAGGTCGAGGTGGCGGTGGCGGAGGTGACCCTGGTCGGCAAGGTGCAAGCCGTTACGGTCGGCGTCGACAATCGTTACAGCCTGGACGTCGTCGTGCCGCGCCATTCCGGCTTGCTGGTCGGGCAGGCAGCCCGCATTCGTTTGCCTTGAGCGCGGCTCTGCATGCGTTGTTGAGCGTTTGAACATTGACAGAGCCACCCTCGCTCACGATAATCCGCGCCTCATTTCTGCCGTGGTGATGTAGCTCAGACGGTTAGAGCGGTGGATTCATAACCCACAGGTCGGCGGTTCGATTCCGCCCATCACCACCACATCCCTCCTATTCCTAGCATGACCCGCAAAGTATTCATCCGCACCTTTGGTTGTCAGATGAACGAGTACGACTCCGACAAGATGGCCGACGTACTGGCGTCGACGGGTGCTGCAGGCGAAGGCTATGAACAGACCGACAAGCCGGAAGAGGCGGACGTCATCCTGTTCAATACCTGTTCCGTGCGCGAAAAAGCCCAGGAAAAAGTCTTTACCGACTTGGGCATGGTGCGCCATCTGAAGCAGAAAAATCCGAATCTGATCATCGGCGTCGGCGGTTGCGTCGCCAGCCAGGAGGGCGCCGCCATCGTGCAACGCGCGCCCTATGTCGATATTGTGTTCGGACCGCAGACCCTGCATCGCTTGCCGCAGATGATGGAGAAGCGGCGCACGTCCGGGCGTCCGCAGGTGGACGTCTCGTTTCCGGAAATTGAAAAATTCGATCACCTGCCGCCGGCGCGCGTCGACGGCGCGACGGCTTTCGTGTCGATCATGGAAGGGTGCAGCAAGTACTGCACGTTTTGCGTCGTGCCCTACACGCGCGGCGAAGAAGTCTCGCGGCCGCTGGACGACGTTTTGGCCGAAATCGCCGGCTTGGCGGCGCAGGGCGTCAAGGAAGTCTCGCTGCTCGGCCAGAACGTGAATGCCTATCTCGGTTCGATGCCGGACGGCGAGACGGCCGACTTCGCACTGCTGCTGGAACTGGTGGCCGAGATACCGGGCATCGAACGGCTGCGCTATACCACGTCGCATCCGCGCGAGTTCACCCAGCGCCTGATCGACGTGCATGCGCGCTTGCCGAAGCTGGTTTCACATCTGCATCTGCCGGTGCAATCGGGTTCTGACCGGATTCTTGCCGCGATGAAGCGGGGGTATTCCGCACTGGAGTTCAAATCCATCGTGCGCAAGCTGAAAGCCGCACGGCCGGATATCTGTCTGGGCAGTGATTTCATCGTCGGTTTTCCGGGCGAGACCGAGGAAGATTTTGAAGCCACGATGAAGCTGATTGATGATGTCGGCTTCGATTATTCCTTTAGTTTCGTGTACAGCCCTCGTCCCGGCACGCCCGCCGCCAGCCTGGCCGATGACACGCCGCTGGCGGTGAAGCTCCAACGCCTGTATCGCCTGCAGGCGCGTCTCAACGAACTCGGTTCCGCGATCAGCGCCGGCATGGTCGGCAGCGTGCAGAAAGTGCTGGTCGAAGGCCGCTCGAAGAAAGATGCCAACGAACTGGCCGGCCGCACCGAAAACAACCGGGTGGTCAATTTCGCCGGACCGGCGCGATTGATCGGGCAGATGCTGGACGTTCGCATCACCCAGGCCATGCCGCACAGTCTGCGCGGCGAGGTCGTGCGCGTTGAAGAAGACGCCCCGGCTTGATGGAACTGCTTTCTTTCATACCCGTCGACAACGCCCGTCTGGCGAATTTGTGCGGCGTGCTGGATGAAAACCTGCGCCAGATCGAAACCGCGTTGAATGTCAGCGTCGCCCGCCGCGGCGAAGTGTTCCAGGTCGATGGCGACCATGCCGCGCTTGCGGTGCGTCTGCTGAAGGATTTCTATCAGCGCGCGCGCAAGCCGCTGGATATCGACGAAATCCAGCTGGCGCTGGTGGAAGCGGCGCATAAGCCCGAGTTTGCCGGCCAGGAAAGCGAGATGCCGGTGTTGATGACCCGGCGCGCCGGCTTGCATGGCCGCACCGAGCGGCAGAACCAGTACATCCGCCAGATGCAGGAATTCGACATCACTTTCGGCGTCGGCCCGGCCGGCACCGGCAAGACCTATCTGGCGGTGGCCGGCGCAGTGGATGCGCTGGAGCGCGATCTGGTCAAGCGCATCGTGTTGGTGCGTCCGGCGGTGGAAGCCGGCGAGCGGCTCGGTTTTCTGCCCGGCGATCTGGTGCAAAAGGTCGACCCTTATCTGCGCCCGCTGTATGACGCGCTGTATGACCTCATGGGCTTCGACAAGGCGACGCGTGCATTCGAGCGCCAAATCATCGAAATCGCGCCATTGGCGTTCATGCGCGGACGTACCCTCAACCACGCCTTCATCATCCTGGATGAGGCGCAGAACACGACGCCGGAACAGATGAAGATGTTCCTGACCCGGATCGGTTTCGGCTCGCGTGCGGTGGTCACCGGCGATGTGACCCAGATTGATCTGCAACGCGGCCAGAAGTGCGGCCTGATCGAGGCGCGAGAAGTGCTGAAGGAAGTTCGCGGCATCGCCTTCACCGAATTCCAGAATGACGACGTCGTGCGGCATCCCTTGGTGGCGCGCATCGTCGACGCCTATGACGCGTTCTATGTCCGATCCGCAACTTGAGCTGAACATCCAGTTCGCCGTAAAAGCGGCGGAGATGCCCAGTCGGGCGGACTTTCGGCGCTGGGCCAAAGCCGCATTGCGGGCGGATGCCAGCGTTGCGCTGCGCATCGTCGACGCGGATGAAGGACGCAATCTCAACCGAGAATATCGCGGCAAAGACTACGCCACCAATGTGTTGACCTTCGCCTATGGCGCCGTTGCCGAAGACGAACCGATCAGCGGCGATATCGTCATTTGCGCGCCGGTGGCGGCGCACGAGGCGGCGGAGCAGGGTATTTTGCTGCACGCGCATTACGCCCACCTCACCGTGCATGGTCTCCTGCATCTGCAGGGCTACGATCATGAGACCGACGCCGAAGCGGTAACCATGGAATCAATCGAAAGCTTTATCATGCAGCGGCTGGGTTTCCCCGACCCGTACGCGGCAAATACTTGAGCCAATGGACGATAGCCACTTACCCCGACCCAGTTTCCTGGAACGTTTGACCTCCTGGCTTTCACGCGAGCCTGACAATCGCGAGGAGTTGCTTGAACTCCTGCATGCCGCTTACGAAAACAGTCTGCTCGATGCCGATGCGCTGGCGATGATCGAAGGTGTCATGCAGGTATCCGAAATGCAGGTGCGCGAAATCATGATTCCGCGCGCGCAGATGGATGTCGTCGATATCAACGATCCGCGCGAAGCCTTGTTGCCCTACGTCATCGAAACGGCCCATTCGCGTTTTCCCGCCGTCGACGGCGAGCGTGACAATGTCATCGGCATTTTGCTGGCCAAGGATCTGCTGCGCTTGTTCAGCGAGGAGGACGTCAACCTGCGCGACCAGTTGCGCCCGGCGATCTTCATTCCGGAATCGAAGCGCCTCAACGTGTTGCTGAAGGAGTTCCGCGCCTCGCGCAATCACATCGCCATCGTCGTCGACGAATACGGCGGCGTCGCCGGTCTGGTCACCATCGAGGACGTATTGGAGCAGATCGTCGGCGACATCGAAGACGAATACGACTACGACGAGGCCGAGGACAACATCATTGCGGATGAGAGCGATGCCGAGTCGGGCGTGGTTTGGCGGATCAAGGCGCAAACCGAAATCGGCGACTTGAATCTGGCCCTGGGCGCCAACTTCCCGGAAGACGAGTTCGACACCGTCGGCGGCTTGGTCACGCATGCGTTCGGGCGGGTGCCCAAGCGCGGCGAGTCGATCGAAATCGGCGCCTTCCGCTTTCATGTCCTGCGCGCCGACAGTCGCCGCCTGCATACTTTGCGGCTGGAACGTCTGCCGCAACCGAGTTAGGGCTTGAATTTTTCGCAAGCAGGCGCATCTGCGCTTGGCTCCCCTTTACATGGATTATCAATGACCGCCTGGACCGAATTCTTATCTAGCCAGGGCGCCGTGCTGAATGACGATGGCATTGCCGTCCGTTTCAGCGGCGAAGCCGCTGGCAGTGCGGCTGAATTGGCCGCCGCTGAAACGGAAACCGTCGTCGCCGACCTGTCCCATTTCGGCTTGATCGCTTTTTCAGGCGACGAAGCGCAAACCTTTTTGCACGGCCAGATCACCAATGATCTGCGCAACCTGAATGAACAAGGCGCGGTTTTCGCCGGCTATCTCTCGGCCAAGGGCCGCATGTTGGCCAATTTCCTGGTCATGAAGCGCGGCGACGATGTTCTGGTCATGCTGCCCGCGGCGCTGCGCGAGTCGATTCAGAAGCGCCTGTCGATGTTCATACTGCGCAGCAAGGTGAAAGCGCGCGATGCCGGGCCGGAATGGGTGCGCTTGGGGATAAACGGTCCGCTCGCGACGGCTGCGCTGTCCGACGCGTTGGGTTTTGCGCTGCCGGTCGAGCGGATGGGCATGGCCCATGGCGAGCAGGTGTTTGTGCTGCGGCTCGACGATCAGCGTTTCGATGTCTTCGTCGAGACCGATGCGGCGGCCGCACTGTGGCAAAAACTGACGGCCCGCTGCAGGCCGGTCGGCGCACCGGTCTGGGATTGGCTGCTGGTGCAGGCGGGGGTGCCGATGGTGCAGCCGCAAACACAGGACCATTTCGTGCCGCAGATGGCCAATATGGAGATCCTCGGCGCGGTCAGCTTCAACAAGGGCTGTTATCCCGGCCAGGAAATCGTCGCGCGCAGCCAGTATCTCGGAAAAGTTAAACGCCGCCTGTTTCTGGCGCACGTAGCCGCCGAAGCGCAGCCCGGCGATGAACTGTACAGCGCCGATCTGCCGGATCAGGTTGCCGGTCAAATCGCCAATGCCGCCGCCGCGCCGGGCGGCGGCTGCGATGTGCTGGCCGTGGTGCATAGCAGCAGCGTCGAAGCCGGCGATGTGCGTCTGAAGGCGCGTGACGGCGCAAGACTGGAATTTCGGCCGTTGCCCTACCCGGTGAGCTGAGGTGCACAGCTATTTCGTCTGGTATCGCGTCAGCCGTGATGATCGCGATACGGAAATAGCCATCCGAAGCATGCTGTCGCGCCTGGCCTGCCGTTCCGGCGTGGTCGGCAAATTGCTGAAAAAACGCGATGAGCCGCAGCTTTGGATGGAAAGCTACGTCGATGTGCCGGATGCGGCGCGTTTCGAGCACCTGTTGCAGCAGGCCGTGGAGGAGTTCGATGTCGAAATGTTCATCGCCGGCGAACGCAACACCGAATGCTTTATCAGCGGCGAAACCACGATCGTGGCCTGCGCTTGAATCAGTGCGGTTTTCCGCACACTAGGCAGCCCGGATCCTGCTTCAACCGCATCGTGCGCCAGTCAGCGCTGAGCGCCTCGTGCAGCAAGAGGCGTCCGGACAGGCTGTCCCCCGTCCCGGTCAGCAATTTCAGCGCTTCAACGGCCTGGATCGATCCCACTACCCCGACCAGCGGCGCAAATACGCCGAATTCGGCGCAGCGCATTTCGGCATCGTGCGCGTGTTCCGGAAACAGGCAGGCATAACAGGGCGCGGAGGCGGCACGCAGATCAAACACGGCGATCTGTCCATCGAAACGCACGGCCGCACCGGAAACCAAGGGTTTTCGGTGCTGTACGCACGCTCGGTTGACGGCGTGCCGCGTCGGGAAGTTGTCGGAACAATCGAGTACGACATCCGCCTGTTCGACCAATGCCGCCAGCGCGTCGCCTTGCAAGCGCAGCGGCAATGCGTTGATCTCGATGTCGGGATTCATTTCCTGCATGCGTCGGGCGGCGGACTGCGCCTTGTTGACGCCGAGGCTGCTCATGTCGTGAGCGATCTGGCGCTGCAGATTGGTCAGCTCCACGACATCGTCGTCGGCCAACGTGATCCGGCCCACGCCGGCTGCCGCCAGATAGAGCGCGACCGGGGAGCCCAGGCCGCCGGCGCCGATGATCAGCGCGTGTGCGGCCAGCAGTTTTTCCTGGCCGGCGATGCCGATCTGATCGAGCAGAATATGGCGCGAATAGCGCAGCAGCTGGGCGTCATTCATCGTTTGAACCGGGGCGGCGCTAGGTGCGCGACTATTTGTATTGCCGCCATTCCGCTGGCGTTTCGTCGTGATCACCGTGCGGACGTTTGGTCCAGGCTTCCATATGGGCCGGATAGTTCTTGGTGCTGGGCTCGGGTTTGGCCAGGTTTTCGCGTTGAACGCGTTCGCAGTAATAAGCCAGATTGCGTTTGATCCTGATCAGCAGGCTGCCTTCCAGATGGAACCCCTGCGCCAACAGCAGTGCCTCAATGTCTTCCAGGCAATGCTCGGCGATGCAATATTCAATCTGCAAGCTGATCGGCCCCAGTTCACTGGCCTTCAGCCCAGGCATCTGCGTGAGCAGATCCAGGGCAAGCGAAATCTGGCCGGGCGGCAGCGGGTGAAATACGATTTCCCGACGCTTCAGAATGTCGCAAGCGGCCGTCATTCTGAGCGGGTTCCTAGTTTTTCCGGCTCTGCAGCAGAGACAGTCCCTTGAGCAAGGTCAGCGCCTGATTGAACTGGTAGTCGGTCTTGCTGACGATCTCGCCCGGCTCCAGCTTCGGCTTGGTGTCCTTCTTGGCCGTACCGGCTTTTTCATCCTTGCTCTTGTCGTCCTTCGCTTTCTCGTCCTTCGGCTTGGCGTCCTTGCCGGTTTCGGCTTCCTGATTGTTGATCAGGTGCTTGTCGAGATCGACCTCGCGCACGTCCATCTTGGGGCCATCGTTGCTCGTGATGGTGGCGTCTTCGACGATGATGTCGGGGGTGATGCCCTTGGCCTGGATGCTGCGCCCTTCCGGGGTGAAATAGCGCGCCGTGGTGAGCTTGATGGCGGTGCCGTTGTTGAGCGGCAGTATGGTCTGCACCGAGCCTTTGCCGAAGGTTTGCGTGCCGATGACCACGGCGCGTTTGTGATCCTGCAGGGCGCCGGCGACGATCTCCGAGGCGGACGCTGAGCCGTTATTGACCAGCACGACCATCGGCACCGTCTTGGTCCAGGCCGGCAGGGTCTTCAGATAGTCGCTTTCACCCGGGCGCAGGTAATTTTCGCGCGAATTGGTCAGCCGCATTTTGGCGTCTTCGGTACGGCCGTCGGTGTAGACCACCAGATCGCCCGGTTTCAGGAACGCGCCCGAAACGGAGACGGCGGTGTTGAGCAGGCCGCCTGGATCGTTGCGTAAATCGAGCACCAAGCCCTTCAGTCCGCTGCCCTTGTTTTGTTCCTGCAGATCATTGATCGCGCTGACCAGATTCTCACCGGTATGCTCCTGGAACTGGGTGATACGGATATAGCCGTAGTTGGGCTCGACCAGCTTGTACTTCACACTCTTGATCTTGATGACGGCGCGCGTCAGCGTCAGCGTCAAGGGTTTGGCCTCACCCTTGCGTACGATGGTGAGGACGATGTCGGTGCCGGGCTTGCCGCGCATTTTCTTGACTGCGTCGTTCAAGGTCATGCCCTTGACCGGGGTGTCGTCCAGCTTGACCACCAAGTCGCCGCTTTTGACGCCGGCTTTGTAGGCAGGCGTGTCTTCGATCGGGCTGACGACTTTGACGAAACCATCCTCCATGCCCACTTCGATGCCCAGTCCGCCGAATTCTCCCTGAGTACCAACCTGGAGTTCCTTGAACGCTTCGTCATCGAGGTAAGACGAGTGCGGATCGAGACCGGTCAGCATGCCGTTGATGGCTTCGGTAATCAGTTTCTTGTCGGATACCGGCTCGACGTAATCGCTCTTGATCTTGCCGAATATCTCGCTGAAGGCGCGCAGGTCTTCTATTGGCAAGGGTTCCGGCTCGCGATCGGCAATAGCCGAGTAGTTGAGCGTTAGCGCGGCGCCGAAAACGATGCCGATGCCGATCAGACTGAATTGTTTGAACTTGCCTGACATGAAGCCTCTTGATTGAGCGAATTAGGGTATGAGTGCGGAGGGCTGGAAGAATTCCCCATGCCTTCCTGCATTGTTTGGTTTCGGTAAATCATCTGACCCAAGCCAGCGGGTCGAACGGTTTTCCTTGATGACGCAATTCGAAGTAAAGGCCAGGTTCGTTCTGGCCGCCTGTGGAGCCCACCGTGGCTACCACGTCGCCCGCGCGGACAGGGTCTCCGGGCTGCTTATACAAGCTTTCGTTATTGCTGTACAGGCTGAGGTAGCCGTCGCCGTGGTCGACGATCAGTAAGTTGCCGAAGCCGCGCAGCCAATCCGCGAAAGCCACCGTGCCGCTGGCGACCGAGCGAACTTCGTGGCCTTGGCGTGCACGGATGAACAGTCCTTTCCAGGCTGGACCGCCATCTTCACGGCTCTGGCCAAACTTGCTCAGTATCTCGCCTGCAACCGGAAGGGCCAGCCTGCCCTTCAAGCGCGGGAAATTCAGTCCGGCCAGACTGGCATCTGCAACCGCCTTGACGCTTTGGCCGGGTCGCGGCACGGGTGAGGCCTGGGGCTTGGCTCTTGCGGGTTTGGTCGTAGCGGCAGCGAGACGGGCCAGTTTTTCAATCAACTGGGTCAAGCGCTTTTCATTGCGCACCAGCGTGTTTATTTCCTTGCGCTGCAGGCGGATTTGCTCGGAAAGCTTGTACAGCACTTGCTGGCGCGCGCCTTTTTCTGATTCCAAGGTCTTCTTCTGGGCGACGCGTTCTTGTCTGACCTGTTGCAGGTTGTTGTTTTGTTCCACGGTTTTGGCTTGCAGCAAGCGCAAATGGCCGAGTGAGGCGCGGTGCTGACGTATCAGTTCTGCGCGCGCACGGCCGATGAAGCCGTAATACTCCATATTGCGCGCAATTTCGCTCGGATTCTGTCCGTTGAACATCAGCTTCAAGGCGTCGCTGCCGTCCTGGACGTAGTGTTCGCGCAGGAGTTCCGCTAACCGTTGCTGTTGTTCTGCAATCTGGCTTTCGGTCGATTGCGTGTCGTCAGTCAGTTGTTTCAGGGTTTGCGTAAGGCGTCGTTTGCGCGCTTCCAGTTCACGCAAACCCCGATTGACATCCGAGATGCGGCGTTCCGAATGCTTCAGCGCATCGGTCACCTCGGACTTGTCTTCATTGCTTTGTTCCAGCTCTTCTTGCAGCGCTTGTATGCGCGAGCGTAGATCTTTCAGTTCATCCTGTTTGCCGGAATCCGGCGCCGCTTCAACCGTGGCTGCCATGAAAACGCTTAGCAGAAGCGGAAAAACGCGCACAGCGTTTATTCGTCGTCGATTATTCAAAATCAACTAGAGGGTGGCCGGTCATTTCCATAGGCTGCGGCAAGTCCATCAGCTTGAGCATGGTCGGCGCGATGTCTTCCAGGGCGCCACTGTGTCTCATGCGCGCAGGCCGACCGATATAGACGAAGGGCACCAGATTGGTGGTATGGGCGGTATGCGGCTGTTTGGTCATTGGATCCTGCATGGTTTCGGCATTGCCATGGTCGGCGGTGATCAGGATTTCCCCACCGATCGATTGCATGGCGTTGACGATGCGTCCCAGGCAGGTATCAACGGCTTCGACCGCTTTCACGGCTGCAGCCATGATGCCGGTGTGGCCGACCATGTCGCAGTTGGCGTAGTTGCATATGATGGCGTCGTATTTGCGTAGCTCGATCGCTTCAATCAGTTTGTCGGTCAGCTCGAACGCATTCATTTCCGGTTTGAGGTCGTAGGTCGCTACTTTGGGTGACTGCACCATGATGCGGTCTTCGCCGGGGTACACCGTTTCCTCGCCGCCATTGAAGAAATACGTAACGTGCGGGTATTTCTCGGTTTCGGCGATGCGCAATTGGCGTAGACCCAGGTTGGCGATGTATTCGCCGAAGCCGTTGCGTACGCGTTCGGGCGGGAAGGCGACCGGAACATCGAATTCTTCGCTGTAGCCGGTGAGCGTGCAGTAATTGGACAACTTCGGCACAAAGTCGCGTTCGAACTCCTTGAACCCGGGCTCGATGAACGCCTTGGTGATCTCGCGGGCTCGGTCGGAGCGGAAGTTCATGAACACGATGGCATCGCCGTCCTGCATGCGTACCGGCTCGGATCCCGCTTCGACGATGGCGGTGGGCTTGACGAATTCATCGTTCTCGCCACGCGCATAGGCCATTTCCAGGCCGAGACTGGCGCTCGGGGCCTGGAATTCTGCACGCCCGAGGGTCAACAGGTCGAAGGCAATCTTCACTCGGTCCCATCGCTTGTCGCGATCCATTGCGTAATAGCGGCCAACGATGCTGGCGATACGGCCGACATGCAACCCGTCCATCTTGTCCTGCAGGCAGCGGATATACGCCTCGGCACTCTTAGGCGGCGTGTCGCGTCCATCCAGAAAGGCATGTACATAGACCTTGCTCAGGCCTTGCTGCAAGGCCAGGTCGAGCAAAGCGTGGATGTGATTCTCGTGACTGTGCACGCCGCCATCGGACAGCAGGCCGAGAATGTGCAATGCGCCACCGTTGTCCTTAAGCTTGTCGATGACCCCGTTTAGCGCCAGATTGCCGGAAAAATGGCCGTTGCGTATGGCGCGGTCGATGCGGGTGTATTCCTGATAGACCACGCGGCCGGCGCCAATGTTGAGATGCCCCACTTCAGAGTTGCCCATCTGGCCGGCAGGCAGGCCGACGGCCGCTTCGGAAGCTTGGATCAGCGTATGCGGATAGTCATGCCAGAGTTTGTCAAAGTTCGGCTTGGCGGCGCAGGTAATGGCATTGCTGGCATCGGCGATACGGCAGCCGAAACCATCGAGGATGAGAAGAAGTATGGGCTTGGTAGTGGCGGTAGACATCAGCAGATTTTATCGTCTTTGGCAGTCATTTTTAGCTCAGTATTTTAGTATATTTGAATACCTTACGGGATATACTGGTAAGCAAATACGATTAATCAATTCAATCGTTTGAGTGTTTATCCAACGCTTTCATTACACCATTATCGGCAGTACGGAGTCCGCAATGAATACCGAGTCCACAGAACTTTTCGACAAGGACGAACACATCGAACAAGCTTCACGCGCGCTCAAGGCGATGTCTCATCCATTGCGTCTTAAGATTTTGTGCGTGCTGGGCGACAAGGAAGTCAGCGTGCAGGATATCGTCGAGAATGTCGGCACTTCGCAGAGCAACATTTCGCAGCACTTGGCGATCCTGCGCGACAAGGGTGTGCTGCGTACCCGCAAGGATGCCAATCGGGTTTACTACCGTGTCGGCGATACGCGTACATTGCAGCTGATCGGCATGATGCGTGATGTCTTCTGTGGGTTCGCCAAGTAGGCCAGAAGCTGGGCTTATGAGTTGATAAAAATTACTGATCGTGTATATTAGCCGCATCTAATATATCTCGTGCTTCCAGCTTGGGCGCGGGGTCGGCGTCCAAACATGGAGCGTTGTCATGAAAAGTGTTTTATTTGGTCGGCTGCTTGCCGCTGGCTTTATCGCCATCACCAGCCCGTTCGTTTGGGCGGAGAAGCTGGAGTATTCGCACTGTGTTGCCGCCGCGCTGGCGCAAAATCCCGATCTCGCGATCAGCCGGGCCCAGATTGAGCAGGCCGAGGCGGCGGTTCGGCAGGCCGAGGGGAAGCGGCGGCCGCAAGTCAATCTGTCGCTGACGACAACGCGTAGCAATGATGCGTTGAATGTGTTCGGCATGAAGCTGGGACAGCGCAATGCGACATTCAATGATTTCGGGGCGGGCGAGTTCACCGGTCCGGCCGCGTTAGGCGTTGCGCCCAGAGATTTGAATCACCCAAACGCCGTCAACAATTTCAACTCGCGCATCGAATTGCTGGTTCCGGTCTACAACGGCGGCCTGGTGCAAAGCTATGTCGATACTGCCAAGGCTTACGTGCGCGCTGCGCAGTCGGGCGATGAGGCGGCGCGTCAACAGCTCGTCAAGCATGTCTTGATGGCCTACCAGGGCGTGCATACGGCGCGCGCTTACATCAAAGTCGCCGAGGAAGCCCAGGCGGCGGCGGCGGAATATGTGCGCATCAGCGAGAAACTGCACAAGCAGGGCATGGTGGTGAAGAGCGACGTGCTGTCGGCCAAGGTCAATCTGGAAGACGCCAAGCTCAAACTTGTCGAGGCGAAGAATACCGAAGCGGCCGCGTTGAACCAGTTGGCATTATTGATGGGCAAGCCGCTGGATGAGCCGCTCGATGTCGGTGCGCCGGCCATTCCCGCTTTGCTGGCCGGCCAAGCCGGCGACCTGCGCATTCAGGCCCTGAATGAACATGCCGGCCTGCGGGCGTTGCGCAATCAAGTAGAAGGAGCGGGCGCTCAGGTTGGCGCCGCGCGCGCGGGCAAGAAGCCGCAGTTCAATGTGATGTTGCGGCAGGACTGGAACGACCAGAGTCTGGGACTGGATGCCTCCGCCTATACCGTCGCTGGCGTGCTTTCGTGGTCGGCATTCGATGGCGGCGTCAACAATGCCGCGATAGACCGGGCCTCGGCGCAGCGCTCCGAACTGGTCGCCAAATTGCGCCAGGCCGAGGCGAGCATCGGCTTTCAGGTGACCGACGCGCGCCGCAAGGCGCTGGAGGCGGAAGATAAAATCAGCGCTCGCGCTGTCGGACTCGAGCAAGCGCAGGAAGCCCAGCGTCTGGTCAAGAAGCGCTATGAAAACGGCATGGCGACGCTGGTCGAATTGCTGGCCGCCCAGTCCCAGCTCGACAAGTCCAATGCCGACTTGGTCGCCGCCCGTTATGAACTCGCCGTCAACCGTGCCGAATTGAAACGCGCAGTTGGCGTGCTCGCCGCAGATACTCTCTAACCAGGGGCCCGACATGTCCAAAGTCGCTCTCATTCACTCTCGTTTCTTCGTACTTGCATTGGCCTTGCCCCTGGTGCTATCGGCTTGTTCCGACAACAAAACCGACAAAACGGAGCTTCCGGCAGGCGCCAGCATACAAGCCCAGGTCAGCCAGATTCAGGCGGTGGAAACCACGGACACCACGGCCGCCAGCGGCAGCGTCGTGGCGCTCGAATCGGTGCGCGTCGCCTCCCGTCTGATGGGCTACATCCGCGACATTGCTGTAGTGGAAGGCCAGGCGGTCAAGGCGGGGCAGCGCCTGTTCACGATCGATCCGCTCGACATCGAAGGCGCTGTCGAGCAATCCCGCCTGGGTTTGCGGCAGGCTGAAGATGCCATGAAAGATGCCAAGGCCGATTTCGACCGCTTTGCCAACCTCTACAAGGACGACGTGGTCAGTCGCCAGCAATATGAAAAGATGCAGCTCAATTACGACCTCGCCGTGTCGCGCGCGGCTCAGGCCAAAGCCAGTCTCGGCACCGCCCGGGGGCAGATGCGCTACGCCGTAGTGACCTCGCCGATTCACGGCGTGGTGACACAGAAACTGGCCAACGAGGGTGACATCGCCGCGCCCGGCCATCCGGTGTTGCTGGTGGAAAACCCGACTCGCCTGCAGGTGCAGACGGCCGTATCGGAAGCGGTCTACAAAGGCATCAAATCGGGGCAGCTGGTCAGGGTCGAGATCGACGGCCAGGACAAGCCGGTGAGCGCCAAGGTGGCCAGCCTGTCGCCCGCCGCCGACCCGATGACGCACACTTACACGGTCAAGCTGGATCTCGCCGCCTCTGATGTGAAGAGCGGTACGCTGAGAAGCGGCGCATTTGCCCGCGTGCTGTTCCCGGTCGGCACGCGCGTCGTGCTGGCCGTGCCGGCCGCCGCCGTGCTGGAGCGCGCCGGCATCACCGGCGTATTTGTGGTCGACGCGCAGAATGTGGCGCACTACCGCATGGTGCGCACCGGCAAGGAAGAGGGCGGTCGGGTGGAGGTGCTGTCCGGCCTCAACCCGGGCGAACGGGTGGTCACCGGCAACGCCCAAGCGGTGAACAACGGCGACAAGATTTCCGGATAAGGCCATGAGCGCCCACGAACCCCAACCCGAGAACGGCATGAGCCCGGAGCCGTTGAACGTAGCCGGCAAGCTCGCGCGCAGTTTTCTCACTTCCAAACTCACTGTCCTGTTCATTCTAGCGGTGACGCTGTCCGGCCTGCTCGCGCTGAAGGTGACGCCGCGCGAATACAACCCGCAGATCGTGGTGCCGGCGGCCAATATCATCGTTACCAAGCCGGGCGCCTCCCCGGCCGAGATCGCGAATCTGGTGGTGAAGCCGCTGGAAGCGATCATGAACGCGCAATCCGGCGTCGATCACACCTTCGGCTATGCCACTAATGACTTGGGTCTGGTGACCGTGCAATTCAGGGTCGGCGAAAGCCAGGAGGACAGCCTGGTCAAGCTGTACAACCAGTTGATGCAGAACATCGACCGCATGCCGCCCGGCGCGATGCAACCCATCGTCAGGCCGGTCAACGTCGATGACGTGCCGATGATGACCCTGACCCTGGCCTCCGATACGTACGACGACTACCGACTGCGCCAGGTGGCGCAACGCGTACTGGAACAATTGCGCAACCTGCCCGGTGTGTCGTTCACCCAGATAGTCGGCGGCCGTGCTCAGGCGGTGAACGTCTGGATCGATCCGCAACGCCTGGAAGCGGCCGGCCTGACGCTCGATCGCATCGACCAGATGTTGCGCGGCGCCAATGTCGGCGCCCCGCTGGGTGAACTGGTGCAGGGTAATCGCAGCATACCGCTGCGCTTGGCGGGGTTTCTCGGTTCCGCCGAGGAAGTCGGCAATATCGTCGTCGGCGTCTCGGCTGGCAAGTCTGGTAACGGCGGCCCGGTTTATTTGAAGGACATCGCAAAGATTGAAGAGGGTGCGTCGGAAATCGAAGAAGCCTCTCGCTTCGCATACGGCCCGGCAAGCGCGGGCAAGGCGTCCGGCGAGCATCCCGCCGTGACCTTGGCGATCGCCAAGAAGGCCGGCGCCAACGCCGTGGAAGTGGCGAATCGGGTGCTGGCCAAGCTGGAAGAGATGAAGCGGCAGGCGATCCCCGCCGGCATCGTCGTCGCCGTGACGCGCAACGACGGCGCCAAGGCCGACGCGGCGGTGAACGAACTGATCATGCATCTGGGCATCGCCATCGCCTCGGTGGTGGTCATTCTGGTGTTCTTCCTGGGCTGGCGCGAAGCCGGCATCGTCACGCTGACCGTGCCGCTGATTCTGCTGGTGGTGCTGGCGGTCGGTCTGGCGTTCGATCAGACCATCAACCGCATCACGCTGTTCGCACTGATTCTGGCGCTCGGCTTGCTGGTCGATGACTCCATCGTGGTGATCGAGAACATCCATCGCCATCTGCACCACGGCTCGGATCGCTCCTTTGCGGACACGCTGGTCATCGCCACCAACGAGATCGGCAATCCGACCAATGTCGCCACCATCGGAGTGATCCTGGCGTTCATCCCGATGGCTTTCGTCACCGGCATGATGGGGCCGTTCATGCTGCCGATTCCATTCAACGTACCGGTGGCGATGATCGCCTCGCTGTTGATCGCCTATATGGTGGTGCCGTGGGCGGCGAACTTGTGGCTGGCGAAGAAAGCCGCGCGCCAGCAGTTGGAAAATACCCTCAGCATGGAAGAAAAAGGCGCGCAGAAGCAGGACGCGCTGCAACGCGCCTATGTCGCGGTGTTGAAGCCGTTGATCCGCTCCGGCGCGAAACGCAATGTCGCGTTCGCGGTGGTTCTGGCATTGCTGGTCGGCGCCATGCTGATGCCGGCCTGGCAGTTCATCCGTCCGTCTGGTCTGAATGGTCCGCTGTCGCTGTTCGGCGTCGAACTGAAGATGCTGCCGCACGACAACACCAACACCATGTTGCTGCAGGTGGACATGCCGGCCGGTACGGCGCTGGCAGCGACCGATCAGGTCGCGCGTCGGGTCGGCGAGGTGGTGGGCAAGCACCCGCATGTCACCGATTACCAGACTTTCCTCGGCATGACCGCGCCGATCGACTTCGCTGCTTTGGTGCGCGGAGACATGATCAAACGCGGCAGTAATCTGGCTCAGATTCGCGTCAATCTGGTCGAGAAGCAGCAGCGCAGCGATTCCTCGCACGACATCGCCATTCAGCTCGACGAAGGGCTGAAAAGCGTGCGCCGGCAATTCCCGGCGGCGCGCATCAAGTTGTACGAAACCCCGCCCGGCCCGCCGGTGCAGGCGCAGATCCTGGCCGAGCTGTATGGTCCGGACTACGATCTGCTGCGCGCGGCGGCGCCGGCGGTGAACACGGCTTTCGCGCAGATGTACGGCATGATCAACATTGACGATTCGGTGACCGCCAACGCCGACAGTTTCCATATCCATGTCGACAGCGAAAAAGCGCTGCTTTCCGGCGTGGCGCCTGCCCAGGTTGCCAAACTGCTGCGCGATTATGTCAGCGGCTTCGCCATCAGCACCTTGCATGTCGACAGCGCCCGTGAGCCGATCGACATCAAGGTGCGCCTGCCGCGCGAATTGCGCGCCGGGCCCGAGTCGCTGATGAATCTGCGCATCACCAACGCGCACGGCATGCAAATGCCGTTGTCGGCCATTGCCAGCGTCAAGCGGGTCACCGAAGCCAAGCCGATCTACGACCGCGACCAGCACGCCATGGTCATGGTCAGCGGCGAATTGCTGAAATCCAGCCCGGTGTATGCCGTACTGGCGCTGGATGCGATGCTCGACGGCAAGAAGCTGCAAGTGGCGGGCGGTGAGGGCGTCACCTTCACCACCGGCAACCTGGGCTTTACCCGGGCCAGCCCGAAAGATCTGGCCGAGAATACCCTGCTCTGGGGCGGCGAGATGCGTTTGACGCTGGATGTGTTCCGCGATCTCGGCTCGGCGTTCATCGTCGCGCTGATCCTGATCTACCTGTTGTTGGTGGGCTACTACAAGTCCTTCGTCCTGCCGGTGATCGTCATGGGCGCCATTCCGCTGACGCTGGTCGGCGTGTTTCCAGGCCATTGGGCGACCAGCCAGGCATTCACGGCGACTTCGATGATCGGCGTCATCGCCCTGGCGGGCATCGTCGTGCGCAACTCGCTGCTGCTGATCGACTTCATTCTCGATTACCGCAAGCAGGGTTACGATCTTGAGCAGGCCGTGATCGAAGCCGGCGCGGTGCGCTTCCGCCCGATTCTGCTGACCGCGCTGGCGATCATTTCCGCCTCCGCGATCATGATCACCGACCCGGTGTTCGGCGGCCTCGCCGTATCGTTGATTTTTGGCACTTTCGCTTCCACTGCGCTGACGCTGGTGGTCATTCCACTGATGTATTACCTATGGCAGCGGAAGCGTTAGCGCTTCAGCGCTTACGGCGCCGGCGTCCTTCCTGCGAGGACAGCGGAACCGTCAGCGTGTAGCCGATCGTTTTCGCGCCTGCGGCGCAGGGAAACGGCCGGCAAATCGAGCAACATTTTTTTACTTGGAGAACGATATGACTACTGAACGCATCATCCGCATCATGGCCGGCGTCATGATTCTGCTGTCCCTGGCCCTGGCCCATTTCATGGGCCAAGTCGACATGACCAGTCTGTCCTGGCTCTGGCTCACCGCCTTCATCGGCCTGAACCTGCTGCAATCCGGCTTTACCGGTTTCTGCCCGCCGGAATCCCTGCTCAAGAAAATGGGCTTCCAGTCAGGTGGCAGCGCCTGCAGCAAGTAAACGGTAAACTCGCCGGCTTTCGTGTTCCGGTATAGGTAATTCATGGACTTCATCATTCAAAACATCTGGCTGGTCTTGCTGGCGGCTATTTCCGGTTTCATGCTGCTCGGCGGCGCCGGGTTGTTCGGCCGGATATCCGGCGTCAAGCCGGTCGGCCCGCAGGAAGCGGTGCTGCTGTTCAACCACGAAGACGCTCTGGTGCTGGATGTGCGCGAGCAATCGGAATGGGTCGACGGCCATATCGGCAAAGCCAAGCATATTCCGCTGGGCCAGTTGAAGAACCGGCTGTCCGATCTGGAGAAATACAAGGGCAAGCCTATCGTCACCGTCTGCCGAAGCGGCAGCCGTTCCGGCAGTGCTTGCAGCATCCTGAAGAAAGCCGGTTTCGAGAACCTTTATAACCTCGACGGCGGCATGCAAGCCTGGGTCCAGGCCGGTTTGCCGCGCGAAAAATAATCAAGGAAACGTTATGCCCCCCATCAAGATGTATTGCACCGCGGTTTGTCCCTATTGCACCATGGCCGAACGCCTGCTGAACAAGAAAGGCGTGACCCAGATTGAAAAGATCCGCGTCGATCTCAATCCGGAACTGATGCAGGAAATGATGCAGATCACCGGGCGCCGCACGGTGCCGCAAATCTATATCGGCGATCGCCATGTCGGCGGTTTCGATGACCTGTCCGCGCTCGATGCCGGCGGCGAACTGGAACCCCTGCTGTCGGCCTGATGTTGTCTGCCGCTCGCCTGCAGGGGAGCGGTACAGCGGCTTGATTTCACCCGGATAGTCGCCATCTGGCTGCCAGAACCCTTTCCTGGAGTCCTGTATGGAACTTGTCTGTCCTCACTGCGGCGCGGTCAATCGCGTGCCGGCCGAGCGCCTTCAGCAGCATCCGAAATGCGGCAAATGCGGCGCCGAAGTGCTGCCTGCGCAACCGGTCGATCTCACCGCTGTCAGCTTCGATAAATTCATCGGCCGCAACACTCTGCCGGTGCTGGTCGATTTCTGGGCGCCCTGGTGCGGTCCTTGCAAGCAGTTCGCGCCCACCTACGCCCAGATGGCCGCGCAATATGTCGGCCGTGTGCGTTTTGCCAAGGTCAACACCGAAGCCGAGCAGCCCTTGGCCGCCCGTTACGCGATACGCAGCATTCCTACCCTGGCCTTGTTCAGGCACGGGCAGGAAGTCGATCGGCTGGCCGGTGCGTTGCCGGCGCCGCAACTTCAAGCCTGGCTGGCGCGCTTCGGGTAGGCGGTGCGGCAAGCCGTCTATTGAACAATCCAGGTTAAACCCGATAGCCATACGGCCGATCGAAGGGCTGTTGGCTATAATGCCGCAGTTTTTTCTCTTACCGGACCACACTGACATGACCGACCAGCAGCCCCAGCAACAAGCCCTGCCTACGTTCAATATCGAAAAGATCTACGTCAAGGATCTTTCCGTTGAAGTCCCCGGCGCCCCGGCCATTTTTCTGGAGCGGGATCAGCCCCAGATCGACATGCAGTTGAACACGCAGAGCGAGCCGGTGGATGTCGAAAACGGCATTTACCAGACCATACTGACCCTCACCATCAACGCCAAGATCAAGGACAAGCCCGCTTTCCTGGTCGAATTGCAACAGGCTGGTATCTTCCGGATCCAGAACCTGCCGCCGGAAGCGATGGAGCCGGCGTTGTCCATCGGTTGTCCGAACATCCTCTTTCCCTACGCGCGCGAAGCGGTGTCCGATGCCGTGCTGAAAGCCGGCTTCCCGCCGCTGATGTTGCAACCAGTCAACTTCGAAGTGCTTTACATGCAGCAGCAACAAGCCCAACAGGCCGCTGGTCAGCCCAACTGAGCCAGCTGACCCTGCTGGCTCAAGCCCTGATGGCAGCAAGCCAGCAGGCCTGACTCTATCCGTATGAGTATTTAGCTATGCGCATTTCGGTACTAGGCGCCGGCGCCTGGGGTACGGCGCTGGCGCTGCGTCTGGCCGGGCACATCCCGGTCACGTTGTGGTCCCGCTCGGCCGAGCATGCGGGCAACATGCAGCGAGAACGGGAAAACCGGCGCTACCTGCCCGGCCACTTTCTGCCGCCGGGGTTGACGGCCAGTGCGGATTTCAGCCGCGCCACGGCGGATGCCGATCTGCTCATCGCCGCCGTACCCAGCAATGCCTTCCGCTCTCTAGCGCTGGCGCTAAGTCAATCAGGCGTCAGCCCGCCATTGGTCTGGCTGTGCAAGGGGCTGGAGGTCGGCAGCCAGAAACTGCCGCATGCCGTGCTGGCGGAAGCATGGCCCGATCATCCGCCGGCTGCCGTCTTGTCCGGTCCCAGTTTCGCTCAGGAAGTGGCGCAGGGCTTGCCCGCCGCACTGACCGTCGCCAGCGTCGATGCCGAATTTGCCCGCCGTGTCGCGCGTGAACTGCATGACCCCATGCTGCGGCTCTATGCCAGCACCGATGTGATTGGCGTCGAACTGGGCGGGGCGGTGAAAAACGTCGTCGCCATCGCCGCCGGCATCTCCGATGGCCTTGGCTTCGGACTCAACGCCCGCGCCGCCCTGGTCACGCGAGGCTTGGCCGAGCTCACCCGGCTGGGTTTGAAACAGGGCGGTCGGCCAGAGACTTTCATGGGCTTGTCGGGCATGGGCGACTTGATTCTGACCTGTACGGGCGATCTTTCCCGCAACCGGCAACTCGGCCTACGTCTGGCTGCCGGCGAAAGCCTGGAAGGCGCGTTGCGTGAACTTGGCCATGTCGCCGAGGGTGCGTCGACCGCGCTGGAATTGGCGCGGTTGGCGCGAGAATCCGGTGTCGATATGCCGATCACCGAAGCCGTGACGCAGATTCTGAATCAGGACTTGCCGCCGCGCGAAGCGGTGGCGGCTTTGCTGGCGCGCGACCTGAAGGACGAGGGCGGTTGAAGCCAGGTCGGTCGGGGGCGTGGTTCAGACATCCGCTGCGTCCCGCCATGTCGGCTTCCCTATTGGCTGAGCCCCCGGATCGGTAACACCGGTCGAGCTGCCTCCGCGAGGGCCAGTTCGTTGTTGAGGCGGCCCGGCGGACGATTTGAGAGGCGATCGATGGGAAGCGATGCGGGACGCATTCACGCGTCCAAGCGATTCTGCGCGGCGGCCGGCGAAGTGTCGTCGGTTCGGGGCAGGCCTGGCTGCGGATAAAGTACGCGGAAGCGTGCGCCGCCCTCCAGCCCGGCGTCGATTTCTACACGCGCGCCATGTCGGATGGCGACTTCCTGCACGATGGCCAGACCCAGGCCGCTGCCAGGCTGGCCGTTGCCAGGGATGCGATGAAAACGTTCGAACACGCGCTCGCGTTGGTCGATCGGAATGCCCGGACCGTTATCCTCGACTTCCAACCACGCGCCGGCGTGGCCTGGCCTGCTGCAGCCGGCCCGTACGGTGATGCGGCCGCCGGCCGGGGTGTAGCGAATGGCGTTGTCGATCAGGTTGTCGAGCAGATCGCGCAGGCTGGCCTCATCGCCGTTGACCTTGCATTGCCGTTCTTCCGCTTCGAAGCCGATATCGATGTTTTTCTGCAAGGCATCGGGCGCCCAATGGGCGGCGATTTCCTGTGCGATGCGATGCAGGTCGAGCCTTTCCAGCGTCGTACTCTGGCGCGCTTCCGGCTCGTTGCGCGCCAGGGTCAACAACTGCGTGACCAGATGGCTACAGCGTTGCGCGCTGACGCAGATGCGTTCCAGCGCATCGCGCACGGGCTCCGCGACATCTTCGCGTTTGGCCAGTTCGGCTTGCGCTTTGAGGCCGGCGAACGGGGTGCGCAACTGATGCGCCGCATCGGCGATGAAGCGGCGTTGGGTGTCCATCATGCCTTGCAGGCGGGCGATCAGCGCATTCACTTCCTGGATCAGCGGACGCACTTCGCCGGGGGCGCGCGTTTCATCGAGCGGCCGCAAATCGTTGCGCGGTCGCCCGGCGACTTCACGCCGCAAGCGCTCGAGCGGTTCGAAGCCGCGCTTGAGGCCGATCCAGACCGCGATGCCGGCGATGACGATGAAGATCAGTTGCGGAATGACAATGTTGCCGAGAATGCTGCGGCCCAGAACCAGGCGCGCTTGTACCGGTTCGGCGGCCTGCACCAGCATCGCTTCGCCATTCGGCCGGATCACCGGCAGCGAAACCAGGCGCAGTTTCTCGCCATGAAACAGGGTGTCGCGCAGATGCGGCAGGGTATGGTTGAAGTCGGTCGGGCGCGGCGCCGGCAGTTGACCGCTTGCCGCCAGTTTGCGGCCCCATGCATCGTGAACCGAGTAGCGAAACAAGCGATCGTCTTCGGAAAACGTCGGCCCCGGGCGGCCTTCGACATGCAAGACATAGCGGCTGGCCAGCAGCTTGGCGCGCTCCAGCAAGACCAGGTCATACGGTTTGTTGGATAGATTCACCGCCGCCATATAACCGGTGACCGTGGAAAACAACAGCAGCAGGAAAAGCGGCGTGAACAGCCAGTTGACTAGCTGATGGCGCAGCGAAAGAGTGTCATCGTCTTGCATGGGGCGAGGTCGGCAAAAGACACGGAGGCGATACCGCGATTGTCATGCAAACCAGGCCCACGCCGGCTATGAGCGCACCCATGCAAGGATGAAGGCGGCAATGGCTTCCGGTTGGTTCAGGTCGAGCAGAGTGCGCAAGCCGGGCGATGCCGCCAGCGTGGATGCGGAATCAGGCCCCAAATCCGCCGCGACAGCGATGAAATCGGCGTCGTCCGGATGCAGCCAGGGCTTGGAATTGTCCTTGCGCCAGACCTCCAGCTTGGGCAGGCGGGCGTGTTTGTAGCCTTCCACCAGCACCAGGTCGCACGGCGAAAGCCGGGCCAAATGCGTGTCCAGGCTGGGTTCGGCGGCGCCGCGCAACTCGCCGACCAGCATCCAGCGATAGGGTGAAGTCAGCAGTGTCTCGTGTGCGCCGGCTTGGCGATGCCGCCAGGAATCCTTGCCCGCCTTGTCCACCTCAACGTCATGATGACTCTGCTTGATGATCGAGACGGTCAGACCGCCTGCGTTCAACAGCGGCAGCAGTTTTTCGATCAGCGTGGTCTTGCCGCTGCCGCTGTAACCGGCGATGCCAAGGATTCTCATGATGCGAGGAGGAAATGCGGCATCGCGCCCGAGGCCTGACCGGGATAAAGAGATTGCGGTTGCGGGTTGATGAGAATCAAGGTCGTCGCTTTCGTGTTTACCAGGACGGGACTATATTCTGCTTCATCCAACGACACACTCGATTGCCTCGCAACTCATGGATAGCCTGATTGATCGCTTCGGCCGCCGTATCGAATATCTTCGCCTTTCCGTCACGGATCGCTGCGACCTGCGTTGCGCCTATTGCATTCCGGAAGGCTTCAAGGGCTTTGAGGAACCGGATCACTGGCTGACCTTCGATGAAATCGAGCGCCTGCTGGGGTTGTTCGCCAGCCTGGGCTTGAAGCGTGTGCGGCTGACCGGCGGCGAGCCATTACTGCGGCGCAATATCGTCGGGCTGGTCGAGCGTGTTGCCAAGCTGTCCGGCATCGAGGATATTTCCGTTTCCACCAATGCGACGCAGTTGGCTGGCATGGCGCAGGATCTGAAGCGCGCCGGCGTTTCCCGCCTCAATGTTAGCCTCGATTCGCTGCGCCCGGAGACCGTGGAAAAGATCAATGGCCGGCCTGCGCTGGACAAGATTCTGGCCGGCCTGGAAGCCGGGCGCGCCGCCGGATTTGCGCCGATCAAAGTGAATATGGTGGTGATGCGCGAAAACGCCGACGAGGTCGATGACATCGTCGCGTACTGCATGCAGCGTGGTTTTGTCCTGCGCCTGATCGAGTTGATGCCGATGGGCGATACCGCCCGCAAGATGGGCTACGTTGATTTGCAACCGGTAAAGTCGCGCTTGCAAAAGCGTTTCGGGCTGATCGATACGGTCATGTCCGGCGGGGGTCCGGCGCGCTATCTCGGCACGGCGGACGGCCAGTTCACGGTCGGCTTCATTACCCCCATCTCGCAGCACTTCTGTGCGACCTGCAATCGCGTGCGTTTGACGGTGGATGGCATCCTGCACCTTTGCCTGGGACAGGAGGCGCGCGTCGACTTCCGCGAGATGATGCGCGCCGGTGCGAGCGATGCTGAGATCGTAGAGACGATACGCGCGGCCATCGAGATGAAACCGGAGCGCCACGACTTCGTCGAAGCGCCGCAAAAGCTGGTGCGCTTCATGAGCATGACCGGCGGATAAGGTCTGCATGGCTCGGCCAACAAGGTCGACTGCCGGCGCCTGAGCGCTCTACCAGACTGAATTGACGCCCTTGCTGCGTTGCAGCGCCTGGTTTGCCAATAATCTGACCTTATAACTGAATACAAAAAATTGACTGTGCATGCCCCGGCCGCGCGCATACCCTACCGCCCGCTCAGGTTTTTTCTGTACCCACCACCCATCCCTTTCAAGGGGTTGATTTTAAGAGGTTTTTTATGCGATTGATTCTTCTCGGCGGCCCCGGCGCGGGCAAAGGCACTCAGGCAAACTTCATCAAGGAACGCTACGGCATTCCGCAAATCTCCACCGGCGACATGTTGCGCGCCGCGGTCAAGGCCGGCACCGAAATGGGGCTGGCCGCCAAGAAGATCATGGACGCAGGTGGTCTGGTGTCCGACGAAATCATTATCGGTCTGGTGAAAGACCGTATTCTCGAAGCCGATTGCGCCAAGGGTTTCCTGTTTGACGGCTTTCCCCGCACGATTCCCCAGGCCGACGCGATGAAGGCTGCCGGCGTGCCGATCGATGCGGTGGTCGAGATCGACGTGCCCGATGCGGAAATCATCAAGCGCATGTCCGGCCGTCGCGTGCATGTGGCTTCCGGCCGCACCTACCATGTCGTGTTCAACCCGCCGAAAGTGGCCGGCAAGGACGACGAAACCGGTGAAGACCTGATTCAGCGTGATGACGACAAGGAAGAAACCGTCAAGAAACGTCTCGACGTGTATCACGCGCAGACCGAGCCGCTGGTCAAGTACTACTCCGACTGGGGCAAGACCGGTGTCGCCGGCGCACCCAAGTACTTCAAGGTGTCGGGTGTCGGTTCTGTCGATGGCATCCGAGATGCCTGCTTCGCCGCCCTGGATTCGGTGAAGAAATAAGCATGAGCATTCCCGGTGCCGGCGGGTCGGCTATTCCCGGCTACTCCGCCTCGGACTTGGCGCTGGCGCGGGCCACGCTGAAGGAGCGTTTTGGCTTCGACGTGGATTTGCAGGAAGTGGAGACGGAAGTCCGCCTGTCGCCCGGCGACCGGGAGCTCGCGTCATGCCCTGCCCTGTACTGGCAGGTCGAGAAATGCTCTTTCGTGATCGCGAAGACCGGCCCCGCGGGTTATCGCGCCATGTTCTTCTATTCCGTGAAAGACCGCTTCGGCACCAGCAAGGAAGAGTACGACAACCTCGGCGATTGCCTGATCACCCTGCTCAAAGTGCAGGAGAAGGAACACCTGCGTCGCCAACAGGAAACCGGCATCCGGTAAGTATTCGTTCAGTAATTTTCGCGGGTTGCGCCAGGCGCAGCCTGCGAATCTGGAGAAATTCAAATGACCATTAAAAACGCTTTCTACGCGCAATCCGGCGGTGTGACCGCCGTCATCAATGCCTCCGCCTGCGGCGTCATCGAGACCGCCCGCAAGCACCCCGACAAGATCGGCACCGTCTACGCCGGCCGTAACGGCATCATCGGCGCGTTGACCGAAGATCTGATCGACACCAGCAAAGAATCCACTGCCGACATCGCCGCGCTGCGCTCCACCCCCTCCGGCGCTTTCGGTTCCTGCCGCTTCAAGCTGAAGAGCCTGGAAGCCAACAAGCGCGAATACGAGCGCCTGATCGAAGTCTTCAAAGCCCACAATATCGGCTATTTCTTCTACAACGGCGGCGGCGACTCGGCCGACACCTGCTTCAAGGTTTCGCAACTGTCCGAGGCGATGGGCTATCCGATCCAGGCCATCCATGTGCCGAAGACCGTCGATAACGATCTGCCGATCACCGATTGCTGCCCCGGCTTCGGCTCGGTGGCCAAGTACATCGCCGTGTCCACGCTGGAAGCCTCGTTCGACGTCAAGTCGATGGCCAAGACCTCGACCAAGATCTTCGTGGTCGAGGTGATGGGGCGTCATGCCGGTTGGATCGCCGCGGCCGGCGGTCTGGTCGCCGACCAGGGCATCCCGGTCGTGATCCTGTTCCCGGAAGTCGAGTTCGATCAGGCCAAGTTCCTCGCCAAGGTGGATGCCAACGTCAAGGAGCACGGTTTCTGTACGGTCGTGGTTTCGGAAGGCTGCCATTACCCGGACGGCAAGTTCCTTGCCGAACAGGGCACGCGCGACGCCTTCGGTCATGCCCAACTGGGCGGCGCCGCTCCGGTGGTCGCCAACATGATCAAGGACGCACTGGGCTACAAGTTCCATTGGGCCGTGGCCGATTACCTGCAGCGCGCCGCACGCCACATCGCTTCCAAGACCGACGTCGAGCAGGCGTATGCCCTCGGCCAAGCTGCGGTTGATCTGGCCATCGCCGGCAGAAATTCAGTGATGCCGACGGTCGTGCGTTTGCAGGACATTCCCTACAAGTGGGAAATCGGCGCGGCGGAATTGAAAGACGTGGCCAACGTCGAGAAATTCATGCCCAAGGATTTCATCACCGAAGACGGATTCGGCATTACCGACAAGTGCCGCAACTACCTCACCGGTCTGATTCAGGGCGAAGACTACCCGGAATATGAAAACGGGTTGCCGCGCTACGTCACGATGAAGAACGAAGCTGTTGCCAAAAAGCTACCTGAGTTCAAGCTGTAAGCTTGTTTGATCAGCAACAAGGGCGCCGGCTGTCAAAACCCCGCGCCCTTGTTCATTAATGAGTCCATGAGAGCCTACTGATGACACTCGATCGTGCCCGCCAACTGCTCAAGGTTCAGGCCGATTTCGGCGGTTTCTACAACGCCAACTCGGCCAAACTGATTTTGTCCGAAGTGCAGCGCGAGCATGGCCAGATGGCGGTGGATGGGCTGATTCGTGATTTGGCTCTGGACGCCATTTTCGGTTTTGAAACGGGAACGCGTTTCGAGGGCGGCCTGGCCATTGGTAAAGCTGATCTTTGAATAAAGATTTTCTGCTTATAAATATAAGTTGCTCCTAATATACTTATCGCGCGTTGTTTGAGTTTGGTGAGTCGTACCTACCCCTGAAGGAGAGAAGAGATGAATGAAGGATTAATGTTCGCCCTTGCGGCGGCGGTGCTGGCCCTGTTGTACGGGGCCGTATCCATTAAATGGATTATCGGTCTGCCTACCGGCAATGATCGAATGCGGGAGATAGCCGCTGCAGTGCAGGAGGGCGCACAGGCCTACCTGAATCGGCAATACACCACCATTGGTATCGTTGGTGCGATTCTGCTGGTCGCCATTTTTGCCGCCCTGGGCTGGCAAACCGCCGTCGGCTTCGCGATCGGCGCTTTTCTCTCCGGCCTTACCGGCTATATCGGCATGAACGTGTCGGTACGCGCCAACGTGCGTACTGCTGAAGCGGCCAAGGACGGCCTCAATGCCGCTCTCAACGTCGCCTTCAAGGGCGGCGCCATCACCGGCCTGCTGGTGGTTGGTCTGGGCCTGCTCGGGGTTGCCGGTTACTACGCCGTGCTCACCCTGTACCTGGGCGCCACCACTCCCGAAGCCACGCACGCTTTGGTCGGTCTGGCCTTCGGCGGCTCGTTGATCTCCATCTTCGCCCGACTGGGCGGCGGCATCTTCACCAAGGGCGCTGACGTTGGCGCCGACCTGGTGGGCAAGGTCGAAGCCGGTATTCCTGAAGACGACCCGCGCAACCCGGCGGTAATTGCCGATAACGTCGGCGACAACGTCGGCGACTGCGCCGGCATGGCCGCTGACCTGTTCGAGACCTATGCCGTGACCATCATCGCCACCATGTTATTGGGCGGCCTGATGATCACCGGTTCTCCCGAAGCGGTCATCTATCCGCTGGTATTGGGCGGCTTCGCCATCATCGCGTCCATCGTCGGCACCTTCTTTGTGACTGCACGCGAAGGCGGCAAGATCATGAACGCGCTGTATCGCGGCTTGATCGTCTCCGGCGGCCTCGCAGCGGTTGCCTTCTACCCGATCACCACCATGATGCTGGGCGAAGGCGTGATGATCGAAGGCACCTTGGTCTCGTCGATGAATCTGTATCTCGCTACCTTGATCGGCCTCGCACTGACCGCGGCTATGGTGGTGATTACCGAGTATTACACCGCGACCGAATACGCTCCGGTGCGTCACATCGCTCAAGCCTCCACCACTGGCCACGGCACCAATGTCATCGCCGGTATCGGCGTGTCGATGCGTTCCACCGCCATGCCGGTGCTCGCCGTGTGTGCCGCCATCTGGGCCGCCTACGACCTGGCCGGTTTGTACGGTATCGCCATCGCCGCCACCTCGATGTTGTCGATGGCCGGCATCATCGTCGCCCTCGACGCTTACGGCCCGATCACCGACAACGCCGGCGGTATTGCTGAAATGGCCGGCCTGCCGGACAACATCCGCAACATCACCGATCCGCTCGACGCCGTCGGCAACACCACCAAGGCCGTCACCAAGGGTTACGCCATCGGTTCCGCCGGCCTGGCCGCGCTGGTTCTGTTCGCCGACTACACGCACGCGCTGACCGCGGGCGGCCAGACCCTGACCTTCGACCTGTCCAACCATATGGTCATCATCGGCCTGTTCATCGGCGGCATGGTGCCTTATCTGTTTGCCGCAATGGGCATGGAAGCGGTCGGTCGCGCCGCCGGTTCCGTGGTGGTCGAAGTACGCCGCCAGTTCAAGGAAATCCCCGGCATCATGGAAGGTACAGCCAAGCCGGAATACGGCACCTGCGTCGATATGCTGACCAAGGCTGCGATCAAGGAAATGATTATTCCCTCGCTGCTGCCGGTTGCGGTTCCCCTGATCGTCGGCCTCACCCTCGGCGCGCAAGCCCTGGGCGGCGTGCTGATGGGCTCCATCATCACCGGCATCTTCGTGGCCATCTCGATGACCACCGGTGGCGGCGCCTGGGATAACGCCAAGAAGTACATCGAGGAAGGCAACTTCGGCGGCAAGGGCTCGGATGCCCACAAAGCCGCCGTGACCGGCGATACCGTCGGCGATCCCTACAAGGACACCGCCGGCCCGGCCGTCAACCCGTTGATCAAGATCATCAACATCGTTGCGCTGATGATCGTGCCATTGATGGTTTGATTGTTCGTTAACGACTGAACGGGCCGGATTGCTATCCGGCCCGTTTTGTTTGGGCGGTGAAATCTGATCGAGTTGCTCGCATGCCGCAACAGCGCGGCAACTCATTTCAACACGCCAGGCGTATCGGCTTACTTGTAAAAGATGCGGTTGTTAGAATGTCACCGAATTCTAATATCCTGTTTTTTCGAGTTATTACTCAAGGAGTCATGATGAAACTGAAACTTGTCACGCTCGCAATGGCATTCGCCTCCGTGCCGGCCTATGCCGCCATGGGCACGACCGAAATTCCGACCTTTGCCGGCCAGGCCGCCGCGGCCGCCGCCGCCAAGACAGGTACACCGAAGTCGCCGGAAGAGTGGTTGGCGCGAATGACCGATTTTTCGCGCAACCTGTCCGCATTCAAAGACCCCAGGACCTTCGTACCCTGGACCAACGCGGTGACCGAGCCGAGTTTCTATATCGCCATGGCCAATGGCATGATGGACCCGGGCGGCTGGCTCAACATGATGAATACGGCCGCACATCCCGATGCCGTGCGCAATCTGCTCGCATTCGCCGATCCCAATGTGTATCTGAAATGGTCGGCCGCAACGCTAGACCCCAATTTCTACACGGCCTTGCTGACCCAGCTTTCCGATCCCGGCAAGCTGATGCGCTGGGGCATGGTGCCGATGGACCCCAAAATGTGGAATGTTCTCGGCAGCACGCTGAATCCCAATACCTATATCCGCTGGCCGATGGCCGCGCTTGATCCGCGCGCCTGGAACTTGATGGGCACGGTTGCCAACCCGGCGCTGTACACCGGCATGGCCGGCGCCATCGTCAACCCGAACGCGTATGGCCAGGGCGCCAATAGCTGGCTGACCTGGACGCCGGCTCCCGCCGTACAAGGCGCCGGCAGTTTTGCGATGTGGGATCCCGTTGCGATGTTGGGCAACCTGTCCGGCTGGGTTCCCGGCCTGAATCAGTTGTCGTTGCCCGCGCTGCCCACGTTACCCGCGCTGCCGGCCATGCCGACGCTGGCTGCGCCTAACTATGGCGCAGCCCCGGCCGGGGTAGCACCGCAAGCCGTCGCAGCCGCAAAGGTCGAAGCCGCCGCCAAGGCTGTGGAGGCGCCGAAGCTCGTAGAAGCGACGAAAGTCGCCGAGGCCCCTAAGGCTGCAGTGCCCCCTCAGGCTGCTGAGAAGCCGAAGGTCGTAGAGGTACCTAAGGCCGCAGCAGCGGCGAAACCTGCCGAAGCGCCGAAAGCAGTAAGCCTCGCGAAAGTTGCCGAAGCGCCCAAGCTAGTCGAAGCCACCAAGGTTG
The DNA here is from genome assembly GCA_964466195.1 of uncultured Thiobacillus sp. Taxonomy (GTDB): domain Bacteria; phylum Pseudomonadota; class Gammaproteobacteria; order Burkholderiales; family Thiobacillaceae; genus PFJX01. Next base: position 88,682 of record CAYXMQ010000005.1, read on the forward strand.
TTGAGGCCGCTCCTGCCGCAGCTGCTCAGCCTGTCACCGCGACCAAGGTGGTGTTGGCGGGGGATGCTTTGTTCAAATCGGGCAAGTCCGGCATTCGGGATTTGTCCAAAGACGGCAAGGCGCGTCTGGACGAAGTGATCGCCAAATTGAAGGCGATTGGTGATATCGAGCAGATCAGGGTGGTGGGCCACGCCGATCCTACCGGCAATGCCCGGACCAATCTCAAGCTGTCGGAAGCCCGTGCCAAGTCGGTCAAGTCCTATCTGATCGCCAAAGGTGTGAAGCCCGACGTCATCATCAGCAGCGGTATGGGTGACACCCAAACGGTGGTGCAATGCGACAAGGCGCTCGCACGGAATGCGCTGATCGAATGCCACGCACCTAACCGCCGCGTGGAAATCGAGATCGCCGCCCGGGGTAAGTAAGCACTCGGAGCCCTCCGCATGTTGGAAAAAAGCCGCCAAAGGGCGGCTTTTTTCTTTACGCTGTGCAATAAGCTCGTCGCGGTCCCCGTTGCTGGGAACCGTGCAACGATATGTTCGTCAAGTCGGCTCCTAGCCATGTCGTATTGCGATAAAGGACGTCCTGTTTTGAACGCTGCTGGTTGGTTCGCGCCCGTTTCCCGGCGCTTAGGCGAAGACTGAGGTCGAGGTTTTGCTGCGTCTGCTTAAACTCGGGTTGCTCGTCCTGTGTCTGATCCTGGTTCAGGCCGGGGCTTTGGCGCATAGCCTCGGCCATGGGGTGGATGCGGACGGCCGCGATCCGGCAAGTTGCGAACAGTGCCTGGCCTTCGCCCCGGTGGGCGCCGGGCTGACCGGCAGCCCGTTGGCCTGGTCCTCGCCGCCATCCTCGATGCTCATCGATGTCGCCGATCCGGCCTCGTCGCCTGCACTTTTTCTACCCTGCTATCGGAGCCGCGCGCCGCCTGTTTGTCCTGGTCAATCCTGAAGCCCTGCCGTGAAGGCGCGCCGAGCGCGCCTGTTCAATACTGTTTTTCAAGGACTCACCATGTTCAAACATTCCCTGCTTGCCACCGCACTGGCGTGCGCGCTCCCCGTCCCTGCGCTGGCCGTCGACGATGCCGATCTGGCGCGACTGCGCGCTGAATTCGATGCCAAGCTGAAAGAAATCCAAAGCGCCTACGAAACCCGCCTGCAGGCGATGGAGGCGCGTCTGGCGCAATCCGCGCCGGCAGCTGAATTGGCCGCTGTGCCGGCTCCTGCGCCGACGGCAAGCGCCGCCCGGGGCAATGACTTCAACCCCGAGGTTTCCCTGGTGCTCGCCGGCAGCTACGCGCAACGCAAACCGGGCGAGCGCCACATCACCGGTTTCCTGCCCGCCGGCCACGAGCATGCCGGTTCGCGCGGCTTCAGCCTGGACCATACCGAGCTGACCTTGGCCGCCAACATCGACCCCAGCCTGCGCGGCTACGCCAACATCGCATTGGCGGATGGCGAGGCGACTGTGGAAGAAGCCTGGTTTCAAACCCTGGCGCTGGGCAACGGTATGGCCATCAAGGGCGGCCGCTTTCTTTCTGGCATCGGCTATGCCAACGAACAGCACCCGCATGCCTGGGACTTCGCCGATGACAGCCTGATGTACAAGGTTCTGTTTGGCGAGCATCTGGCGCAAGACGGCGTGCAGGTGAAATGGCTGGCGCCCAGCAATACGTTCCTGGAGTTCGGTGCGGAACTCGGCCGCGGCGGCAACTTCCCCGGTTCGACCGAAGGCGGCAACCGCAACGGGGCCGGCGCCTGGTCGGCATTCGCCCATATCGGCGACGATGTCGGCGAGTCCGCGTCCTGGCGGGCGGGACTGGCCTATCTGGCCGCCAAACCGAACAACCGCAGCAGCATCGTCGACGATCTGAACGATGTCGAAGCGGAAACCCTGTTCACCGGCAAATCGAAAACCTGGCTGGCCGATTTCGTCTGGAAATGGGCGCCGGACGGCAATCCAAGGACGCGCAACTTCAAGTTCCAAAGCGAGTATTTTCGGCGCCATGAAAGCGGCGACTTGACCTGTAACGACAATACCGCTTTCACGCCCGCCGGGGCCTGTGCCGGCAATGCCGATGTCTATCGCGGCAAGCAATCCGGCTGGTACGCCCAGAGCATCTACCAGTTCATGCCGCGCTGGCGTGTCGGTGTGCGCTACGACCGCCTGGATAGCGGCAGCCTGGACTTCGGCAGCAACAACGCTGCGCTGCCGCTGGCCGACTACCGTCCGAGCAAATGGAGCCTGATGGCCGATTATTCGCCCAGCGAGTTCTCCCGCTTCCGCCTGCAATGGGCGCGTGACCGCTCCATGCTGGGCAGCCCGGACGACAACCAGATCACGCTGCAATACATCCACAGCCTGGGTGTGCACGGCGCGCACAAATTCTGACAACTGAGACGAGGCGCCCGCGTTGAGACAACGCGGGCGTTGCACGAGGAGCCGAGATCATGCTTTACCGTTTGTTATTCATAGCGCTTCTGTCGGCGGCCAACACCGCTCAGGCCGCCCTCAATGTCTTTGCCTGCGAACCCGAATGGGCGGCGCTGACGCAGGAATTGACCGGCGATCTGGCGCGCGTGACGGCTGCCACCACGGCGCGACAAGACCCGCATCACATCGAGGCGCGGCCGTCACTGATCGCGCGTGCACGCAATGCCGATCTGCTGGTCTGCACCGGCGCGGAACTGGAAATCGGTTGGCTGCCGCTGCTGCAGCGCGAATCCGGCAATGCCCGCATCCAACCCGGGCGAGCGGGCCATTTCGAGGCGGCGGCGCAGATCCAGCTGATCGAAAAAGCGGCCCGTGCGGATCGCAGCCAAGGCGATGTGCATGTGGCCGGCAATCCGCATGTGCAGGCCGATCCGCGCAATCTGCTGAAAGTGGCGCATGCCCTGGCGCAGCGTCTGGCGGAGCTCGATCCAGCCAATGCGTCCGTGTATGCCGCACGCAATCAGAATTTCCAAAAACGCATGCTCGCCGCCATCGCGCGCTGGGAGAAGGAGGCCGCCCCGCTGCGTGGTGTGCCGGTGGTGGTGCACCACCGAAGCTTGAGCTACCTGGCTGACTGGCTGCAGCTAAAAGTGGTGGCCGATCTGGAACCCAAGCCCGGAATCGAGCCTTCCGTGTCCTCGCTGGCCGCGCTGTTGCAACGCTTGCAGGGAACGCCAGCGCGCATGATTCTGCGCACAGCTTATCAATCCGCCAAACCGAGCGCATGGCTGGCCGAGCGCACCGGTATTCCTGCCGTGGAGTTGCCCTATACCGTCGGCGGTTCGGCACAGGCGAACGACCTGTTTGGACTGTTCGACGATACCCTAGCCAAACTGAAGGCTGGGCTGCAATGAATCTCGCCAGCCTTGGGGTGAGTCTGGAACCCGGTATTCTGCTGCCCGCCTTTGCCGCCGGCCTGTTGGTGCTCGCCAGCCATGTGCCGTTGGGGCAAGCCGTACTCAGGCGCGGCATCGTTTTCCTCGATCTCGCGATTGCGCAGATCGCCGGCCTGGGCGTGGTGATCGCGCACAGCCTGGGCGGCGAGGACAGTCCCTGGTTGACTCAGATCGGCGCAGTGGCGGCCGCGCTGCTGGGGGCGCTGTTTCTGTACTCTCGCGAAAAACAGGCGCCGGCGCGCCAGGAGGCGATCATCGGCGTCACGTTCGTCGCCGCCGCCTGTGCCGCGCTGATCCTGATGAGCCACGACCCGCATGGGGCGGAACATCTGCAAGACCTGCTGGTTGGCCAGATTTTGTGGACGACCTGGAGCGGCCTGCTGCCGCTGGCCATGGTCACGCTGCTGATGCTGGCGGCCTGGTTCGGGTTGCGCTGGCGGGATTCGCCGCTTGGTTTCTATGTGCTGTTCGCGCTCACCATTACCGCTTCGGTGCAGGTGGTCGGAATCTATCTGGTGTTCGCCAGTTTGATCGTGCCGGCCCTGGTTTCCGGCCGGAATCTGGCGCGCGGGTTTGCCGTCGGCGCCGCCGGTTACGCGCTTGGCCTGCTCGCTTCCGGCCTGTTCGACCTGCCTTCCGGGGCGGCCATCGTGCTGGCGCTGGTGTTGGTCGCCAGCCTGACGCCGCGCGCCGGTAGTGAATAAAACGACGAGTTCGTGTCGCGCCGGGGGCCGGCTCGAACTGCCGTTCAGCGCCTATGCGTCAACGGATACGCTGCCAACTATTTTCGTTCAGCGCGACTTCGTAGCGCGCCCAGTCGGAAAACTCGGCCAGCGTGCACAAGCCGGTCTTGCGTCGACAGGCGCCGGCGACGCCCTTGAATGCCACGGTTTCTTCGCCACTTTCAGCATCCAGAGAAAACTCGACCACCTGACGCACACCCCAGGAACGGCCATAGGCGCCGTTGCTGTAGGTATTGCCCAGCTTGATCTCGAATGGAATGGGGAGGAAGTCGTTCATGTCAGTGTCTGAATATGCGGGGAGCTGATTTTATCGAATGCGGCATTTGATGGCGCTAGCGTCTGCCGGCTCAACTTTACTGCCGGGCTGCCGATAATGCGCCCTATGCCTGAGTCGCCTGTCATTCCTGTTCACGAACAGTTCGCCGCTTCCAACCTGTCGGCGGCGGTCGCCCAGCGTGTCGGCTTGCAGCGCTATGGCAATCGCATCCTTGCCTTGATGTTGCTGTTGTTGCACGCCGCCTTTGTCTGGGGCCGCGGCGAGCCGTGGGGGCAGGCGATGGTGCTGGCGCATTACGGCGTCTTTCTGCTTTGGCAGCCCTTTTTCAGCGGCCAACAGCATCTTCCTTGGCCGCGCGCACTCGGCGTACTGTTGGTCGGCGCGGCGCTGGCCGTGCTCGACAGCGTCTGGGCCGCGGCGTTGTGGGCGGTGTTGCTGGCAGGCTTGCTGGGCGGCGTGACGGTCAGCCTGAAGTCGGTGCAGGAGCGCATGGGGCTCTGGCTGGCCGTGTTGTATCTGTTGCTGTTGCTGTTTCTCTGGCTGTTGCCGCAAGGCTTTGGTCTGCCGGTGCGGCAAGACCCGGTCATGATTCTGTTGCGCGACATGCTGTTGGCGCTGCCGGCGTTGATGATCCTGTTTCCGTCGGCCAGCCTGCAACGCCAGTCCGGCATCGTCGATCTGCTCTATACGCTGCTGTTCGTGCTGGTGATCGGCGTCCTGGCGTTGGGCAGCTTCGCCGCCATGCAACTGACGCGTACCGATTACGTGCATGGCGTGCTGATCAGCATGACCACCGTGACGCTTTCGCTGTTGATCATCGGCTGGCTCTGGCAGCCGCGCGGCGAAGCCTCCGGTTTGCGGAATCTGTTCTCGCGCTATGTGCTGTCACTCGGCCTGCCGTTGGAAGAATGGTTGAAGCAATTGTCCGACTCGGCTGACCGCGAGCCTGACCCGGAGATTTTTCTGCGCGAAGCGATGGCCGGTTTCACCCATCTGCCATGGTCGACCGGGGTGACCTGGTCGACCGCGCAAACGCATGGCGAACTGGGCACGCAGAGTCGGCATACGATCGCTTTCTCGCATCAGGGCGTGGAAGTGCGTTTCTTCACCGATGCCCCGGTCAACCCGGCATTTGCACTGCATTTGCGCCTGCTCACCGAAGTCATCGGCTACTTCCATGCCGCCAAGACGCGTGAACGCATGATGCAGGCGAATGCCTACACGCAAGCCATTTACGAAACCGGCTCGCGCCTGACGCACGACGTTAAGAATCTATTGCAGTCGTTGAAGACCCTCTGTTCCGCCGCCGAACACAGCCGGCCGGATCAAGCCATGTCGTTGCAATCCCTGATGCAACGCCAATTGCCGCAGATGGCCAAGCGCCTGGAAATCACCCTCGACAAGCTGAAATCGCCGACCACGGCCGCCGACCGCAAGGAAATCATGGCGCGCGAATGGTGGCGCATCCTCAACAACCGTTATGGCCGGGATGCCGTCAACTTCCAGGCAGACGATGTCAATTCCTCGGCCTGGTTGCCGCAGGAGTTGTTCGATAGCGTGGCCGATAACCTGGTGCAGAACGCCCTGCGCAAAAGACAGCGCGAGCCGGAACTGCATATACGTGTGGATTTGCACACGTCACCGGTCATACGCTTGACGGTCTGCGATACCGGCGGCAGGGCGACCGAAGAGGTCACCGAAAAACTGTTTCACGCCCCCGTCTCCACTTATGATGGTCTCGGCATTGGCCTCTACCAGGCCGCCAAGCAGGCGGCGGAACTGGGCTACCGCCTGAGCTTACGCGAGAACCGGGAAGGCTATGTCTGTTTTGAACTGGTGCAGATGGCGGAATGACGCGATCGAATCAGTTGCAGGGTCACAACGCGCGGTCCGCACGATCCCATTGTGAATACCGATAGTCTGAACACCACATTAGCGGTCTGAGGCCAACATCAGTCGTCCTCATGTGCATCGCCGGATTCATTATGTCCCTCCACTTCGGCGCTGCTGCGGTGGCACTTGACGCAATTCGCGTAGTCGAGGATGCCTTCTTCGAGGTGCACCGCGCGCATGTTCTGCGGGGTGTGGTCATGGCAGCCATAGCAGGTGTATTTGCGGTAATCGTTGGCGATATGGCAGGTCGCGCATGCAACGTCATGCTCGGCATCAAGCAGGAATAACTTGTCATGTTCAAAGGTGGCGGGTTTCCACCGCTCCAGGCTGTGGCAGGCCGAACACTCGCCTGTGATCTTGCGATGCAGGCTGTCGCTGGGTTTGATATGGCATGAACTGCATTGAGCGCGCGTCACGCCATCCAGCAGGCCATGGCTGAAGTGCCCGCGCGAGCGGCGGTAAATCTCTCCGCCGGCGTGGTCGCCATGGCAGGCAATGCAATCCTGACGGAGCAATTTGCCGTGGAAAGCCGCCTTGCCGACCGGCTTGACGATAGGCCTCCCCTTGCTGGTGAAGAGGCCGATGCGGTCGACTCTATGGCACGCGATGCAGCGCTGCGCGGGCGTGCCGAGAAAAGCCGCGTGGCAGGCGAAGCAGTCGGTGGTCAACTCCCGGTGCTCCTCGATCAGCGGTCCCGGTGCCAGCATCAGATGGGGATAGTAGAAAGCAAGCAGCGTCAAGATGGCCAGATTGGCCATAAAAAGGTAGAGGACCGTCCTCTTCTTCATCGCCAGTTCCAGAATAAGAAGATGCTGACGATGTGGCCGAGGGCCAGCACGACGAACACCAGAGTGATCGGGAAATGCACGGCGCGCCATTTCGTCATCAGCTCGTAGGTGACCGCGTCCCAGAACACTTCCCTTTCCATCTCGCTTTTGGCCATGCCTTTAAGGCGATAGCTTTCCCGCCGTGCTGTGACATGGCGGCGTGAGCGGTCAAGCAGGAATTTGCCAACCAGGCCGCTGATCACGTTCAGCAGCATCGCGGCAAGCGCTAGCCAGGGCAGGATGGCATTGAAATGGACGCCGGCGTGGATCAGCACCATCAGCGCGCCCAGCAGGGTGAGGGCGACATGCAGGCTGAGCAGCCTGCCAGGGTTGCCGGTCTGGATCAGCTTGCGTTTGCGCAGCGAATAACCGAACGACAGCAGGATCAATAGTGTGCCGGGGATGCCCAGATAGCGCCCGATCCAGACCAAGCCCAGGACATGCAGGACATAGTCGCCCAACAGGGTGGCGACGATCAATAGCGCCAGCGTTAGGATGAATGGAACGACTTCGCGGTGAAAAAGTGAGGTGTCCATGAGCATCAAGCGGAAAGGACCAGATCGGTGCGGGGTTTAGCCAGACAAAGCAGACACTTGCCAGGATCGACATTGAACTCGGGACGTTGTTCATAGAGGATTTCCCCCGACTCAATGACCGTTTGGCAGGCACCGCAACACCCAGCGCGACAACCCGAATCGATCCGGATGCCGTTGGCCTCGGCCAGTTCGAGCAGTGAGGCGACGCCGCCATTCCAATCGACGCGGCGGCCGCTGCCGGAGAACATGACCGAAAAGGCCGGTCCGGCCGCCGCCTCGGCGTGCCGGGATACCGTCGCCGGACCGAAGGCCTCGTAATGGATGCGCGCGTCCGGTACGCCCCACGCTTGCAGGGCAGGCACCAGGGTTTCCATCATCGGCCCGGGGCCACAGATATAAAAATGGTAGGGTTTCAGGCTCAGTTCCAGGCGCAGGCGCTCGATATCGACGCGGCCGGCATGGCGGTGATCGCGGCCGCCCAGATCCTCTGCATCGGGGCGGCTGAAGCTGATATGCAAATGGAAATTTGGGTGGGCGTCGGCGAGTTCGGCGAGTTGGGCGTCCATGATCATTTCACTGCCATCCCGCACGCCGTAGAACAGCCACACTTCGCGCGCCGGCTGGACCGCGAGGGCGCTGGCGAGCATGCAGTAGATCGGGGTGATGCCGATGCCGCCGGCGATCAGGACGACGGCCGCATCGCTGGCTACGTCGAGGTGGAAATGGCCGCTCGGCGCCTTGACGGCAAGCACATCGCCAGCCTGGACATGATCATGAAAATGGTTGGATGACAGACCGGGCGTCGCCCCGGGAGAAGCGGCCGGCACCCGCTTGATGCTGACCCGGTAATACTCGGGGCTGGCGCGATCCGACAGCGAATAGCAGCGGACGATCGATTTGCGGCCAGCGCCGGCCGGATCGGCGACATCGAGCTGGAAAGTCAGGAACTGGCCGGGCAGGAAATCCGGCAGCGGCTTGGCATCCAGCGGGGCAAGGAAAAAAGAACAGACGTTCCGCCCCGCATCTTCATATTGACGCCGGATAACGCGGAAATCACGGGTTCCCGTCCAAGCCGGCATTGGATTTCCGGCCACCGGCAAGAGGGTCGCCAGAGCCGCCTCTGCGCCGGCCGTGCCCTGTTCCTTCAGCGCTTGGTAGGAAAGCCAGTAGCGAAAGAACGCCACCCCGGCATAGACCAGCACTTGAACGAATATGCCGAGCAAGATTAATAGCAGGAGTCCTTGCGTAGTCATGCCTTGTCAGCCTTTTGCGAAGACTAGGTAATGCAGTAAACATAGGACATCTCGATCGAACGAAGCCGAATGCGTGCCGCACGGATGAATCGAGTTCGCTGTTTCGCCCGTCCTGCGCTCTGCGAATGACGGCTCAGCGCCGCGTTTCCGTCATCAACCGCTTCATTTCCCGCACGGCGTTTTCCCAACCGACGAAAACCGCCTGCGCGACGATGGCATGGCCGATGTTGAGTTCTTCCACGCCGGGCAGGGCGGCGATGGCCTGCACATTGTGATAGTGCAGGCCATGCCCGGCGTTGACCGCCAGGCCGAGGGCGATGCCGTGTTCGACCGCCAGGCGGATGCGCTGCAGTTCGTTTTGCACTTCCCGCGGGCTGGCGGCATCGGCATAACGGCCGGTGTGAATCTCCACCGCCGGCGCGCCGGCGGCGTGGGCGGCTTCGAGCTGATGCGCATCCGCGTCGATGAACAGCGAAACGCGGATGCCGGCGGCGGCCAGGGTATGGCAGGCGGCTTGCACGGATGCGAACTGGCCGGCGACGTCGAGGCCGCCTTCGGTGGTCAGCTCTTCACGCCGCTCCGGCACCAGACAGACATCCTGCGGTTTGACCCGGAGCGCGATGGCCAGCATTTCGTCGGTGACCGCCATTTCCAGATTCATCTTGGTTTGCAGCAAGGCGCGCAGGGTATGCACGTCGGCATCCTGGATATGGCGGCGGTCTTCGCGCAGATGCAGCGTGATCGAGTCGGCGCCGGCGGATTCCGCCAGCAAAGCCGCCTGTACCGGGCTGGGATAGCGGGTGCCGCGCGCCTGGCGCAGCGTGGCGACGTGGTCGATGTTGACGCCCAGATGGAGCGGGAGAAGTTGGCGGCTGGGGGTGGGAGTCATAGCTTTTGCAGGTCGATGAGTAGTTGTCGGGTGGCCAGCGGCTTGTCGCCGAGGTAGGCGCCTAGCAGCGCGCGCATCAGTATTTTGCCTTCAGTCAGCGTCACCGGGTCGGACAGATTGCCGGCGGCCAGATCGAGCAGGGTTTTGCCGCGATAGCCGGAATCGCCGCGCTGCAGCTCGATTACGCCGTGTCCCGGCGTGTAGCTGTAGCGGCGTTCGGGTTGCAGGGCGGCGTTACTGGCCAGGTGGCCGAGCGGCTGGGCATAGCCGAGTTCGGACAGCAGATCCAGCTCGAAACGGCGCAGCACGGGTTCGACATCGCCTGGCCCGTTCAGCGCCGTCAGTGTCGCGGCATAGAGATCGAACAACCCCTCATGCGCATCGCCTTCCGGCAGCAAACGCAACAGGAGTTCGTTCAGGTAGAAGCCGCACATCAGGGCGTGGCCGCGCAACATCAGGCCGCCGCCTTGCCATTCTGCGGCGTGCAGGGTGCGCAACTGATGCTTGCCGAACCAGGACAGGGCCAGCGGTTGGAATGGAATCAAACGGGTTTTCAGGCTGGCGCTCTGGCGGCGCGCGCCGCGCGCCACCAAGCCGATGCGGCCATGATGTCGCGACAGTGCGTCGACGATCAGACTGGTTTCGCGCCAGGGCCGGGTATGCAGTACGAAGGCGGGCTCGCCGTCGATTTTTTCACTCACGGCTCAACTCGAGTTCATTCATACCCGAATTGCTTGATCAGGCGCGAGTCGTCCGCCCAGCCGCCTTTGACTTTGACCCAGACCTGGAGAAAGACCTTGTGATCGAACAGCTTTTCCATGTCGACCCGCGCCTCGCTGGCGATGCGTTTGATGTGTTCGCCGCCGCGTCCCAGGACGATCGGCTTGTGGCCGTCGCGATCCACCCAGATCACTGCGCCGATGCGGTACATCGCGCCGTCTTCCTCAAACTGTTCGATGGTCACCGCGACGACATAGGGGATTTCGTCGCCGGTCAGGCGAAATACCTTCTCGCGCACGATCTCGGCGGCCAAAAAACGCGAGCTGCGGTCGGTGATGTCGTCTTCGCCAAACCAGGCTTCACCTTCCGGCAGATAGGGTTTCAGAATGGCCGGCAGGCGCAGTGCGTCTTTCTCCTTCTCGGCGCTCAGGGGCACGATTTCGGCGAAGTTGAACTGTTTGGCCATGCTTTCCAGAAACGGCAGCAAACGGGTCTTGTCTTCGACCAGGTCGATCTTGTTGACGACCAGCACCACCGGTTTGTCATTGCTTTTGCCCCGCGGCAGCAGCGGCAGGATGCGCTGATCGGCGGCGGTGAATTTGCGCGCTTCGACCAGCCAGAGCACGACATCGACTTCCGACAGCGCCTGGGTGACGGTGCGGTTCATTGCGGAATTCAGCGCGCTTTTGTACTGGGTCTGGAATCCGGGCGTGTCGGCGAAGATGAATTGCGCATCGGCTTCGGTGCGCACGCCCAGTATGCGATGGCGCGTGGTTTGCGGCTTCGAGGAGACGATGCTGACCTTGGCCCCGACCAGCGCGTTGACCAGTGTGGATTTGCCGACATTGGGACGGCCGACGACGGCGATGACGCCAGTTCTGAAGCTCAACTTTTTTCCAGTTCATTCAAGGCTGCTTCCGCAGCCATTTGTTCCGCAGCCTTGCGGTTGGGGCCGTGGCCTGTGGTCACCAGTTTGTGCGCATTGGCGCCGAGCGCAATGCGGCACTCCACATGGAATACCTGGGCATGCGCCTGCCCGGCGGTTTGCGTCAGCACATATTCGGGCAGCCCCAAGCGCCGGGGTTGCAGCCATTCCTGCAAGCGGGTCTTCGCATCTTTGCCCTGATGCGCCGGGTCGATGGCGCGGACCTTGGCGTCGAACAGGCGTTCGACGATGCCGCTTGCGGCGTCGAAGCCGGCGTCGAGCAGCGCCGCGCCGAGCAGCGATTCGAGTGCATCGGCGAGGATGGACGGGCGCTGCGCGCCGCCGCTTTTCAGCTCGCCTTCGCCCAGGCGCAGATGGCCGCCGAGTTCCAGTTCGAGCGCAATTTCATGCAGCGATTCCTGATTGACCAGGTTGGCGCGCAGGCGAGACAAACGGCCTTCGGGTTGGTCCGGAAAACGTTGATAGAGCATCAACCCGATGACGCAGTTGAGTACGCCATCGCCGAGAAATTCGAGGCGTTCATTGTTGTGCGCGCCATAGCTGCGATGCGTCAGCGCCTGGCTCAACAATTCCCGCTGCCGCCAGGTATGGCCCAGTCGGGCTTCGAGTTGCGCTCTATTGGCGGGCATGGGTGGGCCGGGCGCAGGTTATTGGGTGGTTGCCTCGGCCTTGAAATCCATGCACAGGCTTACCGGTCCCATGAACGGCTGCTTGACCGAAAACTCGGCCAGCAGGCGCACCCCGTTCGGCACCCACTCGACCTGCAGATCGTCGTTGCTGACGGTTTTCATGTTGTTGATCAGCAGTTCCTTGGCGAATTTGGTGCGGATCGCGCTTTCCTTCATGTCCTTGATGTCAGGTTGTTCCAGCACGTTTCTCATGATGCGCTGCAAGGTCCAGTAATCCATATAAGACGGTAGGACGCGCGCGGCGATGTACGCGCCGAAGCCGACCAGCAGCATGAAAAACATCAAGCCGCCCAGGGTAACGCCGCGCTGCCGTTGCATGATCGCTTGCTTCATGATTGCCTCACTCTATGCCGTGGCCGATGCGGGCCGGTTTGGAAAAAGACTTCACCACGTTCAGGAAGTCATCGAAATTCCACCAGACGAAGAAGGCGCGCCCGACGATGTTGGCGTCCGGCACAAAGCCCCAGTAACGCGAGTCATTGGAGGCGTCGCGGTTGTCGCCCAGCATGAAGTAATGGCCGGCCGGCACGGTGCACTTGAAGCCGTTGTCGTTGTACGCGCAGTTGTCGCGTTGCGGGAAGTCGCCTTCGACTTGATGCACGATCACCGGCGGCATGTCGCGCTGGGTCATCGCGATATGGCTGTGTGCGCCGAGTTGTTCGCGCCAGGTTTCGCCCTGCACGAAGTTGAGCCCCTGCGCAGTGTATTCGTACTTCCCTGCGTGCAGGCGCTGGACCGGTTTGCCGTTGATGATCAGGCTCTTGTCGACATATTCGACGACATCGCCCGGCACGCCGACGACGCGTTTGATGTAATCGAGGGACGGGTCCTTGGGGAAGCGGAATACCATGACGTCGCCGTGTTTCGGCTCGCCGATGGAAATGACCTTTTTGTTGATCACCGGCAGACGGATGCCGTACTCGAATTTGTTGACCAGGATGAAATCGCCGATCAGCAGGGTCGGCAGCATCGAGCCGGACGGGATCTTGAACGGCTCGACCAGAAACGAGCGCAAAACGAAGACGATCAGGATGACCGGGAAGAAGCTTTTCGAATAATCCACCAGCAGCGGCAGCTTTGGCGCTTCGCCCGCCATGGCTTGCTGCGCGCGCGCCTTGGCGAGAAACAGATGATCGAACAGCCAGATCAGGCCGGTGACGACCAGGGCGAGGAAGAGGAGGAGGGCGAAGTTCATGAGTTCTGTGTTGGATATGTAAGGAAATTACTTGTCGCTGACCTGCAGGATGGCCAGGAAAGCCTCCTGCGGAATCTCGACGTTGCCGACCTGCTTCATGCGTTTCTTGCCTTCCTTCTGTTTCTCCAGCAGTTTCTTCTTGCGCGTGATGTCGCCGCCGTAACACTTGGCCAGCACATTCTTGCGCAGCGCTTTCACCGTCTCGCGGGCGATGATGTGCGAGCCGATGGCGGCCTGCACGGCGACGTCGAACATCTGGCGCGGAATCAGTTCGCGCATCTTGGAGACCAGTTCGCGGCCGCGGTATTGCGAGGTGGAGCGGTGCACGATCAGCGCCAGCGCATCGACCTTTTCGCCGTTCACCAGCACGTCCAGTTTGATCAGGTCGTCGGCGCGGAATTCCTTGAATTCGTAGTCCAGCGAGGCATAACCCCGCGAAGTGGATTTCAGGCGGTCGAAGAAGTCGAGCACGACCTCATTCAGCGGCAGGTCGTACTTCAGCATGACCTGGCGGCCCATGTATTTCATGTCGACCTGGGCGCCGCGCTTCAGGTTGCATAGCGTCATCACGTTGCCGAGGTATTCTTCCGGCACCAGGATCGTGGCGGTGATGATCGGCTCGCGGATTTCTTCGATCTTGGCCAGGTCGGGCAGGCGCGACGGGTTTTCCACGACCAACGTACTGCCGTCCTTCATGACAACCTGATATTCGACCGACGGCGCAGTGGTGATCAGGCTCTGGTTGTATTCGCGTTCCAGGCGTTCCTGCACGATGTCCATGTGCAGCAGGCCGAGGAAGCCGCAGCGAAAACCGAAGCCCAGCGCCTGCGAGGTTTCCGGCTCGAACTGCAGCGCGGCGTCGTTCAGTTGCAGCTTGTTCAGCGCATCGCGCAGGCTGTCGTACTCGTGCGATTCCACCGGGTACAGGCCGGCGAACACCTGCGGCTTGATCTCCTTGAAACCGGGCAGGGCCTGGGCGGCGGGGTTGGCGGCCAAGGTCAGCGTATCGCCCATCTTGGCGTGCTTCAGGTCTTTAATGCCGGCGATGACGAAGCCGACCTGGCCGGCGGAAAGCTGCGTGCGCGGCAACGATTTCGGCGTAAACACGCCGACGCTTTCGACCAGGTAATCGACGCCGGCGGCCATCAGGCGAATCTTGTCCTTCTGTTTCAGGATGCCGTCCACCACCCGCACCAGCATCACCACGCCGACGTAGTTGTCGAACCAGGAATCGATCACCAGCGCCTTCAGCGGCGCATCCTCGTCCCCGCGCGGCGGCGGGATGTATTTGACGACGGCTTCCAGCACATCGACGATGCCGAGACCGCTTTTGGCGGAACAGTGCACGGCGTGGTCGGCGGGAATGCCGACGATATCCTCGATCTCCTGGATGACCCGTTCCGGATCGGCCGAGGGCAGGTCGATCTTGTTCAGCACCGGGAAGACCTCGACGCCCAGTTCAACCGCGGTGTAGCAATTCGCCACCGTTTGCGCTTCCACGCCCTGCGAGGCATCGACCACTAGCAGCGCGCCTTCGCAGGCCGACAGCGAGCGCGAAACTTCATAGGAGAAATCGACGTGGCCGGGGGTGTCGATCAGGTTGAGCTGGTATTCCTGGCCATCCTTCGCCTTGTACAGCAGCGCGGCGGTCTGCGCCTTGATGGTGATGCCGCGCTCCCGTTCCAGGTCCATCGAGTCGAGCACCTGCGCTTCCATTTCCCGGTCGGCGAGGCCGCCGCAATTATGGATGAGTCGATCCGCCAGCGTCGATTTGCCGTGGTCGATATGGGCGATGATGGAAAAGTTGCGAATCAGGGTGTTGCGCATGAAAAAACTTGAGGCACGTAAGCGTGCCTCTTGACGGAGAGCGGGCGCGGATTTTACCTGAACCTGCAGCCTGTCGGACTTTGGAATCGCAGGCGGAAAAAAGCACTGGCGAGCCCTTCTTCGCCGGCTTCTCGCGCGGCCGTCGTGTTGGGCTGCACGCGCCGAGCGGGCGGAGAGACCTGCCCTCCGCCTGCTTGCATCCACGGCCGCCCGCGATTATTTGCCCTGATTGATGGTGAAGCTGCCGTCCGGCTTGAAGGTGATGCCGAGATCGGTGAACCAGACCTCGAGGTCGCTGCGCAGCAATTTGACGCTGTCGTAGGCCTCGCCCGAGCGGCCGCCGGCGCCGCATACGAAGACGATGGGCTTGCCCTTGGGCAGGCTGTCCATTTTCTTTTCCAACTGGTCGATCGGGATGTTGATGGAGCCCTTGATGGCGGCGAGCTTGAATTCCTTTGCGTCGCGCACGTCCACGACCAGGATGGCATCCGGGTTTTCCTTCAGGATTCGGTTGAACGAAGCCGCGGCGATGCTGCCCTTTTCCTTGCCCTGCTCGATGACGACCGCGGCGGCCTTGGCGGCGGGGGCGGCATCCGCCGATGCGGCGGCCGGGGCGCCATAGAGCGTTTCCCATTCCGGATAGCCTTCGGGGTAGGTGCGGATATGGGTGTAGCCGAGCGCCTTGGCCCGGCTGGCGGATTTGTCGCTCAGCACGCACTGCAGCCCGCCGCAAAAGAAGATGAGTTCCGTGCTCTTGTCGGCTGGCAGCTTGCCGATGTTTTGCTCGAACTGGCTGTCCGGGATGTTGAGGGCATTAGGAATGGAGCCCTTGGCGAAAACCCTG
This sequence comes from uncultured Thiobacillus sp., assembly GCA_964466195.1. GTDB lineage: Bacteria > Pseudomonadota > Gammaproteobacteria > Burkholderiales > Thiobacillaceae > PFJX01. Next base: position 104,707 of record CAYXMQ010000005.1, read on the forward strand.
GCCGGGCGTGAATCAATCAGCACGGCGCCGGTTTTTTCGTCGATCTGCTTTTTGACATGGGCCGCCGATACGGCCACATGCATGCCCTGTGCCTTCCATTCGGGGAAGCCCTCCGGATAGACCTTGACGTTGGCATAACCGAGTTTTTCGGCGCGGAATGCGGATTTATGGCTCAACATGCATTCCGGCCCTTCGCAGTAGAAGATGAGCAGAGCGCTCTTGTCCTTGGGCAGCTTGTCGACCAGTTTGTCGAATTGACTGTCGGGGATGTTGAGGGCGCCGGGAATGTGGCCGATATCGTACTTGCGGGCCGCCGGCCGGGCATCGATCAGCGTGACCCCGGGCTTGGGCGGAATCGAGACCTGTTCCTTCATGTAGGCAAAGTCGACCCGGTGGGGATACCAGCCCTCCTTGGCCTGGGCGGCGGCGGCCGGCGCGGCGGCCGGCTCGGCGGCCAACGCGCTGCCGCCGCTCAGGATGGCAGCGAGTAGCAGGCTGGAAAGCAGGGTGTATTGGGTACGCATCGACGTCTCCTTGGTTTGGTGATTAAAACAAGTGAATTACAAGCCGGTTTGAACAATGCGCGCCTGCAGCAGCCAGCCTGGCGGCGCTGACGGGATCGTCCCTGCTCCGACCATTGCATGCGGCTGGGAAATCAGCCTGACGGCCGCGCCTGGATGAAGCTGAAGCGTTTTATGCACGCAATGAACCATCCAGGAAAGGCTGCTGAAGGGGGGCATCAACAGTTCGTTTCGTCTGGGCGCGGGCGAGGGGCAAGTCTATGGGCGAACGCCGCACACGCGATCACGGCATCAGCTGCATTTGGCCGGTGCGTCACCATCCTTGGCGCCCTTGATGACGAAGGCCTTGATGTCTTCCATCAGGTCGGCGTCGGACTCTTCGAGAAACTTGGCCGCCGCCTTGTTGGTCGCCTTGATGCTCTCACGGTACTTCTTGCTGACATAAAACTTGAGCGAGTCCTTGCCCTTGGCATGCTTGTCGGCGGCGATGTAGGCCGCCCACTGCGCCATGGTCATGCTGGTAGGCGATATCGTGCCGGCCGCTTTTTCGGTATGACAGGCCGTGCAGACCATGCGGTAGTAGATGCGGCCTTTTTTCCAGTCTCCCTCGGCATGCACGGCCAAGGGTGTGGCCAGCAGGGCGAGAAGTGCGGCGGACAAAATTGAGGTGCTCAGTTTCATGGCTGTGTCTCCTTCAGAAAAAACCGGATCGATGAGGCCGAACGCCTCACTTCAACAACGCCGCCTGGTCAATCGACTTCCTCCCAGCCGGTGATCATCGCCTTGATATGCGAGGTCGGGGTGTGGCCGGCGGTGGTGAGGTAGACATGAACGATCAGGAAAATCAGCATCATGAACGCGGCCACGGTGTGAAAGAACGCCACCCATTCCAGCGCCAGATAGCGATCCCAGCCCCATTCGGCCCATTTGTCGAAGAAGATATAGAACCAGCCGGTGAACCAGATCAGCGGGCCGATGAACAGCATCACGCCGAGGTAGGCCAGCCGCTGCAGCGGGTTGTGCTTCTTCAGCGTGGTCGCTTTGAACGGGTGGGGGGCGTGGCTGAAGATGCCGACCGCGTAGTATTTGACCATCGCGTCGATTTTCTGCAGCGTCGGGATGTACTGTTTCCACTCACCGGTGGTGAAGTGCCAGAAGATCGCAAACACCCACAAGCCGACCAGGGTCCAGGCGGCGAGGGTGTGGGTGTCGACCGCTTTCTCGAAGCCCAGGACCGAATAACTGCCGTGGATCTCGAAGCCGGTGATCAGCAGCATGATGATCAACAGCGCCTGCGACCAATGCCAGAACCGCTCAAAGCGCTTGAAGACGTAAATTCTTTCGCTCATGGCTGCTCTCGCTTGCTGGCGAAATAGAGACGGCCGCCGCCGTGGCCCAATACGCCCAGGAAGGTCAGGCCGGCCAGTCCCCAGCCAATCCGGTCCAGGAGCAGGTTGCGATGATGGCTGGGCATGTAAATGCCGGGAAGGTTGGCGAGGCGGCTTTCTGCGGCATGACAGTCAACGCAGCCCAGCGCTTCTTTCTTGGACGCCACCATATGGGTGATCGGCCAGGTCATCTCGGTATTGATGAAGTCTATCTTGCCGGAGAAGGGTTGCTCGGCGGAACTCATGCCGGCGGTAATGGATTTTTCCCAGTCGAAATATTTCCAGTAGGCAGTGTTGCCGTCGCCTGCGGTATGCGGCTTGACCAGGGTCTTGTTGACCGGGTCATAGGGCTGCTTGCCGCGCATGACCTTGACCGGCCAGATCAGCGACTTGCCGTCGTCGGGGCCGCCTTCGAACCAGTTGACCGGCACGACGCGGGTATTGTCGATCTTGTCGTTGAGCAGCGTGTAGTTGACCTTGCCGTTGAACCATTTGTATTCGGGCACGACATTGGTGGCCACCACGAAGTCGCCTTTCTTGGTGTCGTAGATGACGTTGCCTTTCTTGTCCTTGATGGTCATCGGCTTGCCGTCCTTGCCCAGTTTGCCGGCGGTTGACCAATCCCAGGACAGTTTTGTGACGATGCCGCCGCGGGCGAATTTCGGGATATGGCAGGTCTGGCAGGCGATCTTGCTGGCATGGCTATTCAGACGAGCGACCTTGTGCGCGGCGTTGCCATGGCAGGACTGGCAGGTGGCCGGGTTGCGGCCGTCGTTCCTGCCGCGCATCTGCTTGCCCTTGTCGTCCCTTGCGGTGGGGGCGTAGCGACTGCCCGGCACCGCATGGCCGTCGGTCTGGTGGCAGGTTGCGCAGGTGAAGTCGAGTCCGGTCACATCCATATGAATGTCCACGTTCGCCTCGGGTGCAGCCAGCGAACTGTCCATGTCGCCATGCTTGACGCCGTCGCCGCCGCCGCCTGAAAAGTGGCAGGCGCCGCAAGTGTCGCGGCTGGTCTTGGCAACGCTTTGGGCGACTTTTTTCAGGTCCACGGGCTTGACGAGCTTGCCGGAGCCCGGTGGGAATTCCATTTCCTTGAGCGGCGGGTGCCCGGCCAGACCCGGCTGCTTGCGATATTTTCCCGAGGTATCGTGGCAGATCAGGCAGTCGACGTTTTCTTCCTGGCTGAAATCGAAACTCTTGTCCTTCCATCCATAGCCGGCGTGGCAGGTCGTGCAGAAAGGGTAGTTAGCCTCGATGGAGACGCAGAAGTTGTTCAGAACATGCTTCTTGCCGAGTTTTTGCTGGGTGGCGGGGTTGAGGTATTCCCAGGTCCAATGGGGCGTTTTCATGACCTGTTTGGCTGCCTCGGTATGGCACGTGAGACAGGCGCGGGTAACTTCCGGACCGGACTTGAAGTCCTGCTGCAGTTCCTTGAATTGGCTGTGATCCGCTGTGGAGGCCCATGCTGTAATACCAAACAGGGCCAGACAACTGGCAAAAAAGACGCTGACCAACCACCTATAGTGCTGAGAATGCATGACCCAGTCCCCTGAACGGCAAAATTACAAGCGCCAGCTATTCTAAACTTTATTTAATACTTTCATACTAATTTGTCTTCTTTTTGCGCGTTCAGCAGCGCTTCTCGCAATGCGCTCGGATTCAGCTGGTAATGGCATATTTCGCGATCGCCCAGACACAGCACCGGGATCAGCCGTCCGTAACGGGCAAGCAGATCGGGATCGCTATCGATGTCGATTTCGCGCAACCGAAAATCATGTTCCGCGTGGAATTCAAGCAGCTCATTGCGCAGGTCGTCGCACAGATGGCAGCCTGGACGATGGTAGAGGGTCAGCTCGGGCATGGCTGTCATGGCTTTACTTGGATGGTGGCTCCAATTTGTCGCCGACCCGCGGCAAGTTCAGATGCAGTCCCGCCTTGGCCAACAGATGCGCCGACACCGGTGCGGTGATGAACAGAAACAATGTGATCAGCACTTCATGCAGGCTGATGCCGTTGCCCTGGTGGCTGAAATGCAGCGACGACGCGATCAAAAGACAGCCCACGCCGAGTGTCGTGGCTTTGGTCGGGGCGTGCAGCCGGGTATAGAAATCGCGCAGACGCGCCAGGCCGAGGGAACCGATGAAAGTGAAACTGGCGCCGGCCAGGATCAGGAACGACAACAGATATTCGAGCATGGCGAACTCCTATTCGATGATGTCGCCGCGCAGCAGGTACTTGCACAACGCCACGGTGCCGACAAACCCCATCAGCGCGATCAGCAGCGCCGCCTCGAAATACAGGGCGCTGCCGAGATGTATGCCGAGCAGCACCAGCAGGGCGATGGCATTCACATACAGCGTGTCCAGCGCCAGGATGCGGTCTGGCGCGCTGGGGCCGCGCAGCAGCCGCCAGAAGCTCAGCGCCACGGCGCCGGCGACCAACGTAAAGGCAATCGGAATGACCAGGTTCAACATGATTCGAACACCTCCTTCAAGGGCGCTTCATAGCGCGTCTTGATGCTGGCCAGCACGGCTGCCGGGTCGGGCGCGTCGAGTGCATGCACCAGCAGCGTGCGCCGGTCCGGGCTGAGCTGGGCCGATAACGTGCCCGGGGTCAGGCAGATCGTATTGGCGAGAAAGCTGATGGCCAGATCACTATGCAACGCCAACGGCACTTCGATGAAGGCGGGGTGCAGCCGCTCCGGACGGCCCAGCACGCGCCAGGCCACAACCAGATTGGCCAGCACGATATCGAGTAAAACCACGGCCAGGAAGCGGACCAGCCGCCAGGGCTTGTGGATGCGGATCGTCTCCGGCCAGAAGCGCAGCGTGAACAGCGGGATCAGCCAGCCCAGCAATGCGCCGAGCAGGATATGGCCCGGCGCGATGCTGTTGTTGAGCAGCAACCAGATTGCAGCCAGCGTAGGCGTCAACAACGGGTGGGGCAGCAAACTCATGGGCGAGCTCCGAGCACGGCATGGACGTAGTGATGCGGTTGCAGCAACTGCTCGGCGGCGGCGCTGGCAAAGTCGTACAGCGGCCCGGCGGCGACGGTCAGAGCCAGCGTCAGCGCCAGCAGACCGAGTATCGGTAACAGCGCCTGCAGCTGTTGCCAGTGCAGCACAGCCGGCAGGCGGACGCCTTCTTCCATTGGCCGGATGTGCATGAACAGCAGGCTGCCCGAACGGGCCAGCGCGATCAGTCCGAACAATCCGCCGCTCAGCACGATGGCCATGATCCAGGGCCAGGCCGGATGCTCCAGCGCCGCCCGCAAGAGCAGAAATTTGCCGATGAAACCGGACAACGGCGGCAGGCCTGCCAGCAGGATGGCGATCACGAAGAACAGGCCGCTCAATACGGGCGCCCCGGACATGGCCGGGCCTGGCTCGAAGCGGTCGCCGAGCTCGCCGCGGCTTTGCCCGATCTGGTCAGCCAGCAGGAACAGCGCCGCCGCGGCGAAAACGGAGTGCGGCAAATAATAAATCCCTGCGGCGATGCCGGCGACGCTGCCCAGCGCGAAGGCCGTCAACAGCGTACCCACCGAAGCCACTACCAGGTAGGCGGCCTGTTCGCGCAAGTAGCGCGCCGCCAAAGCGCCGATCAGGCCGATCAGCAAGGTGGCCAACGCCAGCGGCAGCAGCCAGGGCTCGATCAGCGGGTTCATGCCCGCCGCCGGGGCGTCCCAAGGCAGGTATGGCGATCCTCCGGGGGGCAGTGAAGCATAAGGGTCCACCATGCCGCCGGCCTGGGCGCCGAAGATCAGCGTGGACATGCGCAGAATGCTGTAGGCGCCGACCTTGGTCATGATCGCGAACAGCGCCGCCACCGGCGCGCTGGTCTGGGCATAGGCGGCGGGCAGCCAGAGATACAACGGCAACAGCGCCGCCTTGAGAGCGAAAACGGCGAACAGCAGCAGGCCGGCGGCGCGCGCCGGACCCAGATTTTCCGGTGAAACGGCCGCGATCTTCTGCGCCAGATGCGCCATGTTCAGCGTACCGAACAGGCCGTACAGCGTGCCGACCGCGATCAGGAACAGCGATGAGCCGGCCAGATTGAGCACGACGTAATGCAGGCCGGCGCGGGTTTTTTGGCGGCCGCCGCCGTGCAGGATGAGGCCGTAGGAGGCCAGCAGCAGCACCTCGAAAAAGACGAACAGATTGAACAGGTCGCCGGTCAGGAACGCGCCGTTGAGGCCCATCAACTGCAACTGGAACAGGAGGTGGAAATGCCGCCCGCTGATGTCGCCGCCTCGGCAGGCGTAGAGCAGCGGAAACAGCGCCAGCAGCGCGGTAACCAGCAGCATCCAGACCGCCAGGCGGTCGGCCACCAGGACGATGCCATACGGCGCCGGCCAGTCGCCCAGCGCATAGGTCAGGATGTCGCCGCCGCTAACTGCCTGGAACAGCGCGACCGCCAGGCCGATCTGGCCCAGTACGGCGGCGACGCTGAAGGTTCGCCGCAGCGTGATGTCGGCATGCCGCAACGGCAGCAGCAGGATGCCTGCAATCAGCGGCAGCAGTATCGGCGCGATGACCAGATGGTTCATGCCGCGTCCTTGCCGTCGACATGGTCGCTGCCCAGCTCCGAGCGCGCCTTCAGCGCCAGCATGATGACGAAGGCGGTCATCGCGAAGCCGATGACGATGGCGGTGAGCACCAGGGCTTGCGGCAGCGGATCGGCATATCCGGGCAGGCCGGTGCCGATGACCGGCGGCCGGCCGATGCTGAGGCGGCCCATCGCGAACAGGAACAGATTGACGGCATAGGACAGGAACGTGAGCCCGAGCACGACCGGGAAGGTGCGCGCGCGCAACATCAGATAGATGCCGCAGGCGGTCAGCACGCCGATCAGCAGCGCCAGCAGGGCTTCCATCAGCGTCCTCCTCGCATGCGTTTGTTCTCCGGGATCGGGCAGGCGCCGGGACCGTGGCTGGCATCGTGCATCAGGCCCAGGTGGATCAGAATCAACAAGGTCGCGCCGACCACCACCAGATAGACGCCGAGGTCGAAGGCCATCGCCGAGGCGAGCTCGAATTCGCCGACCAGCGGCCAATGCAGATGGCCGAAGGTGGAGGTCAGGAAGGGATGGCCGAAGGCCAGAGAAGCCAGCCCGGTCAACGTCGCGATGGTCAGGCCGGCGCCGATCAGCGGGTGCATGTTGGCCGGCAGGCGCGCATGCGTCCATGCCACGCCGTTGGCCAGGTATTGCATGATCAGCGCCACGGCGGTGACCAGGCCGGCGATGAAGCCGCCGCCGGGCAGGTTGTGGCCGCGCAGCAGGATGTAGGCCGAAACCAGCAATGCCAAGGGCAGCAGCAAGCGGGTCAGCGAGGCCATGATGGCCGGGTGCATGTCCCAGTTCCAGCTGCGCCCGACATCATCACAGCCGCGTCCATCCAAGCGCAGTTTTTCCAGCATGGCGTAAATGGCCAGGCCGGCGAGAGCCAGCACGGTGATCTCGCCGAGCGTGTCGAAGCCGCGGAAGTCCACCAGGATGACGTTGACCACGTTATGGCCGCCGCCGCCGGGCACGCTGTTCTCCACGAAATAGTCGGCGATGCTGTCATAGGGCCGGGTCAGCACCGCCCAAGCCAGCGCCCCGACGCCGGCGCCGGCCAGCGTCGCCAGCACGCCATCGCGCAACCGGCGGCCGTTGCCGGATTCGGTCGGCGTGTGCTGGGGCAGGAAATACAGCGCCAGCAGCAGCAGGATGATGGTGACCACTTCGACCGAAAGCTGAGTCAGCGCCAGATCGGGCGCGGAGAACTTGACGAAGATCAGTGATACCACTAGCCCCACCGCGCCCATCAACACCAGCGCGACGAACCGCTGGCGATGCAGCGCCAGCGCGGTCAATGCGGCGGCGATCAGTCCGGCGACGATCAGCAGACTGACGCCGTCCAGCGGCAACAGCGGCCGTGGACCGGTCAGTGGCGAGCCGGCGCCGAGCCAGCCGCTGCCCCCCAAGATCAGCGCAAACAGTACGAAGACGGCGATCAGACGTTGCAACGAGCCGACATCGAGTCGCCGGGTCAGGTTGCGCGCGAAGGCCAGCAAAGCGCCCAACAGCAGGTTGTAGACAATCCGGGCGTCGAGCCGTCCCTCCAGGCGCGCGTGCAGTTTGAACAACGGTTTGCGCCCGACATACAGCGCCGTGCCGCCCAATAACGCGATCACGCTCATCCACAATGCCGGGTTGAAGCCATGCCAGATGGCCAGATCGTGCTCGGGCAGCGGCGCTTGCAATACCGCGGTCGCGGCCAGCGCCAGAATCGGCTCCACGGTCAGCGCCGGCAGGATGCCGACCAGCAGACACAGCGCCACCAGCACTTCCACCGGCACCTTCATCCAGCGCGGCGGCTCGTGCGGAGTGCGCGGCAGGTCGATGGGGTCGCCGTTGAAGAACACGTCGTGGATGAAGCGCAGCGAATAGGCCACCGCGAAAATGCCGGCCACGGTCACCGCCAGCGGCAGAAACCAGCCGAATTTCATCATCGTCGCCATGCTGGCCGCCTCGGCGAAGAACATCTCCTTCGACAGGAATCCGTTGACCAGCGGCACCCCGGCCATCGCCGCCGCGGCCACCATCGCCAGCGTCGCGGTATACGGCATGAACTTCCACAGGCCGTTGATGCGGCGCATGTCGCGCGTACCGGTTTCGTGGTCGATGATGCCGGCGGCCATGAACAACGATGCCTTGAAGATGGCGTGATTGATGATATGGAAAACGCCCGCCACCGCCGCCAGCGGCGTGCCGATGCCGAACAGCGTGGTGATCAGGCCGAGATGGCTGATCGTCGAATACGCCAGCAGCCCCTTCAGATCGTGCTTGAACAGCGCGATGAAGGCGCCGCTCAACAGCGTGATCAGACCGACGCCGCCGACCAGATGCGACCATTCCCAGGTGCCCGACAAGGCCGGAAACAGCCGTGCGAGCAGGAACACGCCGGCTTTCACCATGGTGGCCGAATGCAGGTAGGCGGACACCGGCGTCGGCGCCGCCATCGCATGCGGCAGCCAGAAATGGAACGGAAACTGCGCCGACTTGGTGAACGCGCCGAGCAGCACCAGGATCAGCGTCGGCTGATACAGCGGATGTGCGCGGATCAGTTCGCCGGAGGCGAGCACCGTGCTCAGTTCATAACTGCCGGTGATCTCGCCCAGCAGCAGAATGCCGCCGAACAACGCCAGCCCGCCGGCGCCGGTGATCGCCAGCGCCATGCGCGCACCCTGGCGCGCTTCTTCCCGTTCCCGCCAGTAGCCGATCAGCAGAAAGGAACTGAGGCTGGTCAGCTCCCAGAAGATCAGCAGCTGGATCAGGTTTTCCGACAGCACCACACCCAGCATCGAGCCCATGAACAGCAGCAGATAGGCATACAGGCGACCCAGGCTGTCGCGTTCGGACAAGTAATAGCGGGCGTAGAGGATGACCAGCAGGCCGATGCCCAGAATCAACCCGGCGAACAGCAGGCCGAGCCCGTCGAGGCGAAAGGCCAGATTGAGCCCGACTTGCGGCAGCCACGCGATGTGTTGAATCCGCGTTTCACCGGACAACACCGGAGCGACGACGCTGGCCAGCAGTCCGCTGGCGCCCAATGTGACCAAGCCGGCGCCCCAGGCGGCGGCGAAACGGCTGCTTCGGCTGATCCAGGCGACCAGTGGCGCGCCCAAAAAGGGAAAAAGTACGGCAAGCAGCAAGGTCATAGCCGGGTATGGAGGGAAACCGCTATTAAAGGTTCACGACATGGCATGCCGACTTGAATCGTGGGCGGAAATGGCAACTTCAACGTAAATAATAGAAGGCGAGATTCGCCAACAATAGGATGACCACCCAGAGTGACATGCCGCCGCTGGGCCAGGAGCGCAGCAGCATGCCGTCGGGACGGCGATGGCGGCTGAGATGGCCGCTCAGGCGCGCGAGGATGGCGCCGGTTCGCGCAGTCAGATTCGCGCGACCGCGCTGCAGCACATGACCGGCGCCGGCAAGCACGGCGGGGCCGGCGATGCGGTAGAGCCAGTCGGTATCCAGCGTGATGGTCGGCGTGCGCTTCAGATAATTCAGCATGACGAAAAACGCCAGGCCGGAGAACAGCAGCAATTGCAGTTGCGTGATGACGTGAGCCGCCGTGTAAGGTTGGTAATCCACCGCATAGGGCAGCATGGCGTACAGCGGATCCGGCCAGACGCCCAAGGCGATGCACAGGAATGCGAACAGGATCATGCCCCAGCGCATCGAGGCCGGCGGGTCGGTCGGACGCAGGCCGGAATCCTTCTGGAAGAACACGAACCAGGGGAACTTGATGCCGGCATGCAGGAACACACCGGCGGAAGCGGCGGCAAGGAACAGCCAGATGATCTGCATATGGCCGTCTAGGGCGGCCTGGGTGACCATGGATTTGGAAATGAAGCCGGAAGTCAGCGGAAAGGATGAAATGGCCAGTGCGCCGATGCTGCCGCAGATCGTGGTCAGCGGCATGCTGTGGAACAGCCCGCCCAGCTCCGAGCACTTGCGCCGGCCGGTGGCGGCCAGCACCGCGCCGGCCGACATCAACAGCAGCGCCTTGTAGAGGATGTGGGTGAAGGCGTGGGCCGCGGCGCCGTTGAGCGCCATATCGGTACCGATGCCGATGCCGGTGATCATGAAGCCGACCTGGTTGACGATGGAGTAGGCCAGGATGCGTCGCATGTCGTTTTCCAGCAGCGCATAGACGATGCCGTAGAAGATCATGAAGATGCCGATCCAGATCAGGATTTCAGCGCCCGGGAAGCCGCGCAGCAGCACATACACCGCCGTCTTGGTGGTGAATGCGGACAGAAAAACCATGCCGCTCCAGGAGGCCTCCGGGTAGGCGTCCGGCAGCCAGGCCGAGAATGGCGGCGCGCCGGCGTTGATCAGGAATCCGGCCAGGATCAGCCAGTGTGCGATGGAGTCGGTCTGCATGGCGCTGAAGGTGACATCGCCGGTGACGGCGATATGCCCGGCGATGCCGGCGAACAGGATCACGCCGCCGGCCAGATGCACCCCGACGTAGCGCCGGCTGGCGGCCCAGGCCAGCGGCGTGCCGGCGCTCCACAGCACCAGTGTGGAACCAACCGCCATGAACTCCCAGAACAGGAACAGCGTGATCAGGTCGCCGGCCAGCGCCACGCCGATGGCGGAGCCGGCATAAAGAAAAGCCGCGGGGATTTCCAGACGACTTTTCTGGCGCAGTGCGAACAGGCCGCCGCCAAACGCCATCAAGGCAAAGATGGTGGCGAACAGGCGTGACAGCTTGTCCACCGCCAGCGGCGTCAGTTGGTAATCCAGCCATTGCACTTGCCATAGCTTGCCTTCCGGCAGCAGCCAGAGCGCGGCCAGCGCCAGCAGCGGCAGCGCCAGCACGGCGACATTGCGCGCCATGCCGCGCAGCAGGGGCAGAAACAGCGCGCCGGCGATCAGGATCAGCGCCGGATGCAGCAGGATCACACTAGTCATCGCGCTCGTCTCCGGCGTAATGCGTGTCGGGCCGCTTGAGCAGCAGGCCGAGCGCCTTGGCGCCAAGGATCATCAACAAGCAGGTCAGAAAGCCATAACCGGCATAGAAGCCGAGCCAGCCTTCGATTTCGAAATGCGGATGCAGATCGACGAAGAAGCCGGCGATGACGGTCAGCGCCAGCACGGCGATGAAGCTGCGCCAGAGTTTTTTTACGTTGCGCGGGTTATCCAGCCAATGTTCGTATTTCATGACGTCGCCACCAATTGTTGCGCCAGCGCCAGCGGCACGTCAGGGAAGAAGAACAGCGCCAGCGTGCCGGCCGCGGTGAAGCCCAGCGCCAGCACCATCGGCCACGGCGCTTCGCCGTGCGGATGCGCGCTGGCGTCGGCCGACAACGGGCGGAAGAAGGCGCGATAGACGATGGGCAGAAAGTAGGCGGCATTCAGCAGGGTGGAGAGCAGGATCACCGCCAGCGCGAACCACTGCGCCTGGGCCATGGCGCCGGAAACGATGTACCACTTGCTGACGAAACCGGCGGCCGGGGGCAGGCCGATCATCGACAGCGCGCCGATGCCGAAGGCCGCCATGGTCCACGGCATGCGGCGGCCGATGCCGTCGAGCTGGCTGACTTCGGTCTTGTGCGCTGCCGTGTAGATGGCGCCGGCGGCGAAGAACAGCGTGATCTTGCCGAAGGCGTGGGCGGCGATGTGCAGCACGGCGCCGACCACCGACAGTGGCGCGAGCAGGGCGGCGGCGAGTATCACGTAGGAGAGTTGGCTGACGGTGGAATAGGCCAGCCGGCGCTTGAGGTTGTCGGCATTGAGCGCCACCGCCGACGCGGCGACGATGGTGAAGCCGGCAATGCCGATCAGCCAGTCGGTGGCGCCGGCCAGCACATCGAAGCCGAAGACGTAGACCACGACTTTCACGACCGCGAACACGCCGGCCTTGACCACGGCGACGGCGTGCAGCAGCGCCGAAACCGGCGTCGGCGCCACCATCGCGGCAGGCAACCAGCGGTGGAACGGCATCAGCGCGGCCTTGGCCGTCCCGAACATGAACAGCGCCAGCAGCACCGCGACGGCGCCGGCATCGAGTCCGGCGGGCAGGATGCCGCCGGGGCGAAACTCGGTGGTGCCGGCGACATGCCAGGTGTAGATCACGGCCGGCAGCAGAAACAGAATCGAGGTGCCCATCAGGATCGCCAGATAGGTGCGCCCGCCGGCTCTCGCCTTGTCGGTGCCGGCATGGGTGACCAGCGGATAGGTGATCAGCGTCAGCACTTCGTAAAACAGAAACAGCGTCAGCAGGTTGGCGGCAAAGGCGATGGCCAGTGCAGCGGCGATGGCGAGTGCAAAGCAGACGTAGAAGCGGGTCTGGTTGTGCTCTCCATTGCCGCGCATGTAGCCGATGGAATACACCGAATTGACGATCCACAGCCCGGAGGCGATCAGCGCGAACAGCATGCCCAGGGGTTCGACGCGGAACGCGATGGGCAGACCGGGCAAGGGCTCCAGCAGAATCAAAGCAGGACGTTCACCGGCCAGCACGGGGTCGAGCAATTGCCCGACACAGACGAGCAGCAGCAAGGCGGTGGTCAGCGTAATGCCTTCGCGCAGGTTCGGCCTCTTGCCGGCCAGCGCGATGCCTAGCGCGCCAAACAGCGGCAGCAACAGGCAGGCCAGAATCAGAGACTCGAAGCTCATCGTCCGAGCTTCACCAGTTCTTGCGCCGCTTCCAGCGCGGAACCGACGCTGAATGACGTGTCGAGGCCGAACCAGACCGAGGCCAATACCAGCAGCCAGGCGGGAATCAGCATCGATAGAGGTGCTTCGTTCCTGGCCTCATGGCCGGCCGGTGGCGCGCGGAAGTAAGCGACTTCGACAAAACGCCAGACATAGGCCACCGCGAGCAGAGAACTCAGCAGTATGGCGCCGACCAGCCAGAACTGTTCCTTCTCCAGCGCCGCCACGATCAGATACCACTTGCTGATAAAGCCGGCGGTGCCAGGCACGCCGATCAGGCTCAGACCCGCGAGGACGATGCCGAACGAGGTCAGCGGCATGCGTTTGGCCAGACCGGCCAGGCGCTCGAAAGTCGCTACCGGTGGCGGCGCGCCCGGTCTGGCGATGCCCAGCACGACGCCGCCGATGAGCAGGAAAACGGCTGCCTTGGTCAAACCGTGGTTGAACAAATGCACGATGGAGGCGGTTAGACCCTGTACCGAGTCGAATGACAGCCCCAACGTGATGTACCCGATCTGGCCGACGCTGGAATACGCGAATAGACGCTTCAGGTTGTTCTGGAAGATGGCGATGAAACTGGCTGCGAACATGGCCAGCAGCGACAGCCAGAGCATGATCTGCGGCAGTGGCAGTTGATCGAACACCAGACTTTCGCCGAATACCGAGTAATAGAAGCGGATCAGCACGTAGACCGAGACCTTGGTTGCCGTGGCGGCGAGAAAAGCGGTCACCGCCGAGGGGGCATAGGTGTAAGCGTTGGGCAGCCACTGATGCAGCGGGAACAGCGCCAGCTTGAGCGAGATGCCGACGGTGAGAAACGCCAGCGCCGCCAGTACCGGGCGCGAGCTTTCGATATCGCGCAGACGCGCCGCCATATCCACCAGATTCAGCGTGCCGGTCATCAGGTACAGGAAACCGATGCCGATGACGATGAAGGTGGCGCCGATGCTGCCCATGATCAGATAGCGGAAGGACGCCGCCAACGCGCGGCGGTCGCGGCCCAGCGCGATCAGGACATAGGTGGAAAGGGAGGAAATTTCCAGAAAGACGAAGATGTTGAACGCATCGCCAGTGATGGTGATGCCGAGCAGACCGGCCAGGCAGAGGCCGAACATGGCGTAGTACAAATAGTGCAGTTCGCGCGGAATCTCGCGTTCTATGCTGGCGCGGCTCCAGGGCAGCACCAGCGCGGCGGTGCCGGAAACCAGCACCAGGACGAAGCTGGCCAGGCGATCCACCCGGTATTCGATGCCCCAGGGCGGCGCCCAACTGCCCATGTGATAGGAAATGACGCCGCTCTCTCCCACTTGCAGCCAGAGAGCCAAGCTGGTTGCAAAGGCAGCCCAGGCCGCCGCCGTGACCAGGCTGAAGGCGATGCCGCCGTGGCGAAGCAGCACCGCCAGCGGCGCCGACAGCAGCGGCAGGACGACTTGGAGCGCCGGCAGGTGCGTGGTCAAACTGGCGCTGAGGCTCATGCGCGGGGTGCTTCCTCGCGATCGTCCACCTGATTGTCCAGCGCGGTGATCTCGTCTTCCTCGATGCTGCCGTAGGCTTCGCGTATGCGCACGGCCAACGCCAGACCGAGCGCCAGTACGGCAATGCCGACGACGATGGCAGTGAGAATCAGGACATGCGGCAGCGGGTTGGAATAGATGCCGTATTGCGGCGCCAGGATCGGCGCGGTACCCCCGAGCAATTTCCCCGGAGCGATGTAGAGCAGGTAGACAGAAGTCTGGAATACCGACAGCCCGACCAGTTTCTTGATCAGATTGCCGCGTGCGATGACTACGTAAAGGCCTGCAACCATGACAAACACGGTAATGATGTAGCTGAAGTGTGCGATCACCGGAGTTTCTCGCCGCGTCCACGCGAGGCGAACATGTAGAAGATCTTCAGCATCACGCCGCAGACGGTGATTGCGACGCCGGCTTCAACCCAGAAAATGCCGCGATGCTGGCCGTGCACCGGGTCGGCATCGAGCACGAAGTAATCGAGAAAATTGCCGCCGAGGAAAATGCCGGCCAGGCCGACCCCGAGATAGAGCAGCACGCCGGCGGCGAGCATGGTTTCCACCAGCCGGTCCGGCACGACTTTGCGGGCGTTGGCCAGGCCGAAGATAAGCGCGTAGAAAACGATGCCGGTAGCGAAGATGACGCCAGCCTGAAAGCCGCCGCCGGGGCCGAAGTCGCCATGGAACTGCACATACAGGGCGAACAGCAGAATGAACGGGATCAGCAGCTTGCCGATGACCCGCAACACCAGATCATGTTGCATCGCGAGCTCGCTTGCGTGGGCGCCGCCGCAACAGCGCGATGATGCCGGCGCCGGCGGTAAATACCACGGTCGTCTCGCCCAGCGTGTCATAGCCTCGGAAGCTGGCCAGCACTGCCGTGACCACGTTGGGCACGTCGACTTCATTCTGCAGATAGCGCGGTGCTACATGCTGGTGGATCGGCGCTTGCGGGTCGGCGAAATCGGGCAGCCCCATCGCGCCGTAGATCAGGAAGCCGGCGGTGGCGATGGACACGGACAATGGCAGCCAGGGGCGATGCGCCGGCTTCGCTTCCTCGCTCTTGCACAGATGCAAGGCGCCCAGCAGCAGCACGGTGGATACGCCGGCGCCGACGGCCGCTTCGGTCATCGCCACGTCGACGGCATCCAGCGCCACCAGTACGCTCGCCATCAGAAAGCTGTAGACGCCGGACAGCACCACCACGGCGAACAGGTTGCGGGTGTGCGCCAGGGCTAGCACCGACAAGGCCATCAGCACCAGCAGGACGTCGACAATCAGGGTTTCGATGATGCCTCCTCCGCTGCCAGCGGCTGCGCCAGTTGCGGCTTCAGACCGCGCAACATCGCCGCGCGTGCCAGGGCATGGCTGGCGGCCGGACCGGCAAAGAGAATCAGCAGGCCGATCATCGCCAGTTTGACCGCTACCAGACTGAAGCCGGCCTGCAGCAACAGGCCCAGCAGAATGAAACCGGCGCCCAGAGTTTCCAGCACGCTACCGGCGTGCATGCGGGTAAAGAAATCGGGCATGCGCAGCAGGCCGAAGGCGCCCACCAGACAAAAGAACGCCCCGGTCAACAGGCAGATGCCGCTGAGCACTTCCAGCAGCAAGCTCATTCCGATGCCTTCCCGCTGGCGCCGAGATCGCCCTGGCGCAAGAACTTCAACACGGCGATCACGCCAACTACGTTGAGCAGGCCATAGACCAGGGCCAGATCGAGAAAATCTGGCCGGCCGTTGAGAAAACCCAACAAAGCCAGCAGCAGCATTGTGCTGGTGCCAATAATGTTGGCCGCCTGCAAACGATCGAACACGCTGGGGCCGAGCGCGGCGCGCGCCAGAGCCAGGGCCAGCGTGACGATCAGGGCGAGAGTGGCGACGGCCAGCATCATTGCCTTACTTGCTCCAGGCTCGCACAGCGGCGATCCATCTCGCTGCCGGACAATGCCGCCGCGCCTTCCCGGGTCAATGCATGAACCAGGAAACGGCCGGGCTCCACCTCGACCGAGATGGTGCCCGGCGTCAAGGTAATGGAATTGGCGTGGATCACCAGTCCCAGGTCGGTTTTCTGCGACGGCGTGAACTCGACCAGAGTCGGTGAAATCGGCAGGCGCGGGTCGAGGATGCGTTTGCTGACGTCCCAGGCTGATTTGATGATTTCCAGCATCAGCCAGGGCAAATAGGACAGCAGTGCACGCCAGGCCAAGTGAATCGGAAACCCCTCGTGGTCGATGATATCCATCCGTCGGGCCAGCAAAAATACGGCCAGCGCGCAACCGGCGCCCGATGCCAGCAGAAACGGCGTATATATCCCGGACAGCAGCAGCCAGAACAGATAAAGCGAAAAAAGCAAACTCAGGGAACGGGCCATCAGAATACGGCTAGGTAGGTTTAGTGTTGCATCCGGCTGCGCCGCGTGGCCACGGCGGACTGAGCCGGTGCAAAACCACGGTACGTGTTACACCTCAGCGATATTCGCTGGCCAGAGCCGAGTTCACCATTTCGTTGAGTTCTTCCAGGCCGAATTTCGGCAGCGGCTTGCCGTTGACGAAAAAGTCGGGCGTCTTGCTGACGTTGAGGCTGCGTGCGTCTTCCAAATCCTGTGCGATCTGCCGGGCAATCTCCGGCGAACTCATGTCGCGCTTGAGTTGCTCCAGGTTGAGGCCGAGCCCCTCGACGTATTGCCAGACCTTTTCCTTTTGCACGCTGTGATTCTCTACCCAGTCATCCTGAGCGGCCAGCAGAGCTTCCAGGGTTTCCCAGTGCTTGCCTTGCTTTGCCGCCGCCAGCAACAGCGCGACGACATAGTCTGAATTCTGGTGAAAAGGGGCGTAGCGCAATGACAGATGGATCTTGTCCGGGTGCGCGTTCAGCATCGACTTGACTATCGGGTAGAACAGCCGGCAGGTGCCGCAGGCGGGGTCGAGAAACTCGACCATTCGCACCTTGGCGGCGGTCGGCCCAAGCGTCGGCGAATGCTCGCGCACCATGCCCGACTGGTTCTGAGCCGCCAACTGTTCGGCCTGTTCGGCTTTTTCTGCCTTGAAGTAAAGCGTGCCGGCGAGAAAAACCAGCAGCAGCAACACGCCGGCGGAGATAAACAACGTTTTCTTCATTTGGACACCTTGAATTGAGTCAACAACAACATCGCGATGATGACGGAAAAAGCGAGCACGGAAAGCATCGGCAGGGTGACAAAACCGAGCCACACGATCTGCTCCACCGAACACGGCACGCCCTGGCTGCATGGCGTGGCACTCTCCGGAATCAGGCCGCTGGCGACGCCCCAGTGGAACACGGCCAGCAGCCAGCCGACCAAAGCCAGCGGCAGCGCGTAGCGCACGACACGGCGTTCGTAAGGAAACAGTCCCGCCGCCAGAATCAGGACCAGCGGAAACATGCAGATTCGCTGGTACCAGCACAGCACGCAAGGCGTATGGCCCATGACCTCGCCAATGAACAGCGCGGCCAGCGTCGAGATGCCGGCCACCAGCCAGGCGATGAAAACAAGCGTCCAGCCGTCGGCGGGAAAAACGTGAGCGGGGTTCATGGAAATAGGCATCGGCGCGGATATTCTATAAGCAACGACCTGTAACGGCGTTGAAATGCTGCTCAAGCCGGGTCCTCGCCGTTTTCTTCAGCAAGGGCGATTTCGCGCACCGGCACGCGCCAAAGGAAGAAGGCCAGGATCAAACCCAGCGCCGCCAGTATCGATCGATGCCAGTTCGACTCCATCAGCAGGATGGAGGAGCCGAAGGACAGCAGCATCAGCCCGTAGGCGACCCGCTTCACCCGCCGCGGCATGGCGCGATGGGTTTGCCATTCGTGAATGATGGGGCCGGCGATGCGATGCTTGAGCATCGCGTCATGCAAACGGGTGGAACTGCGTGCAAAGCAGGCCGCCGCCAGCAGGACGAACGGCGTCGTCGGCAGCATCGGCATGACGATGCCGATCAGGCCCAGCGCCAGTGCGCCGACGCCGATGCCGAAACAGATCAGCCGGACCAGACGGGAATCGTGCAGGCGCGCGCCGGTCATGGCCGAGTGCGCCGGTCCGGCTTCGGCCGGGAGAGGAAAAGCGTTGCGATCATGTCGCCGGAGTTGTAAGAGAAGGTGGTCAAATATACGTGCAGGCGTTTATTCGCCCTAGTCCGCCACCCGCAACCTGGAAACGGGCCGGCCAGTCGAAACCTTCCCGACCATGGCGGGGCGTATGAAGAGAAGCCCACTTGAGTTGTCCGTTTATGTCTTCGCCGGGGAGCGTGCAGCGCCTGGCCGGTGCTGTTTCGGGCAAGCCCGCATGCCATTGCTCTGCCCTGTTCTAACCGCCTAGCTGAAAAAAGATGCCCCCTTTCCTGCGCCGATTCCTCCCTACCCGTGAGCATATTCACAGCAGCCGCTGGTTGCGCTGGCTGGGCCCGCATCTGCTGCATCCGCGCCTTTGGCATTTCAGCCGCCGCGGCGTGGCCGTCGGAGTCGGCCTGGGCGTGTTTTTCGGTCTGCTCATCCCGATCGCCCAGATTCCTTTCGCTGCCGCGACCGCCGTCTTGTTGCGCGCCAACGTGCCGGTCGCCATCGGCAGTACGCTGGTGACCAACCCGGTGACCTTCGCCCCGATCTATGTGTTGGCGCACCATGTCGGCACGATCCTGCTCGACCAGCACGGCGTTGAGGCGCCGGATTTCACGGCTCCGCGGGCGGTGACGCTTGAACCCGAAGCGAGTTGGTGGCAGCAGGTCTGGAACGGCCTGCTGGCGCTGGGGCCGCCCCTGCTGCTGGGATTGGGCCTGTTTGCGGTCGGCGCGGGTTTGCTGACGTATGCGCTGATCATGCTGTCTTGGCGACTGAAAACGGCCTGGACTTGGAAACGGCGTAGGCGCAAAGCCATTGATGCGGCCAGCCAGTCTGCACGCCGCGCACAATGAGCGTTTCAACGTCGCGGCAACGGGTTCGCCGGCGGGGGGCTAAGCGTGTTTATGGTGGCCGGCAAGAGAGGTGGAATTGGCGTCTCTCCGGCGCGATATCGCCGGTTCGAGTCCCCCGTATTCGGGCGCAATGGCGGGAAGCCGGAGGCTTTCCGGCCTCCCTCCGCCGCGACTTGAAGGGTTACTTGGGCGTTATTTTTCCAGGCGCAACGAGACGTAATGCGCGTTTTCACCACGTTTGATCAGCAACGCCGCGCTCTTGCGCGTGGTGTCGTTGACCAGGCGGGCGAGATCTTCCGGCGTGTTGACTTCCTGGTTGTTGACTGCGACGACGACGTCGCCGGACTGGATGCCGGCGCGGGCGGCGGGGCCGCTGGCTTCTTCCACCAGGACGCCGTTGCTGATTTTCAGGATGCTCTTCTGTTCGCGCGTCAGTTCGCTCACGGCCAGACCGGCGCGGTTGCTTTTCTTGGCTTCAGGCGCTTTGTCGGCGATTTTCTCGTCAGCCATTTCGCCGACATTGACGCTGAGTTCGCGCTGTACACCCTTGCGCCAGACCGTCAACGTGGAACGCGTGCCCGGTTTGGTGGCGCCGACCAGGCGCGGCAGATCGATCGATGAATTGATCGTTTTGCCGTCGAACTTGAGGATGATGTCGGACACCTGGACGCCGGCTTTCTCCGCCGGGCTGCCGGCTTCTACGTCGGCAACCAGCGCGCCGTGCGGCGAACTCAGGCCGAACGATTCGGCCAGATCGGCGGTGACTTCCTGAATGGCGACGCCCAGACGGCCGCGGTTGACCTTGCCGCGCGTCTTCAGTTGTTCCGCCACATCAATGGCGACGTCGATCGGAATGGCGAACGACAGGCCCATGTAACCGCCGGAACGGGAAATGATCTGCGAGTTCATGCCGACGACTTCGCCGCGCAGGTTGAACAGCGGGCCGCCCGAGTTGCCCGGGTTGACCGCGACGTCGGTCTGGATGAACGGCACGTAGTTTTCTTGCGGCAAGCTGCGCCCCTTGGCGGAGACGATGCCGGCGGTCGCCGAGTTTTCAAAGCCGAAGGGCGCGCCGATGGCGAGCACCCATTCGCCGACCCGCAGCCGGTTCGGGTCGCCGATACGGACCGCGGGCAGGTTGTCGGCGTTGATCTTGAGCAGCGCGACATCGGTGCGGCTGTCCGTACCGATCACCTTGGCGCGGAATTCGCGCTTGTCGTTCAGTTTGACGATGACTTCATCGACTTCATCGACCACGTGCGTGTTGGTCAGGATGTACCCGTCGGCCGAAATCATGAAACCCGAACCCTGGCCGCGCTTGGGCGGCAGCATGACCTGCCCTTCGGGCGGCATCATGCGACGGAAGAAATCGAGCATTTCGTCCGGCTCCGGCATTTTCCGAGTGCGCGAACGCTGGCGCGCATCCTGGGTGGTGGTGATGTTCACCACGGCGGGGGATTGTTTTTCCACCAGGTCGGTGAAATCGGGTAACTGAGCGCAAGCGCCGCCGGCGACGAAGCCCAGGGAAATGCCCAACAGGGCGATCCATTTGTTCATGTCACACCTCGATCAATTGAAATGGTTAGGATGTTTGGCAACTGCCTGTCGAGCCCCGTCGCAGAATGACGGGAACGAACTTGGGGTTTTCTCGTAACCGCAGCCAAAGGGCTGCCAGCGCCAGGCCGCAAAGACCGCCGCCAATGGCGCCGGGTTCCCCGAAAATCAAACCGCCGATTGCCGCGCCAGTCAGCAGCAGCAGCAGGGGTGCGCCATAGCTGGCGAGTGAGGCTTGCAGCAAGGCGCCATCTGGCACGCCGATGACGACCGCTTCGCCCGCGCGGGCGCCGATCGGATTGGCCACCGGGTATTCGGCGGCATCCGCATGCCAGAAACGGGCGAATACCGAGGAGCCGCAGCCCTTGCCGGCGCAGGCGCCGCAGGAGGAGGGCGCTTCGCTGATTACCCAGGCGGTATCGCCTTCGATGCGACGAATGCGGGCAGGCGACTCGATCAACGCAGGGCTCCGGTCATTTTTCCGCCGCTTCCGGGCGTGCTTCCAGTCCCATCGCGATGGCCTCGATGGCCGCCCAGGGAGCGTCGCCCAGGATGGTCGCCTGCATTGCGCCGACCTGGCGAGTGACCATGTTGATCATGCCTTGCTTGCTTTGGCCGCGGACGCTTTCAATCGGCTGCAAGGCGGGTTCGAGAAACAGGGAAATATGGGTAAGACCGTCGCTGAAGACCCAGTGTTCGACCTCGCCCGGCTTGTTGGGCAGCGTGCGTTTGACTGCGCTGATGCGGCTGAAACCGGGTGGCAAATTCCTGATGCTGACCATTTCCAGCCCGATCGGGCGCATGGCGGCGGGCAGCGCCGGCAAAGACCAGTCCGACTCCTGGGATTTGGACTCTGCTGCGGCAGCCGCCCTCGGGGCGCCGCCGATGCGGATTTCGGCAAAGGCATACTGCATCAAGGGCAGGCCGGCATCGTTGACCATCACCGCCTTCAGCGGCAAGCCGCTGTTCTTGTCGGCGCACAGCACGTAACCCCAGCGGTAGGCATCCTTGGGCAGAATTTCCACCTGTCGGCATTCCAGTCCTGCGACGCGCGCCCGTTCGCCCAGCTTGACGCCATACCAGTTGGCCAGCATGGCGGCATTGGGCGGCAACAGATCGGGGAAATGGCGGCTGTTCAAACGTTTTTCCAGCTTGACATGGCCGCCTGTGGTGACCCGGCTGATCGAGCCGGTTTGCGTACAGCGGACTTCGCGCTGAATGCCGTCCATCGCCGCGAGTCGGCTGTCCTTGGTGGCGCCGGCGGGGCGATTGACGATGGACAGGGTCTGCATCACGGCGCCATGTTGCACGACGAAAACCCCTTCGTAGGGGACGCGTCGGGCCGCGTCGGACATGCGTTGCAGCCAAGCGGCCGCCTCGTTGGCGGCGAGCGGCTCGGCGGCCTGCGCCGGCGGCATCGTCAACGCGGCGAGTAACCCTGCCAGTAATGCGACGGGCGGATGCGCAGCCCCGCGCTTCATTGGCGAATCTCCAGCGAGGCCTTGCTGAAACGCATTTCCGGCGCCGAGATGACCGCCTGCGCGAAGTCTTGATGTGCGTCCAGGTAGGGCATGGCGGCGGATTGAGTGGCGGGAAGCTGGACGGCGGCCATGGGCGGCAGGCCTTCATCATGCGGGTTGCTTTGCCACAAGCCCCAGGTGATGGCGGCGGCGGTGGCGGCCGCCAGCCAGAGGCCAGGGTGGCGTTCGCGCGGTTTGCGCATGGGCGCCAGGATCACGGGTTCGTTTTCCAGGGCGGCCATGACCCGTTGGCTGAAGCCGTCGGGCCGCGCGTCCAAGCCGCGCAGGGCCTCGCCTATGGCGATGTATTCGGCGTAGCGGGCGCGTTCTGCCTCGTTGTGCGCGAGGCGCTTGATGGCCAGGCGAGCTGCGTCGTCGGAGAGTTCGCCATCGATCAGCGCAGAAAGATTTTCAGCCTGCAGGTCTGGGTTTTCGAAGTGCGTTTGCTTGGTTTGCTTGGTCATCTCATTGGTTCTCATCACTACCACCTCTTGTCATCCGGCGTGCCCAGAATCGGGCGCAGCTTGGCGGCGATCGCTTCACGCGCCCGGAAGATTCGGGAGCGGACGGTGCCTATGGGGCATGCCATGGTTTCGGCTATCTCCTCGTAACTCATGCCTTCAATCTCGCGCAATGTGATGGCTTGGCGGAGTTCCTGCGGCAGGGCATCCACCGCTTGGTTGACAGCTATGGCAACTTGTTTCGACAAGAGTTCCGTCTCCGGCGTGCTGATGTCCTGCGCGAGCAGGCGCTCGTCCGGTTCGTCGTCCTCGTTCATGGCATGGTCGGAAACCGTCCGCATGCCGCGCCCGCGCGAAGACAGGTAATTCTTGGCGGTGTTGACGGCGATGCGATACAGCCAGGTATAGAAGGCGGCGTCGCCGCGGAACTGCGGCAACGCGCGATAGGCCTTGATGAAGGCCTCCTGTGCGATGTCCTCGACTTCGTGCGGGTCGCGCACGATGCGAGACAGCAGGCGCAGCAGCTTGCGCTGATATTTTTCCACCAGAATGCCGAAAGCGCGCTGGTCGCCTTGGCGCACCCGCTCGACCAACTGAAGGTCTATTTCACGGTCGCTCATTGTTGTCTCTGAGATACCCTATGATTCGTTCAACGGGCGAGTATAGCCGCCCGCTTCCGGGGCAAAGGCCATATGGCTTATTGCCGGATTCGCTGCTCACTGTTTTCTCCTATGCATCACTACGACGTTCTCATCATTGGTTCCGGTCTCGCCGCCATCACGCTGGCGCTCTCGCTGCCGGCCGGCATGAAGGTGCTGATGGTCACCAAAAAAACGCCTGCGGACAGTTCGAGCTACTGGGCGCAGGGCGGTATCGCGGCCGTCATGGGCGGTGACGACAGCTTCGACGATCATATCCGCGATACGCTGGTGGCCGGCGCCGGTCTGTGCAACGAGGCCGTGGTGCGGCAAGTGGTCGAAGCGGCGCCGGCGGCGATGCACTGGTTGATCGAGCAGGGCGCGCCGTTCGATCTCGAAGGCGGCGTATTCCATCTGACTCGCGAAGGCGGGCATTCGCGGCGGCGCATTCTGCACGCAGCCGACGCGACCGGGCGCGCCGTGCAGGATATTCTGCTGGCGCGCCTGCAGGAACGCGGCAATGTCTCGGTGCTGGCGCAGCATATCGCTATCGATCTGATCACCGATCGCCAGTTGGGCGGTCAACCAGGCGGCCAATCAGGCAGCGCCGGCCCTGCCGGCCGCAACAGCGTCCACGGCGCCTATGTGCTGGACACCGTCAGCGGCAAGGTGGAAACGGTTTCCGCCGGTTTCACCGTGCTGGCGACCGGCGGCGCCGGCAAGGTTTTTCTCTACACGACCAATCCGGATACCGCGACCGGAGACGGTATTGCGATGGCGTGGCGGGCCGGTTGCCGCGTTGCCAATCTGGAATTCGTACAGTTCCATCCGACCTGTCTGTATCACCCGCACGCCAAATCGTTCTTGATTACCGAGGCGATGCGCGGCGAGGGCGCGCTGCTGCGTTTGCCGGATGGCAGCCGCTTCATGCCGGAGCATGACGAACGCGCCGAACTGGCGCCGCGCGATGTGGTGGCGCGTGCGATCGACCTGGAAATGAAGAAACGCGGCCTCGATTGCGTCTATCTCGACATCACCCACAAGCCGGCGAAATTCATCGTCAGCCATTTTCCGAACATTCATGCCCGTTGTCTGGAACTGGGCATCGATATCACCCGCGAGTGGATGCCGATCGCGCCGGCGGCGCATTACACCTGTGGCGGCGTCATGGTGGATGCGGTCGGGCGCGCCGATGCGGCGCATCTTTACGTCATTGGTGAAACCAGTTGCACCGGCCTGCACGGGGCCAATCGTCTGGCCAGCAATTCACTGTTGGAGTGCCTGGTGTATGGCCGGGCGGCGGCGGTCGACATCGCCGCCGCCGAGCCGTCGCCGGAAACGCGTTTGCCGTCGTGGGATGAGAGCCGTGTCACCGATGCCGATGAGGAAATCGTCATCGCCCACAACTGGCATGAATTGCGCCGCTTCATGTGGGACTATGTCGGCATCGTCCGCACCAGCAAACGTCTGGAGCGGGCCAGCCATCGGATCGATCTGTTGAACGAGGAAATCAACGAGTACTACCAAAACTTCCGCGTCAGCAATGATTTGATCGAACTGCGCAATTTGGTGCTGACCGCCGAACTGATCGTCAATTCGGCGCGCGCGCGCCATGAAAGCCGAGGCCTGCATGCCTCGCGTGATTACCCCGGGCTGTTGCCCGAGGCGCGCGATACGGTGTTGACGCCGGGCGCTTAAGTGCTTTCGCCGCGGGTTTCCGCCCGCTTCGCCAGAAAATGCACCAGCAGCGGCACCGGGCGGCCGGTGCCGCCTTTTTCCTTGCCGGATTTCCAGGCGGTGCCGGCGATATCCAGGTGTGCCCAGTCGTATTTTTCGGCGAATTTCGATAGGAAACACGCGGCGGTGATGGTGCCGCCGGCGCGGCCGCCGATGTTGGCCATGTCGGCGAAGTTGCTCTTCAGCAGGTCCTGGTAGTCGTCCCACAACGGCAATTGCCAGCAACGGTCCGAGGCGGCTTCGCCGGCGTGCAGGAGTTCACGCGCCAGGCCGTCGTGATTCGCCAGCAGGCCGGTGGCGACATGGCCGAGGGCGATGACGCAGGCGCCGGTCAACGTGGCGATGTCGACCACGCAGGCCGGGTCGAGTTTTTCCGCATAGGTCAGCGCGTCGCAAAGAATCAAACGGCCTTCGGCATCGGTGTTGAGGATTTCGATGGTCTGGCCGGACATTGAGGTGACCACGTCACCCGGCTTGTTGGCGCGGCCGCTGGGCATGTTTTCGCAGGTGGCGATGAGTCCGGTGACATTGAGTGGCAGTTTGAGTGCTGCCGCAGCGTGCAGCGTGCCGAGCACGGAAGCCGCGCCGCACATGTCGTATTTCATCTCATCCATTTCCGCACCCGGTTTGAGGGAGATGCCGCCGGAATCGAACGTGATGCCTTTGCCGACCAGTACGACCGGTTTTTGCTTCTTGTCGCCGCCCCTGTAATTCAGCACGATGAAACGCGGCGGTTCGTCGCTGCCCTTGGCGACCGAGAGGAATGAACCCATGCCGAGCTTTTCGATCTCGGCGCGTTCCATGATTTCGATGCCCAGCCCGAATTCCTTGGCCAGCGTCTTGGCTTGGTCGGCCAGGTAAGTCGGCGTGCAGACATTGCCGGGCAGGTTGCCGAGATCCTTGGCCAGCTTGACGCCGGCGGCGATAGCCGCGCCGCGCGCGGCGGCCGCTTCGCCCTGCGCGAGATCGCTGCGTCGCTGCACCGCAAGCACCAGTTTGCGCAGGCTTTTTTTGCTCTTGTCCGGCTTGCTCTTCATTTGATCGAAGCGGTACAGCACTTCGTTCGACACCAGAGCGGCCTGTTCGACGTTCCAGGCGAGATCACGTTTTTTGACCGCGATCTCGGTCAGGTAAAGCGTGGCCTCGTTGACCCCGATATCGGACAGCACGCTGATCGCGCTGCGCACGGCATCGAGATAGGGCTTGTCGCGAAATTCGCGTTCCTTGCCCAGGCCGACCAACAGCACGCGCTCGCATGCAATGCCGGGTACGTTATGCAGCAGCAGGCTGCTGCCCGGCTTGCCGTCCATGTCGCCACGCCGGAGAATGTCGGTCAGGTAGCCGTTGGCGGCCTGGTCGATCAGTTCGGCTGCGAGGCTCGGCTTGCGATGATCGAACACGCCAACCACCACGCAGGCGCCACGTTGTTTTTCCGGGCTGCCGCTTTTGATGCTGATTTCCATACAAATCTCCTGAAAAAAATGGTCTGAACGGCGTCTCTATGAAATCAGAGTTCGCCCAAATGCGGCAAGGCGCGGAAAATGCGCCGCCCCGCATGGGTAATGGGTAAAGTAAGTTTTTCCGCAGTGCGGCAAGCGAGCTGAAATGCGGATTCTTAATGGCGTTCCAAATGTTGTGCGCCTATGACAGCGATCTTATGCACAAGTTATTCATTAACGCGCCCGTAGTCAAAACATGCGTCGATTCGAACGCGCCTTAACCCGTGAGATGGCGGCCGGCGCCGGTGTCGGTTTTGCCGCGCTGGCCGCCATTTTCAGCGTGGTTTTGCTGGTGCGCATCCTGGGCAAGGCGGCGATCGGTGATTTTGAACTTGAAGCCGTCATGCCCATGCTCGGTTTCGGCTTGCTGCGTTCGTTGCCGGTGCTGCTGTCGCTGGCGATCTTTGTCGGTGTGTTCATGAGTCTGTCGCGTCTATGGCGCGACAGCGAGGCGGTGATCTGGATGAACGGCGGCGTCGGGCCATGGGGTTGGGCGCGACCCGTGATCGTGTTCGTATTGCCGGTGGTGTTGATCATTGCTTATGTCAGTCTGGAAGGCATCGCCTGGGGCGCGCGCAAACAGGCCGAATTCGAGCAGATACTGGCTGCCCGGGATCAGATCAGCACCTTGGCGCCCGGCGTATTTACGGAAGATCGGCAGGGCAAACGGGTGGTGTTCGTGGAGAAAATCTCTCAGGATGGCCGCCAAGTCGAGAATGTCTTCATGCAGTCGTTCGAACGCGGCCGCATGGGGGTGACTGTCGCCAGCCAGGGCGTGGTGACGCAGATGGATAATGGCGACACCTTTCTGATTCTTGAGCAAGGCAAACGTTACGAAGGCGTGCCCGGCGCCGCCGATTTCTGGATGGCCATGTTCAAGAGCTATGCGGTTCGCATTCCGGCGCAGGTCGTGGCCCAGCGCGGCATCAGTCCGCGCACCATGAAATCCGTAGACTTGCTGCGCAATCCGACCCCGATCAACCTGGGCGAGTGGGTCTGGCGGCTGGGTTATCCGATTTCGGCCTTGTTGCTTTGTCTGTTGGCGGTGCCGTTGAGTTATTCCAATCCGCGCGCCGGTCGTTCTCTGAACGTCGTATTTACGGTGTTGATCTATGCGGCCTACAACAATTTCATCGGCCTTTCTCAAGGCTGGGTAGAACGCGGCAAGATGGGGGCGCCGGAAAGCCTTCTCTTGGTGCATGGCGTCATGCTGCTGTTCTTGCTGGCCATGTTCTGGCGCAGATTTCGCGGGCCTTGGGCGTAATGAGCATCCTGTTTCGTTACATCGTGCGCGAGGTGCTGGCGGCCTCTCTGCTGGCCTTGTTGGTATTGACCGGACTGTTTTCTTTTTTCGATTTCATTGCCGAGTTGTCTGACGCGCACAGCGCAACCTATACGCCTTTGATGGCCAGTTTTTTCGTGGCGCTGAACGTGCCCAGTCGCTTGTACGAGTTGATGCCCTTGGCCGTGTTGATTGGCGGCCTGTTCGCCTGGAGCCGGTTGTCTTTGACCTCTGAATTCAGCGTCATGCGCAGCGCGGGTCTGGCGACTTCGCGCTTGGTTGCCTGGATGGTGCTGTTGGGCATGGCTATCGGGGGGGGCACCGTATTATTCGGTGAGTACGTCATTCCGCAGACCGAGCGCGCAGCCCAACAATTGAAAGTGCGTGCGACCAGCGGCATCGTCGCGCAGGAGTTTGCAACCGGCCTGTGGGCGAAAGATGGCCGCACTTTCATCAATATCCGTGAATTGCATCCCGATGCCAGTCTGGTCGATGTGCGTTTTTACGAGTTCGACGCCGATTTCAATCTCAAGCTGATGCGCCGGGCTGAAAGCGCGCACTGGCAGGACGGGCAATGGTTGTTGCGGCAAGTGACGCAGACGACGGTTGAAGAAAGTGGCACGCGCAGTGAGCATCAGGCCGATCGTTTCTGGGTTTCGGCGGTGACGCCCGATTTGTTGGCCGTGCTGATGGTGATTCCGGAGCGCATGGCGATTGCTGCTTTGCGTGCCTACATTCAGCATCTGGACGAAAACCAGCAGGACTCCAGGCGGTATCGCATTGCCTTCTGGAGCAAGCTGGCTTATCCGATGTCGGCGCCGGTGATGTTGTTGCTGGCATTGGTGTTCGCCTTCCATCCGCCCCGCCATGGCGGTACTGGCGGTCGTCTGCTGGCCGGCATTCTGATCGGTCTCGCTTTTCACCTGAGCGGCCGCATCGCCAGTCAACTTGCGCTGCTGGAGGCGTGGCCGGCTGCCGCGCCGGCATTCATGCCGATACTTGTTTTCGGCCTGGCCGCATTCGCGGCGTTGTGGTGGGTTGAACGGCGTTGAGTCCGGCCATCCGCCGTTCGCCGGGGCGGTCCCGAGCACGCCCTGGCCCGACGGGGCGCCGCTAATAGCGGATCAGGCGCGTTCCGGCATAGTGGTCTTGCAGGAATTGTCCATCCTCACGCCACCATGCCGTCCACCAGCCCACTCCCAACAGCGCCAAGCTCAGGCAGGCCAGCGCAAAGCGCAGCCAGACTTGGCGCGTGCTCGGCAGCGAGCCGTCCGCAGCCTCCAGGCGTATGCGCCAGGTTTTCATGGCCAAGGTCTGGCCTTTGCGCCAGAACAGGGTGAAGTAGAGGCCGGCAACGCCCAGCAGATAGATCTGCAGCAGCGGCGAGCGGAGTTCGGATGGAAGCTGCAGCGTGAGGGCGGCCAACGGAAATGCCGCGACAAACAGGACGGCGATCAGCAGCAGGCTTTCATAGACGTTACAGGCCAGACGTCGTGGCAGGGAGGGGGCTGTCACGCGATTACCGGCTGGCCGGAGTGTCGGCCGGCGAGGATCCCGAACCGACCGTTTGCATCCACAGGCGTTTGATCTGCGCTTGTTCCGGCTTCGGCAGTTCCTGCAGTTTCTTGAAGTTGTCGCGCGCCGCGTTGCGCTGCGCCTGCGTCATACGCGTCCACGGTTGCAGCCGGGTATAAAAAATCTGCTGCTGCGTGGGGGTCAGTTTGGCGAATTCTTGGGCAATCTTTACGAGTTTTTGTCTTTGTGCCGCCGGCAAATGATCCCAGTCGTAAGCGATCGGAGTCAGCGCGGTGCGCTCGGGAATGCTGAGTTCGGTCCATAGCGGTGCGTTATCGGCCAAAGCAGGGCTAGAAACCAAGGCGGAAAAAGCCCATAGGACGGTTAAAACGTTGCGCGTGAATCGAGCCATTGCGAGAAAGTCTTGTCTGCGTATGCGTCAGGGGGTAAGTCGCCGGTAAGCAACAGAATATCGGTTTCGGGCGTGTAGGAACGTTGCGGGCTTTGCATGAGCCACCAGCCGGCCAACAGCATCGCCAGCAGTAGAAATGTACCCACAAATGCATGCCGATGCAGCAAAGTCAGCACGCTATGCCCCGGGGTGTCGGCATGCCTTGCGCTGACAGCATGCCGACGCAACGAGGCAAGACGGCGTAGCGTCGCCGCATCTATCTGCGACAGGCCCTGGTCGAGGCAGGCAGTCAGACGCCGTGCAAAATCCTCTTGTGTCGTCACAGTTCTATACCTTTGTCCTTTAGTTTTGCTGCGAGTGCATTGTTGGCGCGAAAACAGTGCGTTTTGACACTTCCTTCGCTGCATCCCATGACTTTGGCGGTTTCGGCCACGTCGAGTTCCTCCCAATAACGTAGTAGGAAGGCCTCACGTTGACGCAGTGGCAATTCTGAAAGCGCGTGCTCGATTGCGGCCAGTTGTTGATTGGCCGAGGCTTCCTTTTCCGGGCTGGGCTGATGCGTGGCTTCGCAATGCGCAGCCAGCGATTCCAGCGTGTCGCCGTTTTCGTCATCTTTGTTGTGCAGCGGTGAAACCAGTCGGACCCAGAAATCACGCACTTTGCTGCGACGAAAGTGATCGTTAATGGTGTTCTGCAAAATGCGCTGAAACAAGGGCAATAACTCGTCTGCCGGTTTGTCGTGGTATCTTTCAACCAGTTTCAACATGGCGTTTTGCACAATATCCAGAGCCGAATGGTGGTCTTGTGTCGTGAACAGCGCTTGCTTGAAGGCGCGACGTTCGACGCCGGCAAGGAACGCATCAATCTCTTGGGAAGAGGCCACGTGGCTACGGGGAGTGATTTTTCAGGCAATATACCTGCTTCCCGCTATCACGTGGATGCGGTCTCGTCTTCGATGGTTGATAGCTGAAAACGTATAAATCCGTATATAATCAGCAGGTTTTCTATGGGCTTCGGCCCATTTTTTATTTCTTATCATGGATCTGCAGACACTAATCGAACCAACCCTGGCGGGCATGGGCTATGAACTGGTCGCGCTGGAGCGCGCCGGCGGCGGCTTGCTGCGGCTATACATCGACAAGCCGGAAGGCATTGTGGTGGAGGATTGCGCACGCGTGAGCAATCAGTTGACGCGCATGTTCCTGGTCGAGAACGTCGATTATGAGCGCCTGGAAGTTTCGTCTCCCGGCATGGATCGGCCGCTGGTTAAGCCGGCTGATTTTGTCCGTTTTGCCGGTGAACGGGCCAACGTAAGGCTGCACGCGCCGCTGGAAGGGCGCAAGCGCTTTACCGGCATCCTGCGCGGGGCGGAAGAAGGTGTGCTGCAAATGGAAGTGGATGGCGTCGTGGTGGCGATTCCGCTTGCTGAGGTGGATTCGGCACGCCTGGCGCCGGATTTCGGAGTGCAAACAAACAAGCCGGGGCGTGGCAAAAAATGAAAGCCGATAAAGCGTGCGCCGTAATGAGTTGTGCTGCTAAGCGCAATTTGACAGTAGTTCAAACCTTGGAAATGACCCGGAGGAAGCAATGAGTCGGGAAATCTTGATGCTGGCGGATGCGTTGGCGCGTGAAAAGAATGTGGCGCCGGAAGTGGTGTTTGGTGCTTTGGAGTCGGCGCTGGCTCACGCTACCAAGAAGCGCTTCACCGAAGATGCTGACGTGCGCGTGGAAATTGACCACAAGACGGGTGAATACCACGCTTTCCGTTGCTGGGAAGTGTTGCCGGACGAGGCTGGACTGGAGAATCCCGATCAGCAATATTTGCTGTTCGAGGCGCAGGAAATCGATCCCAACATCGAGGTCGGCCAGTTCATCGAGGAGCCGATCGAGGCGGTGGATTTCGGCCGTATCGGCGCTCAGGCTGCCAAGCAGGTGATATTGCAGAAGATTCGTGACGCCGAGCGTGAGCAGGTACTGAATGACTTCTTGGCTCGCAATGACGCGTTGGTTTCCGGCACCGTCAAGCGTATGGAGCGCGGGAGTGCGGTCATCGAGTCGGGGCGTATCGAAGGACGCCTCGAAAAGGATCAAATGATTCCGAAAGAGAATCTGCGCGTCGGCGATCGGGTGCGTGCTTATCTGGTGCGCGCTGAGCGCGCTGGCCGCGGCCCGCAATTGATGCTTTCGCGCACGGCGCCGCAGTTCATCATTGAACTGTTCCGACTCGAAGTGCCGGAGGTCGAAGAGGGCATCGTCGAAATCAAGGCGGCGGCCCGTGATCCCGGTATGCGCGCCAAGATCGCCGTCAAATCCAACGATCCCCGCGTCGATCCGCAGGGTACGTGCATCGGCGTACGCGGCACCCGCGTAACCGCGGTGACCAATGAGCTGAACGGCGAACGTGTTGATATCGTTTTATGGTCGCACGACCCGGCGCAGTTTGTTATCAACGCGCTTTCCCCGGCAGTGGTGTCCAGCATCGTCGTCGATGAGGATAAGCATGCGATGGATGTCGTCGTCGAGCCGGATCAAGTCGAAGTCGCGATTGGTCGCTATGGGCAGAATGTCCGCCTGGCGTCCGAGTTGTGCGGTTGGGATATTAATATTCTTTCCGTTGAGGAAGCCGAGCAGAAGCATGAACAAGAGTCCTCCGGGCTGATCAAGATGTTCATGGTCAAGCTGGATGTCGATGAAGATGTCGCCCAGGTATTGGTGGAGGAAGGTTTTACCAGTCTTGAGGAAGTGGCCTATGTGCCGCTGGCTGAAATGCTGGAGATCGAAGCCTTTGGCGAAGAAACCATTAACGAGTTGCGCTCGCGGGCTCGCGATGCCTTGCTGACCGATGCGATTGTGCGTGAAGAGGCGGTCGAAACTGCGGCCGCCGATTTGATGAGTGTGGCCGGCATGGATGAAGAGACGGCCACCCTGCTCACCGCCAAAGGTATCAATAACGCCAATGATCTGGCCGATCTGGCCGTCGATGAGCTGGTTGAGCTTGTCGGCATGGACGATGAGCGGGCCAAGGCGCTCATCATGACAGCGCGTGCGCCAATCTTGGCCGGGGCCTGACGAGGAAAAGCATGAACGTCGAACAGTTCGCCAATGAACTCAAAGTTGAACCTGCACTGCTGGTTAAGCAGTTGCAGGCGGCTGGAGTAACCGTTAAAGGCGCCACTGATGCGCTGAGTGATACGGATAAGTCTTTGTTGCTCGATTACCTGCGCGGTAAGCATGGCGCCCAGGAACCGAAGACTAAGATCACCTTGACGCGCAAGCAGTCGAGCGAAATCAAGACTGCTGACAGCTCCGGGCGTACCCGGACGGTGCAGGTCGAGGTGCGCAAGAAGCGTGTGTTGATCAAGCGCGAAGGCGCCAGCCATGAAGCCGCTGCGCATGAAGCTGCCTTGCATGAAACGCCGGAGTTGGAAGAAGTGATCGAAGCTGCTGCAGCGCCACAAGCTGAAGTTGCAGTGGAGATTCATGTGCCTGCACCTGAGCCATTGCCGGAGCCGATTGCTGAAGTTGCCGTTGAAGCGGCGCCTGAAGCCGTTGCGGACGTGCCTGTTACAGCCGCTGCAGTAGAGGCGGAGCCGGCCATGGTCGAGACGGAAAGTGAAGCGCCGGCTGCCGTCATCGCTGAAAGCGTTGCTGAGGTTGCGGAAGTGGCGGCTGCACCGGCCGTGGCGACGCCCGCCGTGCGCCCTTCGATTCTGAGTCCTGCCGAGCGCCAGGCGCGCGAGCAGGAAGCCAAGCGGCATGCTGCTTTGCGCGCCATTCAAGAAGCCGAACTCAAAGCCAAGCAGGACCGCGAAGCGGCCCGTCGACAGGCCGAAGAGGCGGCCAAACTGGCCAAGGAAGCGCCGGTCGCTGCGGCCCCGGTGGAAGCCAAGCCGGCCGAGGTGCGTCCCAGTGTCAAGCCCAGCGTCAAGCCGAAGGCTGAGAAGACGGTCGCCAAGAAAGGCAAAGATGAACCGGTTGCCGGCAAACGACCAGGCCTCAAAACACGCGGCGGCGCCGACGGAGGCGATGGCTGGCGCAGCAAGAAGGGACGCCATAAATCGGATCATCATGAACATGTGCAGCCCGCCCCGGTTGAAGCCGTGGTGCGCGAAGTGCTGGTGCCCGAAACCATCAGCGTCGCGGATCTTGCACACAAGATGTCGGTAAAAGCGGCCGAGGTGATCAAGGCGCTGATGAAGATGGGCTCGATGGTTACCATCAATCAGGTGCTGGATCAGGATACGGCGATGATACTGGTTGAGGAACTGGGCCATATCGCCAAGCCCGCGCCGATCGATACGCCGGAGTCCTATCTGGAGGAAAGCGGCGAGCAGGTCGAGTCGATGCAGTTGCCGCGGGCGCCGGTCGTGACCGTGATGGGCCACGTCGACCATGGTAAAACCTCGTTGCTTGACGCCATACGTCGTACCAAGGTGGCAGCCGGTGAGGCCGGCGGCATTACGCAGCATATCGGCGCCTACCATGTGGAAACCGATAAGGGCATGGTCACCTTCCTCGACACGCCAGGCCACGAAGCGTTTACCGCGATGCGTGCACGTGGCGCCAAGGCGACCGACCTGGTGATTCTGGTCGTGGCGGCGGATGACGGTGTGATGCCGCAAACGCGTGAGGCAATTCACCATGCCAAGGCCGCAAACGTGCCTATCGTGGTGGCGGTGAACAAAATTGATAAGCCGGAAGCCAATCCCGAAAAAATCCGCCAGGAAATCTCCAATGAAGGCGTGGTGCCGGAAGACTGGGGCGGCGATGCGATGTTCGTGGATGTGTCCGCGAAAACCGGCGTCGGCCTCGATGCGCTGCTTGATGCCATTCTGCTGCAGGCGGAAGTGCTGGAGCTGAAAGCGCCGGTCGACGCGCCAGCCAAGGGCGTGGTGATCGAATCGCGTCTCGACAAGGGGCGCGGCCCGGTTGCCACCATCCTGGTGCAATCCGGCACGCTGAAGCGCGGCGACGTGGTTCTGGCCGGCTCGGCCTTCGGCCGCGTGCGTGCGATGCTGGATGAGACCGGCAAGGCGGTCGATAGTGCCGGCCCGGCCATACCGGTGGAAATTCAAGGTCTGTCCGATGTTCCGGGCGCCGGCGAGGATGTGCTGGTATTGCCGAACGAGCGCAAGGCGCGCGAAATCGCGCTGTTCCGTCAAGGCAAGTTCCGCGATGTCACCTTGGCGCGCAAGCAGGCCGCCAAGCTGGAAAACATCTTCGAGAAGATGGGCGAAGGCGAAGAAGCCAAGTCGCTGCCGATCATACTCAAGGCCGACATGCAGGGCTCCTACGAGGGTCTGGCGCACGCCTTGGCGAAACTCTCCACCAACGAAGTCAAGGTCAACATCATCCATTCGGCGGTGGGCGCCATTTCCGAATCGGATATCAATCTGGCCATCGCCTCCGGCGCGGTGATCATCGGCTTCAATGTGCGGGCCGATGCGCTGGCCCGCAAGCTGGCGGAGTCGGCCGACGTGGATCTGCGCTACTACAACATCATTTACGAAGCGGTCGATGATGTGAAAGCGGCCATGGGCGGCATGTTGTCGCCGGAGAAGAAAGAGGTTGCGCTCGGTCTGGCCGAGATTCGTCAGGTGTTCCGTATCACCAAGGTCGGCGCGGTCGCGGGTTGTTATGTGCTGGAAGGCGTGCTGAAGCGCTCCGCGCGTGTGCGGGTGTTGCGCAACCACGTTGTCGTGCATGACGGTGAACTGGATTCCCTGAAACGTTTCAAGGACGACGCGCGCGAGGTGAAGGCCGGCTTCGAATGCGGTTTGAACCTGAAAAACTTCAACGATATCCAGGAAGGCGACCAACTCGAGTGTTACGAAGTGGTCGAAGTGGCCCGCACGTTGTAACTCGGGCTTGTATAGAAGCATGACGGCGGGCGGCGCAAGCCTCCGCCGTTTGCAGGCTATTGGCTCCCTTCAGTCAAATTACGTTCCACCCACCCGGTTACTGGTATGTCCAACAACAGTCCTCGTTCACGCCGCGTTGCCGAACAGATCCGCCAGGAACTGGCTTCGATACTGATGCGTGAAATGAAAGACCCGCGCGTTATCGGCGTGTCGTTTACGGCGGTCGATGTCACCTCGGATCTAGAGCACGCGAAGATCTGGTTCACCACCTTCAATCCGGATCACCA
This sequence comes from uncultured Thiobacillus sp., assembly GCA_964466195.1. GTDB lineage: Bacteria > Pseudomonadota > Gammaproteobacteria > Burkholderiales > Thiobacillaceae > PFJX01. The sequence continues at coordinate 141,035 of CAYXMQ010000005.1, forward strand.
TGCCGCGCTCAAGGGCCTCGCCAGTGCGGCCGGCTTTCTGCGCAGCGAATTGGCCAAGCGCATGAGCATACGCACGGTACCCAAGCTGAACTTTCACTATGACGAGTCGATTGAGCGGGGTGCGCACTTGTCGCACTTGATCGATCAGGCCGTGGCGGAAGACCGCCTGCGCCCGCACGATGACGAAGAGGATGCAACTGAAACACGCCGCCCTGATGAAGCGTAAGGTTGACGGCGTCCTGCTGCTGGACAAACCGGCGGGCCTGAGTTCCAACATCGCGCTGCAAAAAGCCAAACGTCTGTACCGGGCGGAAAAGGCCGGCCATACTGGCACGCTCGATCCCTTCGCCACCGGCTTATTGCCGCTTTGTCTCGGCGAAGCCACCAAGTTTTCGCAGTTCCTGCTCGATGCCGACAAGACCTACCTTGCGACGGTCCGATTTGGCGTGCGCACCAGCAGCGGCGATCCCGAAGGCGAAGTGATCGCCGAACGACCGATCGACCTCACGGCGTCCGATCTGCTCGCTGCGTTGCCGCGTTTCCTGGGCGAAATCGAGCAAGTGCCGCCGATGCATTCGGCCCTCAAGCACGCCGGCCGGCCTTTGTACGAATACGCGCGCAAAGGCATCGAGATCGAACGCAAGGCGCGCCGAGTCAGCGTGCATGAATTGACCGTCGAGTCTTTCTCCGGCGATGCCTGCACCTTGCATGTGCATTGCGGCAAAGGTTTCTATGTCCGCGCACTGGCCGATGATCTGGGCGAATTGCTCGGTTGCGGCGCGCACCTCACCGGATTGCGCCGAACCGGCGTCGGCCCGTTCCGGATCGACCAGGCGCATACGCTTGAGGGTCTGGCGGAGCTCGAAGAAATTGAGCGCGATGCCTGTCTGCTGCCGGCGGACATCCTGGCGCAAGGGTTGCCGCAACTGCTGCTCGACATCGAGGCGGCTTGGCAGATATGTCACGGTCAGCCGATCTGGCTGCCCAAGCTGGCGTTGGGCCAGCAATATCGGCTTTATGCTTCGGATGCCCGCTTTCTAGGCGTCGGAGAAGTCAATCAGGACGGCAAGCTGGCGCCCAAACGTCTGCTCGTTACCTGATTTACCGCCATGAATTGCTTGAGAAATTTCACCCCGCGCGAGTAAAATCCGCGTTTTTCGTTGGAGTACCCCAAATGAGCGTTACCACCACCCAAAAGGCCCAGATCGTCCAGGATTACCAGCGTGCCGCTGCAGATACCGGCTCTCCGGAAGTTCAGGTCGCTCTGCTGACCGCCCGCATCAATGATCTGACCGGCCACTTCAAGACCCACGCCAAAGATCACCATTCCCGCCGCGGGCTGCTCAAGATGGTCAGCCGCCGCCGCCGTCTGCTTGATTATCTCAAGGGCGAGAGCGCAGCCAGCTACACCCAATTGATCCAGCGTCTGGGTCTGCGTAAATAAGCTGCACCGGTCGTTTTCGTCAGCCAGTTAGTCAAGTATGCGGCCCGCCTGGGTCCAGTCATTCATCGCGTCCGGCCTGTGGCCGCGCGGTATTCGTAAGCAGACAGATTAGGAAGAGAGCAGCGTGAATCCGGTCAAGAAGACATTTCAGTACGGTCGCCACCAGGTCACCCTGGAAACCAGTGAAATAGCGCGTCAAGCCGATGGCGCGGTGATGGTGAACATGGATGACACCGTGGTACTCGTTACCGTGGTGGCCAAGAACGAAGTCAAACCCGGCCAGGATTTCTTTCCGCTGACTGTCGACTATCAGGAAAAGAGTTATGCAGCCGGTCGCATTCCCGGCGGTTTCTTCAAGCGTGAAGGCAAGGCGACCGAGAAGGAAACACTGACGTCTCGCTTGATCGATCGCCCGATTCGCCCGCTGTTCCCGGATGGCTTCTTCAATGAAGTCCAGATCATCGCCACGGTGCTGTCGTCGAATCCGGAAGTCGATTCAGATATTCCCGCGTTGATCGGCGCTTCTGCCGCTCTCGCCCTGTCCGGTTTGCCGTTCAGCGGCCCGCTGGGTGCGGCGCGCGTCGGCTATATCGATGGGCAATATGTGCTTAACCCGACGCAAGCCGAATTGAAGCTGTCCAAGCTCGATCTGGTGGTGGCCGGTACCGATAGCGCCGTGCTCATGGTCGAGTCGGAAGCGGACCAATTGTCGGAAGAAGTCATGCTGGGCGCCGTCGTTTTCGGCCACGACCAGATGCAGATCGCGATCGACACCATCAACGAACTGGCGGACGAAGCCGGCAAGGACGCTTGGGAATGGACCCCGCCCGAGACGCCGACCGCCTTGCTCGATCAGATGAACAGCCTGTGCGGCGACGACTTGTCCAACGCCTATTCCATCAAGCAGAAGCAGGCGCGCCAGATTGCTGTCGATGAAGTCCGCAGCCGCGTCTTCGCCGCCATGCTCAACGATGGCATGGATACCGCCCAAGCCAACGTGGTGAAGGATCTGTTCCATAGCCTCGAAGCCAAAGTGGTGCGCAGCCGCATTCTGGCCGGCGAGCCGCGCATCGACGGACGCGATACCCGTACCGTGCGCCCGATCGCGATTCGTACCGGCGTGTTGCCGCGCACCCATGGTTCCGCGCTGTTCACGCGTGGCGAAACGCAGGCGCTGGTGGTGGCCACGCTGGGCACCAGCCGCGACGAGCAAACGATCGAAGCCCTGACCGGCGGTTATCACGACCATTTCATGCTGCACTACAACATGCCGCCGTTCGCCACCGGTGAAACCGGCCGCGTGGGCACGCCGAAGCGCCGTGAAATCGGTCACGGCCGTCTGGCCAAGCGCGCACTGGCGGCGTGTCTGCCGAGCAAGGAAGAATTCGGCTACGCGATTCGCGTGGTATCGGAAATCACCGAATCCAATGGCTCCTCTTCCATGGCTTCGGTCTGCGGCGGCAGCCTGGCGTTGATGGATGCCGGCGTGCCGATGAAGGATCATGTGGCCGGTATTGCAATGGGTTTGATCAAGGACGGCAACCGTTTCGCCGTACTGACCGACATCCTCGGCGACGAAGATCATCTCGGTGATATGGATTTCAAGGTGGCAGGCACCGCCAACGGCGTCAATGCACTGCAGATGGACATCAAGATCACCGGCATCACCAAGGAGATCATGCAGATTGCACTGTCGCAGGCGCGCGAAGCCCGCCTGCATATCTTGGGCATCATGCAGCAGGCCGAGTCCGGCCCGCACGAAATGAGCGCCTACGCACCGCGCATCATCGCCATGAAGATCAACCCCGAGAAGATCCGCGATGTGATCGGCAAGGGCGGCGCGACGATACGTGCATTGACCGAAGAAACCGGCACCCAGATCGATATCGACGAAAGCGGCAACATCAAGATCGCCTGCACCAGCACCGAAGCCGGAGAACTGGCCAAGAAGCGGATTGAAGACATCACCGCCGAAGTCGAAGTTGGTCGCGTCTATGACGGCACCGTACTGAAGATTCTTGATTTCGGCGCCATCGTCAATGTGCTGCCCGGCAAGGATGGTTTGCTGCATATTTCGCAGATCGCCCACCAACGCGTCAATGCCGTCAGCGACCACCTTAAGGAAGGCCAGGGCGTGCAGGTCAAGGTGCTGGAAACCGACGAAAAGGGACGCATGCGCCTGTCCATGAAGGCGTTGATCGAGGTGCCGGTTCCGCCGGCCGCGGCAACGGCGGATGAAGCGCCTACGGATGCGGCCTGATCCGCTCGCGGCGTGAAATAAAAAAGCGGCCTGCGGGCCGCTTTTTTATTGCTGTACCAACTGTAAAATCAACCCGCGCCTATCAACGCGCGGAAGCCTTGCCACCAGCGCTTGCGGTTCTGCGGCACGGAATGGCTGGGTGACAGATCGCCCGGCGGCACCAGCGACATCACCCAGCCAGGCAGAATGCGGTTTTTGCTGGAGCCGCAGGAGGTGCCGAGATGGTTGGGGTCATAGATTTTGATCAACCGCGGGCTGTCCAGATCGTCGGCATAGACAATGCCGCAATAATCTTCATGATGCTCCTTGTGCAGCAGGGCATCGATTTCCTGAATAAAAGCGGCGACATGTTCGCTGTCGGCGGGTTCGAGGGGGCGGTCTTCGCCGATGGCGTAAAGATACCAACCCGCATGCGTATCGACTCGTGACCAGAACGCACTGAGTTGCTGCCACGACAACAGGCTGAACAACATGCCGTTGAACATGGTATCGAACTCATCAGATTCGTGGGTGACAGCGTTCATAAGTGATTTCGCATGTACGGTAAAATGTGCATTCTACCCGCCGCCCAGCAATTGAATAAACGCTTCACTAAAGGATGCTCATGCTCAAAGCTCTACTTTTCGATGTGGACGGCACTCTGGCCGATACAGAACGCGACGGACACCGCCCGGCATTCAATGCCGCCTTCCAGGAGTTTGGTCTGGATTGGCACTGGGACGTCGCGCTCTATGGGCAACTTCTGGCCGTCACCGGCGGCAAGGAGCGGATGAAATATTACGTCGAGAATTTTCGACCGGACTACGTCAAACCAGCTGATTTCGACGCCATGGTGGTGCGGCTGCATAAGGCCAAAACCGCGCACTACACCCGTATGTTGGCGCAAGGCGGTATTCCGCTGCGGCCCGGCGTCAGGCGTTTGCTTCAGGAAGCGCGCGCGCACGGCTTGATCTTGGCGGTCGCCACCACGACGACGCCGGAGAATGTGACGGAACTCCTGCGCCACAGCCTAGCGCCGGATGGCCCGGAATGGTTTCAGGTCATTGCCGCGGGTGACATCGTTGCCGCCAAGAAGCCGGCGCCGGACATTTATCTCTGGGCGATGCAGCAACTTGGGTTGCAGGCGGACGAATGCCTGGCGTTCGAAGATTCCGAAAATGGTATCCGGGCGTCATTGGGAGCGAATCTGCGTACGCTGGTAACGATCAACGACTATACCCGCGAGCACGATTTCACCGGCGCATTGGCGGTTCTCAGCGGCCTGGGCGAGCCGGAGGCGCCTTATGAACGCCTGGATCAGCCGGCACAAGGAGAGCGCGGCATCGTCGATCTGGCCCGGCTGCGCGCGTGGCTGGCTTGACCCGCCGCGCCGTCTCGCCGGCGCGGGATAAAAGGCTTCAATGCTGCAGGGCGGCTTCCAGCGTGTTCTGCAGCAGCGTGGCGACGGTCATGGGGCCAACCCCTCCGGGCACCGGCGTAATCCAGGCGGCCCTGTCCAGAGCTGCCTTGAACTCCACGTCTCCCGCCAAACGACCGTCAGCCAGGCGGTTGATGCCGATGTCGATCACGATGGCGCCGGGTTTGAGCCAGGCGCCCAGAACCATTTCCGGGCGTCCGACGGCTGCGACGACTATGTCGGCGCGGGCGACATGCGCCGCCAAATCTACCGTGGCGGAATGGCAAATCGTCACCGTGCAGTTGGCGAGTAGAAGTTCCAATGCCATCGGCCGGCCGACATGGTTGGACGCGCCGACCACCACGGCATGTTTGCCGCGCAAGGTCTCGCCGGTGCTGGCCAGCAGGCGCATCACGCCATACGGCGTGCATGAGCGCAGCAATGGATTGCGCACGGCCAGACGGCCGACGTTGTAGGGGTGAAAGCCATCCACGTCCTTGCCCGGTTGAATGCGTTCAATCACGGTTTCTGCATCGATGTGCGCCGGCAACGGCGCTTGGACGAGTATTCCGTCCACGCTCGGATCCGCATTCAACTGGTCGATCAAGGCCAACAGTTCCGCTTGCGTGGTCGACGCCGGCAGGTCATGTGAAATCGAAATTACGCCGGATTTTTCACAGGCCAGCCGTTTGTTGCGCACGTAAATGCTGGAGGCCGGGTCTTCGCCGAGCAGAATGACGGCCAGTCCGGGCGCACGAAGTCCGGCAGCCAGCCGCGCGTCCACTTGGCGTTGGATGTCTTTGAGCAGGCTGTCGGCAAGTGATTTGCCATCAATTAAGCGGGCGGTCATGGCGGAGAGTGGTTGGAAATAAAGCCAGTAATTCTAGCGAATGAGCGTGCATCAGCGTTGCTTTTTCCCCTATGCACGGTTATATTTCTGCGCCTTCGGGGTGTAGCGCAGCCCGGTAGCGCGCTTGCTTTGGGAGCAAGATGTCGGAGGTTCGAATCCTCTCACCCCGACCACCATCCAGCCCCGACCCGTCAACCGATCGATCGGGCTCCCTTCTGCCCGTAGCTCAATTGGATAGAGCACCAGCCTTCTAAGCTGGGGGTTACAGGTTCGATCCCTGTCGGGCAGGCCAGTATTGGTTGTAGTAGATCAAATGGCGGTGGTAGCTCAGTTGGTAGAGCACCGGATTGTGATTCCGGTGGTCGTGGGTTCGATCCCCATCCATCGCCCCATATCACATGCACAGCTTTGACAAGCTGGCATCCCGCGTTATCCTCAATCACCGCGATTTGGCCACTGCCGGCAGGCAGTCCTTCAGTTCCATTCGAAAGCGATTTGAGCGATGACTATGACACCCCAGCAACTGGTCCAGGAAATCGAGACGCTCTTCAGTTTGCCCGACGTCGCAATCCGCCTGAATAACCTGATTGATCAGCCCGGCACCTCTATCGATGAACTGGTTGAAGTGGTACAGCTTGACGCGGGTATTGCCAGCACGGTGCTGCGTCTGGCCAACAGCGCCTGGTATGGCCTGCCCTCGAAGGTCGATACGATCTCGCGCGCCATTACCCTGATCGGGCAGAAGGCCTTGCGCGATCTGGTCATGTCGACTTCGGTCATCACGACCTTCAAGGGAATTTCTTCCGAATTCGTGGATATGCGCGATTTCTGGGACAACAGCGTCACCTGCGGTGTCGTGACCCGTAATCTGGCCCAGAAATGCGGTATGCGCGAATCCGAGCGCATGTTCCTGGCGGGCTTGCTGCACAAGATCGGCCGACTGGTGTTCTATGCCAGCCGGCCCGTCCAGTACCGACAGGTTCTGCATGATCAGGCCAATGGCGAAGCGGCGATCGTCGCTGCCGAGGAAGCGGTTTTTGGCTTCAACTATGCGCAACTGGGTGCGGCGTTACTGCAGGCCTGGCGCGTACCCGCGGCGCTGGATGAGGTGGTCGCCTATCAGCTGGACCCGTTGCAGGCGCCCAGCCATCTGAAAGAAGCGGCCATCGTACATGTGGCGGCCGACATCGCCTATCACATGGCGCCTGACATCAAGGGGCGTTTTCAGTTGGGTGAATACAACCTGAGCTTCCGCGAGAGCGCTTGGGAGTCGCTTGATCTGGAGCGCGCGGTGCTGGCCGAGACCATGCAGAATTCGCTGATCCAGTCATTCGAGCTGCTGGAAATCATCAATCCGCGTTCAGCCATAATCATGTGAGTGTGAAGTGCCGGCGTCAGCCGGCGTGGACGCTTTCCATGATCTCGACAAAGCGCCGCGCTTGCGGCGACATGAATCGACCGCGGCGCAACACCAGCCCGTAACTGCGCTGCGGAAAGTATTTGGTCAGCGGTATGCTGGCCAGTTTCTCGCTGCCGGTCATGCAGATGTCGGTGACGATGGAAATGCCCATGCCCAGTTCAACGTATTTCTTGATTACTTCCCATCCGCCGGCTTCCAACGTCACCGTGAACGTCAGATTGTTCTGCTGAAAGACATATTTGACGATGCGCCAGGTCGACAGATGCGAAGGCGGCAGGATCAGGCCGAAGTGACTGACGTCTTCCAACGTCACTTCCTCGCCTGATGCCGCTTTCTCGGCCAGCGGGTGACCCAGCGGGGTAATCAGCATCGGGTCGTAGTTCACGACCGGCTTGTATTCGATGTCTTCCGGCACTTCCAGCATCGAGCCGACCGCAAAATCGATTTCATCCGAGCGCAGCATCTTCAAGCCGTCGCGGCCGGTGACATTGAGTATCTTGAGTTGTACCTTGGGGTAAGCGGCGACGAAGCGGCGCACCGGCTCGGGCATGATGTAAAGAATCGTTGATTCGCCGGCGCCGATCTTCAGTTCGCCCGATTCCATCTTGCCGAAATGCGCCGAGAAGGTTTCCTGCAATTTGTCGATGCCATCGACCAGCGGTTCCGCCAGCTCGAACAAGACTTCGCCTTCCGGCGTGAGTTTCAGATGCGGGCCGCGGCGCTCGAACAGTACGACCTCCATTTCGCGTTCCAGCGCCTGGATTTGCAGCGAGACCGAGGGTTGCGACAGGAACAGTTTTTCAGCAGCTTTAGATATGCTGCCGCAGCGCACGACCTGATAAAACGCGCGCAATTGTTTCAGGCGGTTGTTCTTGTAGTAGAGCTGGGAGTCGGAGGGCATGATGAATGGCTGAAGCGGGCTTGCTGCATTGCATCATTAAAATCTCCTATGTTCAAGATTGAAATTATTGACCGATCATATAAAGGGCATTTCAATAAACTGTGCACTGCAGCATTTCAGGATTTAATGGTCTTCAGATTCCCGAGATGATCGGGGCAAGGAGTGCAAATGGAGATGCTTACAGGCGTGGCGATGGCGGGAGCCTTTATGGCCATCCTGGGCACCGCATTGGCCTGGCTGTTGGCATTGGCCAACAAGCGTCTGTATGTCTATGAAGACCCGCGCATCGGCGAGGTCGAGGACATGTTGCCCAAGTCGAATTGCGGCGCCTGCGGCACGGCCGGCTGCCGCAACTTTGCCGAACTGGTGGTGGCGGGCGAGATCATTCCGGCCAAATGCACTGTGAATCCGCCGGATGTGAACGCCTATATCGCCAGTTTCCTCGGCGTGGTCATGGGCGAAGTGGAAAAACGGGTGGCGCGTCTGGCTTGCGCCGGCGGCAACCATGTCGCCTGGCAACGCGCAAAGTATCAAGGGCTGGGCACCTGCCGTGCGGCGGCGACCGTATCCGGCGGCGGCAAGGCGTGCGCCTGGGGTTGCCTGGGCTTGGGCGACTGCGCAGTCGAATGCGATTTCGACGCCATCACAATGGACAGGCAGGGGTTGCCGCAGGTGGATGCCAATCTGTGCACCGCCTGCGGCGATTGCGTCGATGTCTGTCCGAAGGCTCTGTTTGAGTTGCAGCCCGTGAGCCACAAGCTCTGGGTGGCCTGCAAGAGCCGGGCCGACGGCGACACCGCCGAAGCGCAATGCCAGGTGGCCTGCACCGCCTGCGGCAAGTGCGTGATGGATGCCGCACCCGGACTGATCCGCCTGGACAACAATCTGGCGGTGATCGACTACAGCCGGAACCACCTGGCTACACCCGCGGCCATCGAGCGCTGTCCCACCGGAGCGATCGTCTGGCTGGACGACAGCCGGATACTGAAAGGGCGCGAAGCCAAGAAGATCATTCGCATCGAGGCGCTGCCGGTCAGCGCCAACATTGTCTAAAGAGGCAGGCCATCATGATCAAGAATCCCCTCACCAAACTCCTCGGCAACATGCATTTGATCGAACCCGCATCGACCGGCAAATCTGCCGCCACAGCCCAGGCGGCAAAGTATCCCGGCGTTCGCGATGCCATCGACGGCAACACCGCCGTCATTCTGGTCGAACGTGAGGCCTCCGACGCCGCCGGCGCCTACCCCATCACCCCCTCCACGCAGATGGGCGAATACTGGGCCGAAGCCGCCGCGGCTGGGCATGTGAACATGTCCGGCCGCGCGCTGATCTTCCTGGAGCCGGAATCCGAACATGCGGCCGCCGGCGTCACTGCCGGCATGGCGATGACCGGTTTGCGCGCGGTCAATTTCTCATCCGCCCAAGGCGTGGCCTTCATGCACGAGTCGCTCTACGGCGCCGTCGGCAAGCGACTGCCCTACGTGCTCAATATGGGCTGCCGCGCCATCACCAAGGCCACCTTGAACGTCCACTGCGGCCATGACGACTACCACTGCGTCGACGACACCGGCTTCATCCAGGTGTTCGCGAAGAACGCGCAGGAAGCCGCCGACCTCAACCTGATTGCGCGCAAGACCGCAGAACTGGCTCTAACCCCGGCCATCGTCGCGATGGACGGCTTTCTCACCACGCACCTGATCGAGCCGGTGCTGGTGCCGGAAAAGGAACTGGTGGCGGAGTTCCTCGGGCGTCCGGACGACCTCATCGCGACCCCGACCCCCGCCCAGGAAATGATTTATGGCCCCAAACGCCGCCGCGTGCCGGCGCTCTGGGATGTGGACTCCCCGGTGGCGTCCGGCGCCGTCGCCAACCAGGATGCGCACATGCAGGCCACCGCCGCACAGCGGCCGTATTTCTTCGCGCATATTCCGGCGCTGATGGAGCAGTGCATGGCCGAGTACGGCGAACTGACCGGCCGTCATTACAGCCGGGTCGATGCCTATCGCTGCGACGATGCCGAATACGTCATCCTCGGCATGGGCTCCATGTGCGTGCAGGCGGCGGCGGTCGCCGACTGGCTGCGCGAGAACCGCAAGCTGAAAGTGGGCGTGGTTAACCTGACGACCTACCGCCCCTTCCCTGGCGATCTGATCGGCCGGGTGCTCAAAGGCAAGAAGGGGGTGGCGGTGCTGGAGCGGACCGACCAGCCACTGGCGGAAGACTTGCCGCTGATGCGCGAGGTGCGCGCGGCGCTGAGCAAATGCATGGAAAACGGCGCGGAAGCGGAGTTTCGGCGAAGCCAAAACTCCGTGCTGGAAGAGTTTCGGCGAAGCCAAAACTCCGTGCTGGAAGAGTTTCGGCGAAGCCAAAACGCCAGCGCCTACCCGGACTATGCGGTGTATGCCAAGCCGCAGGACATGCCGCGCCTCTACTCCGGCTGCTATGGCCTGGGTTCGCGTGACCTGCAACCGGAGGGGCTGCTGGCCGCGGTCGAGAACATGCTGGACGGCGGTGCCCGCAAGAAGTTCTTTTACCTCTCCATCGACTTCATCCGCGACCAGGCGGCCAATCCCAAGCAAGAAATTCAGCAACAGGAAATCCTCGCCGCCTACCCGAGGATTCAGGAACTCGCGCTGCGCGGTTCGGAAAACCCCAATCTGCTGCCGAAGGACGCGATCGCCGTGCGCATGCATTCGGTCGGCGGCTGGGGCGCGGTGACTACCGGCAAGAACCTGGCCATGACGCTGTACGAGTTGCTCGGCTGGGACATCAAAGCCAATCCGAAATACGGCTCCGAGAAGAAGGGCCAGCCGACCACCTATTTCCTTTCCGCCGCGCCGGAACCGATACGCGTCAATTGCGAATACACCCGTGTCGATGTCGTGCTTTCGCCCGATCCGCAGGTGTTCCTGCATACCAATGCGGTGGCCGGCCTGAAGCAGCATGGCGTGTTGATCATCCAGAGCAATCTGCCGGACGCCGCGGCCCTCTGGGCCACCTTCCCGGTGTATGCGCAGAAGTACATCGTCGAGAACGACATCCAGGTGTTCTATCTGGACGCCTTCAGCATCGCGCGCGAGGAATCCTTCAATCCCGATCTCCAGCTGCGCATGCAGGGCATCGCCTTCCAGGGCGCGTTCTTCCACGCCTCCGATGTGCAGCAGCGCGCCGGCTTGACGGAAGAGACGCTGTTCAGGGCGATCGAAAACCAGCTCAACGAAAAATTCGGCGGCAAGGGCAAACGCGTGGTGGACGACAACCTGCGCGTGGTCAAGCGCGGTTATACCGAGATCCACGAAATTCCGGCCGCCGTGAAAAAGGTCGGCGTGCGTGAGCCCGCCGCCTTCAAGGCCACGCCGTCGCTGCCGATCATGTTGAAGCGCATGCCGGAAAACAATGGTGCGCTGGTCAAGACCGCCGATCCCCATCGCTTCTGGGAACAGACCGGCAACTTCTATGTCTCCGGCAAGGGCTCCGACAACCTCGCCGACCCGTTCATGGGCCTGGCGCTGGTGCCGGCCGTCACCGGCGTCTATCGCGACATGACGCAGATCCGCTTCGAGCATCCGGTGTGGATCGCGGAACACTGCACGGCCTGCGGCAACTGCTATACGACTTGCCCGGACTCGGCAATTCCCGGCTTGGTTTCCAGCGTCGGCGACGTGCTCAACACGGCCATCAGCAATATCGAGATGGGCGGCCGCATCACCCGCTTCCTGCGCAAGGGCGCCCGCGTCATCGAGAAGAAACTGCACGGCGTGCTGGACAAGGATGGCCTCGACGTGCGCGCCCTGCTCAAGCGGACGATCGAAGACGCCCTGCATGAAGATCCCAACCAGGGCAATGCGGCGATGGAAGAGGAATATCGCCTGCTGGAACACGAGATCGGCGAATTCCAGTTCGCCACCACCAAGCCCTACTGGACCAACAAGGAAAAGAAAGGCAAAGGCAGCGGCGGCCTCTTCTCGATCACCGTCAATCCCTACACCTGCAAGGGGTGCGCGCTGTGCGTGGCGGTGTGTGACGACGGCGCCCTGAAGATGGTCACCCAGACCGACGACAGCATCGTGCAGCTGCGCCGGGAATGGGATTTCTGGCTCAATCTGCCCACCACGCCGAAGGCCTACAGCCGCATCGACGACCTCGACGAAAAGATCGGCGCACTGGAAACCCTGCTGCTGGACAAGAAAAACTACAACAGCATGGCCTGCGGCGACGGCGCCTGCCTGGGCTGCGGCGAGAAAACCGCCATTCATCTGTTCACCAGCACCGTCACCGCACTGATCCAGCCGCGCGTGGCCCGTTTTGTCGAAAAGCTGGACAGCCTCGTCGACCAGCTGGAAAAGCACCTGCGCATGAAGCTCACCGAATCGGTGAACCTGTCCGACACCGGCGCCATGATGGCCGCCATCGCCAGCTATGAGGCCAACCGAACGGGCAGCGACCTGACCCTGGCCGAGCTGTCGGAAAGCCTGCAGGCCGACCACGCCGCGCAGCCGATCGATACGCAGTGGCTGAAATGGGTGACGCAGTTGCTGGCGCGCCTGAAAGACCTGAAATGGCGTTACGAGGAAGGCCCCAGCCAACGCGGCCGCGCCGAGATGGGCATCGTCAACTCGACCGGCTGCACCTCGGTGTGGGGCTCCACGTTCCCGTACAACCCCTATCCCTTCCCGTGGACCTCGCATTTGTTTCAGGACTCGCCGTCGGTGGCGATGGGGCTGTTCGAGGGCCATATGACCAAGATGGCGGACGGCTTCAAGGCCGTGCGCATGGCGGAGATCGAGCTGGGTTTGAACGGCAATCCGGGCGGCTACAACCCGGCCGTGCATGACGCCGAGTTCACCTATTTCAACTGGGAACAATTCACTGCGGAAGAGTGGCATCTGTGCCCGCCCGTGGTCGCAGTCGGCGGCGACGGCGCCATGTACGACATCGGCTTCCAGAACCTGTCGCGTGCGCTGATGACCGGCATGCCGGTGAAGATCATGGTGGTGGATACCCAGGTCTATTCCAATACCGGCGGCCAGGCCTGCACTTCCGGCTTCATCAGCCAAGTGGCGGACATGACGCCCTATGGCAAGAAAGGCCGCGGCAAGAAGGAAATCCGCAAGGAAATCAGCCTCATCGGCATGGCGCATCGTTCCGCCTATGTCGCCCAGAGCGCCATTTCCAGCCCCACGCATATGATCGAGAGCTACATCGACGGCCTCAATTCGCGTCGTCCGGCGCTGTTCAACATCTACGCCGTATGCCCGCCGGAACATGGCGTCGGCGACGACACGTCGGTGGAACGTTCCAAGCTGGCGGTGGAATCGCGCGCCTACCCGCTGTTCCGCTACGACCCCGACCAGGGCGCCACGTTCAGCGAATGCGTCAGCCTGGAAGGCAACCCGGAACTGGAGGCCGACTGGCCTCGTTACACCCTGGCCTATCAGGAAGAGGGCGGCGGCGAGCAGAGCATGCCGCTGCCGCTGACCTTCGCCGACTTCGCGCTGGGCGAGGGGCGTTTCGCCAAGCACTTCCGCAAGGCGCCGCCGGACACCTGGAATGACGACATGGTGTTGCTGGCCGACTTCCTGCAGCTCGCCGGCGACGACCGCGACGGCAAGTTCCCCTACATCTGGGCGGTGGACAAGAAGCAGCGCCTGATGCGCGTACTGGTTTCGGCCGAACTGGTGAGTTCGTGCGAGGAACGCCTGCAGTTCTGGCAGCAGTTGAAGGATGTGGCCGGCCTGAACACACCCGCCGTGGATGAGGCCGCCATCGCCGACAGCGCGCGCGCCGAACTGCTCGGCCGGATCAGCGCCAGCCTGGCCCAGTTCGGCGCCGTGGCGCCGCTGTCCGCCGAGGTGCAGGCCGGCGTACAGGCTGCACCCCAGGGAGCCGGTCCGGATGGCTATGAGCCGGTTTACATCGATACGCCGGAATGCACCGCCTGCGACGAATGCACCAAGCTGGCGCCCAAGACCTTCGCCTACAACGCCGACAAGAAAGCCACCGTCATCAATCCGCAGGGCACGAAATACGCCGATCTGGTCAAGGCCGCCGAGAAATGCACCGCCGGCTGCCTGCATCCCGGCACGCCGTGGAACATGAACGAGCCGAACATCGACAAGCTGATCGCCCGCGCGGCGAAGTACAACTGATAGGCAGCCGGCCGTGCCGAGCCGCGTCGTTGAATCCTCTGCCGCTCCCGTTTGGAAAAACGGGGCGTCGACCCCACTGCGCGTCGTCGAGAGGTTCCCTCCTTTGTCAAAGGGGGGCAGGGGGGATTCCGTCCGGTTCAGTCGTGGTCAATCGGCGCGCACGGCGCACCCTGCGACTAGGCGGCCATGAGCCTCTTTCCCTTCTTCAAGCACAACACTTTTGCGCGCGGCATCCATCCCGACGCGCACAAGAGCACTGCAGGCCGTCCGATTCGTCGGATGCCGTTTGCGTCGCGCATGATCCTCCCCCTGGTGCAACACATCGGTAAGCCGGCCGTGCCCCTAGTTCGGGCCGGTGAGGAGGTGGTCCGCGGCCAACCCATCGCTCGCGCCGACGGGTTTCTGTCGGTGCCGCTGCATGCGCCGGCCGACGGCGTCATTGAAGCCATCGAACTGAAGCCCTCGGCGCGCGGCCCCTGGGTCGAAGCCATCGTGCTGCGCGTGTTCGAGGCCTCCACCCAGGAAGTGCGCTGGGCCAACCCGGTTGACGTCGATACGCTGTCCGCCCCGGAAATCCTGCAGGCCATTCAGGACAGCGGCATGGTCGGTCTCGGCGGCGCGGCCTTCCCCAGCCACGCCAAGCTCACGCTGCCGCCGAATACGATGATCCATACCTTGGTGGTGAACGGCTGCGAGTGCGAGCCTTACCTCACCTGCGATCACCGTCTGATGCTGGAATACCCGGAGGATCTGATGGTCGGCATCCGCCTGGCCATGAAGGCGGTGGGCGCTAAGCGAGCCCTGATCGGCGTGGAAGACAACAAGATGGATGCGGTGGCCGCCATCCGCGCCGCGATTGCAAAGCTCGGTCCGTCCGATGGCACCATTGAAGTCCAGGCGGTGCCGACCAAATACCCGCAGGGCGCCGAAAAGATGCTGGTGAAGTCGCTGCTGGGGGTCGAGGTGCCGGCCGGCGGCCTGCCCATGCATGTCGGCGTGGTGGTCAACAACGTCGGCACCCTGGCGCTGCTGGGCAGCCTGATTCCCAAGGGCCAGGGGCTCACCGAGCGCGTCGTCACCGTCACCGGCCCCGGCATCCGCAAGCCGGGCGATTATTGGGTGCCCATCGGCACGCCGATGCGCACGGTGCTGCAATGGGCCGGGGTCGATAACGCAAACGAGAACGCCGGCGAGCAGGAAATCATCCTCGGCGGCCCGATGATGGGCCAGGCCGTCGCCTCGCTCGACGTGCCGGTGACCAAGGGGGTGTCCGGCATCCTGGTGTTCGACAAATTTCAGATCGAAGCCGACCGCAAGGTCTGGCCTTGCATCAAGTGCGGTGAATGCGTGAAGGCCTGCCCGATGGGGCTCAACCCGGCCATGCTCGGCATGTTGGCGGCACAACGCGAGTACGAAAGCATGGGCGGCAGCTACCATCTCGGCGACTGCTTCGAATGCGGTTGCTGCACCTATGTATGTCCGTCGCACATCCCGCTGGTGCAAAAATTCCGCGTCGCCAAGGGGATACTGCGCGAGAGGGCAACATGAAACTCGTCACTGCTATGGGGTTCCCGTCATGACTCCCCGCATAGAACTGCGCACCTCGCCGCACGTCATCAAGGGCGCCAGCGTTGATCGCATCATGTTCAACGTGGTGCTGGCCCTGCTGCCTATCGCGGCCTTCTCGGTCTGGCAATACGGCATCTCGGCGCTGGCGCTGCTGGCCACGGTGACGCTGGTCTGCCTGGCCAGCGAGCGCCTGTTCAACCATCTGTCCGCCCAGCCTAGCACGCTGTCGGACGGGTCCGCGACGATCACCGGCCTGCTGCTGGCGCTGAGCCTGCCGCCGGCTTTTCCGCTCTGGATGGGCGCGGTCGCCGGCTTCGTCGCCATCGCGCTGGGCAAGGCGCTGTTCGGCGGCATCGGTTACAACGTGATGAACCCGGCGCTGGTCGGCCGCGCGTTCGTGCAGGCGGCGTTCCCGGTCGCGATCACCACCTGGATACCGGCCTTCGCGCCGCAGCGCTTCAGCGAATTCGCGCCGACCACATTCACCGCGCCGCTGATGACGCCGCCGGATATATCGGCCTGGGCCTTGCATGCCAAATCGGCGCTGGACGGCTTCACCGGCGCGACGCCATTGGCGCGCTGGAAATTCGAAAACGTGCTGGCCGCGCCGGCGGATTTCCTGACCGGCGCCGTGACCGCCTCGGCGGGCGAGACTTCAGCCATCCTGATCCTGCTCTGCGGCGGCTACCTTGCCGCGCGCAGATTTCTCGACTGGCGCATCCCGCTTGCGGTGCTGGGCAGCGCGGCGTTGACCGCGTGGCTGTTTCAGGCCATCGACCCGGTGCGCTATCCCGATCCCCTGTTCGTGCTGCTGTCGGGTGGCCTGATGTTGGGCGCGGTGTTCATGGCGACCGACATGACCACCTCGCCGGTGACGCCGAAGGGTATCTGGCTGTACGGTGCGCTGATCGGCGTGGTCACGGTGATGATCCGATATTTCGGCGGTCTCACCGAAGGCGTCATGTACGCCATTCTGCTCGGCAATGCACTGGCGCCGTTGATCGATCAGGTGACACAGCCGAAGGTGTTCGGCGCCGTGAAGCGGAGGAAGGCATGAACGCTATCCCCCCCCCGCCCGCCACCCCCAGCGTCGCAATGATCCGAACGCTCGGACTGGTCGCCACGGTATGCGGCATCCTGATCGTCTCCGCCTACCAGGGCACTCTGGACTCGGTCAACGCCAACAAGAAGATCGCCCTGGAACGTGCGGTATTCAAGGTCATACCGGGTGCGGTCAGCGTCCGGGAATTCGTTGCCGGAACGGGGGGGGTGGAGCCGGCCGGTGCGGCCCTGCCGGAGGGGGCGGTGAAGTTCTACGCCGCCTACGACCAGGCCGGCCGTCTCAAGGGGGTGGCCGCCGAGGGCGCCGCCAAGGGTTACGCCGACACGGTGCGTGTGCTTTACGCCTACGATCCGGCAAAACAGGTGATCACCGGCTTCGGTCTGGTGTCGATGCGGGAAACACCGGGCATCGGCGACAAGATCATCACCGACGCGGCTTTCCTAAAGAACTTCGTGGCGCTGGACGCAGCGCTGGCCGCCGACCTGAAATCGCTGGCGCATGCGATCAAGGTAGTGAAACACGGCAGCAAACAGAACGCCTGGGAAATCGATGCAATCGCCGGCGCGACGGTGACTTCCAAGGCGGTAGGCAAGGGCATCAACCAAAGCGCGCAAAAGCTGTTGCCGCTTTTGGTGCCACATCTCGACAAGCTGCAAGGAGGGTAAGGAACATGGCCATTCCTGGGCAGAAACAACTTTCCAACGTCGAAGAACTGCTGGAAGGCGTCTGGAAGCAGAACCCGGTGTTCGTCATGGTGCTGGGCATGTGCCCGACCCTGGCGGTGTCGGTGTCGGCGATGAATGCGGTGTCGATGGGCCTGGCCACCACCTTCGTGCTGGTCGGTTCGGCCTTCCTGGTGTCCCTGCTGCGCCGAGTGGTGCCCAAGGAGGTCCGCATCGCCACCTACATCCTGATCATCGCCACCTTCGTGACCGTGGTCGACTACCTGATCCAGGCCATCAGCCTGGCGGTGTACGACGCATTGGGCGCTTTCATCCAACTTATCGTGGTGAACTGCATCATCCTCGGCCGCGCCGAGGCGCATGCCTCGAAGAACCCGCCGCTGCCGTCCGTGCTCAACGCGCTGGGCATGGGCGCGGGCTTCACCATCGGCCTGTTCGCTCTGGGTGGCGTGCGCGAAATCCTGGGCGCCGGCAAGCTGTTCGGCATCCCCCTGTTTGGGCCGGACTTCCAGCCCTGGGTCGTGATGGTGCTGCCGCCCGGCGGCTTCTTCGTGCTGGGGGCTTGGCTGTTGCTGTTCAACTGGCTGAGCAGCCGCAAGGCCGCGTCCAGCAAACCCGCCGAGGGCCATACCCATGTCTGAAACCCTCTCGCAAATCTTCATCGGCACGCTGCTGGCCAATAATTTCGTGCTGGCCATGTTCCTCGGCCTTTGCCCGTTCCTGGGGGTTTCGGCGCGCCTGAATACCGCACTGCCGATGGGCGCGGCGACCACTTTCGTGATGCTGGTGGCCAGCCTCTGCGCCTACGGCCTCAACTGGCTGGTGATCGCCTTCGATATGGAGTTTCTGCGCCTGATCTCCTACATCGTGATCATTGCCTCGGCCGTGCAACTGGTGGAAATGGTGCTGAAGAAGACCAGCCCGGTCCTGTTCCGTGCACTGGGCATCTACCTGCCGCTGATCACCACCAACTGCGCCGTGCTCGGCGTGGCCTTGTTCCAGACTGCACGCGAATACAGCTTCGTTCAGGCCATGACCTTCTCCTTGGCCGGCGGTCTCGGTTTCACGCTGGCGCTGCTGTTGATGGCCGGCCTGCGCGAGCGCTTGAGCCTGTCCAGCGTTCCCGATGTGGTGCAGGGCACGGCCCTGTCGCTGATGCTGGCCGGCCTGCTCTCGCTCGCCTTCATGGGCTTCGCGGGTCTGGGAGCGGGCGAATGAGCCTCTATCTGGTCACCATTGCCTTGATCATGGCCATCGTACTGCTGGGTATCGCTGTGGATCGCCTCTACCGCGCTTTTGCGTTGCACAATCCGCAACTCGGCCCGTACCGGGATAGCGATAAGGGCTGCGGCAGTTGCTCAGGCAGCTGCGGTGGCGGCCGCTGTACGAGCGACGCGGAGCATTCAGCGCACTAGCGCGATGACGGCAAGGAGCAGCGCGAACAGCGCAATAGCTGCGATGACCAACTCGCGATGGCGGCTGGCGCCGCGATCTTGTTCGAAGCTGGCGCTACGTTGCTGCAACGCCGCGGCGACGCCATCCAGCCGGCTGGCCTGGGCTTGCGCCAGATTCGCCGTGTTCTCGCAACGGTCGAGCGCCGCATTCAGGCTGGCCAACTGCGGGGAAATATGCTGCGACAGCTGTTGCGAGAGCTCCTGCCTTATGCGCTGCGCCAGTTCGCTCTCACCGGCGGCCAGCGCCGTGAGCGTCTTTTCAACCTGCGCCGCCAGGACTTTTACGGCTTCGGCGTTGCCGGTCACCGCTTCCTGCAATTCGGCGATTTGCCGGGAAACCAATTCGGCGGAGGCCTCCTGTCGGCGGGTAAATACCGGCAGCGCCGCCGCGACGATGTTGCCGACGTAGGGGAGTGCCGCTTTGAGTATCGGAAGCCAGGCTGCCATGAGGTCTAAAACAACAGCAATTTACTGGCGTGATTTTTCCTCTTTTTTGATTTTTTTCGCCGCCTTCTTTTCCTTCATGGTCTTGGCGGGTTCCTTCTTCTCGGTTTTCTTGCCCTCTTGGCCTTTCATCATCGACTCCTTGAATGTTTGGCCTCGCGGCCGCTGAAAAGTGGGAAACATGAGTGCCGACTCGGCCTCTTCGTCATGATAGGCGTCGGCAGGCAGTAAGGCATGTTCATTTTTCCCGAGCGCAAGCAGTGTTGCGTCAGTCTGCGATGCCGTAGCCGCCGTCTTCGATTGCACTGCGGATGCTGGCCGTGGGACTCAGGGCAGGGTCGTGTTCGATTTCGACGCGGCCGCTGGCAAGGTCGACTTCGATGCGAACGATGCCGGGCAATGCGGAAACCAGGTTTTTCACGCTGCTTACGCAGCCCATGCAACTCATGCCGGTCACGTTAAGAATCAAGGTATTCATGCGCTATCGATGCTCCGATGGATGTTGAGTATGTCGTTGAGTCGGCCGTCCGCGCCATACAAGTTGCGGCTGGAGGCGCTTTGCAGGACTTGCAAGGCGGCCTGCGTGCGCAGCATCTGCTCCTCGATCAGGCGGCCATTGACGCGGTTGAGGCGCGCGGCGGCCTCGGTGAGCTTTTCCAGCCGTTGCCAGTCCGCGCTCGGCGGGCTGTCGGCGAAGGCGCGCATGCGCAAGGCGGGCAGGCCGGCATCGGCGGGCAGGCCCAGTTGTTCCGCCAGACGCTGCCAATGTTCGGCCAGGTTTCTGCTGGCGCTGTGGCGCAAGTGCGTGAGTTCAACCAGACGGTCGGAATGGCTACTGGCCAGGGCGATCGCCTCTTCTTCCAGCAGTGCGAGAAAACTCTCCAGCTGTTGGTTCAGTGTATTCAGGTCGAGCGCGGTCATCGGCAAGTAAACATCGGCTTATTCATCGGCCTGGCCTGAGCGGTGGCTGATGTTGGCGATGGACTCCTGGACCAAGCCCTCGGCGACCGCTTCTTCATCGACCTTGAAATTGCCGTCGGCGATGGCTTGGCGGATGGATTCGATTTTGGCGCTGTCACTGACGCCGACGCTGGCGAGCTCGCTTTCCAATTGGCGCATTTTCTCGGCGGTTGCGGTCAATTGCACCTGATCGCTGACGGTGCCCTGCTCGGCGGTAGGCAGCAGGCGGCTGATAGCCGGTTTGCTTTCTTTGCCGCGCGGGGCGGGGACGCTTTTAATGGCATTATCGATTTTCACAACCATCTCCTTGGTCGGGCCGGATGGATGACCTCCGGCGGGCGGGGTGTTCGAGCTTGGATTCATATCGGTTCTTGGTCGCTACCGGATAGCATGATATCGGCACGAAACGCGACGACTTGATAGCCAATGCAACGAGGCGCTGGCATGTTGTTTTGGGCACGCGGCGGTTCGCATTCTTAAGCCGCTGAAGGCGGCAACGACTCCGCTGCACCCGCGAGGGGTATGCCGGATTCGTAAGCCGCTGAAGACGGCAACGACTCCGCTGCACCCGCAAGGGGTACGCCGGATTCGTAAGCCGCTGAAGACGGCAACGACTCCGCTGCACCCGCGAGGGGTACGCCGGATTCGTAAGCCGCTGAAGACGGCAACGACTCCGCTGCCTTGAGGAAGGCTTCTATTTCCTGGTGCAGGCACTGCACCAGACTGGCGCAGGCCACGGCGTCGCCGGCGCGAGCGGCGTTTTCCAGTTCTTGGGCGCGATGTACGCCGCGCTGCGCAGAGAATGTGGCGAACACGCCTTTCAATGTATGACTGGCATAGAGCAGGCGCGGCCAGTCTGCGGCGGCCAATGCCTGGCCGATTTCAGCCAGGTTTTTGGGAGCATCGTTCACGAACACCTCAAGCAAGGTCGCCAGCAACGCCTCATCGTCGGCAGCACGGGAAAGCGCGGCGGCGCGATCGAATATCGGCAGCCGCTCCTGTTCGGCTGCTGCAAATGCTTCCGCCGCTAAGACCGCTTCCTGCTTAGACGGAGTTCGTGTGGCGGCCCCCTGCAGGACCCGTTCGATTTCCCGATTCAGCGCTTCCGGATGGATCGGTTTGGAAATATAGCCATCCATACCCGCCGCGATGCAGCGTTCTCGATCGCCGGTCATGGCATTGGCGGTAACCGCGATGATGGCGATGTGGTTGGCGATGCCCTGTTCCGTCTGGCGGCGTTCCATCGCGCGGATAAGGCGGGTGGCGTCGAGGCCGTCCATCTCCGGCATCATCATGTCCATCAGAATCAGGTCGAAACGAGCGTTCTGCCACGCTTCCACGACCAGACGGCCGTTTGCGGCGACGCTGACTGCATGCCCCTGTTTTTCCAACAATCGGACAGCAAGTTTCTGGTTTACCAAATTGTCTTCGGCCAGCAGGATCGCGTACCTGCTGCGCGCTTCGTTGGCGCGGTCTGCTTCGGTAGTCGATTCTTGCGCCAGGGCGGGGCTCGCGGCGGCGCCTTCCTTGAGCCAGATGCGGAAGATGAAGCGGGAACCTTGGCCAAGTTCGCTTTCCACCCGAATGCTGCCGCCCATCATTTCGACCAGTTGCTTGCTAATGCTGAGACCGAGACCGGTGCCGCCGAATCTTCGGGTGACTTCACCGTCGGCCTGAGAAAACGGGGAGAACACGGCACGCTGGTTTTGCACGGCAATGCCGATGCCGGTGTCGTAAACCACGAACTCCAGGCACAGATTATCGGGTTCGCCATTTGGCTGTTTGATCCTGTCGCAACCGCTGACGGTCAGCCCGATTTCGCCTCGCTCGGTGAATTTGACCGCGTTGCCGAGCAGGTTGATGAAGATCTGGCGGAGCCGGGTTGGGTCGCCGCGGACGCTGCGCGGGGTGTTGTGCGCAAGCGCGCGACTGAGTTTGAGGTTTTTCAGTGCGACGCGCGGGGCCAGCGTCTTCAGCGTGTCGTCGATCAGGTCGATCAGGTCGAAATCAATCGCCTGAATGTCGAGTTTTCCGGCTTCGATCTTGGAGAAGTCGAGGATGTCGTTGACCACGTCGAGCAGATGTTCGGCCGACGTTTTCGCCAGCTCGAGGAATTCGCGCGGCTCCTGTGCGAGTTCAGATTCCAAGACGAGTTGGAGCATGCCGATGACGCCGTTCATCGGGGTGCGGATTTCATGGCTCATATTGGCGAGAAACTCGCCTTTGAGTCGATTGGCCGCTTCGGCCGCAAAGCGGGCGGTTTGCAACTCCGTATTCAGCTCGGCAAGCTGTGCTTTCTGCAGCTCGGAATCCTTCAACGCGTGCGTCAGTTCGGCAGTGCGGTTTTTGATCATCAAATCCAGTTCCGAGGCGAGTCGGCGCAGGTTCTGGTTGTTCTGCTCGAATTCGCGCGACTTCTCTGCCAGCAGGCGCTCGGCTTGCAGACGCGCGACGCGTTCAAGCTCGTAGCGTTGAGGCCAGTGAGCGGATGACATGGTTTATTTCTTCAATGCCACAAGCTTGCGGCTATCGATGTGATTGCGGGAAACGCCGGTGAATTCATCGATTCGCTCCAGCGGGTCATTCCGAGTCCGTTTTCGGCTGCATCGGCTTGGCTTCAGTCGTCCAGATGCGCCATGTGCGGTTCGGCATCCTGGAACTTGGCACGGATGACCAGCGCTTCCTGGATACGCGCAATGAAGGCGGCCACGCAGAGCGGGTCGAAATGCATGCCGGCGTTGGTAAACAGAAAATCCATCGCGTCCTCGACCAGCCAGGCTTTCTTATAAGGGCGCTCGGTGGTCAGCGCGTCGAATACGTCGGCTACCGCGACAATGCGTCCGTACAACGGAATGGCCTCGCCCGCCAAGCCCAGAGGGTAGCCGCTGCCATCGAATTTTTCATGATGGCTGCGGGCAATGATCGCAGCGGCATCGAGCAGGCTGGAACGGCTTCCGCGCAGGATTTCCCAGCCCTTTTCGGCATGCGTTTTCATGATCGCGTGCTCGGCTGCATCGTGCTTTCCGGGTTTCAGCAAAATATGGTCGGGAATGGCGATCTTGCCGATGTCGTGCATCGGCGCCGCGCGCAGGATGAGAGCCTGTTCCTCGTGCGGCAGGCCGAGTTGCTGGGCGATCAGATGCGAATAGCTGGACATGCGCATGATGTGCGCGCCGGTTTCGGGATCGCGGAATTCGGCCGCTCGCGATAGATGCGTGATCATCTCCTGTTCCCGATCGAGGATCTCGCGGGTGGCTTGCTCTACCTTTTCTGTCAGCCAGGCGGCGCGATCGGAAAGCGCCTTCTGGCTCCGACGCAAGGCGACCATGTTGCGCAGTCGGGCGCGGAACTCCGTGTTGTCGATCGGCTTGGTCAGGTAGTCGTTGGCGCCCACTTCGAGCGCGGCGTAGCGGGTTGCCTTCTCGTGGTCGGCGGTAATCATCAATATCGGGATGTCCGCGTGCTCGCTGCGCTCCCGATACCGGCGGATGAACTCCATGCCGTCGGGCGCGGGCATCATGTAATCGACGATCAGCAAGTCGACCTCATTATTCATGCACCAGGCAAGGCCGGCGGCCGAATCCAGAAACGGGTGGGGCTGGTAATCGGTATTCGCCCGTAAGACCAGACTCTCCATGAGCTTCAGGTTTACCGGGTTGTCGTCGACGATCACGATCTGCATGGAGACTCCTGTAAACAGAATCCCCTTATCGGATGTCGGAAAAAAATCTTGAGTCGGTACGTTCGCGTCCGGCCAGACGCGTCTATTCCTGCACGGTTTGCCGCATGGGCGGGCGTTTTTCGATGGTGACCATCAACTGCTTCTCGGTCTGCTCGCGCAGCAGGCGAAGTTGCACCACCTTGCCTGGCGGCAGCGCCGCGATCAGGTTGAGCAGGGACGACGAGTCGGTAACCGGCTTGCCGCCGACCGCGATCAAGATGTCGCCGGGACGGATGCCGGCACGATCGGCCGGGCCATTGCGCAGAACGCCGGCGATAAGCGCGCCATCGGTCGACTTGAGAGCGAAAGACTCGGCGATTTCAGGACTGATTTCCTGGACCTCGATACCTACCCAGCCGCGGGTGACCGCGCCGTGCGTAATGATTTCATGCATGACCTGGCGCACGATGGACACCGGTATGGCGAAGCCTATGCCGAGACTGCCGCCGGAGCGGGAGAAGATGGCTGTATTGACACCGACCAGGTTGCCGGCGCCATCGACCAGGGCGCCGCCGGAATTGCCTGGATTGATCGCAGCATCGGTCTGGATATAGTTTTCGAAGGTGTTGATGCCGAGATGGCTGCGTCCGAGCGCGGAAATAATGCCCATCGTTACCGTCTGTCCGACGCCGAACGGGTTGCCGATGGCCAGGACGACATCGCCCACGCGCTGGTTCTCGCTCTTGGCAAACGTGATGGCGGGCAAGTCCTTGCGCTTCACCTTGAGCACCGCCAGATCGGTTTCCGGGTCGGTTCCGACGACACTCGCTTTGAGCGTCTTGCCGTCGGAAAGCGCGACCTGGATATCGTCGGCCGCCTCGACGACATGGTGATTGGTCAGGATGAAGCCGTCTTCGCTGACTACGACGCCGGAACCGAGGTTGGAAACGCGCTGCGGCCGATTGTCGGTGGAGAAGCGATCGCCAAAGAAACGGCGAAAGATCGGGTCGTCCATCAGCGGGTTGCGCTGTGCGCGCACCTGCTTGCTGGTGAAAATGTTGACCACCGAGGGCAGCGATTTTCCGGCCGCATCGGCATAGGTCGAGATGGGGCGGGCGGAACCGGACTGGGCGACTTCGCGGATGGTGACGGCGGCGCCTTCGAACGGCAGCAGTCCAGGCGCTACGCGATCAAGTGCAAACAAGGCCGCTGCAAGCACTGCCAGGGCGGCAACCAATTGGGCAAACAAGAGCCAGAGTTTGTGGGCAGACATTCGAATACTGACAATCCAGGAGGTGCGAATTCTAGCGCAGGCGGTTAATCCGCCTGTCAGGCTTTAAGTCTGATGCTTTTTATCTGTAAAATGCCGGCTTTTGTTTAACCAGCTAAGTTGTGTATTCGACCGGAATGTCTGTTTTTCCGGCCTATGCCGCATCGGCAAGTACATGAATTTATTCCTACAGGCAGGACAGATGTTATGAGCGACTTGAGCGTTGATCCTTCCAAACGCCGATTTTTGGTAACAATGACTTCTGCGGTCGGGGGTGTGGCCGCCCTTGGCGTTGCGACTCCTTTCGTCATGAGCATGTTGCCAAGCGCGCGTGCCAAGGCTGCCGGTGCGCCGATCGAAGTTGATCTGAGCAAAGTGGAACCGGGCATGCAGTTGGCCGTGGAGTGGCGTGGCAAGCCCGTCTGGGTAGTCAACCGCACCAAGGAAATGCTGGCTCTGCTTTCCAAGCACGATGCCAAGCTGACGGATGCCGCTTCTGAAAATACGAGCCAGCAGCCGGACTATTGCAAGAATCCAACCCGCTCGATCAAGCCGCAATACCTGATCGTCGTGGGCATCTGCACGCATCTGGGGTGTTCGCCTTCGTATCGGGCCGAAGTCGCGCCGGCCGACCTTGGGCCGGATTGGGTCGGCGGCTGGTTTTGTCCTTGTCACGGTTCTCGCTTCGATCTCGCGGCGCGTGTTTTCAACGGTTCTCCGGCTCCGACCAATCTGGTTATCCCGCCCCACAAGTACCTGTCCGATACCCGGGTACTGATAGGCGACGACCAAGGCGCAGCCGCCTGATAGCGACGGGAGAGTTAAGCAATGCAAAAGTTAATGAATTGGGTCGATGAGCGCTTCCCGCTCACCGCCTCGTACAAGGCGCACCTGTCCGAATACTTTGCGCCGAAGAATTTCAATTTCTGGTATTTCTTTGGTTCGCTGGCCCTGCTGATGCTGGTGGTTCAGATCGTCACCGGCATCTTCCTGACCATGCATTACAAACCGGACGCGGCGCTGGCCTTTGCTTCCGTCGAGTACATCATGCGTGACGTCGATTACGGCTGGATGATCCGCTACATCCACTCGACCGGCGCCTCGATGTTCTTCGTCGTGGTCTATCTGCACATGTTCCGCGGCCTGATCTACGGTTCCTATCGCCAGCCGCGTGAACTCGTCTGGATATTCGGCGTGATCATCTATCTGGTGCTGATGGGCGAAGCCTTCATGGGCTATCTGTTGCCCTGGGGCCAGATGTCTTACTGGGGCGCTCAGGTGATCATCAACTTGTTCGCTGCCGTGCCTTTTATCGGCGGCGCGCTGTCCGAGTGGATACGCGGCGATTACGTGATCGGCGACGCCACGCTGAACCGCTTCTTTGCCTTCCATGTCATCGCCTTGCCGCTGGTGCTGCTCGGCTTGGTGGTCGCGCATCTGGTGGCGTTGCATGAGGTGGGTTCCAACAATCCGGACGGCGTCGAAATCAAGAAGCTGAAAGGCCCGGACGGCCATCCGCTCGACGGCATTCCGTTCCATCCGTATTACACGGTCAAGGACATCCTCGGCGTGGTGGTTTTCCTGATGGTGTTTGCCGCGATCGTGTTCTTCGCGCCGGAAATGGGCGGTTACTTCCTGGAAGCCAACAACTTTATTCCGGCTGATTCGCTGAAGACGCCGGAACACATTGCGCCGGTCTGGTACTTCACGCCTTACTACGCGATTCTGCGCGCCATTCCGCCGATTCTCGGTTCCCAGTTCCCGGGTGTGGCGGCAATGGGGGTGGCGGTGTTGATCTTCTTCGCGTTGCCCTGGCTGGATCGGTCGCCGGTCAAGTCGATCCGCTATCGCGGACCGAAGTTCAAGATCGCTCTGACGCTGTTCGTGATCGCCTTCATCGGTCTCGGCATACTTGGCGTGTTGCCCGCCACGCCGCTGTACACCGTGATTTCGCAGATTCTTTCGGTGGTGTATTTCGCGTTCTTCCTGTTGATGCCCTGGTACACCAAAAACGATACGCACAAGCCGGTTCCGGAAAGGGTGACCAAATGAAAAAGTTGTTCTTCATGCTCCTGGCCCTGCCGTCGCTGGCCATGGCTGCCGGCGCCGCGGTCCATCTGGATCGTGCGCCGATCAATCTGCACGATCAGGAATCTCTTCAGCGCGGCGCCCGCGTGTTCGTGAACTATTGCCTCAACTGCCATAGCGCCGGATACATGCGTTACAACCGCATGCAGGATATCGGCCTGACCGAGGCGCAAATCAAGGCCAATTTGTTGTATGCGTCCGATAAGCCGGGCGAAACCATGGCCGTGGCGATGCGTACGGCCGATGCCAAGGCCTGGTTTGGCGCGCCGCCGCCCGATTTGTCCGTGATTACCCGCTCGCGCGGTCCGGACTGGGTCTATACGTATTTGCGCAGTTTCTATCGTGACGACACTCGCCCGACCGGCTGGAACAACACGGTGTTCGATAAGGTCGGCATGCCGCATGTGATGCAGGACCTGCAAGGTCATCTGGCGCCGGTTTATCGCACTGAAAAGAGCGAAGACGGCAAGGAGCATCACCTTGTCGATCGCTTGGAACTGGTTAAGCCGGGCAAGCTCACCCAAGCCGAATATGACGCGCTGGTAGGCGATCTGACCAACTATCTGGACTGGATGGGAGAACCTGCCAAAGGCGATCGCATGCGGATTGGCCTCGCCGTGCTCCTGTTTCTCGGCGTGTTTTATGTAGTCGCCTTCTACCTCAAGAAGGAATTCTGGAAGGACGTGCATTAAGCACGCGGTAACCCACCATGATGATTCTCTATTCAGGCGCAGCCTGCCCATTCAGCCAACGCTGCCGCATCGTTCTGCATGAAAAGGGCATGGACTTCGAGATCAAGGATATCGATCCGACGGAGAAGGCGGATGAAATCGCCGCCATGAATCCATACAGCCAACTCCCCATTCTGGTTGAACGGGAATTGACGTTGTATGAATCCAACATCATTAACGAATACATCGACGAGCGTTTTCCGCATCCGCAGCTGATGCCGGCAGATCCGGTCATGCGTGCGCGGGCGCGCTTGTTCCTGCACAACTTCGAGCGCGATCTTTTTTCGCATTTGTACGACATCGTCAAAGGCACGCCGAAGGTGGCGGAGAAGGCACGCATGATCGTGCGCGACAACCTGACCCAGATCGCCCCCATCTTCAACAAGCAAAAGTACATGCTGGGCGACGATTACTCGATGCTGGATGTCGCCATTGCACCGTTGTTATGGCGGCTCGACCATTACGGCATTCAGTTGCCCAAGCAGGCCACGCCGCTGCTCAAATATGCCGAGCGGCTGTTCACGCGCCCAGCCTTCATCGAAGCGCTGACGCCGGTCGAAAAGGCCATGCGCAAGTGAGTTCCAGTCGGTGAGCGCCCTTTCGCAACAGCCTTACTTTCTGCGCGCCCTGTATGAGTGGTGTGTGGATAGCGGCCATACCCCTTACCTGACCGTGCGAGTCGACCAGCAGACGCGCGTCCCGCAGGCCTTTGTCAAGGACGGTCAGATCGTTCTCAACGTGGGGCCGAGTGCGGTGCGCAACATTCATATGGATAACGATTGGGTCACGTTCTCCGCGCGCTTCGGCGGTATGTCGCATTCGATTGAAGTCCCGGTCGGCAATGTGATTGCGATTTATGCTCGTGAGACGGGTGAGGGCATGGCTTTCGAATCGCTCGCCCCGGCGGCTGGGCAAGAGGCCGGCGGGGTGGTGGCCGAGCAGGATTCCGGCCAAATCAATGAAGCCGATGACACGCCGCAACCGCCGCGGGGCAGGCCGCAACTCAAAGTGGTCAAATAACGGCAGCAGTAACTTTGCAGATTTCGCCGACATAGCTCAGTTGGTAGAGCAACCGCCTTGTAAGCGGTAGGTCCCCAGTTCGAATCCGGGTGTCGGCACCAGATAATAATCCAAGGTAGTCCAAAGAAGGCCGGTAAGCCCAGTAAATACAAGGCTTCCGGCCTTTTTTACGTCCAAAGTGGGCCGATGGCGTCTATTGCATGTGAAACAGCGTGCAAAACTTTCCAGATTTCCGGGGTAAACAGCGTTCAATAGT